>NZ_JBITSJ010000003.1:0-148431 GCF_044540525.1 Streptomyces sp. NPDC085932
GGGGTTGGCGGGTCGCGGTACGGGGAGCGGTTTCGAACCCCCAGCGCGCGGTCCCGCGGACGCACCCCCCCGGGCGCGCCCCCGACCCACCCCCCCCGTCAGGCGTAGACGCGCACCCCCGCCCAGCGGTCACAGGCCGCCGCGGGCACCCCGGCCCCACCGCCGAAGGCCACCGCGAGCACTCCGCCCACCGCCGCAGCCCGCCGCACGTTCCCGGCCACCGCTACGCAGCCCCCCGACCCCCCGATTACGCTGCGGAGCATGACACCAGCCGCCGCCCCCACCCCCGCCTACCGGCGACTCAGCGTCGAGGAACGCCGCAGCCAGTTGCTCACCGCCGCGCTGGGCCTCTTCGCGCACCGTGCGCCGGAGGAGGTCTCCCTCGACGACGTCGCCGAGGCGGCCGGCGTCTCCCGCCCCCTGGTGTACCGGTACTTCCCCGGCGGCAAGCAGCAGCTCTACGAGGCCGCGCTCCGCTCCGCCGCCGACGAGCTCCAGCACTGCTTCGACGAACCCCGCGAGGGCCCCCTCCTCCCCCGCCTGTCCCGCGCCCTCGACCGCTACCTCGCCTTCGTCGACGAGCACGACGCCGGCTTCAGCGCCCTCCTCCAGGGCGGCAGCGTCGTCGAGACCTCACGGACCACCGCCATCGTCGACGGCGTCCGCCGCGTCGCGGCCGAGCACATCCTCAGCCACCTCGGCGTCACCGACCCCGGCCCCCGGCTGCGCATGACCATCCGTATGTGGATCACCGCCGTGGAGGCGTCGTCGCTGATCTGGCTCGACGAGGACAAGGACCCCCCGGCCGAGGAGCTGCGCGACTGGCTCGTCGAGCAGTTCGTCGCCGTGCTGACGGTGACCGCCCGCCGCGACCCGCAGACGGACGCCCTGGTCCTGGCCCTCGCCGAGGATGTCTGACACTGATCCCGTGAAGAGCGAAGACACCCCCTTCGAGGGCGGCCCCATGGACGGCAGGGTCCTGCCCGTCCTGCTCGGCATCACCGGCCACCCGCCCAAGACGTACCGCATCCCCGTCCCGGACCCGGACGGCGGACCGCCCACGGTGCTGGTCTACCGGCGCGTGCCCCGCGGGCCGGGCAAGGTGGGCCTGACGAACCGCTGGAAGTACGCCTACGCCCCGGAGGGCGCTCCCACCCGCCGGCTCAACTGGCCGTGGTCGAAGCCGGACGTCACGAAGCCAGACGCCACGCCGCCGGGCAAGCGGGACGACGCCGACGGGTGACGTCGTTGCGCCGAACCGCGCACACTCACCGCGCGCACCCCGCGCACGCGCCCGATCCTCACGGTGTCCGGCGGCACAGGGCCGCCCCCGCACCGGAGGTGACGGCATGTCAGGAACCCTGCTGCGTCTGGTCTGCGTCGCGGCGACGGCAGCCGGAACGGCCCTCGCGCCCGTGCCCGCCACGGCCGTTCCCGAGCCGGACGGGGAACAGCCCTCCGTCGCCCGCCTCCTGACCGACCTTCAGCGCCTGTACCGGCAGGCCGAGCAGGCCACCGAGGCGTACAACGCCACCGAGGAGAAGCTCAAGCGGCAGCGCGCCGAGACCGAGCGGCTGGAGCGCGCCCTGGCCCGGGCCCGGCTCTCCCTGCACGACAGCCGGGGCGCGGCCGGCCGCCTGGCCCGGCAGCAGTACCAGAGCAGCACCGGCATCTCCCCGTACGTCCGGCTGCTGCTGGCCCGGGATCCGGAGCACGCGGTGGACCAGGGCCGGGTGATCGGCCGGATCGCCCGGGAGCGGGCCGGCACGGTCGGCCGGCTGACGGGCAGCGAACGCAAGGCCCGGGACCTCGCCCGCAAGGCCCGCACGGCCCTCGACGAGCAGCTCGCCCTCGCCGAGCGGCGCAAGAAGGAACGCGACACGGTGCGCGGACGGCTGCACGACGTCGAGGAACTGCTCGCCTCCCTCGACGAGGACCAGCTCAGCGCCGTCGCCGAGCTGGAGGAGGACGGTGTGGCGAAGGCGCAGAAGCGGTTCATGGCGTCCGGCGCGCTCGGAGCCGGCGGCAGCGCCGGCTCCGTCCGCAGGCCGACGGCGGCAGGCGGCCGGGCCGTGCGCTACGCCGTACGGCAGCTCGGCAAGCCGTACGAGTGGGGCGCGGAGGGCCCGAAGTCGTTCGACTGCTCCGGCCTGACCTCGCAGGCCTGGGCCGCGGCCGGCACGCCCATCCCGCGCACCAGTCAGGAGCAGTGGAAGCGGCTGGAGCGGATCGACCTGGACGAGCTGCGCCCGGGCGACCTGGTCGTGTACTTCGAGGAGGCCACGCACGTGGCGCTGTACCTCGGCGACGGCCGAGTCGTCCAGGCACCCCGCCCGGGCGCGAGGGTGAAGGTGTCACCGATCGCGGCCAACCCGGTGCTGGGCGCCGTCCGCCCGGACCCGGACGGGAAGCCCCTGCGGCGGTACGAGCCGCCGGAGCTCCCCGAGGGCGCGACGGACGGGTCGGACGAGGGCTACGAGGGCCACCCGGACGACGAGGACCGGGCGACGTCCACGCCGGAGGACTAGGCGGCGCCCGCGCCCGACGCCTCGACCAGGTAGGCCTGGGCCTTCTCCGGGTCGTAGAAGAAGTTCTCGAAGTCGGCCGGGTTGTCGAAGCCGTTGGCGAAGCGGTCGGCGACCGGCTTGATCTCGCCGGCGGCGCCGATGAGGTTCAGCACGTGCTCGGGCGGCGGCGCGAGCATCGCGTTGGTCCACTTGGTGACGTGCTGCGCGGTGTTCCAGTAGCGGTCGAAGGTGGCCCGCATCCACTCCTCGTCGAACGGCTTGTCACCGTGCTCGACGATCGAGGCGAGGTAGGCGGCGGCGCACTTGGACGCCGAGTTGGAGCCCTGCCCGGTGATCGGGTCGTTCGCCACGACCACGTCGGCGACGCCGAGCACCAGGCCGCCGCTCGGGAGCCGGCCGATGGGGTTGCGGACGGTGGGGGCGTAGCGCCCGGCCAGCGTGCCGCCGGCGTCGGTCAGTTCGACCTTGGTGGCCCGCGCGTACTCCCAGGGGACGTACCGCTCCATGAGTTCCAGGGTCAGGGAGAGGTGCTCGGCGGGGTCCTTGACGCCGGCGAAGACGTCGAGCGGGCCGCCGGGTATGCCCTCCCAGAAGAGGATGTCGGCCCGGCCGGAGGTGGTCAGGCAGGGCATGACGAACAGCTCGCCGACGCCCGGCACGAGGTTGCAGCGGACCGCCTCGGTGTCCGGGTGCTCGGGGCGCGGCCCGAGGCCGTGGACGTACGCCACGGCCAGCGCGCGCTGCGGCTCGCTGTACGGGGAGCGCTCGGCGTCGCGGCCGAACATCTGGACCAGCTCGCCCTTGCCGGCGGCGACCAGCACCAGGTCGTAGGTGCGGGAGAAGTAGTCGAGGTCGCCGACGGCCGCGCCGTGGATGACGAGCTGGCCGCCGCGCTGGGCGAAGGTCTCCATCCAGCCGGCCATCTTCACGCGCTGGTCGATCGACTGCGCGAACCCGTCGAGGCGGCCGAGCCAGTCGATGGCCCGCGCGGAGGGGCCCTCGGCCCAGGAGCCGGGAGCGGCGACCGAGACGCCCAGTCCTTCGATCTTCGGGGCCTGGGACTCCCAGAAGTTCAGCTGGAGATCGCGCTCGTGCTGCAGGGCCGTGTGGAACATGCACTGCGTCGACATGACCCGGCCGGTGCGGATCTCGTCCGCGGTCCGGTTCGACATCAGGGTGACCTCGTACCCCTGCGACTGGAGGCCGAGAGCGATCTGGAGTCCGGACTGGCCGGCTCCGACGACGAGTATCTTCCGCATGCGGGCTGTCCTCTACTCGGGGGTTTCGTCCAGCGCGTGGCCGACGAGGGCCAGGAGGGTCTCGATCACGGAGATCCGGCGACGCGCGTCCATGATCATGACAGGTATGTGTTGCGGGATGGTCAAGGCCTCCCGCACGTCCTCCGGCTCGAACAGCTCGGCCCCGTCGAAGTGGTTGACCGCGACCACGTACGGCAGCCCGGAGCTCTCGAAGTAGTCCAGGACCGGGAAGCAGTCCTTCAGCCGTCGCGTGTCGGCCAGCACGACGGCACCGATCGCGCCCCGCACGATGTCGTCCCACATGAACCAGAACCGCTGCTGGCCCGGCGTGCCGAACAGGTAGAGCACCAGGTCGTCGTCGAGCGTGATGCGCCCGAAGTCCATGGCGACGGTGGTGGAGGTCTTGCCCGGCGTGGCGGTGAGGTCGTCGGTGGCCTCGCTCGCCTCGGTCATCAGCGCCTCGGTCTGCAGGGGCGTGATCTCCGAGGCGGAGGTGACCAGCGTGGTCTTGCCCACGCCGAAGCCGCCCGCCACCACGATCTTCGTGGCTATGGGGGCCCGGGTGCGGTCCGTCTCCCAGGCGTGCATGCCCGCGTCGGGCCGGGCGAGCGGGGAGGAAGCAGCGACGCCGTGAGCGGCGTCAGAGACGACGGAGTCCACTCAGCACCCTTTCCAGCAGAGCGCGGTCCGGGCGGCCCGTGCCGTGGCCGGTTCCCGTTCCGTACACACGGATCTTTCCCTGGTCCGCGAGGTCACTGAGGAGCACGCGGACCACGCCGAGCGGCATCTTCAGCAGCGCGGCGATCTCGGCCACCGTACGCATCCGGCGGCACAGTTCGACGATGGCCCGCAGTTCCGGCATGACCCGGGTGGACAGCGAACCGTTCGTCAGTTCCTTGCGCTCCTCCGGGGCGTCCAGCGCGGCCGTGCTGGCCACGAACGTCTCCACGAGGAGGACGTGGCCGAAGCGGGTGCGGCCGCCGGTGAGCGAGTAGGGGCGGACCCGGGCGGGCTTGCGGTCCCCGCCGCGCACCGGGAGATGCTGCTTGGGACTCCTGCTCATCGGGCACTCCCCGTCGTCTGGGACTCCTCCAGGGATTTGCGGAGTTCGCTGCGCAGTTCCGGCGTCAGGACGTGGCCGGCCCGGCCGACGAACAAGGCCATGTGGTAGGCCACCACGCTCATGTCGCAGTCCGCGGAGCCGTGCACGCCGAGCAGCGAGCCGTCGCTGATCGACATCACGAACAGGCTGCCCTCGTCCATGGCGATCATGGTGTGTTTGACCCCGCCGAAGTCCATCAGCTTGGCGGCACCGATGGTCAGGCTGCCGATGCCGGAGACGATGGTGGCGAGGTCGGCGGCGGAGCCGCGCGGGCCGGTGGGCCGGGTCCCTTGGGACTGCCGGGCCTGACGGGCCTCCTTGTTGCGGTCTGCGTCGGAGGACAGCAGGAGCAGCCCGTCGGAGGAGACGACCGCGACCGAGAGGATGCCGGGCACCTCCTCGACGAGGTTGGTCAGCAGCCAGTGCAGGTTGCGGGCCTCACTGCTCAGTCCGATCAGTCCGAAGGTACTGGGCGCGGTCAACTGCTTGCCTCCTCGACTGTGCCCCCCGTGGCTTCTTCGGAATCAGCTGGTCCAGATGTGCCGGCGGCCGGCCGCTGGTGCGAGGCCGTCTGCTCGGCGATCTCCGCCTCCACCTCGCGGTAGCCGGCCTGGGCGCCCTGGCGGAAACCGCCGAGGCGGCGGCGCAGGGCGTCGGCGTCGACCGAACCGCCGCGCTGGCGCGGGGCGGTGGGCTGGGCGGTGATCCTGGGCGTGCGCTTGGGCAGGCCCTTGTCGGTGACACGTTCGTGTTCGGCGTCGGCTTCCGCCTCGGCGTGTGCGCTCCCGCCCGCACCCCCCGTGCGGGTCTCGTGAGCGTGCGGGGCCGGTCCGGGCGGTGTGGTTCCGCCGTCGTCGGCCGCGCTCTCGTGCTGCGTCCGCTCCGCTTCCTCCTGCGGTATCGGGGCGAGCAGCTCCATGGTGGTCTCGGCAGGGGTCTCGGCCGGTGCCGTCACCTCCTGCGCGGAAGCGGTCTCCTCCGGCCCGGCGGGTTCCGGGTGCTCGGCCGGTTCCGGGTGTTCCGGCGGTTCCGGGTGCTCGGCCGCGGTCGTGCCGTGGCCGGCCTCCTCCCGCCGTACGGCCTTCTCCGCGAGGGCCACCAGTGGGTCCCCGCCGTTCGTGCGGCCGTGCAGGACGTTGGAGTTGGCCTCCGCGTCGGCGCCGGGCAGGGAGAAGGAGTGGGTGGTGCCGGAGAGCGGGCCGGAGGCCGGGACGGCCGCGGCCGGGGCCGCCGCCAGCAGGGTCCGGGGCAGGACGACGACCGCCGCGACCCCGCCCTGCTTCTGCTCGCGCAGCTGGACGCGCACGCCGTGGCGGTGCGCGAGACGGGCGACGACGTACAGGCCGAGGCCCAGGCCGTCCTCGCCCTCCTGGTCGTAGGGCGCCTCCGGGTCGAAGTCGGACAGGCGGGCGTTCAGGCGCTCCAGCCGGTCGTCGGTCATCCCGATGCCCTCGTCCTGGACGGAGAGCATGACCTCGCCGTTCTCCAGCAGCCAGCCGGAGATCTCGACGGGCAGGTCGGGCGGGGAGAACGAGGTGGCGTTCTCCATGAGTTCGGCCAGCAGGTGCGAGAGGTCGTCGGCGGCGAACCCGGCGATGTGCGCGTGCGGCGGCAGCGCGGCGATCCGGACCCGCTCGTACCGCTCGATCTCGCTGACCGCGGCGCGCACCACGTCCACCAGCGGCACGGGGCCGGCGGCGTGCTGGACGTGCTCGGTGCCGGCGAGGACCAGGAGGTTCTCGCTGTGCCGGCGCATGACGGTCGCGAAGTGGTCGAGCTTGAACAGCGTGGAGAGCCGGTCCGGGTCCTGCTCGCGCTCCTCCAGGTTCTCGATGACGGCCAGCTGCCGTTCCACCAGGCCGAGGGTGCGCAGGGCGAGGTTGACGAAGGTGCCGCCGATGGCGGTGCGCAGCCGCTCCAGCTGGGCGGCGGACTCGGCGAGCTGGCCGCGCAGTTCCTCGCGCGCGTCGGCCATCTTCTGGCGCTGGCCGACGAGGTGCTTGCGGTCGGACTCCAGCGTGGTGATCCGCTCGGTGAGGGCGGCCGCGTGCGCGTGCAGGGCGTTCACGGAGCGGACGACCTGCGCGAACTCGTCGTTGCGGCCGGTGAACCTCACCGGTTCCTCGGCCGCCGGGTCCTCTGCCTCGGCGAGGCGCTTGGAGCCCAGGCGCAGGACGGCGAGCGGGCGGGTGAGGCTGCGGGCCATGCCCGTGGCGACACCGACGGCGAGCAGCATCAGGGCGCCGAGGACGGCGATGCGGATCTCCAGCGCGGTGACGTCGTCGTCGCGCAGGGCCTCCAGGTCCTTGGTGCGGCGGTCGTACAGGGCGGACTCGACGCCGCGCATCAGGTCGACCCGGGCGGACAGGGCCGCGTCCAGCCGCTTGGTGCCGGTGGACAGCTCGCCGTCGGAGAGCGACGGCTGGTCGGTGAGGGTGGCGAGGTATTTCTCGGCGGAGTTGACCTCGGTGCCCGTGACCGTGTTGTCGAACGAGGTACGGGCCGCCTCGGGGGCGGTGGCGCGGAAGTCGGCCAGGGCCGCGTCGGAGCGCAGCCGGGCCTGCTGGGCGGCGGCGCTCAGGGCGTCGCGCTGCCGGGCGCCGGCCCCGGAGGAGGTGGCGGTCTCGGTGGGCAGGCCGGTGACGGGGTCGATGACCGTCTGGGTGGAGCGCGGCACGCTGAGCGCGGCGAGGAGCAGTCCCCGGGCCGCGGCGGCCTGCTGGACGGCGGAGTCCAGCTCGGCCAGCGCGTGGCCGCCGGCGCCCGCGCGGGGCGGCGTCTGCTGGGCCAGCTGCTCGGCGAGCCGGTGCAGTTCGGTGATGGCGGCGGAGTACGCCTGGTGCGCTTCGAGGGCGCTGCTCTTGCCGGTGAGCGCCGCCCGCCGTACGGCCGCTATGCCGTCGAGACCCGAGCGGAGCGCGGCCGGGGTGTCGGTGTCGGCGCGCAGCTCCTCGACCTGCCGGTCGACGCGTTCGCTGTGCTGCTCGGAGGGCGCCTTGGACTTGGGGCGGCCGGCCGCGATGTAGGCGGTGACGTCGTCGCGCTCGTCGGCGAGGGAGTGCGCGAGGGCGAGGGCGTCCTGCGTCTGCTCCGCGAGCGTCACCAGCTCCTGGGAGTCGTGGAGTTCCGCCGAGGCGGCCAGCACCGACGGGGTGCCGGCCCCGGCGATCGCCGCGGCGACCACGGCCACGGCGACGATGAGCCGGTTGCGGACGTGTGTGGGGCGGCCCTTTCCGGTGGGGGGCGTAGGCTCAGCGCCCTGAACGGGGGCCGTCTGCTTGCCTGTGCGACGAGGCCGCGTCTTCTGCACCGGTGCTCGCATTCCTGACTCGTGAACCCTTGGGCCCGGATGACGCTCCGTCAACTGGTGCGTACTCCCGGTACACTTCCCGACCCTCCCAGCGCCGGTGGGCAGCGCACGCGCATCACCTGACCCGCCACCCGAAGGAGTGAACCTCGGAGGGGAGTTGAGGGGCAAGTTCCGCAGGCTCTTGCAGCGGCCTTGCGCGGCACGCCGGTTGGACGCCGGGAGCGGGCGGTGGCAGTATTCGCCACCGCGTCTTCCCGGAACAAATCATTCCAGCCCAAACCAGGCGCCTGACCTGCGCGGGTGCGCCGGTACGGCAACCATGGCCGACCTTCTGCGGACCTTGTGAAGGGCTCGTGCAGACTGGCCGGATGCGTACTGAACTCGCCTCGGAGCCGGGAGACGCCGACCGCCCCAACGAGGACTTCGCCGCTGTCGGGCTTCCGGCTTCAGGACAGGGCGGTTCACTCGTCGTCCTGGACGGTGTGACGCCGCCGAAGACCGGGACGGGCTGTCTGCATTCCGTCCCCTGGTTCACCGCGCGCCTCGGTGGCGCGCTGACCGAACTGACCGTTTCACTCCCGGATGTTCCCCTGGTCGAAGCCTTGTCCCGCGCCATCGCGCGTACCGCCGGGGCACATGCTTCAACCTGTGACCTTTCTCACCCCCGCACCCCTCAGGCCACGGTGGTCGTGGCCCGCTGGAATCCGGACACGGTGGAGTACCTCGTCCTGTCGGACTCGGCCCTGCTGCTGGAGTCCCCGGACGGCGTGGTGACGCCCGTCCTGGACGACCGGCTGGCCCTGATCCCCCGCTCGGCCCTGGCCACGGACGCGATGGTGGACGCGACCCTGCGGAACAGGGAGGGCGGCTTCTTCACGGCGGCGGCCGATGCCTCGGTGGCCCGGCTGGCCGTGACCGGGACCCTGCCCCGCTCCGAGGTGCGCGCCCTGGCCGCTCTGACGGACGGGGCGACCCGCTGGGTGGAGAGGTTCGAGGAGGGCGACTGGACGGACTGCTTCCACCTCGTGCGCAAGGAGGGTCCGCAGGCGCTGGTGGACCGGGTCCGGACACGGGAACGGGCGGATTCCGCCGCCACGGTCCTGGGCCGGAGCAAGACCCACGACGACGCGACGGTCGTGTACGTCGAGTTCTGACGGCCCCGGCCCCGCGCCCCGTGCGGGGTGCTACTTCTCCATGCCGCGGTTGAGCTGGTGCAGCAGCCGGGCCAGTTCGGTGACCTCGTCCGTCTCCCAGTCGGCGAGGCGGCCGGCGTACCGGGCGCGGCGGGCCTCGCGGACCCGGCGGACGCGGTCGTGGCCCTCCTGGGTGAGGGCGACCAGCCAGGCACGCCCGTCGGCGGGGTCGGGCTCGCGGGCGATCAGGCCGAGCTCCTCCAGGGCGCGCAGCTGGCGGGACATCGTGGCCTTGCCGACGCCGATGTAGGCGGCGAGCTCGGTGGCCCGCTGCTTGCCGCACTCGTCCAGCCGGACGAGCAGCCCGTACGCGGACGACTCCAGGTCCGGGTGGACCTCGCGGGCCATCTCGCCCTGGCTGGCCCGGGCCCGCCGCAGGAGCACCGTCAGTTCCCGCTCCAGCGCGAGGAAGGCGGGCCGGTCCACGCCCCTGCCGGCCGTACCGCCTGCGGCCGTGCCGTTTCCGGCCACACCGGCATCCGCGGACTCACCGGGTCCGGCCCGGTGTCCGTCGTCGTTGCCGCCCTCGTGCACGTGAGTCCCTGCCTAGGTCGTCGCTACTGAGATTGTCCTGCGGCCGCCGTCGGCGCCGCAGCCCGGCAAGTATTCCCAGGTCAGGGCGTCCGTGTCCACAGGCCCACCCCACGGTGAAGGCCCGGGCCCCCTCACGGGAACCCGGGCCTTCCCCACCGGCCGCGTCCGTCACGCCGCGACCGGAACCTCCGGCGTCGCGCCGTTCGTCGCGGGCGCGAGCGCCAGTTCCAGAACCTGCCGGACGTCGGTGACGGCGTGGACGTCGAGCTTGTCCAGCACCTCCGCCGGGACGTCGTCCAGGTCGGGCTCGTTGCGCTTGGGGATGATCACCCTGGTGACACCCGCCCGGTGCGCGGCGAGCAGCTTCTGCTTCACACCGCCGATCGGCAGCACCCGCCCGGTCAGCGAGACCTCGCCGGTCATCGCCACGTCCGTGCGGACCAGCCGGCCGGACAGCAGGGACGCCAGGGCCGTGGTCATCGTGATGCCGGCGCTCGGGCCGTCCTTGGGGACCGCGCCCGCCGGGAAGTGGATGTGCACGCCCCGGTCCTTCAGGTCGCCCACGGGCAGTTCGAGCTCGGCGCCGTGGGAGCGCAGGAAGCTCAGCGCGATCTGCGCGGACTCCTTCATCACGTCGCCCAGCTGACCGGTCAGGGTCAGCCCGGCCGCGCCCGTCTCCGGGTCGGCCAGCGACGCCTCGACGTAGAGCACGTCACCGCCCGCTCCGGTCACCGCGAGCCCGGTGGCCACGCCCGGCACGGACGTCCGGCGCTCGGCCGGGTCCTGGGCGGACTCGGGCACGTGGTGCGGCCGGCCGATCAGGTCCCGCAGGTGCGCGTCGGTGACGGTGAAGGGCAGCTCCCGTTCGCCCAGTTCGTGCTGGGCCGCGACCTTGCGCAGCAGCCGTGCGATCGACCGCTCCAGGGTGCGCACACCCGCCTCGCGCGTGTACTCGCCGGCGAGCTTGCGCAGCGCGCCCTCGTCGATGGTCACCTCGTCCTTGTCGAGCCCGGCCCGCTCCAGCTGCCGCGGGAGCAGGTGGTCGCGGGCGATGACGACCTTCTCGTCCTCGGTGTAGCCGTCGAGGCGGACGATCTCCATCCGGTCGGCCAGGGCCTCCGGGATCGCCTCCAGGACGTTGGCGGTGGCCAGGAAGACGACGTCCGAGAGGTCGAGCTCGACCTCCAGGTAGTGGTCGCGGAAGGTGTGGTTCTGCGCCGGGTCGAGCACTTCGAGCAGGGCGGCGGCCGGGTCGCCCCGGAAGTCCGAGCCGACCTTGTCGATCTCGTCGAGGAGCACGACCGGGTTCATCGACCCGGCCTCCTTGATGGCGCGGACGATCCGGCCGGGCAGCGCGCCGACGTACGTGCGCCGGTGTCCGCGGATCTCGGCCTCGTCGCGCACACCGCCGAGGGCGACGCGCACGAACGTGCGGCCCATGGCGTGGGCGACGGACTCGCCGAGGGAGGTCTTGCCGACGCCGGGCGGCCCGACCAGCGCGAGCACGGCACCGCCGCGCCGCCCGCCGACGACGCCCAGACCCCGCTCGTTGCGCCGCTTGCGCACGGCCAGGTACTCGGTGATGCGCTCCTTCACGTCCTCCAGACCGGCGTGCTCGGCGTCCAGGACCTCCTTGGCGCCCTGGATGTCGTAGGCGTCCTCGGTGCGCTCGTTCCACGGCATCTCCAGGACCGTGTCGAGCCAGGTGCGGATCCACGAGCCCTCGGGCGACTGGTCGGAGGAGCGCTCCAGCTTGTCGACCTCCTTCAGGGCGGCCTCGCGGACCTTCTCGGGCAGGTCGGCGGCCTCCACGCGGGCGCGGTAGTCGTCGGACTCCTCGGCGGGGTCCTTGCCTGCCTCGCCGTTCAGCTCGCGCAGCTCCTTGCGGACCGCTTCGAGCTGGCGCCGCAGCAGGAACTCGCGCTGCTGCTTGTCGACGCCCTCCTGGACGTCCTTGGCGATGGTCTCGGCCACGTCCTGCTCGGCGAGGTGGTCGCGCAGCTGCTGCGTGGCGAGCTTGAGCCGGGCCACCGGGTCGGTGGTCTCCAGCAGTTCGACCTTCTGGTCGGTGGTCAGGAACGGCGAGTAGCCGGAGTTGTCGGCCAGCGCCGAGACGTCGTCGATGGCCTGGACCCGGTCGACGACCTGCCAGGCGCCGCGCTTGCGCAGCCAGGCGGTGGCGAGGGCCTTGTACTCCTTGACCAGTTCGGCGACCTGGCCGGGCAGCGGCTCCGGCACGGTCTCGTCGACGCTGGTGCCCTCGACCCAGAGGGCCGCGCCGGGGCCCGTGGTCCCCGCACCGATCCTCACCCGCCCCCGGCCGCGGATCAGCGCGCCCGGGTCGCCGTCGGCCAGCCGGCCGACCTGCTCGACGGTGCCGAGGACACCGGTGTTCGCGTACGTCCCGTCGATGCGTGGCACCAGGAGTACCCGGGGCTTTCCGGGTGTTGTCCGAGCGGCGGCCTGGGCGGCCTCCACCGCGGCACGGACCTCGGAGTCGCTCAGGTCCAGCGGGACCACCATCCCGGGCAGCACGACCTCGTCGTCGAGCGGCAGCACGGGCAGGGTGAGCGGTGTGGACGTCGAAGCCATGATCTCCCCTTCGGCAGTCAAGTTGAGCTATGCCGACTCAATGCTTGGGGACGGCCGGTTGTTCCCCGACCGGTGTTCGCTGTCAGCGATCACCCGTGCCGCCCCTGCCAGGAGGGCGCGTAGAGTCATCGACGTAATAGGCCAAAGGTGCTAGCGGTAATTACGGGGGCGGCGTGGACGGGACCGTGCGGGCGTGGGTGGACGGGTGGGTCGTGTCGCGCGGGGCGGCTCCGCCGGTGGCCGAGCCGTGGGGCTGGACGATCGACGTGGGGCTGTACGGACACGTCACCCGGCACGTGTTCGGCGCGACGGGCGAGGGCCTCGACGAGACGACCGTGCGGAAGGTGGCCGGCGCGGTGACCGGGGACGGCGTGTGGCTGAAGGCCTTCCGCGATCCGGCGGAGGTCGCCGGCTGGCTGGACGACGGCTGGTGGATCGACCCCGAACCCGGCTACCTCATGACGGTCCCGCTGGCGGCGGACGACGCTCCGGCCGTCCCCGACGGCTTCCGGCTGCGCACGTGGTCGCGGGGCGCGGTGACCCACCTGATGGTGGCCGCCCCGGACGGCTCCCTGGCGGCGCGCGGCCAGATCACCCCCACGGGCGACACGGCCGTCGCCGACCGGATCGAGACGGCCCCGGAGCACCGCCGCAAGGGGCTGGGCGGCCTCGTCATGCGCACGCTGCAGTCCGCCGCCGCGCGCCAGGGAGCCCGGACCGGCGTCCTGGCCGGCACGCCGGCGGGCCGGGGCCTGTACGAGTCGCTGGGCTGGGAAGTGGCGGCGGTGCTGACCAGCGCCAGGCACGACCGGCCGACGGCGGCAGGGGCCTGACCTGTGCCCTCCCCCGTCATCCCGGGGGTCACCCGCCGGGGGGTCACCCCCCGGTCGGAACCGTGCGGCTCGCGTGCCACCGCCGGACCAGCGGCCAGGTCGCGATCCCGATGGCCAGGGCGATCAGATGCCCCCAGTTCGTCATCGGGTCGGTGAAGGCGAAGAGGTCCCGCAGAAGCATCCCGCCGAAGGCGGCCAGCAGCGGTACGCGCAGCCACGGCGGGAGCAGACCGGCCAGGGCGCCGGCGCCGGCCGCGACGCCGAAGCTGACGCCGTAGTCGAGACGGTGGAGGGAGGAGTCGGGCAGCTGCCCGGCCAGTACCGCGAGTCCCACCGGGACCTCGGTCGCCAGGGTGGCGAGGACGTGCCCGAGCAGGAAGACCCCGGCCGTGCGCAGGCCCCCGATCCGCCGTTCCAGCGCGGTCAGCACCAGCACGAACCCGACCGTGAACGGCGAGGCCACCCCGCCCGCGACCCACAGCGCGCTGCCGACCAGCACCAGTTCCGGCGAACTCACCAGGTGCGCCACGTCCGTGCTGGACCACTGGAGCAGGGCGTGCACCACGGCGGGGTCGGCGTGCGCGCCGATCAGCGAGGTGACGCAGAGCAGGACCACGTACGCGAAGGTGAACGGTGAACCCGTGGGCGTGGGCAGCAGCCGCCACGGACGCGGAACCCGGCGCCGGTGCGCCACCGGAACACCGGTTCTCTGTCGGCCCGGGTCCGCGGTGCCCCTCGGGCAGCTTCTCTGTCGGCCCGGGTCCGCGGTGCCCCTCGGGCAGCGCTGCCTCGGCACGCCGTCCAGCAGCGGCCCGCCGACGGGCACCGGCAGCGGCCCGTCGTCCGCGGCCGTACCGTCGGGCAGCCCCGGCCCACGCCCACCGTCCAGCGGACCCCGCACGCCGGCCGGACCACCGTGCGGCGGACCCGGCGCACCGGCGGGCACGCAGGTCAGCGCGGACGGGACCGGCTCACCACACGCCGCGGACGGGACCGGCTCACCGGACAGCGCAGGCAGGGTCGGCTCACCGGACGGCGTGGGCGGGGCCGTCCGTCCCGGTGGCGCGGTGCGTTCCACAGGGAGCCTCCTTCCGTCGTGGCCCAGCCTTCGCCCGTCCCCGCCCCGCTGTCTGTGACGGGCGCCACGCGGGGGCCGGCACACAGCGCGCCCGCCCGTGGCTTCCCACGACGTCCGCCCGTTAATCCCGCGCCCAGCCCGGCCCGCACCTGCCAGGATGACCCGATGCCCACCTCATACGACACGCCTGACGTCCTGGACCGGCGCGAGGGCCCGCACGGCGAGGTCGTGCTGCGGCGGCACGGTGACCGGCTGGAGATCATCGCCAACGGCTGTTTCCTGATGGACACCTCCGACGGCCGCTCGGAGCGGCGGCTGGTCGACGCGGCCCTGGACGCCCTGCCCGGCCGGGAGCACCCCGACGTACTGATCGGCGGACTCGGCGTCGGCTTCTCCCTGGCCCACGCCGCCGCCGACCCCCGCTGGGGCCGGATCGCGGTGGTGGAACGCGAGCACGCGATCGTCGAATGGCACCGCGACGGCCCGCTGTCGGCGATCTCCGCCGAGGCCCTCGCCGACCCCCGCACGGACATCGTCGAAGCCGATCTCGTCGCCCACGTCAATGAGACATCCGACACGTACGACGCCCTGTGCCTGGACATCGACAACGGCCCCGACTGGACCGTGACGGACGGCAACGCGCACCTGTACGGCGAGGCCGGACTGGCGGGCTGCGCACGGGTGTTGAGGCCCGGCGGAGTCCTCGCGGTCTGGTCCGCCCAGCCGTCTCCGGAATTCGAAGAAACCTTGTGGAATGCCGGGTTCCAACAGGTGCGTACCGAAGAGATCCCGGTTGCCCGGGGCGTTCCCGACGTGGTGCACCTCGCCGTCCGCCCTGGATAGCAAAGGCGTGCTGCCTGCCCGTACGCTGCTCCTCTGACGCCGATCATTCAAGCGTCAATCGCAACGATGCGCAGGCATGGCCAGTCAGAAGGAATCACCCCACTGATTCCGGAAAGCACACCCCAGGGGCGGGCGATGGAGCAGACACAGACCTCCCACAACGGTTCGGCGACGGCTACTCCGGGCGCGCAGCGCCGGGTGCTCGTCGTCGAGGACGACGCCACGATCGTCGACGCCATCGCGACCCGTCTGCGAGCCGAGGGATTCCTCGTGCAAACCGCGGGCGACGGTCCGGCCGCCGTCGACACCGCCGAGGCGTGGCAGCCGGACCTGTTGATCCTCGACATCATGCTGCCCGGCTTCGACGGTCTGGAGGTCTGCCGTCGCGTGCAGGCCGCCCGCCCCGTGCCGGTGCTCATGCTCACCGCGCGCGACGACGAGACCGACATGCTGGTCGGTCTGGGCGTCGGCGCCGACGACTACATGACCAAGCCGTTCTCGATGCGGGAGCTGGCGGCGCGCGTGCACGTGCTGCTGCGCCGCGTGGAGCGCGCCGCCCTGGCCGCCGCGACGCCGCGCAGCGGCATCCTGCGCCTGGGCGAACTGGAGATCGACCACGCGCAGCGCCGGGTCCGGGTGCGCAGCGAGGACGTCCACCTCACGCCCACCGAGTTCGACCTGCTGGTGTGTCTGGCCAACACCCCCCGCGCGGTCCTCTCGCGCGAGCAGCTGCTCGCCGAGGTCTGGGACTGGGCGGACGCCTCCGGTACGCGCACGGTCGACAGCCACATCAAGGCGCTGCGCCGGAAGATCGGCGCCGAGCGGATCCGCACCGTGCACGGCGTGGGGTACGCCCTGGAGACCCCGACGCCATGAGCGGCGGGCCGGCTGCACGGAGAAACCCCGGGGAGCCGGAACCCTGGGGAAAGGTGAGCCCCTTCTCGATCAAGACGAAGCTGGGCGCGCTGGTCGTCATCTCGGTGCTGATCACCACGGGTCTGTCGGTGATCGCGGTGCACACGAAGACGGAGCTGCGCTTCATCACGGTCTTCTCGATGATCGCCACTCTGCTCATCACGCAGTTCGTGGCCCATTCGCTCACCGCGCCGCTGGACGAGATGACGGCGGTGGCGCGTTCCATCTCGCAGGGCGACTACACCCGCCGCACGCGGGAGAACCGCCGTGACGAGCTGGGCGACCTGGCCGTGACGATCAACGCCATGGCCGACGAGCTGGAGGCCCAGGACCGCCAGCGCAAGGAGCTGGTGGCGAACGTCTCGCACGAGCTGCGCACGCCCATCGCAGGGCTGCGCGCGGTGCTGGAGAACATCGTCGACGGCGTCACCCAGGCCGACCCGGAGACGATGCGCACGGCGTTGAAGCAGACCGAGCGCCTCGGCCGGCTGGTGGAGACGCTGCTGGACCTGTCCCGGCTGGACAACGGCGTCGTGCCGCTGAAGAAGCGGCGCTTCGAGGTGTGGCCGTATCTGTCGGGCGTGCTGAAGGAGGCCAACATGGTCGCCTCGGTGCGCGCGGGCATCGCCACCGGCTCGGGCAGTCACACCCGCACGGACGTGCATCTGCACCTCGACGTGCATCCGCCGGAGTTGACCGCGCACGCCGACCCGGAGCGCATCCACCAGGTCGTGGCCAATCTCATCGACAACGCGGTCAAGCACAGTCCGCCGCACGGCCGGGTGACGGTCAAGGCGCGGCGCGGCGCCCTGCCGGAGTCGCTGGAGCTGGAGGTCCTGGACGAGGGCCCCGGCATTCCGAAGTCCGAGTGGCACCGCGTCTTCGAGCGGTTCAACCGCGGCAGCGCCAAGCGGCCGCAGGGGCCGGGCAGCGACGGCGGCACGGGTCTCGGCCTGGCGATCGCCCGCTGGGCGGTGGATCTGCACGGCGGACGGATCGGAGTGGCCGAATCCGAGCGGGGTTGCCGGATTCTTGTCACTCTTCCAGGACTTCCATCTGTGCCAAGTTGACGTAAAGTTCGAAGCGGAGCCACAAGATCCACGGGCATCCGCGCTGACGGACACGTGTGATCAGGCACAGGCCCGCGCCACTGGCGTGTCAGGCCCCGCTCTCCCCTTCCCTGCTCAAGCGGAACCACGCTTGTTTCCCGCCATTTCAAGCCCCGAAACACTCTCCAAGATGTGACTTGCGCGACGTTGAACGGGCCCGGCCTGACCTTCCCGCTCGGGGAGGCGTAGCCTTGATTCCCGCTGTCCATCATCTTGTGAAGCGGAAGAGGGCGGTTGCCGCCGTGTCGCCACAGTCCCCCAGTAACTCGAGCATCTCGACCGACACCGACCAAGCGGGCAAGAACCCCGCCGCGTCGTTCGGTGCCAACGAGTGGCTCGTCGACGAGATCTATCAGCAGTACCTCCAGGACCCGAATTCGGTAGACCGAGCCTGGTGGGACTTCTTCGCCGACTACAAGCCGGGCGCCGCTGCCGCCTCGGCTCCGGCGGGTACCGCGGCCACGGGGGCCGCGGGGACCACCACCACCGCTCAGCCGGCCGCGCCGGCCACCCCGGCCCAGGCACCCGCGCCGGCGGCCGAGAAGCCCGCCGCCGAGAAGCCCGCCGCCGCGGCGGCTCCGGCGCAGGCCCCGGCTCCGGCTCCGGCTCCGGCCCAGGCGAAGCCCGCCGCGCAGGCCCCGGCCCAGGCCGCCGCTCCCGCGAAGGCCGCCCCGGCCCCCGCGAAGCCGGCCGCCGCCGCCAAGCCGGCCGCGTCCGCGAAGAAGGCCGAGCCCGCCGCCGAGGCCCCCGCGGGCCCCGAGCAGGTCGTGCTGCGCGGTCCGGCCGCCGCGGTCGCGAAGAACATGGACGCCTCCCTGGAGCTGCCCACGGCCACGTCCGTGCGCGCGGTCCCGGTGAAGCTGCTGTTCGACAACCGCATCGTCATCAACAACCACCTCAAGCGGGCGCGCGGCGGGAAGATCTCCTTCACGCACCTCATCGGCTACGCCATGGTCCAGGCGATCAAGGCCATGCCGGCGATGAACTACTCGTTCGCGAAGGTGGACGGCAAGCCGACCCTGGTCAAGCCGGAGCACGTCAACCTCGGTCTCGCCATCGACCTGGTCAAGCCGAACGGCGACCGCCAGCTGGTCGTCGCGGCGATCAAGAAGGCCGAGACGCTGAACTTCTTCGAGTTCTGGCAGGCCTACGAGGACATCGTCCGCCGCGCCCGCGACGGCAAGCTGACGATGGACGACTTCTCCGGCGTCACGGTCTCCCTGACCAACCCCGGCGGCCTCGGCACGGTCCACTCGGTGCCGCGCCTGATGCCCGGCCAGTCCGTGATCATGGGCGTCGGCTCCATGGACTACCCGGCGGAGTTCCAGGGCACCAGCCAGGACACCCTGAACAAGCTCGGCATCTCGAAGGTCATGACGCTCACGTCGACCTACGACCACCGGGTCATCCAGGGCGCCGCCTCCGGCGAGTTCCTCCGCCAGGTCGCCAACCTGCTGCTCGGCGAGAACGGCTTCTACGACGACATCTTCGAGGCCCTGCGCATCCCCTACGAGCCGGTCCGCTGGCTCAAGGACATCGACGCCAGCCACGACGACGACGTCACCAAGGCCGCCCGCGTCTTCGAGCTGATCCACTCCTACCGGGTCCGCGGCCACGTCATGGCCGACACCGACCCGCTGGAGTACCAGCAGCGCAAGCACCCCGACCTGGACATCACCGAGCACGGCCTCACGCTCTGGGACCTGGAGCGCGAGTTCGCCGTCGGCGGCTTCGCCGGCAAGTCGATGATGAAGCTGCGCGACATCCTCGGCGTCCTGCGCGACTCGTACTGCCGCACCACCGGCATCGAGTTCATGCACATCCAGGACCCGAAGCAGCGCAAGTGGATCCAGGACCGCGTGGAGCGCCCGCACTCCAAGCCGGAGCGCGAGGAGCAGCTGCGCATCCTGCGCCGGCTGAACGCGGCCGAGGCGTTCGAGACGTTCCTGCAGACCAAGTACGTCGGCCAGAAGCGCTTCTCCCTGGAGGGCGGCGAGTCCGTCATCCCGCTGCTGGACGCCGTGCTGGACTCGGCCGCCGAGTCCCGCCTGGACGAGGTCGTCATCGGCATGGCCCACCGCGGCCGGCTGAACGTCCTCGCCAACATCGTCGGCAAGTCGTACGCGCAGATCTTCCGCGAGTTCGAGGGCAACCTCGACCCGAAGTCGATGCACGGCTCCGGCGACGTGAAGTACCACCTGGGCGCCGAGGGCACCTTCACCGGCCTGGACGGCGAGCAGATCAAGGTCTCCCTGGTCGCGAACCCCTCCCACCTGGAGGCCGTCGACCCGGTCCTGGAGGGCGTCTCCCGCGCCAAGCAGGACATCATCGGCAAGGGCGGCACGGACTTCACGGTCCTGCCCGTCGCGATCCACGGCGACGCGGCCTTCGCGGGCCAGGGCGTGGTGGCCGAGACCCTGAACATGTCGCAGCTGCGCGGCTACCGCACCGGCGGCACGGTCCACATCGTCATCAACAACCAGGTCGGCTTCACCGCGGCCCCCGAGTCCTCGCGTTCCTCCATGTACGCGACGGACGTGGCCCGCATGATCGAGGCCCCGATCTTCCACGTGAACGGCGACGACCCGGAGGCCGTGGTCCGCGTGGCGCGGCTCGCCTTCGAGTTCCGCCAGGCGTTCAACAAGGACGTGGTGATCGACCTCATCTGCTACCGCCGCCGCGGTCACAACGAGTCGGACAACCCGGCCTTCACGCAGCCGCTGATGTACGACCTGATCGACAAGAAGCGCTCGGTGCGCAAGCTGTACACCGAGTCCCTCATCGGTCGCGGCGACATCACCCTGGAAGAGGCCGAGCAGGCGCTGCAGGACTACCAGGGCCAGCTGGAGAAGGTCTTCACGGAGGTCCGCGAGGCCACCTCGCAGCCGGCGGTCGTGGAGACCTCCGACCCGCAGGCGGAGTTCCCGGTCGCCGTGAACACCGCGGTGACCACGGAGGTCGTCAAGCGGATCGCCGAGTCCCAGGTCAACATCCCCGACCACGTCACCGTGCACCCGCGTCTGCTGCCGCAGCTGCAGCGCCGGGCGTCCATGGTCGAGGACGGCACCATCGACTGGGGCATGGGCGAGACCCTCGCGATCGGCTCCCTGCTGCTGGAGGGCGTCCCGGTCCGCCTGGCGGGCCAGGACTCGCAGCGCGGCACGTTCGGCCAGCGCCACGCGGTCATCATCGACCGCAGCACGGGCGAGGAGTACACGCCGCTGCAGTACCTCTCCGAGGACCAGGCACGGCTCAACGTCTACAACTCCCTGCTGTCCGAGTACGCGGCGATGGGCTTCGAGTACGGCTACTCGCTGGCCCGCCCCGAGGCGCTCGTGATGTGGGAGGCGCAGTTCGGCGACTTCGTCAACGGCGCGCAGACGGTCGTGGACGAGTTCATCTCGTCGGCCGAGCAGAAGTGGGCGCAGACCTCCGGTGTCGTCCTGCTGCTGCCGCACGGCTACGAGGGCCAGGGCCCGGACCACTCCTCGGCCCGCCCCGAGCGCTTCCTGCAGATGTGCGCGCAGAACAACATGACGGTCGCCATGCCGACGTCGCCGTCGAACTACTTCCACCTCCTGCGGTGGCAGGTGCACAACCCGCACCACAAGCCGCTGGTGGTCTTCACGCCGAAGTCGATGCTGCGCCTGAAGGCGGCGGCGGCCAAGGCGGAGGAGTTCACGTCGGGTCAGTTCCAGCCGGTCATCGGTGACGCGACGGTCGACCCGGCCGCGGTGAAGAAGGTCGTCTTCTGCGCCGGCAAGGTCTACTACGACCTGGAGGCCGAGCGGCAGAAGCGCGGCGTCACGGACACGGCGATCATCCGCATCGAGCGGCTGTACCCGCTGCCGGGCACCGAGCTCCAGGCGGAGATCAAGAAGTACCCGAACGCCGAGAAGTACCTGTGGGCCCAGGAGGAGCCGGCGAACCAGGGTGCCTGGCCGTTCATCGCGCTCAACCTGATCGACCACCTGGACCTGGCGGTCGGCGCGGACGTCCCGCACGGCGAGCGCCTGCGCCGCATCTCGCGTCCGCACAGCTCGTCCCCGGCCGTCGGTTCCGCGAAGCGGCACCAGGCCGAGCAGGAGCAGTTGGTGCGCGAGGTGTTCGAGGCGTAGCCCTCGCATCGCGTCGCACGTCACCGGGCCGCATCCCCGCCGGGGGGTGCGGCCCGGCCGCATATCCTTGAGCCATGTACTTCACGGACCGTGGCATCGAGGAACTGGAGAAGCGGCGCGGCGAGGAGGAGGTCACCTTCGAGTGGCTCGCCGAGCAACTGCGCACGTTCGTCGATCTCAACCCCGACTTCGAGGTGCCGGTGGAACGCCTGGCGACGTGGCTGGCCCGCCTGGACGACGAGGACGACGAGTAGACGACGGCACCGGGGCGGGTGACCAGGGCCGGCTCGGGCGACTGGGGCCGGCTCGGGCGGCAGGACCCGCCGGGACGGCGGAACGGTCGCCGGCCGTTCGGGAGGTCGTAGGGGGGAGCGTCGCCCGATGGCCCTACCGGCAACACCGCGCCGGTCCGGGGGCATCCGGCAAGCCGCCGCCCTCGCCACCAGCCGCCCCAGCCCGGAGGGTCCGCACCCACGCGTCAGCGAGGCCGCAGGCCGGGATGAGGCACCGCCTCATGACCCGCGCCCCACGACCGCCCGGGTGGACGGCCGGCCCACTCCACTCGCGATGCCCGGCCCGCCTCAGCCGGGCCGCCCGGCTCACCGCACGGGTGTCAGTCGCGCGGGTGCGTGAGGTCGTAGGCCAAGCCCAGCGCGCCGTGGGCCAGGAGCAGTGCTCCGGCCGTGGCCCAGCCCCAGCCGCCGCCGCGCCGCCGTAGGCCCCACGCCAGCAGCGGTACGCCTCCCGCCACCTGGGCGAGCGCCAGAGCTCGGGCTCTCGGGCCGCCCGCCCAGGGCAGCCAGGGGCCGAGGCGGCTGTGTTCGACGGTCCCGCGCTCCGCGACCGCCTCGCGCAGACCCGGCCACTCGACGGACCGGCTGTCCGGCAGTACGGCGACGGCTTCCCCGAGGCGTTCGGCGGGTGCGCCGGGAGTGAGCCCGGGCGGCATCGAGACGCCCACGCGCGCGAGGACCGCCAGCAGACCGCGCAGCCGGGCCGGGCCGTCGGCCGCGGCGTCGGGCTTCGTGAGCTGTTCGAGAGCCTGCAGGTCCAGGACGGGATCGAGACCCACGCGCGCGGCGAACGTGCGCATCGCCTCGTCCTCCCCCGCGGGGACGCCACTCGCGAGCCAGACGAACCCGACCGGGCGGCGGAAGCCGTAGGCGAGGGTGAAGCCCGCGTGGTCGGCGTCCCACCACAGGGCGAGGACGGGCCAGGGCGCCCCCACGGCCAGGGCGGTGGCCCAGCCCGTGACCACGCGGTCGACGGGCTCGCCGCCGTCCCGCCAGGGCCGGCCCTCGGGCACGAGGACGCTCCAGTCGTCGCCCGCCCGGGTCAGCCGCATGGGCTCCCGCAGCAGATGGGCGACCGGACCGACGGCCCCGGGCACCGCCCGGCACAGCAGCAGAGCCCCTGGCGCGGGACCGGTGGGCTCAGCTTCCGTCGGCATGCTCACACGCTAGGGCGAATCGATGCCGTATGAGCACTTATGACCGCTTCGCCATCCCCAGAACGGGTGTCTTGACTTTCCCCGTCCGCGATATATCGTGAATGGGAGTAGACGCGATATGGCGCGTCGAGTCGGGGAGGTCTCACGATGTCCGAGTGGTCCGTCACGGAACCGAGCAAGCTCACCTTCGACGAGCCCGTGAGCGATCTCCACGTACGCCTGGTCAACGGAACGGTGAACGTGGTGGGTACGGACGAAGGTTCCGCCCGCCTGGAAGTCACCGAGATCGAGGGCCCGCCCCTCGTGGTGACCCGGCAGGGCGGCACCCTGACGGTGGCCTACGAGGACCTGCCCTGGAAGGGCTTCCTGTCCTGGCTGGACCGCAAGGGCTGGCGCCGCAGCGCGGTGGTCTCCCTGGCCGTCCCGGCCGGCACCCGCGTGGAGGTGGGAGTCGTCGGCGCGGCGGCCGTCGTCTCCGGCATCCAGGGCCCGACGGTGGTCAAGGGCGTCACGGGCGACACGACCCTGGTGGCCCTGTCCGGCCCGGTCCGCGCCGACACGGTCTCCGGCAGCCTGGAGGCCCAGGACGTCACGGGCGACCTGCGGTTCAACTCGGTCTCCGGCGACCTCACCGTGGTCGAGGGCTCCGGCCACTCGGTCCGGGCCGACTCGGTCAGCGGCTCGATGATCGTCGACCTCGCCCCGGACGGCCCCACGGACGTGAAGCTGACCAGCGTCTCCGGCGAGATCGCGATCCGCCTGCCGCATCGGGCGGACGCCGAGGTCGAGGCCAACACGGCGAGCGGCGCCGTCTCCAACGCCTTCGACGACCTCCGCGTCCACGGCCAGTGGGGCGCCCACAAGATCACCGGCCGCCTCGGCGCGGGCAACGGCACCCTGCGGGCCACGACGGTCTCCGGCTCCATCGCCCTGCTGCGCCGGCCGGCCCAGGAGGACGACGACCACACGCCACGGGACGCGCATCCCGGCACCGACAGCCCCCCGGCGGCCCCGGCGGGCCACCCCGGGGGCGACTCGGGAGACAATTCCGTCTCCGGCCCCGGCGACGGCACCACCACCGCCCCGGCCGACGGCACGACCGACAAGAAGGTGCTCTGACATGCCCCCCGTCTTCGCCCACGGCCGCCTGCGCCTCTACCTGCTGAAGCTGCTGGACGAGGCCCCTCGTCACGGCTACGAGGTGATCCGCCTCCTGGAGGAGCGCTTCCAGGGGCTGTACGCACCGTCGGCGGGCACGGTCTACCCGCGTCTGGCCAAGCTGGAGGCCGAGGGCCTGGTCACCCACACCACCGAGGGCGGCCGCAAGGTCTACTCGATCACGGACGCGGGCCGCGCCGAACTGGCCGACCGCAGCGGCGAACTGGCCGACCTGGAGCTGGAGATCAGGGAGTCCGTCGCCGAACTGGCCGCGGAGATCCAGGCGGACGTGCGCGGAGCCGCGGGTGACCTGCGCCGCGAGATGCGCGCCGCGGCGACCGAGGCCCGTCGGGACAACGGCAGCCGGACCGGCGGTCCCGAGGGCACCCCCTACGGGGACTTCGCGCAGTACGGCGACAAGGACGCCTGGCGCATCGCCAAGGAGGAGATGCGGCGGGCCAGGCAGGAGTGGAAGGAGCAGGCCCGCCGCGCCAAGGACGAGAGCCGCCGCGCCCGCGAGGACGCCCAGCGCGCCCGCCGCCAGGCGAAGGAGGCCCAGGAGCAGGCCCGCGCCCAGGCGCAGGAGCAGGTGCAGCGCATCGCCCGCCGCGTCCAGGAGCAGGTCCAGGACCACTTCACCCGCGGCGACTGGCCGACGGGCCTGCGCGAGGGCCTGAGCGAACTGGTCAAGGAAGTCGGCGAGTTCGGCAAGGACTACGGCAAGGACTTCGGCTTCGACTGGACCGGCACCGCAGCCGGCAAGCCGGGCTCACCGTCGCAGGGCGCAGGCCCCACGGAGGACTTCCCGGCCTCCTACGAACCGGCCTGGGCCCACGAGGACGCCGCGGAATCGACCGGCGACCCCGCTCGCGACCTGGACCGTCTCCTGGACCGCTTCCGGGACGACATCCGGGACGCGGCCCGCGACCACGGCGTCACGCCCGACCAACTGCGCGACGCCCGCCGCCATCTGTCGACGGCCGCGGCCCACATAGGAGCGCTCCTGCGCACGCCGAAGAAGTAACCGGTCGCGTTCAGCCGGCCTTGGCCTGGCCGCCGCCCCCGTACAGCACGCGCACCAGCGACGCGTACGTCACCCCGTGGTCGGCGAGGACCTCGGCCGGCACGCCCGGGCGCGCTGTCAGGGACAGCAGCAGGTGCTCGTCGCCGATGTGCCGGTCCCGCTGGGCCAGGGCCGCGCGCAGCGAGCCTTCCAGCACGTCCTTGGCCGCACGCCCGAAGGAGGGGCGCCCGGACCACCACCGGGTGTCCCTGCGGTCACCGGACATCGCTCCGACGCCGTGCACCTCCTCCACCCGGGCGACGATCTCCGCCACGTCGATCCCCAGCCCGGCGAGGGCGTCGCGCTCGGCCCGGGACAGCCCGGCCCCCCTGCGCGCCTCCCGCAGTGCCTCGCGCACCGGCTCCCGCTCCTCGGGCCCGAGCCCCAGAGCGGCAAGTGCGAAGGACCCCCGGCTGCCCTCCCGGTCGAGCAGGGCCAGCAGCAGATGTTCGGCCTCCACACTGCCCCCACCGCCCCCCTCCACATACGCGAACGCGCTCTTCACCACATCCCGGGCGTCCTTCGTGAACCGCTCGAACATCAATGCCTCCCGTACTTCTTGTGCACGGCCTGCCTGCTCACACCGAGTTCGGTGGCGATCTCCTGCCACGACCAGCCCTGGTTGCGCGCGTTGCGCACCTGCACGGCTTCCAGCTGCTCCAGCAGCCGGCGCAGCGCGGCCACGGCCCGCAGGCCGACCCGCGGATCACGGTCACCGGCACGCTCGGCCAGATCGGTTGCTTCGGTCATGGTGTCAACATAGGTTGACATCCGGCATCCGTCAACCCCGGTTGACATGCGAACGGCCGGCCCGTTCCCGGACCGGCCGTTCGAGCACCCCGCGCCGCGCGCTTACGGATTGGTCAGCAGAATCTTCCCGAACTGCTCCCCGGCCGCGAGCCGTTCGAAGCCCTCCCGCGCACGGTCCATGGGCAGCACGTCGTCGATGACGGGCCGCACGCCGGTGGCCGCGCAGAACGCCAGCAGATCCTCCAGCTCGTCCTTGGTCCCCATCGTGGAGCCGACGACCTTGAGCTCCAGGAAGAAGATGCGGGTCAGCTCGGCGTGCGAGGGGCGGTCGCCGCTGGTGGCACCGGAGATGACCAGGGTGCCGCCGGGCTTCAGCGACTTCACGGAATGCGACCAGGTCGCGGCCCCCACGGTCTCGATCACGGCGTCGACCCGCTGCGGCAGGCGCGCCCCGGCCTCCAGCGCCTCGACGGCCCCCAGCTCCACGGCCCGCTTGCGCTTGGCCTCGTCCCTGCTGGTGGCGAAGACCCGCAGCCCGGCCGCCTTGCCCAGCACGATGGCGGCCGTGGCGACACCCCCGCCGGCGCCCTGCACCAGCACGGAGTCGCCGGGCCGGACCCCCGCGTTGGTGAACAGCATCCGGTACGCGGTCAGCCACGCCGTCGGCAGACAGGCGGCCTCCTCGAAGGAGAGCTCCTTCGGCTTGGGCAGGAGGTTCCAGGTCGGCACGGACACCTGCTCGGCGAAGGTGCCCTGGTAGCGCTCGGTGAGGATGGAGCGGGGTTCCTTCGGGCCGACCCCGTGCCCGCTCTGTCCGATGACGGAGTGCAGGACGACCTCGTTGCCGTCCTCGTCGACACCGGCGGCGTCGCAGCCGAGGATCATCGGCAGCTTGTCCTCCGCGAGGCCGACGCCGCGCAGGGACCAGAGGTCGTGGTGGTTGAGGGAGGCGGCCTTGACGGTGACGGTGCTCCAGCCGGGACGGGCCTCGGGAGCCGGGCGCTCTCCCAACTCCAGGCCGGACAGCGGCTGGTCGCGGTCGATTCGGGCGGCGTAGACAGCGAACATGACCTTGACGATAGGTTCCCCACCGGGGTGACGGAACCGTATGCCCCTGTGAGACACACCCTCTTGCCAGGACCGGGACGCCCCTGCTGAGGCAGGGGCCGGCCCGCGGCCCTGCGGAGCGGGGTGCCGCCGCGCGTGCCGGCGGCGGCCTCCGGGGCCCGTCCGCACCCGTACACCACCCGAACAGCCGATTCCCCGGCAAAGAAATGACCCCGCCCATCCGGGCGGGGTCACCTCAACACTCGGCCGGCCGGGTCAGCGGCGAGCCACGCCCTCGGCACGCGCCGCCGCGGCGACCGCCGCGGTCACCGCAGGCGCCACCCGCTCGTCGAACGGCGACGGGATGACGTAGTCGGCGGACAGGTCGTCCCCGACCACGGCCGCCAGCGCCTCGGCGGCGGCCAGCTTCATCCCCTCCGTGATCCGGGAGGCCCGCACCTGCAGCGCCCCGGCGAAGATCCCGGGGAACGCCAGCACGTTGTTGATCTGGTTCGGGAAGTCCGACCGTCCGGTGGCGACCACGGCCGCGTACTTGTGCGCGACCTCGGGGTGCACCTCCGGGTTCGGGTTCGCCATGGCGAAGACGAACGCCCCCTCGGCCATGGACGCGACCGCGGACTCCGGCACCGTCCCGCCGGACACCCCGATGAACACGTCGGCCCCGGCCAGCGCCGTCTCCAGCGACCCCGTGATCCCGGCCTTGTTCGTGAACCCGGCCAGCTCCCGCTTCACCGGCGTGAGGTCGTCCCGGTCCGCCGACACGACACCCTTGCGGTCGGCCACCGCGACATCGCCGATCCCGGCCTCGACCAGCATCTTCGCGATGGCGACACCCGCCGCGCCGGCGCCGGAGATGACGGCCCGCAGGTCACCGACGGCCCGCCCGCTCAGCCGCGCGGCGTTCCGCAGGGCGGCCAGCGTCACGACCGCCGTGCCGTGCTGGTCGTCGTGGAAGACGGGGATGTCCAGCCGCTCCTGCAGCTTCCGCTCGATCTCGAAGCACCGCGGCGCCGAGATGTCCTCCAGGTTGATCCCGCCGAACGAGGGCGCGAGCCGCACCACCGTCTCGACGATCTCGTCGACGTCCGTGCAGTTCAGCGCGATCGGGACCGCGTCCACACCGCCGAACTGCTTGAACAGGATGGCCTTGCCCTCCATCACCGGGAGGGAGGCCTCGGGCCCGATGTCACCGAGGCCCAGCACGGCCGTACCGTCCGTCACGACGGCGACGACCGAGGACTTCCACGTGTAGTCGTGCACCAGCTCCGGCTGCTCCGCGATCGCGCTGCACACCTTCGCGACCCCGGGCGTGTACGCCAGGGACAGGTCGTCCTTGTCACGGACCGGCACCGTGGCCTGCACGGCCATCTTGCCGCCGCGGTGCAGCGCGAACGCCGGATCGAAGGAGTCGAGGGGCTCCGCACCGCCCTCGTTGCCCGTATCGCCGGTCTTGCTCTCGCTGCGAGGATTGACGATCTCCGCTGCCACTTCGTTTTACCCCTTAAATCTTCATTGGTTTGAGGGTGGCCACTCCTGGTGAGGGGTGGGCGGGACCGCGTACGGCCGTGGTCGTGCTCTGTACGTGATACGTACGGGCGCGTACGCGTCGGGCGCGCCGCACACGCGCCCTGAGCCCCGGATGAGGGGTGTAAAGACCCTTCTTACCGGACGGAAGGCACCGAGGACGAGTCCATAACGCCAAGGTCACATACCGGCGCCCTGACTCTTCGTCCAAAATCGGGGCAAGGGCTGGACAAACCATCGAGAACCACTCAAGCGGTGGTGAAGCCCGCGGCCTCCATGTCGAAATCCCGGGATATGCCGAAGATCTTCCGGCCGGAAGGAGGCATTCCCACAGAAGGTCCGGCCGTGATGTACCGGAGTGGTGCGGTTCGGGGGTCGCCCGTTATCCGATTTTGACATGGCTGGCCCCCAGAATGGCGCAGTCCGAATGGCAAGATGCCGTAATCACACGAGGTCGCGACACTCGAAGACGTGTGTTCTCGTCGACCCACGGCGCTGCCGACCCCGTCGGCAGGCCACGGCACTGCCGAGCCCATCGGCAGCGCTGAGCCCCATCGGCAACTCCACCCATCCGCCGGAGGAACCCACCATGACCGCAAGCTCCACCCGTCGTACGACCGCCGCCCGCTCCCGGCTAGCAGCGGTCGGTGCGATCGCGGTCGCAGGCGCGCTGATGCTCACCGGATGCGGTGACCAGACCAAGGACAACGGCTCGGACAGCGACACCGCGACGGCCTCCGCCCCGCTCGCCGACAAGCTGCCCAAGGCGATCCGCGACAAGGGCGTCATCAAGGTCGGTTCGGACATCGCCTACGCCCCGGTCGAGTTCAAGGACAGCTCCGGCAAGGTCGTCGGCATCGACCCGGACATCGCCGCCGCCATGGGCAAGCAGCTCGGTGTCGACTTCCAGTTCGAGAACGGCACCTTCGACACGCTGATCACCGGTCTGCGCTCCAAGCGGTACGACATCGCCATGTCCGCGATGACCGACACCAAGGACCGCCAGGAGGGCATCGACTCCGACACCGGCAAGAAGGTCGGCGAGGGCGTCGACTTCGTGGACTACTTCACCGCCGGTGTGTCGATCTACACCAAGAAGGGCGACGACCAGGGCATCAAGACCTGGTCCGACCTGTGCGGCAAGAAGATCGTGCTGCAGCGAGGCACGGTCTCCGAGGACCTCGCCAAGGCCGAGTCGAAGAAGTGCCCGTCCGGCAAGAAGATCGCCATTGAGCCCTTCGACAACGACCAGCAGGCCCAGACCCGCCTGCGCGCGGGCGGCGCCGACGCCGGCTCGTCCGACTTCCCGGTCGCCGCGTACGCCGTGAAGACCTCCGGCGGCGGCAAGGACTTCCAGCTGGTCGGCGAGCAGGTCGAGGCCGCTCCGTACGGCATCGCGGTCGCCAAGAACCAGACGGAGCTGCGGGACGCCCTCAAGGCCGCGCTCGACGCCATCATCAAGAACGGCGAGTACGAGAAGATCCTGAAGAAGTGGGGCGTCACGGACGGCTCCGTCGACGAGGCCACGATCAACGGCGGCAAGTGACCGCGACGCAGCGGCACTGAAAGGCAACACCCGTGACTGTTGACATCGACAAGACGGCGGGCGACACGCCCCCGGCCGGGCCGGAGGCCATCAAGGCCATCCCGGTCCGGCACTACGGGCGGTACATCTCGGCCGTCGTCGCCCTCGCCCTGCTGGGCGGCGTCGTCTACGCGTTCGCCCAGGGCAAGATCAACTGGGACGCGATCCCGGACTACTTCTTCGACGACCGCATCGTCGACGGCGTGGGCAAAACGCTCCTGCTGACGGTGCTGTCCATGGCGATCGGCATCATCGGCGGCGTCCTGCTCGCCGTGATGCGCCTGTCGAAGAACCCGGTGACCTCCTCGATCGCCTGGTTCTACATCTGGTTCTTCCGCGGCACCCCGGTCCTGGTCCAGCTGATCGTCTGGTTCAACCTGGGCCTGGTCTTCGAGTACATCAACCTCGGGCCGTTCTACAAGGACGAGTGGTCGGACTTCATGACCCCGTTCCTGACGGCGCTGCTGGGCCTCGGCCTGAACGAGGCGGCGTACATGGCGGAGATCTGCCGTGCCGGTCTGCTCTCGGTCGACGAGGGCCAGACCGAGGCGTCGCACGCGCTCGGCATGAGCCACTCCAAGACGCTGCGCCGGATCGTGATCCCGCAGGCGATGCGCGTGATCGTGCCGCCGACGGGCAACGAGGTCATCAACATGCTGAAGACGACCTCGCTCGTCTCGGTCGTCCAGTACCCCGAACTGCTCCGCGCCGCCCAGGACATCGGCCAGACCTCCGGTGCCCCGGCCGAGATGCTGTTCCTGGCGGCGGCCTGGTACCTGCTGCTGACCTCGGTCTTCAGCGTCGGCCAGTACTACCTGGAGCGGTACTACGCGCGTGGTTCGAGCCGGTCGCTCCCGGCCACGCCGTTCCAGAAGATCAAGGCCAACGTGCTGTCCCTGTCCAACCGCTCGTCGACGACGGGAGGCACCGCATGACCGCCATGGTGAAGGCCGAGGGCGTCCACAAGTCCTTCGGTCCGGTCGAGGTGCTCAAGGGCATCGACCTGGAGGTGAAGTCTGGCGAGGTGTTCTGCCTCATCGGCCCCTCCGGCTCCGGCAAGTCGACGTTCCTGAGGTGCATCAACCACCTGGAGAAGATCAACGCCGGGCGCCTGTACGTCGACGGCGAGCTGGTCGGCTACAAGCAGAAGGGCGACAAGCTCTACGAGCTGAAGGACAGCGAGGTCGCGCGGAAGCGCCGGGACATCGGCATGGTCTTCCAGCGCTTCAACCTGTTCCCTCACATGACGGCCGTCGAGAACGTCATGGAGGCACCGGTCCAGGTCAAGGGCGTGAACAAGGGCCAGGCCCGGCAGCGCGCCCTGGAGCTGCTGGACCGGGTGGGCCTGGCCGACAAGGCGGGCAACTACCCCTCCCAGCTCTCCGGCGGCCAGCAGCAGCGCGTGGCCATCGCGCGGGCCCTGGCGATGGACCCGAAGCTGATGCTGTTCGACGAGCCGACGTCTGCGCTGGACCCGGAGCTGGTGGGTGACGTCCTGGACGTCATGCGCGACCTCGCCGAGTCCGGCATGACGATGGTCGTCGTCACCCACGAGATGGGCTTCGCCCGGGAGGTGGGCGACAGCCTGGTCTTCATGGACGGCGGCGTGGTGGTCGAATCCGGCCACCCGCGCGAGGTGCTGACCAACCCGCAGCACGAGCGGACGAAGTCGTTCCTGTCGAAGGTGCTCTGACGGTACGCACGGCGAGGGGGCGGTACGGGATCTCCGTACCGCCCCCTTCGCTTTCCCCGCGCCGTTACTTCATGGCGAGCAGCAGGGTGTCCGAGGGGGAGCACCACACGGGCCTGGCCTCGCCGAATCCCTTCTCGCGCAGCACCCGCGCGTGCCACTGCACCGACGGCGTGTCACCGTCGGCGTGGTCGCCGTAGATCTCGTGGCGCCGGGCCGTCGGACCGGCGAGGACCGGGTCCTGGGCGGCGAGCTGCCACCACTCGGTCCAGCCGAGGACGCCGGTTCGCCTGGCCTGTTCCATGCGGGCGTTGCGCTGCGCGCGCTCGGCGGCGTTGATCCGGGGCGTCGTCTCGTCGATCATGTGGTCCGCGTTCATGAAGACCCCGCCGTCGCGGACGAGTCCGGCGAGGCGGCCGTAGAGCTCCGCGAGAGGTTCCCGGTGCAGCCAGTGCAGGGCCGTCGCGGTGAGGACGGCGTCGTACGTGTCGTGCGGCAGCCGCGCCGGCCAGTCGGGGTCCTTGAGGTCGGCGGTGACCAGGGCGACCCGGTCGTCGCCGGCGAAGGTGCCCTCGGCGATGGCGAGGAGCGCCGGGTCGAGGTCGACGCCGGTGCTGGTGGCGTCCGGGAACCGGGCGAGCAGCCGGGCGGTGATGGTGCCCGTGCCGCAGGCGAGGTCGAGGACGCGCGGGGCGGTGCCCACGACGGCCTCCACCATGTCGAGCATGATCCGGAACCGCTCCTCGCGGTCGGGCATGTACCACTCCTGCTGCCGGTCCCAGCTCTCCTGCCAGGCCTGCCAGTCGGTGGTGGCGGTGCGGGTGTCCGCGTCCGTCATCGAGCCCCTCCCTCGTAATACCCTGGATGCACCATCAGCTGTTACCAGTGCGCGCTCACGACCCTAAAGCCCCTCCGTAAGGACTACAAGTGGAACTGGCCTATTACTCGGACTACGCCGTGCGCCTCGTCAACACCGAGGAGCCGGCCCGGGGCAAGGACACCCTGACGTCGGTCGAGGCCGTCCGTGATCTGTTCGGCGGCCAGCAGTCGGCGGCGCGGCGCGCCACGGACGCGGACGTGACCCGCTTCCGCTCGGTCCGGGCCCGGCTGCGCGCGGTCTTCGAGGCGGCCGACGGCGGTGACGAGCAGCTCGCCGTGGACCTGCTGAACTCCCTGCTGCTGGAGTTCCCGGTGAGCCCGCAGATCTCGGGGCACGACTTCCGCGACGACGACGGCCGCCCGCTGTGGCACATGCACCTGGCGGACCACCCGTCCAACGCGACCGCCGGCTACGCGGCGATCGCCGCGATGGGTCTGGCCTTCCATCTGACCGAGTACGGCGTGGACCGCCTCGGTCTGTGCGAGGCCGCGCCCTGCCGCAACGCCTACCTGGACACCTCCACCAACCGCTCCCGGCGCTACTGCTCCGACCGCTGCGCGACCCGCGCCAACGTCGCGGCCTACCGGGCCCGCAAACGCCTGGAGGCGGCCCGGCCCGAGAAGACGGGCCTGGCGGCCGACAGCGCCCAGCCGAGCAGCGCCCACGGCGAGCGCCGGCCGGGCCTGAGCGGCCGGTAGCGGAACCGGACCCGGCCCAGCACCAGGTCGTCGGGCACGACGCCGTAGTCGGTGCTGTCGCCGCCCGCGTAGGCGTTGTCGCCGAGCACCCACCAGCCCTGCTCGCGCCGCTGGGCGGCCCGCTTCACCACGAGCAGGTCCTGCTGGAAGGGATGCCGCAGCACGACGACGTCACCGGCCTTGATCCGGGCGCCGTAGTGCACGAGGAGCCGGTCCCCGTGGTACAGCGTGGGCACCATGGACGGCCCGGTCACCTCGGCCACCCCGAAGGGCGCGGCCGGCCTCCCCCGCTCGGATTCCTGCGACAGCTCCGGCATCACCCGGCACCTCCCCGGTTCTTTCCTCCACCAGTCTCAGTCTCACCCCGGACTTTTGTCCTAAGCCCAAGGGGGCACTCGCGAAAACCCCTCCCCCACGGAGTAATGTCCCCTGTGAGAAGACGATCACGAGGAAGGAATGCTCCATGCTTTCCCGCCTGTTTGCACCCAAGGTCAAGGTCAGCGCGCACTGCGACCTTCCCTGCGGTGTCTACGACCCCGCCCAGGCCCGCATCGAGGCGGAGTCGGTCAAGGCCGTCCAGGAGAAGATGGCCGGAAACGACGACCCGCACTTCCAGGCCCGCGCCACCGTCATCAAGGAGCAGCGTGCCGAGCTCGCGAAGCACCACGTCTCGGTGCTCTGGAGCGACTACTTCAAGCCCCCGCACTTCGAGAAGTACCCGGAGCTGCACCAGCTGGTCAACGACACCCTGAAGGCCCTCTCGGCCGCCAAGGCGTCGACCGACCCGGCCACCGGCCAGAAGGCGCTGGACTACATCGCCCAGATCGACAAGATCTTCTGGGAGACCAAGAAGGCCTGATCGCCACGTACGACGAAGGGGCCCGGCCGCCGATCCGGCCGGGCCCCTTCGTCGTACGTGCCTGCGCGGCCCGCGCACGATCAGGTGCGGGGCCGGGCGGCCGGCCGTTCAGGCGGCCGTGCGGACCTTGGCCGGCGGCTCGGCACGGAGGCTCACCTCACGGCCGTCGTTGACGTTGTGCGCGTGCACCGGGTTGCGGCGCGAGAGCACCACCATGCCCGCGGCGAGAGCGGCGCCGACCAGGGCGACGATCGCCGTGCCAAGGTCACCGCCGCCGCGGACCACAGCGGCGGCCAGGCCCCCCACCAGCCCGGCGGCGGGCAGGGTGACCACCCAGGCGACCGCCATCCGGCCCGCGACGCCCCAGCGGACCTCCGCGAGCCTGCGGCCTAGCCCCGCGCCGAGGATGCTGCCGGAGGCGACCTGGGTGGTGGACAGGGCGAAACCCAGGTGGGCGGAGGTCAGGATCACGGTCGTGGAGGCGGTCTCGGCGGCGAAGCCCTGCGGCGACTGGATCTCGGTGAGGCCCTTGCCCATCGTGCGGATGATCCGCCAGCCGCCGAGGTAGGTGCCCAGGCCGATCGCGAGGGCCGCGGAGGCGACCACCCACAGGGGCGGGCCCGCGTCGGGGCCGAGCGCGCCGGCCGCGATCAGGGTGAGGGTGATGACGCCCATGGTCTTCTGCGCGTCGTTGGTCCCGTGGGCGAGGGAGACGAGCGAGGCGGAGGCGATCTGGCCGATCCGGAAGCCCTTGCGCACGGACTCCTCGCGGGCTCGGCCGGTGAGCCGGTAGGCGAGCCAGGTCGCGAGCAGCGCGGCGACCCCGGCCACGACCGGCGAGGCCACCGCCGGGAGCAGTACCTTCTCGACGACCTTGGCGAAGTGGATCCCGTGGCTGCCCGCCCCCACCCAGACGGCTCCGATCAGCCCGCCGAACAAGGCGTGCGAGGAGCTGGAGGGCAGCCCGAGGAGCCAGGTCAGCAGGTTCCACAGGATCGCCCCGACCAGCCCCGCGAAGATCATCCCGGGAGTGACGAGGGTGTCGTCCACGATGCCGCCGGAGATCGTCCTGGCCACCTCGGTGGACAGAAAGGCACCGACGACGTTGAGGACACCGCTGATCAGGACCGCTGTGCGGGGCGCGAGCGCGCCCGTGGCGATGGACGTGGCCATCGCGTTCGCCGTGTCGTGGAATCCGTTGGTGAAGTCGAAGGCGAGCGCCGTGACGATGACGACGGCCACGAGGAACGTGATGTGGTCCATTGCTGCATGCAAACAAGTTCGAGCCAGGGGCGGGGAACGGCGGGGCGCAGCCTGCTCAAGGTTCACGCAGGTGGCCGTGGCGTGCGCCCCCTACGATCACCGCCATGAGCATCCGCTGGACGTACGCCTTCGCCGACCGGCCCCGCGCGGCCTTCGACGCCGCCTGCGCCTTCTGGACGGCGGTGACCGCCACCCGGCTCTCCGAACGGCGCGGCGAGCACACCGAGTTCGTCACGCTGCTCCCGGACGGCGCCGACGCGTGCGTCAAGGCCCAGGCCGTCGAGTCGGGCCCGGGCGGCGCCCACCTCGACTTCTGCGTGGACGACGTACGGCAGTTCGCGGACGCGGCGGTACGGCTCGGGGCGCGCGTGGTGCAGGACCTCGATTCGCTCGTCGTGCTGCGTTCGCCGGGCGGGCAGTTGTTCTGCGCCGACCCCTGGCGCGGGCAATCGTCCCGGCCCGGTGTGGTGCGGGGCAGCCGGCTCGACCAGGTGTGCCTGGACGTGCCGCCGTCGGTGTACGCCGCCGAAGTCGCCTTCTGGAGCGGGCTGCTGACCGGCTGGGAGTCGCGGCCGGGCGCCCTCCCCGAGTTCCACGTGGTCGAGCCGCCGCCGGGGCTGCCGGTCCGTCTGCTCCTGCAACGCCTCGGCACGGAACGCCCGGCCTCCGCCCACCTCGACCTCGCCTGCGCGGACGTCGAGGCGACCCGGGCGTGGCACGAGACGCTCGGGGCCGTGTGCGTGGCGCGCTTCTCCGGCTGGACGGTGCTGCGCGACCCGGCGGGCGGCACCTACTGCCTGACGAGCCGGGACCCGCGGACGGGCCGGCCACGGACTTGAGTCCTGTCCGCTCCGGGACGCACGGCCCCTGCGGCTCCGGTGCCCGGCCGACGCGCGCCCTCTGCCGGGCCGCACGGACGCTCAGGCGGTCCTGCGGCTCGCGGATGCTTCGGGGCTCAGGGGTGCTTCATGACGGTCTCCCCGGGGGCCGTTTCCGGCGGGGACGTCACGGGTCGGGTCCCCACGGGAGGGACGGACCCCTCGGCTGCCCGGACCGTCTCGACGTGCTCGGCCGTCCGGGCGTCCTTCTCCGGGTGACCGGCTTCTCCGGCCTCCGCGTCGTAGGCCCCGCACTCGGGGTTGTGGCACGGGCCCGCCACCCACTTCGGGACCCAGGTGCCCAGCGTCTTGTGCCGCCGGACGACTGTTTCGACTGGCTGTCCGCAGGTCGGACAGACGTGCTCCTCACTGCCCATGCCTTCAGGGTAGGCCCGGGCGGGCCTCAGCGCTTCCTGCTGTACGCGCGCACCACCACGCCGTTGCCGAACGCGCGCACCGACTCCAGGGCGAACTCCGAGATGGCGAACCCCGTGGCGAACATGGGCATGCCCGCGCCGTACACCAGCGGGTAGGACTTGATGATCAGCTCGTCGATCTCGTCGAACAGTTCGCCCGCGACCTTCGACCCGCCGCACAAATAGATCCCGAGCTCGCTCTCCTCCGCCTTCAGTTTCCGGACCGTGCCGATCAGATCGTCCGAGATGATCTCCACGTTCGGGTCGGGCGACTCCTTCAGGGTGCTGGACACGACGTATTCGCGCAGGTGGGCGTAGGGGCTGGTGATGTCCATCTGCAGGGCCAGGTCATAGCTCCTGCGGCCCTGGATGATCGTGTCGAACCGCTTGTTCGGGAGGTCGTCGATGCCGAGGGCCCGGCGGCCGTGGGTGGCCACGGTCTCCGGATATTCGCTTCCCAGGAAGGCGAGGTACTCCTCGTCGAGGAAGCTCATCATCGCCGTCGCGTCGCCGTCCGGGTCCCCGATGAAGCCGTCGAGGGAGCAGGCGATGAAGTACGTGAGCTTGCGCAAGAGCGTCTCTTTTCGTTGACTGTCGCTGTAACAACTCTAGTTGTAGTACTCCTCATGTAGTGGTTGCAAGGGATTATCGACACCCGAGCAGAAGTGGCAAGGGAGACTCCGCATGGTCGGCGCCGCGCCTGGCCTCGGAGGAGCTACGGCCGGAGGCGATGCCGCTGCCGGAAGGGCCGGGAGAACGCGCGGCACCCGGGCGGGAGGCGCGTCACGGGAGGGCTAGGCGGTCGTCGCCGTACGGGGCTCGCGCCACATCGGCCACATCGCCGGGCCGTCGGGGAGATCGAGGACCGGGCCGCAGAGCTCGAAGCCGAGGCGTTCGTACAGCTTGCGGCTGCGGGCGTTGCTCGCCTCCAGGTAGGCGGGCAGCCCCTCACGGTCGCAGCGGTCGAGAACCGACTCGATGAGCGCCGTCCCGAGACCCTCGCCCTGACGGCCGGGGGCCACGCCGATCATCCACAGGTACTCGTGGGCCCGCCCGGAGGGATGGATGGCGGCCGTGAGACGCCCGATCTCCTCGATGCGCGGGTTGTCCGGGTCGACGGCCTCCCGCACCTGGGCCGGGCCGTCGTCCTCACCGGCGCCGGCGTGGCCTTCCCCGCCGTGACCGTCGTCGCCGTGACCGTCCTCGGCCGGCATCGAGAGCCACAGGGCGCAGGCGGACCCGTCCTCGGTGACGTCGACACGGCCGGCCGCGAGCACGATGTCGGTGAACGCGGCCATGAGCCCGGGATGCTTGGCCCGGCGCTCCGCGGCCGCGGGGAAGACCCAGCCGCTCACGGGGTCGTCCTGGAAGGCCTCGTCCAGGAGCCGGACGATCAGCTCCCGGTCCGCCGCCCCCGCCGTCCGGATCGCCACGCCCATGTCCAACGTCCCCTCGCCCGTGCCGGTCATCGGTGCCGATCGCCGGTGCCGTCACCGGGCCGACCGGCGTTGATCGTAGGGCCGCCGTGAGCCGACGCCGAGGCCGGTCCCGGACCTTGGCGGAAACTCGTCGAACGCATGCCCAAACAGGGGCGTGTGACACGAGTGAGGGGCAGGCCGGCACAGCGGGGGGAGCGGACCCGGCTTAGCGCGGGAGGGGCAGGTCCGGCACGGAGCGGAAGAAGCGGGTCCAGGTGGCCGCGCAGCACAGCCCAGCGCGGACCGGACCCAGCACAGCGCCGAAAAGGCGGGTCCCGCACAGCGCAGAAGGGCGGGCCCAGCACAGCATCGGAGAGGCGGATCCAGCACAGCGCAGAAGGGCTGGCCCGGCACAACGCCAGAGAGGCGGATCCCGCACAGCTTGGCAGGGCGGGCCCGGCACAGCGTCGGACAAGGCCCGCGCAGCACGGGAGGGACGGGCCCCGCACACCGTGGGGCGGTGCGGGACCCGCCGGCCGGAGTCCGGCGACCGTGCGGTGTCAGGATCCGCACGGCTCCGGAGCCCGGGGCCCTGCCCTCCGGTCGCCCGAAGGGGCCTGTCTCGGTGCGGGCCTTCCGTCACCCGGAGGACCGTCGGCAGCGGTGCCGCCGCCCGCCCGCGCCGTCGGCCGTCAACTGGTCCGCCGGGTCACGAACTCGGCGAGGGCCAGCAGACCGCCCGCCGCCTCCGGATCCGGTACCGCGTGCGCCAGTTGCTGCATCGCCCGGGCCATCCGGTCGGCCGCCTGGTCCTGTGCCCAGTCCCGGCCACCCGCACGTTCCACGGTCCGGGCGATGTGGTCCAGGTCCGCCTCGTCGCTGGGCCGGGCGTACAGCTCGGCGAGTTCGGCGGCCTCGGGGGTGCCGGAGACGAAGGCCGCGACGACCGGCAGGGACTTCTTACGGGTGGCCAGGTCCGCGCCGACGGGCTTGCCGGTGCGGCTCGGGTCGCCCCATATGCCGATGACGTCGTCGATGAGCTGGAAGGCCAGTCCGGCCTCCCGGCCGAACGCGTCCAGCGCCGCCACGTCCGACTCACCGGCGCCGGCGTACAGCGCGCCGATCGCGCACGCACTGCCCAGCAGGGCGCCCGTCTTGGCCTCCGCCATGGCGAGCACCTCCTCCAGCGTGACCTCGGCCGGGGCGCGGCGCTCCAGGGAGGTGTCCGCGTGCTGCCCCGCGCACAGTTCGACCACGCAGTCCGCCAGCCGGGCGGCGGCCGCCGGGGAGACCGGATGCGGGTCCTCGGCGAGCAGCCGCAGGGCCAGTGCCTGCAGGGCGTCCCCGGCGAGGATCGCGTCGGCGTCACCGAACACGGCCCAGGCGGTGGGCCGGTGCCGCCGGGTGGCGTCGCGGTCCATCACGTCGTCGTGCAACAGGGTGAAGTTGTGGACCAGTTCCACGGCGGCTGCCGCCCGCACCGCCCGTGCCCGCGCCTCGGGTCCCCCCAGGGCGCCCGCCGCGGCGAGCACGAGCGCGGGACGGATCGCCTTGCCCGAACCGCTCTCGGCCGGTGTGCCGTCCGCCCGCTCCCAGCCGAAGTGGTAGCACGCGACGCGGCGCATCGGCCCGGGCAGTGCGTCGAGCGCGGCCCGCAGCACCGGGTCGACCTCAGCGCGGGCCCGCTCCAGAAGCGCGACCGCCTCGTGCCCCTCGGCCCCTTCCGGCCGGTGGTCCTTCCCGATGGGTCCCTGCCCTTCGAGCCCTCGCCCTTCGAGTCCCCGCCCTTCCGGCGCCCCCGCCTCGGGCCGGTGGGCGGCGCGGCGCCGCCCACCGGGGGCGGGCAGCGTCGGCTCCGTCCTGGACTCCGTGAGGGATTCACCCATCGGACCGCCTCGGAGAAGGAACGGACGGTGGCGCCTGGGCTGCCGCCGGGCGCGTACCCCCAGGGTGTACCCGTCCCGCCCGAGCGGGACACGGCCGGCCTGCCGGAAGCGTCACCGCCAGCGGCCGATCTCGACGTTCTCCAGGACACCGAGCGCGTCCGGTACCAGGACCGCTGCCGAGTAATAGGCCGTGACCAGGTACTTGATGATGGCCTGTTCGTTGATGCCCATGAAGCGCACCGACAGGCTGGGCTCGATCTCGTCCGGGATGCCCGAGGCCCGCAGACCGATGACGCCCTGGTCGCTCTCGCCGGTACGCATGGCGATGATCGACGTGGTGCGGGCCTCCGTCACCGGGATCTTGTTGCAGGGGAAGATGGGCACCCCGCGCCAGGTGGGGATGCGGTTCCCGGCCATGTCGATGGTCTCCGGGACCAGTCCCCGCTTGTTGAGCTCGCGGCCGAACGCGGCGATCGCGCGCGGGTGGGCGAGGAGCAGTTTCGTGCCACGACGCCGGCTGAGCAACTCGTCCAGGTCGTCCGGGCTGGGCACGCCGTCGTGCGGCTGGATCCGCTGGTCGTACTCGCAGTTGTGCAGGAGCCCGAAGTCCCGGTTGTTGATGAGCTCGTGCTCCTGACGCTCTTTCAGCGCCTCGACCGTCAGCCGGATCTGCTGCTCGGTCTGGTTCATCGGCTGGTTGTACAGGTCGGCCACGCGCGTGTGGATGCGCAGCACGGTCTGGGCGACGCTCAGTTCGTACTCGCGCGGCCTGGCCTCGTAGTCGACGAACGTGTGCGGGATGTCCGGCTCGCCGGAGTGGCCTGCGGCGAGATCGATCTCCTTCTCGCCGTACTTGTTGGAGCGCTGCGCGGGGATCGAGCGGATGTGCTGGAGGTGCTCGCGCAGCGAGTCCGAGCGCTCGGCGATCTGCGCGAACTCCTGGCGGGGCAGCACGAGGACGGTGCACGCGGTGAGGGCGCGGGCCGTGTACTCCCAGATGGCGTCCTCGTTCAGCAGCGCGTCGTCGCCGAAGTAGGCGCCGTCGGCGAGGACTCCGAGGGACTCGTCGTCGCCGTAGGGGCCCGTGCCGACCTTCTCGACGCGGCCGTGCGCCAGCAGGTACACCTCGTCGGACGGGCTGCCGAAGGAGGCGATCACCTCGCCCGCCGGGACTTCCCGCTGCTCGCAGCGGCGAGCGATCTCGAACAGCACCTCCTCGTCCTCGTAGGAGCGCAGTGCCGGCAGTTCGCCCAGCTCCGCGGGGATGATCTCGACCTGGTCGCCGGTCTTGACGAACGTCAGCCGGCCGTCGCCCACGGCGAACGTCAGCCGCCGGTTCACCCGGTACGTACCACCCTGGATGTCGACCCAGGGCAGCATCCGCAGCAGCCAGCGGGAACTGATCTCCTGCATCTGCGGCACGGACTTGGTCGTGGTGGCCAGGTTCCGCGCGGCCGCCGTGCCGAGACTCTGCTGCGGCTTGGTCTGCTCCGTGCGGACCTCTTCGCCTACCGACATAGAGAACTGCCCTCCCGGTTGTGACCGACGCCCATATGCCTCGGGCATCGATGTGCACGACCAGCCTTCCTCACGCAGCGCAGCGATGGTATTACCCGAAAGAGCGGGAATGGATCTTCGTACTGCTGGGCAGGAGGCGCCCGTTTCGGTGGTGTTCGAAAGTGCGTCGGTGAGGCTCGGCGAAGCTCCGGGCCGGGCTTTGCGGAGCGCCCCGCCGAGGCTCCGGACCGGCTGGCGACAACCCGTGGGAACTTGGCGGCCGTGCCTCTGGGGGACCTTCGGGGCCGGCCCTAGCGTGGTGAGCCGTTCCCCTCCACCTCCAGAAACGGCCCCGCCATGCAGTACGTCGCGCCGATCGGCATCGGCATCCTCTACGCCCTGGTGATGTCCCTGGTCCGCGAACCGCACCGGCGGCGCCTGAACGCGGTCATGGTGGCCGGGGCAGGCGCGGCGTACCTCAGCGGAGGCGGCCTGGGCGGCTGGGAGTTCGCCTTCACCGCGCTCCTGACGTACGTGGCCTTCCGCGGTCTGGAGTCGTGGACGTGGATCGGCGTCGGCTGGCTGCTGCACACCGTGTGGGACATCGTCCACCACCTCAAGGGCAACCCGATCATCCCGTTCGCGCACACGTCCTCGCTGGGTTGTGCGATCTGCGATCCGGTGATCGCGCTGTGGTGCCTGCGCGGCGGGCCCTCGCTCGTCGAGTGGGTGCGCAACCGACGCGGAGCGGCGCGGTCGCGGCCCGGCACGACGAGCGGCGAGGACCTGGGCCGCGATGGAACGGCCGGTGCCGCCTCTCCCACCCTCGGGTGACAATGGCCCGGTGACCAGCCCCGACACCCCCGGCCTCGCCGGTCTCCGTCCCCGGCTGCCCTCGCCGGTGCAGGAGGCCGCCGACAGCCGGTTCGACCGCCGGGGCGTGCGGCTGCTGCTCAAGCGGGACGACCTGATCCATCCGGAGCTGATCGGCAACAAGTGGCGGAAGCTGGCGCCGAACCTGACGGCGGCGGCCGGCCGTACCGTCGTCACCTTCGGCGGCGCCTGGTCCAACCACCTGCGCGCCACGGCCGCCGCGGGCCGCCTGCTCGGCATCCCCACCGTCGGTGTCGTCCGCGGCGACGAGCTGGCCGGCCGGCCCCTCAACCCCTCACTGGCCCGGTGCGCGGCCGACGGCATGCGGCTGCACTTCGCAGACCGGGCGTCCTACCGCCGCAAGTCCGAGGCGCGAGTGCTGGCCGGGCTCCTGCGGGCGGCGGACGCCGAGGACGCGTACGTCGTCCCCGAGGGCGGCAGCAACGCCGAAGCCGTCCGGAGCTGCCGGGAGCTCGGCGCCGAGCTGCGCGATCGCGCCGACGTCGTCGCCGTGGCCTGCGGTACCGGCGGCACGCTGGCGGGCCTGGCGGCCGGTCTGGCGCCGGGGCAGCGCGCGCTGGGCGTGCCGGTCCTCAAGGGCGGCTTCCTGGCCGCCGACACGGAGGCCCTGCAGCAGGAGGCGTTCGGCGGCCGGCGCGGGGACTGGGACATGGACGACCGTTTCCATTTCGGCGGCTACGCGCGCGTGCCCGCGGAGCTCGACGCCTTCGCCGCGGACTTCGAGCGGCGCCACGCAGTACCCGTCGAACGCCTTTACGTCGCCAAGCTGCTGTACGCGCTTGCCACCCTGGCCGGCGAGGGCGCCTTCCCGCGCGGGGCGACCGTGGCGGCCGTGATCACCGGTCGCCCGTTCCCCTGACCGGGCGCGGGCCCGCCACCGGGTCGCCCCTCCTGCCGCTCACGTCGCTTCCCGCCGCTACGTCGCCTCCCGGAAGGCCGCCGCCTCCTCCAGGTCCAGCCGGCGCAGCAACGTGCGCAGCATCTCGTCGTCGATGTACCGGCCGTCCCGGAGCCGGACGAACACCTCGCGCTCGGCGCTGATCATCTCCCGTGACAGCCGCCGGTAGGTGTCGTCGACCGATTCCCCGGTGACCGGGTTGGCCTGCCCCAGCCGCTCCCAGACGGCGTTGCGGCGGCGTTCCAGGACGGTGCGCAGCCGGTCGGCGAGTGGGCCGGGCAGGGCGTTGCGCTCGTCGGAGAGGAGTTCGTCCAGGCGCCGCTCGGCGGCCCGGGACGCCTGCGCCTGGGCGTTGGCCTCGGCGAGCGTCTCGGCCTGCGCGTCCCGCCCGGGGAACTTCAGCAGACGGATCAGCGGAGGCAGGGTCAGCCCCTGCACGACCAGGGTCCCGATGACGGTCGTGAAGGTCAGGAAGAGGATGAGGTTGCGCTGCGGGAACGGTTCCTCACCGCCGTGCAGGGTGAGCGGAATGGAGAAGGCGATCGCCAGGGAGACCACGCCCCGCATGCCGGCCCACGCGATGACGAACGGCCCCTTCCACGTCAGCTGCCCCTCGCGCTCCCTGATGCGCTCCGACATCAGCCGTGGCAGGAAGGTCGCCGGGTACACCCAGACGAACCGGGCCGCGACGACCACCAGGAAGACGGCGACGGCGTACCAGGCTGCCTCGACGCCCTCGTACTCGCCGAGGCCGCGGAGGACCACCGGCAACTGCAGCCCGATCAGCGCGAACACCGCGGACTCCAGCACGAAGGCGACCATCTTCCACACCGCCTCCTCCTGCAGGCGCGTGGCGAAGTCGACCTCCCACGCGCGGTGTCCCAGATAGAGCGCGACCACGACGACCGCGAGCACACCGGAGGCGTGCACCTGCTCGGCGACGGCGTACGCGACGAACGGGATCAGCAGGGACAGCGTGTTCTGCGGCAGCGCTTCCTTCACGTGCGTGCGCAGCCAGTGGATCGGCGCCATCAGCAGCAGTCCGACCACGACGCCGCCGATCGCGGCGAGCAGGAACTCGCCGATGCCCCCCGCCCAGGTCGCACCCTCCCCCACGGCGGCGGCCAGGGCCACCCGGTAGGCGGTGATCGCGGTGGCGTCGTTCAGCAGGGACTCGCCCTGGAGGATCGTGGTGATCCGCGACGGCAGCCCGACCCGGCGGGCCACCGCGGTCGCCGCGACCGCGTCCGGCGGCGCCACGACCGCGCCGAAGACCAGGGCCGCGGTCAGCGGCATGCCCGGCACGATCATGTACAGGGCCCAGCCGACCACGAAGGTCGCGAACAGCACGTACCCGACGGACAGCATCGCGACCGGCCGCAGCTGTGCCCGCAGGTCGAGGTAGGAGCTGTCGGTGGCGGCCGTGTGCAGCAGCGGGGGCAGGATGAGCGGCAGGACGATGTGCGGGTCGAGGGTGTAGTCGGGCACGCCGGGCAGATAGCTGACCGCCAGCCCGACCGCGACCAGCAGCAGCGGCGCGGGCACCGGGGTGCGCCGCGCGGCCGCGGCGATCGCGGCACTGCCCGCCACCAGCAACAGCAGTGGCATCACGTCCATCGTCCTCGCCCGCCCTCTTTTTCCGACGCGGTCTTCCGCTCGACCGTCGTAACCTGGCAATCATGAAACAGTGCACGCACGCCGACGCGCTGCCGCACCCCGAACCCGGCCCGCTCAGCGAGACGTGTCCGGAGTGCCTGGCGGAGGGCACGGATCCGGTGCAGCTGCGGCTGTGCCTCAGCTGCGGTCACGTCGGCTGCTGCGACTCCTCGCCGGGACGGCACGCGGCGCGGCACCACACGGAGTCCGGTCATCCCGTCATGCGGACGCACGAACCCGGGGAGACCTGGCGTTGGTGCTTCGTCGACCATGTCCTCGTGTGAGGCGGCACCACCCCGGCGCAGGACGGTCCGACCAGGACGGTTCGAGCGTCTGACGTCTGGGTACGTCAATCCGGCGCGCGCTCTTCCCATTTGGGCCCGCCCAACCCCTAGACACGGAGCGTGTCCACAGGTTTACTGTGAGTGACGGCAAGGGGTTGAGGTCCCGGGGACAGGATCGTCGAGAGCGCGATAGCGTCACCGCTGAACCACGTATCGCGTTACCCCGGGGGGCGACCCTCGGCCCTGAAACGCTTGTACCACCATGGAGGTGAGGGTGTCCCAGATCGCAGGCGAGCCCGCGACCCAGGACTTCGTGGAAGTCCGGCTGCCGGCCGCGGGTGCCTACCTGTCGGTGCTGCGTACGGCCACGGCCGGTCTCGCGGCCCGTTTGGACTTCACCCTCGACGAGATCGAGGACCTGCGCATCGCGGTGGACGAGGCCTGCGCGATTCTGCTCCAGCAGGCCGTGCCCGGCTCGGTGCTCAGTTGCGTCTTCCGCCTCGTCGACGACTCACTCGAGGTCACCGTCTCGGCGCCGACCACGGACGGGCATGCCCCCTCGCGGGACACCTTCGCCTGGACGGTGCTGTCCGCGCTCGCGGGCAAGGTCTCCTCCGCCGTGGACAAGGACAAAACCGTTTCGATCAGCCTCTACAAACAGCGCGGCGCGGGACCCGGGCCGGCGTGAGGAACGAGGACGGGCCGGTGCGGGACGAAGAGCGCGGCACACGAGAGCTGCCGGCCGAGGGCACGGGCGTGAGCGGTCCGGCCGGAGGCCGGCGCATGGCGGAGGGCATCGACGGCATCCCCGAGCAGGCCCGCCCGCATCCCGAGGACGACTCCGCGGGGGCCGTCCTCCCGGGCGGCGGGCGGCACGGCCAGGACGGTGCCGTGCGGAGCGCGCCTCCGGGCGGGGGGATCAGCACGTCCCCGGCCCAGGGGGTTCCCCCCACTCGCGCGAAGTCGGGAGGGGCGGAGGAGGCGAGGGCTCGGGGAAGGGCGACGGGCGGGACGATGAGCGAGCACGAGCGACACTCCGAGGACGAGGCGCCGAACGCACAGCGTGCGCACGGCGCGCAGCACGGCGCCCCGGACCGCAGCGGCGCCCGTGAGATGTTCCTCAAGCTGCGCACGCTGAGCAGCGGCAGCCCGGAGTACGCGGAGCTGCGCAACCAGCTGGTCCGCATGCACCTGCCGCTCGTCGAGCATCTCGCGCGCCGCTTCCGCAACCGCGGGGAGCCGCTGGACGACCTGACCCAGGTCGCCACGATCGGCCTGATCAAGTCGGTCGACCGTTTCGACCCGGACCGTGGTGTGGAGTTCTCCACGTACGCGACCCCGACGGTCGTGGGCGAGATCAAGCGGCACTTCCGCGACAAGGGCTGGGCGGTGCGGGTCCCGCGCCGGCTGCAGGAGCTGCGGCTGTCGCTGACCACGGCGACGGCCGAGCTGTCGCAGCTGCACGGCCGCTCCCCCACGGTCCACGAGCTAGCCGAGAAGCTGGCGATCTCCGAGGAGGAGGTCCTGGAGGGCCTGGAGTCCGCCAACGCGTACTCCACGCTGTCCCTGGACGTCCCCGACACCGACGACGAGTCCCCGGCGGTCGCGGACACCCTCGGCGCGGAGGACGAGGCGCTGGAGGGCGTGGAGTACCGGGAGTCGCTCAAGCCGCTGCTGGAGGACCTCCCGCCGCGCGAGAAGCGGATCCTGCTCCTGCGGTTCTTCGGGAACATGACCCAGTCGCAGATCGCGCAGGAGGTCGGCATCTCGCAGATGCACGTCTCCCGGCTGCTGGCGCGCACGCTGGCGCAGCTCCGGGAGAAGCTCCTCGTCGAGGAGTGACGGCTCCTTCGCCGTGCCGCCTGCGCCTGCCGCCTACTTCTGAGTACTGCCGGCGTTGCCGGGCCCGCGGATCCCGAGGGCCCGGGTCGTCTCGGGATTGATCAGCAGGACGAGCGAGGCGACGGCGACCACGGCGAGGGCGATCCCGCCGGGGATGGCCATGCTGTCGGCCTGCAGCAGGTTGTAGGCCACCGGCAGCGCCATGAGCTGGGTGATGACGGCCGGGCCGCGGCTCCAGCTGCGCAGGGCCAGCAGCCCACGTGCGGCGAGCAGCGGCAGCAGCGCGAGCGCGACCAGCGTGATGCCCCCGGTGACGGCCTGCTGCCGGTCGTCCGGGTGCCCCGTGACACCGAGGACGAGGATCCAGACCCCGCCGACGACCAGCGCGAGCCCCTCCAGGGCGGCCAGCAGCGCGGCGTACGTCAGGCGCCGCGGGCGGGGGCCGGTGATCTCCGGGGTGGTGGGGGTCTGCTCACTGCTCACCCCTGAAGGGTAGCCCTCGCGTCGTGCGCCCCCGTGCCGAGGTTCACCCCTGCTCTCTTACCCGATCCCTACCTCGGTCTGGGCCCGGTACCACCCAGTAGGTACGCTGCCAGTCATGCGTGCACTTCTTGTGGTCAATCCGGCGGCAACCACTACGAGCGCGCGCACACGCGACGTACTGATCCACGCGCTGGCCAGTGAGATGAAGCTGGAAGCGGTCACCACCGAGTACCGCGGCCACGCGCGCGACCTGGGCCGGCTGGCGGCGGACAGCGACGACATCGACCTGGTGGTCGCCCTCGGCGGCGACGGCACGGTGAACGAGGTGGTCAACGGCCTGCTGCACGCCGGCCCCGCCCCGGGGCACCTCCCCGGTCTCGCCGTGGTCCCCGGCGGCTCCACCAACGTCTTCGCCCGCGCCCTCGGCCTGCCGAACGACGCCGTGGAGGCCACCGGCGCCCTGCTGGACGCCCTGCGCGACGGCAGCGAGCGCACGGTCGGCCTGGGGCTGACCTCGGGGACGCCGGGCACCGAGGACGAGTCGGTGCCGGCCCGCTGGTTCACCTTCAACGCAGGCCTCGGCTTCGACGCCGGCGTGGTGGGCCGGGTGGAGCAGCACCGCGAGCGCGGCCGGAAATCCACACACGCTCTCTACGTCCGCCAGGTCGTGCGCCAGCTCTTCGGCGAGCCCAACCGCCGGCACGGCACGATCACCCTGGAGCGGGCCGACGCCGAACCGGTCACCGATCTCGTGCTGTCCATAGTCTCGAACACCTCCCCGTGGACGTTTCTGGGGAATCGCCCGATCTACGCGGCACCTAAGGCCTCGTTCGATACCGGCCTCGACATCTTCGCTCTCAGCCGCCTGTCGACCGCCGCTGTTGCCCGGTATGGCACCCAGTTGCTCACTTCGTCCCCGGAGCGGGGACCCCAGGGCAAGCACGCCACCTCTCTGCACGACTTGACGGAGTTCACCTTGCATTCGAAGGTGCCTCTCCCCCTCCAGATGGACGGTGACCACCTGGGGCTGCGCACCAGCGTGACGTTCACAGGCGTACGCCGTGCACTGCGTGTGATTGTGTGAGCAGAACTGGCTAAAGTCCTTTCACTCGAACGTTTAGGCCAGGATCCACCCCATGGAAGTACGGCTGTGACCTAGTCGACACCGAAGAATCAAAAAAAACTTTCCAGAAGGGGTTGTATCCGCCGCTGAGGTTTGCGAGTCTCTACGTGGCGATCGGGACGGCCCGCAACACCGGCCTCCACTGATCACCGGAACCCCTCTTCAACTCACAGGACCCACGCCAGGGAACCTGGCGGTCGGCCCTTCACTTGTTGAGGGATTCGTGAAAGCGTTCACATTCACAAGCACCTGCACGTAATACCAAGGAGAGGTAGCAGCCATGGACTGGCGTCACAACGCCGTTTGCCGCGAGGAAGACCCCGAGCTCTTCTTCCCCATCGGCAACACCGGTCCTGCGCTGCTGCAGATCGAGGAAGCCAAGGCCGTCTGCCGTCGCTGCCCGGTAATCGAGCAGTGTCTGCAGTGGGCGCTCGAGTCCGGCCAGGACTCCGGCGTCTGGGGTGGTCTCAGCGAGGACGAGCGCCGCGCCATGAAGCGCCGCGCCGCCCGCAACCGGGCCCGTCAGGCCTCCGCCTGACAACCCACCCCTGCTGACAGCCTGAGCTTGGCGGCGCGTGCAGCGAGCACGCATCTCCCGCCCCCGAGCCGCAGCGCGCAGTTCCCCCGATGCGCTTAGTTAAGCAGCAACGAGCTTTAGCCCCGGGCCACTTGGTGGCCCGGGGCTCATTGCTTTCCACCGGCACTTCCCACGGGTGCGGTCGGCGTTGCGGACCGAACCCCTCCCTCTGAGGTGGGCCCTGCCTCCGAGCTGGGCAGTCGCGACGGGCTCCGCTACTTCTGCGCGCGCACCGGGATGTCCAGGATCACGCGGGTGCCGCGCTCCGGAGCCGGGACCATGTCGAACGTGCCGCCCAACTCCCCCTCGACCAGGGTGCGGACGATCTGCAGTCCGAGGTTGCCGGCCGTGTGCGGATCGAAACCCTCCGGCAGTCCGACGCCGTCGTCCTGCACGGTGACGAGCAGCCGCGCCTCCTTCGTGGTGCCGCCGCGGACCGCCGACACCTCCACGGTGCCGGTGTCGCCTTCACGGAAGCCGTGCTCCAGCGCGTTCTGCAGGACTTCGGTCAGCACCATCGACAGCGGGGTGGCGACCTCCGCGTCCAGGATGCCGAAGCGTCCGGTGCGCCGGCCCGCGACCTTGCCCGGGGAGATCTCCGCGACCATCGCGAGGACCCGGTCGGCGATGTCGTCGAACTCGACCCGCTCGTCCAGGTTCTGGGAGAGGGTCTCGTGCACGATCGCAATCGACCCGACCCGCCGCACCGCCTCCTCCAGGGCCTCACGTCCGCGGTCGGACTCGATGCGCCGGGCCTGGAGCCGGAGCAGGGCCGCCACCGTCTGGAGGTTGTTCTTGACCCGGTGGTGGATCTCCCGGATCGTCGCGTCCTTCGTGATCAACTCACGCTCGCGGCGACGGAGTTCGGTGACGTCCCGGAGCAGGACGAGCGAACCGATGCGGGTGCCCTTGGGCTTGAGGGGGATCGCGCGGAACTGGATGACCCCGTCATGGGCCTCGATCTCGAACTCACGCGGCGCCCAGCCGCTGGCGACCTTGGCCAGGGCCTCGTCCACCGGGCCCCGGGTCGGGGCGAGTTCGGCCGTGGTCCGCCCGAGGTGCTGGCCGACGAGGTCGGAGGCGAGGCCGAGCCGGTGGTAGGCGGACAGCGCGTTCGGCGAGGCGTACTGGACGAGGCCGTCGGCGTCGAGCCGGATGAGGCCGTCACCGACGCGGGGCGAGGCGTCCATGTCGAGCTGCTGGTTCGCGAACGGGAAGGACCCGGCCGCGATCATCTGCGCCAGGTCGGAGGCGCTCTGCAGGTAGGTGAGCTCCAGTCGGCTGGGGGTGCGCACCGTGAGGAGGTTGGTGTTGCGGGCGATGACCCCGAGGACCCGGCCCTCCCGCCGTACGGGGATCGACTCGACCCGGACGGGCACCTCCTCGCGCCACTCGGGGTCGCCCTCGCGCACGATGCGGCCCTCGTCGAGGGCGGCGTCCAGCATGGGGCGGCGCCCCCGCGGGACGAGGTGGCCCACCATGTCGTCCTGGTACGAGGTCGGGCCGGTGTTGGGCCGCATCTGGGCGACCGAGACGTACCGGGTGCCGTCGCTGGTGGGGACCCAGAGGACCAGGTCGGCGAAGGAGAGGTCGGAGAGCAACTGCCACTCCGAGACCAGCAGGTGCAGCCACTCGAGGTCGGTGTCGTCGAGGGCGGTGTGCTGGCGTACGAGTTCGTTCATGGAGGGCACGGGGCGAGCGTACCCGGGCGTTTGTACGGCTCCGAAATACCCGGAGCCCGGAAACACCCGCGGGCCGCGGCGCCTGAGAGGGACCCTCAACCCTCCCGGCACCGCAGCCCGGAGCAGTATCGGCCGTGGGGTGTGCGGTCCCGGTCGGCCGAAGGATGAGGAGCCGGGGCAGTCAGGGCAGAGAGCCTCGGTTCCTCGGTCCGTCTTCCTGTGCGGGGAAGACGGAGGTCTGGTGCGCGTGGTGCACGCGCTCTCTTCACGCATTGTGGACTAGACCACTCGGGGTGTCCATGCGTGGGAGGCTGTTCGTTGTTGTTAATTCCGCGACTCGTCGGACGCGCGGGCGTCCATCACGCAGCCTAACCCGTGTGGGTTCCTGTGCGGGGCCAGATGGACATGGCAATTTCGGCGACGGCCTCCAGTTCCTCCCGGCTCGCCCCGTCGCGCGCCTGTTGTGACATGCCCTGGATCATCGCGCCGGTGTGCCGGGCCAGCGCGGCGGCGTCGGTGTCCGCGGGCAGCAGGCCGGCGTCGACGTCGGCCTGGATCCGCTGCTCGAAGGCGGCGATGTTCGCGTTGCGGCGGTCCCGCAACGACTGTTCGACCTCGGGGGTGGAGCAGTTCGCGGCGGCGTGCACGACGAGGCAGCCGTGCGGGTGGCCCGGCTCCGTGTACGCGGTGGCGGCCTCGCGCAGCGTGCGGGCGACGGCGGCCCGGGCGGTGGGCTCCTCGGCCAGGGCGCGGTCGGTGAACGAGCCGTAGCGCGTGCCGTACACACGCACGACCTCGTCGAAGAGGGACCGCTTGTCCCCGAAGGCCGCGTAGAGGCTGGGGGCGCCGATGTCCATGACGCGGGTCAGGTCGGAGACGGACGTGGCCTCGTAGCCGTGTTCCCAGAAGGCCAGGAGCGCCTTCTCCAGGGCCGTCTCGCGATCGAAGGAGCGAGGGCGCCCGCGGGGCCTGGGTGCAGCCTTGGCCCGGGTCTTCGCGGTTCCGTCGTCGTTCACCATGGGGTGCATTTTATAGCGGGCACTAGAGAAATGTCGGCGGACTGCGGTACGGTCATTTCTGTAGCGACCGCTAGAGAAATGGGGAGGGGCGCCGTCATGGGCGTACTCACGGGCAGGACGGCACTGGTCACGGGGGCGAGCAGGGGCATCGGCCGCGGGATCGCGGAGCGACTGGGGCGGGACGGTGCCCGGGTCGGGGTGCACTACGGGAGGAACGAGGCCGCGGCGAAGGAGACGGTCGCCGCGATCGAGGCAGCGGGCGGCTCGGCCTTCGCGGTCGGTGTCGAACTGGGCGTGGCCGGCGACGCCGAGGCGCTGTGGGAGGAGTTCGACCGGCACGCGGACGGGCTCGACATCCTGGTGAACAACGCGGCCATCGGTTCCACGCGCCCGATCGCGCAGCTGTCGGAGCGGGAGTTCGACGAGGCCTTCGCGGTGAACGTGAAGGCGCCGTTCTTCATCCTCAAGCACGGCATGACGCGTCTGCGCGACGGCGGCCGGGTCGTCAACATCTCGTCCGGGCTGGCCCGCACGGCGGTGATGCCGGACAACGTGGCGTACGCGATGACGAAGGGCGCGCTGGACGTGCTCTCCCGCGACCTGTCCAAGGTGCTGGGGGCACGGGGCGTCACGGTGAACTCGGTGGCGCCGGGCATCATCGACACGGACAACACGGCCGAGCTGCTGCACGGCAGCGACGACGGCTGGGCGAAGGCCGCGGCGATATCGGCGCTGGGCGGGGTGGGCCGGCCCGCCGAGGTCGCCGACGTGGTGGCGTTCCTGGTCTCGGACGGAGGCCGGTGGGTCACTGGGAGCTGGGTGGATGTGACCGGGGGGTCGCTGACCTAGCCCGGCCGCGCCCGCCTCGCGGTACTCGGTCCCCCGAGGGCGCACCCGGAGTCACCCCCCAAGGCTTCGGAGTTACCCCCCACGCTCCCCCGAAGGCATGGCTCGGCATCACCCCCAAGACCCAGGCCGCCCCGAACGCGGAGGCGTATCCCCCGCCCCCCGCCGCCGACTCGGCCCGCCCCCTCCCTCACCGCGTCTCCGTCACCTTGGCCAGTGCGCGCGGCGCGTCCGGGTCCTGGCCGCGGGCGATGGTGACCTCGTAGGCCAGGAACTGCAGGGGGATGATCTCCAGGACCGGCTGGACCTCCTCGGCGACGCCCTGGGTGGGCAGGACGAAGCCGGCCGAGGCCTGCTCGACCTGGTGCGGGGGGCCGACGACGACGAGGTCGGCGCCGCGGCCGCGCAGCCGGTCCAGTACGGGCTGGAGCGCTTCGCCGCCCTTGCCGTCGGTGACCACGGCGATGACCGGGGAGACGTTGTCGACCATGGCGAGCGGTCCGTGCAGCAGGTCGGCGCCGGAGTAGGAGAGGGCGGGGATGTAGCTGGTCTCCATCAGCTTGAGGGCGGCCTCCTTGGCCGTGGGATAGCCGTAGCCGCGCGAGGTGAGCACCATGCGCTCGGCGAAGCGGTACCGGGCGGCGAGGGTGCGCACCTCGTCCTGCCGGGCGAGCAGCCCCGCGGCGAGCTCCGGCAGGACGTGGGCGGCCGCCCCGTCGCCGCCGCGCAGTCCTTCGACGAAGAGGTACAGGGCGAGAAGGGAGGCGGTGTAGGTCTTGGTCGCCGGGAGGGCCTTCTCCGGTCCGGCCAGGATGTCGATGTGGTACTCGGACACGCCGGCGAGCGGTGAGCCGGGGTTGTTGGTGACGGCCAGCGTGATCGCGCCGGCCTCGCGGGCGGCGCGGGTGGAGGCGACCAGGTCGGGGGAGCCGCCCGACTGGCTGACGGTGACGACGAGGACGTCGGTGAGGTCGGGGCGGGCGCCGTAGGCCGTGGTGGTGGACATCGAGGTGAGTCCGCAGGGCAGGCCGAGCCGGATCTCCAGGAGGTACTTGGCGTACAGGGCGGCGTTGTCGGAGGTGCCGCGGGCGGTGAGCAGGACGAAGCGGGGCGCTCGGGCGGCGATCCGCCGGGCCACGTCCTGGATCGCGGGGGCGCCCTCGGTCAGGATCCGGCGCAGGACGGCGGGCTGCTCCGCCATCTCCCGGGCCATGGTCCGGCCGGGGAGTTCGCTGGAGGGGCCCGGTGTGGCGGCGGCGGTCATGGCGGTTCCTCCCGGGGCGTCGGCGCGTGCAGCTCCCATTCCACTCCCCCGGGCCGCGGAACGACCACGCGGGACCCGTGCTGTTCACCTGCCGGAGACCAGGCCGGCACGGCACTGTCGCCTGCCCGGGAGCGGCGCCCCGCACCCTGGGAGGGACGCCCCCGCTCTGTTAGATTGGTCTAAACCACACGACCCCCTCCCGGGTCCTCCAGTCCCAGTCGAGCATCCTCCTCAGATCGGCAGGCCCAGCGTGGAAGTTGTCATCGTTCCGGACGCCAAGGCGGGTGGCGAGCTCATCGCCGAGGCCATGGCGCAGCTGCTCCGGCGCAAGCCCGACGCCCTGCTCGGCGTGGCCACGGGCTCGACGCCGCTGCCGGTGTACGAGGCGCTGGCGGCCAAGGTGCGTTCCGGTGCCGTGGACGCGGCGCGGGCACGGATCGCCCAGCTCGACGAGTACGTGGGGCTGCCCGCCGACCATCCGGAGTCGTACCGGTCGGTGCTGCGGCGTGAGGTGCTGGAGCCGCTCGGGATCGGGATGGACCAGTTCACGGGCCCGGACGGCACGGCGCAGGACGTGCAGGGGGCGTGCGAGGCGTACGACAGGGCTCTCGCGGAGGCCGGCGGGGTGGACCTCCAGCTGCTCGGGATCGGGACCGACGGGCACATAGGCTTCAACGAGCCGTGCTCGTCGCTGGCCTCGCGGACGCGGATCAAGACGCTGACCGAGCAGACCCGGATCGACAACGCCCGGTTCTTCGACGGCGACATCGACCAGGTGCCGCACCACGTGATCACTCAGGGCATCGGCACCATCCTGGAGGCCCGGCACCTGGTGCTGCTCGCCACGGGCGAGGGCAAGGCGGACGCGGTGGCGGCGACGGTGGAGGGGCCGGTCGCGGCGGTGTGCCCGGCGTCCGCGCTCCAGCTCCACCCGCACGCGACCGTCGTGGTCGACGAGGCCGCCGCGTCGAAGCTGAAGCTGGCGGACTACTTCCGGCACACGTACGCCAACAAGCCCGACTGGCAGGGCATCTAGGGCCGGTCGTCAGAGGTCGTCGTCGGCCGGTTCGTCCTCGGCCAGCCAGCCGGCCACCCACAGGGGCATCACCCAGTGGGTGACGAGGACGGCGATGAGCAGCGGCGCCGCGTAGGCCTTCGGGGCGTCGCCGGCGACGCCGCCCGTGATCAGCAGGATGACCGCGGCGGCGGCCAGCAGCAGGGTCGTCACGCGGTGGGCCCGGGCCAGGACGCGGCTGCGTTCGGCGGACTGCCGCTCGTCCAGGACGTGGGCGCGCAGCTCCAGCAGACCCCGGGTGGCGCCGTTGATCACGCCGGTCGCGACCATCCAGGGGAGCAGCAGCACCGCCATCGCGACGACGGTCCACAGTGGTTCGCCCTCGGCGAGGAACAGGTGGGTCATCAGGCCGCCGATGGCCAGCGTGAGCGTGACATGGGTGGCGACGGCCAGCCGGCGACGGGCCGCCGTGGCGTACCAGGCCGCTCCGCGGCGGTCGTTCATCAGCCGCAGCATGGTCCGGTCGTAGCGGGTCAGGCGTGTCGTCGTCATGGCTGGTTCCTCCCGTAGACCTCGTCCGTGAGCGGCCGGAACGGTTCGAGGGAGAACAGCGCCTCGACCGGCAGCCCGAAGAACTTCGAGATCTTCAGTGCCAGGTCGAGGCTCGGGTTGTACTGCCCCCGCTCGATGTAGCCGATGGTCTGGTAGTGGGCCCCCACTGCCTCGGCCAGGCTCTGGCGCGACACCTTCCGTTCGGCACGCACCATCGCCAACCTGTTGTGCACCTGCTCGCTCATGTATAAGAAGTACTACATTTGCTTGCAGGCTTACAACCACGTTCATCAAGGAAGGGCTCAGCGGCCCACGGCTCCGGCGATCACCTCGGCCGCCGCACGGCCGCAGACGCGGGCCGCGCCGTGGGTGGCGATGTGCAGGGCGCCGCGCGGGGCGGCCTGCGGGACGCCCATCTCGACGACGATCGTGTCGGGGCGGGCGGCCAGCAGGGTGTCGAGGGCGGAGGCCATCCAGGGATGGCGGTGCTCGTCGCGGACCACGGCGACGATGCGGCGCGCGCCGGCCGCCTGCAGGGCCGCCCGGCCGGCGTCCCGCCCGGCCTCGCTCTGCGTGCCGTCGCCGGCGGAGAAGCTGCCGGTCACCGTGCCGGGCAGGAGGTGGATCAGTTCGGCGGCGACGCCCCAGGGGGTCTCGTCGCCGACGGCGATGTTGGCGACGGGGGTGAGGGCGGCGACGTAGGGGGGCTCGGTGAGGGGCTCGAAAGCCTGGGGGCTGCCGAGGCCCGGGGCGGGGGTCACCGTCAGGGCGCGACGGGCCGCGCGCAGGCCGACCTCGCTGCCGTGGGCCTCCTCGGCCGACGGGCCGGCGGTGCCGGTCCAGCGGGCCAGGGACCGGACGCGGTCGGCGGCCTCGGCGAGGCGTGCCTCGGGCAGTTCACCGGTGCGGACGGCTCCGACCAGGGCGTCCCGCAGGCGGAGCACGGTCGCGTCGTCGGCCAGGCCGCCGCCGACGCAGATCGCGTCGGCGCCCGCGGCGATGGCGAGGACGCTGCCGCGTTCGATGCCGTAGGTGCCGGCGATGGCGCGCATCTCCATGCCGTCGGTGACGATCAGGCCGTCGTAGCCGAGTTCGCCGCGCAGCAGGCCGGTCAGGATGCGGCGGGAGAGGGTGGCCGGGTGGTCGGGGTCGAGCGCCGGGACCAGGATGTGGGCGCTCATGACGGCCCGGCTGCCGGCGGCGATGGCGGCGCGGAAGGGCGCCAGTTCGCGTTCGGCCAGCACCTCGGCGGAGACGTCGATGCGCGGCAGGGCGTGGTGGGAGTCGACGGCGGTGTCGCCGTGGCCGGGGAAGTGCTTGGTGCAGGCGGCGACGCCGGCGGACTGCAGGCCGGTGACGTAGGCGGCGGTGTGCCGGGCGGCCAGTGCGGTGTCGGCACCGAAGGAGCGGACGCCGATGACCGGGTTGCGGGGGTCGGAGTTGACGTCGGCGGAGGGGGCCCAGTTGAGGTTGACGCCGCAGGCGGCGAGGCGGCGGCCCAGTTCGTGGGCGACCTGCCGGGTCAGCTCGACGTCGTCGACCGCGCCGAGGGCGTGGTTGCCCGGGAAGGAGGAGCCGCTGCGCACCTCCAGCCGGGTGACGTCGCCGCCCTCCTCGTCGATCGCGACGAGGACGTCGTCGCGCTCGGCCCGCAGCTGGGCGGTGAGGGCGGCCAGTTGGTCCGGTGAGGCGATGTTGCGGCCGAAGAGCCCGACGGAGGCGAGCCCCTCACCGAGCCGGCGCAGCAGCCAGTCGGGGGCGGTGGTGCCGGTGAAGCCGGGCTGCAGGACGGTCAGGGCGTCGCGCGTGAGCGTGTCGGTGCCGCTGGCGAGTGTCGTCATCGGGTGAGGTCATCCCTTCACGGCGCCCGCGGTCAGGCCCGCGGCCATCTTGCGCTGGACGAGGAGGAAGAGGGCGACGATCGGCACGGCCATCATCGTGGCTCCGGCCATCATCGGGGCGTATTCGGTGCCGTGCTTGGTGGTGAAGTTGCCGAGCCAGACGGTCGCGGTCTGGTTCTTCTGGCTGAGGAGCATCAGGGCGTAGAGGTACTCGTTCCAGGCCTGGATGAAGGCGTAGACCGAGGTGGCGACCATGCCCGGGGCCAGGAGCGGGAAGACCACCCGCAGGAAGGCGCTGGTGCGGGAACAGCCGTCGACCATGGCCGCCTCCTCCAGTTCCTTCGGGATGTTGACGATGAAGCCGCGCAGCGTCCAGACCGTGAAGGGCAGGACGAAGGTCAGGTACGTGATGACGAGGCCGGTGAGCCGGTCGTACTGGCCCAGGTCGTTCAGGAGCAGGAAGACCGGGATGATCATGGCGACCAGCGGCACCATCTGGACCGCGAGGATGCCCACGATCACGATCTTGCGGCCGCGGAAGGCGAACCGGGAGATGGCGAGCGCGGCCAGCAGCCCGACGACCATGCCGATGACGACCACGGCCAGCGACACCACCATGCTGCGGCCGACCGGGCCCCAGAAGTCGGCGATGTCCAGCGCCCGGCCGAAGTTGTCGAAGGTCAGGCCGGTGGGCAGCAGGCTCGGGTCGGGGTCGATGGCGTCCTTCGCGGGCTTGAACGCCGTGTTGAGCATCCAGTACAGCGGGAAGCCGGCGGTGACGAAGACGAGGAGCCCGAGGACGTTCCACCACAGCCTCGGCGCCCGGCGGCCGGTCAGGGTGCTGCTCATTCGACCTCTCCGATCTTCAGCATCTGCCGCATGTAGACGGCGACCACGCCGAGCAGCAGCAGGACGGTGATCAGCGCGATGGCCGAGCCCTGGGCGTAGTCGTTGACCACGAAGGCACGGTCGTAGGAGTAGGTGTTGAGGACCTGGAACTCCGGCTCGGGGTGGCCGTTGCGCATGACGAACACCTGCGGGAAGACGCCCATGTCCCAGATGACCGACAGGGTCGTGAGCATCACGATGATCGGCTTGAGGACGGGCAGGGTGACGTAGCGGAAGACGCCCCAGGAGCCGGCGCCGTCCAGGCGGGCCGCCTCCTCCAGTTCCTTCGGCACCTGGGTGAGGCCCGCGCTGAGCGTGATGACCACGAACGGCACGGCTCCCCACACCACCAGCAGCATGATCACGGCCAGCCCCTCGGGGCCGCTCGCGAACCAGTTGTGGCCGATCATGTCGACGCCGGGCAACTTGCTCAGCAGGGCGTTGAAGACGCCGTAGTCCGAGTCGAAGAGCCATTTGAAGACCGTGGTCGCCACGATCACGGGCATGCCCCAGCTGGCCACCAGCACGATGTTGATCAGTATCTTCAGCCAGCCCGAGACGCGCTGGAGCAGCAGCGCGAGCGCCATGCCGATCACCATGGTGAAGACGACCGCGCCGCCCGCGAAGATCACGGTGCGCAGCACGACGGCCCAGAACTCTCCGTCGCCGAGCACCTTGGCGAAGTTGTCGAAGCCGACGGACTCGGCCGGCTGGAAACCCCACAGCTGGGACTGCCCGAACTTCTGGAAGGACAGGGTGACCAGGCGGGCCAGCGGATAGCCCATGACCAGGGCCAGGATCAGCAGGCAGGGCGCGAGCAGCAGCCAGGGGACGGCGGCACCGCCCGAGGTGCGCTGCCCGCGGGGCCGCCGCCCGGTGGGGGGCGGCACAGGTACCGGCCGCGGTGGCGGCACCTTGGCGGGGGTGGTGGTGTCTGCGGCACTCATCGCGCGCTCCTTGGCGGTCCCTCAGGTCCTGACGACGGCGGGGCTCCGTGTGAGGGAGCCCCGCCCGTAGGTCACTTGGTGTTGATGACCTTGTCGATCGCGGCGTCCGCCTCCTTGGCGGCGGCCTCGACGGACTTCTTGCCGGTGCCGATGCTCTGCAGCATGGTCTGCAGGATCTGCGCCTTCTCGACCTGGCCCCAGCCGGGTGCCATCGGGACGAACCAGTTGGCCTCGGCCGCGGTGGCAGGGACCGCCGTCTTGGGGTCGTTCTTGAGCGTGGCGAGGTCCGTCTTGTTGTTGGGCAGGTTGCCCTTGGCCATCAGGCCCTTCTGCCCGGAGGAGCCGGCGAACGCGTTGATCCACTCGGCGGCCAGGTCCTGCGCGTCGGACTTCACCGGCACGGCGAGGTCGGAGCCGCCCAGGAAGACGGGCATGTTCTTGCCGGACGGGCCGGGCATCACGAAGTTCTCGAGGTTGCCCTTGAGCTTGCCGGTCTTGTCGTTCTTCGGGTCCTCGGCGGTGGCGCCCTCCCAGGCGGCCGCGAAGATCATGGCGGACTTGCCCTGGCCGTAGACGATGTAGCGGTCGGACTCGTCCTTGGTCTTGTCGCCGTGCATGTACTTGTCGACGACGTTCTTGAACTCGTTCAGGCCCTTGAGGGACTCGGGCGAGGAGAGCGAGGCCTTCCACTGGCCGCCCGACTCGGTGGCGATGGCGCCGCCGGCGTCGTAGACGAAGGACATGGCGGCGTACCAGTCGCGGGTGGGCTGGTACCAGGCGTTGAACTTGTCGCCCTGCTTCTTCTGGATCTTGTCCAGGGCGTCGGTGAGCTCCTTGTACGTCTTCGGAGCCGTCTTGACGCCGACCGAGGCGGCGATGTCCTTGCGCCAGTTGGCGACGCGGCCGCCGGCGTAGTAGGGGACGCCGTAGGTCTTGCCCTCGTAGGTCACCGAGGCCTTGAGGCCGTCCAGCCAGGCGTCGGAGTTGTCGAACTTGCCCTGGTCGAGGGGGGCGAAGGCGCCCTTGACCATGTAGCCGAGCATCTCGGTGTTGCCCATCTCGACCACGTCGGGGGCCTTGTCCGTGGCCAGGACGGCGTCGAGCTTGGCGTTCTTGTCCGGCCAGCCGTAGTACTCGTGGTTGATCTTCAGGCCCGGGTGCTTCTTCTTCACCGCGTCGTCGGCGGCCTTCACCAGCTCCGGCCAGTTGTTCTGGGCGTCGACGGTGAGCCAGACGGTCAGCTCCTTGGCGTCCGCGCCGCCCTTGTCCGAGCCCCCGTCGCCCTCGCCGCCGCACGCCGCGATGGAGACCATCATGCCCGCGATACCGATCGCGGCTGTCAGCTTGCGCTTCACGCCACCCTCCTCAGGGATCCCACAACCCCCCTGGCTCCCCGCAGTGAACGGTGGGCCGGGCCTGGACCATTGGTGTAGACCAGTACGGGGAGCTTGGCCCAGGCCAACCAGCCTGTCAAGGGTGGCGAGAAGGCTCTGACCAGCCGTTATGCGACCTACATATGCAGGAACCTTTAAGTAAGAAGCCAGCGAAAACCCGCTTGCACGGGCCATACTTCAGGTAGACCACTTGCAGTGGTGGACTAGACCAAACAAGACGCCGACGGTATACAAGTGAGATCGTGTCGGCGGACCGAGCCGGGAAGGCGGAGCATGAGCACCGACGTCAGCAGTGCGGAGAACGAGAACGGGGTGCCCGTCCGTACCGCACGTGTGCCCAAGTACTACCGCCTGAAGAAGCACCTGCTCGACATGACGGAGACCCAGGCGCCCGGCACGCCCGTCCCGCCCGAGCGCACCCTCGCGGCGGAGTTCGACACCTCCCGGACGACCGTGCGCCAGGCGCTGCAGGAACTGGTCGTCGAGGGCCGGCTGGAACGCATCCAGGGCAAGGGCACCTTCGTCGCCAAGCCGAAGGTCTCGCAGGCCCTGCAACTGACCTCCTACACCGAGGACATGCGCGCCCAGGGCCTGGAGCCGACCTCGCAGCTGCTGGACATCGGCTACATCACCGCCGACGACCGGCTCGCCGGGCTGCTCGACATCACGCCGGGCGGGCGCGTGCTGCGCATCGAGCGCCTGCGCATGGCCAACGGCGAGCCCATGGCCATCGAGACCACGCACCTCAGCGCGAAGCGCTTCCCCGCCCTGCGCCGCTCCCTGGTGAAGTACACGTCCCTCTACACCGCGCTCGCCGAGGTCTACGACGTCCATCTCGCCGAGGCCGAGGAGACCATCGAGACGTCCCTGGCCACCCCGCGCGAGGCCGGCCTGCTCGGCACGGACGTCGGCCTGCCGATGCTGATGCTCTCCCGGCACTCGCTGGACCGCGACGGCCAGCCGGTGGAGTGGGTGCGGTCGGTCTACCGGGGCGACCGGTACAAGTTCGTGGCCCGCCTGAAGCGCCCCCAGGAGTAGCCGGCCGGCGACGGCACCGGGCGGCGACGGATCTCCGGTTTCTTTTGGGTACCGCATTGCGGACGAGGGGTTCCGCTCTCGGCGCACCCTGACCTAGATTGCCTGCGCATTGCACAGGTGATCACTTGAGGGGACGGAGCCGCCTGATGTCGCAACCCCCGGAAGTCAGCAGAGGGCCGGTGGTGACGCCGATGCGCGTCGTCATCGCCGTCTGCCTCGTCGCGCCCTTCATCGCCATGCTGTGGGTCGGCTCGTACGCGAAGACCGACCCGGCCTTCATCGGAATCCCGTTCTTCTACTGGTACCAGATGGCCTGGGTGCTGATCTCCACGGCACTGACGATGATCGCCTTCAAGCTGTGGCAGCGTGACCAGCGCGCCCGCTCGGCCGCGAAGGGCGGTGCGTCGGAGTGAAGGACGGCGTGAACGGCGTCGCACTCGCCGTCTTCATCTTCTTCTTCCTGGCCGTCACGGTCATGGGCTTCCTGGCCGCGCGCTGGCGCAAGGCCGAGAACGAGCACAGCCTGGACGAATGGGGCCTCGGCGGCCGCTCGTTCGGCACCTGGATCACCTGGTTCCTGCTGGGCGGCGACCTGTACACGGCGTACACCTTCGTGGCCGTGCCGGCGGCGATCTACGCGGCGGGCGCGGCGGGCTTCTTCGCGGTGCCCTACACGATCCTGGTCTACCCGCTGATCTTCACGTTCCTGCCGCGCCTGTGGTCGGTCTCCCACAAGCACGGCTACGTGACGACCTCCGACTTCGTGCGCGGCCGCTTCGGCTCCAAGGGCCTGTCCCTGGCCGTGGCGCTGACCGGCATCCTCGCCACGATGCCCTACATCGCCCTCCAGCTGGTCGGCATCCAGGCCGTGCTGGACGTGATGGGCGTCGGCGGCGGCGAGAACACCAACTGGTTCATCAAGGACCTGCCGCTGCTGATCGCGTTCGGCGTGCTGGCGGCCTACACGTACTCGTCGGGTCTGCGGGCGCCCGCGCTCATCGCGTTCGTGAAGGACACGCTGATCTACATCGTCATCGCGGTGGCGATCATCTACATCCCGATCAAGCTGGGCGGCTTCGACGACATCTTCGCCAAGGCGGGCGACGCGTTCAGCCAGACCAACCCGGCGACGGGCGCGCCGCGCGGTGCGCTGACGCCGCCGGAGGCGGGCCAGTGGACCTACGCCACGCTGGCGTTGGGCTCGGCCCTGGCGCTGTTCATGTACCCGCACTCCATCACGGCGACGCTGTCCTCCAAGAGCCGTGAGGTGATCCGCCGCAACACCACGATCCTGCCGCTGTACTCGTTGATGCTGGGCCTGCTCGCCCTGCTCGGCTTCATGGCGATCGCGGCGGGCATCAAGGTGCAGAACGGGCAGCTGGCGATCCCGCAGCTGTTCGAGACGATGTTCCCGGACTGGTTCGCCGGTGTGGCGTTCGCGGCGATCGGCATCGGCGCGCTGGTGCCGGCGGCCATCATGTCCATCGCGGCCGCGAACCTCTTCACGCGCAACATCTACAAGGACTTCATCAAGCCGGACGCCACGCCCGCGCAGGAGACCAAGGTCTCCAAGCTGGTGTCCCTGCTGGTGAAGGTGGGCGCGCTGGCCTTCGTCCTCACCATGGACAAGACGGTCGCCATCAACTTCCAGCTGCTCGGCGGCATCTGGATCCTGCAGACCTTCCCGGCCCTGGTCGGCGGCCTGTTCACGCGCTGGTTCCACCGCTGGGCGCTGCTCGCGGGCTGGGCGGTCGGCATGGTCTACGGCACGGTCGCCGCGTACGGGGTCGCCTCGCCGACGCAGAAGCACTTCGGCGGCTCCTCCAAGGAGATCCCCGGCATCGGCGAGATCGGCTACATCGGCCTCACGGCGTTCGTGCTGAACGTGGTGGTGACGGTGGTCCTGACGTTCGTCCTCAAGGCCCTGAAGGCCCCCGACGGCGTCGACGAGACCAAGCCGGAGGACTACACGGCCGACGCGGGCGACCCGGGGGTGCAGGTCGAACTGCCGCCCGCCACCGCCGGTTCCTCGCACTGACCTCCGGGGCGCCCGGCACCGCGCCCCGCACGACGAACGACCCGCAGCGGGCCGCCGTGAGCACACCTCACGGCGGCCCGCCGTCGTTCGCCCGCCGCCCCTCGTCCGGCGCCGGTCCCACGGCCGGTGAAGATCACTCTGCACACCTGCCGGCTGACCCTCCGAAACCAGCGCGACACAACATCTGGGGGTGGCATTCGAACCCGGCACAAGATGTATGCTCATGCTCGCTGTCGCCGCAGGGGAATCCGGTGCGAATCCGGAACTGTCCCGCAACGGTGTACCCATGCCCTTTGATGCGGTATGGGCGTCAGTCCGAGGACCTGCCGACAGCGCACCCGGCCACCCGGCCGGTGTGCCTGACGTCCGGGCCTCGTGGAATGGGCCGGTGGACGCGGCGCCGCGTGCGCTCGTGTGCTGCCCCCTGCCCTCGGCGAGGCCCCGTGCCGAGCGAGGGAGAGCCCCACGTGACCATCGCGCCAGCCGATCCGGTCTCAGCCGCCGAAGAAGCCGCGGAAGAAGCGCACGACGCTCCCGGTGCCGCGTTGTTGCGGACCCTGACCGGGCTGACCGCCGACCTCCCCGACGCCGACCCCGGCCGGGTCGCCGCCGCCGCGCTGCGCGGCCGGTCCGCGCGGGCGGACGAGACGGAGTTGCGCGAGCTGGCGACCGAGGCGGCCGCCGGCCTCATCTCCGAGGACCCCGCCTACTCCCGCCTGGCCGCCCGGCTGCTGACCATCGGCATCCGCGCGGAGGCCGCCTCCCAGGGCGTCGCGTCGTTCACGGAGTCGGTCGCCGTGGGACACCGCGAAGGGCTCATCGCCGACCGGACCGCCGACTTCGTCCAGCGGCACGCCGCCCGGCTGGACGCCCTCATCGACACCGCCGCCGACGACCGCTTCGGCTACTTCGGCCTGCGCACGCTGCACAGCCGCTACCTGCTGCGGCACCCGATCACCCGCAAGGTGATCGAGACGCCCCAGCACTTCCTGCTGCGCGTGGCGAGCGGCCTCGCCGAGGACGACACCGCACGGGCCGTGGACGAAGTCGCCGCCCTCTACCGGCTGATGAGCCGCCTCGACTACCTGCCCTCCTCCCCCACGCTCTTCAACTCCGGCACCCGGCACCCCCAGATGTCGTCCTGCTACCTCCTGGACTCCCCCCAGGACGAGCTGGACTCCATCTACGACCGCTACCACCAGGTGGCCCGGCTGTCGAAGCACGCCGGCGGCATCGGCATCGCCTACTCCCGCATCCGGGCCCGCGGTTCGCTGATCCGCGGCACGAACGGCCACTCCAACGGCATCGTGCCGTTCCTGAAGACCCTCGACGCCTCCGTCGCCGCCGTGAACCAGGGCGGCCGCCGCAAGGGCGCCGCAGCGGTCTACCTGGAGACCTGGCACTCCGACATCGAGGAGTTCCTGGAACTGCGCGACAATACCGGCGAGGACGCCCGCCGCACGCACAACCTCAACCTCGCGCACTGGATCCCCGACGAGTTCATGCGCCGCGTGAACGCCGACGCGCAGTGGTCGCTGTTCTCCCCCGCGGACGTGCCCGAGCTGGTCGACCTGTGGGGCGAGGAGTTCGACACCGCCTACCGGGCGGCCGAGGCGAAGGGCCTGGCGCGAAAGACGCTGCCCGCGCGCGAGCTGTACGGCCGCATGATGCGCACCCTGGCGCAGACCGGCAACGGCTGGATGACCTTCAAGGACGCCGCCAACCGCACCGCCAACCAGACCGCCGAGCCGGGCCACGTCGTGCACTCCTCCAACCTCTGCACGGAGATCCTGGAGGTCACCAGCGACGGCGAGACGGCGGTCTGCAACCTCGGCTCGGTCAACCTCGGCGCGTTCGTGACCGGCGGGGACATCGACTGGGAGCGCCTGGACGAAACCGTCCGCACGGCCGTGACGTTCCTCGACCGGGTCGTCGACATCAACTTCTACCCGACCGAGCAGGCGGGCCGCTCCAACGCCCGCTGGCGCCCGGTCGGCCTCGGCGCGATGGGCCTTCAGGACGTCTTCTTCCAGCTGCGCCTGCCCTTCGACTCGCCCGAGGCGAAGGCCCTGTCCACCCGCATCGCCGAACGCATCATGCTCGCCGCCTACGAGGCCTCCGCCGACCTCGCCGAGCGCAGCGGGCCGCTGCCGGCCTGGGAGAAGACCCGCACGGCCCGGGGCGTGCTGCACCCCGACCACTACGATGTGGAGCTGACCTGGCCCGAGCGCTGGGCGGCCCTGCGCGAGCGGATCGCCACGACCGGCCTGCGCAACTCCCTGCTGCTCGCCATCGCGCCCACCGCCACCATCGCCTCGATCGCGGGCGTGTACGAGTGCATCGAGCCGCAGGTGTCCAACCTGTTCAAGCGCGAGACGCTGTCCGGCGAGTTCCTCCAGGTCAACTCCTACCTGGTGGACGAGCTCAAGCGGCTCGGCGTGTGGGACGCCCGCACCCGCGAGGCCCTGCGCGAGGCCAACGGCTCGGTGCAGGGCTTCGCCTGGATCCCCGAGGACGTGCGCGCCCTCTACCGCACGGCCTGGGAGATCCCGCAGCGCGGCCTGATCGACATGGCGGCGGCCAGGACCCCGTTCCTGGACCAGTCCCAGTCGCTGAACCTCTTCCTGGAGACGCCGACCATCGGAAAGCTCTCCTCGATGTACGCCTACGCCTGGAAGTCCGGGCTGAAGACCACGTACTACCTGCGCTCGCGCCCGGCGACCCGCATCGCCCGCGCCGCCCAGGCCACCGTCCCCGTGCCGGCCACCCCGGACCCCGAAGCGGTCGCCTGCTCCCTGGAAAACCCCGAGTCCTGCGAGGCCTGCCAGTAATGCCCAGCACCCAGAACCTTCTCGACCCCGGCTTCGAGCTGACCCTGCGCCCCATGCGCTACCCGGACTTCTACGAGCGCTACCGGGACGCCATCAAGAACACCTGGACCGTGGAGGAGGTCGACCTCCACTCGGACGTCGCCGACCTCGCCAAGCTCTCCCCCGCGGAGCAGCACCTCATCGGCCGGCTGGTGGCGTTCTTCGCGACGGGCGACTCGATCGTCGCGAACAACCTGGTGCTGACGCTGTACAAGCACATCAACTCCCCCGAGGCGCGGCTGTACCTGAGCCGTCAGCTGTTCGAGGAGGCCGTGCACGTCCAGTTCTATCTGACGCTGCTCGACACCTACCTGCCCGACCCGGAGGACCGCGCGGCGGCCTTCGCGGCGGTGGAGAACATCCCGTCCATCCGCGAGAAGGCGGAGTTCTGCTTCAGGTGGATGGACTCGGTCGAGAAGCTGGACCGGCTGGAGTCACAGGCGGACCGGCGCCGCTTCCTACTCAACCTGATCTGCTTCGCGGCCTGCATCGAGGGCCTGTTCTTCTACGGCGCCTTCGCCTACGTGTACTGGTTCCGCAGCCGGGGGCTGCTGCACGGCCTGGCCACCGGCACCAACTGGGTGTTCCGGGACGAGACCATGCACATGTCGTTCGCGTTCGACGTCGTCGACACCGTCCGCAAGGAGGAGCCGGAGCTCTTCGACGACCGGCTCCGGCAGGAGGTGACGGACATGCTCCGCGAGGCCGTCGAGGCCGAGCTGCAGTTCGCGCGCGACCTGTGCGGTGACGGCCTCCCGGGCATGAACACCGAGTCGATGCGGCAGTACCTGGAGTGCGTCGCCGACCAGCGGCTGACCCGCCTGGGCTTCGCTCCGGTGTACGGCTCGGAGAACCCCTTCTCCTTCATGGAGCTCCAGGGGGTTCAGGAGCTGACCAACTTCTTCGAGCGGCGGCCCTCCGCGTACCAGGTGGCGGTGGAGGGCACCGTCGACCTGGACGAGGACTTCTGAGCCGACGCTCCGTCGCGGGTCTCCTGGGCCGCCCGGATCTGCCGGTCGATGCGCCTGTCGTGCATCAGGCCGAGCACGGACGGGAGGACCAGGAGGACCAGCGTCCCGAGTACGAAGATCATGGCGATGAGTGTCTGCGTCTGGTTCGTGTCCATGGACACCACTGTCGCTCCGAATGCTCCTTACCGTCAGTGGCAGTACTGCCGCAGACCCTCGAATTACTGCCACCGGCGAGGCACACTGGGGGCATGCTGCAGAACGTGGCCGTCGCCCTGCTCGACGGCGTGACCCCCTTCGAACTCGGTGTGGTGTGCGAGGTCTTCGGCACCGACCGCAGTGACGACGGCCTGCCGGTGTACGACTTCGCCGTGGCCTCGGCCGAGGGCCCCGCCCTGCGCATGGCCTCGGGCTTGTCGCTGCGGGTCGAGCACGGCCTGGAGCGGCTGGAGACGGCCGACCTGATCGCCGTCCCGGCCGGGGACGGCTACTCCACCCGCACGTTCCCGCCGGAGCTGCTGGAGGCCCTGCGCCGCGGTGTGGACCGCGGCGCCCGGGTGCTCAGCGTCTGCTCCGGCGTCTTCGTCCTGGCCGCGGCCGGACTGCTGGACGACCGCCGCTGCACGGTGCACTGGAAGCACGCCCGGGAGCTCGCCGTGCGCTACCCCCGGGTGGTGGTCGAGCCGGACGTGCTCTACGTCGACGAGGACCCGGTGATCACCTCCGCGGGCACCGCCGCCGGCATCGACGCCTGCCTGCACCTGGTCCGCAAGGAGCAGGGCTCCGAGGTGGCCAACAAGATCGCCCGCCGGATGGTGGTGCCGCCGCACCGCGACGGCGGCCAGGCGCAGTACATCGAGCGCCCGCTGCCGCACTCCGAGGCCGACACGATCGGCGAGGTGCTGGCCTGGATGGAGCGCCATCTCGACGAGGAGGTGACCGTCGAGCAGCTGGCCGCCCGCGCCCTGATGTCCCCGCGCACGTTCGCCCGCCGCTTCCAGCAGGAGACGGGCACGACCCCCTACCGCTGGGTGCTGCGCCAGCGCGTGCTGCTGGCGCAGCGGCTGCTGGAGGCGACGGACGAGACGATGGACGCGATCGCCGGCCGGACGGGGTTCGGCAACGCGGCCACGCTGCGCCACCACTTCGTCCGGTCGGTCGGGACCACGCCGCACGCCTACCGGCGTACGTTCAGGGGCCCCGAGGCGGCCTGAGGCCCGCGGTTCTCACCTCGCCACCGGCCGTACGCGCAGGTCGTGCGGCCGCAGCGTGATGCCCACGCGCGTGCTGTCGTCGGACCCGGCCACCTGCTCGAAGCGGTACTTCGTGGCCAGCGCCGCCGTGATCAGCGTCAGCTGGGCCATCGAGAAGTGGTCGCTGGGGCACTTGCGGTTGCCCGTGCTGAACGGGCTCATGGCGTGCTTCGGGATCGCCTTGACCCGCTCCGGCAGCCAGCGGTCCGGGTCGAAGTCCAGGTTCCGCTCATAGGACTTCGCGTCGCGCTGGATGGCGTACGGGCTGTAGACGATGTCCGCCCCGGACGGAATGCGGTATCCGCCGAGTTCCGTGTCCCGTACCGCCCGGCGCGTCAGAATCCACACCGCCGGACTCAAACGCATGGACTCGACCACGACATTGTTGGTGTGCCTCAGTGCCCGGACGTCGGCGAATGCCACCGGCCTCCCACCGGTGACGGCTTGCACTTCGTCGCACACCCGGTCGGCGTGTTCAGGGTGCTCAGCGAGCATATGCAACAGCCACATGATCGTGGATGCCACGGTTTCGCTGCCCGGGGTGAGGATCGCGACGACCTGATCGTGGATCTCCTGTTCCCCGATGGGTTCGCCATTCTCGTCCTTCGCCTCCAGCAATGCCGTCAGCAAATCGTCCGGCTTTTGACCGCTTGCGCGGCGCTCGGCGACGATCTCGTCGACCAGGAGATGCAAATCGGCCAAGGCCCGGTTGAATTCGCGGTTGGCCGGGAGCGGAAGGTTGTAGAGCGGTCCCAGCGGGACCACCATCCGCCGGTACATCCCGCGGAAGACGGTCGCCAGGGCGACGCACAGCCGCTCCGCCCGCTCGTCCATGAAGTCGCCGCGCAGCAGGCAGCGGGCCGCGATGCGCACGGCCACCCGGAACGACTCGGAGGTGCAGTCGACGGTCTCGCCGGGCTTCCAGCGCTCGGTGAGCGCGTGCGCCTCCTCCTCCATGATCGGCCCGTAGGCGGGGATGGCGTCGAGCCGGAAGGCGGGCTGGATGGTGCGCCGCTGGCGGCGGTGGCGCGGGCCGTTCGCCGTGGCCACGCCCTCCTTGCCGAGCAGGCCCTCCAGGGACTCCCACAGCGGCCCGGCGATGATGAAGTCGTTGCTCAGGGCCAGCGCGCCCGTGAGGGCCGGGGTGGTCACGGCGTAGACCGTCTTCGGGCCGAGCTTCAGACGGACCACGTCGCCGTGGTCGCGCAGCCGGGACATGAACGCCAGCGGGTCGCGCACGAGCTTCCAGCCGTGCCCGAGGAGGGGGACGCCGCCCCCGGCCCGGGGCGGTTCGCGCAGCTCCGGAGCCAGGGCGGCTTCGGGCTTCACAGACTCGACGGTCATTTCTCACCTGCCGCTTCGTTGTTGACGTACGGGGGCGTGGACCGGTCGTCCCAGCTGTCGACCATGTAACGGCCGGATTCGTGATGGAACCAGTAGACGGAACTGAACCAGTTCCGCATATCGCCCAGGCAGAGGCGCACGGCGGCGCTCAGTTCCTTTCCGCGTACGGTGCCGTCGGCGAGGTCGTCGGCGAACCGCAACGCCTCCTGCTCGACGTCGAGGAATTCGGTGATGCATTCCTCGACCCTGCGCCGCACTTCCCCGACCGCCTCTTCCAGTGTCAGTCCCTCATGGGTGATGAGACTGATTCCGAGATTGTGCACCTCGTCGCCCGCTATCTCCTTCGGCAGCGAGCAGAGGTCGTTGTACCAGGCGGCGAATTCCTGGCTCAGCAGTGCCGCCCGCCGATAGGCCGGGTGCTTTCGCACGGCGTCGGGGAGTTCACACCCCGCGGTCGGCTCCAGCAGGTCCGTCCATATCCAGTGCGCGAAGGTGAGCCGGCGCAACCGGAGGTATTCCTCGACCGTCGGCACGATGCCGTGCGTGCGATTGTGGAACTCCCGGTCGTAGGCCTCGATCACCGCGTGGAAGTGCCGGGCGAACCGGAGGTTCCACGTCTGCGGCAGGAACCCGTACAGCCGCAGGACGCTGTCGGCGAACCCGGCGACCAGTGGGTCCTCGTGGTGCAGGTGCTCCCCGGGGGAGTCGAGGGCGGTGTGCAACCGGTCCCGCAGCGTCCGCCAGGCGAGCGGTCGCCCGTGCACGATGTCGCGGTCGTGGCGGTCGTCCCAGACGAAGAACCAGGCACTGTAGTCCGCGATGGCCTGCATCACCTCGTCGGAGGCGCCGATGTAGTAGCCGGCCATGAGGTCCGTGTAGCACAGGCCGTCGGCATATTCCTCCACCTTCTCGGCGGGCATGAGCCGCTTTTCGAGCAGCCATGCCCGCGTCTTCTCCTGGCACTTCGGCCAATACGGGTGGAGTCGCCGGGGAAACGCCGCCTCGATCACAGGGAGGGAGAGCGACGGTGGAACTGCGATGGTGGTCGGTGTCGACGTGGTGCCGTGTGACAAAGCATGCACGAACTAACCCCTCTCAGCCGCCAGTTGGCGCGGGCGCCCCTCCCTTCGTGCCGGGCGTGCGCCGTTGCATACCCCGCTCATCCCATTCAGCACTACAACTGACCGTTCTGGGAACGTATTTGCTTCATTCACTACCCCACAGTGCCGGGATCCTCCCGTTGTGTGACGCGTGCCGGATCACCAGGAGAGCGGAAGCGATCGAACGTGCGACGGACAGGCGAACGACACAGGCGAACGGCGCCTGTTCGGGGTGGGAAACCCGAACAGGCGCCGTTCGCCTGGTGCGTGCGAGGTGTCAGTCGTTGGCCACCACGGGGTAGCGGGGCTCGTTCTCGGCCATCTGCCGCAGCGCGTCCTTGCGCTCGCGCTTGGAGAGCCGGTCGATGTACAGGTAGCCGTACAGGTGGTCCGTCTCGTGCTGCAAACACCGAGCGAAGTATCCGGTGCCGCGCACCCTGATCGGGTTGCCCTGCTCGTCCTGCCCGGTCACCTCGGCGTAGTCGGGCCGGGCGAGCGGCGCGTACGCCGTCGGCACGGACAGGCAGCCCTCGTTGCTGTCGTCCAGCCGGCGCTTCTCGGCGGGCAGTTCGACGAGCTTGGGGTTGCAGACGACACCGGTGTGCCGGACGCCCTCGTCGTCCGGGCAGTCGTAGACGAAGACCTTCGCGTCGACGCCGATCTGGTTGGCGGCCAGGCCCACACCCTCGGCGGTGCGCTGGCTGGCGAACATGTCCGCGACGAGCTGCTGCAGCTCCTCGCCGAACTCGGTGACGTCCTTGCACTCCTTGTGCAGCACCGGGTTGCCGACGACCGTGATCGGCCGCGAGGTACCGCGCTCCCGCCAGGCCGCCTCGCGCTCCTCGCAGTCCTCCGTGTCGATCACGTACCCCTCGTCATCGACGGGGAGCACGCCCGCGTGCTGCTGATCGGTGTCCTGCTGAGCCATGACGTTGCGTACGCCTTCCTGAACAAATCCAAGGGATGCTGATACAGGGTACGGGCATCAGGGGGGCGGGGGACTGCGTGAACGACCACGACGCCGCCGCACGTGACGACGGCGCTAGCAGACCTCTTCCAGATCCCGCCAGTCCCGGGAATCCGGACTGTCGGCCACCCACCCGTCCAGCAACCCCCGGACGAGCGAAGCCGGCGCGGCCAGCCCGCACTCCCGCTCCGGCACCCACAGCTGCCCGTCCGTGCGGTGCCCCAGCGGCCCGGGATGGCCCGGCTCGCTGTGGTCGTGCGGGTCGAGGTGCTCCCCGTCGCCCTCGTCCGACGGCATCCGGGACTCCGAGCACATCCGGCACAGCAGCCGCACCGAGGAGGACCAGTCCTCCGCGGCGAACCCGGCGTCCGCGGCCAGCTGCTCCAGCGCGTCCCGGTCGGCCTCCGTCGCCGCCTCCAGCAGCACCACCCAGGTCGGCACCGGCGACGGCGCCCACAGCTCGATCTCGTCGAAGACCGGGTAGGTGTGCCCGGCGGCCGTGGTCCGCTCCCCGTGCGGCACCCCGTCGTGCAGGACGACCTCGCCCCAGCGCCGCCCCGACGAAGGCAGCGGGATGGACAGCACCTCGATCCGCGCGGGATCCAGCCGCCGTCCCCACACGACCTCGGCCTCGCCCTCCGGCGACAGCCGTACGGCCGCGCTGCCCAGGTCCATGCCGACGGGCTCCCCCGAGTCGGTGGCGGCGCCCGGCACCCGCAGCCCGTAGGCCTGCCAGGCGCGACGGGCCAGCGGCCAGTCCTGGAGGGCGGTCGCGGCGATGCCGACGTTCCACCAGTCGGGTGCGCCGGTGTCCCGGTCGAGCAGGGCCACGGCGCGCAGGCCGGCGGCTCTGGCCTGCTCCCAGTCGTGCCGGAACTTGTGCAGCAGGGCGAGGTTGAACCAGGACTCCGACAGCCAGGGCTCCAGATCGGCGGCACGTGTCAGCAGTGCGCCCGCGTCCTCGTACCGGCCGTCGCCGATGAGGGTGAATGCCCGGTCTGTGGCCTGCCGCCAGGAGGCGGAGGGCCGGTGCCGTCCCTTGCCGAAGATCCTCACGATTCCCGCCTGCCAGTTCCGTGCGGTGGGCTGGCCGTAGCTGTGTTTCGAGCCCCCGGACACCTTCTCCTTCGCATCCAACCACGTACGGCCTCGGGGGCGCTCATTACCCATGGGTTACCCAGCCACGGGCAGCGTCAGACTGCTCCTTGCCAGTACCCGGGCCAGTGATTCCACCACCTCCGGCGCGTACTCCCCGGCTGTGGCGAGCCGGAGTTCCTCCAGCGCCGTCAGCGGCCCGCCCGGCCCTCCTTCCCGGGACTTCTCCTCGTACGCGTTCACGACCCGGACGATCCGTGCGGCCGGCGGCTGCTCGGCGTACGGGTCGGCCTGCCGCTCCACGACCACGGCGACGGCCTCGTCGACCCCCGTCTGCCGGACCACGGCCCCGCCGAGGAGCGCGATCCGGCGCTGTTCCGCGGCGGGCAGGGCGGCGGTGGCGCCGGCCGGCACGGGGTCGACGAGGCTGAGCTGGCCGATGTCGTGCATGAGCGCCGCGTACTCCAGCACGGCCAGCTCGGGCTCGGTGAGGCCCAGGTCACGCCCGACGGCCAGGCTGAGCGCGGCGACCCGGCGGGCGTGACCGGCGGGGGTGTACCCGGCGACCTCGGTGGCCCGCGCGAGGGAGGCGATGGTCTGCCGGTAGGTCGCCCGGACGGCGGCGTAGCGGCGGAACGACATCTGGGCGAGCAGCAGGGGCACGGAGAAGACGGGCAGCGCCCAGAGCCCCACGACGGCGACCGCCAGGGCCATCACCGCCCCGGTGGCGATGACGGCGGAGCCGATGCCGCGCACGGCCCGCAGCTCGTCCCGCAGCACCGGTCCGAACGGCCAGCCGGTGCGGGAGTGCGCCAGCGCGGCCGCGAGCACCGCGTCGCACAGCGCGGTCAGCGACAGCAGTGCGAGGAGCAGCAGCGCGTAGGCGGGCCCGCCCCAGTCGTCGAACATGCCCCGGTTGTACGGGGGCTGGAAGCACACGGCGACGAAGCCGACGGTGAGCACACGGCGCGCGAGGTGGTCGAGTGTGGGGCCCTGCCCGCGTGCCACGTGCGGCACGCTGCCGAGCAGTGAGGCGGCCAGTACGACGGCGACGACCTGCGCGGGACCGTGGTGCGTGGCGCGCCCACCGGCCTCCCCGAGCAGCGCGTACGACAGGGCCGCCGCGGACCCCAGCGGGGCCGGCTCCCTGACCTGGGCGTCGTCGCGCCGGGTGAGCTCGCCGACGGCGACGAGGACCCCGAAGGCGAGGGCGACCTGGCGTTCCTCCAGGCCGCTGTAGAGGGTGACGGCGAGGGAGCATGCGGCGAGGACGGCGGCACAGGCGTGGACGAGGGTGAGGAGCGGGGGCGGCCGGTAGGCACTCATCGACGCGCCCCCGGCACCCCGGACGCGGACGCCCCCGGGCCGGACCCCGGCCCCGGCACCACGCGGGCCCCATCACCACCCTGCCCGCCCTCACCGTGCCGGCCGGCGCGGTCGCCCTGGCCACTCCGGCCGTCCTGACTGCCCTGGCCGCCCTCTGCGTCCTGGCCCTGCCGGCCGGCCCGGTCACCCTGGGCGTGCCGGTCGCTCTGGCCGCCCTGACCCTGACCTCCTCGACCGGTCCGGTCGCCCTGACCGTGCCGGCCGCCCGGGCCGCTGCCGTTCGCCTGGCCGCCCAGGTCCTCCGTGTCGTCCGCGGTGACCGCCGGCCGCCACCCCGCTCGCTCCACGGCCCCGACCAGGGCCGTGACCATCTCCGGGTCGAACTGGCTGCCCGCGCAGCGCTCCAGCTCCGCAAGCGCCACCGGCACGGGCCGGGCCCGGCTGTAGCAGCGCGTGGAGGTCATGGCGTCGAAGGCGTCCGCGACCGCCACCACCCGTGCGGACTCCGGGATCTGACGGCCCACCAGTCCGTACGGGTACCCGCTGCCGTCCAGCCGCTCGTGGTGGTGCAGCACGGCGGCCCGGGCCTCGCCGAGGAAGCCGATGCCGCGCACCATCTCGTGCCCGTACTCGGGGTGCAGCTCGATCACCCGCCGCTCCTCGGGCGTGAGCGGCCCGTTCTTGCGGAGCAGCCGGGTGGGCACGCCCAGCTTGCCCACGTCGTGCAGGATCCCGGCGAACCGGAGCACCTCGACGCGCTCGTCGTCCATGCCCAGCTCGCGCGCGATCATCATCGACGCCTGCCCGACGCGCTCGCTGTGCCCGCGCGTGTAGCCGTCCTTGATGTCGACGGCCTGCACCAGCGCCCGGATGGTCGCCTGGTGGGCCGCCCGTTCCCGGTGGTACTGGGCGAACGCCCACCACGAGACGCACATCGGCAGCAGCACGAGCAGCGCGGCCACGGGCCCGTACGGACTGCGCCACAGCACGGCCATCATCAGTCCGGCCAGTCCGTGCACGGCGATCGGCGCGAGCGAGCGCGCCACCAGACCCCGCCAGGCCCTCCGTACCGGCACCCGCTCGGCCACGGCCAGGATGCCGCCGTCGAGCACCGCCAGCACCAGGCAGAACGCCAGCACGGCCGCCCCGGCCGGTCCGAGCGCGTAGGGGACGTCACCCGCGACGACCGCGTCCCGGCCGCCGAGCAGCCAGTGCACCCGGGCCGCCGCCCACACGCCGATGACGAGCTGGGCGGCCCGCCAGAGCCGCCGCAGCGTCACGGGCCGCTGCGCCACGTGCGACAGCAACGCGCCCGGCACGGCCACGAGGGCCGCGGCGGGCGCGGGCAGCAGGAACGCACCGGCGAGCAGCACGGGACAGAAGGTTCCGGCCGGGTGCGAGATCCCCACGAACCGGGAACGGGCGACGCGCTCGCAGCCGGCGTACAGCGCGGCCAGCAGCGCGACCGCCCACCAGGGCGCCCGCACGCCCGGCAGCGGCAGCAGACAGAGGACCGCGGCGACGACGACACAGGCGACATACACGCGTGTCCGTGCCGGTACCGCTTCCATGCGCCCCTCCCCGGCCAGGTCCGTCAAGCTCGGAGCCTAGGGCGGCGGGAGGGGGCTCCGCGGGCCGATAACCCGCGGATTAGCACGTTCGAGTGATGCGTTCGAGTCCCAGAACCGGGTTCAGGACTCCTGCGGCGTGGCCGGCGAGGCCGTGACGTCCTGGTCGGGGACCGCCTGACCGGAGCGGATGAGGTCGATCCGCCCCATGACCTTGGCGCGCAGGTCCCCGGGCACGTCGTCATGCCCGCAGCAGCGCTTGACCAGCTTCTTCACGGCCTGCTCCAGGCCGTACTTCTCCAGACACGGCGAGCACTCCTCGAAGTGGTGCTCGAACTTCACGCAGTCCGAGTCCGGCATCTCACGGTCGAGGAACTCGTAGAGATGATCGAGGATTTCGCTGCAATCCGTCTCGTGCGGCTCTCCGCAGCTCATGACCCCGAGCCTTTCGCTTCGTTCGACTCTCCGGCGCCGGCCGGAACCATCCCCCGCTCACGGGCGTAGTCCTCCAGCATGCCGCGCAGCTGACGGCGGCCGCGGTGCAGACGGGACATCACCGTTCCGATGGGTGTCCCCATGATGTCGGCGATCTCCTTGTAGGCAAAGCCCTCGACATCCGCCAGGTAGACGGCGATGCGGAACTCCTCGGGAATCGCCTGGAGCGCTTCCTTCACGTCCGAGTCGGGCAGGTGGTCGAGCGCCTGCGACTCCGCTGAGCGCAGGCCCGTCGACATGTGCGACTCGGCGCGGGCGAGCTGCCAGTCCTCGATCTCCTCGGCCGCCGAGCGCTGCGGTTCCCGCTGCTTCTTGCGGTACGAGTTGATGAAGGTGTTGGTGAGGATCCGGTACAGCCACGCCTTGAGGTTGGTGCCCTCGCGGAACTGGTGGAAGGACGCGTACGCCTTGGCGTACGTCTCCTGCACCAGGTCCTCGGCGTCGGCCGGGTTGCGCGTCATGCGCAGCGCGGCCGAGTACATCTGGTCGAGGAACTCGAGCGCGTCCCGCTCGAAGCGCGCACTGCGTTCGGTCGCGGTCTCCGTGCTCGTGCCGCCCTGGCCCTCGGGCTGCTCCGCCTGGCCGTTGTCGGTCCCTGCGTCGGTCCCAGTGACCGGACCCACCTCCTCGAATGCTCTCGTGAGACCGAGGCCGGTCTCACCCGAATCGGAGGATAGACGACGATCCGGTCCGCCCGCCGCCCGAATCGGGGCGGTCTTGGCCGCGTGCAGCACCGTCCAGTCCAGGTCGGCGCGGCTGCTGCGGCTCGGGCAGATGGTCGAACCCATGCGGCGGACTCCCTCTCCTACGGCGTCGGTGCTGGTCCCCAGCACGTACGTCCCGCACAACAGTGACCACCGCCTCGGCATTCCCGAAGCTTTACCCGAGTGACCCGGCCCACCCGGCGACCGCGTCCGTGACGACCGCCACGGCCTCGTCCTGCGAGATCTCCGCTCGTTTGGGCACGGCGAAGCCGTGATCCCCGTACGGAACCTCCACGAGCGCGTAGGCGCCCTCGGGGAACTCCTCCGGCCTGCCGAACGGGTCGTTCCCGCCCTGCACGACCAGGGTGGGCACGCCGGAGCCCAGCAGTTCCGCGGCCCGGGACTTCTCCGGCTTGCCGGGCGGGTGGAGCGGGAAGCTCAGGGCGAGGACCGCGTGGGCGCCCAGCTCACCGGCGGTACGGCAGGCGACCCGGGCCCCGGCGCTGCGGCCGCCGGAGATCACCGGCAGCCCGGGCGCGGCCAGCGCGGGCCAGATGCCGCGCCAGCCGGTGTCCAGGGTCCTGGGCGCGGGCGCCAGCTTCTTGCCCGCCACCCGCCAGGGCTGCTCCACACGGGCCACGGTCACGCCGTGCGCGGGCAGGACCTCGGCCAGGGCCTTCAGGTCACGCGCCTCGATGCCGCCGCCCGCGCCGTGGCTGACGGCGAGCACCAGCCGGGGCTCGTGGGCCGGGTGCCAGGTGATGCGGGCGGTCCCGGCCTCGGTCTCGACGGCCTCGGTCGTCTCACGTGCCGCGCCGATCCCGTCATTCACACCGCTCACACCGCTCACACCGCTCGCATCGCTCACGTCAGAAGAGTGTGCCCTCCTCGGGCGCCTCCAGCTCCTTCAGCAGCTCCGGTCCGTTGTTGCGGACGTTGCTGACCGCCGTGGCGACCGGGTAGGCGCGCATCAGCCCGGCCGGCGGCGGGGCGAGCAGCTCGCGCAGCCCGTCGGCGTCCGTGCGGGACGGGTCCAGCCAGGCGTCCCAGCGGTCGGGCGTCAGCATCAGCGGCATCCGGGGGTGGATGTCGGCGAGCGCCCGGGGGCCCTCGGCCGGGGCCACCGCGAGCGGGCTCGTCTCGGCCTCGGTGGTGATGACGGAGCAGGTGACCCACCAGGCCTGCGGGTGGTCGTCCGGCAGCGTCTTGTCCCGCCAGAACTCGTACAGTCCGGCCATCGCGAAGACCGACCCGTCCGCCGGGGTCACGAAGTAGGGCTGCTTGCGGGGCCGCTTCTTCTTCCCCTCGACCTCCAGCTCCCGCTCCTGGGAGCCGGTGACCCACTCGTAGTAGCCGTCGGCGGGCAGGATGCAGCGCCGGGAGGTGAAGGCGCGGCGGTAGGACGGCTTCTCGTGGACGGTCTCCGCGCGGGCGTTGATCATCCGGGCACCGCCCTCGGGCGTCTTCGACCAGGACGGCACGAGCCCCCACTTGAGCGTGCGCAGCTGCCGAACCGGCCGCGGGTCGTCCGCGTCTTTCAGAGGGCGGTCGAGGACGGCGTAGACCTCCTTGGTGGGCGCCACGTTGTAGTCCGGTTCGAGGGTCTCCTCGGGCTCCCACTTCTCGATCTCGAAGATTCCTGCGAGATCCTCGGGCCTACGACTCGCTGCATACCGTCCGCACATACGTGCCACACTGCCAGATTCCATCCGCCCACAGGGAGCCGACGCCGCACATGGACAGCACCGCAACCGCCTCGCTCGCCTCCCTCTGGGACGAGGTCTCCGGTACGCAGCCCGACCCCGATCTGTGGGTGGTGATCGCGGCCCTGGGACTGGCGCTGGCCGTGGTGATCCCGCACGGGCTGTGGCGCATCTCCCGCAACGCCATCACCATCGCGCACGAGGGCGGTCACGGGCTCGTGGCGCTGCTCACCGGCCGCACCCTCACGGGCATACGGCTGCACTCGGACACCAGCGGCCTGACCGTCAGCCGCGGCAAGCCGCACGGCATCGGCATGATTTTGACGGCCGCCGCCGGCTACACCGCCCCTCCCCTGCTGGGCCTCGGCGGCGCGGCCCTGCTCGGCGCCGGCCGCATCACGCTCCTGCTGTGGCTGGCCACGGCCCTGCTGCTCGCCATGCTCGTGATGATCCGGAACGCCTACGGCGCCCTCACGATGATCATCACCGGTGGTCTGTTCGTGGTGGTGTCCTGGCTGGCCGGTCCTCAGGTGCAGGCGGCGTTCGCGTACGTGGTGGTGTGGTTCCTGCTGCTGGGCGGGGTGCGCCCGGCCTTCGAACTGCAGGCGAAGCGGGCCCGGGGCGGGGCGGGCGACTCGGACGCGGACCAGCTGTCCCGTCTGACGCACGTACCGGCGGGGCTGTGGTTCTTCCTGTTCCACGCCGTGTCGCTGTGCTCGCTGATCGGGGGCGGGCGCTGGCTGCTGGGGCTGTGAACGCGGCCGGACCGGGCGCGAGCGGCGCGACGCGGCGGCCCCCGAACCACCGCCTGCTTATAAAGTAAAGGCATGGTCCCGAACACCGCAGACACCGCCCTTTGGCCCGCCCCGCACGCGAGCGGAGCCGTCGACGCGACGGTCCACGTGCCCGGGTCCAAGTCGGTCACCAACCGCGCCCTCGTCCTCGCCGCCCTCGCCTCCGAGCCCGGCTGGCTGCGCCGTCCGCTGCGCTCCCGCGACACGCTGCTGATGGCGGGCGCGCTGCGCGCGATGGGGATCGAGATCGAGGAGGGAGTGGGCCCGGACGGCACCGGCGAGGCCTGGCGGGTGCTGCCGACGGGGCTGCGCGGCCCGGCCACGGTCGACGTCGGCAACGCCGGCACGGTGATGCGCTTCCTGCCGCCCGTCGCCGCGCTCGCCGACGGCCCCGTCCGCTTCGACGGCGACCCCCGCTCCTACGAGCGCCCGCTGAACGGTGTCATCGACGCGCTGCGCCAGCTCGGCGCCCGGATCGACGACGACGGCCGCGGCGCGCTCCCGCTGACCGTGCACGGCGGCGGCGCCCTGGACGGTGGCACGGTCTCGATCGACGCGTCCTCCTCGTCGCAGTTCGTCAGCGCCCTGCTGCTGTCCGGCCCGCGCTTCAACCAGGGCGTCGAGGTCCGCCACACCGGTGCCACGCTGCCCTCCCTGCCGCACATCCGCATGACGGTGGACATGCTGCGCGCGGTCGGCGCCCAGGTGGACACCCCCGAGTCGGGCGGCGAGCCGAACGTCTGGCGGGTCACGCCGGGCGCCCTGCTCGGCCGGGACCTGGTGATCGAGCCCGACCTGTCCAACGCCCAGCCGTTCCTGGCGGCGGCCCTGGTCACGGGCGGCAAGGTCACCGTCCCGGACTGGCCGGCCCGCACCACCCAGCCCGGTGACCGGCTCCGCGAGATCTTCACCGAGATGGGCGGCTCCTGCGAACTGACCGAGTACGGGCTGGTGTTCACCGGCTCCGGCTCGATCCACGGCATCGACGTCGACCTGAGCGAGGTCGGCGAGCTGACGCCGGGCATCGCCGCCGTGGCGGCCCTGGCCGACTCCCCGTCGACCCTGCGGGGCGTCGCCCACCTGCGCCTGCACGAGACGGACCGGCTGGCGGCGCTGACCAAGGAGATCAACGAGCTCGGCGGTGACGTGACCGAGACGGCCGACGGCCTGCACATCCGCCCGCGCCGGCTGCACGGCGGCATCTTCCACACCTACGACGACCACCGCATGGCCACGGCCGGCGCGATCATCGGCCTGGCGGTGGAGGGCGTCCAGATCGAGAACGTGGCGACGACGGCCAAGACCCTGCCCGACTTCCCCGACCTGTGGACCGGGATGCTCGGGGCGTAGGACGCGGGGACCAGGTCATGCGCCGCTACGGCAAGCACACCGACGAGGACGACATCCGCACCCGTCCGGGCCGCCGGAACACCCGGCCCCGGACGAACATCCGGCCCAAGCACGAGGACGCCGCCGAGGGCCTCGTCCTCACCGTCGACCGGGGCCGCCTGACCTGCCTCGTCGAGGACCGCGTCGTCATGGCGATGAAGGCCCGCGAACTGGGTCGCAAGGCCGCGGTCGTCGGCGACCGCGTCGCGCTCGTGGGCGACATGTCCGGGAAGAAGGACACGCTGGCGAGAATCGTGCGCATCGAGGAGCGCACGTCCGTGCTGCGCCGCACGGCGGACGACGACGATCCGTACGAGCGCGTGGTCGTCGCCAACGCGGACCAGCTGGCCGTCGTCACGGCCCTGGCCGACCCGGAGCCGCGCCCTCGCCTGATCGACCGCTGTCTGGTCGCGGCCTACGACGGTGGCCTGGAACCGCTGCTGGTGCTGACCAAGTCGGACCTCGCCCCGCCGGAGAAGCTGCTGGAGCTCTACGGCGACCTCGACATCCCGTACGTCGTCACGAGCCGCGCGGAACTGGAGAGCGGCGCGGCCGTCGCCCGGGTGCGCGAGCAGCTCGACGGCCGGATCACCGCGTTCGTCGGGCATTCCGGGGTCGGCAAGACGACCCTGGTCAACGCGCTGGTGCCGGAGGAGCGACGGCGTTCGACCGGGCATGTGAACGCGGTGACGGGCCGGGGCCGGCACACCACCACCTCGGCGCTGGCGCTGCCGCTGGCCGGCGGCGACGGCTGGGTGATCGACACGCCGGGCGTGCGGTCCTTCGGGCTCAACCACGTCGACCCGTCCCGGGTCATCCACGCCTTCCCCGACCTGGAGCCGGGCACCGAGGGCTGTCCGCGCGCCTGCAGTCACGACGAGCCGGACTGCGCGCTGGACGCCTGGGTGGCCGAGGGGCACGCGGATCCGGCGCGGCTGTACTCGCTGCGCCGGCTGCTGGCCACCCGGGAGCGCACGGAAGGCGACTGACCTCCGCGTTGTTTGTCCTGCCGTGCGGACGGTAAGTGCATAATCGCACCAAGCCGGATGCAAGCCTGAGCAAAACGAGGCGAAGCGGTCACTGTACGTGGGTTACGGGAGGACGACACATGGCGTGGCTGCTGGTCATCGTGGCCGGGTTGCTCGAGACCGGTTTCGCCGTCTGCCTGAAGCTGTCGCACGGCTTCACACGGCTGTGGCCGACGGTCGCGTTCTGCGTCTTCGCACTCGGCAGTTTCGGTCTGCTCACCCTGTCGCTGAAGAAGCTCGACGTGGGCCCGGCCTACGCCGTGTGGACCGGTATCGGGGCCGCGGGGACGGCCATCTACGGCATGGTGTTCCTGGGCGACCTGGTGTCGACGCTGAAGATCGTGTCGATCAGCCTCGTCATCATCGGCGTGATCGGGCTGCAGTTGTCGGGTTCGGCGCACTGACGCCCGGTCAGCCCGCCTGCCGGGGCAGGGCGCTGCGGACGAGGTCGGCGACGCCCCCCTCGCCGGGGGGCGCGGCCACGCAGGACAGGGCCAGCCGGACGGCGAGTTCACAGGAGCGGGCCAGGTCGGCCGTGTCGGTCTTGGGGGCACCGGGTCCGGCCAGGACGGACACGGCACGGTCGCGCACGAGAGCCACGAAGTCGCCGGGCGCGGGCAGGGGGCCGTCGGCGCGGCGCTGGGCCGGCACGGCGGAGGTGGACGGCACGGCCGACAGGGTCGGCGACGGCAGGCGTTCGCTCCAGCAGCCGGTGAGCATGGCGCGGACGAGGGCGTTGTCCCGGGCCGCGGACGTGACCCACTCGGCGGTGGCGGTGAGCCGGTCGCGCGGGTCGCTGTGCGCCGCCAGCGCGCGGTCGACCCCGGCGAGATAGCCGTCGGCCTCCCGGCGCACGAGCGCCCGGGCGAGGCCGTCCTTGCTGCCGAACTCGTTGTACAGCGTCTGCCGGGACACTCCGGCCGCCGCGGCCACGTCCACCATCCGCACGGCGGACCACGGCCGGCGCGCCAGCGCCGCGAAGGCGGCGTCCAGTAGAGATTCCCGCGCTGCAGGCATCATCGCCTCCCCTTGGGGCGAGCGGCTCTGCGCCCAGGTTTGACGCGCGCGGAACCACTGTCAAGGGTTCGCGAGCGCGCGCAGGGGCGCGTTTCGGCCGTGTCGCGCGGGGCGTTGAAGCGTTCCCCGGCTGTGCGGACGAACCCCTCGCAAACCCCCGGTGGCCCCACCCCCACCTCGGCAGATAGGTTCGTCACATGCCCGACTACCTCGACGACCTGCGTCTCGCTCACGTCCTCGCGGACGCCGCGGACGCCGCGACGACGGACCGGTTCAAGGCCCTCGACCTCAAGGTCGAGACCAAACCGGACATGACACCGGTGAGCGAGGCGGACAAGGCCGCGGAAGAGCTCATTCGCGGCCAGCTCCAGCGCGCCCGGCCCCGGGACGCGATCCTCGGCGAGGAGTACGGCGTCGAGGGCACCGGCCCCCGCCGCTGGGTGATCGACCCGATCGACGGCACCAAGAACTACGTCCGCGGCGTTCCCGTCTGGGCCACCCTCATCTCGCTCATGGAGGACGGCGAGGGCGGCTTCCAGCCGGTCGTCGGGGTCGTCTCCGCCCCCGCCCTGGGCCGCCGCTGGTGGGCCGCGAAGGGCCACGGCGCCTTCACCGGCCGCTCCCTCACCAAGGCCTCCCGGCTGCACGTCTCCCGCGTCTCCCGGCTCTCCGACGCCTCCTTCGCGTACTCCTCGCTCAGCGGCTGGGAGGAGCAGGGCCGCCTCGACGGCTTCCTGGACCTGACCCGGGCGGTGTGGCGCACGCGCGCGTACGGCGACTTCTGGCCGTACATGATGGTCGCGGAGGGCTCGATCGACATGTGCGCCGAACCGGAGCTGTCCCTGTGGGACATGGCCGCCACCGCGATCGTCGTCACCGAGGCCGGGGGCACCTTCACGGGCCTGGACGCCCGCCCGGGCCCGCACAGCGGCAACGCGGCCGCGTCGAACGGCCTGCTGCACGACGAGTTGCTCGGGTATCTCAACCAGCGTTACTGAACGCCCTCTTGTTGACCCTCCCTTTGCCTGCCACCCTGAGAGTCCCCCCACTTGTGAACTTGTGAAAAGTGGAACAAAGGCGGGGACACTCCCAGGAGGTGGCTCCATCCATGCTCGTCCGTGACGCCATGAGCACCGTCGTCCTCACCATCGGCCCGGCCCACACCCTGCGCCAGGCCGCCGCGCTGATGTCCGCCCGCAAGGTCGGCGCGGCCATCGTCCTCGACCCGGACGCCGGTGGCATCGGCATCCTCACCGAACGCGACATCCTCAACTCCGTGGGCCGGGGCCAGGACCCCGACACCGAACGCGCCCACGCCCACACCACCAACGACGTCGTCTTCGCCGCCCCGACCTGGACGCTGGAGGAGGCGGCCGGCGCCATGGCGCACGGCGGTTTCCGCCATCTCATCGTGCTGGACCGCGACGAGCCCGCCGGCGTCGTCTCGGTCCGCGACATCATCCGCTGCTGGGCACCCGCACGTCAGCGGGTGCCCGCCTGACGGCACGGGAGCACACGAACGGGCCGGGCCCCCGAGGGGACCCGGCCCGTCCACTACCGCAAGCGGTCCAGTGCTGGAGTTCAGCCGCGCAGGGCCTGGACCGCGGCCTCCAGCCGCTTGCCGTAGTCACCGTCGGCCCGACGGAAGTTGTCGATCGCCCGCTCGACGATGTCGTCGCGCGAGACCTTGGCGATGAAGCCCGCCAGGTTCGCGATCAGGCGCTCCTTCTCGTCCTCCGACATGAGCCGGTAGAGGTTGCCCGCCTGGACGAAGTCGTCGTCCTCGGCGTGCACCGGGGCCGGGTGGTTGCCCGTGGCGCCGCTCACGGCCGTGGCGGACCACAGCGGACGGTCCGTCTGGAACGGACCGCCGAAGCTGTTCGGCTCGTAGTTCTTCGCGCCTCCGTGCCGGCCGTCGTAGAGCTGCCCGTCACGGGAGTGGGTGCGCGCCACGGTGGCGTGCGGGCGGTTCACCGGCAGGTGGTCGGCGTTGATGCCGACGCGGTAGCGGTGGGCGTCGCCGTACGCGAAGAGACGGCCCTGGAGCATCTTGTCCGGGGAGGGGCCGATGCCCGGCACGAAGTGGGCGGGGCTGAAGATCGACTGCTCGACCTCGGCGAAGATGTTCTCCGGGTTGCGGTTGAGCTCCAGCTTGCCGATCTCGACGACCGGGTAGTCGGCGTGCGGCCAGACCTTGGTCAGGTCGAACGGGTTGAAGCGGTACGTCGCCGCCTCGGCCACCGGCATGATCTGTACGCCGACGGTCCAGCTCGGGTACTCGCCCCGCTCGATGGCCTCGCGCAGGTCGCGCTGGTGGGAGTCGGGGTCCTCACCGGCGAGCCGGGCGGCCTCCGCGCTGGTGAGGTTCTTGATGCCCTGGTCCGTCTTGAAGTGGTACTTGACCCAGAAGGCCTCGCCGGCCGCGTTGCTCCACTGGAAGGTGTGCGAGCCGAAGCCGTCCATGTGGCGGTAGGAGGCCGGGATGCCACGGTCGCCGAAGAGCCAGGTCACCTGGTGCGTGGACTCGGGCGACAGGCTCCAGAAGTCCCAGACGTTGTCCGCCTCGGTGGACCCGGTGTACGGGTCGCGCTTCTGGGTGTGGATGAAGTCGGGGAACTTGACGGCGTCCTTGATGAAGAACACCGGGGTGTTGTTGCCGACGAGGTCGTAGTTGCCCTCCTCGGTGTAGAACTTCAGCGCGAAGCCGCGCGGGTCACGGACGGCGTCCGCCGCGCCCAGGTTGCCGGCCACCGTCGAGAAGCGCAGGAAGACCTCGGTCTGCTTGCCCACCTCCGAGAGGAAGGCCGCGCGGGTGTACGGCGTGACGTCGGCGGTCACCGTGAAGGTGCCGTAGGCGCCCGCACCGCGTGCGTGCACCACGCGCTCCGGGATCCGCTCGCGGTTGAAGTGGGCGAGCTTCTCCAGCAGGAGCTGGTCCTGGACGAGCACCGGGCCGCCGACGCCCGCGGTCTCGCTGTTCTGGTTGTCGGCGACCGGGGCCCCGGCCTCCGTCGTAAGCGGTCCCTGCGTCGTCACGTGCGCCTCCTGCACCATTCCTGGCCAAACCTGTCCCTTGGCCAAAGCCGTTCTCGATCCTACAATAGACATTGTCTAAAGCAAGTGAGACTCTAATCTCACACCTGTTCGGGACCTGGTCCCCTTAGCTGTTAGGCTGGTGGCCATGAGTGACCTTCTGGAACGCCTGCGCGGACGCGGATGGCGGATGACCGCGCAGCGGCGCGTCGTGGCCGAGGTCCTCGACGGCGAACACGTCCATCTGACGGCCGACGAGGTCCACGCCCGGGCCGTCGCCAAGCTGCCCGAGATCTCCCGGGCGACCGTCTACAACACGCTCGGTGAGCTCGTCACCCTCGGCGAGGTGCTGGAGGTCTCCACGGACCAGCGCGCCAAGCGGTACGACCCGAACGCCCACCGGCCGCACCACCACCTGGTCTGCGCCCAGTGCGGCGCGATCCGGGACGTCCACCCGGTCGGCAACCCCCTGGCGGACCTCCCCGCCTCGGAGCGCTTCGGGTTCACCGTCTCGGACGTCGAGGTGACGTACCGCGGCGTCTGCCCGAACTGCGCGGCCGCCTAGCCCTCCCCACGTCGAAGCCCCGGCCCTCCTGGTGCCGGGGCTTTTCGCTGCTCGCACGCGGACGGCGAGGGCCGGGGAAACACCGAGGGCCGGAACCCTTTCGGATTCCGGCCCTCGGCCTTCAGTAGCGGGGACAGGATTTGAACCTGCGACCTCTGGGTTATGAGCCCAGCGAGCTACCGAGCTGCTCCACCCCGCGTCGGTGAATGCAACGTTACGTCAAGCATGAGGACGGATGCAAATCGCTTCACAGCGGCCCCTCGGTGAGCCCTCACCCGAGGCCTCGCACGAACTCTCGGCACAGCCGGGACCGGCTGGCCGGGGTGGCACCGGCCGACCGGGCTCAGGCCGACAGTTCCTGGCGCAGGGCGTCGCGCAGGCGTGCCGCGCGCTCCGTCACCGAGTCCGGCCCCAGGGACACGGCGCGGTCGGCCCAGCGCTGCCCCTCCGCCAGCTCTCCCCGACGCGCGTAGACCAGGGCCAGCCGCAACGCCGCCCGTCCGTGGCCCGCGTCGGCCGCCCGCGTCCACCACACCGCCGCCTCCGGCTCGCTCCCCTCCCGGGCCAGCAGCAGCCCCAGATTGAACGCGCCGTTGCGGGACCCGGCCTCGGCCGCCTCCCGGTACCAACGGGCCGCCTCGACGACGTCCCCCCGGGCCGCGGCCAGCATGCCGACCCGCACCTGGGCCCGCCGGTGCCCCTGGGAGGCCGCCCGCTCGTACCACTCCTCGCACTCGCTGCGCCGGTGCACCGGCTCACCGAGCTCGTGGGCCGGCTCCGGCGGACGCCGGGCGTCGAGCACGGTCGCCAGTCGGTACGCGGCCTCCGCGCTGCCGCCTCCGGCCGCACACCGCAGGTGCCGCTCGGCCTCCTGCTCGTCGCCGTCCCGCAGCCGCGCGATGCCGACCTGCAGCGCGGCCTCGGTGTGGCCGGCCGCAGCGGCCCGCTCGTACCAGCGCAGCGCTGCCTTCTCCTCGCCCCGCCCGGCGTGCAGGATGCCGAGGTTGAACGCGGCGTCCACGCTCCCGGCCTCCGCGGCCTTGGAGAACCACGGCTCCGCACCCGTCTCGTCCCCACCCTGCAGCAGCAGGATCGCCAGCGCGTTGGCGGCCTCCCGGTGCCCGGCGTACGCCGCGCGCCGGTACCACTGCTCGGCCTGCGTGGTGCGCCCCTGTTCGGCGCAGAGCAGCCCGAGGTTGTACGCGCCGTTCACGTCGCCCGCGTCCATCGCGGCCCGGTACCACCGCTCGGCGGTCTGGGTCTCGCCCCGCTCGGCGTGCAGTGCGCCCAGCGCGTTCGCCGCGTTGCCGTCGCCGTCCTGCGCGGCCCGCAGCCACCAGACGGCGGCGTTCTCCGTGTCGCCCGCGTCGCGCAGCAGGAACCCGAGCGCGCAGGCGGCCCGCGCCTCGCCGTCCTTGGCGGAGGTCAGGTACCAGCGCCCGGCCTCCTTGAGCTCGCCGCGCCGCTCCAGGATCGATCCGAGGTGCAGCGCGGCCCGCCGGTGGCCGCGCGCGGCGGCCTGGCGGTACCACTGCTCGGCTTCCTCGGCCGCCTGGACACCGTTGTCGCCGTCGGTCTCCCGGGCCGGCTTCCGGTCCAGAGCCCGGGCCAGCCGGTACGCGGCCTCGCGGTGCCCGCGCTCGGCCGCCACGCGCATCCACTGCTCGGCCGCGGCGTCACCGCGGTGCTCCAGCAGGTCGGCGAGGGCGTACGCGCCCAGGGTGTGGCCCTGTTCGGCGGACTGGCGCAGCCAGTACTCGGCGGCGGGCTCGTCACCGCGCTCGCGGTGGTGCCGGCCGAGCGCGTGCGCGGCCGCCGCCGATCCCGCGACGGCGGCGATCCGCCACCAGCCAGCGGCCTCCTCGGCGTAGCCGCGCTGGTGGAGCAGGACGCCCAGATTGTTGGCGGCGGCCCGGTCGCCCGCCGCGGTGGCGGCACGCAGATGGGGTTCGGCACCGTCGAGATCACCACGGCGCAGCAGCATGGCCCCGAGGACACTCATCGCCTCGACGTCGCCGGCCTCCGCGGCGAGCCGCTGACGCAGCTCTTCGGCCGCCTCGTCGGCGAGTTCCCCGGTCTCGTCCGGGGTCTCGGTGTCCTCCCGGCTGGAAGGCTGCACAAAACGCCCTGTCTCGAACAGAGTTGCCTTGTCCCCCATAACGTCCATCGTCGCACCACCTGCAACCTGGGTACACCTGGTATACCGCAGCCAGTGAGGTCACTACAGCGTTTTGTCGACATGCCCACAGAGAGACAAGTCAAACACAGATCGCCCAACTCCCCCCGGCGGCGCGGCCGCAACCTGCGCCCATACATCCGTTCACACAGACGAAGGCCCGGATTCCTCTGTGGAATCCGGGCCTTCGTCGCCGCTCCGTCACTCGGACATCGCGACTTCAGTAGCGGGGACAGGATTTGAACCTGCGACCTCTGGGTTATGAGCCCAGCGAGCTACCGAGCTGCTCCACCCCGCGCCGTTGTGTTCACCACCGTATCACGGCGCGGGACGGGCATTTCACCAGGCCAGGGCCTAACTGCTCGGCTTGGGACTCGGACTGCCGCTGGGCTTGCTCTCGCCGCCCCCGGCTCCCGCGCCGCCGCGGCTCGCCTCGGCCTGCGCGTCCTCGGCCCGCTGCAGCGCGTCCTCCAGGTCCTTCTGCGCCCGGCCGTACGCCTCCCAGTCGTTCTCCTTCAGGGCCTCCTGGCCGGCGTCGAACGCCTTCTGGGCGTCCTCCAGGGCCTGTTGGACCGTCGGGTTCTCGGATGTCGGCGGTGGCGGCGTGTCACCACCCTCGTCCGGCGGCTCGGGAGCCGGCCCCTCCGCTCCGAAGACCTTGTTGAGGGCCTCGTCGAGCGTGTTCTCGAAGGCGGTCTGGCCTCCGTAGGTGACCAGCACCTTGCGCAGCAGCGGGTACTTCAGTCCGCCACCGCGGACGTAGACCGGCTCCACGTAGAGCAGTCCGCCGTCCAGCGGCACCGTCAGCAGGTTGCCGTACTCGACTTCGGAGTCGCCGCCTCTGAGGAGCCTGATGGACTCGGCGATGTCCTCTTGCGAGTTGAACTGGCTCTGGACCTGCTTGGGTCCGTTGACCGTGGTGTTGGTCGGCAGTTTCAGGATTCTGATCTTGCCGTAGTCACTCGTGCCCGCCTCGGCGTCGACCGCCATGAACGCGCTGAGGTTGTCCCGGCCGTTGGGCGTGAACGTCGTCGTCAGGGAGAACGCCTGCGCCTGCTGGTCGGGCATCTTCATGCTCAGGTAGTACGGCGGCACCGCGTTGCCCGACCGGTTCGTCGGGTCGTCCGGCACCTGCCACACCTCGCTGCCGCTGAGGAACGTCGTCGCGTCCTTCACGTGGTAGCGCGTGAGCAGCTCCCGCTGGACCTTGAACAGGTCCTGGGGGTAACGCAGGTGGTCCATCAGCGACTTGGAGATGTCGCTCTTGGGCTCCACCGTGTCCGGGAAGGCCTTCATCCAGGTCTTGAGGACCGGGTCCTTCGTGTCCCACTGGAAGAGCTTGACCTCGCCGGTGTACGCGTCGACGGTCGCCTTCACCGAGTTGCGGATGTAGTTGACCTGGTTCTGCTGGGCCACCACCGCGCGGTTGTCGTTGGTGGCGGTCAGCGAGTCGGCCGTCGTGTCCCCGAGGGTCGTGCGCGAGGAGTACGGGTAGCCGTTCGTCGTCGTGTACGCGTCGACGATCCACTGGATCCGGCCGTCCACGACCGCCGGGTAGGCGTCGCCGTCGATGGTCAGCCAGGGGGCGACCGCCTCGACCCGCTCCTTGGGCGTGCGGTTGTACAGGATCCGCGAACCGTCGCCGATGGCACCGGAGTAGAGGATCTGCGGCTCGCCGAACGCCACCGCGTACGCGGCCCGGTTGACCGGGTTGGAGAGGTTGACCCCGCTGTCGCCCTTGTAGCTGGTGGTCTTCTCGCCGTTGTCGTCGGAGTAGTCAATCTCCTTCTGGGGACCGCCGACGATCGAGTACGTGGTGGTCTTCTCGCCGTAGTAGACCCGCTGCTCGTAGGTGCCGAGGTCGCCCTCGGAGGGCAGGTCCGACTCCGTGAAGTTCGGACGGCCCTGGGCGTCGGCGCTGGTGCCCTCGGCGGCCACCACTCCGTACCCGTGGGTGTAGCGGAAGTGGTTGTTGATCCAGTTCTTCTTCGGGATGCCCGCGAGGTTCAGCTCACGCAGGCCGATGACCGTGTCCTGGTCCTTGCCGTCCTTGGCGTAGCGGTCGACGTCCAGGTTGTTCGGGAACGCGTAGTAGTTCCTGATCTGCTGGAGCTGCTGGAACGTCGGCGACACGATGTTCGGGTCCATGATCCGGATGCTCGCCGTGGCGTCGACGTCGTCGCGGAGCTTGGTCTTGTCCTCGGTCGTGCTCGTGCCCGTGTAGTCGGTGACCTTGGTGCCGTCGATCCCGTAGGCCTTGCGCGTCGCCTCCAGGTTCTTCTCGACGTACGGGGCCTCCTTGGCCTGCTCGTTCGGCTGGACCTGGAACTTCTGCACGATCGCCGGGTACAGGCCGCCAATGAGGATCGCGGAGAGCACCATCAGGCCGAAGCCGATCACGGGCAGCTGCCAGGTGCGCCGCCACAGGGTGGCGAAGAACAGCAGCGCGCAGATGACGGCGATGCAGAACAGGATCGTCTTGGCCGGCAGGTAGGCGTTGGCGTCGACGTAGCGCAGACCGGTCCAGTTGTCCGTCGCCCGGAAGTCGCTGGACTTCACCGCGAGGCCGTACCGGTCGAGCCAGTAGGCGACCGCCTTCAGGGCCACGAAGATCCCGATGAGCACGGACAGGTGCCCCGTGGCCGCGGCCGTGGCGCGCGCGCCGGGGCTGGTGACGCGCAGCCCGCCGTAGAGGTAGTGCGTGAGCGCGGCGGCGATCACGGAGAGGATCGCGGCGGCGAAGCCGAAGCCGAGCAGGAACCGGTACCAGGGCAGGTCGAAGGCGTAGAAGGAGACGTCCAGCTGGAACTGGGGGTCCTTCTGCCCGAAGGGCACGCCGTTGACCCACATCAGCCAGGTGCGCCACTGGCCGGACGCGGAGGCGCCGGCGATCAGGCCCACCAGGGCGGTGATCCCGAAGAGCAGCCACTTCTTGTAGGGCGCGATGCTCATGCGGTAGCGGTCGAGGTTCTGCTGCTCCATCGACATGGCGCTCAGCGGCGGACGCAGCCGGTGCGCCAGCCAGATGTTGACGCCGACCGCGACGGCCATCAGCAGACCGAAGACGAAGAAGAGACCGATCTTGGTCCACAGGGTGGTGGTGAAGACCGACGAGTAGTTCACCGACCGGTACCAGAGCCAGTCCGTCCAAAAGCCCGCGAACATGGTGAACGCCATGCCGAGGACGGCCAGGACGCCCAGCGTCATGAGCAGGGTCCGGACACGCCGGGACGGGCGGCCCACTCTCATCCGCGGCCCTGTCGGGCCTCCGCCGCGGTCCGGCATCTGGAAAGCCAAGGTGCGCACCTCGAAGTTCGCTGTTGATTCGTCGGCCCGCGTCTTCACGGACCGTCCGTGGCCCCCGTGATCGTGGGCCCCCACCTATGCAACTTACTCACCGTTTACTCGGTTCCCGATTCCGGCCGGGAACGAGAGAGGATTGTGACCATGTCCAACACTCCCATGGCTGCGAACCCGCTCACCCGGGCCGTGCTCGAGATCGACGAGTACGTCTCCGGCCTCGGCTGGGACCAGCCGGCCCGCCTCTTCGCCCTCGTCGACACCGCACGGCTGCGAGCCGAGCAGCCCTCGCTCGCGGACCGCCTCGGTCTGGGCGAGGAGCCGGAGAGCACCGGCCTCACCCCGATCGAGCAGGACGAGATTCCAACGGGCAAGCCGCTCGACGAGTTCCTCGCCACCATCGCCTGGCCCGACGCGGTGGCCGGCTGCGCCCTCGCCGTGGAGCGCCTGATGCTGCCCCCGTCCGCAGAGGCCCAGGTTCCGAAGGACCTGAGCGGGGCTGCGCTGACCAAGTGGGTGGCGGAGCACCCGGACCGCCAGGAGGTCCGCATGACGGTCGGGGTCCTGCGCGACGGCACCCGGGACTCGGCTCTGCGGCTGCGCGAGAAGGACACGCCCACCGAGGTGCTGACCGGCTCCGACCTGGTCCCGGGCCTGGCGGAGGCGCTGTCGGCGACCTTCGAGGAGGAGTAGCCGCGAGGCCGGGGGCCCGGTCCGCCGGGCCCCCGGCCCTGTCGCTTACCTACCGCACCGCGGAAGGTCCGCGGTGTCGCCGCCGCGGATGTCCTTCAGGGCGCCGAGGGCGTCCTGGATGGTGTCCACCTTCACGAGGGTGAGTCCCTCGGGAGTGTCCTTGGCGGCGGCCGCGCAGTTGTCGGCGGGCGTCAGGAAGTACTGGGCGCCCTTCGCCCGCGCGCCGACGGTCTTCATCTCGATGCCGCCGATCGGGCCGACCTTGCCCTGGTCGTCGATCGTGCCGGTGCCGGCCACGAACTTTCCGCCGGTCAGGCTGCCCGGCGTGAGCTTGTCGTAGATGCCGAGCGCGAACATCAGACCGGCGCTCGGTCCGCCGACGTCGGCCAGCTTGATGTCGATGGTGAACGGGAACGTGTGGTCGGTCCCGGCGGAGATCCCGACGATGGCGCGCTTCTCACCCGCGTCGTCGGACGTGGTGGTGGTGATCGTGATGTCCTCGGTCCTGTTCGGCGTCCGCTTCTCCTTCTCGGCCGCGGCCTGTTCCTTGGCGGGCACGATGGTGAAGCGGACGTCCTCGCCGGGCTTGTGCTTCGTGACCAGCTTCGCGACGTCGGCCGGTTCCTTGACGGCCGTGCCGTCGACGGCCTTGATCACGTCTCCCGCGTGCAGCTTGTTCTCGGCCGGGGATCCCTTGACGACCGTCGAGACGATCACCCACGACTTCACCGGGACGTCGAGTTCCTTCAGGGCGGCGACCTTGGCGCTCTCCTGGGACTGACTGAACTCCTCGGCGTTCTCCTGGGTGGACTGCTCCTCGGTCTTGCCGTCCGGGTAGAGCGTCTCGTGCGGCACGACCTTGTTGTCGTGGGCGAGCCAGCCGTAGACGGCCTCGACCAGGTTCATCCGGTAGTCGGCGCTCGTGACCCGGACCGTGGTCATGTTCAGATGGCCATCGGTGGCATAGGTCTTGCGTCCCGAGATCTGCAGCACCGGCTCGCCGTCGTGATCGCCGAGCGTGTTCACCGTCGGCCCCGGGGACATCTCCGAATACGGCACGGGGATGAACACTCCCGCGCACAGAAGCGCGATCAGCATCAGGGTGGAGGCGAGCATCGTCGCGGTGCGGCGTGGCATGACTCGACAGTACGGGACGGTCCTGTCAGCGCACCGTCAGGGCCGCCCGTCCGGGGCGGCCCTGTGCACTCACACGCGTGTGACCTGCTGTTTCGTCGGTCCTCAGCTGCCCGGGCGGGGCTTTTCCATCGCCTCGCGGAAGCGGGCGTAGCCGATGAGTTCCGGGCCGTCGTTACGGACCTTGCGAGTCCGGTTGGCCCAACTTCCCCACAGCCCCGCGCCGATCGCAGCCACAAGCGGAATCAGCAACCAGGCGAGCGCCGCCATGCCGACCTCCAACCCCATCGAGCGTCCGCAAACTGACTGATCAGCAGATTAACCATCCGCAGTGACAACGCTCACGCCAGGGGTGGGGTTACGCAACCGGAGGACGGCTCCCCGGATCAGCAGGCGCCGACCCACTCCTCGGTGCCGTCGGAGAACCTCTGGTGCTTCCAGATGGGCACCTCGTGCTTGAGGTCGTCGATGAGCTTGCGGCAGGCCTCGAAGGCCTCGCCGCGGTGGGGGCAGGAGACGGCGACGACCACGGCGAGGTCCCCGATCCGCAGATCCCCCACACGGTGCACGGCCGCCAGGGCCCGCACGGGGAACTCGGCGGCCACCTTCTCGGCGATCCGCCGCATCTCGGCCTCGGCGCTGGGGTGGCACGAGTAGCCGAGCTCCGCCACGTCGGCGCCGCCGTCGTGGTTGCGCACGGTGCCCACGAAGAGCGCCGTGCCGCCGGACGCGTCGTCCCCGACGGCGCGGAAGACCTCGTCCACGGACAGGGGCGTGTCCCGGATCCCGATCAGCTTGACGGGGTCCTGCGCGGCCCGTTCACCGGGGTGATCGCTGGTGGATGCCATGGGCCCATCGTGCCGCACGGGACCGGCAGCACGAAATAGAGCTATCGACCGGCACGCGCGCGTGGAGCTTGGAGTCTCCTACAGGGCGCGCGTCGCAGTGCCCTACGGGCGCGCAGGCCCGGTGCGAAGGCGCGGCGTCCCTCAGATGCGCCGCCGTGCCTTCCGTGCCCGCCGTACGACCGCCGCCGCGCCCAGCAGCGCCACCGTCGCGCCCGCGGCGCCCGCGGCCGTCGCGTCCTTGCGGCCCAGGCGCCGTCCGGCGACGGTGTGCCGCCCGGAGACCTCCTCCAGGAGTTCCGCGAGCACTTCCTCGTTCGTGTAGCGCGGCCGCCACCCGGCTTCGTGCAGCCGGCTGCCGCTGACCACCCAGGGGTACATCGTGTAGGCCAGGTCCCCCGCCGGGGAGGGCGTGAGGCCGATCCGGTGCAGCCGGGCCGCCGCGCCCAGGGCGACCGCCGACGGCAGCTCCATCCGGCGGATGCCGCTGAGCTCCTCGACCTCCTCCTGCTCCAGCCACCCGTCGCACCCGACGGCGAGTTCCCCGTCGACCTTCTCCAGGACGGCGTACTCCAGCGCGCTGCACAGGTCCTCGACGTGGCAGAACTGCCACGCGGGCCGCGACCCGGCGACGACCAGCAGCCGAGGCGACTCGAAGTACCTGGTCAGCGCGGTGTCGGTACCGCCCACCAGAACGGCCGGCCGCACCACGGTGACGTTCAGCCCCGGGTGGGCCCGCGGTGCCCGCCGGGCCAGCCGCTCGATCTCCAGCAGGTCCCCGACGCCCGTGGCCTCCGCCGTGGCGCGCAGTTCCGCGTCCTCCGACAGCGGCAGCTCGTTGTCCGGCAGCGCCCCGTAGACCATCGACGAGGTGCACAGCACGACCCGGTGCACTCCGGCCGCCGCGGCCGCGGTCAGCACGGTCTGCGTCCCCCGGACGTTGTAGGCCGTTCGGGCGGCCGCGTCGGTCTCCAGGTCGAGGTCCAGCGCCAGGTGCACCACCACGTCGGCGCCGCGCAGCTTGTCGGCGATGGCCGGATCCCGCACGTCCAGGATGTGCCACTGCGCGGCGGCGCACTCACCGCGCCGCTCGTCGATGGCCAGGACCTGTCTGACCTCGTCGGACGCGGCGAGCTGCTCGGTCAGCAGCGCTCCGACGCCGTACGCGGCGCCGGTGACCGCGACCACGGGGCCACGCCCCGCGGGACTCGCGGAACTGGTTGACTGGTTTCGCGCTGCGCGAACCTGCGGATCTGGGGAACTCACCGGGCGTCTCCAGCGGTTGTCTTCAGTACGAGCGCGAGCGACGCGTGCGTACCAGGTGGCATCCATCCTGCCGCAGGCCGTCAGTCGGCGAAGCACCGAGGCCCGATCCGCCCCAGGTGTCTACGCTGGGTGGTGTTGTCGGGCAGCCGTGCCGCCGGAAAGAACCGGCGGCCCTACCAGCCGAGGAATCCCGTGAGTGACACCCCATTCGGATTCGGCCTTCCGCCGGAGGAGCCGGACGACGGCGACGAGGGCAAGAAGAAGGACCAGCAGAGCGGTGGTGGTCAGGGACCGGCCAACGCGTTCGGCTTCGGCGGCCTGCCCGGAGCCGGAGGCTTTGGCGGCGGCCCCGGTGGCCCCGGTGCGGACAATCCGTTCGCAGCCATGTTCGGCTCTCTGAACCCCAACGACCTGGGCGCCGCCTTCCAGCAGCTGGGCCAGATGCTCTCCTACGAGGGCGGCCCGGTGAACTGGGACATGGCCAAGCAGATCGCCCGCCAGACGGTCTCCCAGGGCTCCCCCGACGGCACCAAGGACACCAGCGTCGGCCCCGCCGAGCGCCGGGCCGTCGAGGAGGCCGTCCGCCTGGCGGACCTGTGGCTCGACGACGCCACGTCCCTGCCGTCGGGCGCCGGCTCCGCCGTGGCCTGGAGCCGCGCGGAGTGGGTCGAGGCCACCCTGCCCGCCTGGAAGGAGCTCGTCGACCCGGTCGCCGAGCGCGTCGGCACCGCCATGGGCGACGTCCTGCCGGAGGAGATGCAGGCCATGGCCGGCCCGCTGATCGGCATGATGCGCTCGATGGGCGGCGCCATGTTCGGCACGCAGATCGGGCAGGCCGTCGGCGTGCTCGCGGGCGAGGTCGTCGGCTCGTCCGACATCGGCCTGCCGCTCGGCCCGGCCGGCAAGGCCGCACTGCTGCCGGTGAACATCGAGACGTTCGGCAAGGACCTGAGCGTCCCCCAGGAGGAGGTGCGGCTGTACCTCGCTCTGCGCGAGGCCGCCCACCAGCGCCTCTTCGCGCACGTGCCGTGGCTGCGCTCGCACCTGTTCGGCGCGGTCGACGGCTACGCCCGCGGCATCAAGGTCGACACGGCCAAGCTGGAGGACGTGGTCGGCCAGTTCGACCCGCAGAACCCCGAGCAGCTGCAGGAAGCGCTCCAGCAGGGCATGTTCCAGCCCGAGGACACGCCCGAGCAGAAGGCCGCTCTGGCCCGTCTGGAGACGGCGCTGGCGCTCGTCGAGGGCTGGGTCGACGCGGTGGTCCACGCGGCCGCCAAGCCCCGCCTGGGGTCCGCGGACGCGCTGCGGGAGACGCTGCGCCGCCGCCGCGCCTCGGGCGGCCCGGCCGAGCAGACGTTCGCCACGCTGATCGGCCTGGAGCTGCGCCCGCGCCGGCTGCGGGACGCCTCCCGTCTGTGGGCCTCGCTCACGGACGCGCGCGGCGTCGACGGCCGGGACGCCCTGTGGCACCACCCGGACATGCTGCCGACGGCGACCGACCTGGACGACCCGGACGGCTTCGTGCACCGCGAGCAGATCGACTTCTCCGAGCTGGACAAGATGCTCGGCGAGGCGGCGGACCAGCCCGACCTGCGCAAGAAGGACGAGGGCGAGGACAAGAGCAAGGACGACGACGCCGGGTGAGCCTGTACGACGACGCGGTCCTCGTGCTGAAGGGCTACGAGGACCAGCCGGAGCTGCGCCAGGCCTACCTCGATCACCTCGCCGATCACCCGGACGGCCTATGGAAGGCCTGCCACGCGGGCCACATCACGGCCAGCGCCCTGGTGATCGACCCCGAGGGCGGCCGGGTGCTGCTCACCCTGCACAAGAAGCTGAAGATGTGGCTGCAGATGGGCGGCCACTGCGAGCCCGGTGACGCCACGCTGGCGGCAGCGGCCCTGCGCGAGGCGACGGAGGAGTCCGGCGTATCGGGGCTGACCCTGCTGCCGGGCGGCCCGGTGCGTCTGGACCGGCACCCGATCCCGGCGCCGTGCCACTGGCACCTCGACGTCCAGTACGCCGTCGTGGCACCGCCCGGCGCCGCGCACGCGGTCAGCGACGAGTCGCTCGACGTGCGCTGGTTCGGCTACGCCGAGGTGGCGGACGTGGCGGACGACTCGGTGGTACGGCTGCTGGAGTCGACACGGGCGAGGCTCACGAAGTGAGCTGACGAGAGGGCGGCCGCGAAGCCGGCCGCCCTCTCGGGTGCGTGGGAACCGCGCGACCCGCCACGACCGGCCCGCGGCCGACACCGTTCCGCGCGCCCCCGGCACCCGATCGGCCGAACCCAGGAGCACTCAGCTCCAGACGTTCCCCTGGTTCTGTCCCCGCGCCCCCTGCTGGCCCATGCCGTACTGCGCGGCGAGACCCGAGCCGACCTGGGCGTTCTGCGGCGGCAGCAGTTCGCTGGGCTGGACCAGCGCGAAGCCCGTGCCCATGAAGCTCAGCTCCCAGCCCTCGCCGGTGTTGCCGCGGCGCCGCCACACCCCGGAGGAGTGCGTCTGGGCCTGCATCTGCACGCGCAGGCCGGTCGACCAGGCGACGATCGCGTCGGCGTCGCAGTTGACGTACTTGTCCGGCGTCACCTGCATCAGCAGCGGCATGCCCGAGGTCATCAGCGCGACCTTGCCCCGGCCGGAGATGTTGAGCTGGTACTTCCCCGAGCCGGAGATGCCGTAGAGGCTGTCCACGGCGATGACCTCGTGGTGCAGGGAGGAGTCCATCGCCAGCACGTAGCTGCTGTCGACGGTGAGGCCGTCCTGGTCCACGTCCATCACGTGGACGTGCTGCTTGAGGTTGGCGAGGTAGACCGTGCCCTGCCCGTGGCAGCGCATCAGGTCGAGTCCCTCACCGGTGTGCGCACGCGCGCGTGCCTGGTCGTTGCTCTGGTACTCGGCGTCGAACTCGACGAGCCCCTGGTAGGCGACCATGGTGCCCTTGCGGGCCAGGATGTCGTCGTGGCCCTCCAGGGCGACGCGCAGCATCTGCTTGTTCTGCAGACTCCAGCGTTCCTGGGTCTGCTGCTCGTTGTAGGCGAAAATCGGGCTCTGCATGACGTTCTGGCTCCCCCTCAGCCCCGGAACCGGAGACGGTCGGTGCTGTCCTCGCTGGGCTGGACGACGACGATGCCCTGACCGGAGAAGGCCATCTGGTAGGCCTCGCCGCTGCCACGGCCGATCAGCGACTGCGCCCGGAAGCTGCGCTTGCCCTTCACCTTGAGGTTCGGGGACCAGGCGACCAGCGCGTCGGGGTCGACGTACGTCTCGTCCTCGCCGCCGCCGCAGTCGACGACGATCGGCTTGCCCCGGGAGGTCAGCGCGACCCAGCCCTGCCCGGAGATCTTGGTGTTCCACAGCCCCTGTCCGGCGAACTTGGCCAGGCCCTTGACCCGCTCCACGCCCCAGGTGAGGTGGGCGTCGAAGGCGAGCAGGTTGGTGGCGTTGACGGAGATGCCGTCGCCGTTGAGGTTGATCACGACGACGTTCGCCCCGTAGTCGGCGAGGTAGAGCAGGCCGTCGCCGGAGCACTTCATCAGGGGCGCGCCCTCGCCGGTCAGCCAGTCCTTGGCGATCTGGCGGACGGCCGGCGGATTGGGCTCGTACTGGACGAACCCTTCGTAGGCGACCATCGACCCCACGCGCGCGAGGAGGTCGTTCCCCGTCTGCATGGCGACCTTCAGCATGTGGTTGCCGTGGTTCTCCATGCGGGCGGTGACGGGTGCGGGGGCGTGGCCCGCGAGTTGCTGTGTCATGACGGGCTCCCTCAGACCTCGTACGGTTGGACGACGATGAAGTTGCCGGGTGCTCCCCGGAACTGGAGGTTGACGCTCTCCCCGGTGTCGCCCGGGTAGGCGTTGCGGCGCATCCGCACCTGGCTGGAGACGACGACCTGGGCGGCGGCCGACCAGGCGACCACGGCGTTGCAGTCGGCGAACGTGGTGGGCGTGACGGGCAGCACCACGGGCGTGCCGTGCGTCTTCACGACGATCGTGCCGGTGCCCTGGAACTGCATGGTGAACAGCGCGCCGCCGGGGATGCCGTGGCCCTCGATGCGGCGGACCTCGTACTGGAGGCTCTCGTCGAACGCGAGGACGTTCTCGGCGGAGACGCAGACGGCGTCTCCCTGGAGCTCGATGGGGTGCAGCATCGTCGAGTTCTCGGCGAGGAAGACCTGCCCCTGGCCGGTACAGCGCATCAGCTGCATCTCCTGGCCGGTCGCGTTGCCCACGATCCGGCCGGCGAAGCCCGCGCCCTTGTAGCTGAAGTCGACCTTGCCCTGGTAGAGCACCATGCTGCCCTGGCGGGCCAGCACGGGCTGCCCGCCGATGCCGAGGTCGACCCGGACGAGCTTCTTGTTCTGCTGCGTCCAGCGCTGCCCGGTGGGGGTCTCCTTGAACTGCTGGAGCGCGGCGGCCACGCCGGGGCCCTGGCCGGCACCGGTCTGCGGAACGCCCTGCGGCGGGACTCCGTGCTGAGGAACGCCGTGCTGGGGAACGCCGTGCTGCGGGGCACCGTAGGGGGCCTGTCCGAACGGCGGCTGCTGGCCGTAGCCCGGAGGCGGGGTGGGCTGGCCGTAGCCGGGCGGCGGGGCGGGGGCCTGGGGCGCGGGGTGCGCCTGGGGCTGGCCGTAGCCGGGCGGCGGCGGGGCCGTCTGGCCCGGGGCCTGGCCGTACTGCGGAGGCTGGGGCGGCTGCTGGCCCGGCTGGCCGTAGGGCGCGGGCGCCGGCGTCGGGGGCGGGACCGGGGAGCCGGCGGGCGGGGTGTTCATGGGCGCGACGATGGTCGGCGCGGCGTGCACCTGGGGCGCGGGCGCCGGGGCCGGCGGCGGAGTGGCGCCGGGCGGCGTGGCGCCGGGGGGTGTGGCTGCGGGCGGGGTGGCGCCGGGCGGGGGCGCAAAGCCCTGTGCGGCGGGCGCGGGAGCCGGGGCGGGCGTGGGCGCGGGAGCCGGGGCGGCGGGAGCCGCGAAGGCGGGCGGGGCGAAGCCCGGGGCGGCGCCGCCCTGCGCCGGCTGCTGCGGAGCGGGCGCGGGGGCCTCCTCCTCGGCCACCTCGCCGCCGAAGTTCTTCAGCAGTGCGTCGAGACCGCCGTCGAATCCCTGCCCGACGGCGGCGAACCGCCACACGTCCTTCAGGTAGAAGTCGCCCAGCATCACGGCCCGCTCGGTGGAGAACTCCGAGCCGCTGAAGGGGTACCGGGCCACCTCCTCGCCACCGGCGACGATGCGGATGTATCCGGGGGCGATCTGCGACATCTGCCCGGCGCCGTCGATCGTCGCCGTGAAGGACAGCTTCTGGATCTGCGGCGGGATCCGGTCCAGGGTCACCCTGAAGGACTCCGTGTCGCCCGCCTGGGCGCCCAGGAGCTGAATGGACTCCTCCGGGGTCTTCGGCTGGTTGTAGAAGACGAAGTACCGGTCGTCCGAGAGCCGTTCGTCGGCGTCGAGGCCGAAGCAGCTGATGTCGAAGCTCAGGCCGGGGCCGGAGATCTGCACGCCTACGTACAGATCCGTGCCCGCGGTGAGGTCACTGATCCTGGCCTTGTGGCCGCGTTGGAATTCCCTGGCCATGCGTAACGACCGTCCCCCATCCAGAACGTGAGTGCGTCGCGCCAGGCTAACGGCAAATACGGACATCGGAAGACGTCGGTACAGAGCCGGTACAGAACGCTCGCCCATCCGTATCGGCTGCTCGCTCACGCAAAGCGGTCACTCACCCCGCGGGGCTCTCCCCACGCGCCCCGGGCACATGGGGCAACCGCTCGGCGGCGACGACGCCCTCCAGGTAGCCCCGGGCCCGCTCCGTCCTCGGGTAGGCCTTCAGCAGCTGCCAGAAGCGGGGGCCGTGCCCGGGGACGAGCAGATGGGCGAGCTCGTGGAGGAGGACGTAGTCGACGACGTACTCGGGCATGCCCTGCAGGCGGTGGGACAGCCTGATGCTGCCGTCGGACGGGGTGCAGGACCCCCAGCGGGTGTTCTGGTTGGTCACCCAGCGCACCGAGGCGGGCCGGGCCCGGCCGTCGAAGTACTGCTCCGAGAGCCGCCGGGCCCGCTCGGACAGCTCGGCGTCCCCGAGGGCCCGCCTGCTCTCCTGGGCGGCCAGCTTGTCGAGCATGACGTTCACCCAGCGCTGTTCCTCCGCCGCGGACATGCGGGCGGGGATGAGCACTACGGTGCGATCGCCCTCGCGGTACGCGGAGACCGTCCTGCGTCGGCGGGGACTCCTGCGGACCTCGATCGCGCTCGCCCCCGAGCCGCTCGGCGGCTGGCTCGTCGTGCTGCGCTGTGGCTTTCCGGCGCGGTGCAGTGGGTCGGCGGGCACGCCCCGACGTTACCCGCTGCACACGGGGAAGTCCCGACTCCGGGACGGTTCGATGCCGATGCCCATGACGATGCCGCCGCCGGCCGCCGGATTTGTACGACGAATCCCCGTGCCTGTGGACAACTTTCGGCGGCGGGCGGCGGGTTCGGTCATGCTGGATCCCGTCGGCGAAGCGAGGGGCGGGCCCGGTCAGGGACCACGTCCAGGTCCGGTCCCGGGGACCGGGGCTGCGACCGGGCCCGGTGCTACGACCGTGCCCGGCGCCGTGGTCCGGCCTGCGCCCCCGGGGTGGCACGCGGCCGGGATGTCCCGGTCCGCGTCCGGCTCGGCTCGGCTCACGCCCGCACTCCCGCCCGACAAACGGGGACGTTCTATGACACACGGGGGACCTGTCATGCATCCGATGGTGAAACCCGCGCTCCGGCGCGGCTGGCGCGACCTGAACACCGTGCAGTTCGGAATGACCCCGGCGCACGCCCTGACGCTCGGACCGATGGACACGGCGACGGGCAGTTTCCTCGACCTGCTGAACGGCACGCGCGGGATGGATCTGCTGCGCGAGGAGGGTCGCCGGATGGACCTGCCCGACGGCCATGTCGACGGGCTGGTGCGGCGGCTCTCGCGGGCCGGGCTCCTCGACGACGCCCGGGGCGGCGGCCCCGCCGCCGACGCGCTGCGGGGGAAGAAGGAGGTCCTCGACCGGCTGCGGCCCGACCTGGCCTCGCTGTCCCTCACCACCGCCGAGCCGGGCGAGGCGATCGGACGGCTGGCCGCCCGGCGCTCGCAGCGCGTCCAGGTGCGTGGTGCCGGTCGGGTGGGTGCCCTCCTGGCCTCGCTGCTGGCGGGGGCCGGCGTGGGCGACGTCGAGGTGCGGGACGGCGGCCGGGTGGAGCCGTGGGACGTCGCCCCGGGCGGGCATCCGGCACAGGCCGTCGGCGACCGCAGGGCCGAGTCCGCCCGCCGGGCCGTACGGCAGGCTGCTCCGGACCGGCCGCCGCGCCGCGCCGAGGTCCCGCCGCCCTCGGGCGAAGGCGACTGCGGCTTCTCCCTGGTGATCCTCGCCCCGCGGGACGATGTCGCGGTGCACGCGCCCGACCCGTCCCACGCCGAACCCCTGATGCTCTCCGGGACACCCCATCTGTACGCCGGTGTGGTGGAGGGGACCGGCGTGGTCGGCCCCCTCGTGCTGCCCGGGGAGACGGGCTGCGCGGGCTGTCTGCACGAGCACCGCACCGACCGGGACCCGACCTGGCCGCGGCTGATCGCCCAGTGGCGCTCGGGCAGGCAGCGGCAGGTGCGGCCGTGCGACCTCACGCTGGCCACCACCGTGGCGGGACTGGCCGCCGCGCACGCGCTCGCCTTCCTGGACGGTCAGGTGCCGTCGAGCACCGGCGCGCGCTGGGAGGTCTCCCTCCCTTCGCTCCACTGGCACGCCCGGCCGGTATGGGCCCATTCCGCGTGCCCCTGCGGCGCCGCGGAGAAAGGAAAGGGGGAGCACCCCTCGGAGGACGGGGCGTCACACGAGACAATGGCGGTGCAACGGCCGTCGGCGCAGTGCCGTGAGGCAGCGGCGGAGCGGCCGGCTGGGACTTGGAGGGCGCATGTCTGATCTTCCCCGGAAGGCGGTCACCCGGACCGCCAAGCTCGCCGCGCTCCCGCTCGGCATCGCCGGGCGGGCGACCTGGGGATTCGGCAAGCGGATCGTCGGCGAGTCGGCGGAGCTGGTCGGCCGCGAGCTCCAGCAGCGCACCGCCGAGCAGCTGTTCAAGGTGCTCGGCGAGCTCAAGGGCGGCGCGATGAAGTTCGGCCAGGCCCTGTCCGTCTTCGAGTCGGCGCTGCCCGAGGAGGTGGCCGGCCCCTACCGGGCCGCGCTGACCAAGCTCCAGGAAGCCGCGCCCCCGATGCCCACGCGCACGGTGCACGGGGCGCTGCGGGAGCGGCTCGGCGAGAGCTGGCAGGAGCTGTTCCTGGAGTTCGAGGACAAGCCCGCCGCGGCGGCCTCGATCGGCCAGGTCCACCGTGCGGTGTGGCACGACGGCCGCGAGGTGGCGGTCAAGGTGCAGTACCCCGGAGCGGGCGAGGCGCTGCTGTCCGACCTGAACCAGCTGAGCCGTTTCTCCCGTCTGCTCGGCCCGCTGATCCCCGGCATGGACATCAAGCCGCTGATCGCGGAGCTGAAGGACCGGGTCTCGGAGGAACTCGACTACGGCCTGGAGGCCCAGGCCCAGCAGACGCACGCGGAGGAGTTCGCGGACGACCCGGACGTCCTCGTGCCGCACGTGGTCCACCAGTCGGAGCAGGTTCTGATCACGGAGTGGATCGACGGCGTCCCGCTGTCGGAGATCATCTCGGACGGCACCCAGGAGCAGCGCGACCGCGCCGGCCAGCTCCTGGCCCGCTTCCTGTTCTCCGGACCGGCCCGCACCGGCCTGCTGCACGCCGATCCGCACCCCGGCAACTTCCGTCTGCTGCCCGGCGGCCCGGACGGAGAGGACGACTGGCGTCTGGGCGTCCTGGACTTCGGCACGGTCGACCGCCTTCCGGGCGGCCTGCCGGTCACCATCGGCGAGTCCCTGCGCATGACGCTCGACGGCGAGGCCGAGGCGGTGTACGAGCTCCTGTGCGCGGAGGGCTTCGTGAAGGAGACCATAGAGCTGGACCCCGACGCCGTCATGGACTATCTCCTGCCGATCATCGAGCCGGCCCAGGTCGAGGAGTTCACGTTCACACGCGGCTGGATGCGCAGTCAGGCGGCCCGGGTCGCCGACCCGCGCTCCCCCGCCTACCAGCTGGGCAAGCAGCTCAATCTGCCCCCGTCGTACCTGCTGATCCACCGCGTGACGCTGAGCACGATCGGCGTGCTGTGCCAGCTGGGGGCCACGGTGCGGCTGCGTGAGGAGCTGGAGGGGTGGCTGCCGGGGTTCGTCCCGGAGGACCCGGTGGACGGCGGGGAGTCCGTCGCGGAGGCGTGAGCCGGGTTCCGCCTCTCACCACCAGTCGGAGTCCAGGCGGCCTTCGATCGACCTGAGGTTCTCCCGGGAGCAGGCCGCGCAGAAGTAGTGGCTCGCTCCGTGCTCCACGGAGAAGGTCCAGGTGGGCGGCGGGGCCGTGCCCGGGGCCCGGCCGACGTGCCGCAGCGGGCGCACACGAGGGGCGGTGGCTCCGCGGCGGAGTTGTCGTCCCCGTCACCGTCACCGTCACCGTCACCGTCACCGTCACCGTCACCGTCACCGTCACCGTCACCGTCACCGGGAGGGTTAGTCCGACTGGTCACCCGGCGACGATAGCTCCGTTTCCGGCCGAGTCACGGGGCCCGCTCCCCTCGGGACCGGCGCGGTGCGTCACCCCAGGGTGCAACGCGCCGCGGGGGCCGGTCCGTTCGGCACGGACCGGCCCCCGCGGGGAAAGCGTCGCCTCCGGTGCGGGAGGCCACCTCTTCAGGTGTGGACGATTACTGCATGACCGCCATGGCGAGCGCCCGGCGGGCGCGCCGCGAGGCGCGCTCCGCCCTGCGCTGCATCCGGCGGGCGGCCACCAGGCGCACGGCCTGGCGGTCCCGCTCCGCCTCGTCCAGTCGCTCGCGCATATGCGCGCGAGCCAGGGCTTCTGGAATGAGTTGCATCTCTCGGGTCCTGTTCTGACGCGAGTCCATCGCGCCGTTGGTGGTGAAGTCTTGGGTCGCGGAGCCTGCGGGCTCGTCGGGGGACGGCTTCATCGGGGCCTGCTTCTGGGGGTCGTGCGTGAGGGGACGGTCGATCGTTCCTGCGGTGTTCATGCTGTGACCGGGTTCTTGCGCGGGCGGCCACGCGGCCGCTTCCGGGCGACGACGACACCCTGGACGAACAGCTCGCCACCCCAGACGCCCCAGGGCTCACGCCGCTCCTTGGCGCCGGCGAGGCAGGCCTCGACCAGCGGGCAGGTACGGCAGAGGGACTTGGCGTACTCGACGTCCGCGGGCGACTCGGCGAAGAAGACCTCCGGGTCGTAGGAGCGGCACGGGACGGGTACGCCGAGGTTCTCGATGGCGTCGTCGAGCGCGGTGAGCGCGGTGAGCGGGGTCAAGGTCGGGTCCTCCGTGGAGCCGGGCTTGGGGATCGTTTCCGAAGGCGGTACGGACGGTGCGTGCGCTTCGAGTTGCACGGTCGTCTTCCTCGTCTGGTCGTTCCGGCCTGTGGGCCGGGGGCGGCTGGTACCGGGTTCTTTCGTTGTCCCGAGGTCCTTCGGTCCGTCGTCCCTGTTCAGGGACAAACAGAAGGGCCGCGGATCCCGGATGGGGTTCCGCGGCCCTGAAGGCGCCGGCCTGATCGAATCAGGCTGGATCACTCCAGGGTTCTGGCCCACGGAAGGCCCACATCAGGTGGTGCTGCGTCGTCTGCTTCCGGAATCCGGCACCGGTCGCCGTAAAGGCATAGGCCTGCGCCTGTGCCGCTACTGCCGCTTCCAGTGCCTTGGTCGGTCGCTCGTTGCGCTCACGGACGGGAAGGCCCGCGGGGGCAACGGAGGAGGACGCCGGACGGACGGCACGAATGCCGGACAGACCGGTGCCCAGGTTCGAAACGCCGAGCATGCACGTGGAGACGGCCGAGCGATCGGTCATTTTCACGGTGCTGATGGAGCTGCTGATGATGCTGATCACTGGACTCGCCTCCTCTCGGCGTCTCGGGGGACTGGGTGAACCAGTCCGACGGATATGCAAGTACAACACGGAATCAGGGCCTCCGAGAAGGCCGCTGCTCTCGTGCCTAAGAACCTATGGGGATTGCTGGGGCATGCGCAAACTATTTTTTCGACGAGTTCGTGTCAGTCCTGATTCGTGTCCCCCGCGGGGTACTGGCCTGCGCAGATGGCCAGAACGTCGGCTCCGTAGCGGGTGAGCTTGCGCATGCCGACGCCCGGGATGCGCGCCAGCTCGTGTGCATCGCCGGGGGCGGTCTCGGCGATCGCCATCAGGGTCCTGTCGGTGAACACGCAGAAGGCCGGCTGGCCGCTGTTCCGTGCCTGGTCGGCGCGCCACTCGCGCAGCCTCTCGTAGAGGCCCTCGTTCATGTCGGAGGGGCAGTCGTCACAGCGCATCAGCTTCATCTCGCCCGCGTCGGTCAGCGTGCGGCCGCAGACGCGGCAGCGGGCGGGGGTGCGCTGGACTCGTCTCGGGGCGGAGCCCCTGGTTCCGGGGATGCCACGCTCGATTCCGCCCGCACCGCCCGCGGACGTACGGCCGGTGGTGGCCGTCGAGCCCGGGCGCAGGCCGTCGAGGAAACGGCTGGGTCGGCGGCTGGGACGGCCGCCGGGCGAGCGGGAGAGGGCCCAGGAGAGATGGAGGCGTTCCCGCGCGCGGGTGACGCCGACGTACAGCAGGCGGCGCTCCTCCTCGATCTGCTCGTCGGTCTTCGCGTAGGTGATCGGCATCATTCCCTCGGCGACGCCGACGAGGAACACCACGTCCCACTCCAGGCCCTTGGCCGAGTGCAGGGAGGCGAGGGTGACGCCCTGCACGGTGGGGGCGTGCTGGGCGTTGGCCCGCTCGTCGAGCTCGGCGACGAGGTCCGCCAGGGTGGCGCCCGGCTTGGCGGCCGCGAAGTCCTGGGCGAGGTTCACCAGGGCGGCCAGGGACTCCCAGCGCTCCCGCACGGCGCCGGAGCCGGCCGGGGGCTGCGGCGTCCAGCCCTCCCCCGACAGCACGGCGCGCACCTGGGAGGGCAGGTCGACGGCGTCGTCCAGGAGGGAGTCGTTGCCGCCGAAGCGGGCCGCGCCGCGCAGGGCGACACCCGCCTTGCGCACCTCCGGGCGGTCGAAGAACCGCTCGGCGCCGCGCAGCTGGTAGGGCACCCCGGCGTCGGCGAGGGCCTGCTCGTAGGTCTCGGACTGCGCGTTCGTGCGGAACAGGACGGCGATCTCGGCGGCCGGAACGCCCGCGTCCATGAGCTCGCGGATGCGGCGGGCGGCGCCCTCCGCCTCGGCGGGCTCGTCGGTGTACTCCGTGTAGACCGGCTCGGGACCCGCGGGACGCTGCGAGACGAGCTCCAGGCGGTGGTCGGCGGCACGGCCTCTCGCCTGCGCGAGCAGGCCGTTGGCGAGGTGGACGACCTGGGGGGTGGAGCGGTAGTCGCGGACCAGCTTGACGACCGTGGCTCCCGGGTGGCGGGTGCGGAAGTCGAGCAGGTGGTCCGGGGTCGCCCCGGTGAACGAGTAGATCGTCTGGCTGGCGTCCCCCACCACGCACAGGTCGTCCCGCTCGCCCAGCCACAGCTCCAGCAGGCGCTGCTGGAGAGGGCTGACGTCCTGGTACTCGTCGACCACGAAGTGCTGGTACTGGGCGCGGACCTGCTCGGCGATGTCGTGCCGGTCCTGGAGGACGGCCACGGTCAGCAGGAGCACGTCCTCGAAGTCGATGACGGAGCGCTCGCGCTTGACGTCCTCGTAGGCGGCGTAGAGCTGGGCGATCTCGGCCGGGTCCCTGGGGGCCTCGCGGCCGGCCTTGGCGGCGGCGGGCGCGTAGTCGGCGGGGACGGTCTGGGTGACCTTGGACCATTCGATCTCGGCGGTGACGTCCCGCAGCTCGCCGCGGTCGAGGCGGATGCGGCAGGCGGCGGCCGCGTCGGCGACGAGCTGAATCTTGCGGTCGACGAGCCGGGGCATGGATCCGCCGATGGCCTTGGGCCAGAAGTACTGGAGCTGGCGCAGGGCCGCCGAGTGGAACGTGCGCGCCTGGACGCCCGCGGCGCCGAGCTGGCGGAGCCGGCCGCGCATCTCTCCGGCGGCGCGGTTGGTGAAGGTGACGGCGAGCACGCTGGACGGCTGGAGGATGCCGGCGCGCACCCCGTAGGCGATGCGGTGGGTGATGGCCCGGGTCTTGCCCGTGCCCGCGCCCGCCAGGACGCACACCGGACCGTGCAGGGCGGTGGCCACCTCGCGCTGCTCGGGGTCGAGCCCGTCGAGCACCGCGTCGGGCGAGTCCGGTACCTGCGGGAACAGGGTGGAGTGCGTTGCTGCTGTCACACCGCCATGCTGCCAGGTCCCGCGAGACGGCCGTGCCGGTTGTCCACAGGCGGGCCCTGATAGTCGTACCAATGCGGCAGGCGTCACGTCGGGCCGGGCCGGGGACCCGGGAATGGTGGACGTTTCACATACGTTCCACCGACTGCGAACCCGTTCCCCGAGCCACCGAAGGAGCGCCAGAGACATGCTGGGCACTGTGACGATGTACAGCACCACGTGGTGCGGCTACTGCCGCCGGCTGAAGAGCCAGATGGACCGCGAGGGCATCGCGTACACCGAGATCAACATCGAGCAGGACCCGGAGTCCGCCGCGTTCGTGGAGAAGGCCAACGGTGGCAACCAGACCGTGCCCACCGTCCTCTTCCCGGACGGCTCCACCCTCACCAACCCGTCGCTGGCTCAGGTGAAGCAGAAGATCGGCGCGTAGTCGCCGCGCGGAGGTACGGGAAGGCGGTTCCTGGGCGGGCGCTCAGGGGCCGCCTTCTCGTGGTCTGTCCCACACCAGGACGTAGCGCCACAGCAGCGTGCGGCGGATCGTGCAGCCGGGCAGCAGCCGCCGCGCCGCCCGGCGGACCTCCGCCCAGGGCATGGGCGCGTCCTCCATGGGCATGCCGGCCGGGCCGCCTTCGCCGCCGTGCCGGCGGGCGAGCAGCAGGGCGACGGGCACGCCGCACGCGCTGATGAACCGGTCCAGCGGCGTCCGGTCGGCGGCCAGGCCGACGATCACCAGGCGGCCGCCGGGGGCGGTGAGCCGGGCGAGGCGTGTGACGGCCTCCTCGAACGGCGCGTGGTGGACCACGGCGACCGCGCTGACGAAGTCGTACGCGCCCGCGGGCAACGCCCCGGCGTCGAGGTAGTCCGCCTCCAGGTACGTGACGTCGCCCGGCACGCGCGCGTGGCTCCGGGCGAGCTCGATCATCCGCGGTGACCGGTCCGCGCCCGTGACGGATGCCGCCCGCGTCGCGAGCTTGCGGGTCAGCAGGCCGTCGCCGCAGCCGGCGTCCAGGGCCGTCCCGCAACCGTCCGGCACCGCGGCGAGCACGGCAGGGTGGTGGTGGACGTTGTGGTTCCAGTACGGGTCGGCCATGCGGTCGGGCTGCGCCGGTTGACCCGTCAGGCGGCCGTGCGGGTCGGGAGCGGCTTGCCGTACCAGAGCTCGATCAGGCGGGCCGCGATCGAGATGCCGTAGGGCGGGAGCACCTCGCCGGACTCGAACGCGGCGCGCAGCTCGTCGCGGGAGAACCAGCGGGCCTCGTGGATCTCGTCACCGTCGACGTCGATCTCGGTCGTGGTGGCGCGGGCCAGGAAGCCCAGCATCAGGCTGGACGGGAACGGCCAGGGCTGGCTGGCGACGTACTCGACCTGCCCGACGGTGACGCCGACCTCCTCGTGGACCTCGCGGCGCACCGACTGCTCGATGGACTCGCCGGGCTCGACGAATCCGGCGAGCGTCGAGAAGCGGCCCTCGGGCCAGTGGACCTGGCGGCCGAGCAGGAGGCGGTCGTCCTCGTCGGTCACGGCCATGATCACGGCCGGGTCGGTGCGCGGGTAGTGCTCGGCGCCGCAGGCGGGGCAGCGGCGGATGTGGCCGGCCGCGGCGATCACCGTGCGCTCGCCGCAGCGCGAGCAGAAGCGGTGGGTGCGCTGCCAGTTCTCCAGGCCGACCGCGTGCACCATCAGGCCCACGTCGCGCGCCGACAGCAGCAGTCCCGCCTCGCGCAGGCCCGCGGGGCGCGCGGACTGGTCCATCCGCCCGGGCAGCGCGTCCTTCTGCAGGGCGAAGTAGCTGACGCCGTCCTCGTCGATGCCGAGGAAGTAGCGGTGCGCCTCGGTGAGAGGGGCCTCGAAGGAGGGGGTCATGACGAGTTCGGTGCGCCCGTCCGCCGTCTCGTCGATGAGGACCTGGCCGCCGGAGACCACGAAGCAGCGCGTGGAGGGGTGGCTCCACGCCGCCGCGAGCCAGGCCTCGTCGAGCCGGTGGTGCGCGGCCCGGTCGATGCCGCTCGGGGCGGTGAGCGAGATGGGACGATCGGCGTTGTGGTCGGTCCAGGTGGTCACGGGTGCTTCCAACTCCCCCGGTGGAACGGTTGGTTCGGCGGCTGTTCAGCGGGACGTGCGGTGGGAGACGACCGGTTCCGGCGGGCTCGTGCGGTGCGGGGCGGCCCTTCCAGTGTGCCCCGCGCGCGTGGCCGGTACGGACGGCGGTCGGCGCTCAGGGCGCGTGACGCCAGTGCTCGGCGAGGTCACCCCACAGGTACGCGGTGGTCTCGACGCCCTTGAGGAGCAGGTCGAGTTCGACTTTCTCGTTCGGGGCGTGCCAGCCGTCGGAGGGGACGGAGATGCCGAGGAAGAGCACCGGGGCACCGAGGACGTCCTGGAGGTCGGCCGCGGGTCCGGAGCCGCCCTCACGGGTGAAGCGCACGGTCTCGCCGAAGGCCCGGCCCATCGCGCGCACCACCGACTGCAGCGCCGGGTGGTCCAGCGGCGTCAGGCACGGGCGCGTGGCCCCGCTGAACGTGAGCTCACAGCGGATCCCGGCGGGCACCTGCCGCTCGGCCCAGGCACGGACGGCCTTCTCCACGTGGTCGGGGTCCTGGCCCGCGACCAGCCGGAAGGACAGCTTCACCATGGCGGAGGCCGGGATGATCGTCTTGCTGCCGGGCCCCTGGTAGCCACCGCCGATGCCGTTGACCTCGGCCGTCGGGCGGGCCCAGACGCGCTCCAGCGTCGTGAAGCCGCTCTCGCCCCGGGTGGCGTGCGACCTGGCCGTGCGCAGCCACTGCTCCTCGTCGAAGGGCAGCTCGGCGAAGAGGGCGCGCTCGCGGTCGGTCAGTTCGACGACGCCGTCGTAGAAGCCGGGGATCGCCACGCGTGCGTGCTCGTCGTGCAGCGCGGCGACCAGGCGGGCGGCGGCGGTCGCCGGGTTGGGCACCGCGCCGCCGAAGGAACCGGAGTGGATGTCCTGGTCGGGGCCGTACAGCCGTATCTCGCACTCGGCGAGGCCGCGCATGCCCGTGCACACCGTGGGGGTGTCCTCGGACCACATGCCGGTGTCGGAGACGATCACGGCGTCGGCGGCGAGCCGCTCGGCGTGCTGCTCGACCAGGGCCCGTAGGTGCGGCGAGCCGGACTCCTCCTCGCCCTCGATCAGCAGCTTGAGGTGCACGGCCGGAGCGGTGCGGCCGGTGGCGGCGAGGTGGGCGCGGACCCCGAGGGTGTGGAAGAAGACCTGGCCCTTGTCGTCGGCCGCCCCGCGCGCGTAGAGGCGGTTTCCGCGGATCTCGGGCGCGAAGGGGTCGCTGTCCCAGCCGTCCTCCCGGGCGGCGGGCTGCACGTCGTGGTGGCCGTAGACGAGCACGGTGGGTGCCTGCGGGTCGTCGGAGGGCCACTCGGCGTAGACCGCGGGCGCGCCCGGGGTCGGCCAGACCTCGGCCGTCGGGAAGCCGGTGTCCGTCAGCTTGGCGGCGAGCCAGTCGGCGCTGCGTCGTACGTCGGCGGCGTGGTCGGGCTGGGCGGACACCGACGGGATGCGCAGCCACTCGGCGAGGTCGTCGAGGAAGGCGGCGCGGTGCTGCTGGATGTACGTACGGACGACGCTGTCCGGGGTCTGGCTCATGGTCACGAGCCTATCGGCCCGCGCCGACGTCCTCGGAGTGCGGTTCCTCACCGAACTCCCCTCCCGAGGGCTCGTCCAGCAGCAGTCGCTCCAGCGCGGCCCGGCCGGGCAGGTGCCGTGGGCGCACGACCTCCCCGCCGCGCACGTACAGGAACGCCGCCGTGACCCTCTCGGGAGGCACGCCCTGCTGCTCGGCCCAGGCGAGGCGGTAGACGGCCAGCTGCAGCGGGTCGGCGGTGCGGGAGCGGCTGGTCTTCCAGTCGACGATCTCGTACGTCGCGTCCTGTCCGTCACCTTCTTTGTAGACGGCGTCGATCCGGCCCCGGACGATGCGGCCGGCGATCGCCAGCTGGAAGGGGGCCTCCACCCGGTAGGGCGTGCGGCGCGCGTACTCGGTGCGTTCGAAGGCCTCCTTGAGCGCTTCGAGATCCCGCTCATCGGCGATCTCGGCGTCGCTGCCGGGCAGCTCCTCCGGTTCCAGCAGCGGCAGGGTGAGCTCTTCGAAGCGTGCCTCGACCCAGGCGTGGAAGCGGGTGCCGCGGCGTGCGGCGGGCTGGGGCGGGCGCGGCATGGGGCGGGCCAGCTCCCGCGCGAACCCGTCCGGGTCGGCGGCCAGGTGCATCAGCTGGGAGGCCGTGAGGGACGCGGGGAGGGGCACGTCGGTGACGCTGTCGCGGGCGCGCAGCAGCTCCCCGGTGAGGGCGTCGAGGTCGCGGTCCCAGGAGGCGACGGTGCGGGCCTCCTCGGGGGTGAGGCGGGGATGGCCGCCGGTGTGCGGGGGCTCCGGCGGGGCCGCTTGGTGGGGGACGGTGGGGCGAGGATCCGCGGGGCGCGGATCCCCGGGGCGGGAATCCGCGGGGCGGGAATCCGCAGGGCGGTCGCCGGCAGGTGCGTCTTCGTCCGAGGCATCCGTGGCCGAGGCGTCCGTGGCCGGAGCGTCCGTGACGAAGGGATCCGCGTCGAAGGGATCCGCGTCGAAGGAGGCATCGTCGAACGGGTCCGAGGCGCCGAAGGGATCCGGTGAGTCGAAGGGATACGGTGCGTCGAAAGGATCCGGTTCGCCGTACGAGGGCTCGTCGTCCTCGGGCGGCGGGGGCCACTCCGGGTCGTCGAGGGCGTCGGGGTCGTGCACCGCGGTGGGGTGCGTGTCCTGGCGGGAGGCGAGGTCGTCCAGGTGGGCCAGGACGATCTCGGCGGCGGCGCGGCGCCGGGCCAGGGCCGCCTCGTCCAGGGGCAGGGGCCACACTTGGTCGGCGGCCGCCTGATGCAGGGCCGGGTTCTCCTCGTCCTCGGCGGGCTCGTCCGCCCAGGCCTCGATCTCGCCGTACCCGGCCTCGCAGTGCTCGTAGAGGGCGTGGAGGAACGCGGACGGGCCGCGGCGCTTCTTCTGGGTGGGGCCCCACCAGTGGCCGGAGCCCAGGAGCAGGGACCGGGGGCGGGTGAAGGTGACGTAGCCGAGGCGGAGCTCCTCGGTGTGCTGGTGGTCCTTCATGGCCTCGTGGAAGGCCTTCAGGCCCCGGGCGTCCCAGGAGGGCACGTCGGGCAGCGTGTCGGCGTCGCCGCGCAGCGCGTGCGGCAGGACCTTGCCCTGGGAGGTCCACTTCTCGCGGCCCTGGCTGCTGGGGAAGGTGCCGGTGACCAGTCCGGGGACGACCACGACGTCCCACTCCAGGCCCTTGGACTTGTGGGCGGTGAGCACCTTGACGGTGTTCTCGCCGCCGGGCAGGGCGTTGTCGAGGCCCTTCTCGTACTGAGCGGCGGTGCGCAGGAAGCCCAGGAAGGCCAGCAGGATGGCCTCGTTGTCGCCGGCGGCGAAGGAGGCGGCGACGTCCAGAAAGTTGGACAGGGTCTCGCGGCGGCGGGCGGCCAGGGCGTGCGGGGACGCCGACAGCTCGACCTCCAGGCCGGTGACGGCGAGGACCCGGTGCAGGACGTCCATCAGCGGGTCGGCCAGGGAGCGGCGCAGTTCGCGCAGTTCGGTGGCGAGCCGGGCGAAGCGCACGCGTGCGTCGGGCGAGAAGGGCAGTCCGTCGTCGTCCCCGTGGCCGTCGAGGGGTGTCTCCAGGAACGTGTCGAGCGCGTCCGCGAGCGAGATGACCTCGGCGGGGTCGACCCCCTCGACGGCCTCGGCGAGGCGCCGGTCCGGGTCGTCGTCGCCCTCCACACGCGCGTGGGAGACGAGCAGCCGGGCGCGCCGCCCCAGCAGGGCGAGGTCACGGGGGCCGATGCGCCAGCGCGGCCCGGTCAGCAGGCGCACCAGGGAGGCGTTGGCACCGGGGTCCTGGAGCACCTCGCAGACGGCGACCAGGTCGGCGATCTCGGGCAGGTGGAGCAGTCCGGACAGGCCGACGACCTCGACCGGGACGTCCCGGGCGACGAGGGCGCCCTGGATCTCGGCGAAGTCGGTCGCCGTGCGGCACAGGACGGCGATCTCGCCGGGTGCCGATCCGGTGCGGACGAGGTGGGCGACGGAGTCGGCGGCCCAGTCGATCTCCTCGGCGTGGGTGCGCAGCAGGGCGCAGCGGACCATGCCGTCGCGTTCGGCGCCGGGGGCGGGGCGGAGGGCCTCCACGCCCGCGTGCAGCTCACGCAGGGGCTCGGCGAGGCCGTTGGCGAGGTCCAGGAGGCGGCCGCCGCTGCGGCGGTTCTCGCTGAGCGCCTGCCGGGTCGCGGGGCGGCCGTCGGCGTGGGCGAAGTGCTCGGGGAAGTCGTCGAGGTTGGCGACGGAGGCGCCGCGCCAGCCGTAGATCGCCTGGCAGGGGTCGCCGACGGCGGTGACGGGGTGACCGGTGCCCTCGCCGAACAGGCCCGCAAGGAGGACGCGTTGGGCGACCGAGGTGTCCTGGTACTCGTCGAGGAGGACCACCCGGAACTCGTCGCGCAGGACGCGGCCCACCTCGGGGATCTTCGCGAGCCGGGCCGACAGGGCGATCTGGTCGCCGAAGTCGAGCAGGTCCCGCTCGCGCTTGGCGGCCCGGTAGCGGCTCACCAGTTCGGCCAGCTCCCGGCGTGCCGCGGCCGCCTCGGGCACCTTGCGCAGATCGGCGTTGGTGAGCTTGGCGCCGCGCAGCGTCAGCAGCAGCTCGGCGTCGTACGCGCGCAGCGACTCGGGGCGTACGAGGTGCTCGGAGAGTTCGGCGTCCAGGGCGAGCAGGTCGCCGACGAGGTCCGGGAAGGAGCGGGTGAGGGCCGGATACGGGCCGGGCGACTCGCGCAGCACGCGCGCGGCCAGCTGGAAGCGGGTGGCGTCGGCGAGCAGCCGGGACGTGGGCTCCAGGCCGATGCGCAGGCCGTGGTCGGTCAGCAGACGCCCCGCGAAGGCGTGGTACGTGGAGATCACCGGCTCGCCCGGCGGGTTGTCCGGGTCGATGACGTCCGGGTCGGTGACGCCGGCCTTGATCAGCGCCTTCCGGACGCGCTCGGCGAGTTCGGCGGCGGCCTTGTTGGTGAAGGTCAGGCCGAGCACCTGCTCGGGGGCGACCTGGCCGGTGCCGACCAGCCACACCACGCGTGCCGCCATCACCGTCGTCTTGCCCGAGCCGGCTCCGGCGACGATCACCTGGGGAGCGGGCGGCGCGGTGATGCAGGCCGTCTGCTCCGGGGTGAAGGGGATACCGAGGAGTTCTTTGAGCTGTTCGGGGTCGGTGAGTCGGGCTGGCACATCGGAGAGGCTAGCGGCGGGCACTGACAGCAGCGGCCGGATCAGCCGATCGGGACGGAAGAACCGCAGGTCAGCTCAGGTGGTGCGATGGGTCACTCGACGGCGCGGGCCTCACTCGCCGGGCGTGGGTCACTCGCCGGGCGTGGGTCACTCGACAGCCCGGGGGCTTCCTACCAGGCCTGCTTGCGGGGCCCGGGTCACTCCACCACGTGGCGGCCCTCCTGGCGCGCGCTGCACGACGCCCGGAACGCGCAGTGCGTGCAGTGCTGCCCGGCCGTCGGTGTGAACCGCTCGTCGAGGACCTTGCCGGCGGCCGTGGCCAGCAGGTCGCCGACCCACTCGCCCTGCAGCGGCTCCTGGGCCTGCACCTTGGGCAGGGTTTCACCGCCGTCACGCTGGGCGGCGCCCTGGCGCAGGTGCACGAGTTCGGCGCCGCCCGGCTCGGGGCGCACCCCGTCGAAGACCTCGTCGACGGCGCCCTCCCGGACGGCGAGCTGGTAGACGGCGAGCTGCGGGTGCCGCTCCACCTCCTTGGACGTGGGCGCCTGCTTGCCGGTCTTGAAGTCGACCACGTAGGCGCGACCGTCGCCGTCCGCCTCGACGCGGTCCATCTGGCCGCGGATGCGCACCTCGTAGTCGCCCGCTTCGAGGGTGACGTCGAAGTCGTGCTCGCTGGCCACCGGGGTGCGTCCGGCACGGTCCATGACGTGCCACTGGAGGAAGCGTTCGAGCGCCACGCGCGCGTTGTCCTTCTCCTGCTCCGACTTCCAGGGCGCGTCGAAGGCGAGGGCGTTCCACACGGAATCGAGGCGTTCCATGAGGACGGAGAGGTCGGCCGGGGTGTGCCCGGAGGCGACCTCGTCGGCGAGGACGTGCACGACGTTGCCGAAGCCCTGGGCGGCGGTCGCGGGTGCGTCGGCCTTCACCTCACGGCCCAGGAACCACTGGAGGGCACAGGTGTTGGCCAGCTGGTCCAGGGCGCTGCCGGACAGTACGACGGGCTGGTCGCGGTCGCGCAGCGGCACCTTGGACGCGGTCGGCTCGAACATGCCCCACCAGCGGTAGGGGTGGGCGGACGGCACCAGGGGGCGGCCGTCCTCGTCGGCGAGGGCGGCGAGCCGGGCCAGGCGGCGGGCGGCGGCCTCTCGTAGCGCGCCGGAGACCCGGGGGTCGACCGTCGTGGCGCGCAGTTCGGCCACGAGGGCGGCGACGGACAGCGGCCGGCGCGGGCGTCCCGTGACGTCCTTGGGTTCGACGCCGAGTTCGGTCAGGAACCGCGAGGGCTGGTCGCCGTCGTCGGCGGGGGCCTTGACCGCGGTGACGACGAGCCGTTCACGCGCGCGCGTGGCGGCCACGTAGAACAGGCGTCGCTCCTCGGCGAGCAGCGCGCCGGGGGTGAGGGGTTCGGCCAGGCCGTCGCGGCCGATGCGGTCGGCCTCCAGGAGGGAGCCACGGCGGCGCAGGTCGGGCCAGAGGCCCTCCTGGACGCCGGCGACGACCACGAGGCGCCATTCCAGGCCCTTGGAGCGGTGGGCGGTCATCAGGCGGACGGCGTCGGGGCGCACGGCACGCCGCGTGAGGGTGTCGGCGGCGATGTCCTCGGCGTCGATCTCCTCCAGGAAGTTCAGGGCGCCCCGGCCGCCGGTGCGCTCCTCGGCGCGGGCCGCCGTGGCGAACAGCGCGCAGACGGCGTCCAAATCGCGGTCCGCGTTGCGTCCGGCCGCGCCGCCCCGCCGGGCGGCGCGCTCCAGACGCCCGGGCCACGGTGTGCCCTCCCACAGGTCCCACAGCGCCTCCTCGGCCGTGCCGCCGCCGGCCAGCCGCTCCCGCGCCTTGCGCAGCAGCGCGCCGAGGCGCTGGGCACCGCGCGCGTACGTGGGGTCGTGCACGGCGAGCCGCTCCGGCTCGGCGAGCGCCTGCGCGAGCAGGACGTCGGAGGGCGGTGGCAGCGGGTTGCCCGCGGCCCGCTCCTCGTCGCGCAGGGCGCGGCCGAGACGGCGCAGGTCGGCGGCGTCCATGCCCGCGAGGGGCGAGGTGAGCAGGGTGAGGGCGGTCTCGGTGTCGAGCCAGCAGGCGCGGGACGCGGGGGCGGCGTTGTCACCGCTGCCCGAGGCGGCATCGGACGCGGAGGCCGTGTGAGGGTCGGTGACCGCGCCGGAGTCGGAGTCGGCGATCGCCTCGGTGCCGGAGACCGCCCCGGAGCCGGAAAACGCATCAGAGCCGGAGACGACCCCGGAGTCGAAGACCAGATCAGCACCGGAGGCCTCCTCCGCGCCGGAAGCCCCGAAGGCCTCCACCGCGCCGGAGACCACCCCGGCGTCCCCCTCAGCCGTCCCCGCACCGTCACCGGCCCCGGAAGGCCCCGGTCCGAAACCCCCGGCCTCCGCCGTCGCCACCGCCCGCAGTGCCGTCAGCAGCGGTGCCACGGCCGGTTCGTGCCGCAGCGGCACGTCGTCCCCGTCGACGTCCACCGGCACGCCCGCCGCCGTCAGCGCACGCCGGACCGTCGGAATGGTGCGGGAGCCGGCACGCACCAGGACGGCCATCTCGCGCCAGGGGACGCCGTCCTCCAGGTGGGCCCTGCGGAGGATGTCGGCGATGTTGTCCAGCTCCGTCCCGGACGTCGGGTACGTGTAGGCCTCGACGCGGCCGCCGTCCCGCACGGGGGCGAGTTCGCGGTGGGCACGCACCTTCTCCGCGGGCAGGCGGGTGAGCGGCATGCGCTGGGTCAGCAGCCGGGTCGCGGCGAGCAGCCCGGCGCCGGAGCGGCGGGACGTGCGCAGCACAGCGACCGGGGCCGGGCGGCCGTCCGCGCGCGGGAAGGCGTGCGGGAAGTCGAGGATGCCGTTCACGTCGGCCCCGCGGAACGCGTAGATCGACTGGTCGGGGTCGCCGAAGGCGACGAGCGTGCGGCCCCCGCCGGCCAGCGCGTCCAGCAGCCGTACCTGCGCCGGATCGGTGTCCTGGTACTCGTCGACGTAGACGGCGTCGTACCGGTCGGCGAGCCACGCGGCGACCTCGGGGCGCCGGGCGAGGAGCACCGCGCGGTGGACGAGTTCGGCGTAGTCGATCACGCCGTGCAGGTCGAGCACGTCGAGGTACTCGGCGAGGAAGGCGGCCGCCGCGCGCCAGTCGGGGCGGCCCGTGCGGCGCGCGAAGGCGTCCAGCGCGTCGGGCCCGAGGCCCAGTTCACGGCTGCGGGCGAGGACCGCGCGGACCTCGTCGGCGAAACCGCGGGTGGTCAGGCAGGCGCGCAGCTCGTCCGGCCAGCGCACGTGGGCGAGTCCGAGACGCTCCAGGTCCACCTGGCCCGCGAGCAGGTCCCGCACGGCGACGTCCTGCTCGGGCCCGGACAGCAGCCGCAGCGGCTCCACGAACAGGTCGCTGTCCTGGTGGGCGCGGACCAGGGCGTAGCAGAACGAGTGGAACGTGGTCGCCTGCGGGGCGTGCGCCGCCCCGGTGCGCAGGGCCATGCGGTCGCGCAGCTCGACGGCGGCCCTGCGGCTGAACGTCAGCACCAAGACGCGCCCGGGGTCGCCGCCCCGGGCGATCCGCTCGGCCACGGACTCGACGAGCGTGGTGGTCTTGCCGGTGCCCGGACCTGCGAGGACGAGCAGCGGACCGGCCGCGTGGTCAACCACGGAGCGTTGCGCGGCGTCCAAAAGAGGGGGGTCCACCCGGGCGGGAGGGGTACGAACCAGTCGGTAAGCGCCATGGCTCCCCCGCCGTACCCGGGGGTGCGACAGGCCGTTGGTGGAGAAAGAGGAGCTCACGTGGTTCGCCGGTCCTGGTGGATGTACTGGTTGGCGGGTCACCGCGCGCGGGGCGGGCGGTGACCGCAAGGTGACGGGGACGCGTGCGGCCGACGCTACGCCGACGAGTGGGGCGGAAGCAGGGCTTCCCCTTCTTCCCGCCGGTCACTCACGGCGCTCTCGGCGCACAGGCCCCTCGTCTCACGAACGTACGTCATGCCCGCGATGTGCCTCGATTCCCTCGTCCGGATCACGGGCCACACGGGAGGGCGTGCGATGCCGGAAGCTGTCAGGTGTGACCCTCCGCGCGTTCACCGCCGTCCCACCGCGCCCGTCTCATGTCGATGCGCGGCAGGTGACCCTCGGCGGCACGGCTCGCCTCCTTCAGCGGCGTGCCCTCCGCGCGGTAGTGGCCGAGCGCCCGCTGTTCGTGTCCCGGCAGCAGCGCGCCGTCCGCGCGGACGACCCGCCACCACGGGACGGCTCCCCCGTAGAGCGCCATCACCCGGCCCACCTGGCGCGGACCGCCCTCCTCCAGCCACTCGGCCACGTCCCCGTAGGTCATGACCCGCCCCGGCGGGATCAGTTCCGCGACGTCGAGAACCCGCTCGGCGTAGGCCGGCAGGGCTTCCGCCGGCTCGTCGGGGGCACCGTCGTACCCCGCTGCGGCATCCTGCGGACGGGTGTCCTCCGGAAGGCTCTCCTCGCTCATCCGTCCCATCCTGCCCCACCCCACCGACAACGGGACGCGCGCGCTCCCGAGCGTTTCCTTCGCCCCGCGACAGCGCGTCGGGCAGACTGTCCGCCCCCGCATGTGCACCCTGATGCCCCCGTGTGTCGGTGTGGCATGCCACCATCGTGCGGGCGGTGACCGGTGATACGAGACCAAGAAGAGACGATGAAGCAGCAGGGTGCGCACCCCGAGGACACGGAGGGCACCTCTGACGCTTCGTCGCGCCCGGGCACCGGGGACGGCGGCGTGAAGGGCCCGGGCAAGAAGGCCCGGACGCCCGCCGACGAGCCGGACGTCGCGCACATCGACGAGGTGGAGGGCGACGAACCGCTGCTCCCCGCGCGCGTGCACCGCCCGTCGGACCTGATGCGGCTGCTGGTCGGCGTGCTCGCCGTGGCGCTGCTGATCGGGATCGCCGCGTTCGCGCACGGCACCACCTCCGGTCTCGAACAGGACATCAACAAGGGCACCGGGCAGGCGCCCGACCTGCTCATCAAGATCGCGGGGCTGGCCTCCAGCATCGCGATCCTGCTGGTCCCGGTCGCCTTCGCGATCGAACGGCTGATCAAGCGGGACGGCCTCCGGATCGCCGACGGCGTCCTCGCGGCCGTCCTCGCGCACGGCGTGACCCTCGCCACCGACCTGTGGGTCGCCCGGGCCGCCCCCGACTCGATCCAGGAGGCGCTCACCCAGCCCTCCCCCGGCGACATCCACGCCCTCACCGACCCGGTGCACGGCTACCTGGCACCCGTCATCGCCTACATGACGGCCGTCGGCATGTCCCGCAGACCGCGATGGCGCGCGGTGCTCTGGGTCGTGCTGCTCCTCGACGCCTTCTCGATGCTCGTCACCGGGTACACCACCCCGTTCTCGATCATTCTGACCGTGCTGATCGGCTGGACCGTCGCCTACGGCACGCTGTACGCGGTCGGCTCGCCCAACGTCCGGCCGACCGGGCAGACGCTCATGGCGGGTCTGCGGACCGTCGGTTTCCACCCGGTCAGCGCCTCCCGTGAGGACCACTCGGACAACCCGGACACCGGCGACCGGGGCCGGCGCTACTTCGTGACCCTGGAGGACGGCCCGCCGCTGGACGTGACGGTGGTCGACCGGGAACAGCAGGCGCAGGGCTTCTTCTACCGCGCCTGGCGCAACCTCACCCTGCGCGGCTTCGCCACCCGCAGCAGCCTCCAGTCGCTGCGGCAGGCCCTGGAGCAGGAGGCACTGCTGGCGTACGCGGCGATCGCGGCCGGGGCCAACGCGCCCAAGCTGATCGCCACCTCGGAGCTCGGCCCCGACGCGGTGATGCTGGTCTACGAGCACAGCGGCGGCCGCACCCTGGACTCCCTGCCGGACGAGGACATCACCGACGACCTGCTGCGGGACACCTGGAACCAGGTGAAGGCGCTGCAGTCCCGGCGCATCGCGCACCGCAGGCTGGTGGGCGACGCGATTCTGGTGGATCGTTCCGGCACGGTGATCCTCACCGACCTGCGGGTCGGCGAGATCGCCGCCGGCGATCTGCTGCTGCGGATGGACATCTCCCAGCTGCTGGTCACGCTCGGGCTGCGGGTGGGCGGCGAGCGGGCGGTCGCCTCGGCGGTGGGCGTGCTCGGCCCGGACGCCGTGGCGGACTGCCTGCCGATGCTCCAGCCCATCGCGCTCAGCCGCTCCACGCGCGCGACGCTGCGCAAGCTGGCCCGGGAACGGGCGCAGCGCGAGCGCGAGGCGGTCCTGGAGGCGTCCCGGCAGGCCAAGCAGGCCCGCATGGAGGAGCAGTCGGACGAGGCCGTGCCCGTCCTGGAGAAGCCCGACAAGAAGGCCGTACGGGCGGAGCAGCGGGCCGAGAAGCGGGCCATCGACGAGGCCTTGGAGGAGGCCCGCGAGGAGGACCTGCTCACGCAGATCCGCCACGAGGTGCTGCGGATCAGGCCCCAGGCGCCGGTCGAGCCGGCCCGGCTGGAGCGGGTGCGGCCGCGCACCCTGATCAGTTTCATCGCGGGCGCGATCGGCGCGTACTTCCTGCTGACGCAGCTCACGCACATCGAGTTCGGGCCGCTCATCGCCCACGCCGAATGGGGCTGGGTCGCGGCGGCCGTGCTGTTCTCCATGGCGAGCTACTTCGCGGCGGCGATGGCGCTGCTGGGCTTCGTTCCCGAGCGGGTGCCGTTCCTGCGCACGGTCGCGGCGCAGGTCGCCGGGTCGTTCGTGAAGATCGTCGCCCCGGCGGCCGTGGGCGGTGTGGCGCTGAACACGCGCTTCCTGCAGCGCGCGGGGGTGCGCCCCGGGCTCGCGGTGGCGAGCGTCGGCGCGTCGCAGCTGTTCGGGCTCGGCTGCCACATCCTGATGCTGCTGTCCTTCGGCTACCTGACCGGCACCGAGAAGACCCCGTCGCTGTCGCCGTCCCGGACGGTCATCGCCGGTCTGCTGACCGTGGCGGTGCTCGTGCTCGTCGTGACGTCGGTGCCGTTCCTGCGGAAATTCGTCGTCACGCGCGTGCGGTCGCTGTTCGCGGGTGTCGTGCCGCGCATGCTGGACGTGCTCCAGCGGCCCCAGAAGCTGGTCACCGGCATCGGCGGCATGCTGCTGCTGACCGCCTGCTTCGTGATGTGCCTGGACGCCTCGATCCGCGCGTTCGGCGACGAGACGACCTCGATCAGCCTCGCCAGCGTCGCCGTCGTCTTCCTCGCGGGCAACGCCCTCGGGTCCGCGGCGCCGACCCCGGGCGGTGTCGGCGCGGTCGAGGCGACCCTGACGGTCGGCCTGATCGCCGTCGGACTGCCGAAGGAGGTCGCGGCGCCCGCGGTCCTGCTGTTCCGGCTGCTGACCCTGTGGCTGCCCGTGCTGCCGGGCTGGCTTGCCTTCAACCACCTGACCCGCAAGCAGGCCCTCTGACGGCGTCCGTTCCCGCCCGGTGACGGGGCTCGCGGCCGGCTCAGCGACCCGCCTGCCCCTCTTACCTCGTACGGCACGCGTCCCGCGCGCCCCGCTCCGGGCCGCCGCAGGATGGAACCATGCCAACCCTCCTCCGGCTGCGCGCCGCCGCCCTGACCGCCACCGCCGTGCTGCTGTCCACCGTGCTGGCGGGCTGCGGCGGTGACGACGCCGAGGACGAGGACCTCACACGGCAGGAGCTGGAGTGGAAGGCCTGCCCGGCTCCGGACGAGGCGCAGGGCGGAGGCGCCGCGCCCTCCCCGTTGCCGGACGACGGCGAGTGGCAGTGCGCCACCATGAAGGCGCCCCTCGACTGGGACGAGCCCGAGGGCGACACGATCGGCCTCGAACTGATCCGGGTCAGGACCACCGGCAGCGCGAACGAGCGCATCGGCTCGCTCCTCTTCAACTTCGGCGGCCCCGGCGGCTCGGGCGTCAAGACGCTGCCCGCCTTCGCCGAGGACTACGGCACCCTGCGCACCCGTTACGACCTGGTCAGCTTCGACCCGCGCGGGGTCGGCCGCAGCGAGCCCGTGATCTGCGAGAACGATCAGCAGCTCGACGCGTACTTCCAGCAGGACGCGACCCCTGACGACGCCACGGAGCGCAGGGCGCTCCTGGACAACACCAAGGAGTTCAACGACGCCTGCGAGAAGAACTCCGAGCAGATGCTGCCGAACGTGCGCACCACCGACGCCGCCCGCGACCTCGACCTGATGCGCCAGGTCCTCGGCGACGAGAAGCTGCACTACTTCGGCTTCTCCTACGGCACGGAACTCGGCGGCGTCTACGCCCACCTGTTCCCCCGCACGGTCGGCCGCGCCGTGTTCGACGCCGTGGTCGACCCGACGCAGAACGCCGAACAGGGCTCGCTGGGGCAGGCCGAGGGCTTCCAGCTGGCGCTGGACAACTTCGCCGAGGACTGCGTGTCGAAGACCGAGGAGTGCCCCGTCGGAGACAGCGCGCAGGACGTGAAGGACCGGATCGCCAGGCTGCTCAGGGACCTCGACCGCAAGCCGATCCCGGGCGTCTTCCCCCGGGAGCTGACCCAGACCGCGGCGACCAACGGCATCGTGCAGGCGCTGTACTCGCAGGACTTCTGGGAGTACCTCACCGAAGGCCTGGAGCAGGCGTACGACGGTGACGGCAGCATCCTGATGCTGCTGTCCGACTCGATGAACGGGCGCAGCGAGAACGGCGAGTACGACAACTCCACCGCCGCCCACACGGCCATCAGCTGCGCCGACACCAAAGCGCGCTACGACACCGCCTACGTGGAGGGCAGACTGCCCGAGTTCCGGGCTGCGTCCCCCCTGTTCGGCGACTACCTGGCCTGGGGCATGATCGGCTGCACCGACTGGGCCGTGCCCGGCGCCGCCGACCACCCGGACGTGAGCGCTCCGGGCGCCCCGCCGATCCTGGTCATCGGCAACACCGGCGACCCCGCCACCCCCTACGAGGGGGCGCGGGCGATGGTGAACGCGCTGGGCGAGGGGGTCGGCGTCGAGCTGACCTACCGCGGGCAGGGACACGGCGCCTACGACAGCAAGAACAAGTGCGTGCAGGACGCGGTGCACGGCTACCTGCTGGACGGAAAGGTGCCGCAGGCGAGGACCGTCTGCGGCTGATCCACACCCCCGATCCCGTCGAACCCCCAGGTCAAAGGGTTATCCACAGGCCGGGGCGGGCGGCGCGGGGATCTGCCTACCATGGCTCGAACGCCATCCGCGGCACGGCGCGGACGGCTTGCGAGGGGGGATGGGCGCATGACGCGTTTCCTGCGGTGGACCGCTCTGGCGGCCGCCTCGGCACTGCTGACGGCCGGGTGCGGCGGCGGCTCGTCCGACGACGGCAAGGGCGGGCTGTCCTGGGGCCGCTGCAAGGCCACCGCGGACGCCCCGGCGCCGAGCAGCGAATGGCAGTGCGCCACGCTCAAGGTGCCGCTGGACTGGTCGAAGCCCGACGGCGAGACGATAGGGCTGGCCCTGATCCGCGCCAAGGCCCGCGGCGACGACCGCGCCGGCTCGCTCCTGTTCAACTTCGGCGGACCGGGTGCCTCGGGCGTGTCCATGATGCCGTCGTACGCCCCGACCGTCTCCCGGCTGCGTGAGCGGTACGACCTGGTGAGCTGGGACCCTCGCGGAGTGGGCGCCAGCGAGGGGGTGCGCTGCCGCGGCGACAAGGAGATCCAGGCGGCCGAGTCGGTGGACGTCACCCCGGACACCCCCGCAGAAGAGAAGGCGTACTTCGCGGACGCCGCCGACTTCGGGCAGGGCTGCCGCAAGGACGCCGGCGCGCTGATGGCACATGTCTCGACCGCCGACTCGGCCCGCGACATGGACCGCATCCGCCAAGCCCTCGGCGACGAGAGGATGAACTACTTCGGCATCTCCTACGGCACGGAGCTCGGCGGCACCTACGCCCATCTGTTCCCGAAGAAGGTCGGACGCATGACGCTGGACGCGGTCGTCGACCCCGGCGCCGACACCGTGGGCCACGCCAAGAACCAGGCCAAGGGCTTCCAGCGCGCGCTGAACGGCTATCTGGAGTCCACGGGCCAGGACCCCCGAGCGGGCTCCCGGAAGATCACGGCCCTGCTGCGGCGACTCGACGCCCGTCCCCTGCCGACCGGCACGCCGGGACGCAAGCTCACCCAGACGCTCGCGGCCACCGGCATCATCCTGCCGCTGTACAGCAAGGACAGCTGGCCGACGCTCACCAGCGCCCTGGAGGCGGCCGAGCGCGGCGACGGCTCGGAGCTGCTCGCCCTCGCCGACGGCTACAACGAACGCGACCCCTCGGGCCGCTACGGCACGACCACGCACGCCCAACGGGTCATATCGTGCCTGGACGACCGGCAGCGGCCGACCGCGGCCGAGACGAAGAGGCTGCTGCCGGAGTTCGAGAGGATCTCCCCGGTCTTCGGGTCGTTCCTCGGCTGGGACACGGCCGGTTGGTGCCACGACTGGCCGGTGCCCGGACAGCACGACACCCCGGAGGTGAGCGCCCCGGGCGCCCCGCCGGTCCTGGTGGTGGGCAACACGGGCGACCCCGCCACTCCCTACGAGGGCGCGCGGCGGATGGCCGACGAGCTGGGCAAGGGTGTCGGGGTGCTGCTCACCTGGCGGGGCGAGGGACACGGTGCGTACGGCAGTGGGAGCGACTGCGTCGACTCGACCGTGGACGCGTATCTGCTGGACGGCTCGGTCCCGAAGGACGGCAAGGTCTGCTCATGACGACGGCGGGGGCTCCGGGCACCCATGGTGCGCGAAGCCCCCGCCGCGGGGAGAGGCCGGCCGGGCTCGGCTCAGTAGACCGGCTTGCTCGGCTCGATCTGGTTGACCCAGCCGATCACGCCGCCGCCGACGTGGACGGCGTCCGAGAAGCCCGCGGACTTCAGGACCGCGAGGACTTCCGCACTGCGGACACCTGTCTTGCAGTGCAGGACGATCTTCTTGTCCTGCGGGAGGCTCTCCAGGGCGGTGCCCATGAGGAACTCGTTCTTCGGGATGAGCCGGGCGCCCGGGATGGAGACGATCTCGTACTCGTTCGGCTCGCGGACGTCGATGATGTCGATGCTCTCGCCGTCGTCGATCCACTCCTTGAGCTGCTTGGGAGTGATCGTGGAGTCGGCGGCCGCCGCCTGGGCCTCCTCGGACACGACGCCGCAGAAGGCCTCGTAGTCGATGAGCTCGGTGACGGTCGGGTTCTCGCCGCAGACCGCGCAGTTCGGGTCCTTGCGGACCTTGACCTGGCGGTACTGCATCTCCAGGGCGTCGTAGATCATCAGTCGGCCGACCAGGGGCTCGCCGATGCCGGCGAGGAGCTTGATGGCCTCGTTGACCTGGATGGAGCCGATAGACGCGCAGAGCACGCCCAGCACGCCGCCCTCGGCGCAGGAGGGGACCATGCCGGGGGGCGGGGGCTCCGGGTAGAGGCAGCGGTAGCAGGGGCCGTGCTCGGACCAGAAGACGGAGGCCTGCCCGTCGAAGCGGTAGATCGAGCCCCACACGTACGGCTTGTTCAGCAGCACGCAGGCGTCGTTGACCAGGTAGCGGGTCGCGAAGTTGTCCGTGCCGTCGACGATCAGGTCGTACTGGCTGAAGATGTCCATCACGTTGTCGGCCTCGAGCCGCTCTTCGTGCAGGACGACGTTCACGTACGGGTTGATGCCCTTGACGCTGTCGCGGGCGGACTCGGCCTTGGAGCGGCCGATGTCGGCCTGGCTGTGGATGATCTGGCGCTGCAGGTTCGACTCGTCGACCTCGTCGAACTCCACGATGCCGAGGGTGCCCACGCCCGCGGCGGCCAGGTACATCAGCGCCGGCGAGCCCAGGCCGCCGGCGCCCACACACAGCACCTTGGCGTTCTTCAGCCGCTTCTGCCCGTCCATCCCGACGTCGGGGATGATCAGGTGGCGGGAGTACCTGCGAACCTCGTCTACGGTGAGCTCGGCAGCCGGCTCGACCAGGGGTGGCAACGACACGGGGACTCCGTTGGTCGGTCAATCACTACGGTTGTTCTCCCCGTAACACTGCCATGCGCTTTTTCATTCCGAGACACCTGTTCCGATCCGCGAGACGAACTCGTCCCAGTAGCCGGGCATGGCCTCCCAGGGGTCGACGCGTCCGCCTCGGTCAGTGCGGTCGGTGAACCACACCGTCGCCGCGCCCTGCCAGCGGGCGATGCGCAGGGCTTCCTCCAGGTGGGGGCGGGGCACGCCGTGGACGAAGTGGCAGAAGCGCTCGGGCGGGTGGGCGGCGGTCCACTCGGCCACCTGGGACCAGCGGTAGTCGCTCCAGGAGCCGGAGAAGGTGACCAGCTGGTCGGCGTGCTCGGCGTAGCCGGGGTGCGGATAGGTGCCGTGGCCGAGGACGATGTGGGGATCGTCACGGATCACGCGGAGGGTGGCGACGGTGCGGCGGACCTCGGGCAGCTCGGCGCGGTCGGCCGGGCAGCGGTCCAGGAGGTAGCCGTCGACCTGGTACCAGTCGGCGAAGCGGTGGGCGTCCGAGACGAGTTCACCGAAGGCCCGGAAGCCGTACCGGGTGTCGAGACGGCCGAGGACCCGGACGCCCGCGTTGCGCAGGCGCCCGGCCGCCTCCAGGCAGTGCGGGTCGGGGCGGCTGCCGGGGCCGTCGGCCACGTTCAGGACGACCCAGTGCAGCGGGATGCCGGGCCGGGTGAGTTCTCCCCATTCGGTGGGGGCGAGCAGGGGGTGCGCATAGCCGGGCACGCCGAGGCCGGGGCGGAGTTCCGTGCTCGACGAGCGGGGCCGTGTGCTGGTCAGATGCGACATGCCGCCTCCATCCAGATGTCGGCCAGGGACTCCTCCAGACCGATCCGGGGACGCCAGCCGAGCCGGTCGCGCGCGGTGCGCACGTCGGCCTGCTGCCAGCTGCCGCAGCCGTCCGGGTACGGATACGCGACGGGGGGCGCGTGGTCGGGGTCGGGCCGGGGGTGCCCGATGGCCGAGCGCAGGGCGCCGGGCGGGCCGTCGAGTTCGTGGAGGGCACCGCCGTATCCGGCGACGCGGGCGAGGACGGCGGCGGCGTCGCGCAGGCGCACGGCGCGGCCGGAGCCGATGTTGATGACGCCCTGCGCGGCGGAGAGCGAGGCGGCGTGGACGGCCCGGGCCACGTCGCGGACGTCGATGAAGTCGCGCTGGACGCCGAGCCCGCCGAGTTTCAGTTCGCCGTCGCCGGACTGCATGGCGCGGCGCATGGCCTCGGCGAGACGGCCGAGCGGGGAGCCGGCGGGGGTGCCGGGTCCGGCCGGTGAGAAGACGCGCAGCACGACGGCGTCCAGGCCGGAGCCGAGGACGAGTTCGGTGGCGGCGAGTTTGCTGACGCCGTACGGGCCGCCGGGGCGGGGCACGGCGTCCTCGGCCGTGGAGGACCCGGGCTGGCTGGGGCCGTACTCCGCGCTGCACCCGATCTGCACCAGCCGGGCGCCGCAGCCGCTGCGGCGCAGGGCCTCGCAGACGGTGGCCACGGCGACGGTGTTGTGGCGGGTGAGTTCGCGGGCGCCGCCGCGGGTGGCACCGGCGCAGTTCACGACGACGCCCGGGTGGACGGCGTCGAGGAAGCGGGTGAGGGCACCGGGGCTGCCGGACGCGAGGTCGAAGCGGACGTCGGCGTCGTCGCCGCGGCCGAGGGCGGTGAGCTGGACGGCCGGGTCGGCGAGCAGACGGTCGGCGACGAAGCGCCCGATGTAGCCGTTGGCTCCGATCAGCAGGACTCTCATCGCGCGGCTCCCGGGGTGGCCGGGGCTCCTGGGTGGGTGGTCATGTCGTTCTCCTAGGGGGCGGTAGGACGGTGGGGCGAGGGCCTGCGGCGGTGGGGGCCGCCGCCGGGGGCGGTCACCGGTCGGGCTCCGCGGGTGCGTGGGCCGAGGCCCGGGTCAGCTTGCGGGTGGCATGGACCAGGAGGGCGAGGGCCGCCGCTCCGCAGACGAGGGCCGGGACGCTGCCGGCGCCCCAGGCGGTGACGAGCGTGTCGACCGGTGTGGCCAGGAAGCCGCAGCCGGGGAGGCGGGAGGTGAAGACCAGGGCGAGGGCGGACGCCTGCAGGGTGGCCGCCGCGGTGAGGACGACGGCCGGTGCGTAGGTGAAGCCGTGGACCGTGAGGAGGCGGGCCAGGAAGAGGAGGGCGCCCAGGGTGAGGGCCTCCGGGTAGGCGGCGCTCTCGCCGAGGATCGCCGCGCAGAGGGTGAGCAGGGCCGCCAGGACGCCCAGGAACAGGGCGAAGGAACCGAGCAGGAGCGGTCTCACGGCCGCGGCGAAGTCCTCCAGGCCCCTGCTCGACGCCAGTCGGCGGCGGGCGCGGGCGGTGAGGAGGTGGGCGGTCCAGGCCGCCGGTGCGCAGGCCAGGGTGAGGGCGAGGACGGGGGCGACGGTGACGGGCCAGGGCCCGTCGGCCGCTCCGGTGGGCAGGGCGTCGGGGCCGCCGGAGAGGGCGCTGAGCAGCAGGCCGTTGCCGAGCAGGGCGTAGGCGGCGAGCCAGAGGGTCCACGGGGTGGTGCGTCCGGGAGCCGCGCCGGGCCGAGGGCCGGGGCGGCCCGCGTCGGTCCTGCTCAGGGGGCCCCGGCGCAGAGCGGCGCGGAGGGCCGGGGCGACGGCGAGAGCACCGGCGGCGGCCACGACCAGGCGGGTGCGGCCGTGGGTGAGGTGCGCGGCGGTCACGGCGGCGGCGCACAGGGCTCCCGGCAGCAGCGTCAGGAGGACCCGGGCGGCGCGTACCCGGGGGGCGGCCGGAGCGGGGGGCGGGGGCGCGTCCCCGTCCCGGGAGGCCCGCGCGTACATCTCCTCCGCCAGGGAGAAGACGTCCCGGTGGCGGAAGCGTGCGGCGGTGCGGTCGGTGATGCCGTGGGCCTCCAGGCCCGCCGCGATCTCCAGGGGGTCGACGGCGCGTTCGCAGAGCTCCCGGTGACGGTGCATCAGCGCCTTGACGGGGTCGGCGGCGCCTCGGCGGGGGGACGCCGGTTTGTCGCCGGCATCGCCGCCTCGGCTCGCCGGTGCTTCACGATCCGCTCCGGCGACCTCCCGGCTCCCGGACGGCTCACGACCGACCACAGCCGCCCGCCCCGCAGCCGCTCCCTCACCGGCACGGGCCTGCCCGGGCACGGAGGCGACGCCACCGGCACCGGCCTGCCCGGACGCGGGGGCCACGCCATCCGCACCGGCTTCGCCGAACGCGAGGGCCGCGCCGTCCACAGCCACCTGCCCGGGCGCACAGCCCGCGCCATCGCCGCCTGCCTTCCGGGCCAGGGACGACTTGCCGTCGGCGGCGATGTCGGCGTCCGCGTCCGCCTCGGGCCTGCCGCTCGCGGACGGTTCGCGCCCGGCGGCGGCCTCCCCTCGCGCCGCAGTCGTCGTACCGGCGGCGTCCCGCTCCGCTCCCGCCGGGCGCAGGGCCCGCTCCGAGTCCGTGTCCCACGCCCCCGGGCTGGTCGGCGTGCCGGGGCGGTCCAGTTCTCCGAGGTCCTTCACCGCGCTCCCTCCGGGGCGGGGACGTGCGAGGTGGCGCGTACGGGCCGGGCGGTGGCCCAGCCGGGGCTGTTGCGGGTGGCGAGGCTGGGCGACGGGGCGGACCAGCGGAACGGCACCTGCGCCTCGGCGGGGACCGCGAAGGGCAGCGGATCCCCCGCCCCGTCGAGGACGCGCCGGACCGGTGCGCGCGAGACGATCTCCAGGTAAATGCCGTGAAATGCCTCGATGTTCTGCTCGACCGTGAACAGTTCGAGGGCCCGGGCGCGCGCGGCCGCGCCCAGGCGCGCACGGCGCGCCGGATCGCGCAGCAGCGCCACGCACGCCTCGGCGAGCGCCCGCGGATTGCGCGGCGGCACGACGAGCCCCGTGCCGCCGATGACCTCCACGACCGCGCCGACGTCCGTCGAGACGGTCGCCCGCCCGGAGAGCATGGCTTCGACCAGGCTGATCGGGAAGCCCTCGACGACGCTGGACAGGACGGTCACGGCGCCCGCGGCGTACGCGTCGGCGGGGCGCGGGAGTTCCGGTCCGCCGATCTCCTCGAAGGACACCGGGTTGTCGCCCGGGATGTGCGGGCCCTCGGCCTCGTCGGGGAAGAGCTGGGCGGCGAGCGCCCGGCAGTGCAGGAGGTAGGCCGCGCCCTCGGGGCCGACGGGGGCGCCGACCACGCGCAGGCGGGTCTTCGGGCGCTGCTTGCGGATCTCGGCGAAGGCGTGCAGCAGGGAGACCAGGTCCTTGGCGGGCTCGACGCGGCCGACCCAGACGAGCGTGTCCGGGTCCGCGCACTCGGGGGACTCGCCGGCCTCGGCGAAGGGCCGGGCGTCCATACCGGGGTGGACCGTGCGGAGCTTCTCGCGGTCGGCACCGCAGCGCTCCTGCCAGCGGCGGGCGTGCGCGTTGCCGGCGGTGACGACCTCGGCCTGCCGGTAGGCCTCGGCGGCGAGACGGCCCTGGAACGCCGCAAGCAGGGACCGCACGGCGGGCGGTGCGTCGGGGGTGGTGAGGTAGTGCGTCCGCAGGCGCACGCCGTACTCGGTCACCAGCAGGGGCACCCCGGTGAAGTGCCGGGCCAGCAGTCCGGGCAGCACGGCGGCGCCGCCGGACGCCGCGTGGCACAGGTCGACCGCGCCGAGGCCGTCGTCCTCGTACCAGTCGAGGGAGAGGGGGCGCAGGGCGCGTTCCAGATAGCCGGCGACGGCGAGCAGATCCGGTACGCGCGCCTCGCGGGCGGCGCGCTGCGCGCCGGGGGCGCGACAGGCGCGCTCCAGCGTGCGCACGGCGGCCTCGGAGCGGAGCGCGCCCACCAGTCCGCCCGTCTCGCGGGCCAGTTCGGCGAGTCCGTACAGGGCGTTGGCGAAACGGTCCGCCTCGGAGGTCGACGCACCCTCGGGCGCCACCGTGGTGCCTGCCGCCCCGCACAGCACCGCCGCCAGTTCCGCGAAGCACTCGCCGAACCGCCGCCGGGCCCGGCGCCCCAGCACCACCTCGTCGTCCTCGGCGAACCACAGCGGCGCGGTCCGCACCCTGCGCACGTTCGGCGGCAGCGGGACCCAGCCCTCGTCCTCCTGGCTCTGGCTGCGGCTGAGCGCGTAGACGTCGAACTCGTGCTGTGCGAGCCCGTGCACCAGCCGGTCGCACCAGAGCCTGGCGTCCCCGCTCACGTACGGATAGCCCGCCTCCGTCAGCAGTCCGATGCGCACGAGTGCACCCCCGATCTCCCGTATGAGGAGCCGCCGTTGCCCGGCGGCTCGCAGCGGGACGAACGTATGCGGACAAGGCGGTGGTACGACGGACGGTTGTCCGTCGCACCACCAAAAGGGGTGAACGGTCGTAACTTTCCCGTGCGGGTCGCGTTCCGTCGCGCTAGGAGATCAAGTGGACACGGATCGTCATGCCGCGGCCAACTCCCGTCGTTCGGCCCGGCGTCGCGCGGCGGCCTCGGGGTCGAGCGCGGGTACGGCGGCCAGCAGCCTGCGGGTGTACGGGTCCCGCGGCGAGGCGTACACCTCACCGACCGGCCCCTCCTCGACCACACGGCCCTGCCGCATCACCGCGACCCGGTCGCTGACCTGCCGCACGACGGCCAGGTCGTGGGCGACGAACACGAGCGCGAGCCCGAGTTCGCGCTGCAACTCGCCCAGCAGGGCGACCACATGGGCCTGGGTGGTGACGTCGAGGGCGGAGACCGGCTCGTCGCAGACGATGACGCGCGGGTCCGCCGCGAGGGCCCGGGCGATGCCGACGCGCTGGCGCTGGCCCCCGCTGAACTCGTGCGGGTAGCGGTCGTGATGGGCCGCTGCCAGCCCCACGCGCTCCAGCAGTTCCCCGACGCGCTTTCGGATGCGTGCCTCGTCCCGCTCGCCCCGTGCGCGCAGCGGGTCGGCGATGGACTCGCCCACGCTGCGGCGGGGGTTGAGGGAGGAGACCGGGTCCTGGAAGACCATCTGCACGGCCGGGTGCACGCCCTGGTGCGGGCGGCCCTCGAAGGTGATCGTCCCCGCCGTCGGCTCCAGCAGCCCGACGAGCATGCGGCCCAGGGTCGTCTTGCCGCTGCCGCTCTCCCCGACGACGCCGAGGGTCTCGCCGCGGCGCAGGGTCAGCGACACGTCGCGCACGGCCGTGACCGCCCCCTTCCCGTGCCCGAACTCGCGCCGCAGGCCCTTGGCCTCCAGGACGACCTCCGTGGGCTGTGCCGGGGCCTTGGCCGGCGCGTCCAGCCGGGGGACGGCAGCGAGGAGCTCGCGGGTGTACGGCTGGGCCGGCGAGCCCAGCACGTCGGCGACCGGGCCGTGCTCGACCGCCCGGCCGTACTGCATCACGAGCACCTCGTCGACGCTCTCGGCGGCGACACCCACGTCGTGCGTGACGAGCAGCAGCCCCATGCCGGTCTCCTGGCGCAGGGTGTGCAGCAGGTCGAGGACCTGGGCCTGCACGGTCACGTCCAGGGCGGTTGTCGGCTCGTCGGCGATCAGCAGGTCGGGCTCGCACGCCAGCGCCATGGCGATCAGGGCGCGCTGGCGCATGCCGCCGCTGAACTCGTGCGGCCGCGAGCGGGAGCGGCGGGCCGCGTCGGGGATGCCCACGCGGTCCAGGACGTCGACGGCACGCGCGCGTGCCGCCCGCCGGGACACGCGCGCGTGCAGGCGGTACACCTCGGCGATCTGGTCGCCGACGGCGTAGTACGGATCGAGGGAGGACAGCGGGTCCTGGAAGACCATCGCGGCCTTGCCGCCGCGCAGGCGCCGCAGCTCCTCCTCGGAGGCGTGCTGCACATCGGTGCCGGCCACCTCGACCGTCCCGGCGACCCGGGCTCCGGTGCCGCGGTGCAGGCCGAGCAGGGCGGACGCCACGGTCGACTTCCCGGAGCCGGACTCGCCGACCAGGGCCAGGGCGGCGCCCTGCGCCAGGCGGAAGGAGAGTCCGTCGACGGCCCGCAGCCCGCCGAAGTCCACGCGCAGGTCGCGCACGTCGACCAGGCTCATGTCAGCACCACCCGTCGGTCGGCCACCGCGTACAGCACGTCCGCGACGGCATTGGCCAGGACCACGAAGAAGCCGGTCACCAGGACCATGCCGACGACCACCGGCAGGTCGACGACCTTGACGGCCTCGACCATCTCCCGGCCGATCCCGGGCAGTCCGAAGAGCGTCTCGGTGAGCACGGCGCCGCCGAACAGGACGCCGATGTTGTTGGCGTTCACGGCGATGAGCGGGGCCACCGCGCCGCGCAGGGCGTGCCGCCGGATGATCGCCCGCTCCCCGACGCCGTAGGCCCGGAAGGTGCGGACGTGGTCCTCGGCGAGGGTCTCCAGCATCGCGGACCGGGTCAGCCGGGCGTATGTCGCGGACTCGATGAGCGCGAGGGACAGCCAGGGCAGCAGCAGGTTCCAGGCCCACTGTTCGGGGTCGTCGGTGAAGGCGACGTACTGCGGGAAGGGCAGCAGCTCCAGCTGCCCGCAGACGACGATCATCAGGAAGAGCCCGATGACGAACACGGGCGTGGACATGCCCGCGAGGGTGAGGGTGGTCAGCAGCCGCTCGGTGAGCCGCCCGCGCCGCCACACCGACAGCACGCCGGTGCCGACGCCGATGACCAGCCACAGCACCATCGCGCCGAGCGCGAGGGAGGCCGTGACCGGCAGCTTGGCCAGGATCAGCGCGGTGACCTGCTGGTCGCTCTGGTACGACAGCCCGAGGCAGGGCGCCGGGCAGTGCTGGACCGCGGTGCCGGTGGAGTAGTCCTGGCCGGCGACCAGGCCCTCCAGGAAGTGCCAGTACCGCGTGTACAGGGGGTCGTCGAGACGCAGTTGCTCGGCGACCTGCTGCACCTGGGCGGGTGAGCAGCGCGGACCGCAGGTGATCTGGGCGACGTTGCCGGGGGTGACGTAGAAGACGACGTAGATGATCACCGAGAGGACGAGGAGGGTGACGAGGGCGCCGACAGAGCGGCGCAGCACGAAACCGCCGAAGCCGGTCACGAGGCCTCCCTCCTGCGGCCCGTTCCGACGCGCAGGCGCGAGGACGCCCGGGGGTCGAGGGCGGTGCGCACGCCGTCACCGAGCACGGTGAGGGCGAGGACGGTCAGGAACAGCGCGCCCGCGGGCAGCAGCAGGTACTGCGGCGCCGCCTGGTACCAGACGTCGGCGGAGGTCAGCATCTGCCCCCAGGAGGGCGTCGGCGGCTTCACGCCCACGCCGAGGAAGGACAGGGCCGCCTCGACGGTGATGTTCGTCGGGACGAGGATCGCCGCGAAGGTGATGACGGGGGCCGCGAGCCCGGGCAGCAGTTCGCGCCGGGCGATCCGGACGGCGCCCCAGCCGCTGAGCCGGGCGGCCGCGACGTAGTCGAGCTGTTTGAGGGTCAGCGTCTGCGCGCGCACCATCTTGGCGAGGGTCCCCCAACCGGAGACCAGGCCCACGACCAGCGCGACCAGCACGGGGCGCGGGAAGCCGGCGGGCACGACGGCGAGCAGGGCGAGCGCGACGACCATCAGCGGCATCGCGACGAAGATGTCGGCGACCCGGGTGAGCACGAGGTCGACCCAGCGGTTGCCGAGCCCGGCCGCGACGCCGACGACGACGCCCAGCGCGAGCTGCACGACCGTGGCCGCGAGGGCGACGCCGAGGGACACGCGGGCGCCGTACACCAGCCGCGCGAACAGGTCCCGGCCGGTCTGCGGTTCGACGCCGAGCCAGTGGTCGGCGCCCGCTCCGCCGAACGATCCGATGGGCACGCCGCCGCGCGCGGAGTCCACCAGGGAGGGGTGGTAGGTGGTCGGGTCCTGGCCCTCGATCGCGGTGAGCAGGGGCGCGGCGAGCGCGACCAGGACGAGCAGCGCGACGACGACCGCCGCGGCGAGGGCGGCGCGCTGCGTGCGCAGCCGCCGCCAGAACTGACGGGCCCCCGAGGCGGCCGGGACGGAGGTGTCCGCCCCGGCCGCCTCGACGGTGACGAGTGCCTCGCTCACGGCGTCACTTCACCGCGACCTGCGAGACGTCCAGCACACCGGTCCAGTCGCTGATCACGATGTTCTTGACGTCCTTGCCGTACAGACGCTTGTAGACGGGGTGGAACAGCGGGACGGTCAGCGCCTTCTCGCCGATCCTCCTGTCCAGTGCGCCCCACCTCTTGGCGGCCTGGTCGAGGTCGGTCAGCTTGTTGATCGCGTCGATCTCGGTGTTGACCGACTTGTCGTTCAGCAGGCCGGTGTTGAAGTTCGCGCCGTCCTCGACGATCTGCCGGCCGTCGAAGATCGGGGCGAGGAAGGGACCGCCGGAGGGCCAGTCGGCGCCCCAGTGGGCGAGGAAGAAGCCCGGCTCGGACTTCACGTCGTGGATCTTGTCCGAGTAGTCGTTCTCCTCCAGGCCCTGCAGCTTGACCGTGATGCCGGCCTTCTTGAGCGCGTCCTGGACGGCGGTCGCGATCTCCGGGCTGGTCTCGAAGTCACGGGCGTTGGAGTGGGTCAGCGTGACGGTCAGCCCGTCCGGGTGCCCGGCCTCCTTCAGCAACTCCTTCGCCTTGGCCGGGTCACCGGCCTCGCCCGCCGGGAAGTGGTCGTAGGGCGTGTACCCGAAGGACTTCTGGTTCGGCAGGAAGGTGGTGGCGGGCTCGGCCAGGGCGGACCCGCCCGCGGCGTTGACCACGGAGGACCGGTCGATGGCGTACGAGATGGCCTGCCGCACCTTGACGTCGTCGAACGGCTTGATCCTCGGGTTGAACGCGATGTAGTTGGTGTAGCCGAAGTGGCCGGTGCCGACGCGGGAGGCGAGGTCCCGGTCGCCGCTCACCTTGGCGAGCTCGGCGGGGCCGAGGTTGGTGTCCGTGGTGACCGCGGCGGCGTCCGCCCCCTGGGACGCCGAGAGCCGCTGGTTGATCACGGACGAGTCGAGACCGGACCGGACGTCGACCTTGTCCGGGTAGGCCTTGCGCTCGGCGTCGGTCGCGGCGGACCAGTGCGGGTTGCGCTCCAGGATCAGCCGCTCACCGTCGTTCTCGTTCCGCACGACCTTGTAGGGCCCGGACGAGACCGGGTGCTCCTCGTACTTGGTGCCCGTGTCCTTGGCCTTCGGGACGGGCGCGAACTGCGTCTGGGTGGCGAGGTAGGGGAACTCGCCCTCGGGCTTGTTCAGGTGGAAGACGATGGTCCGCTCGTCCGGCGTCTCGATCGCGTCGAGGCCCTTGTCGTCCTTGTAGGGGCCCTGGTAGTCGGCGGCTCCGACCAGCCAGTCCCGCAGGTAGGGCGCGCCGCCGGACAGCTCCGGGGCGAAGGAGCGCTCGATGCCGTACTTGATGTCGGCCGAGGTGATCGGCGTGCCGTCCTCGTACTTCAGGCCCTTTTTCAGGGTGTACGTCCACACGGTCGCGTCCTTGTCGGGGCGCCCGGTGTCGGTGGCGAGGTCGGGGACGACCTTCGTGCCGGCGGCTCCGTCCTCGCGGTTGCGGGTGGTGAGGGTGCGGAAGACCAGGGAGGGGACGTTGCCGCCGCCGGAGGTGTAGAGGCGGGCCGGGTCGAAGTCCTGCTGGGGGTTGGCGTTCAGGACCGTCAGGGTGCCGCCCCTGTGGGGCGTGGAGTCGCCGCCGGCGCCCTTGGCATCGTTGTCCTCCGGGCCGCAGGCGGCGGCGCCCGCTGCCAGGACCAGGCTCACGGATGCCGCGGCCACGCGGCGCGCTATGACGGACGGTTGGCGCATCGGAATGACGACCTCTCGGAAGGCGTCTCGGATCACGAGACGAAAAGACGAAGGGTGAGACGGAGAACCGCAGACGTCTGCCCGGCGCCGGGTCGTCGAGAAAGCCGTGACCGGATCACGGCAAGGAAGGTGGGATGTCGCGACGCGCGCCTCGGGCGGGCGTCAGCAACAGTGGATGTCGGCCACGCACAGCGGGGTCACGCCGATGAGCGCCAGCTCGATGGCGGCGCGAACGGAGGCGTGACGGGACGACATGCCCAGAAATATGTACGAACTCTCTGCGCATGTCAACGCGAGGTCCGCCACACTCTCCGCTCCGGCCTCAACTCTTCGGGTACGGCCAGGGGTTGGCCCGGCAGTGGACACCGTCGTGGTCGAGGAACTTGGTCTGCTGCTGCATGACCGGGGCGAGGTCCCCGTCCTTGTCGCAGGTGACGTGCCCGTACCCGAGGCGGTGTCCGACCTCGTGGTTGATCAGCATCTGCCGGTAGGCGTGGATGTTGCGGTCGCCGTACGTCTCGGAGCCCTGCGCCCACCGGTAGGCGTTGATCATCACGCGTTCGGTGGCGGCCGAGTCGCAGGAGACGTTGTCCACGGTGGTGTCCAGACCGGACCTGGCGCACCAGTCGGCGGTGGTGCCGGGGCTGGCGAGGGTGATCACGAAGTCGGGCCGGCCGGAGTGGATGCGCTCGAAGGTGCGCGCGCCGTTGTGGGCCCAGCTGCGCTGGTCGTTGAGGGTCTTCTGCACGGCCTCGGCGAACAGTTCGGCGTCGAGCCCGAGCCCCTGCTCCACGTCCACGCGGTAGGTGAACTTCTGTCCCGTGCCGGGCGCCTTGGCGATGCCGGGGACGGCGTCGAACCTGCCCGAGCCCTTGAGTTCGGCGCCGAGCGGGTACGTCCGGGCCATCCTCGCGTCGTACGTCAGCGGCGCCGCCTGGGCTCCCGGCACGGGGTCGGTCCGGCCGGCGTCACGGGACGCGGGGTCGCGGACGTCCCGGGCCCGGTCGGTGGCGGACTGGGACCGCACGTCGGCACCGCCCTGCTCGTCCGTCACCTGACCGGCGACGATCACGGCCAGCACGGTGGTGACGGCGGCGGCCGCGATGCCCGTGAAGGCGCGGCCCCTGCCTCCCTTGCCGGGCGCGGGCGCACCGGTGGGAGCCGCTCCGTCGGGGTCGCCGGAGCGGCTGTCGGCCGGGGTGCCCGCGTTCCAGTCCGCGACGGAGGCGTAGGCGTCCGCCGCGTGCGCGGAGGCGGGCGTACGGGGCGCGAAGACGTCGTCCTCCTCGTCAAAGGCGTCGAGATAGTCCTGCCGCGGCCCGGGCACGGAGGCCCGGCGCTGCCGGGGTATGGCGGCCCCGGCCCCCGAGCGCCCGGGCCCGCCGCCCTTCAGCTCACCCCAGCCGCCCCCGGCCTCCCGCTGCTCGGGATGCCCACCCCGGACTCGCGGAAAGCCGCGCGCGGGAGTCCCGTCCGGCAGCCGCGGAACACCACGGGCCGGAGTGCCGTCGGGCAGTCCGGGAACACCCTGGGCAGGCGTACCGTCCGGCAGCCGCCGCACACCACGGGCCGGAGTGCCATCGGCGAAGCGGGGCACCCCGTGCGCGGGAGTGCCGTCGGGCAGCCGGGGAACTCCCTGCGCGGGCGTACCGTCCGGCAGCCGCGGAACACCCCGGGCCGGCGTGCCGTCGGGCAGCCGTGGGATTCCGTGCGCCGGGGTCCCGTCCGGCATCCATCCCTCCGGCAGACGCGGCATCCCGTGCGGCGGCGTCCCCTGAGGGCGCGTCACATACGGGGGCGTCATGTGCGGGGGCGTCAGGTTCTGGGGTGTCGTACGCGGGGGCGTCCCGCGGGGCGGCGCGCCCGGGCCCGGCGCGGGCCGCGGCCCCGGCACCCGGCGCGGGCCCACGCCGGGCGGCGGCCAGCCGCCCTGCCCGGACCCGGGCGGCGCCGACCGGGCACCGCGGCTCTCGTCCGGCGCCTGGTCCTGCCCGGGTCTCGGCGCCTGCGCCGATCCGGAGCGGCCGTTCCGTACCGCGGTGCTGTCCGAGGTGTCGCCCTTGGCGGCGGACCCTCGGCGGCTGTGGCGTCCCACGTCGCGCCTCAGCCCCCCATGCTCTCGTCGGTGGTGTCCCGGTCGACGGCGTCGTCCGCGCGGGCACGCGAGTCACCACTGTCCGCCGCGCCCCGCGCCCGCCGCGCGCGCTGCGTACCCAACTCTCCGGAGTCTTCAAGCAGTTCACGGAACGCCATGGCGACCGTCTCCGGGTACTCCATCATGGCCACGTGTCCGGCGTCCGGCAACGTCACGAGCCGCGAGTCGCGAAAAGCCCGGGCCGCCTTCTGGGCCATGCGGAAGCCGACGAGCTGGTCGCGGCCGCCGTAGATCAGCAGGGTCGGTGCGAGGACACGCTCGGCCTGGCGCCACAGTCCGTGCTGGCCACCGAGGGTGTACGCGTTCACGATCCCGCGCGCCGAGCGCGCCATCGCGTCCCAGAAGTACGGCAGCCGCAGCCGCCGCTCCATCTCCTGCACCGCGTTGCGGAATCCTTCCGGCGTGACCCGCCCGGGGTCCCCGTAGCACAGCGCCATCACGCCGCGGACCCGCTGCTCGGCGGTCCACTCGCGCGTGAGGCGCGTGAAGAGCGGCGCGATCCCGGGCACGGCGAGCAGCCCCGTCGGCACGGCGGAGCGCTGCACTCGGATTTCCGGCAGGGCGGGTGACACAAGCGTGAGCGTACGGACGAGATCGGGCCGGACCGCGGCGACACGGGTGGTGATGGCGCCGCCGAGCGAGTTCCCGAACAGGTGCACGGGCCCGCGGCCGGAGGCGTCGAGGTAGCGGATCACCGCGCGCGCGTGGCCGGTGACGGAGTAGTCGCCGTCGTCCGGGGGCGGGGAGTCACCGAAGCCCGGCAGGTCGAGGGCCTCCGGGTCGACGACGTCCTCCAGCAGCGGCATCAGCGCCGACCAGTTCTGCGAGGACCCGCCGAGTCCGTGCACGTACAGAGCGGGGGGCAGGCCCTCGCGCGCGGGCGGCCTCGACCGCACCGTCAGCGTGACCCCGGGCAGCTCGACCGACCTCAGCCGCTCCCCCTCCGCGACGCGGACGGTCCCCACCTTCGGCAGCACATTGGCGGGCGGCACGAACGGCAGCTCGGTCGAAGACATGCGGCAATGTTACGAGACGATCACGCAGTGACTCATGTGTTCGCCTGTGTTCGCCGTCACAGGGTCGAGCCCGTTGGGAAGGGAACGGAGGAGGCACCCGGGAGCACCATGGAAAGCAGCAGTCGAAGGGATGCGCACAGCGTCACGCCCCGGACGCGGATCGCATAGCGTCCGGATCGGGTGTCTCCTAGGCTCGTACAGAGGGCACCCGCGTGTGGCCCCTGTCATCCCAGGGACGTTCGTAGGAAGGGAGCCCAGCATGGCCGTAGACCCCACCGACCCGGAGACCTTCGAGGCCGAGGACGTGCCCGAGACGCCGGAGTTCGGCGTGGAGGCGCCCGAGGTCGACGCGGCCGAGCAGCAGGCGGACCTCGCGCCGGACCGCGACGACCCGCTGACCGGCGTCGACCCGGACCGCGCCAACGAGGCCGACCTCGTCGAGCAGGCCCGGATCGTCTCCCTCGACGAGGACGACTACCGGTGACGCTCGCCCCCGGCGGGCGACGGAGCGCGCCACCGAGCAGGAAAGGAGCCGCATTTTGCCCGCTCTAACCCTGTTTGAAACCTTCTCAACCGCTTTCATAACCGTCCGGTCCGTGAAATTCTGCGCTCTCACCGCGCACACCACGGTTACCGAAAAGTACGATGGCGACGCGGCCAGATCCGCACGTGGACGACTATGGGAGGCGGCGTGACAGCCATCGAGCAGACAGAGGCGGTTCGCCCGCGGGGCACACGCCTGCCGCGCCGTGCCCGACGCAACCAGCTCCTGGGCGCCGCCCAGGAGGTCTTCGTGGCCCAGGGCTACCACGCGGCCGCGATGGACGACATCGCGGAGCGCGCCGGGGTCAGCAAGCCGGTGCTCTACCAGCACTTCCCGGGCAAGCTCGACCTCTACCTCGCCCTGCTGGACCAGCACTGCGAGTCGCTGATCCAGTCCGTGCGGCACGCGCTCGCGTCGACGACCGACAACAAGCAGCGCGTCCGGGCGACGATGGACGCCTACTTCGCGTACGTCGAGGACGACGGCGGCGCCTTCCGGCTCGTCTTCGAGTCGGACCTGACCAACGAGCCGGCGGTGCGCGAGCGCGTCGACAAGGTCACCAACGAGTGCGCCGAGGCGATCTGCGACGTGATCGCCGAGGACACGGGCCTGTCCCGCGCGGAGTCGATGCTGCTCGCCTCGGGCCTGGGCGGGCTCGCCCAGGTGGTGGCGCGGTCGTGGCTGCACAGCGACCGCAGCGTGCCTCGCGACCAGGCGGTGCAGCTGCTGACCTCGCTGGCGTGGCGCGGCATCGCGGGCTTCCCGCTGCACGGGACGGACCAGCAGCACCACTGACGGGCGCGTTGTTCCCGTCCGGTGTTCGCTCGTGGCGTTCTCGGGCGGAGCCTGTACGTCCCCTCACCGGGCTAATGTGTGCTGCGTACGGCGCGGAAGGTCGCGCACATCACTGACCGTCGGAGGGACATAGCCGTGGAGGTCAAGATCGGCGTGCAGCACGCGCCCCGCGAGATCGTTCTGGAGAGCGGTCAGAGTGCCGAGGAGGTCGAGCGGGCGGTGTCCGAGGCGCTGGCCGGGAAGTCGCCGCTGCTGAGCCTCGTGGACGAGCACGGCCGCAAGGTCCTCGTCCCGGCCGACCGTCTCGCCTACGTCGAGATCGGCGAGCCGGCCCCGCGCAAGGTGGGCTTCGGCGCGCTGTAGGCGCTCGTGTGCGAGGGGGGCGGGACGGCTGCGGCCGGCCCGCCCCCCTCGGCGTTTCCCGGCCCGCCCCTCGGCGTTTCTCCCAGACCGCCCCTCGGCGTTTCCGGGCCCGCCCTCTTCGGCGTTGCCCGGCGTCTCCCGGACCGCCCCCTCGGCGTGTCGCCGCGTGTCCCCTCCCCTTGCGGCACCGGCGTTCCGCCACGGATGGAGCACAAGTCGCCCACAGGAGTGGATTGGATTCCGCAGGTCAGGGGTAAGACGGGCTACGACCGATTTGGGCAGGCCGGCCATGTGGGAGGGACCCCCGACATGCTCCTGGAAGCGCTGAGTTCCGCGATCCTCGGCCTGGCTCTGGCCTGGGCGGCCACGCACCGGCTGGCGCACCGTCTGCCGTCCCGCCACCTGGTCCTGTCGACCGGCGTAGCCGGCGCCCTCTTCGGGGCCTTCGTCATGCACAGCGCCCTGGACGCCGGGCACCTGCTGGTGGTGCTGCTCGGCGCGGTGATCGTCTCGGTGGCCTCGCTGTCGCTGCTGCTGCGCCCCGCGGGAAGACTGCGCCGCCGATCGGCGACCGCCTGAGGGGTCGCCGATGGTGGCGCTCAAGACGACAGGGCGAAGGCCCGCGCGGCGGCCCCGGACCCTGACCGGGGCCTGAAAGCCCGGCCAGAGGCCGCCGGCCTCGCCGGCTAGGCGGCCAGTCCCAGGGCGGCCATCCGCTTGGTGTGCGCCTCCGTGATCCGGGAGAACATCTTGCCGACCTCCGCGAGGTCGAAGCCGTCCGCGACACCGCCGACGAGCATGGTCGACAGCGCGTCCCGGTCGGCGACCACCCGCTGCGACTGCGACAGGGCCTCGCCCATCAGCCGCCGCGCCCACAGCGCGAGCCGCCCGCCCACCCGCGGGTCCGCGTCGATCGCCGCGCGCACCTTCTCCACGGCGAAGCCGCCGTGCCCGGTGTCGTCGAGCACGGCCAGCACCAGGGAGCGGGTGTCGGAGTCCAGCCGGGCCGCGACCTCCCGGTAGAAGTCGCTGGCGATGGAGTCGCCGACATAGGCCTTGACGAGCCCCTCCAGCCAGTCCGACGGCGCCGTCTGCTTGTGGAAGCCGTCGTACGCCGCGACGAACGGCTCCATCGCGGACGTCGGCTCCTCGCCGATCTCGGCGAGCCGGTCGCGCAGCCGCTCGAAGTGGTGGAACTCGGCCGAGGCCATCTTCGCCAGCTCCGCCTTGTCCTCCAGCGTCGGCGCCAGCTTGGCGTCCTCCGCGAGCCGCTCGAACGCCGCGAGTTCCCCGTAGGCGAGCGCACCGAGCAGGTCCACCACCGCGGCGCGGTACTGCGGGTCGGCGGAGGCCGTCGCCCAGTCCCGGGCGGCGACACCGGTGGGGGCGGCGGGGGCGGTGTCCGAGGCGTTCTCAGGCTTGTCAGAGCTCGTCATGAAGCGCACAATAGCCCGCCCGCCCGGGGGCGTAAGGCCCTGGTCAATCACTGTGACGACGACTACGTGACCAAATCGGCCATCGCGTGTGCGCGATTCCGGGGTATGGTGGTAATGCGCCTGCTGGTACGTCGACGTACCTCGACAGGCCGCACGTATGAGGATGCCCGGTCGGTGGCCCGATCGGCTCCGACCCGACAGCCCTCCCCGGCGTACGGCACCACGCGTACGAGACCCGGAGGGGACACCCTCAGCGGCATGAGCGCTCGAGCGTCGGCGCGGTCCCGTGCTCTACGGCCCGCCCGTAGGCAGCCGACGTCCCCGGCACGGTCCGACACGACCCCCGCGCTCGCCTCGCGCCGCCCACACAGAAGAGGCAGCACCCTGACTACGACGTTCCGAGAGCTCGGGATCCTTCCCGAGACCGCCGAGGCCCTTGAAGCCGTCGGCATCACCACCGCCTTCCCCATCCAGGAGATGACGCTCCCGGTGGCCCTGTCGGGCTCCGACGTCATCGGCCAGGCCAAGACCGGCACCGGCAAGACGCTGGGCTTCGGCCTCCCGCTCCTCGAGCGCGTCACCGTCCCCGCCGACGTCGAGGCCGGACGCGCCGAGCCCGAGGACCTCACCGACGCCCCGCAGGCCCTCGTCGTCGTCCCCACGCGTGAGCTGTGCACGCAGGTCACCAACGACCTGCTGACCGCGGGCAAGGTGCGCAACGTGCGCGTCCTCGCGATCTACGGCGGCCGGGCCTACGAGCCCCAGGTCGAGGCCCTCAAGAAGGGCGTCGACGTGGTCGTCGGCACCCCGGGCCGGCTGCTCGACCTCGCCGGGCAGAAGAAGCTGAACCTGAAGCACGTCCGGTGCCTGGTCCTCGACGAGGCCGACGAGATGCTCGACCTGGGCTTCCTGCCCGACGTCGAGAAGATCATCAACATGCTGCCGGTGCGCCGTCAGACCATGCTGTTCTCGGCCACCATGCCGGGCGCGGTCATCGGCCTGGCCCGCCGCTACATGTCGCAGCCCACGCACATCAGCGCCACCTCCCCGGACGACGCGGGCGCGACGGTCGCGAACACGAAGCAGTTCGTCTACCGCGCGCACAACATGGACAAGCCCGAGATGGTCGCGCGCATCCTGCAGGCCGAGGGCCGGGGCCTGGTCATGGTGTTCTGCCGTACCAAGCGCACCGCGGCCGACCTCGCCGACCAGCTCAAGCAGCGCGGCTTCGCCTCCGGCGCGGTCCACGGCGACCTCGGCCAGGGTGCCCGCGAGCAGGCCCTGCGCGCCTTCCGCAACGGCAAGGTGGACGTGCTCGTCTGCACCGACGTCGCCGCCCGCGGCATCGACGTCGAAGGCGTCACGCACGTCATCAACTACCAGTCGCCGGAAGAGGAGAAGACGTACCTGCACCGCATCGGCCGTACGGGCCGCGCGGGCGCGAAGGGTACGGCGATCACGCTCGTCGACTGGGACGACATCCCGCGCTGGCAGCTGATCAACAAGGCGCTGGACCTGGGCTTCAGCGACCCGCCGGAGACGTACTCCACGTCCCCGCACCTCTTCTCCGACCTCGGCATCCCCGAGGGCACGAAGGGCATCCTGCCGCGCTCCGAGCGCACCCGCGCCGGGCTGGACGCGGAGGAGCTGGAGGACCTGGGCGAGACGGGCGGCCGCGGGCCGCGCGGACGTGGCGGCCGGGGTGGCCGCGGCGACGACCGGGACGAGTCCCGCTCGGCCGACCGCGAGCGTTCCGCGCGTACGCCGCGTCGCCGTCGCCGCACGCGGGGCGGGACCCCGCTGGACGCGCCGGGTTCCGCCGGCGTCACCGCGCCGGAGACCGGGGCCACGGCTCCCGTCGCCGGTGGTGCGGCCGAGGCGGAGGCCGTCACGGCTCCGCGCACGCCGCGTCGCCGTCGCCGTACGCGCGGCGGTGCGCCGGCCGAGGCCACGCCGGTCACGGCCGTCGAGACGTCCTCGTCCGCACCGGCGGAGGACGCCGTGGCGACGGCCGAGGGCACCACGGAGGCGCCCGAGACGGCCGCGAAGCCGCGCCGGCGCCGTACGCGCCGGTCGGAGACCGCGGTCGTGGAGACCCCGGCGACGCAGACCCCGGCGGTCGAGACCGAGGCCGCGGTGACGCCGTCGGCCACGGAGCCCGCGGTCGTCACGGAGGCAGCTCCGGTGACCCCGGAGCCCGAGGCCACGACGCCGCGCCGCCGCACCCGCAAGGCCACGTCGCCCGCGGCCGAGGCCGCCGTCGACACCGCCGAGGCCACGGAGACCGAGCCGCGCCGCACCCGCAAGACGGCTGCCGCGGCGGAGACCGCCGTCGACACGGCCGAGGCCACGGAGGCCAAGCCGCGACGGACGCGCAAGACCGCCGCCGTGGAGGCGGACGGTGAAGCCACCGAGGCCAAGCCCCGCCGCACCCGCAAGACCGCGGCCGCCGAGGCAGAGGCCGCGGTCGACACGGCCGAGGCCACGGAGGCCAAGCCGCGACGGACGCGCAAGACCGCCG
>NZ_JBITSJ010000003.1:148528-904478 GCF_044540525.1 Streptomyces sp. NPDC085932
CGCGGTCGACACGGCCGAGGCCACGGAGGCCAAGCCGCGACGGACGCGCAAGACCGCCGCCGTGGAGGCCGACGCGGAGGTCGCCGAGACCAAGCCGCGCCGCACCCGCAAGGCCACCGCCACCAAGGCGGAAGCGGCCGTCGACACCGCCGAGGGCACGGAGGCCAAGCCGCGCCGCCGCACCCGCAAGACCGCCGAGCCCACCGAGCCCGCCCAGGCCGCCGACATCCCGGCCCAGGCCGCTCAGGAGCCCGACGCCACCGAGGCCAAGCCCCGCCGCACCCGCAAGACCGCGGCCGCCGAGGCAGAGGCCGCGGACGGCGTGGCGGAGGCCAAGCCCAGGGTCCGCCGTACCCGCAAGGCCACGGCCGCCGCGGAGTCCACGGAGGGCTGACACACCCCCGTTCGACGGCCCGGTCCCCGCACAGGGGGCCGGGCCGTCGGCGTTCCCCCGGGCGCGCAGCCGCCACCGGCTCCCCACCCGCTACCCTCACCCCCGTGACCAGCCACCCCGCCTTCCCTCCGCCCCCGGGCGCCCGCGCGTACCAGCTGCGCACGGCCCGGGGCGAGTTCGCCGTCGTCGACTCGTCGCCGGAGCCGGGGACGGAGGTCAGGGGGGTCGTCCTGATGCTGCCCGGGTTCACCGGGAGCAAGGAGGACTTCCGGCTGCTGCACGAGCCGCTCGCGGCGCGCGGATACCGGCTCGTGGCCGTGGACGGTCGCGGACAGCACGAGTCGGACGGCCCCGCGGACGACGAATCCGCCTATGCCCAGCCGGAGCTGGCGCGGGACGTGCTCGCGCAGGCCGCGGCGCTGGGCGGGCCCGTGCATCTCGTCGGGCACTCGCTCGGCGGGCAGATCGCCCGTGCCGCCGTGCTCCTCGACCACTCCCCCTTCCTGTCGTTCACCCTGATGTCGTCCGGGCCGGCCGAGATCTCCGTCTCCCAGCAGGAGCGGGTGAAGCTGCTCAGGGACGCGCTCGCCGTGCTGTCGATGGAGGAGGTGTGGGAGGCGATCCGGGCCATGGGACCGCCGGAGGAGGTCGGCGGACCGGCCCGCGGCCTCGGCGACCAGGAGCAGCTGCGCCGTCGCTGGCTGGGCCACAGTCCCGCTCAACTGCTGGCCACGGGGCGCCAGTTGTGCACCGAACCGGACCGTGTCGCCGAACTCGCCACGGTGCCGCTGCCGTTCCACGTCCTGTCGGGTGAGCGCGACGACACCTGGCCGGTGACGGTCCTCGACGACATGGCCGTACGGCTGGACGCGCACCGCACGGTCGTCGCGGGGGCGGAGCACTCCCCCAACGCCGACCGGCCCCTGCCGACGGCCCGGGCCCTCGCCGACTTCTGGGACGGCACGGCCGGCGGCTCCTAGTACTGCGTCTGCAGGTGGTCCCAGAAGCCGTCCCGCAGGGCGCGCCGCAGGTCCGCCTGCCCGCGCAGTGAGTACTGCAGCAGGCCCTCCGCCTCCACGAGCAGATCCTGGTCGACCGAGCCCGGCAGATACGGATGCCCGGGCAGCAGCTCGCCCAGGGAGTCGCGGCCGCGTGCCGCGAGCCACTTCGCCGAGATCTGCGCGCCGACGAACCGCACGTCCTCGCGGCTGGGCCGCCCCGCGGTCGTCTCGTGGACGGGAGCCGTGCGGCGGGAGACGTACGGCTTGAAGAAGTCGAGGTCGAGGGTGCGCTGGCTGTCGACCTCCCACAGCAGCGGCTCGGCCTGGTTGCGGCCCTCCGGCGCCTCGATGCCCCACAGATGGACACGGGCGCCGTAGCCCTGGGCGGCCTCCACCGCGGACACCAGGTCCTCGTCGCCGCCGAGCAGGGCCGCGTCGCTGATGGCACGGTGGCGGGCGAGGGACTCCAGGTCGGTGCGGATGAGGGAGTCGACGCCCTTCTGCTGGTTGTTGGCGTTGAGGTTGCCGAGGCGCACCTTCACGTCGGGCAGCTCCGCGATGGTCTGCTGTTCCGCCGTGTGGATGCGGCGCCTGGCGCCGTCGTACCAGTAGACCCGCAGCAGCCGGCTGTCGGCGAAGATCGTGCGGGCCCGGTCGATGAGCGCGTCGATGAGGCCCTCGGCGTCCAGGTCGAAGGCGCGGCGGTCCTCCGTCCCGGCCACCAGGCGTCCCGCGGCCGCGTACAGATATCCCGCGTCGACGAAGATCGCGTGGGTCGAGGGCGTCTTCGCCACCTCGGCGAGCATGCGCTGGAGCAGCTCGTTGGTGCGGTCGATGCGGGCACTGAGGGCCGCGAGGTCGTCGTTCATCGCCTCCATTGTCCCGGCGGTCACGCTGCGAACACAACCGGTCCCGGTCGGTCCCGTAACGACACTCTTACGACTCAGTAATTAGCCGTTCGAAAAATTTCCTTAGCGTAGGGAATGTTTGACGAGTGCACCTCTGTTGACCCATACGGAACACCGCGCACAGCAGCCGGTGGGCCGCCACTCAAGTAGTTCTCCTCAGGAGGATGACCAGACGAAGGGAGAAGCCCTTGCGCTTCGAAATCATGCGACTCGACGACGTGGACGGCACGCCTGTGGACACGACCGTCGTGGACGCCGCCTCCGTCAATCGCATCGTGCAGCAGGCCGCCGCCATCGGGCAGCGCCTGTGGATACGCCCGGCCGAGACCACGGCCTCATAACGCGCACGCTCTCCCGCACCGCACAGCCCCCGCCCGGCATCGGCCGAGCGGGGGCTGTGCTGTTGCGGGCCGCCGGGGCCGGATGCGTACTGGCTGAGGGGCAGGTCGACAGCGAGAACGGGACGGTGGGCCGCATGGCGGTGACGGGCCGGTCGAACGAGGAGCTGCACGAGCAGGCGGTGGCCGCGGCCGCGCGGCGGTACGAGGAGTCCTCCCCGGAGCGCGAGCGGGTGGAGAGCCGGATGGCGGCCGGGGTGCGCTTCCCGGACGCCCCGGACGCGCTCGCCGTGCGCGCGGACCGGATCCTCGACCGGGGCGGTCTGTCGCCCTCGGCGGTGGTGGCGGACATCCACCGCGAGGCCATGGACCTGCCCGACGCCAATGAGCGCATCATCGACCTGTCCAACGAGCTGCAGGCCTGGAGCTTCCTGCCGCGCGGGGTCAGGGCCGGGGCCACGGTCGCCCGGATCACCCTGCGCCGCGACGGCCGGGAACTGCCGCACGGCACGGGTTTCCTGGTGTCGCCGCGGCTGATGCTGACCAACCACCACGTGCTGCCCGACGAGGACTTCCCGCGCCAGTGCTTCGCGGAGTTCAACGCCCAGGTCACGGTCGACAACCAGCCCGACACCGTCGTGCGCATGGAGTTCGACCCCGGGACGTTCTTCGCGGCGGACCAGCGGCTCGACTTCGCCCTCGTGGCGGTCGCCCCCGCCCAGGACGGCCGCCCGCCGGGTGAGATCTTCGGCTGGAACCGGCTGAGCGTGCAGATCGGCAAGCTGGTCCTCGGCGAACGGGTCAACATCATCGGTCACCCGGACGGACGTCTGAAGGAGATCGTGCTGCGCGACAACGCCGTGCTCGTACGGCTCGACGACTTCGTCCACTACCGGACCGACACCCGGCCCGGGAACTCGGGCTCCCCCGTCTTCAACGACCAGTGGGAGGTCGTGGCCCTGCACCACAGCGGGGTGCCGAAGAAGGACGACCAGGGGCGCATCCTGCGCAGGGACGGCAGGCCCTGGGGGCACGGCGACGGCGACGACGCGATCGACTGGGTCGCCAACGAGGGCGTCCGGATCAGCTCCGTCCTGAAGCACCTGGCCAGGCTGGACCTCGACCCCGGGCGCCGGGCCCTGCTGGCCGAGATGGGCCCGGACTCCGGACTGGACCAGAGCGCGGCCGCCGCCCCGGCCCTCGACGCGCAGCCCACGCGGCTTCCGGGGTCGGGCACCGGGACCCCGAGGACGGGCGTCCGGGAGAGCGGGACGGCCGTCCGGGAGACCCGGACCGGACTGCGCGCCCGGAGCACCGCCTTCGGCGGCCGCAAGCACCTGGTCTTCCTGCACGGCAGGGACCAGCACCGCAAGGAGCCCGTGGACCTCCGCCTGAACTGGACGGCCGGCCTCAACCGCGGCCTGACCCTCGCCTCACTGCCCCCGCTCGACCCGCGGGACGCCTGGTTCCCGTACTACGGCACGCGTCTGCACGACCTGGTCAGCGGCCGGGAGAGCGCGGCCGAGTCCATCGGCCTCGACCGGCTCAGCGCCGCCGCTGCGGCCGAGGTCTTCGCCGCCGAGTCCCCCACCGGCTCCTACGAGCGGCTGATCCACGAGGCGGCGGCCCGGGCCGGCATGCCGCAGGACGGGCCGGCGACCACCGAGGGCTTCGGAGCGGGCCTGGTCGGCGCCCTGCACCGGCCGCTGAGCTGGCTCGCCGCCCGGTCGGACCTGGACGAGTGGACCATCGCCACGTTCCTGCGGGACGTCGACCTGTACCTCGGCGACGGTGCCGTACGGCAGGCCGTACTGGACAGCGTCCTGGAGACGATGCCCACGGACGGCGAACTCGTGCTGGTCACGCACAGCCTGGGCACCGTCGTGGGCATGGACCTGCTGACCCGGCTGCCCGAGGGCCTGGAACCGGTGCTGCTGGTCACCGCGGGCAGCCCGCTCGGCCTGGACGGCGTCAACGAACGGCTCCTGGCCCGTGGCCCGCACCGCCCGCCCCGGGTCCGCGACTGGGTCAACGTCTGGTGCCCCACCGACGGGGTGGCCATCGGCTGTCCCCTGGAGGACGAGCACTGGGGCAAGCTCACACAGGTGGCCGTTCCCAACGGCCGGGACCGCGCGCACAAGATCGAGGAGTACCTCTCCCACGCGGTCGCGGCGGGCCCGATCGGCTCGGTCCTCACCGGCCGCGGCTGACCTCAGCCGCCCTGGACGACCTGCGTGACGCCGTTGATGATCTGCTGCACGGCGATCGCGGACAGCATCATGCCCGCGAGGCGCGTCACGAGGACCACGCCGCCGTCCTTGATGATCCGGATGATCACCAGCGAGTAGCGCATCACCAGCCACAGCACGACGTGGATGGCGAGGATGGCCGTCCACACGGACACCTGGGCGGTGACGGTGTGGGCCTTCTGCACGGCGAGGATGACCGAGACGATGGCGCCCGGCCCGGCCAGCAGCGGCATGCCCAGCGGCACCAGCGCCACGTTGACGTCCTTGGTCTGCTTGGGCTCGTCGGTCTTCCCGGTGAGCAGATCCAGCGCGATCAGCAGGAGCAGCAGCCCGCCCGCGATCATCAGCGCGGGCACGGAGACGTGCAGGTAGTTCAGGATCTGGTGGCCGAGCAGCCCGAACACGGTGATCACACCGCCGGCGACACAGACGGCCTGGAAGGCCATCCGCTTCTGCACCTTCCCCGGCCGCCCGGCGGTGAGGGCGAGGAAGATCGGCGTGATCCCCGGGGGATCCATGATGACGAAGAGGGTGAGAAAGAGGGAGCCGAAGACGGCGAGGTCGAACATGAGCGTGATGGCCTTGCGCGTGTCGAGGGGGAGGCGCCGACCCTGCCGTGGGCAGGCGTCCGCGCGGCGGAACGGGCGGGCACGGCGCACAGCGGCGCCCCGTGCCGGACAGAGAAACGGGAACGGGAGAGGGCTCAGGCGGCTCCGCCGGCCCCCGGCACGGGAAACGCACCGAACGCCCGCCGCGTGATCTCCCCGTACACCTCGGGATCCGTCGTGTACTCCCCGAGCACACAGGTCTTCCGGCTGCCGTGGTAGTCCGAGGACCCGGTCACGAGCAGTCCGAGCTCCTCGGCCAGGCCGCGCAGCCGCGCCCGCGTCTCCGCGTCGTGGTCCATGTGGTCGACCTCGATGCCGTCCAGCCCGGCCGCGGCCATCTCCGCGATCGCGGCCTCCGGCACGGTCCGTCCGCGCTTGCTGGCCGCGGGGTGCGCGAACACGGCGACTCCGCCCGCGCCCTTGATCAGCCGGATCGCCTCGAACGGATCGGTCTCGTGCTTCTCGACGAAGACGCGGCCGCCGTCGGCCAGCCAGTCCTGCGTGAACGCGTCGTTCACGGTCGGCACCACACCCAGCTCCACGAGCGCGCTAGCCACGTGCGGGCGCCCGACGGACCCCTCACCGGCGATCCGCGCCACCTGCTCCCAGGTCACGGGCACGCCCAGCTCCTGGAGCCTGGCGACCATGCCCCGGGCCCGGGGCACCCGGTCGTCCCGGACCAGCTCCCGCTCGGCGAGCAGCGCCGGCTCCTCCGGGTCGAAGAGGTAGGCCAGCATGTGCATGCTGGTGCCGTCGAGCCGGCAGGAGAGCTCGGCCCCGGTGACCAGCGTCAGCCCGGGCGGCAGCGCGGCGATCGCCTCGGCGTGCCCGCGGGTGGTGTCGTGATCGGTGAGCGCCACGACGTCGAGCCCGGCCGCCGCGGCCTTGCGCACCAGCTCGGCCGGCGCGTCCGTACCGTCGGAGGCGGTGGAGTGGGTGTGCAGGTCGATGCGCACGACACGGACTCCAGACGGGGACGACACGGACAGGGCTGCTCAAGGATAACCGCATCTTCGACACCCGCCGTCACACCCGAACCCGCCCAGCGCCCCCTACAGTCGTCCCCCTACGGCGCCAGCAGCCGCGGCGACAGGGCGCCGCAGGGCACCAGCTCGACCTCGGCCCCGGCGTCCCGCAGGTCCGCCAGCACGAGCTCGTCGTACATCAGCAGCCCCGACTGCTCCGGCCAGACCACGGCCCACAGCCACAGCCCCAGCGCCTCGCCGGCGAACACGGCCCGGTCGCCCGGCGCCCCGGAGACATGCCACAGCGGCGTCGGCCGCCCCGCGGCCAGCACCTTCGCCTGGGCCGGTTTCCCGACGTCCATGTACGGCCCGGGGTCGGGTCCGTCCATGCCGGCGTAGCGCGCCCCGAGCCCGACGCCCAGCTCCTCGGCGACGAGGATCAGCTCGCCCATCCCGCCGAGCGGCCCCGGGCCCGTGCAGGCGACGGCCGTCGCGCGACCGCCCGTGCGGTCGTCCCCGGCGCAGGCCACGCCCGTGAACAGCCAGCCGACCGGCAGCGGCCACGGCATCCACACGGGCACCTGGGTCCGGTGCACCACGACGTTGAGGGCGTCGACGCTGGGCGGTATCACGGGCTGCACCGGATGAACGGTGCCGTGCACATCGCACTGCCACGAGTCGGAGAAGAGGCCGGGAGCCCTGACCCGGCCACCGCACTTCGGGCAACTGGGTTCGCCCCTCATAGGGCCCCACGGTCCTACCCCTGCCCCGCCGCGTCAAGGACGATCACCCATCCGGACGGAACCCTTCACCGCCCAGACTAGATGTAGCTTGCATTTATTAGCTTGGCTAACTTAGTGTGTGCATACACCAACCATCTCGTCTCGGGAAAGGGAGCACGCATGGACCCCTTCGAAGCCGGAGCGGGCGGCCTTCTGAAGCAGCCCACGTCCGTGTGGGCGACCGCGGGGGCGTCGGTCGTCGCCTTCATGGGCATCGGGCTCGTCGACCCGATCCTGCCGTCCATCGCCCGGGGCCTGGACGCCACGGCCGGCCAGGTCTCCCTGCTCTTCACCTCGTACTTCCTGATCACCGCCGTCGCGATGCTGGTGACCGGGTTCGTCTCCAGCCGTATCGGCGGTCGCAAGACCCTGCTGCTGGGCCTGGCGTTCGTGGTGGTCTTCGCCGGGCTCTCCGGCACGTCCGGGTCGGTCGGCGAACTGGTCGGGTTCCGGGCGGGCTGGGGTCTCGGCAACGCGCTCTTCGTCTCCACCGCCCTCGCCGTGATCGTCGGCGCCGCGGCCGGCGGCAGCGCCGCGGCGATCCTGCTCTACGAGTCGGCCCTCGGCCTCGGCATGGCGTGCGGCCCGCTGCTGGGCGCCCTGCTCGGCGACGCCAGCTGGCGCTACCCGTTCTTCGGCACGGCGTTCCTGATGGCCGTCGGCTTCCTGTGCATCGCGGTGTTCCTGAAGGAGCAGCCGAAGCCGGCCCGCAGGACCTCGCTGCTGGACCCGCTCAAGGCCCTCGGCCACGGCGGCCTCGCCTCCGCGGCGATCTCGGCGTTCTTCTACAACTACACGTTCTTCACCGTGCTGGCCTTCACGCCGTTCGTCCTGGACATGAGCCCCTACCGGTCGGGGGCGGTGTTCTTCGCCTGGGGCGTGCTGCTCGCCGTGTTCTCCGTGATCGTGGCGCCCCGCCTGCAGCGGCGCTTCGGCTCGCTGAAGGTGCTCGGCGGCTCGCTGGTGCTGCTCGCGGCGGACGTGCTGGTGCTCGGCTACGGCTCCCACACCACGGCCGTCGTGTGCACGATCCTGTCCGGTGCCTTCATCGGCGTGAACAACACCGTCTACACCGAGCTGGCCCTCGGCGTGTCGGACGCGCCCCGCCCGGTGGCGAGCGCCGGGTACAACTTCGTCCGCTGGTTCGCGGCGGCGGCAGCTCCGTACTTCGCGCCGAAGATCGAGGAGTGGACCGACGCCCACGTCCCGTTCGTGGTGGCGGCCGTCACCGCGGTGGTGGGCGCGCTCGTGGTCGTCGTCCGGCGGAAGGCGCTCGCCCACGAGGCCGAGGAGCTCCGGCCCCGGCACGCGACCGAGGACGGGGTCACCGTCTTCGCCAACTGACGCTATCCGGACCGGGGTTGGTGAGCTTGCTCACTCCAGCGGGACGGACCTGCGGGACGGATCCCGCAGGTCCGTCCCCTGGTTCAGCCACCGCTCCTGCAGCGCCTGCGCGCCGTGCACGCGCTTCCAGGCGGCCTCGTTCGGTGTCATCGGCAGCAACGGCAGGAAGCGCACGGGATCGAGGGGCTCGTCGAGCTCCAGGTCCTCGATCAGGCCGCCCGGCTCCGCGACCAGGACCGAGGTGAAGGCGGCGCCGGGCCACAGCGGCTCACCCACGTCGAGGGAGGCTCCAGGCGCCACGACCAACCCCTCCACCTGCGGCGACGCGGCCAGCACGGCGAGCGGCCTGAGCACCTTGTCCGTGTCGGCGAGGCCGCCACGAACCGACAGGACCAGCTCCGCGCGGGGGCCCTTCACGGGGTCGGCGACCACCGCCGTCGGGTCCGCCATGGGGTGCGCGGACATGCCGAGCGTGGCGTAGCGGACGATGTCGCCCTCCTGGAAGCGGAGCACCTCGACGCGGTCCGTGCCCAGGAAGGTGACGGCCGCGCGCGCGTCCGGTTCGCCCAGTGCCGTACGCAACCGGGCCTCGACCAGAGGAAGAACATCTGCCATGCGGCGAGCATAGAACTCGTCGGTAGCGGGCAAACAAGCGCCTTGACACGTCGGGCGGCTGCTACTCTTGCCCGGTGGTTCGGGGCAGCACGCAGAAGCGTCGCGATCAAGCCCCGACGCCGAAGGAACTCCCTTACGAGGGACCGGCCGGAGGAGGTGGGACTGCAATGGATCGAAGTCGACCGTGCAGTAGCACCACGCTCTTCCCGCCGCTGACGTAGCTGTTCTGGCCCTGGCTGGTCGCCACCTCTCGCACTCGCTCCACGCGGAAGAGCGCTTCGTTTCGCTTTGCCTGATCTGCCTCAGTAGCTGAATCAGTGACGAGACTCGCCACCGCGACGGTGCGGTGCTCCCCGCTTTGTGGACGTGCCAAACATCCTGAGCCCCAACGTCCTCATTCCGGGTAGTTCCACCTGTCGGGTCGGCGCCTTTTCGTTGCCTGTCGCGAAGGAGCCCGCCATGTCGATGATCCGCGACCTGCGCGCCGTCGTCCGTCCGTCCCGCGTGTCGCTGCGCAAGGACGGCGGCCCGTACGACGCCACCCGCAGCCCCGCGGCGACCTCCGCCGTCGTGGACTGCGCCGTCTACCGCGACGGCCGCCGCGTCCCGACCGACACCCCCCTGACCCCGCAGGAGGCGGTGCGCGTGGCGCGCCGCGACGGGGGCTTCGTGTGGATCGGCCTCCACGAGCCGACCGAGGCGGAATTCGCCGGTATCGCGAGCGAGTTCGGGCTGCACCCGCTGGCCGTGGAGGACGCCGTGCAGGCCCACCAGCGGCCCAAGCTGGAGCGCTACGACGACTCGCTGTTCACCGTGTTCAAGACCATCCACTACGTGGAGCACGACCGGCTCGACGCCAACAGCGAGGTCGTGGAGTCCGGCGAGGTCATGTGCTTCACCGGCCGGGACTTCTTCATCACCGTCCGGCACGGCGGCAAGGGCTCGCTGCGGACCCTGCGCCACCGGCTGCAGGACGACCCCGAGCTGCTGGCCAAGGGCCCGTCGGCCGTGCTGCACGCCATCGCCGACCACGTGGTGGACGGCTACATCGCGGTCGCCGACGCGGTGCAGGACGACATCGACGAGGTCGAGACCGACGTCTTCTCCCCCGGCCGCAAGGGCTCGCCGCGCGGTTCGGACGCCGGCCGGATCTACCAACTCAAGCGTGAGGTGCTGGAGTTCAAGCGGGCCGTGTCCCCGCTGATGCGGCCCATGCAGCTGCTGAGCGAGCGGCCGATGCGGCTGATCGACCCCGACATCCAGAAGTACTTCCGGGACGTCGCCGACCACCTGGCCCGGGTCCAGGAGCAGGTCCTCGGCTTCGACGAGCTGCTCAACTCCATCCTCCAGGCCAACCTCGCGCAGGCGTCCGTGGCGCAGAACGAGGACATGCGGAAGATCACCTCCTGGGCCGCGATCATCGCCGTGCCGACGATGGTGTGCGGGGTGTACGGCATGAACTTCGACCACATGCCGGAGCTGCACTGGCGGTACGGCTACCCGGCGATCATGGGCGTCACGGTGGTCATCTGCCTGGGCATCCACCGCACGCTGAAGCGGAACGGCTGGCTGTGAGCGGCGTGGATAGGCTGGCGCCCATGACACGCGAGCTGCTCGACCAGGCCCTCGTCGAGGAGGCCACGAAGAAGTCCGGCCTCATCTGGGTCCAGGGCCCCGAGGGCCCGGCGCGCGCGCTCTGGCACGTGTGGCACGAGGGTGCGGCGTGCCTGGTCGGCGACGGGCCCGGCGAGCAGCCGCTGCCGGGGCTGACCGACGGGGCCGAGGCCCGGGTGACCGTCCGCAGCAAGGACAAGGGAGGCCGGCTGGTCTCCTGGTCGGCGCGGACCGTGCAGCTCGCGCCGGGCTCCGAGGCCTGGGCGGCGGCGGTCGGCGAACTCAAGGGCAAGCGGCTGAACGCGCCCGACGGCGAGGCCATGACCGACCGCTGGGCCCGCGAGTGCCGGGTGCTGCGCCTGGAACCCACCGGGGCGACGGCGCCGCTGCCCGACGGCTCCCTGTCCGAGCCGCCGCTGCCGTCCCCGGCGACCACCCGCCGTCCGGTCCCGGCGGGCCTGCCCCGCCTGCTGCTGAAGAAGAAGCGCAAACGGGCCTGAGGGCCCGGGGGGCGGCCTACGACGCCGGCAGCTGCTTGCCGTAGTCGACCGTCTCGTTCTTCTCCGGCTCCCTGAGGGCGAAGTCCTCACCCCAGGCGGAGAACGTGAGCGTGCCCGCCCCGCCCGCCCGCACCAGACGCAGGGGATACGGCTTGCCCTCCAGGGATACCTCCAGGGTGCCGCCGGAGCCCTTGTCGCCGGTGATGCGGATGGTGCGCACCCCCGCCTGCTCGCCGTGCCCGTCCGTCGCGAGCGTGCCGTGCAGGGTCAGCAGACCGTCGAGGAGGAGAGCCTTGTCCGTGAAACCGCTGAACTTCTTGTACGAGGGGTCGCCCTGCGGCACCTTCACGAACTTGCCGCCGAGCTTGGAGGCCGCCGCCGCGTCCGCCTCGCCCTCGCCCTGGCCACCGCCATGACTCCAGAAGTCCGCATCCGCCTTGACGAAGAGCTCCTCGCCGACGCGCAGCAGCTTGAAGGTCGTGCCCTTGGTGGTGACCGAGCCGTCGCCGCCGTCGTCCTTCAGCCGCATGTCGAGCGCGTAGGTCCGTCCGCCGCTGACGACGTTGCCGTGCACCCGGACCGCTCCGGCGGACCCGGCGGCCGCGCGGGTCTTGCTCTGGATCTTGGCGGCGGGCAGTCTCCCCACCCCGTTGGTGCCCTCGTTCGGATCCTCCTCCGCGCAGCCCGTGAGCACCGTTCCCGTCACGAGCAGCGCGCACGTCGCGAGGGCGAGTGCGGCACCGCGGCTACGGCTCTGGCGAATCGGAGTCACAGGTGGGGCTGCCTCTCTGACGAAAGACCTGAACGGCGTACCGCAGGGTACCGGGGACGTGCGGGCAGGTCGGAGCCAGTCCGTCCGGACCGCCCGCCGACGCGGTCCCGATCGGGACGGGCTAGCCTGAAGCCCATCCGAGCGGGCAATTCGGAAGAGACAGCTACAAAGACAGGCACGACGTCAAGCCGTCCCACAGGCATCAGGAACCACCCCGTACGAAAAGGAGCCGCGGCCATGGCAGCGGGCGCCCCCCGGATCTTCGTCTCGCACCTCTCCGGTGTCGCCGTCTTCGACCCCGCCGGTGATCAGGTGGGCCGCGTCCGCGATCTCGTCGTCATGCTGCGGGTGGGACAGCGGCCGCCGAGGCTGCTCGGCCTCGTCGTCGAACTGGCCACCCGCCGCCGCATCTTCCTGCCCATGACCCGGGTCACGGCCATCCAGTCCGGCCAGGTCATCACCACCGGCGTGCTCAACGTGCGGCGCTTCGAGCAGCGGCCCACCGAGCGGCTGGTCTTCGGGGAGCTGCTGGACCGGCGCGTGACGCTCACGGAGACCGGCGAGGAGGTCACCGTCCTCGACCTGTCGGTGCATCAGCTCCCGGCGCGCCGGGAGTGGGAGATCGACCGGATCTTCGTCCGCAAGGGCAGGAAGGGCGGCGCGTTCCGGCGCGCCAAGGGCGAGGCACTGACCGTCGAGTGGACCGCCGTCACGGGCTTCTCCCTGGAGGAGCAGGGGCAGGGCGCCGAGAACCTGCTCGCCACGTTCGAGCAGCTGCGCCCGGCCGACCTGGCCAACGTCCTGCACCACCTCTCCCCCAAACGCCGCGCCGAGGTCGCCGCCGCCCTGGACGACGACCGGCTGGCCGACGTCCTGGAGGAGCTGCCGGAGGACGACCAGATCGAGATCCTCGGCAAGCTGAAGGAGGAGCGCGCCGCCGACGTCCTGGAGGCCATGGACCCGGACGACGCGGCCGACCTGCTGGGCGAGCTGCCGACGGACGAGCAGGAGCGGCTGCTGAGCCTGATGCAGCCGGGCGACGCGGCCGACATGCGGCGCCTGATGTCGTACGAGGAGCGCACGGCGGGCGGTCTGATGACCACCGAGCCGATCGTGCTGCGCCCGGACGCCACCGTCGCCGACGCCCTCGCCCGCGTCCGCAACCCCGATCTCTCCCCCGCCCTCGCCGCCCAGGTCTACGTCTGCCGACCGCCCGACGAGACCCCGACCGGCAAGTACCTCGGCACGGTCCACTTCCAGCGCCTGCTGCGGGAGCCACCACCGTCGCTGGTCAGCTCGATCGTGGACAGCGATCTGCAGCCGCTGGACCCGGAGGCCGACCTGCCGGCCATCGCGGGCTTCTTCGCCACGTACGACATGGTCGCGGCGCCGGTCGTGGACGAGGCCGGGTCGCTGCTGGGCGCGGTGACCGTGGACGACGTCCTCGACCACATGCTCCCGGACGACTGGCGGGAGACGGAGTTCCACCTGGACGAGGAGGAGGTGGCCACCGATGGTTCCTGAGCGCGAGAGCTCCCGCGAGCGCACGCCGGCCGGCGCCACGGCCGCCTCCCGGCCGCGCACCGCCCGGCTGGACCAGCCGGGCGTGCCCCGGCGCCGGTTCCTGCCGGAGTACGACCCGGATGCCTTCGGGCGGCTGTCGGAACGCATCGCGCGCTTCCTCGGCACCGGGCGCTTCCTGGTCTGGATGACGGCCGCCATCATCCTGTGGGTGGCGTGGAACACCCTCGCCCCGCGCGACCTGCGCTTCGACGAGTACCCGTTCATCTTCCTGACCCTGATGCTGTCGCTGCAGGCCTCCTACGCCGCCCCGCTGATCCTGCTCGCGCAGAACCGGCAGGACGACCGCGACCGGGTCAACCTGGAGCAGGACCGCAAGCAGAACGAGCGGTCGATCGCCGACACCGAGTACCTGACCCGCGAGGTCGCCGCCCTGCGCATCGGCCTGGGCGAGGTCGCCACCCGCGACTGGATCCGCTCCGAGCTCCAGGACATGATCAAGGAGCTGGAGGAACGGCAGAACGGCCACCGTCACGACACGGTCGTATTCCCGGCGGAACGGTCGGGGGGACGTGACGCAGACGACCGCTGACGGCCTTCCCTACGCCCCGGTACGGCGCCGTACCATCGTCCTTATGGCTACGGAAGACGCGGTGCGCGAGGCACTGGCGACGGTGAACGACCCCGAGATCCACAAGCCCATCACCGAACTGGGGATGGTCAAATCCGTGGAGATCGGCGCGGACGGGGCGGTCGCGGTCACCGTGTACCTGACGGTCTCGGGCTGCCCCATGCGGGACACGATCACGCAGCGCGTGACCGAGGCGGTCTCCCGCGTCGAGGGCGTCACCCGCGTCGACGTCACGCTGGACGTGATGAGCGACGAGCAGCGCCGCGAGCTGGCGTCCGCCCTGCGCGGCGGCCAGACCGAGCGCGAGGTGCCCTTCGCCAAGCCGGGCAACCTCACCCGCGTCTACGCGGTCGCCTCCGGCAAGGGCGGCGTCGGCAAGTCCTCGGTGACGGTCAACCTGGCCGCGGCGATGGCGGCCGACGGCCTCAAGGTGGGTGTCGTGGACGCCGACATCTACGGCCACTCCGTGCCGCGCATGCTGGGCGCCGACGGCCGTCCCACCCAGGTCGAGAACATGATCATGCCGCCGTCGGCGAACGGCGTGAAGGTCATCTCCATCGGCATGTTCACCCCGGGCAACGCCCCAGTCGTCTGGCGCGGCCCGATGCTCCACCGTGCCCTGCAGCAGTTCCTCGCGGACGTGTACTGGGGCGACCTGGACGTCCTGCTGCTGGACCTGCCGCCCGGCACCGGCGACATCGCGATCTCCGTCGCCCAGCTGGTGCCGAACGCGGAGATCCTGGTCGTGACGACCCCGCAGCAGGCGGCGGCCGAGGTCGCCGAGCGGGCGGGTTCCATCGCCGTCCAGACCCACCAGAAGATCGTCGGCGTGGTCGAGAACATGTCCGGCCTGCCCTGCCCGCACTGCGGCGAGATGGTCGACGTCTTCGGCACGGGCGGCGGCCAGCTCGTCGCCGACGGCCTGACCCGCACGACCGGCGCGAACGTCCCGGTCCTGGGCAACATCCCCATCGACGTCCGCCTGCGCGAGGGCGGCGACGAGGGCAAGCCGGTCGTCCTGACGGACCCGGACTCCCCGGCCGGCTCGGCCCTGCGCGCGATCGCCGGCAAGCTCGGCGGCCGCCAGCGGGGCCTGTCGGGCCTGTCCCTGGGCATCACCCCGCGGAACAAGTTCTAGTCCGGAAACGGCCCACGGCGAAGGGGCGCCGAAAACCCGGCGCCCCAGGGAACTCACTCGTACGCGGCGATGTCCTTCACCACGGCGAAGCCGAGCCCGTACGCGCTCATGCCCCTGCCGTACGCCCCGACGTGGACCCCGGCCGCCGTGGACCCGGCCAGCACCCAGCCGAACTCCGACTCCCGGTAGTGGAACGCCGTCGGCATCCCGTCCACGGGCAGCGACAGCGTGGACCAGTCCGGCCCGTCGAGATCGTCGGCGAGCACCCAGGCCGTCTCGGTCTGCTGCTCCAGCCAGTCGTCCCGCAGCGAGTGGTCCATCTGCCCCGGCCACGTGAAGGACAGCAGCCCCACACCGGCGAGCCACGCCGCGGACGACACGGACGTCGCCTCCAGCAGCCCCGTGCCGTCGGCGGTGCGCCGTGAGGGGTTCGCCGCCACGGTCACCACGACCGCGAACTTCTCCTTGGCATCCAGATCGCCCCCGGCGGCATGCTCGTTGCGCACCGTGGGCTCGTCGCCGTGCCCGATCGACCCGTGTTCGACGGCCCCGTCGGCCGTCGTGCCGACCTGCATCAGCCAGCGCGGCCCCGTGAAGGCCTCGTCGAGGCCGTACCACGGGAAGGGCGCGCGCAGGTAGCCGTCGACCGTACGCCGGGCGGAGGGGAGCTGCTGTCCGCCCTCCGCGGCCGGCGCCTGCGCGACTGCCCCACTCGTCGTCTCCATGTGCCCGAGCCCTCCTCGCTCTCGTCGAACCGGACGGCCCGCCCCCCTTCGGGCGTACTCGTCCGGTCCGCACAACAACTCGGCAGCATAGCCACACCGCCGCGAGCAGCAGGGAAAGCGCCCGGCGCGTGGGCCGCACGGGCGCCTCGTTCAGGCCGTACACAGCCCGACCGGAGTATGAAACGCGTCACGCGCGCCGGGGCGTCGCGCCCCGGCGCGGTCGCTCAGGTGGCGTCCGCGTCGAAGGGCGGACGGTCGTCCCGGCCGGGCGTCTCGGGCTTCTTCGTCATGTCGATACGGCCACCGGACGAACCGGACGGCGACGCGGAGGACGCGTCGGCCTCACGGGCGTGAACGGCGTCGGTGACCTCGGCCATCTCCTTCTTCAGGTCGAAGCCGTTGCGGATCTCCTTGAGCCCCAGGTCCTCGTTGTCCAGCTGCTTGCGGATGAACGTCTTGGGGTTGAGATCCTCGAACTCGAAGTCCTTGAACTCCGGGCCCAGTTCCTCGCGGATGTCGTTCTTCGCGCTCTCCGAGAACTCGCGGATCTTCCGGATCGTGCGCGACACGTCCTGGATGACCTTGGGGAGCTTGTCCGGACCGAAGACGAGCACGGCAAGGATGATGAGCGTCACCAGCTCGAGCGGTCCTATGTCATTGAACACCTGAAGCTCCTTGCGATGTCCTCGGTCCTCGGCCCTCGGTGGTCGGTGCGGGTCTTGCCGTGGTCCGGGCCGGCTCCACGGTACCCGGCGATCCTGTCCGACCGGTACCGTCCCGAGACCTCTGCGTACGGGAGGTGGGAGCGCTTTCCCGGTTGTTCGCCTGATCGATCCCGAATCACCCTGGTCGCGACGTCTGCGCGCATGCCCGGCCCCATGTGCCTCAGCCGCCGGACGAGCCGAGCACGAGCGAGACCGTCCGCTCCTTGCCGCCGCGCTCCACGGTCAGCTCCAGCCGGTCGCCGGGCCGGTGCGCCCGGGTCTTGACGATCAGCTCCTCGCCGGAGTGGATCCGCCGCCCGTCGACCTCCGTGATGACGTCGCCCGCCTTGATGCCGGCCCTGGCCCCCGGGCCGCCCGCGGTGACCGGCGGTCCGCCCTCGCTGCCCTCCGTGTCGACGCGGGCGCCGTCGCCGGTGTAGTCCATGTCCAGCGTGATGCCGATGACCGGGTGGGTCGCCTTCCCGGTGTTGATCAGCTCCTCGGCGACGCGCTTGCCCTGGTTGATGGGTATGGCGAACCCGAGGCCTATCGACCCCGACTGGCCGCTGTCCAGGTCGGAGCCGCTGTCCGCCGAGCGGATGGCCGAGTTGATGCCGATGACCCGGGCCTTGGAGTCGAGCAGGGGACCGCCGGAGTTGCCGGGGTTGATGGGCGCGTCGGTCTGCAGCGCGTCGACGTACGACACGTCGCTGCCGTCACCCTTCTCGCCGCCGGCCGTGATGGGCCGCTGCTTGGCGCTGATGATGCCGGAGGTGACCGTGCCGGCCAGGTCGAAGGGCGCGCCGATGGCCACGACCGGGTCGCCGACCTGCACGTTGTCCGAATTGCCGAGGGGCAGCGGGGTGAGGCCGCTGACGCCCTTCACCTTCACCACGGCCAGGTCGTAGCCGCTGTCCCGGCCGACGAGCTCGGCCTCGGCGGTCTCCCCGCCGTTGAAGGTGACGGTGATCTCGCCGCTGGTCCCGGCGGGCCGTACGACGTGGTTGTTGGTGAGGATGTGTCCGCGGGTGTCGAGCACGAAGCCGGTGCCGGTGCCCTGCTCGCCGGAGCCGCTCACATGCAGCGTCACCACGCTGGGCAGGGCCCGTCCGGCGATCCCGGCGACACTGTCGGCGTCCCGGCTCGCGGCTTCCTTCCCGGCCTGGGGCAACTCCAGGGTCCCGACGCCGCCGTTGCGCTCCAGGTACGTCCCCACGAGGCCGCCGATGCCGCCGGACACGAGCGCCAGCACCAGGGCCCCGAGCAGCAGCGTCCTCCTGCCCCGCCTGCGCCGCTGCTCGGTGCTCGGGATCGGCGCCCCGGTCTGCTGCAGGGGCGCGGGCGCCGCCCAGGGGTCGTAGCGCCGCCAGGGGTCGGGCACGGGAGCCGGCACCGGGGCCTCGGCGTGACCGGCCGGGCCAGCGGGGTTCTGCGGCTGCACCTGCGCCGGGACCACTGCCTGCGCAGGGCCGCCGCCGGACGGCCCGTACGGAGCGTGCGCCTGGCCGCCGGCGGGCGGCCCGTACGGGGCGGACGCCGGGGCACCGGACACGGGGACGTCCGCCGCCGGTGTCGCCACGCCGTGGGCCGGTGTCGCCGCCGGGTGCTGGACGGGCGGCGCGGGCGCCCAGGGGCCCGGTTCGCCGTAGGGCGGGGTGCTGTAGGGGTCGGGGTCGTGCAGAGGCTTGGGGGCGTCCTGCGCGGGCACGCCGGGGCTGCCGCCCGGGGTCCCCGCACCAGCCGGAGCCGTCTCCGGGGAGTGCTCGGGCGTCCCGTCGGGTGCGTCCCGGTTCGTCGTCGGGGCGTCCGGGCGGCGTAGTTCGTAGTCGCCCGCGTCCTCGTCACGCCGGGCCAGGGGCCGCGCCAGCTCGAAGTCTCCCTCGGCGTCCGTGTCCGGGCCCCGCGCCTCGTCCGCCGCCGGCTCCGCCCCCGCGGGATCCTGCGGCCGTGGACGACTCCACCACTTCGCCTTCGTGGGCTTCCCCTCGTTCATGCTCTCCCCACAGCACAGCCGCGGCACGGCTCGTCAGCTGTGGCCGCAGTTCGTCGAATCGGCGCCCCGGCACTCCTCGGCCGGGGACACCACCCCCGGATTCAATCAGGTTCGCGCGCCGGTGCGCAGAGGCCCGTCAACGGGCGGTGCGCGAGGACGTGGGGGCCGAGGGGGACGAACCGGCGTCCGGCAGCGGCACGGCGAGCAGGGGCGCCGTGATCTCGGGGAGCGCCGACCAGGACGTCAGGGCGGCCGGCGGGGCCGCCTGCAACGGGCGTATCAGCGGGGACATGGCGGCGGCACCGGCCACCACCGGCGCGGTCAGCGCGTGCACGGCACCGTGCCGGGCGGAGGGCGCCGGTACGCCCGGGAGCAGCGGTGCGGACACCTCGGTCGGGGCGGCCGGGGTGCGGCCGAGCAGGTTCTGCCCGTGCAACTGTCCGAGCAGCGGTCCCGCGCCGCGGCGGCGCTGGGACTCGGGAGCGGTCGCGGCACCGGTGCCCTGCGTGCGCATCGGCGTGACGTTGCTGCCCGTGCCCGAGCCGCCGCGGGCCTCCGTGTCGGTCGGCGTGCCCGCGGTGACCCCGCCCAGCGCGATCGCCGCGAGGGACACCGCCCCGGCGGCGACGAAGGCGAACCGCAGCCGCGAGGAGGAGCGGTCCGGCTCGGACCGGCCGACGTCGTGGATACGGAAGCCCCGGCCGCCCGCGGGCAGGCCGTCAGGGCCGGAGGGGAGCCCGCGCTCACCCGCCGCGAGTGCTCTTCCCGCGGAGGGCGGCAGGGCCCCCAGGTGCGGCCGGGACGGGGCGTACCCGAACTCGAACCGCTCGTCGCGCTTCGTCGGGAACGCCCCGGACGAGCCGAACCGCCCGCCGGGCAGCCCCGCCCCGCCCGGCGGCAGGTCACCGTCCGGGCCGCCGCCCGCGGGTAGTCCCTGCAGGCGGGCCAGGAAACTCTCGGACGGGGGCGGGGGTGCCGCCTCCGCGAAGACGTTCTTCAGCCGGCGCTGGGCGTCCACCTCCGCCTTGCACTTCGGGCAGGTGGCCACGTGCGCCAGTACGCGCTCGCGCGCGTCATGACCGAGCTCTCCGTCCACCAGGGCGGAGAGGCGGTCTCCCAGGTGCTGCTCTGCGAGGTGCCCCTCGGAAGCCTTGGGTCGTGATCCGCTCACGCGCTCGCGCCCCCTCCTCCCAGGGCGGGGACACGGGGCACGAAGGAGCGGCGCTCGGCGCGCGCCTCCGGGGAGCGGTGCGCGAGGGCCTTGCGCAGCTGGGAACGGCCGCGGTGGATCCGCGAGCGGACCGTGCCGAGCTTGACGCCGAGGGTCGCGGCGATCTCCTCGTACGACAGTCCTTCGATGTCGCACAGGACGACCGCGGCGCGGAACTCGGGGGCGAGGGTGTCGAGGGCCTGCTGGACGTCCGCGTCGAAGTGCGCGTCGTTGAAGACCTGCTGGGGGGTGGGCTCCTTGCTGGGCAGCCGCTCGGCCGCGTCCTCGCCGAGCGCGTCGAAGCGGATGCGCTGCTTGCGGCGGACCATGTCCAGGAAGAGGTTGGTGGTGATGCGGTGCAGCCAGCCCTCGAAGGTGCCCGGCGTGTACGTCGACAGGGAGCGGAAGACGCGGACGAAGACCTCCTGCGTGAGGTCCTCCGCGTCGTGCTGGTTGCCGGTGAGACGGTAGGCGAGCCGGTAGACCCGGCCGCTGTGCGTGCTGACGATCTCCTCCCACGTGGGCGGAGTCCACGCCTGCCCGTCCGCGTCGGTGGTGAAGGTCGCGGTCTGGGCGGAGCCAGCGGCGTGGCTGTGGTCAGCGGTGTCGTTCACAGATGTCGGCCTGCCCGCCGATCCGAGGAAGCGCCGCAGCACTCCTCCCCGATCCCCGGGTGCGGCCGCACCTCCCCTGTCAGCTCTGGTGGTGTCCAGTGGAGCCCCTACCATAGCCACCTCGCCCGTTAGGACCGGATAAGCGGTTTTACGAGAATTTGATCTGGGCTGATACCCCTCGTACTGCTGCGTCGGCACTTGCTCGCCGTCCCGATCCACCGCCCGCCCCCCGTCCCGGCCCTCGCCGCTCGCTCATCCCTTTAAACGACCGGTCCCATCTGCGGGTTCCCGAGCCCAACGGATACAGTCACGCCCAGGCATTCACGGGGACAGGAGAGGGTCATTACCGGCAACCGGCAGACGAGCTGGGCGTTCGCCGACGCCTATGTCGCCGAGGACGAAGCACTGCACTGGGCCCGTGACCGGGCCCGCGAGGCAGGGCTGCGCTCGGTGTCGCCCGGCACGGGCGCCGCGCTGCGGTTGCTGGCCGCCTCCGTCGACGCGAAGGCCGTCGCGGAGATCGGCACCGGCTGCGGCGTCTCCGGGATCCACCTGCTGCACGGCATGCGGCCCGACGGGGTCCTGACGACCGTGGACCCCGAGCCGGAGCACCAGCAGTTCGCCCGCCAGGCCTTCCGCGCCTCCGGCTTCGCCAGCAACCGGGCGCGCTTCATCCCGGGCCGCGCCCTGGACGTGCTGCCCCGCCTCGCGGACGCGGGGTACGACCTGGTCTTCTGCGACGGCGACCGGCTGGAGGTCATGGACTACCTCGCTGAATCGTTGCGTCTGCTGCGTCCCGGCGGGCTCGTCGTCTTCGAGGGCGCCTTCGCCAACGGCCGGACGGTGGATTCCGGTCCGCAGCCCACCGAGGTGCTGCGGCTGCGGGAGCTGCTGCGCGCGGTGCGCGAGAGCCAGGAGCTGGTGACGTCCCTGCTGCCGGTGGGCGACGGTCTGCTGTGCGCGGTGAAGCGGTAGCCCGTCGGCACGTCAGCCGGGCGTGAACCGGGGCAGGCGCGGGTCGCCGGTGAGAAAACAGCCGCCCCGGCACCTCATGTGATGCCGGGGCAGCTGAAAGGGTATGGTCGCTTGCGCGTCAGCCGACGACCTTCTTGAGGGCGTCGCCCAGGGCGTCGGCCTCGTCCGGGGTCAGCTCGACGACGAGCCGACCGCCGCCTTCGAGCGGAACGCGCATGACGATGCCCCGCCCCTCCTTGGTCACCTCGAGCGGGCCATCACCCGTCCGCGGCTTCATGGCCGCCATGCTCGTACCCCTTCCTGAAACCCAGCTCAGTCAAAGCCGACGGCCCTGAGAAGGGCACACGTGCGGTTCCTTGTGGCAGGACACGCGTCACCGGCATCGAACACATTGCTTCCCAGCCATTATCCCGCATCTCAGGACCCGATGACCAACATCGGTCGGCATCGCTTGGGCAACGCACGCGAGCAAAACCACTCAATTCGGCGATGAGACTGCGATACTCCGCCCCCGCACACACGTTTGCGGAACGGATCCGGACGAGAATTCTTTGACGCAGGTCACACGTCCGCTCCGGTTCACCGCCGGTGATCTCCGTCATGCTGTCCTGCAGAACGGGACGTACCCGCCGGTACGTCCCCGAGCCGCGACGCGGAGGGGATACGCCATGGCCGACACCGTGCTCTACGAGGTGACCGACGGACTCGCGACGATCACGCTGAACCGCCCGGAGGCGATGAACGCGCTGAACGTGGCGACCAAGGTCGCCCTGCGGGAGGCGGTCGAGTCCGCGGCGGGCGACGCCGCGGTGCGGGCGGTGCTGCTGACCGCCGCCGGCGACCGGGCGTTCTGCGTGGGGCAGGACCTGAAGGAGCACATCGGGCTGCTGACGCAAGACCGTGAGACCGGCTCGGGCCAGACCATGAGCACGGTGCGGGAGCACTACAACCCGATCGTGCGGGCGCTGGCCGGGGCGGCGAAGCCGGTCGTCGCCGCGGTGAACGGAGTGGCGGCGGGGGCGGGCTTCGGCTTCGCGCTCGCGGCGGACTACCGGATCGTGGCGGACACGGCGGCCTTCAACACGTCGTTCGCCGGGGTCGCGCTGACCGCGGACTCCGGGATCTCCTGGACGCTGCCCAGGGTCGTGGGCCCCGGCCGCGCCGCCGACCTGCTGCTCTTCCCGCGCAACATCAGCGCGCAGGAGGCGTACGAGCTCGGTGTCGCGAACCGGCTGGTGCCGCCCGGAGAGCTGCGGGCGGAGGCCGAGAAGGTGGCGCGGGCCCTGGCCGACGGTCCGACGGTGGCGTACGCGGCGCTGAAGGAGTCGATGGCCTTCGCCCTGACGCACTCGCTGGAGGAGACGCTGGAGAAGGAGGACGAGCTGCAGACCAAGGCCGGGTCCTCCGAGGACCACGCGATCGCGGTGCAGGCCTTCGTCAACAAGGAGAGGCCGAAGTATCTGGGACGGTGACCCGGGTGCGGGCGCGGCGTCGGGGGGGGCCGCGGGTGCTAGGGGGTTGCCTACGCGGTTCCCCTCGCCCGCGAGGGGGCGCCTCTCGCCACGCATGCCGCCAGGTGATCGTCGACCAGGCCGCACGCCTGCATCAGCGCGTACGCCGTCGTCGGGCCCACGAAGCGCAGGCCGCGCTTCTTGAGGGCCTTGGACAGGGCGGTCGACTCCGGGGTGACGGGCGGGACGTCCGCGAGGGTCTTCGGGACCGGGCGGCCGTCCGGGTCCGGGGCGTGGGACCAGATCAGGGCGTCCAGCTCGCCCGGGGACCACTCGGCGAGGGCCCGCGCGTTGGCGAGGGTCGCGTCGATCTTGGCCCGGTTGCGGATGATGCCGGCGTCGGCCAGGAGCCGCTCACGGTCCTCGTCGGTGAAGGCAGCCACCGCGGCGATCCTGAAGTCGGCGAAGGCGGCGCGGAAGCCCGGGCGGCGGCGCAGGATCGTGATCCAGGACAGACCGGACTGGAACGCCTCCAGGCTGAGCCGTTCGAACAGCGCGTCGTCGCCGTGGACGGCACGGCCCCACTCCTCGTCGTGGTACGCCACGTACTCCGGGGCGGACAGGGCCCACGGGCAGCGCAGTGCGCCGTCCGGGCCCGCGAGGGCGGCGCCGTCGCTCACGGCCGGTCCTCCTGCCGCGGGGCGGGCTTGTCCATGGACACCTGGTGCTCGGCGGACCCGTGCGCCGGGCCGTGGGAGGAGGTCGCGCGGGCGCCCGCGAGGGCCGACTCCAGGTCGGCGATCCGGGCGTCGCGCTCGGCGAGCTCGGCGCCCAGGCGGCTGAGGGCGTCGTCGACGTCGGCCATCCGGTAGCCGCGGGCGGCGAGCGGGAAGCGGAGGTCCTCCACGTCGGCCCGGCTGACCGGCCGGTCCGGGGGCAGCGGGTCCCGCAGCCGCTCCGGGGCGGCCTCGGGCAGCGGGCCGTTCTCCCCGCCGCCCAGCACCGCGAGGGTCACCGCGCCGATCACGACGGCGAGCGCGACGACCAGGAACAGGAACATAACCATCGCGGGGCCCCCACGGTCGGACGGTTCGGAGCCGGTCACGTGCTCCGAGTCGGATGTTGTCAGGCTCCGATCGTGCCATGCGACCGGGACCGTTAGGGTCGCAGGCGGCGGAAGACGGACGTACCAGGAGAGGTCACAGGGGATGCTCAGGCTGGGCAGGCGGGAATTCGGGCCGCACGAGCCGGTGATCATGGCGATCGTGAACCGGACCCCGGACTCCTTCTACGACCAGGGCGCCACCTTCCGCGACGAGCCGGCCCTGGCGCGCGTGGAGCGGGCGGTGGCCGAAGGGGCCGCGATCATCGACATCGGCGGAGTCAAGGCCGGGCCGGGCGAGGAGGTCACGGCCGAGGAGGAGGCCCGGCGCACGGTCGGGTTCGTCGCGGAGGTGCGGCGCCGGTTCCCGGACGTGATCATCAGCGTGGACACCTGGCGGGCGGAGGTCGGCGAGGCCGTGTGCGAGGCCGGGGCCGACCTGCTCAACGACGCGTGGGGCGGGGTCGACCCGGGGCTCGCGGAGGTCGCGGCGCGCTACGGGGCCGGGCTCGTGTGCACGCACGCCGGGGGCGCCGAGCCGCGGACCCGGCCGCACCGGATCGAGTACAACGACGTCATGGCCGACATCCTGGAGGTGACGGTCGGACTGGCCGAGCGGGCGCTGTCCCTGGGCGTGCCGCGGGAGTCGATCATGATCGACCCCGGGCACGACTTCGGCAAGAGCACGCGGCACAGCCTGGAGGCGACACGGCGGCTCGACGAGATGGTCGCCACGGGCTGGCCGGTGCTGGTGTCCCTGTCCAACAAGGACTTCGTCGGGGAGACCCTGGACCGGCCCGTGAAGGAGCGGCTGGTCGGCACGCTGGCGACGACGGCCGTGTCCGCGTGGCTCGGGGCGCAGGTGTACCGGGTGCACGAGGTCGCCGAGACGCGGCAGGTGCTGGACATGGTGGCGGCGATCGCGGGGCACCGGGTGCCGGCCGTCGCGCGGCGCGGGTTGGCCTAGCCGAGGTACCAGAGGGCTCCGCGGCCCCCTGGATCCCGGCCCCGCGGCCACCCGCCGCGCGACACGGCCGGACAGGGGGCCGGGCTCGCCGGGCTCGACAGGCCCTCTACCGGCCCGCCTCCTTCGACACCAGCGCCACCGCCTCGTCCACGTCGTCCGTCACGTGGAACAGCAGCAGGTCCTTCTCCGCCGCCTTGCCCTGCGCGATCACCGTGTCCCGCAGCCAGTCCACCAGGCCGCCCCAGTACTCCGTGCCGAACAGGACGATCGGGAAGCGGGTCACCTTCTGGGTCTGGACGAGGGTGAGGGCCTCGAAGAGCTCGTCGAGGGTGCCGAGGCCGCCGGGCAGCACGACGAAGCCCTGGGCGTACTTGACGAACATCATCTTCCGCACGAAGAAGTAGCGGAAGTTCAGGCCGATGTCGACGTACGGGTTGAGGCCCTGCTCGAACGGCAGCTCGATGCCGAGGCCGACCGAGATGCCCTTGGCCTCCAGGGCGCCCTTGTTGGCCGCCTCCATGGCGCCCGGGCCGCCGCCCGTGATGACCGCGAAGCCCGCCTCCACCAGGCCCCGGCCCAGCCGCACGCCCGCGTCGTACTCGGGCGACTCCGCCGGGGTCCGGGCCGAGCCGAACACGCTGATCGCGGGCGGCAGTTCGGCGAGGGTGCCGAAGCCCTCGATGAACTCCGACTGGATGCGCAGCACGCGCCAGGGGTCGGTGTGCACCCAGTCGGAGGGGGCCCGCTCGTCCAGCAGCCGCTGGTCGGTCGTGCTGGCCTGCACCTGGTCCCGCCGCTGGAGGACCGGGCCCAGGCGCTTCTCCTCCGGCGGCTGCTTCTTCCCCTCGGGGTTGCCGGTCGCCATGTGCGCTCCCTCCGTCGTGCCTGTCTTTCCACCTCAGCGTAGATCTACGCGGGTTACGAACGAGGGACGTGAGCATGTCCGCGATGGAGCGCCGTAAACACGAAGGGCCCCCGGCGGGGTCAGGCGGTCAGCCAGAGCCGCAGGCGCTCCTCGCCCGCGAGGATCTTCGCGACCTCCACGCGCTCGTCCCGCTTGTGCGCCAAGTGGGGGTTGCCCGGGCCGTAGTTGACCGCGGGGACACCCAGGGCCGAGAAACGGGAGACGTCGGTCCAGCCGTACTTCGGCATCGGCGTGCCGCCGACCGCCTCGATGAACGCCTTGGCCGCCGGGTGGGACAGGCCCGGCATCGCCGCGGCGCTGTGGTCGACGACCTCGAACTCCGCCACCCCGCAGTCCGCGAAGACCTCCCGGACGTGCGCCACGGCCTCTTCGGGGGTGCGGTCGGGCGCGTAGCGGAAGTTGACGGTGACGACGCACGCGTCGGGGATGACGTTGCCGGCCACGCCCCCGGTGATGCCGACGGCGTTGAGGCCCTCGCGGTACTCCAGGCCGTCGATGACCGGCCACCGCGGTTCGTAGGAGGCCAGCCGGGCGAGGATCGGGGCGGCGGCGTGGATCGCGTTGGAGCCCATCCAGCCGCGTGCCGAGTGGGCCCGCTCGCCCTCGGTGCGCAGCAGCACCCGCAGGGTGCCCTGGCAGCCGCCCTCGACCTGGCCGTCGGACGGTTCCAGCAGGACCGCGAAGTCGCCCGCCAGCCATTCCGGGTGCGCCTCGGAGACGTGCTTGAGGCCGTTGAGCTCCGCGTCGACCTCCTCGTTGTCGTAGAAGACGAAGGTCAGGTCGCGGTTCGGGGCCGGGACGGTGGCCGCGATGCGCAGCTGCACCGCGACGCCGGACTTCATGTCGCAGGTGCCGCAGCCCCACAGGACGCCGTCCTCGTCGAGCCGGGAGGGGACGTTGTCCGCGATCGGGACGGTGTCGATGTGGCCGGCCAGGACGACCCGCTCGGCGCGGCCCAGGTTCGTGCGGGCGACGACGTTGTTGCCGTACCGGTCGACCGTCAGGTGCGGCAGCGCGCGCAGCGCTGTCTCGATCGCGTCCGCCAGTGGCTTCTCCGTGCCGCTCTCGGAGCGGAAGTCGACGAGCCGGGCGGTGAGCTCCGCGGCGTCCAGCGTGAGGTCAAGGGAGGTGTCGGCCATGCCGTCGACCCTAACGCGCGAGGCCCGCGCACGGTCTTTCCCACCGGGCTCATGCCACTCCGTACTCTCCAGTACCTTGTACGGCGTGCCAGAGCCGTCCTCTCCCAAGCGTCGTGGCCGCCTCTTCCGATGCGGAGCCGCCTTCGTGGCCCTGCTCGCGGTCGCCGGTTACCTCGTCGTGCAGTACATCACCGGAGGCAGCAGCGGTCCGGGCTGCAAAGTCGTCTCCGGCAAGGGCGACGGGGCCTCGTACGCGTTCACGCCCGAGCAGGCCGTGAACGCGGCGACGATCACCGCCGTCGGGACCGCGCGCGGCCTGCCCGAGCGGGCCGTGACCATCGCGCTGGCGACCGCGCTGCAGGAGTCGAGCCTGCGCAACATCGACCACGGCGACCGCGACTCCCTCGGCCTGTTCCAGCAGCGGCCCTCGCAGGGCTGGGGCACACCGAAGGAGATCATGGACCCGACGTACTCGGCGGGCGAGTTCTACGAGCACCTGGTCAAGGTGCCCGGCTACACGCGGCTGCCCCTCACGGTGGCCGCGCAGCGCGTGCAGCGCAGCGGTTTCCCGCAGGCCTACGCCAAGCACGAGCCGGACGCCGCGCTGCTCGCCGCTGCCCTGACCGGCCAGTCGGCGGCCACGCTGACCTGCGAGGGCCGGCCGGCCGCGACCCGGGCTTCGGGTCCGGACGGGGTGCGGGCCGCGCTGGTGCGCGACTTCGGGCGCGATGTGCTGGCGCCGGCCGGTGCCGAGGTGGCCGGCTCGCCGGCGGCCTCGCCCACGCCCTCCCCGAGCGCTCCGGGCGGGTCCGGCGGGCGGACGGTGACGCTGCCGGTGGCCCCCGACCCGGGCGCCGCGGGCGGGCGGGATCCGCAGCGGCGCGGCTGGCAGCTGGCGCACTGGGCGGTGGCCAACGCCTCCGAGCTGCACATCGCGCGGGTGACGTACGCGGGCCGGGAGTGGGTCGCCGGGAACACCGCGAGCGAGTGGCGGGACGCCCCGGCGAAGGGCACGGCGGGGGCGGAGCGGGCCGGGGAGGCCGTCCGCATCGTCACGATGCGCTAGCTCGCGCAGGGGTACGGGACCTCACCCCGGAGGATTAGCCGCAGGCCGCGCGGCGACGGTGTGCGCAGGCTTTCGCACCCTCACCCCTCACTCGGCGGAATCCCTTGGGAACAAAGGGCGGGAAGGATTCCGCGGGCTTTCCCGCGGAGGGCCCTTTGCCCGTTTTTATCCGCAGCCGATAATGCGACACATTGCCAACTCTTTACGTTGCGGTGCCGCAACCTTCGCGGGCTTCGAGCGGTAGTCACTGCGTCCGAGCCGGGGCGATCAACAGCCAGTCGATCAACTCCCGGACCGGGTCGGACACTTCACGAACCTCACTGTTCTCTCCGTCGAAGGAGCACCATGTCCCTCCCCCTGACCCGCCGGATCGCCCGTGCCGCGCTGATCGTCGCTGCGGGAGCGGCTGCCGGGGTCGGTGCGGCCGGCTCCGCCAGCGCGGCGCCGGAGCTGCCGGCCACCCCGAACCTCGGCGGGCTGACCGCCCTGGACGGGGCGAACGTCGGCAACACCGTCGACGGCGCGGCTCAGAACGTCACCGAGACCGCGGGTGACACCGGCGGCCAGACCGTGAAGAAGGCCGTGCCGGCCGCGGGCAAGACCGGCGGCAAGGCGGTCAAGAAGGCCACGCCGGTGGCCCAGAAGGCGGCCGGTGACGCGGCGGGCTCCGCCGGTGAGCTGGTCGGCGACGCCGCCGGTTCGGCCAAGGGCGGTCTGCCGACGGACTCCCTCACCAAGGGCGGCGTGCCGTCCGCGGACTCGCTGCCGGTGAAGGGCCTGCCGGTCGGCTGACGCCGCGCCACGCACGCCGAAGGGGTCCGGGGAGCTTCCCCGGACCCCTTCGGCACGCACCGGGGCGGGCGGTCACAGACGGCGTACGGCCGCCGCCACCCGCTCGTCCGTCGCCGTGAGGGCCACGCGGACGAACTGCGCGCCCGCCGGGCCGTAGAAGTCGCCCGGGGCGACGAGGATGCCGAGCTCGGCGAGGTGGGCGACGGTGTCCCAGCAGGACTCGCCGCGCGTCGCCCACAGGTACAGGCTCGCCTCGCTGTGCTCGATGCGGAAGCCGTGGCCGAGCAGCGCCTCGCGCAGCAGGGTGCGGCGGGCGGCGTAGCGCTCGCGCTGGACGCGGACGTGCTCGTCGTCGCCGAGGGCGGCCACGACCGCGGCCTGGGTCGGCGCGGACGTCATCATGCCGCCGTGCTTGCGGATCTCCAGCAGCGGTCCGAGCACCGCCGGGTCGCCGGCCAGGAAGGCCGCGCGGTAGCCGGCGAGGTTGGAGCGCTTGGAGAGGCTGTGCACGGAGACGATGCCGTCGTAGGAGCCGCCGTTGACGTCCGGGTGCAGCACCGAGACCGGGTCGGCCTCCCAGCCCAGCTCCAGGTAGCACTCGTCGGAGACGACCAGGACGCCGTGCGCACGGGCCCACGCGACGATCCGGGTCAGCTCCTCCTTGGCCAGGACCTTGCCCGTGGGGTTCGACGGCGAGTTCAGCCACAGGAGCCTCAGGCCCTCGGGGTCGAGCTCGGTCGGGTCGTCGTAGGCCTCGTACGCGGCGCGGGCCAGGCGGGCGCCCACCTCGTACGTCGGGTAGGCCAGGCGCGGGAACGCCACCCGGTCGCCGGGGCCGAGGCCCAGCTGGGTCGGGAGCCAGGCGACCAGTTCCTTGGAGCCGACGATCGGCAGGACGTGGCGGTGGGTGACGTCCCGGGCGCCGAGGCGGCGCTCGACCCAGCCGGTGATCGCGTCGCGCAGCTCGGGCATGCCCCAGACGGTCGGATAGCCCGGCGAGTCCGCCGCCGCGACCAGCGCTTTCTGGATCAGCTCGGGGACCGGGTCGACCGGGGTGCCGACGGACAGGTCCACGATGCCGTCCGGGTGGGCGGCGGCCGTGGCCTTGTAGGGCGTCAGCTTGTCCCAGGGGAAGGTGGGCAGGCGGTCGGAGACTGCGGACACGGGTGCTGGCTCACTTTCTGGTGCGTACGAGCCGGGTGGTCACGAGCCGGGTGGTCACGGCAAACGCCTCGGCCCCGCACGGCGATCGGGCGTGATCGGGCCGTGCGGGACCGAGGCGGCACGGAGTGCGGGCCGCTCGCGGTGGTTACTCGGCCTGCGGCGGCAGCGCGGCGATGAACGGGTGGTCGCGCTCGATCAGACCCAGCTTGCTGGCGCCGCCCGGGGAACCGAGCTCGTCGAAGAACTCGACGTTCGCCTTGTAGTAGTCCTTCCACTCCTCGGGAGTGTCGTCCTCGTAGAAGATGGCCTCGACCGGGCAGACCGGCTCACAGGCCCCGCAGTCGACGCATTCGTCCGGGTGGATGTACAAGGACCGCTGGCCCTCGTAGATGCAGTCGACCGGGCACTCCTCGATGCACGCCTTGTCCTTGACGTCGACACAAGGCTGCGCGATGACGTAGGTCACGCTGTCGTTCCTCCTCGATAGGGCGCTGGCGGGCCTCCTCAGGCTCCGCCGCCTGGCGCGCGGGAGCGCGGCGTCGTCGATGCCCGCCCCTAGTATCTCCGTTCCTGGGCATGATCCGAACAGGAGGGGTGAACTGACCTGTGGAAATCTCTGCCGCCGGGCGACTGGAGGTCCGTATCACCGCTGCTGACGTGGGCAAACGGGTCTCCGTCCGGAGCTTGATCGAACATGGTGCCCTGGAGGAGAAGTTCACCGATACGGTCGGTGTTCTCACATCATGGGACAACGGTGTGCTGCTGATCACACGGAAGAGTGGCGAGAGCGTCCGCATCGCGGAATCCGCGCTGGTCGCGGGCAAGGTCGTGCCCTCCGCCCCGGCGCGTCGCCGCGGTGCGGCCGCCTCCTACGAGGAGCTGGCCCGGGTCGCCGCGCGGGCCTGGCGGCCCGTGGAGAGCGCGCGGCTCGGCGACTGGGAACTGCGGGCCGCCGCCGGGTTCACGCGGCGGGCCAACTCGGTGCTGCCGCTCGGCGATCCGGGCGTGCCGCTCGACGAGGCGCTCACGACCGTGCGGCGCTGGTACGACGAGCGCGGGCTGCCCGCCTACGTCCAGACCGCGACCGGCGCCGAGGGCTCCCAGGAGGTGCTCTGCGCCGAGCTGGAGGCCCGGGGCTGGGTGCGGGAGGTGACCGCCGAGCTGTGGGTGGGCCCGCTGGCGCCGGTCGCCGACCTGGGCGACCCGGCGGGCGTCGCGCTGTCCCGGGAGGCCGACGAGGCGTGGCTGGCCCGCTACCGGCGCAAGGGCGTGAGCGAGGTGGCGCTGCGGGTGCTGGGGGGCGGGCCGTCGGTGTGGTTCGCGACCGTGCCCGGACCGGCGGTGCCTGCCGCCATCGGGCGGTGCGTGGTCGACGGGCGGTGGGCCGGTTTCGCCGCCGTCGAGGTCGACCCGGCGCTGCGGCGCCAGGGGCTCGGCACGGCCGTCATGGCCGCACTGGCCCGGCGGGCGCTCGACGAGGGCGCGTCGGCCGCCTGGCTCCAGGTCGAGGCCGACAACGCGGCAGCGCGGGCGCTGTACGCCGGGATGGGGTTCGTCGCGCACCACGCCTACCACCACTACCGGGCGCCGGAGGCCGGCGACGCCACGCCCGGTGGCCGATCGTCGTGAGAGGGCACGAGCCAGCCATGCGTCCCCCGTACCCCCCGTCCCCGGAGCGCTCCGCCGAACTGCGGCGGCGGTTCGCCGAAGAGGCCCGGTCCGAGCGGCCCGATCTGTCGACGCTGTGCCTGCTGGTCGGCGCGGAGGCGGACCGGGAGCTGGACGAGGCGGGCCTGGACGCCGCGCAGGTCGAGCTGGACCGGCTCGCCGGGCTGCTGCCGTACCGGCCCGGGGGGCCGCGGGCGTGGGCGGTGGCGCTGCACAAGCTGCTCGGTGAGCGGCTGGGGTTCCACGGGACCCCGGCGGACTACCGGCGTCTGGAGTCCTCGCTGCTGCACGAGGTGCTCCAGCGGCGCAGGGGCCTGCCGATCCTGCTGTCCGTGGTGTGGATGGAGGTGGCGCGGCGGGCCGGGGCACCGGTGTACGGGGTGGCGCTGCCCGGGCACTTCGTGGTCGGGTTCGGGCCCGAGGAGGGGCAGGTGCTGGCCGATCCGTTCGCCGGGGGGCGGGTGCTGACCGGGGCGGACGCGGAGCTGCTGGTGGCCGGGGCGACGGGCGCGGGGCTCGAACCGGCGATGCTGCGGCCCGCGGACCCGCTGGACGTGGTGCTGCGGATCCTGAACAACGTGCGGGCGTGGGCCGCGGCCCGGCCGGAGCGGTCGGACGTGGCGTTGTGGGCGGTGGAGTTGTCGCTGCTGCTGCCGTCGCATCCGGCGCGGTTGCGGTACGAGCGGGCGCAGGTGCTGGTGCGGCGGGGGGAGTTCCAGGCCGGGGCCAGGGAGCTGGCGGCCTATGCGGACGTCGTCTCGGCGGTGGACGAGAAGGCTGCGGAGCGGGTGCGGGGGGAGGCTTTCGCGGCCAGGGCGATGCTGAACTGACCTCTCGCCGTGGGCTTCGCGCGGTGAGAGTGTGCGGGCTGGTCGTGGTCGATCGCGCGGTTGCCCGCGCTCCTTCGGGGCCCGTTCTACAACCAGCCCTTGTCGCGGGCCACCCGGACCGCCTCCGCGCGGTTGCGCACCGCCAGCTTCTGGATGGCCGTGCTGAGGTAGTTGCGGACGGTGCCCCGGGAGAGGTGCAGGGCCGCGGCCAGCTCGGCGTTGGTGGAGCCGTCGGCGGCGGCCCGCAGGACCTCCCGTTCCCGGTCGCTCAGCGGGTTGGCGCCCTCCGCCAGGGCCGCCGCCGCCAGGGTCGGGTCGATGACGCGTTCGCCGGTGAGGACCGTGCGGATCGCCTCGGCCAGCCGGGCCGCCGGGGCGTCCTTCACCAGGAAGGCGTCGGCGCCGGCCTCCATGGCGCTGCGCAGGTGGCCGGGCCGGCCGAAGGTCGTCAGGACGACCAGCTTCACGTCCGGGAGCTCCGCGTGGAGGCGGGCCGCGGCCTCGATGCCCGTCGCCCCGGGCATCTCGATGTCGAGCAGCGCCACGTCGACGTCGTGCTCGCGGGCCGCGGCCAGGACCTCGTCGCCGCGGGCCACCTGGGCGACGACCTCGATGTCCTCCTCCAGACCGAGCAGGGCGGCCAGGGCCTCGCGGACCATCGACTGGTCCTCGGCGAGCAGGACCTTGATCGTGCGGCTCATGCCGGGGATCCTACGTCCGCCGTCCCGGCCACCGGCACGCGGGCGACCAGGCGGAACCCGGGTCCGAGCGGGCCCGCCTCCAGGGTGCCGCCCGCCTTGGTGAGGCGTTCGCCGAGACCGGTGAGGCCGTTGCCGTGGCCGACGCCCGGGCCGCCGGAGCCGTTGTCCTCCACGGTCAGTTCGAGCATGGGGCCGTCCAGGGTCTGCCGGCGCAGCAGCCCGACCGTGCAGCGGCGGGCGCCGCTGTGCCGTACGACGTTGGTGACGGCCTCGCGCAGCGCCCAGGCGAGGGCGGTCTCGCCCGCCTCCCCGACCCCGGTGAGGTCGGGTTCGGCGGGCAGTTCGGCGAGGACGCCCGCCGTGGTGAGGGCGACCCGGGCTCCGGCGAGTTCGGCGCTCAGGCGGGGGCGGCGGTATCCGGTGACGGCCTCCCGCACGTCGACCAGGGCCTGGCGGCTGACCTGCTCGATGTCGGCGATCTGCCGGGCCGCCTCGTCGGGCCGGCCGGGCAGCATCCGCCCGGCCAGCTCGCTCTTGAGGGTGATCAGGGACAGGGAGTGGCCGAGCAGGTCGTGCAGGTCCCTGGCCAGGCGCAGCCGTTCCTCGTTCGCGGCGAGCTGGGCGACGGTGGCGCGGGCCTCGCGCAGCGCGATCGTCGTACGGACGAGTTCGCGTACGCCGGTCATGGCGAAGCCGCCGAGCAGGGCCGGGATGAGGAGGCTCGCCAGGTAGGCGCGGCCGCCCGGCACGGCGAGCGCGACGGCGGTCAGCAGCGCGCAGGCGGCCGGGATGGTCCAGCGCGCCAGGCGCAGCGGCAGGGCCGCGCCGGACGCGATCGCGACGTAGACGAACAGCACCAGCCACTCGCGGCCCAGGGTGAGGGCGAGGAGCGCGGACTGGGCGGCGAGGACCCCGAGGGAGCCGAGCACCAGGGCGTTGCGCTCACCGCGGCCGGTGCGGAAGACCAGCAGCATGTACCAGGTGACGAAGGCGGCCAGGCCGAGCCAGCCGAGCACCCGCACGCCCGTGCTGTGGCCGCCGTGCAGCAGGTCGGTGACCGGCGCGCTCAGGTAGATCAGCCAGATGCCGGTCCACAGCGATTTCACCGCACGCTGCCTGCGGTTGACCGGGCGCTGCCCGATACCGACGCCGACGCCGTTCACGCCTTCAGGGTGTCCTTCCGGTACAGCCAGGCCGCGCCGCCCGCGAACAGGGCGAACGACACCACGAGGACGGCCAGGTCCCGCGGGTGCGGGGCGCGGCTCTGCTCGACGGCCTGCCCCAGGGCAGCGTACGCGTGGGTGGGCAGCCATCTCGCGATGTCCTGCAGCCAGCCCGGGAACGTCGTCGTGGGCATCCACAGGCCGCCCAGCAGCGAGAGGGCGAAGTAGATGATCATCGTGAGGGGGCGGACCGCGTCGCCGGTGGCGAGGTAGCCGAGGGCGACGCCGAGCGCGGCGAAGACGAGGCTGCCGGCCCAGATCACGGCGGTCAGGGCGGGCCACTGCCAGGCGTCCAGGCGTACGCCCTTCACGGCCGCCGCGACGGCGAGGACGACGACGACGGAGGGCAGGCCGGCGACGGCGGCGCTCGCGGTCTTGGCGAGGACGTAGCCGCGGCCGGGCAGCGGGGTCAGGCGCAGCTGCCGCACCCAGCCGCCCTCGCGCTCCCTGGCGATGCGTTCGCTGTTGCCCATCAGGACGGCCGTGAGCGCGCCGAAGGAGGCCATGGAGACCATCATGTAGGCCGGCAGGGTCAGGTCGCTGCCGGGCACCTTCGCGGTGCTGTCGGTGTTGCCCGCGATGATCAGGAAGAGCAGCGACGGGTAGATCACGGAGAAGAACAGGAACTTGCGGTTGCGCAGGACGCGGGTGAGTTCCAGTTTGATCAGGCTGTTCACCGGGTCTTCGCCTCCTCGGCGGTGGTGAGGGCGACGAAGGCCTGCTCCAGGCCGAGTCCGGCGACCTCCAGGTTGCGGGGGAACAGTCCGAGGCCGTACAGGGCGTGCACGGTGGCGTCGGCGTCGGCGGACCGGATGCGGACGGTCCGGCCGGAGACGTCGAGCCCGGTCAGGAACGGCAGGGCGCGCAGGGCGGGTTCGTCGACGGTGCCGTCGAGGTCGAAGGAGACGCGGCGGGCACCGGCCCTGGCCTTGATCTCGGCGGCCGTGCCGTCGGCGAGGAGCCGGCCGCGGTGCAGGACGAGGACCCGGTCGGCGACGGCGTCGGCCTCTTCGAGGTAGTGGGTGGCGAACAGGACGGTCCGGCCCTGGCCGGCCTGCTCGCGCATGGTCGCCCAGAAGGCCTGGCGGGTGGTGACGTCCATGCCGGTGGTGGGCTCGTCCAGCACGATGAGGTCGCTGTCGCCGGCGGTGGCCAGGGCGAAGCGGACGCGCTGGGCCTGGCCGCCGGAGAGCTTGTTCACCTTGCGGCCGGCGATCTGGGCGAGGCCCGCGCGGGCCAGGACCTCACAGGGCCGGTACGGCTTGGGGTGCAGGTCGCAGGCGAGTCGTACGAGTTCCGCGACCGTGACCTCGTCCATGAGCCCGCCGCTCTGCAGCATGGCGCCCACGCGCCCGGCGGTGATGGCTTCCCGGGGACCGGTGCCGAAGAGGCGGACGGTGCCGCTGTCCGGTGTCCTCAGCCCGAGCAGCAGGTCGAGGGTGGTGGATTTGCCGGCGCCGTTGGGACCGAGGAGGGCCACGGTCTGCCCCGGGCGGAGGTCGAGGGTCAGTCCGTCCACGGCCCGGACGGCGCCGTACGCCTTGCTCACCTGGTCGAACTCGACTGGATTCGTCATGGGGACAGCGTCGCCGCGCGCACGCGGGCCGGGGCAGTGCCGGGCGTCCGGGATATCGCGTGACAGGTGTCATGCACGTGGGGTGACCGGACGCGAGCAGGCCCCCGCACACCGGGGCGGGGGCCTGCTCGTACGGCGGGTGACCGGAGGTCAGTTCGGGTCGGTGTCGATGACTCCGACCCGCTCCTCGGGCGTCTTGCCGCGCAGGGCCTTGCGCAGCGCCGAGACGACGTCCTGCGGGGTGACGTCCCGCTTGCCGCTCGCGCCCTCGATCTGCACGCCGTCGAAGGTCTGGCCGTAGGCCTCCTGCAGCGCTTCGAGGTTGTACGTGTCCACGAGTTTGCCGTCGACGGCCTTGAAGCTGAGGATCTTCGGCAGGGAGAGCCGGCCGAAGTCGATGCTGTGGGCCGCGTCGGTGCGGACGGTGACCAGGTCGGACATCGCGGGCTGCGCGATGTCCTTCAGTACCCGGTTCACCTCGGCGTCGGAGACCGTCGGCTGCTGTGTGGTGGTCGGCAGGGTCACCGTGCCGGCCGCGCCGGTCTCCACCTGCGCGCGGTACGCCTCCTCCACCGCCTTCGTCGACTTGGCGAGGTCGACGCCCTTGCCCGGCTTGCCGTAGACCGGGACGGCCTTGCCGCCCTTGAACACGACCGTGCCGTCGGTCGACGCGCCCGAGGCGCCCGCCGCGCTCTCCAGGGCGGCGTGCAGCTTCTCCTCGTCGACGGGCATGTCCGGGGCGACGACCCGGTGGTTGCCGAACAGCGAGCCGATCACGGAGACCGGGTTGTAGTCGCTCTTCGCCGCCGCGTCGGCCGTGGCGTCCATGTCGAACTGCAGGCCCGCGTTGTCCGGGTCCAGGGCGACGGTCCTGCCGCCCACCGACAGCTTCAGCTCCTTGCCGACCCGGTCGTCGAAGGCCTCGTCGAGCTTCTTGACCGCGCCGTCGCGCGTGGTGCCGCCGATGTCGACGCCGAGCACGGTGGTGCCCTTGGGCACGTCGGTGCGGTTCATCAGCAGGCCGGCGCCGTAGAGACCGCCGGCGGCGACGACCACGCCCACGGCGAGCAGGACGAGCTTGTTGCGGCCCTTCTTCCTGGGCGCCTTGGACGAACTCGCCGGGGGCGGCGAGACCGGCTCGGGCAGCTTCGGGGCGGTGTGCGGCACGGGGCCGTCGCCGGGCGCGCCCGGGGCGAACGGCGAGGCCGCGCCGGGCTGTACGACGGGGATGCCGCTGGTGACGGTGTGTCCGGAGACGTTGTCGTGGCGGGGGCCGTAGCCCTGGCCGGCCGGGGGCTCGGGGGCCGGCTGCTGCGGGGTGAGGACGGCGGTGTCGTCGCTCAGGCCACCGCCCGGCCCTGCGGCGCCCGGGCCGCCGGGCGTTCCGCGGGTCCCGGGGGCGCCGGGGCCCGCGGGGCCGCCGCCTATGGCACCGGGGCCGGCCGGGGCGCCGGGGCGGCCGGGGTCGTTGAACGCCTCGGGGGCACCGGGCCTGCCCGGGTCGCCGAAGCCGTTGGGGGAACCGGGGCCGCCGGGACCGCCCGGGCCGCCGGGCTCGGTGAAGGCGCCGGGTCCGCCCGGGGCGCCGGGGCCACCGGGTGCGGTGAAACCGCCGGGACCGCCGGAGGGGCCGGGACCGCCCGGGGCGCCGGGGCCACCGGGCGTGTTGAAGCCGCCGGGGCCTCCGGGACCGCCCGGGCCAGCGGGGCCGCCGTGCTCGGGGAACGCGCCGGGGCCGCCCGGGCCGCCGGGAGCACCCTGCTCGCCGCCGAAGCCGCCAGGGCCACCGGGTCCGCCCGGAGCACCCTGCTCACCGCCGAAGCCGCCAGGGCCACCGAAGCCACCGAAGCCGCCGGAACCACCGGGTCCGCCGGGTTCGTTGAAGGGGCCGGGGCCGCCTGCCGGCGGCACCATCGGGCCGTGGCCGGTCACCGGACCGCCCGTCGGACCGGCCGGGCCCCGGGCTCCGGAGCCACCGGGAGTGCCGGTCTCGTGGAAGCCGTCGGCCGTGTCCGGGCCGCCGCCGTTCTCCGAGAAGTAGGGGAGGTCGTCGCGGCGCGCCTCGCCGCCGTTGCCCGGGGCGGACCGCGAGCCGTTGCCCCGCGAGCCCGCCGACAGTGCCTCGGTGACGTCGAAGGAGCCGGTGCCGCCGCCGTGCCCGGGCGCGACGGGGCCGCCGGTCGCGCCGCCCGGGAGCCCGGCGCCGTTCGTGCCGCCGGGCCGGGAGCCGCCCGGCGCGCTCATGGAGCCGACCACGCCGCCGGGCCGACCGGCACCCGGACGCGCCCCGCCGGACGTGCCCGAACCGGGGCCGCCCGTACCGGAACCCCCGGCCGCCGGAGCGGAACCGCCCGGCAGACCGGACCCGTTGGTGGAGCCGCTGCCCTGACCGCCCGGGCCGGAGCCGGACTTGCGGGGTGCGAACCAGTCGCTGGTCGGCTTGTCCTCGGCGGGAGACTCGCCGGAGCCGGAGCCCGAGCCCGAGCCGGAGCCCGCGCCGGAACCCGCGCCCGCGCCCCGGGGCGTCGCCGCACTCGGCGCCGACGGCGGCGTGTCGCCGTGCGGGTCGGTGTCGGCCGGGGCGTCCGCCTCCGCGACGGGCTTGCGCACGACGACCGGCGGAATGGGCCGCGATCCGGGGATGTTGATCCGGATCCGGGTCGTCAGCGTGGTCTCGGTCTTGCGTTCCTCCGGCCGCGTGGCCGAACGGCCCGCGTCCGTGCCGTCACTGGAGACCGTCGGGGTGCCGTAGGGCGGCGTGCCCGACGGGTAGGCGGCTCCGCCGCGCCCGTTGGGCCCGGAGGACGGTGTGTCAGTTTCACGACTCAAGGCAGGTTCTCCCGGTTGGCTCCGCCGCCCGTCACGACCTCACGCGGGCGGCTCGGCGGCGCGCACCACCATACTGGCCACTTCTCACCCGTATCTCAGGACCGCTGGGGAAAGTCACACCGGACCCCCACGGGCGCGTCCCGGCGAAGTGGTACGTCACTTGCCAAGTCGGACGGGACCGCCGTCCGGTTGCCGTCCCGGGCCGAGGGTGGCGCAGATCACAGCCACGAGGATGCCGCCGAGGAGGAAGAGATAGGAGCCGCTCCCCGCGGCGAAGAGGAAGTCCCCCTCGGGGCGGCTGGCGGTGAGCAGGACGACGGAGAGCATCCAGCCGGCGGCGGCAGCGACGCCCCCGGAGCGGCTGCGGGTGAGGCGCGCGGCGCCCAGGACGAGCCCGGCCTCGCCGGCCAGCGCGAGGATCAGGCCGCCCGGGAACCACCCGGGCTGTACGAGCGCGCCGGCCGTGCCGACGAGGGCTCCGAGCACGAAGAACCCCAGGAGGGCCGCGGCCCGTCCGGCGGACGGGGGCCGCATCGGCTGGGCGAGCATCGGGCCGCGGTCGCTCACGACGCCTCCCCGATCCCGGCGAACAGGTCCGTCTCCCGCTCGCCGGTGCCCCGCTCGCCGCGCACCAGCTCGTAGTACTCGGTCGTGAGGATCGGCTGGGCGAGTTCGTTGGACAGCACGAAACAGGGCTCGGCCACGGTGATCTGGGTGGCGTGGGCGCGCATCGCGGCTGCCTTGGCGGCGGCGTGGGCGGTGCCGTCGATCACCGTGGTGATCCGCTCCTCGGGCACCACGCCCGGGACGTCGTCGACGGCGGCCGCCTTGGTGAAGGGGGTGCCGGGCAGTTCCTCCCGGAGCCGGGCGAAGGCCTCCTCCACCACGGGCCGGGGGACGCGGTTCCAGTAGACCTTCGGGATGCGCCAGCCGGTCTCGGCGGCCAGCTCCGCGGCGCGCATGGCGACGCGGTGGGCCTGGATGTGGTCGGGGTGGCCGTAGCCGCCGTTGTCGTCGTAGGTGACGAGGACCTGGGGACGTACCTCGTGGATCACCTCGACGAGGTGGGCGGCGGCCTCGTCGACGTCGGCCTGCCAGAAGCAGGCGGGGTCGTCGTTGTCGGGCAGGCCCATCATCCCGGAGTCGCTGTAGCGCCCGGCGCCGCCGAGCAGGCGGACGTCGCGGACGCCGAGCAGGGACATGGCGGCGGCCAGCTCGTTGCGGCGGTGCTGGCCCAGGGCGGCGCCGGTCAGGTGCGCCAGCTCGGGCGGGATGACCTCGCCGCGTTCACCGAGGGTGCAGGTGACCAGGGTGACGTGGGCACCCTCGGCCGCGTACCGGGCCATGGTCGCGCCGTTGTTGATCGACTCGTCGTCCGGGTGCGCGTGCACCAGCAGCAGACGACGGCCGGGCTGTTCCGTCATGGGACCACCCTACGAGGTCCGGTGACGGTCAGAACTTGATGCTGCCGATCATGCCCGCGATGTTCGTCGTCAGCTCGCTGATCGTGGGAGCGACGGTCGAGGAGGCGAGATAGAAGCCCAGCAGCATGCAGACGATCGCATGCCCCGCCTTCAACCCTGACTTCTTGATCAGCAGGAAGACGATGATCGCCAGCAGCACCACCGCCGAAATCGAGAGTGCCACGGCGGTTCACCTCCAAAGATCCACAGGGGCGCGGGGGGTCGGACTATGGGGGCATCAAATCCGTACAGCAGCCAGCAGGTTCATACCCACTATGCGACATTGATCATAACTATCCGTCCGTGCGCATCGATCGGCGCACGGCCGCACAAGGGGGCGCATGGCCAATATGGTCAGGGCATGACGACCGAGGCTGACTCCTTCCCCCGACGGCACGCCCGTACCCAGCGCTTCACGCTCGGCGCGCCGCGTTCGTTCACCGTGGCGCCCGACGGTTCCCGTGTCGTGTTCCTGCGCTCCGGCTCCGGTACGGACCGGGCGGCTTCGCTGTGGGTCCTCGACACGGAGGGCGGCGGGGAGCGCGTGGCGGCCGACCCGCGCGCCCTGCTGGGCGGTGCCTCGGAGGACCTCTCCGCCGAGGAGCGGGCGCGGCGCGAGCGCAGCCGCGAGGGCGGTGCCGGCATCGTCGGCTACGCCACGGACGCGGCCGTGGAGCTGGCCTCTTTCGCCTTGTCAGGACGGCTGTTCACGGCCGAGCTGCGGGCCGGGACGGCGCGCGAGGTGGCCGTCCCGGGGCCGGTGATCGACCCGCGTCCGTCGCCCGACGGACGGCACCTGGCCTACGTCGCCCGGGGCGCCCTGCGGGTGGTCGGCGCCGAGGGCGAGGACGACCGGGCGCTGGCCGAACCGGACGCGGAGCACGTCTCGTTCGGTCTGGCCGAGTTCATCGCGGCCGAGGAGATGGGGCGTTCGCGGGGGTTCTGGTGGGCTCCGGAGTCGGACCGGCTGCTGGTGGCGCGCGTGGACGACACGCCGGTGTCGCGGTGGTGGATCGCCGACCCGGCGCATCCGGACCGGGAGCCGCAGCGGGTGCCGTACCCGGCGGCGGGCACCGGCAACGCGGAGGTCCGGCTGTTCGTGATCGATCTGGACGGGGTGCGCACGGAGGTCTCCTGGGACCGGGCACGCTACCCGTATCTGGCGCATGTGCACTGGTCAGCGGCGGGGTCTCCGCTGCTGCTCGTCCAGTCCCGCGACCAGCGCGGCCAGCTCATCCTGGCCGTGGACCCGGAGTCGGGCGCGACCCGGATGGTGCACGCCGACGAAGATCCAACATGGCTTGATCTTTTCCCCGGGGTGCCGTGCTGGAGCCCCTCCGGGCAGCTGGTCCGGATCGCGGACGAGGGCGGCGCGCGGGTGCTGGCGGTCGGCGAACGCCCGCTGACGGGTGCGCAGCTGCACGTCAGGGCGGTGCTGGACGTCTCCGCCGACGACGTGCTGGTCTCGGCGTCGGCCGGCGAGGAGGCGGCGGAGGCGGAGACGGGCCAGGTGCACGTGTACCGGGTGAACGAGCTCGGCCTGGAGCGGGTGTCGCAGGAGCCGGGCGTGCACGCGGCGGTGCGCGCCGGGGGCGTGACCGTGCTGGTGTCGTCGGTGCTGGACCGGGCGGGGGCGCGGGCGCAGGTGCTGCGCGACGGAAAACCGACGCTGACCGTCCGTTCTCATGCTGAAGATCCTGGTTTGTCCCCCCGCGTGACACTCACCGAGGGGGGCGCACGCCGCATCCCGTGCGCCGTGCTTATGCCTCGGGACTACGCCGGTGACACCCCCCTGCCGGTGCTCATGGACCCGTACGGGGGCCCGCACGGCCAGCGGGTGGTCGCGGCCCACAACGCGCACCTCACCTCGCAGTGGTTCGCGGACCAGGGCTTCGCGGTGGTGGTCGCGGACGGGCGCGGTACGCCGGGCCGCTCCCCCGCCTGGGAGAAGGCGATCCACCACGACTTCACGGTCTCGCTCGACGACCAGGTGGAGGCGCTGGAGGACCTCGCGCAGCGGTACCCGCTGGACCTGTCGAGGGTGGCGATCCGCGGCTGGTCCTACGGCGGCTGGCTGGCGGGCCTGGCGGTACTGCGCCGTCCGGACGTCTTCCACGCGGGGATCGCGGGCGCGCCGGTGACGGACTGGCGCCTGTACGACACCCACTACACGGAGCGCTACCTCGGCACCCCCGAGGAGCAGCCGGCCGCCTACGCCAGGAGCTCCCTGGTCACGGAGGACGGCCTCTCCTCCCCCGCCGAGCCCCACCGGCCCCTGATGGTCGTGCACGGCCTCGCCGACGACAACGTCGTGGTCGCCCACGCCCTGCGCCTGTCCTCGGCCCTGCTGGCCGCCGGCCGCCCGCACGAGGTGCTGCCCCTGTCCGGCGTCACGCACATGACCCCGCAGGAACAGGTCGCGGAGAACCTGCTCCTGCTCCAGGTCGACTTCCTGAAGCGCTCCCTGGGCATCGCGGCCTCCTGAGCGCACGGCGACGGGCCGGGGCGACATGGCGCGCCCCGGCCCGTCTACGGCACCCGCACGGCCGTACGCGGACCAGCCTGACGCGTCCGTATATCGGAACCGGGTCGGCGAAGTTGCCTGCGTGTTAACGCAGTTGCGGGGATTTGCGGGCCTATGCCCCCTCGGCCGCCACGAGCTCCACCTCGAATCCGTCCGTGTTCACGAGATACGCCGCGTGGTGGCCCGGGCCGCCCGCGTACGGGTACCGGTCGGCGAAGAGGGGCGTCCAGCCGTGGCCGGGCGCCTCGGCGGCCAGGGCGTCGACCCGCCCGGGAGGGCCCGCGTGGAACGCGAGATGGTTGAGCCCGGGGCGCATGCGGTCGTGCCCGGCGGCGCTCATCGCCGGCGACCGCTCGACGACGAGGTACGTCGGGCCGAGCCGCCAGCTGCGGCCGTGCTCCCAGTCCTGGTGGGGCGACCAGCCCAGGCTTCCGAGGAGCCAGCCCCACTCGCGGGCGGCGCGGGGCAGGTCGGGAACCCACAGTTCGACGTGATGCAGCAGGGCGGGATCCTCCGGGTACGCCGGTTCCCGGCAGCCCTGGGGGATGCCGGGAACCGGAGTGGCAGTGGGAGGGGATCAGGCCGCGTGGACCACGTCCTTCTCCTCCGCGAAGTGACACGCCGACTCGTGCGCCGCCGGGGTGTCCGAGTTCTGGAAGCGCTCCGGGACGGCCAGGAGGGGAACCTCCTCGGCGCACTTGTCCTGGGCCTTCCAGCAGCGGGTGCGGAAGCGGCAGCCCGAGGGCGGGTTGGCCGGGGACGGCACGTCGCCGGTGAGGATGATCCGCTCGCGGTTCGCCCGGGCCTCGGGGTCGGGGACCGGAACCGCCGACAGCAGCGCCTGGGTGTAGGGGTGCGTCGGGTGGTCGTAGATCTGCTCGTCGGTGCCGATCTCGGCCATCTTGCCGAGGTACATCACGCCGACCCGGTCCGAGATGTGCCGGACGATCGACAGGTCGTGCGCGATGAAGATGTAGGAGAGGTTGAACTCGTCCTGCAGGCGCTCCATCAGGTTGATGACCTGTGCCTGGACCGACACGTCCAGGGCCGAGACCGGCTCGTCGCAGATGATGATCTCGGGGTTCAGGGCCAGGCCGCGGGCGATGCCGATGCGCTGGCGCTGACCGCCGGAGAACTGGTGCGGATAGCGGTTGATGTACTCCGGGTTCAGGCCGACCACGTCAAGGAGCTCCTGCACCTTGCGGCGCCGGTCGCCCTTCGGGGCCACCTCGGGGTGGATGTCGAACGGCTCCCCGATGATGTCGCCCACCGTCATACGGGGGTTGAGCGAGGTGTACGGGTCCTGGAACACCATCTGGATGTTCCGGCGGACCGCCTTCAGCGCACGCCCGGACAGCCTGGTGATGTCCTGGCCCTTGTAGAAGACCTCGCCGGCGGTCGCCTTCTCCAGCATCATCAGCAGCTTGGCGACCGTGGACTTGCCACAGCCGGACTCGCCGACGATGCCGAGCGTCTCGCCCTGGTAGAGGTCGAAGGACACACCGTCGACGGCCTTGACCGCTCCGACCTGCTTCTTGAACAGGATGCCCTGGGTGAGCGGGAAGTGCTTCACCAGGTTGCGCACCTGCAGGATCGGCTCGCCCCGCTCGACCGGCGCCTCGATGGCGGCGACCGCCTCCGTCTCGGAGGACGCGTCGACGACCTCGACCTCGGAGACGTTCGGCGTGGCGTCCTGCGGCTCGTCGGTCTTGCCGAGGTCAGCCATGGATCGTCTCCTTCCAGAAGTGGCACGCGCTGCCGCGGCCGGCCAGCTCGCTGCCGTCCCGCTCGGTGACGGGGTGCAGCGGCGGGATGTCCGTACGGCAGATGTCCTGCGCCATGGGGCATCGCGGGTTGAAGGCGCAACCGGACGGGATACGCGTCAGGTTGGGCGGCAGGCCCTTGATCGCGTAGAGGTCCTGGCCCTTCTGGTCCAGGCGCGGGATCGAGTCCAGCAGCCCCTTCGTGTACGGGTGCGCGGGGCGCTTGTACAGCTCGTGGACCGGGGCGCGCTCGACGATGCGCCCGGCGTACATCACGGCGATCTTGTCCGCGACGTCGGCGACCACGCCGAGGTCGTGGGTGATCAGGATGAGGCCCATGTTGTACTCGCGCTGCAGCTCCGCGAGCAGGTCCATGACCTGGGCCTGGACCGTCACGTCGAGAGCCGTGGTGGGCTCGTCGGCGATGATCAGGTCCGGCTCCAGGGCGAGCGCCATGGCGATCATGATGCGCTGGCGCATACCGCCCGAGAACTGGTGCGGGTAGTCGTTGACGCGGGCCGCGGCGGCCGGGATCTTCACCCGGTCCATCAGCTCGATCGCCTTGGCCTTGGCGTCCTTCTTGGACATGCCCTGGTGCACCCGGAACATCTCGCCGAGCTGGTAGCCCACGGAGAGCACCGGGTTCAGCGAGGACAGCGCGTCCTGGAAGATCATCGCGATCTTGCTGCCGCGGATCTTCCGGCGCTCCTCGTCGGACATCTTCAGCATGTCCTGGCCGCGGAAGAGGATCTCCCCCTTGGGGATGCTCCCGGGCGGCATGTCGAGGATGCCCATGATCGCCTGTGCGGTGACGGACTTGCCGGAGCCGGACTCGCCGAGCACGGCCAGCGTCTCACCGGCGGCGACGGAGTAGTTGACGCCGTTGACGGCCTTGGCGACACCGTCGCGGGTGCGGAACTCCACGTGCAGGTCGCGGACTTCGAGCAGCGGGCGGCCCGTGTCCTCGGAACCGTCGGCCGCGGGACTGCCGGCCACTTCATCGATGATGGTCACGTACGCCTCCCTCAGCGCAGCTTGGGGTCGAGGGCGTTGCGTACCGCATCGCCGAACATCAGGAACGAGAGCACCGTGATCGAGACCATCACCGACGGGATGATCAGGGTGTGGGGGGCGATCCGGAGCTGCTCGCGTCCTCGGGCCACGTCGCCGCCCCAGGACACCGCCGTGTCACCGAGGCCCACGCCCAGGAAGGACAGGGTGGCCTCGGCCGCGATGTAGCCGCCGAGCGCGATGGTCGCCACGACGATGATGGGCGCGAGCGCGTTGGGCAGGATGTGCCGGAACAGGATCCGGGTCGTCGAGGCACCGAGCGCCTTGGCGGCCACCACGTAGTCCGCCTGCTTGATGGTGATGACGGCACCGCGGGCGACGCGGGCGATCTGGGTCCAGCCCAGGAAGGCCAGGGCCATGATGACGACCCAGACGGTGCGGTCGTCGAAGGAGTTGAGCACCACCAGGGCACCGAGCAGGAACGGGATGCCGAGGAAGATGTCGGTCAGCCGCGACAGCAGGGTGTCGGTCCAGCCGCCGAAGTAGCCGGCGATCATGCCGATGATCGTGCCGAGGACGGTGACGGCGAGCGTGACACCCACACCGACGGTGATCGAGGCCCGGGCGCCGTAGACGACACGGGCGTAGATCGAGCGGCCCTGGACGTCGTAGCCGAGCCAGTCCGGGGCGAAGAAGTGGCCCCAGTTCGGCTTGCCCAGGTAGTGCTTGGCCAGGTCGGCGTCGCGCGGCGAGGCGCTGGTGAACAGCCCCGGCCAGATCGACATCACGAGCAGGAACAGGATCAGCACGGCCGAGATCACGAAGAGCGGGTTGCGCCGCAGGTCGTGCCAGGCGTCGGACCACAGGCTGCGCGCCTTGTCCGGAGCCGGGCCGGCGTCGGCCACGACGACGCCCGCGGTGCTCACGGTGTCACCGGGAAGGGCTTCGACCTTCTTCTCAGCGGTCTTGTCAGGCATACCGGATCCTCGGGTCCAGGACCGCGTAGAGCAGGTCGACGATCAAGCTGGCGGCGAGGTAGATGAGCACCATCAGCGAGGCGATGCCCACGACCGTGGCGCCCTCGCGGCGGCTGAGCGCCTCGTAGATCTCGACGCCGATGCCCCGCACGTTGAAGATGCCCTCGGTCACGATGGCGCCGGTCATCAGGTTGCCGACCTCGATACCGAGGAAGGTGACCACGGGGATCAGCGAGTTGCGCATCAGGTGGACGCCGATCACGCGGCGGCGCGGCAGGCCCTTGGCCACCGCGGTGCGCATGTAGTCGGACCGCAGGTTCTCCGCGATCGACGTGCGCGTCAGCCGGGCGACGTAGGCGAGCGACAGCGACGCCAGCACGGTGGCGGGCAGCGCGAGCTGCGCGAAGTCCGTCGAGTCGGTCACGGTCGGAGTGGTGATCGCCCACTTGAACGCGAACAGGTACTGCAGCAGGAAGCCCAGCACGAAGGACGGCATCGACACGAGGACCAGCGTCAGCGTCAGCAGTCCGCGGTCCCGCAGCGTGTCGGGACGCAGGCCGGCGACGATGCCGAGGCCGATGCCCACGAGCGTGACGAAGGTGAAGGCGAAGATCGTCAGCCTGATGGTCACCGGGAACGCGTCGGTGATGATGTCGGCGATGGGCCGCTGACTGGCGATCTGGGTACCGAAGTCGCCCTGCAACAGGTTGGTCATGTAGTTCACGTACTGCTGCAGCAGCGGCTGGTCGAGGCCGAGTTCCTTCTTGATGCCCGCGACCACCGTCGGGTCGTACGCCTGATCCCCCATCATCGCCCGGACGGGGTCGCCGGGCAGGGCGTACATCATGCAAAAGATGATCAAGGTTGACCCGATGAACACCGGGATCATCTGGAGCAGTCGTCGTGCGACATAGCGCCCCATAGGTGCCTCCGTGAGGGGTTAACGCAGGTACGGGGGCCGCCTCCTGTCGACGAGACGGCCCCCCGTGCCTCCCACCGCCGCCGGAGCGGCGGCGGGTCTACGGCCGAGTGGGAAGAGCCCGACGGGCTCCTCTTACTTGGTGGTGACGGCCCACACTTCGAGGTCACCGTGGAAGTCGACGTTGACGTTGTCGACGTTCTTACCGTGGCCGCCGTTGATGCGGTAGTACCAGAGCGGGATGGCCGGCATGTGGTCGACCAGCTTCTTCTCGACCTCCTGGAAGGCCTTCACCGACTCTTCGAGGGACTTGGCGTTGTCGGCCTTGTTCATCAGGCCGTCGATCTCCTTGTTGGAGAAGCGGCCGTTGTTCGCCTCGGCGGTGGTGTGGTACAGCTCCTTCATGAAGTTGGCGTTGACCGGGTAGTCGGCGACCCAGCCACCGCGGTACATGCCCTTCACCTGGTCGTTGTCACGGGCCTCGAGGTCCGTGGCGAAGTCCGGCTTCGGGTCGCCGACGCAGTCGACACCGGTGGCCTTGCGGATGGACTCGCAGACCGCGGTCACCCACTCCTTGTGCCCACCGTCGGTGTTGTACTGGATGGTGAACTTGTTCCCGGGAACGCCGCCACCCTCCTTGATGAGCTGCTTGGCCTTCGCCGGGTTGTACGTGAACACGTCCGTGTCCAGGTTCTGGTAGCCCTTGACACCGGGCGGCGTGAAGCCCTTGGCCGGCGTGCGGGTGTTGTTCAGAACCGTCTTGGTGATCGTGTCGCGGTCGATCGCCATCGACAGACCCTGCAGGACCTTCGGGTCGATGTCCTTGAAGGTCTTGGAGTAGAACGCCGGGGTCAGCGTCTGGATGGCCGCGTACGGCTGCTCGATGGCGCCGTCGCCCAGGTCCTGCTTGTACTTCGGCAGGTCCGTCGGGCCGACCTGGCGGATCATGTCCAGGTTGCCGGAGACGACGTCCTTGTACGCGGCCTCGAGGGTCGTGTACGCCTTGAACTGGACGCCCTTGTTCTTGGCCTTGTTCGGGCCCTGGTACTCGTCCCAGGCCTTGACCTGGATGAGCTTCTTGTGGTCCCACTTCTCGAACTTGTAGGGACCGTTGCCGACCGGCTTCTGGCCGAAGGCCTTCGGGTCGTCGTAGAAGACCTTGGGCAGCGGGGCCCACGTGGTGTAGCCGAGCTTGTAGTTGAAGTACGGCATCGTGTACTTCAGCTCGATGGTGAAGGTGTGGTCGTCCACGGCCTTCAGACCGGACATGGTCTCGGCCTTCGGGTCACCCTTCTCCGGGTGGACATCGTCGTAGCCCTTGATGTCCTGGAACCAGAAGGAGTTCTGCTGGTTGTTCTTGATGTTGGCGTACCAGTTCCAAGCGTCGATGTACGACTTGGACGTGACTTCTTCGCCGTTGTGGAACTTCCAGCCCTTCTTGAGCTTGACCGTCCACGTCTTGGAGTCGTCGGAGGTGACCGACTCGGCGTTCGTGTAGACGATCTCACCCTTGGAGTCGAAGTCCAGCAGCTGGGTGAAGAGCGACTGGATGACGTACGAGCCGTTGCTCTCGTTCGTGTCGGCCGGGATCAGCGGCTTCTGCGGCTCACCGACGTCGATCGAGACGTAACCGGCAGGTCCGGAACCCTTGCTCTTGCTCTCACCATCACCGTCGCCGCCGCAGGCGGTGGCGGACAGGGCGACGACTATCGCGCCCGCGACCCACTTGGCGCTCTTGGCACCGCGCATGGGTTCCTCCTAAGAAGTCATTGGTTCACCGCAAAGGGAGCACAGACAGACCACCGCCACCGCCCGTCGCCGGTGCCGGAAATCGTCAGGTGCCCCCGCGCTCGTGAGTCGGCGCCGCTGCCGGCGAGTGACCCTTCATCCGAGCTCTACGCGCCTAACTATCTGCCAAACACCAGGACCGAACCACACTCTCGAGGTCTCGGTTCGATCACAGCTCGCGTATACATCTTCCAAAATCCGGACAAAGGGTTTGGTGAAAGATCCCTGCGAAACGGACTTGTTACACATCTATCGGTGGAGACCGTCCGTATTCCGGACGCGCGAGTGAGAAAAACCGCTTGCGGTCGCCGTGGCGCCCGTGCAGGGTTCCGACGGTGGCCGCGGGGCGCTCAAGAGGCGTTCGCCGCAAGGCCGTTCCCGGCCAGAAGGCAGGGCAGAGCGAGGCGTTCCGCAGCAGGGTAGTGGGAGCCGGCCGTTCCGGACGGCGACGCCGGGCAAATCGAGGGTTTTCCCTACCCCTTCCCTCGGCGTTGTCCCCCTTTTACCGGGCGGACGCCGAGCGGCCCCACGAGCGGCCGGGAACGGCACCGGGCACCCCGCCCTCGCGGAGTGCCCGGTGCCGTGCGTACGGGTGCGTCAGCCGTGCTTGGCGCGGCTCGCGGCGCGGGCGCGCTCGCGGGCGTCCAGGTTCACCTTGCGGATGCGCACGGCCTCCGGGGTGACCTCGACGCACTCGTCGTCGCGGCAGAACTCCAGGGACTGCTCCAGCGACAGCTTGCGGGGCGGGACGATCGACTCGGTCACATCGGCCGTCGAGGACCGCATGTTGGTGAGCTTCTTCTCCTTGGTGATGTTGACGTCCATGTCGTCGGCGCGGGAGTTCTCGCCGACGATCATGCCCTCGTACACCTCGGTGCCCGGCTCCACGAAGAGCACGCCGCGCTCCTGGAGGTTGGTCATCGCGAACGCGGTGACCGCGCCGGAGCGGTCCGCGACCAGGGAGCCGTTGTTACGGGTCTGGAGCGTGCCGAACCAGGGCTCGAAGCCCTCGTGGATGGAGTGCGCGATGCCCGTGCCGCGGGTCTGGGTCAGGAACTCGGTCCGGAAGCCGATCAGACCACGGGAGGGCACGACGAACTCCATGCGGACCCAGCCGGAGCCGTGGTTGGACATGTTGTCCATGCGGCCCTTGCGGACGCCCATGAGCTGCGTGACGGCGCCCATGTGCTCCTCGGGCACGTCGACGGTCATGCGCTCGACGGGCTCGTACGTCTTGCCGTCGATCTCCCGGGTGACCACCTGGGGCTTGCCGACGGTCAGCTCGTAGCCCTCGCGGCGCATGGTCTCGACCAGGATGGCCAGCGCCAGCTCGCCGCGGCCCTGCACCTCCCAGGCGTCCGGCCGCTCGGTGTCCAGCACCCGGAGGCTGACGTTACCGATCAGCTCGCGGTCGAGGCGGTCCTTGACCTGGCGGGCGGTGACCTTGCGGTCCTTGACGGCCGCCTTGTTGTCGGCGCCCTTGCCGGTGGCGCCGCGGCCCACCAGCGGGGAGGTGTTGGTGCCGATGACCATGGAGATCGCCGGCTCGTCGACGGTGATCAGCGGCAGGGCGACCGGGTTCTCCGGGTCGGCCAGGGTCTCGCCGATCATGATGTCCGGGATACCGGCGACGGCGCAGATGTCACCGGGGCCGGCCTTCTCGGCGGGCTTGCGGGTGAGCGCCTCGGTCATCATCAGCTCGGAGATGCGCACGTTCTGGACGGACCCGTCGCGCTTCATCCACGCGACCGTCTGGCCCTTCTTCAGCTCGCCCTGCTGGACGCGCAGCAGCGCGATGCGGCCGAGGAAGTTGTCGGCGTCCAGGTTCGTCACGTGCGCCTGGAGCGGGGCCGACTCGTCGTAGGTCGGGGCTGGGATGTGTTCCAGGATCGTCGAGAAGAACGGCTCCAGGCTGGTGGAGTCGCCCGGGACGGTGCCGTCGTCCGGCTTGGTGAGGGAGGCGATGCCGTCACGGCCGCAGGCGTAGACGATCGGGAACTCGATCTGGTCCTCGTCGGCGTCCAGGTCGAGGAACAGGTCGTACGTCTCGTTGACGACCTCGTCGATCCGGGAGTCGGGGCGGTCCGTCTTGTTGATGCAGAGAATGACGGGCAGCCGCTGCTGCAGCGCCTTGCGCAGCACGAAGCGGGTCTGCGGGAGCGGGCCCTCGGAGGCGTCCACGAGCAGGACGACGCCGTCGACCATCGACAGACCGCGCTCGACCTCGCCGCCGAAGTCGGCGTGGCCGGGGGTGTCGATGATGTTGATGGTGATCGGGTCCCCGCCGTCCTTGGGGTGGTACTTCACCGCCGTGTTCTTGGCGAGGATCGTGATGCCCTTCTCACGCTCCAGGTCGTTCGAGTCCATCATGCGGTCGTCGACCGAGTCGAGCTGGTGGGCGGCGAAGGCACCGGCCTGCTTCAGCATGCCGTCGACGATGGTGGTCTTGCCGTGGTCGACGTGGGCGACGATGGCGACGTTGCGGATGTCGTGGCGCGTGGCCATAAAGCGGCGATCTCCCGGAGTGTGAGGAAGGGGCTGTCGCGTACGTCTGTGTTACGCGGACCCTGCCGGGCTCAACATGCCACGGCCTCACCCCATGGTACGGGTCCGGGCCCGCTGGGGTGAGCCGGGATATGTCGATGCAGGTCAGGCCTGGTCGGGAGGGACTCGGCGCGCCCCGCGGGAGCCGGTCGGGGGATCAGCCGCCGCTCGCCGACGGGCCCGGGGCCGGCTTTGTGCTCTTCTTCAGGAAGCCCATGTCCTCGTAGACCGGTGTGGCGAGGCCGAAGGCGCCGGTGTTGGCCAGGTTCTTGCGGGCCGCGAGGAGCTGGGGACGCTGGAAGAGGGGGATGGAGCCGGCCGCCGCCCAGATGCGGGAGTCGGCCTTGCGGATGAGGGAGCGGGACTTGCCCTCGTCGAGCGTGGCCGCGGCCTCGTCGAAGAGCTGGTCGACCTGGTCGGTGCCGACGCGCGTGTAGTTCTGCTCGACGCTCAGGGAGCCGTCGGCGGCCGGGACCGGCTTGGCGTAGACGGGGCGCGCGTCGGTGGCGGGATAGGCCGTGGCGGGCCAGGAGTACAGAGCCAGGTCGTACTGGCCGGAGGCGATGTGGTCCTTGAAGTAGGACTCGTCGGAGACCTTGGAGATCTCCGTGCCGATGCCGACGCGCTGCAGCATCCGCGTGATGCGGTCGGCGACCGTGCGCAGCGTCTGGGAGCCGGGCCCGGAGGGGAGCACGAAGCGGAGGGTGAGGGCCTTGCCGTTCTTGGCGAGCGGGGCGGCCTCCTGGTTCGCCGGGGCGGCGGTGCCCTGCGGGGCGTACGCGCCGGGGGCGCCGCCCGGGTGCGGGTGCTTGTACTGCTTGCCGTCCTGGGCGAGGTGGCCGGCCGGGTCCTGCCCCTGGGCCTTGTCGTCCTCGTCCGCGCCGGAGGAGCCGTCGGCCCGCTCGCCCTCGCCGCCGGCCGCCTTCTCCTCCTTCTCCTTCTTCTTGACGGGGCCGCCGCGCACCCAGCCGGCGTCCGCGAGCAGGGCCTGGGCCTCCTCGGTGTCCTGGCCGCCGAGGGCGCCGCTGTTGTCGGCGTAGGCGGCCTGGCCGGACAGGGCCAGATGGCTGCCGACCGGGACGGCGGGCAGCCCCAGGGGCTTGAGGACGGCCTCGGCGAGTTCCTCGCGGTCCAGGGCGCGGGCGACCGCCCGGCGGACGCGCTCGTCGGCCAGGGGGCCCTCGGCGCCGTTCAGGGCGAGCTGGGTGAAGGCCGGTTCCAGGGACTTGCGCACCTCGAAGCCGCGCAGGGCCTGCCGCTGCCGGGCGTACTTGGCGGCCGCCTTGCGCAGCTTCTTGCGCGCGACGGTCTCCTCGTCGGCCGCGTCCTCGTCGCTGCCGTTGGCGACGGCCCAGGAGTGCAGGGCGTCCGCCGCCGACCGGTCGGCGCCCGGGCCCATCAGGGGGCTGCTGGAGCTGTGCGGGCGGGCGGCCAGGGTGATGCGGCGGGCCGCCGCGGGGTCGATCTCGGCCAGGTCGAGGGTGCCGGCGGCCAGCTCGGCGGCCCGCTTGTCGCGCGGGACGGTGCGCAGCTCGATCGCGGAGAGCTTGGCGGGCTCGCCCCACCAGCGCGGGTTGCGGGCCAGCGTGATCCTGTCGTTCTCGGTGTCGACCTTCTTCACCGTGAACGGGCCGGCGGTGACCTTGAGCTTCCTGCGGGCGCCGTCGTTGAAGGAGTCCGGGGTGCCCATGACCTCCTTGGGGTACAGCGGGGAGAACAGCGAGCGCCAGTCGGCGTAGGGGCGGGAGAAGGTGACCCGGACCTCCAGGGCGCTGTCGCCGCGCTCGATCTTCTGGATGCGGTCGTAGCCGGCGTTGCGGGCGGTCCAGTAGGCGGTGTCCTTGCCGGACAGGGCGCGCCACTGGGCGGCGAAGTCGGCCGCGCCGATCTCCCGGCCGTCGCTCCAGACGGCCTGCTGGTCGAGCTTGTACAGCACGACCTGCTTGGGCTCGGTCTCGACGACCTTCGCGGACTCCAGGTAGGCCGGGTGGCGCTCGGGGCGGCCGGAGGCGTCCATCCGGAACATCGACGGCAGGACGGCCTGGGCGACGCGGGTGGTGGTGGCGTCGGCGTCGGACTGGAAGGTGTTCAGCGTGTCCGGCACGGAGTCGACGGCCCAGCGCAGCGTGCCGCCGTCGGCGATCTTGTCACGGGCGGCGGGCTGGATGTCCGGGGCGGCGAGCGGCTTGCCGGCCGGGTCCTCGGAACCGCATCCGGCGAGCGCGGGCACCGCGAGCACGCCCGCGGTGAGGAAGGCGACCGAGCGCGTGACCGCACGCGGGCCGACGCCGTGCTGGGACATCTGTGCTACCTCCGGGAAGCCGCGGGCGTTACGATCACTTTTGGCGGTATTTGGAGTTCATCTGATGTATGCGGCCACTGAAGAGGAAAGGGTTCGGCAACACAGGGCGACACGGCGGTCACGGACGGGAAGCCACCCGTGCGGCCCAACGCACCGCTCGGTGCACCCACGCGCCTCGGCCAATCGATGCACATCCCTTCACAGCACAAGGTGTGACGCGCAACACTCGCAGGCGCATGAACGTTGCCGCCTTGGGCCGCGAAGGACCCGTGGAAGTGAGGGCAAGTCATGTCCGTTCACGACGAACTGACCTCGGTCCAGCGCTCTCTCGACGACCTGTTGCGGTCGCTGGGGCGTCTGGAGAAGCAGCTCGGCACCGGCGGCCTGGAGATGCGCCGCGTCCGGGCCGACGCCAACCACCTGCGCGAGAGCCTCGCCCTGCTGCGTGAGGCCGCCGCGTCACCCGCCGCGCCGAAGCGCCCCGAGCTCGTCACCATCTCGGACGCGCCGTACGACCCGTCGCTGTGGATCGACTCGGACGACGAGGGGCTGGGCGCCCGGGACCGGCGCGCTCCCTGACCGGGAGGGCGTCGAGCGACCGGCACCTCCCCCCGAACCCGACCGGAGTCGTCACGTGGCCACTGGTACGGAACCCCCCGCCACCGAACCCCTTCCCGGCAGCGGCGGCGTACGGGCGGGTACGCGCGCCGCGATCGCCGCCCCGCACCTGCGCACCGACCGCTGGTGGCTCGCCCCGGCCGGCACGGCCGCGGGTCTGCTGGCCTTCATCATCTACTCGACCTGGCGGGCCTTCGCGAACGCCGACTACTACGCGGCGCCGTACGTCTCGCCCTTCTACTCCCCCTGCCTGGCGGAGAACTGCGAGCCGATGAAGGCCGGTCCCAACTGGGAGATCTTCGGACCGTGGTGGGGCATCTCGCCCGCGATCATCATCCTGATCTTCCCGCTGGGCTTCCGGCTGACCTGTTACTACTACCGCAAGGCCTACTACCGGGGCTTCTGGGCGTCCCCGCCGGCCTGCGCGGTGGCCGAGCCGCACAAGAAGTACACCGGCGAGACCCGCTTCCCGCTGATCCTGCAGAACATCCACCGGTACTTCTTCTACGCGGCGCTCCTCGTCGCCGGGATCCTCACCTACGACACCGTGCTCGCCTTCCGCGACGAGAACTACGCCTGGGGCCACATGGGCCTCGGCACCCTCGTGTTCCTGGTCAACATCGTGCTGATCTGGGCCTACACGATCTCCTGCCACTCCTGCCGGCACATCGTCGGCGGCAAGCTCAAGCACTTCTCCCGGCATCCCGTGCGCTACCGGATGTGGCAGTGGGCGGGGAAGCTCAACGCCCGGCACATGCAGCTCGCCTGGGCGTCGCTGGTGAGCGTGGCGCTCGCCGACTTCTACGTCTACCTGGTCGCGTCCGGTGCCTTCGACGATCCGCGATTCTTCTGATGAGTGAGGCGTTCTGATGTCCGTGGTCGACCGGCAGGAGTGGGACGTCGTCGTGGTGGGCGCGGGCGGTGCGGGACTGCGCGCCGCCATCGAGGCCCGTGAGCGGGGCGCGCGTACGGCCGTGATCTGCAAGTCGCTGTTCGGCAAGGCGCACACGGTGATGGCCGAGGGCGGCATCGCCGCGGCGATGGCCAACGCCAACGAGAACGACAACTGGCAGGTCCACTTCCGCGACACCATGCGCGGCGGGAAGTTCCTCAACCAGTGGCGGATGGCCGAGCTGCACGCGCAGGAGGCGCCGCAGCGGGTGTGGGAGCTGGAGACCTGGGGGGCGCTGTTCGACCGCACGGAGGACGGACGGATCTCCCAGCGCAACTTCGGCGGGCACGAGTACCCGCGGCTCGCCCACGTCGGCGACCGCACGGGCCTGGAGCTGATCCGCACCCTGCAGCAGAAGATCGTCTCCCTCCAGCAGGAGGACTTCCGGGAGACCGGTGACTACGAGTCCCGGCTGAAGGTCTTCCAGGAGTGCACGGTCACGCGGGTGCTCAAGGAGGGCGGACGCGTCGGCGGCGTCTTCGGCTACGAACGCGAGTCGGGGCGCTTCTTCGTCCTGGAGGCACCGGCCGTCGTCGTCGCCACGGGCGGCATCGGCAAGTCCTTCAAGGTGACGTCCAACTCCTGGGAGTACACCGGCGACGGCCACGCGCTGGCCCTGCTCGCGGGCGCTCCCCTGCTGAACATGGAGTTCGTGCAGTTCCACCCGACCGGCATGGTCTGGCCGCCGTCGGTGAAGGGCATCCTCGTCACCGAGTCGGTGCGCGGCGACGGCGGGGTGCTGCGCAACTCCGACGGCAAGCGGTTCATGTTCGACTACGTCCCCGACGTCTTCAAGGACAAGTACGCCGAGACGGAGGAGGAGGCCGACCGCTGGTACGACGACCCGGACCACAACCGGCGTCCCCCCGAACTGCTCCCCCGCGACGAGGTCGCCCGGGCGATCAACTCCGAGGTGAAGGAGGGACGCGGCTCCCCGCACGGGGGCGTGTTCCTCGACGTGTCGACGCGGATGCCCGCCGAGGTCGTCAAGCGGCGGCTGCCGTCGATGTACCACCAGTTCAAGGAGCTGGCGGACGTCGACATCACCGCCGAGGCGATGGAGGTCGGGCCCACCTGCCACTACGTGATGGGCGGGATCGCGGTCGAGTCCGACACGGCGGCGGCACGCGGGGTGCCCGGGCTGTACGCGGCCGGCGAGGTCGCCGGCGGTATGCACGGTTCGAACCGGCTCGGCGGCAACTCCCTGTCCGACCTGCTGGTGTTCGGGCGCCGGGCGGGCCGGCACGCGGCCGAGTACGCGGCGGGACTCGCCGGGGCACGGCCGGTCGTGGACGACGCGCAGGTCGACGCGGCCGCCGCCGAGGCCCTGCGGCCCTTCTCGGCCGAGGCGGAGACCGGGGAACCGGCCGGGGGCCCGCCGGAGAACCCGTACACGCTGCACCAGGAACTGCAGCAGACCATGAACGACCTGGTCGGCATCATCCGCCGCGAGACGGAGATGAAGCAGGCCCTGGAGAAGCTGGCCGAGCTGCGGGTGCGGGCGCGGCGGGCCGGGGTCGAGGGGCACCGGCAGTTCAACCCGGGCTGGCACCTCGCCCTGGACCTGAGGAACATGCTCCTGGTCAGCGAGTGCGTGGCGCGGGCCGCGCTGGAGCGCACCGAGTCGCGCGGCGGGCACACGCGGGAGGACCACCCGTCGATGGACCGCAAGTGGCGGCGGATCAACCTGCTGTGCGCGCTCACCGATCCGACGGGCGGGCTGGCGGCGACGGACCCCGTCCGTGGCCAGATCACGCTCACCCGTGAGACCACCGAACCCGTCCGTGCCGACCTGCTCGCCCTGTTCGACAAGGAGGAGCTGGTGAAGTACCTCGCCGAAGAGGAGCTGTACGAATGAGCGGCTATGCGGCCCACTTCAAGGTGTGGCGCGGGGACGTGAGCGGCGGCGGCCTGGAGGACTTCGAGATCGAGGTCAACGAGGGCGAGGTGGTGCTCGACATCATCCACCGGCTCCAGGCCACCCAGGCGCCCGATCTCGCCGTGCGCTGGAACTGCAAGGCCGGCAAGTGCGGTTCCTGCTCGGCGGAGATCAACGGGCGTCCGCGGCTGATGTGCATGACGCGGATGTCGGTGTTCGACCGGGCGGAGACGATCACGGTCACGCCGCTGCGCGCCTTCCCGGTGATCCGCGACCTGGTCACCGACGTCGGCTTCAACTACCAGAAGGCCAGGGAGGTCCCGGCCTTCGTCCCGCCGGCCGGAGTCGCCCCGGGCGAGTACCGCATGATGCAGGAGGACGTGGACCGGCCGCAGGAGTTCCGCAAGTGCATCGAGTGCTTCCTGTGCCAGGACACCTGCCATGTGGTGCGCGACCACGAGGAGAACAAGCAGGCGTTCGCCGGGCCCCGGTTCCTGATGCGGGTCGCGGAGCTGGACATGCACCCGCTGGACGCGGCGGCGGAGACGGGTCTGGATCGCAAGACCACCGCCCAGGACGAACACGGCCTGGGCTACTGCAACATCACCAAGTGCTGCACGGAGGTCTGCCCCGAGGGCATCAAGATCACGGACAACGCCCTGATCCCCCTGAAGGAACGCGCGATCGACCGCAAGTACGACCCGCTGGTCTGGCTGGGTTCGAAGATCAGGAGGCGGTCCTCGGCGGGCTGATCACCGGCTGACCCAGTCCTCCTCGTAGGCACGCCAGTCCGCCTCCGTCGCGGTGAAGTCGATGTACAGGGCCACACCGAAGGCGGGCCGGTCCGCGTCCGTGCGGGACAGGCCGAGGCGGACGCCCCGGATCGCGGCGGGTGCGGTCTCGGCGTGGCCCCAGTGGTCGAAGTTGCTCTCCCAGTAGAAGGGCAGGCCCATCAACAGGTCGGTGGAGGGCGGAGTGACCTCCAGGGCGAGGGAGGTCTGCTGGGCGACGTAGCCGCCGTAGGTGCTCTCCAGGGGCTGGGCGGTGTCGTACGTCATCACGGCGATCTGGTCGACGCGCCGGGCGACCTGGCCGAAGAACTCCTGGGACCACCACTTGGGGTGCTCGGTGAACAGGCCGAAGACGGTGTGCAGGTGCGGCAGCGGGTCGATCTGGTGCGCGGCGACCGAGAGCCGGGCGTCGCGGGAGCGGGTCTCGCGGCGCAGGGCGTCGAGCAGCGTGAGGAAGTCGCGGTCGCCGGACGGCATGGGCTCCAGGTCGAGGTGGACGCCCTCGTAGCCGGTGTCCAGGACCTGGCGGGCCGAGCGGACGACGGCCGCGCGGGTGTCCGGGTCGTTCAGGAGCATGCCCTCGCTGTTCTCGGAGGCGAGGACGTCGCCCAGGAAGGCCTGGACGCGCACGCCGGGGAGTTTCTCGTGCACGGCGTCGATGAACCAACGGGCCCTCGGGTAGCGCGCCTCAGGGAGGGTCCCGTCGTGCTCCAGGGGGCCGGAGTGGACGTACAGGTCACGGATGCCGGTGCCGCGCAGACGGCGGGCCAGGGCCGTGACGTCGGCGTCCTTCCTGCGGCCGTCCACCCATGCGTGCCCGAGCCACAGGGCGTCGCGGTCGCGGGTGTACGTGCCGTCGGCCGGATCTCCCGCGTAGTTGACGCGCAGGGCCGCCAGCACGGACAGGAGCGGCACCAGCGCGACCAGGACCACGGCGAGCGCGGTCCGTACGATCCAGCGCCGACGCCGCCCGCCCTTCCCGCTGCCGGCAGCGGAAGCGCCCTCCGGAGCGCCGTCCGGGCGGTCATCCGCGGTGACCTCGGGGGTGTCCTCGGCGGTGTCCGCCGGCTTGTCCTCGCCGGGTGCCTCGACCGGTGCGCTGCCCTCCGTGCGGTCCATGCCGTCTCCCTCCCGGTGGTGCGGCCGGTGCCCGGGGAGGAGGACGATCAGCACGGACGTTCGGTTGCGATCAGCGGAGGGTCGCGGCCCGGTGCCGTACGTGCAGGTGGCCCTGGACGGGGTGGGCGGGCGGGTTCGGCGACAGGACGGCGGCGAGTTCGTAGCCGCTCTTGCGCGCCACCCGGCAGGACGCGGTGTTGTCCCCTTGGTGACGCAGGCCGAGACGAGTGAGGCCGTCACCGGCGAAGGTCGTGAAGGCCCAGTCGGTCAGGGCGCGCAGGGCGCGGGGCGCGATCCCCCGGCCGCGGGCGCGGGCCACCGTCCAGTGGCCGACCTCGGCGGACGCGGCGCCGGGCGCGACGCCCTCGAAGGACCACGTGACCGGCCGGCGGCCCGCCCGTACCGGACGGATCCGCCTCCTCGACGGCGAACGCGAAGCGGTGGCCCTCGTCCCAGCCGCGCCGCTGCTCCCGCAGCCAGCGCGCCGCGCTCGGCACGTCCTCGACGGAGAAGGACGTCCACCGGCGCAGGGCCTCGTCCCCGCGCAGCACGGCGAGCCCGGCCGCGTCCGCGGGGCTCCAGGGGCGCAGCACGAGCGCGGGAGCCGTCGGGGTCGCGTCGGCGTGGAGCCGGGTCGTGATGTCGGGCACGGCGTGGTCGTACAAGCGGCCGGCCGAGCGTCGGCCGCCTCTCAGAACAGGCTCAGCAGGGCCTCCGCCGGGTCCGGGAGGCCGTTTCCGCCGTCCGGGAGGGGGAGTTCGAACCAGACCGTCTTGCCCCGGGGGGTGCGGCGTGAGCCCCAGGCGGCGCTGAGGAGGCCGACGAGCTGGAGGCCCCGGCCGCCCTCGTCGGTGTCGCGGGCCCGGCGGCGGCGGGGCTGCACCAGGCCGGAGTCCCACACCTCGCAGACCAGGGTGCGGTCCAGCAGGAGGCGGAGCCGGATCTCGCCCTCGCCGTAGCGCAGGGCGTTCGTCACCAGTTCGCTGACGAGCAGCTCCGTGGTGTCGACGAGGGGCTCCATGTCCCAGCTGAGCAGTTGGGCGCGCGCGTACTCCCGGGCCCGGCCCACGCTGCGCGGTTCGCGGGGCAGGGTCCAGTCGCCGACGGACTCGGTGGGCAGACCCTGGACACGTGCCATCAGCAGCGCGATGTCGTCCTCGCCGTGATGCGTGTCGAGGGTGTTGAGGACGTGGTCGCAGACGTCCTCCAGCGGCTGGGTGGGGTCGGCGAGGGCGCTGACGAAGGCCTGGAGGCCCTCGTCCAGGGGATGGTCGCGGCTCTCGACCAGGCCGTCCGTGTAGAGCGCGAGCAGGGCGCCCTCGGGCAGTTCGACCTCGACCTCCTCGAAGGGCTCGCCGCCCACGCCGAGCGGCATGCCCGGCGGCACGTCCAGCATCAGGGCCGCCTCACCCGGTTCGACCAGGACGGGCGGCAGATGGCCGGCGTTGGCGAACGTACAGCGCCGGGTGACGGAGTCGTAGACGGCGTAGACGCAGGTGGCCAGGTAGACCTCCGATAGGTCGGCCTCCCGGGGGCGGCGGGCCGCCCGGGTGGCCTGCTGCACGCCTCCGGGGGCGCCGAGGCCCCGGGCGATCTCGTCCAGCTGGGAGAGCACCTCGGCCGGTTCGAGGTCGAGCTGGGCCAGCGTCCGTACGGCGGTGCGCAGTTCGCCCATGGCGACGGCGGCGCGCAGACCGCGGCCCATGACGTCGCCGACGACCAGCGCGGTGCGGTGCCCGGGCAGTTCGATGACGTCGAACCAGTCGCCGCCGACCTCGCTGGGCCGGCCGGTGTTGGCGTTGCCGGGCAGGTAGCGGCAGGCGATGTCGAGGCCGGAGGCCTCCGGGTCGCCGGGCGGGAGCAGGGACCGTTGCAGTATCAGCGCGCGTTCGTGCTCGCGCCGGTAGAGGCGGGCGTTGTCGATGCAGACGGCGGCGCGCGCGGCGAGTTCCACGGCCAGGTCCCGGTCGCGGTCGCCGAAGGGCTCGCTGCCCTTGGCCCGGGCGAACTGCGCGAGCCCGACGACGGTGTCGTGCGCGACCATCGGCACGGCGAGCGTGGACTGCACGAGTCCGCCGTCCTCGGGGGGCACGATCTGCGGGCGGGCGGTGCGCAGGGCGTCCGCGCAGGGCGAGTTGAACGGGTAGTGGTGGACGGCGCCGACCGAGACGGGCACGCCCGTACCGGCGAACGGCGCGTCGGAGACGGCGCTGGCGAAGGCCACACGGCGCAGTTCGGCGCTGCCGTCGGCGAGCCCGGGCGGCGTCTCGTCGCCGGCCAGCAGCCCCTGGTAGAGGTCGACGGTGGCCAGGTCGCAGAAGCCGGGGACGACGACGTCCAGGAGCTGACGGGCCGTGGTCTCCAGGTCGAGGGAGTTGCCGATGCGGGCACCGGCCTCGTTCAGCAGGGCCAGATTCCGCCGGGCTGCGGCGGCCTCGCGGGCGGCGGCACGGCGGGCGGTGATGTCGATGCCGAGCCAGGCGACGCCGATGGGACGGCCCGAACCGCTGTGCACGCGGTAGAGGTTGACGGACCAGTGGCGGCGCTCGTCGGAGCCCGGCACGAACCCCGTGACGTGCATGTCGGTGATGGAGCTGCCGGTCTCCAGCACCCGGCGCAGCGTGGCGGCGACCCGCTCGGCCTCCCCGCGCTGCAGGTAGTCGTGGACGCCCTTGCCGCGGTGGTCGTCGGGCGCCCCGCCGAAGATGGACGCGAACCGCTGGTTGACGCGGCGGACCCGCAGGTCGGGGTCGATCAGCAGGAAGCCGAACGGGGATTGACTGAAAATGGCCTGCGAGGCGGCGAGGTCGGTCTCGATGCTGCGCAGCGTGCGCACGTCGACGACGATGCACACCGCGGCCTTCTCACCGTCCTCGGTGCGCGTCGGCATGACGTACACCTCGGCGAGCCCCTCGTGACCGCACTCCCCCTCCACGCCCTTCGGCATCCGGAAGGGCACCACGCCGGTCCACTCGCGGCCGTCGAGGATCTCGGCCATCTTGCGCATGCCGCGCTCGCGGTTCCGCGGATCGATGAACGCCTCGATGGGGTCCATGCCGACGGCGCGTGCGGCGGGGATGCCGAAGAGTTGCTCGGCGCGCACGCTCCACTGGTCGACCAGCCCGTCGGGGCCGATGGAGAAGGACGCGACCTTGATGTAGTCGTAGATGGATCCGGGGGGGCTGCTCTGCCACATGGCGTCCCCGGGGTGCGCCCCCTCGGCTGCGAGCGCACCTCCGACCGCGGAGGCCGGGCCGTCCGCGGCCCTCGCCCTCGCGCCCTCCGACGGGTCCTCGGACTCCGTGGCCTTCGCTGGTATCTCGCTCACGCGAACCGTCCCCTCCAGCTCACCGCGCCCGGCACCGGTCACCAGGGGCGGCTGCCCGCAGTATCCAGCACTACGGTGCCGCACAACACGGTGTTCACGATCACAGCACGGTCCCGATGGTTTTCGGTCCGGACCGTGAGAACACTTCCAGTCTTCTAACCAGGGGACACGTCGTCGAACCCCGTCCGCCGGCAACCGCCACTGGCCTGAACCAATCGCTCTACAGCGGTAACGGGTACGTACACCGTTTTTTCACTCCGGCACCGCGAGTTCGAACCACACGGTCTTGCCCGCGCCGCCCGGCCGGGTGCCCCAGCGGCGGGAGGCCGAAGCCACCAGTTGCAGCCCGCGGCCGCTTTCGTCCTCGGGCCGGGCGGCCCGCTCGCGGGGCGGGTCCGGCAGCGGGTCGGAGACCTCGACCAGCAGGACGCCGTCCAGGCCGGAGGGGCGGACCAGGCGGACGCCGATGGGGCCGGTGGCGTGCCGCAGGGCGTTGGTGACCAACTCGCTGACGAGCAGGGCGGTGAGGTCGGCGAGACTGTCCAGGTCCCAGTCGCGGAGCCGGCGGCGGACGGCCTGACGGGCGGTGCGCACGGCGTCCGGCTCGGCGGGGAAGGTCCACTCGGCGCAGTCACCCTCGGTGTCGATCACGCCGATCACTTCCCAGCCAGCAAGCCCACCCATGTCCGGTTTCGTGGGGTTAATGGGCACATACCCGATATCCGGGGCGGAGTACCGCGCGGCGAGGCGCACTGTGGCACGGACGGCGTACAGGGCGCCCGTGCGACAGCCATGGCACGTCGCACGCCCCCGGTGAGCCTCAGGCGCCGGGTCCTTCACGCACGCCGGTGCGGAGGTCTCCCAGCCGTGTGAGGGTCTGCCGGAGCGCGGGGACGTCCTGGTCGAGCCAGTCGACGTCCCAGATCTCCTCGGGGCCGAGCCAGCGCAGTGCGTCGTGGTCCTGCAAGGGCTGGGGGGCGGGCGAACCGGGCCGCAGTCGCGCGGTCCACACGTGCAGGACATAGGGCGGGCGCAGGGGCCATTCGCCCGGGACGCGCACGCCGGGCTCGGCGTCGACGCCGAGTTCCTCGCGCAGTTCGCGCACGAGCGCCGCGTCGGCCGTCTCCCCGGGCTCCACCTTGCCGCCGGGCAGCTCCCAGCGCCCGGCGAGCTCCGCGGGCGCGCTGCGCCGGGCGGCCAGCAGCCGCCCGTCGTCGACCAGCGCGGCGCCCACGACGACGATGTGCTCAGTCATGCGGGGAGCCTACGGGAGCCCGACGGAGCATCGCCCCGACGGCGACCCTCGCGGGCCGGCCGGAGTCGTGCACGGGAGTCAGTCGTGCACGGGAGTCAGTCGTGCACGGGAGTCAGTCGTGCAGGGGAGTCAGTCGTGCAGGGTCGGGCCGTTCTGGCCCAGGCGTTCGACCCAGTACAGCTGCTTGTGGCCGCGGCCGTCGAGGCTGTCGGCGATCTTCTGGGCCTCGGCCCGGGTCGCGTACCGCCCGACGCGGTAGCGATTGCCGTTGTCGTCCTGACGTATGACGAGCCAGGGAAGAGTGACCGTGCTGTCGTTCATCGCGCCCCTCCACTTCCCGCCCGCGGCCTGTGCCGAGCCCCACCCGCTAAGGAAACCGCAATGCGCATATGCCCGAGCGTACGCCTAACCTTCACGCAGCGAACACGGCTTTTCACCAAGAGGTACGCAACCAGCCAGAACACAGGGGGCGCACGCCGGTGAACGCGCCGTCCGCGTACCTCGTCGCACCCATGCGCGGGCATACCGCATACACGTCGGTCGACCTGCGCGGACGACCGACGGCCCCGGGTCGCACACCGCTCCCGGCGGCGGGGCCGATGACGGTCATCGGGTGAGCGGGGCGCGCGGGGAGCGCGCCGCGGGGCGGATGTGAGCGTCCGCTACTTGACCGGAAGGTGGTAGGCGACCCGGTACCGATCGGCCGGGATGACCACGTCGGCCGTCTCGACGGGACGGCCCGAGGCGTAGAACGTGCGCTGGACGACCAGGACCACGTGGCCCGGCACACCGCCCAGCACGAGCAGTTCCTCGGCGAGGCCGGGACGGGCGCCGACCTCCTCCGTGACGTTGTCCACGATCACGTCGATCGCGCGCATGCGCTCGACGACGCCCATGCCGCCGAGCGGGCCCTCCTCCGGCAGCATCACGGGCGTGCGGCCCGTCACCGCGAGCGGCTCCCAGGACGTGGAGAGCATCATCGCCTCGCCGCTCTCGCGGTACAGGTACTTCGTGCACATCACGCGGTCGCCCGGCTCGATGCCCAGCCGCTCGGCGACCGCGACACTCGCCTCGGACTGCTCGCTGCTGGACTCCCAGGTGCCGCGCCCCTCGCCGTCGGCCTGCTCCTGGCGGAACGGCGTCGCCCCGCCGGTCGGACGGTATCCGGAGCGGGAGATGCGCCGGGGCACGGGCCGCTCGCGCACGTACGTCCCCGAGCCGGAGCGGCCCTCGACCAGCCCCTCGGCCATCAGCACCTTGCGGGCCTCCAGCGCGACCGTGTCCGAGACGCCGTACTCCTGGCGGATCCTGGCCTGGGAGGGGAGCCGGGCGTGCGGGGGGAGCCGACCGTCGACGATCTTCCTGCGGAGATCACCCGCGACACGCAAGTACGCCGGCTGCTCACCGAATGTCACTGGCCGCTCCCATCAGGTTGTACAGACAGCAACAGCGTGGCAACCGTAGGTTGTGCCGTGCAAGCAAAGGCCAGAGAATCACTCGATGTGATGACATGGCGGCCCTGAGGGCTTTACGCAGGCACTTTCTCCCCGCTATGGGCGCTGTCACACCTGCGCTTCGGAGGCACCGCCTTCGTCCTCGTCGTAGACCGGCGGGGTCGAGGCCAGACCGAGGGCCTTGCGGGCCGTGACGGTCGCCGGGCCGTCGACGGCGGCGTACGCCTTGTCGTAGTGCGTGAAGTAGGTGTCCGCGTCGGTGGCCTCGCTCGCCCGGGCCCACTCCTCCCGCGCGTCCTCCAGATCCGCGACCAGCGCGGCGACGGGCCGCCGGGCCCCGGAGGGCCAGGAGTGACCCCGCAGGGCCTCGATCTGCTCGCCGAGCACGTCGTGGACCTGCGTGGCCCACGCCCGGTGGCCGGCGAGGTCGTCCTCGGGGCCGTCCTCGGGCTCCTCGTAGAGCGCCGCGTCGAAGGCGTTGGCCGTGGACAGGAAGACGACCTGGTCGGTGTCGAGCGTGGTGGGGTCGCCGCGCAGCGAGCCGGTCAGCCGGGACCCGGCCTCGGTGTGACCGAAGAGGCAGGTGATCGCGCGGTCACCGAAGCGCCAGCTCACCTCGGAGGGCAGCAGGTAGTACACGTCGACGTCGGCGGGCATCGCCCAGGAGTCCATGGCGTACTGGTCCTGGAGCTCCCGGCACCGCTCTTCGGCGATGCCGGTCAGCTCGGCGTCGCCCGGGAAGGCGCCGCCGGGCAGCGTGACGACCCCGAAGACCTCACCGTCGTGCCGGCCCGCGCAGGAGACCCGGTCGACGTCGTAGGTGTCGCCCTCCAGGCTGCCCGGCGCGTCGAAGCAGTCGCCCTTGTCCAGCCCCAGGACCTCGTTGCCCCGCGCGCCGTCCTTGAACCCCTCCCACGCCTTGGACGCGGCCCCCGTGGACAGCACCACCGCCCACAGCGCGATCCCGACGGACGACAGGACCATCCCGGCGATCGCCAGGCCCCGCCCGCTCTGCCCGGACCTCTTGACCTGCCGCAGCGCGATCAGCCCCAGCACCAGCCCCAGCGCGGGGACGAAGCAGAGCACGCCGAGCACGAGCGCGGTGACGGCCAGGGCGTTGACCGAGACCGGCGTGCCGTACGGGCGCCCGGCGGTGCCGTACGGTCCGTGGGCCTGCGCGGGGCCGGCGGGCGGCGGACCGAACGGGTCCTGGGGCTGCGGGTGCCCGGGGGGCGGGGGTATGGACACGGGTACGGCGCTCCTGGCTGAGGCGGTGGGCGGGGGTTCGGCGTGCGGCTCGCCGCATCGTAAGCGGCGCAGGCGGAAGGCGGAATCGCGGGCGGCCGGGACGGCGGTGGGGGCGACGGCGGGGCGGCGATCCGGCTGACGGGCCGTCACACAGGTCCTGCGGGTCCGTGCAGGGCCCTTGTGCAATTCCTGTGGAGGCCTCAATCTTTCGGCTGACGCACAGGAGTCACCCCTTGGTTGACATGACCATGACTCCCGGGTGCTCCAACGGGCGTGCACCACACCCCACAGCGCACCACCGATGAGGAGGACCCCTCAGATGGCAGTGATGCGTACTCCCCACAGATCCACCCGGCGAAGACTGGCCGCGCTCGGCGCGACGGCCACCGCGGCGCTCGTCGCGAGCCTGGTCTCCGCCCTCCCCGCCGGCGCGGCCCCGGTCGCCGCCGAGGGACGCGTGCAGTACGAGGGCGCCGCGAACGCCGTCGCCGACAGCTACATCGTCACGCTGAAGACCGAGAAGGCCGGTTCCGCCGAGGGCCGCGCCCTCGCGCACAAGTACGGCGCCGCCATCGAGCGGACCTACACCAAGGCCCTCAACGGCTACGAGGTCGAGGCCTCCGCGTCCGAGGCGAAACGTCTCGCCGCCGACCCGGCCGTCGCGTCCGTCGTGCAGAACCGGACGTTCTCCATCACCGCGACGCAGCCCAGCCCGCCGTCCTGGGGCCTGGACCGCATCGACCAGAAGAGCCTGCCGCTGAACAGCTCGTACACCTACCCCGACTCGGCGGGACAGGGCGTCACGGCGTACGTCATCGACACCGGCGTCCGCATCACGCACGGCGACTTCGGCGGCCGCGCCTCCTACGGCTACGACGCCGTCGACAACGACAACACCGCCCAGGACGGCCACGGCCACGGCACGCACGTCGCCGGCACGGTCGCCGGGAACGCCTACGGCGTCGCCAAGAAGGCCAGGGTCGTCGGGGTGCGGGTGCTGAACAACTCCGGCCAGGGCACCACCGCGCAGGTGGTCGCCGGCATCGACTGGGTCGCCCGGAACGCGGTCAAGCCGGCCGTGGCGAACATGTCCCTGGGCGGCCCGGGCGACACGGCCATCGACACGGCCGTGCGCAACGCCATCACCTCCGGCGTCACCTTCGTGGTCGCGGCCGGCAACGAGTCCACCAACGCCTCCACCCGGTCCCCCGCGCGGGTCACCGAGGCCGTCACGGTCGGCGCCACGACGTCGAGCGACGCCAAGGCGAGCTACTCCAACTACGGTTCGGTGCTCGACCTGTTCGCGCCCGGCTCGTCGATCACCTCGGCGTGGAGCACGAGCGACTCGGCGACCAACACCATCTCCGGCACCTCGATGGCGAGCCCGCACGTCGCCGGTGCCGCCGCCCTGCACCTGGCCGCCAACCCCACGGCCACGCCCGCGCAGGTCTCCGCCGCGCTGACGTCCGCCGCCACCACCAGCGTCGTCACCAGCCCCGGCACCGGCTCACCCAACCGGCTGCTGTACGTGGGCGGCGGCACGACCACCCCGCCCGGACCGCGCTTCGAGAACACCGCCGACCAGGCCATCGCGGACAACGCCACCGCCGAGTCCCCGGTGACGGTCTCCGGCGTCTCGGGCAACGCCCCCTCGGCCCTCGCCGTCGAGGTGCACATCGTTCACACCTACATCGGTGACCTCCAGGTCCAGCTGATCGCCCCCGACGGCACCGCCTACACGCTGAAGGGCTACGGCACCGGCGGCAGCGCCGACAACATCGACACCACGTACACCGTGAACGCCTCCTCGGAGACCGCGAACGGCACGTGGAAGCTCCGCGTCAGCGACAACGCGAACTTCGACACCGGGCGGATCGACGCCTGGGCGCTCCAGTTCTAACGGGGCGTGGGGGCCGGGCCGTCGGCGGTCCGGCCTCCGCTCGTCCGGCCGGCGCGCGGGGCTCAGTCCGGGACCCGCCGCCGGCCGGCGCCTTCGGTGGCCGTCCGCGCGGCCACCCCGCGCGCCTCGGGCGGCCCGGGCGGGGCGGCGAGGATGTTCGCCGGCCGGTCGAGCACGAAGACGTGCGCGAAGCCGCTCAGCACGAAGAGGCCGCCGACGGTCATGTTGAGGGGGGAGGCGACATTGCCGCCGATCACGGCCCCGGCGAGCAGCGCGAGACCGAAGACGGTCGAGATGACGCTCAGGGCCACGTACGTCGGTGGTCATGCCGGCGCTCGTGTCCCCGGCGGTGTCGCGAAGGGGCTGAGGGCGTCGGCGAAGCCGAGGGCAGCGAACGTCAGCAGCACCAGGCCGCAGAACCCGGCGCCGTACCGGTAGACGGTCGCCAGGTGGTGGTCGACCGGGGGTTCGTCTCGTAGCTTCATGTCCGTTTTTCCCCGTTCGGCCGGGGCTGGACGCGGTGAACCCGAGCGCTCAGTCGGAGCCGCGGCGCAGCAGGGCGAGCTCCGCGTTCATCTCGGCCAGGAACCGGACGACCACCGTCAGCTCCTCGGCGCTGAACCGGCCGCGGGCGGCCTCGGTGCCGCGAGCCAGGGGGCGGAAGTAGTCCCTGGCCAGACCCCGGGCCGCGTCCGCGTAGTGCAGGTGGACCACGCGGCGGTCGCCCGCGTCCCGGACCCGGCGGATGTGCCCGGCCCGCTCCAGCCGGTCGAGGCAGGCGGTCACCGCGCCGGAGGTGAGGTTGAGCTGCTTGCGCAGCCGCCCGGGCGTCATGGGCTCGCCCTCCGCCTCGGGATCCGCTTCGGCGTCGAGGATCGCGATCAGCGCCTGCATGTCGGTCAGGTGCAGGCCGTGCGCCTGGGCGAACTCCTGCGCGATGCGGTTGAACTCGCTGTTCATCCGGCGCAGCAGAACGGCGAAGGCCTGCAACCCGATGGGGTCGTCCGCCGGAAGAGATGCCGTGGGCACGCCGGAACCGCTCATGCCCCCACCCTAGTATCTCTCGATCATTGAGATACTTTATGAGTGAGTTATTTTCTCTAGGCTGGGGATGCGCATGAGTACCGCACCGCGACGGGCCAGGTGGCTCGTCCCGCTCGTTCTGCTGCTCGTCTGGCTGGGGGTGGGCGGCACGCTCGGCCCCTACGCGGGCAAGCTCGGCGAGGTGGCCACCAACGACCAGGCGGCCTTCCTGCCGCGCAGCGCCGAGTCCACCCGGGTGCTCGACGCCCGCGCGGCCTTCGACCAGTCCGAGACCGTGCCGGCCGTCGTGGTCTGGACGGCGGACGGACAGCGGCTCACGGCGGACCGGCAGGCCGAGGCGACCCGGGCCGTCGCCGCGCTCGCCGGAGAGCCCGGGGTGGTGGGCCGCCCCTCCCCGGCCCTGCTCTCCGACGACCGCGAGGCACTGCAGGCCGTCGTCCAGCTGGAGCCCGACCTGGGCGACGAACTGCCCGCCGTCCTCGACGCCGTGCGCGAGGCGGCCCGGGACGTGCCGGGCACGACGGCGCAGCTCGCCGGACCGGCGGCCAGCCAGGCCGACCTGTCGGACGCCTTCGCCGGCATCGACGGACTGCTGCTGGGCGTGGCCCTCGGCGCCGTGCTGCTGATCCTGCTGCTCGTCTACCGCAGTGTGCTGCTGCCGTTCCTGATCATCCTGGGGTCGGTCTTCGCCCTGGGCCTTGCCTGTGCGGTCGTCTACGCGCTCGCGGAGCGGGACGTGGTCCGGGTCGACGGACAGGTGCAGGGCATCCTGTCCATCCTGGTGATCGGCGCCGCCACCGACTACGCCCTGCTGCTGGCGGCGCGCTTCCGGGAGGAACTCGCCGTGCGCGGGGACCGCTTCGAGGCCGCGCGGGCCGCGGTGCGCCGGTCCTCCGGGGCGATCACCGCCAGCGCCGCGACCGTGGCGCTCGGGCTGCTCGCCCTGCTCGCCAGCGACCTCACCAACAACCGCGCCCTCGGGCCGGTCGGCGCCATCGGCATCGCCTGCGCGGTGCTCACCACCCTGACCTTCCTGCCGGCCGTGCTGGCGCTGCTGGGCCGCACGGCGTACTGGCCGTCCAGGCCGAAGCCGCCGCGGGACTCCGCCGAGGGCAGCGGGGTGTGGCGGCGGGTCGCGGCGACGGTGGACGGCCGGCCGCGGCGGACCTGGGTCGTGACGGCGCTCGTGCTGACCGCCTGCGCGGCCTTCGCGCCGTCGCTGTCCTCCCGGGGCGTGCCGCTCGACGAGATCTTCGTCAACGACGCGCCCTCCGTCGCCGCGCAGCGCACCCTCGGGGAGCACTTCCCCGGCGGCTCCGGCAACCCGGCCGTCATCATCGCCGACGCCGACCGCACCGGCGAGGTGACGGCCGCCGCCCGGAGCACCGAGGGCGTGGCGTCGGCCGGTGCGGTCTCCGCCTCGGGCCGGCCCGGGGCCGGCCGGCCGCTCGTGGTGGACGGGCGGGTGCGCATCGACGCCACCCTGAAGGATGCCGCCGACAGCGACGCGGCCAAGGCCACCGTCGAGCGGCTGCGCACCCGGGTGCACGCGGTCCCCGGGGCCGACGCGCTGGTCGGCGGGTACACCGCACAGCAGTACGACACCCAGCAGACCGCCGCCCGGGACCGGACGGTCATCGTGCCGATCGTGCTCGCCGTCATCCTGCTGATCCTGATGGCGCTGCTGCGCTCCCTGCTCCTGCCGGTGCTGCTGGTCGCGACCGTGGGGCTCAACTTCCTCGCCACGCTCGGCGTCTCGGCGCTCGTCTTCGAGCACCTGCTCGGCTTCAGCGGCACGGACGCGTCGGTGCCGCTGTACGGCTTCGTGTTCCTGGTGGCGCTCGGCGTCGACTACAACATCTTCCTGATGTCCCGGGTCCGGGAGGAGGCGCTCACGCACGGCAACCGGCGGGGCGTGCTGCGCGGGCTGACCACCACCGGCGGTGTGATCACCTCGGCGGGCGTGGTGCTCGCCGCGACGTTCGCGGCCCTGATGGTGATCCCCCTGGCGTTCCTGGTGCAGATCGCGTTCATCGTCGCCTTCGGGGTGCTGCTGGACACCCTCGTGGTGCGGTCGCTGCTGGTGCCCGCGCTGGTGATCGACATCGGGCCGCGGGCGTGGTGGCCGAGTGTCCTGGCCGGCCGCGGCACACAGGTGCGGCGGGCGGCCGGGGCCGATGCTCCGTCCGGCTGAACGGCCGCGGGCCCCGTGCCGTGCATCCGCTGCCGGGGCCGGTCGCGAAGTCTCCTGTAGGGGCCGGTCGTGATCGCGGCCGGAGACGGGAGGCAGGAGCATGACGCACGACGGGCAGCGGCTGCACTGCCTGGTCACCGGGGCGTCCGGGTACATCGGCGGGCGCCTGGTGCCGGAGCTGCTCCAGGCCGGGCACCGCGTCCGGTGCCTGGCCCGCTCGCCGGACAAGCTCCGCGACCACCCCTGGGCGCCGCACGCCGAGACGGTCCGGGGCGACGTCACGGACCCGGCGTCGCTCGCCGCCGCGATGCGCGGTGTCGACGTCGCCTACTACCTGGTGCACGCCCTCGGCAGCGGCTCCCGGTTCGAGGACACCGACCGGGAGGCCGCCCGGATCTTCGCCGAGCAGGCCCACGCCGCCGGCGTACGGCGGATCGTCTACCTCGGCGGGCTCACACCCCGGGGCGTGCCCGAGGAGTCTCTCTCGCCGCACCTGCGGTCGCGCGCGGAGGTCGGGGAGATCTTCCTCGCCTCCCCCGTGCCCGCCACGGTGCTGCGGGCGGCCGTCGTCATCGGCTCGGGCTCGGCGTCCTTCGAGATGCTGCGCTATCTGACCGAGCGCCTGCCCGTCATGGTCACCCCCAGCTGGGTGCACACCCGCACCCAGCCCATCGGCGTACGGGACGTGCTGCGCTACCTCGTCGGCTCGGCGACCATGCCGGACGAGGTCGACCGGGCCTTCGACATCGGCGGGCCGGACGTCCTCACCTACCGGGACATGATGCTGCGTTACGCCGCCGTCGCCGGACTGCGGCGGCGGTTCATCGTGCCGGTCCCGGTGCTGACTCCCCGGCTGTCCAGCCACTGGGTCGGCCTGGTCACCCCGGTGCCCGCCTCCCTCGCCCGGCCGCTGACCGAGTCGCTGCGCCACGAGGTCGTCTGCCACGAGCACGACATCGACCGGTACGTCCCCGACCTCCCGGGCCGGCCGCTGCCGTTCGACGAGGCGCTGGCCCTGGCACTGCGCAGGGTGCGGGAGGCGCAGGTCGCCACGCGCTGGTCCTCCGCCTCCGTGCCCGGCGCCCCCAGCGACCCGCTGCCCACCGACCCGGACTGGGCGGGCGGCAGCCTCTACGAGGACGAGCGGCAGCGGCCGGTCGACGCGTCGCCGGCGGCGCTGTGGAAGGTGGTCGAGGGCATCGGCGGCGACAACGGCTGGTACTCCTCCCCGCTGGCCTGGGCGGTGCGCGGCTGGCTCGACCGGTTCGCCGGCGGGGTCGGACTGCGCCGGGGCCGGCGGGACACCGAGCGCCTGCGCGTCGGCGACTCGCTGGACTTCTGGCGGGTGGAGGAGATCGAGCCGGGCCGGCTGCTGCGGCTGCGCGCCGAGATGCGGCTGCCGGGCCTGGCCTGGCTGGAGATGTACGCCGAGACCGACGACCGGGGCGGCACCGTCTACCGCCAGCGGGCCCTGTTCCATCCGCGCGGTCTGCTGGGCCACGCCTACTGGTGGAGCGTCGCCCCGTTCCACGCCGTCGTCTTCGGCGGCATGGCCCGCAACATCGCCCGGGCCGCGGCGGACGGTCCGGGGAAGCGTCGGACATCCACCCCGGGAGTGACGCCATGACCGTCGCGGTCGTCCTGTTCACCGCGGACCTGCGCCTGTACGACCACCCGCCGCTGCACGCCGCGCTGCGGGCGGCGGACGAGGTGGTGCCGCTGTTCGTACGCGACCCCGCCGTCCACGCGGCCGGCTTCGACGCACCGAACCGCGCCGCCTTCCTCGCCGACTGCCTGACCGACCTGGACTCCTCGCTGCGCCGCCGCGGCGGGCGGCTGGTCGTGCGCTCGGGCCCGGTTGACCGGGAGGTCCGCGCCGTGGCCGCCGCCTGCGGCGCCACCGAGGTGCACATGGCCGCGGGCGTCACCGGCTTCGCCCACCGCCGTGAGGAGCGGCTGCGCCACGCCCTGGGCGCCGACGGGGTGCGGCTGCGCGTGCACGACGCGGTGGTGACCGCCGTGGCGCCGGGCGCCGTCGCGCCGACGGGCTCCGACCACTTCGCCGTGTTCACCCCCTACTCGCGCCGCTGGTCCGGGCAGTCGCTGCGCCGCCCCCTGCCCGCGCCGCGCGCCGTGCGCGTCCCCGACGGCGTACGGGGTGAGGAGCCGCCGTCCCGCGCGGGCCTGCTCCATCTGTCGCCGCAGCTCGCCGAGGGCGGGGAGACGGCGGGGCGGGCCCGGTTCGCCCGGTGGGCCCGGGCGGACCTGCCCCGCTACGGGGAACGGCACGACGACCTGGCCGGTGACGCGACCTCACGGCTGTCCCCGTACCTGCACTTCGGGGCGCTGTCGCCGGTGGAGCTGATCCACCGGGCCCGTGAGCGGGGCGGACCAGGGGCCGAGGCGTTCGAACGCCAGTTGTGCTGGCGGGACTTCCACCACCAGGTTCTCGCCGCCCGGCCCGAGGCGTCGGTCCGCGACTACCGCACCCGGCACGACCGATGGCGCGGCGAGGAGGAGGCGGCCGGGGACATCGCCGCCTGGCGTGAGGGCCGTACGGGCTATCCGCTGGTCGACGCGGGCATGCGGCAGTTGCGCGCCGAGGGCTGGATGCACAACCGGGCCCGGTTGGTGACGGCGAGCTTCCTGACCAAGACGCTGTACGTGGACTGGCGGATCGGCGCCCGGTACTTCCTCGGTCTGCTGGTGGACGGCGACATCGTCAACAACCAGCTGAACTGGCAGTGGGTCGCCGGCACCGGCACCGACTCCCGCCCGCACCGTGTCCTCAACCCGGTGCGCCAGGGCAGGCGGTACGACCCGGACGGGGTGTACGTACGCCGCTGGATTGCCGAACTGGCCGACGTCGGCGCCGAGACGGTTCACGAGCCCTGGCGGCTCCCGGCAAAGCGGCGCGCCGTTCTGGGGTACCCGGAGCCGCTCGTCGGCCTCGCGGAAGGGCTGGCCCGCTTCCGGCAGGCCCGCGGACGCGGATGAGGACCCGCCGGCGCATCCACGGCACGGCTGCCGCCGGAAGCACTGATGTGCGGATGATCGGACGAGAAGGGGTTGCGCATGCTTGGACCGCGGCCGACGGTGGCCGGACCGGCGGAAGGAGACGACGCGACGCTCACCGCTCCCTGGGCCACGAGCGCCGTGGAGACCGTCCTGGAGCAGGTGCTCGACGCGCGGCTGCGGCAGTCCCGCGGCATCGACCCGGTGTTCACGCCCGACCTGGCCGAGCGGGTCGCCGCGTTCGTCCTGCGGGGCGGCAAGCGGCTGCGGACGGCGTTCGCCTGGTGCGGCTGGCGGGCAGCGGGCGGCTCGGGCGACGCCACGGCCGTGCTGCGCACGGGAGCGGCCCTCGAACTGCTCCAGGGCTGCGCCCTCATCCACGACGACGTGATGGACGGATCGCCCCTGCGCCGGGGCGGCCCGGCGCTGCATGTGGAGCTCGCCGGGCGGCACCCGGCCGGACGCGCCGCGGCGTTCGGCACGCCCGGCGCGGTGTCCCCCGAGTCGTTCGGCGCCTCGGCCGCCGTGCTCGCCGGTGACCTGGCGCTCGCCTGGGCGGACGACCTGCTGGCGGAGACGGCCCTCGGCTCGCCGCAGGGCGCCCGGCTGCACCACGAGTGGCGGGCGATGCGCACCGAGATGGTCGCCGGTCAGTACCGCGACCTGCGCGCCCAGGCGAGCGGTGCGTCCGGCGACGAGGAGGCGCTGACCGTCGCCGCCCTCAAGAGCGCCCGGTACACGGTCGCGCGGCCCCTCGCCCTGGGCGCGGCCCTGGCCGGCGCCGGCACCCGCACGACGGAGGCGCTGCGGGCGGCCGGCCACTGCGCGGGGCTGGCCTTCCAGTTGCGCGACGATCTCCTCGGCGCCTTCGGCGACCCGGCCGAGACCGGGAAACCGGCCGAGGACGACCTGCGCTCCCGCAAGCTCACCCCGCTGCTCGCCGCCGCCGTCCGCCTCGCCGGGGCCTCCGGCGACCGCGAGGCCGCCGACGTGCTGGCCCCGGGCGCGCACGCCCACCCGGAGCACACCGTGGAACGCATGCGGGCGGCGCTGGAGCGGACGGGCGCCCGGGCCGAGGTGGAGGCCCGCACCGCGGAGCTGGCGGCCGCCGCCCTGCGGCACTTCGAGGCGACCGGCGCGGGACCCGACGTACGGCGGGAGTTCGCCGCCCTGGTGGAGCGGGCCGCGGGCGTCGCCCCGCGCCACGCCGAGGAGCTCGTATGAGAACGGTGACCGGGCCGACCGACCACGTCGTCGTGGTGGGCGCAGGCCTGTCCGGACTGGCCTGCGCGCTGCACCTGCTGGGTGCCGGGCGCAAGGTCACCCTCGTCGAACGGGACGCCGGCCCCGGCGGCCAGGCCGGACGGCTGCGGCTCGGCGACTACCTGGTGGACACCGGGCCCACCGTGCTGACGATGCCGCATCTGGCCGACGAGGCGTTCGCGGCCGTCGGCGACAGCCTCGCCCGCCGCGTCGAGCTGGTGCCCCTGCACCCGGCCTACCGCGCCGGTTTCGCCGACGGGTCCTGGCTGGACGTGCACACCGACGGCGAGGCCATGGAGGCGGAGGTGCGCCGCTTCGCCGGACCGGCCGAGGCGGCGGGCTACCGCAGGCTGCGGCACTGGCTGGAGCGGCTGTACCGGGCCCAGATGCGCCGCTTCATCGACACCAACTTCGACTCACCGTTCCAGCTCGCGCACCCGGACCTCGCCCGGCTGGCGGCGCTCGGCGGCTTCGGGCGGCTGGACGGCCGGATCGGCCGCTTCCTCTCCGACGACCGTCTGCGCCGGGTCTTCTCCTTCCAGGCCCTGTACGCCGGGGTCGCCCCGGCCCGGGCGCTGGCGGCCTACGCGGTGATCGCCTACATGGACACCGTGGCCGGCGTGTGGTTCCCCAAGGGCGGCATGCACGCGCTGCCCCGGGCGATGGCCGACGCGGCCGCCCACGCCGGTGCCGAGCTGCGCTGGTCCTCCGAGGTGAGCGGGCTGGAACGGACGGCGGGCCGGGTGCGGGCCGTGCGCCTCGCCTCGGGTGAGCGCATCGCGTGCGACGCGGTGGTGCTCACCTGCGAACTGTCCACCGCCCACCGGCTCCTGGGCCGCGCGCCGGTGCGCCCGGTCCCGCTGCGGCACTCGCCGTCGGCGGTGATCCTGCACGCGGGCACCGACCGGACCTGGCCCCACCTGGCCCACCACACGCTGTCCTTCGGCGCCGCCTGGGAGCGGACCTTCGACGAACTGACCCGCACGGGGACGCTGATGAGCGACCCGTCGCTGCTGATCACCCGCCCGACGGCGCACGACGCCTCCCTGGCCCCGCCGGGCCGCCACCTCCACTACGTCCTGGCGCCCTGCCCCAACACGGCCGTCGGCCCCTCCGCCGCCGCCTGGCGGGACCTGGGCCCGCGCTACCGCGACAGCCTGGTCGCCGAGCTGGAGCGGCGCGGCCTCGACGGGTTCGCGGACAGCATCGAGGAGGAGTCCTTGGTGACCCCGCTCGACTGGACGGCCCAGGGCCACGCGGCGGGCACGCCGTTCTCCGTGTCGCACACCTTCGCCCAGACCGGCCCGTTCCGGCCGCGCAACCTCGTGCGCGGGCTGGACAACGTCGTGCTGGCGGGCTGCGGGACCACGCCCGGCGTGGGCGTGCCGACCGTCCTGATCAGCGGGAAACTCGCCGCCGGCCGGGTCACCGGCGAGCGCGACCGGACACCCCGGACGTCCCGGATGTCCCGGACGTCCCGGACGTCCCGTGCCGCGGACCCCCGCCCGACGGCTCCGACCGCCTCGACCGCTCCGACGACTCCGACCGCTCCGACCGCTCCGACCAGCGCAGGTGCCCATGACCCGTCGTGAACTGGACGCCGCCGGGATCACCGGCCCCGACCTGCGCGCCGCCTATGCCCGGTGCCGGCGGCTCAACGCCCGCCACGGCCGGACGTACTTCCTGGCCACGCGCCTGCTGCCGCTGGAGCGCCGCGCGGCCGTGCACGCGCTGTACGGCTTCGCCCGCTGGGCCGACGACATCGTCGACGACTTGGACCGCGACCGCGCCCCCGACGAACGCGACCTGCTGCTGAAGCGGCTGGAGGGCGACCTCGCCCACGCGCTGCGCAGCGGGGGCGGCACGGAGCCGGTGGTGCGGGCCGTGGCCGACACCGCCGACCGGTACGCCATCGACGTCACCCTGTTCGCCGACTTCCTGGCCTCGATGCGGGCCGACCTGACCGTCACGGACTACCCGACCTACGCCGATCTGCGCGCCTACATGCACGGTTCGGCCGCGGTGATCGGCCTGCAGATGCTGCCCGTGCTCGGCACGGTCGTCCCGCGCGAGGAGGCCGCACCGCACGCGGCGGCCCTCGGCGTCGCGTTCCAGCTCACCAACTTCCTGCGGGACGTGGGCGAGGATCTCGACCGGGGCCGCGTCTACCTGCCCGCCGACCTGCTCGCCGCGCACGGCGTGGACCGGGCGCTGCTGGAGTGGAGCAGACGGACCGGGCGCACCGATCCGCGGATCCGGGCGGCTTTCGTCGCGGCCGAGGACCTGACCAGGGACGTGTACCGGACGGCGGAGCCCGGCATCGCGATGCTCGACCCGCGGGTACGGCCCTGCATCCGCGCCGCGTTCACGCTGTACGGCGGCATTCTCGACGCGATCGCGCGGCAGGACTACACCGTGCTGCACCGCCGCGCGGTGGTGCCGCGCCGCCGGCGGGCGGCCACCGCCGCGGCCGGGGTCCTGCGGGTGGCCGGCGCGCGGTGGCGCGCCCGGCTGCCGCACGCGGCGCCCGCGCCGGGCTCCGCGCTGCTGGAAGGGAAGGAGAAGGGCCATGGCTGACCGCTCCGGGAAGGCGCGCTGGACCTCACCGCTGCGGCGGCGCCGCGGCCCCGGCTGGGCCGAGCAGGAGCCGACCTGGCGCGCGGCCCGTCCGGCGCTGATCGCCGACGCGCTCAAGCGGGCCTGCGCCCGGCCCTCCGGCAACTGGTTCGTGGCCGGCGCCTCGCGGGACGTCCGTCCGGGCGGCCCGTACGGCCGGACCGTCGGCGGTGTCGAAGTGGTGCTGTGGCGCTCGGAGTCGGGTGAGCTCCGCGGCGGCACCGGCGTCTGCCCGCACCTCGGCGCACCGCTGCGGGACAGCCGGGTGGTGTGCGGCACGCTGGTGTGCCACTGGCACGGACTGGCCCTGGACGGCTCCCCGTTCGCCGGCTGGCAGCCGTATCCCGTCCACGACGACGGAGTGCTGGTGTGGGTGCGGCTGGACGCGGTCGGCGGCGAGGAACCGACCGAGCTGCCCGTGATCCCGCAGCGGCCCCCGGCGGGCAGCGGGGTGGACGCGGTGTACTCGGGCGTCGGGCGGTGCGAGCCGCAGGACGTGGTGGCCAACCGGCTCGATCCGTGGCACGGGTCCTGGTTCCACCCGTACTCGTTCGTGGATCTGACGGTGGCCCGGGAGCCGCGGGGCGAGGAGGACGACGCCTTCGCCGTCGACGTCTCCTTCCGGGTGGCGGGCCGTCTGGTCGTGCCGGTGCGGGCGGAGTTCACGGCGCCGGAGCCGCGCACGGTGGTCATGCGCATCGTCGACGGGGAGGGCGCCACGTCCGTCGTGGAGACCCACGCCACGCCGCTGACCGCCGAGGGCGACGCACGGCCGCGCACGGCCGTGATCGAGGCGGTCGTGGCCACCTCGGACCGCCGCGGCTTCGCACTGGCCCGGGCCGCCGCGCCCGTCCTGCGGCCGCTGATGCGGCACACGGCCGGGCGCCTGTGGCGCGACGACCTCGCCTACGCCGAGCGACGCTGGGCACTGCGCAGCACCGGCCGCTTCCCGGGCTGAGCCCCCGGGCCCCGAGCCGAGCCCCGGCCCGGGTGAGCCGAGCCGGGGCAGCCGGACTCGGGTGTGCCGCGCCGGGGCAGCCGGGCTCGGGGTACCGAGGCTTCGGTCACCCGGGTGATCCCGGTCGGCGTGACCCCGCCTGACGGGCTTGTACGGGTCGCCCGGGCCCGTGGGGCGGCCCCGGGTCAGCGGGCGGCCGGGCGTCAGCCGGAGGCCGGGTGTCCCGCGAGCGCGTTGAGTGCCCGCAGCGCCCGGGAACGGCCCGCCCGAGGCACCGTCCACAGCACCTGGCCGCGCACGCCCCACCCGGCGAGCAGGGTGTTGGACGCCAGGAAGCCGGTGGTGGCGGCGCGTTCCATCAGGGCCACGGGCAGGTCGCAGCGGATCCCGTCGCCGGCCAGCGTCAGCCAGGGGTGCGGGGAGCGCACGGTGGGCCTGCTGCCGTACGTGCCGACCCGGAACAGCGGGCAGTCCTCGCGCCACTCGTGCCGGGCGTCGACGACCCGCGCCTCGCGGGTCTCCGGGTACACCCGCCGCAGTTGCCCGAGCAGGTCGTCCTGCACGGTCTGCGGGTCCGCCCCGGCGGCCACGGCGTAGGCGTGCAGTTCGACGACGGAGCCGCCGTTCCTCCCGGCCCAGCGGGCGGCCTCGCCCTCGTAGCGCTCCAGGACGCTGATGTTGTCCAGACCGCCGTAGCCGCTGGTGCCTAGGAAGCCGGGCCGGTCGTCGCGGACCGGGCGGTCGAGCCAGAACCGGGAGACCAGGAAGGGCGGGGCGGTGCGCAGGGCGGCGATGCCGTCACGCCAGGGTCCGGTGCCCAGGCCCGGTGAGGCGGCGACGAGACGCCGCAGCCCCGCGGTGTCGAGGGCGAGCACGACCGCGTCGTACCGGTCGGTTCCGGTGCCGCTGCGCACCTCGGCCCCGCCGGTGCCGGCGGGTTCCACCGCGTCGACGGGCGTGCCGGTGCGCAGGTCCGCGCCGAGGTGCCGCAGGTAGGCGCCGAGCGGGTCCCACAGGGCCTGCGGGAAGGGCTCGTCGGGCACGTCGAACAGCAGGCCTTCCGCCGAGCCGAGGAAGTAGATGTGGAACATCAGCATCAGCTCGGCGGCGGACAGTTCGCGCGGGTCGGCGAAAAAGCTGCGCGAGAACACCTCGAAGGCCAGGTGGTGCGCCGCCTCGGGGAAGCGGACGCGGTGCAGGAAGTCCGTCGCGCCGACCCCGTCGAAGCGCTCGTACACCTCCGGCACCCGCACGTCCAGCAACGGCAGGGCCGCCCGGGCGTCCATCGCGGTCAGGTCGCGCCAGCCGAAGGTGGGGCTGAGGGCGACGAAGCCGAGGGCGCTCAGGGGCGGGGTGCGCGGGACGCGGGCGAAGCTGTCGGTCGCTCCGCCGCTGTGCCGCAGGGGGTAGTCGGGCAGCGGCGTGAGGCGGTCGAGGGCGGGGTCGGTGCGGCGCAGCAGTCCGCGCAGGTTGTAGTACTGGCGGAAGAAGGCGTGGAAGCCGCGGCTCATGGTGGCCTCGGAGCCGTCGGCCAGCAGGGTGCGGTGACCGGCGAGGCGGCCGCCGAGGGACTCCTCGCGTTCGTAGAGGGTGACGCGGGCGCCGCGTTCGGCCAGTCCGGTGGCCGCGGCGAGACCGGCGATCCCGCCGCCGACGACGGCGACGGAGGGTGCGTCGGCGGGGTCGAACCGGTCCCGGCCGGGCGCGGGCCTCAGCACGTCGGCCTTGCGGTCGCGGCCGCGACGGGCGCTGCCGTTGCGGGCGATGTTCCGGCGGACGGTGCTCCGGCGCACGGTGCCGTGGGTGCGGGTGGTGCTCATCGGGTGCCCTCCCCGGCCGGGGCGGAGCCGTTTCGGGCGACGAAGGTGTGGGTGATGCCGGTCTGCCACCCGGCCAGGGGCAGGGCGCGGGCGTCCGCGAACCCGGCGCGGGTCAGCCGGGCGGTGAAGGCGGGCGCGGTGTCGAAGGCGAGGACGCTGCGGTACAGGTGCCGGTAGAGGGCCCGGTCGCCGGTCAGCGTGCCGGCCGGTACGACCACCGACCCGCAGACGGCCGTCCACAAGGCCCGGTGGGCCGGGGAGCCGCCGAGGCTGTACTCGTGGACGGCCAGGCGCCCGCCCGGCCGCAGCAGCGTCCGCACCGAGCGCAGGACCGCGTCCGGGTCGGAGACGTTGCGGAACAGGTAGGCCGCGAAGACCGCGTCGAACGGGCCTTCACCGGCCGTCGCGAGCTCCTCGGCGCTCAGGTGCAGGAACCGCACGCTCCCGGGCCACGGTTTGGCCAGCGCCCGTCGCAGCATGCCCGAGGAGGCGTCCACCGCGGTGACGCGCGCCCGGGGCGCGGCCCGCAGCAGGGCCCGGGTGGAGGCGCCGGTGCCGCACCCGAGGTCCAGGACGTGCAGCCCGGCCCCGTCCCGGGGCAGCCGCAGCCGGCGGGCCGAGCGCAGCAGGTCGGTGCGGTATCCGGGGTTGAGGGCGGTGAGCCGGTCGTAGGAGCGGGACGCGTGGTCGAAGGCGCGTGCCAGGTCGTGGTCGCGCAGCAGGGTCATCGGGGGCTCTCTCCGGTTCCTGGGGCGGGGTGGGTTCGGCGGGGCAGGAAGGGCAGCTCGACCGCGGTGCGGAGCATCGGGCCCACCGGGGTGCGCAGTCCGATGCCCCACTCCTCCCGCAACGAGGTGGCGCCGTCGAGGAAGCGCAGCAGGCGGTGCGTCGGGGTCCTGCGGAACAGGCCGGTGAAGAACGCGGGGCCGTCGACGCGCCCGGTGTCCAGGGCCCGCAGCAGCACCGCGTCCATGGCGAGCGCCCGCCGCCCGTGCGGGGGCGGCACCGTGCGGTGGCCGTCGCGCAGGGCGGCGGCGACGGCCCGGCTGTGCCGCTGGGCGGCGGCGAAGGTGTAGCCGGTGGCGGGGCGGGTCGCGCCGCCCGCGGTCCCGATCCGGAAGACGGACCTGCCGGTCCGCCGGGGGAAGCGCGCGTCGGTCATGGGGATGACGCCCTGTTCCGCCGTCTCCACGGCGAACGCGCCCAGCCCCAGCACCTCGCGGGCGTAGTGCCCGAGGGCGGCCTCGTACGCCTCGGTGGTCAGCGGGGCCCGGGAGAACTCGGTGTACTCCACGAGCGCCCGGTCCGGGGCCAGCGGGAGGACGTAGCCGAAGGCGAGACCGTGCCGGGGCTGGGGCACGCGGAAGTCCATGAGGTCGGCGACGGCGGTCTCGAACCGGTCGGCGGCCGTGCGGACGAACCAGCCGCGGAAGTGCTGCAGCAACTGTGTCCGGGCGGGCGGCAGCGCGGGCAGGGGCCGCGAGTCGAAGACGTGCCGGGCGCGCAGGGTCAGGGTCCGGCCGTCGGGGTCCGTGCACCGCACCTCGGCGCCTCGGGGAACCTCGCGCACGGTGTCCGCCGTGGCCCGCAGCAGCCGCCCGCCGGGCGCCTCGGCCAGCCGCGCGTGCACCAGCCGTTCGAACGCCGTGGACCGCACCATGCGGTAGCGCGCCGGGGCCGGGTCGAGGGTGAGCGCCTCGCCGTCGGGGGCGTGCACGCGCAGCAGGGGCCAGGTGGCGGTGACGGCGTCGTCGAAGTCGCCGGGCCCGTCGTCCCAGTCCCAGTAGCACCAGGTCCGTTCCGCCGGCCGGAGGGGGCCGTCCGGCGGCTCGACCACGGTCACGGACGCGGTGCCGGTCCGGATCAGCCGGTGCGCGAGGCCGAGCCCGGCGGCGCCGCCGCCGATGACGACCACGTCGGAGGTGAGGCCGTCGTCCGCGCCCGGGGTGAGGTCCCTGTCCGAGCCGGCATCGGCGGCGCGGCTCACCGAGCTCCTCGCTCGGTGCCGACCGCGGCCCGCGCGCCGATCACGTCCACTCTCCGCTCCCGCCACTGGGTCGACGACACCGCTCGCTCTGCTCCCTCACCGGTTCGGGGCGGGGGACGGTTTCGGATGCACCGGCACCCAGCCCTCCGTACCGCCCCAGGACCACCACCTCCGCACTACCGCGACACGACCGACTCCACCACCGCGACCGCCTCGGCCAGCCCCGTCGGACGCGGCAGGCCCGGCACCGCCCGGCCGCCGGCCCAGCCCGGCCCGATCGTCAGGACGACCGGCTTGCGTCGGGCACCGCGTACCCCCCATTCCATCGCGGCCACGTGCTGAGCCAGCGGACGACTGGCCGTGCCGCGGGATTGCGCCCACAGCGCCACCGCGGCCGGTCCGGTCCTGCGCACGGCCGTGACGAGCGACTCGACGGGCAGGGCACCGCCGAACATCCGTACCGGCAACTCGCGTTCGGCGAGCGCGGCGGCCAGTACCTCCAGCGGAAGCGTGTGGTTCTCCCCCGGGACGCACGCGAGCACCGTGAGCGCGCCCGGGCGGTCGGCGGGCGACACGGGGGTGCTGCGGCGCAGGGCACCGGAGACGTGCCAGGACAGGAAGTGCTCGACCTCGACGTACTTCTCGCCGGAGCTCTCCCACTTGCGGCCGACCGCCTGGAGCGTCGGCATGATCACTTCCGTCCAGGCGGTGACCAGCCCGTGCTCGTCGATGGCGGACCGGAGCAGTCCGTCCAGGGCGGCGGCGTCGAGGCGCAGGGCGGCACGGGCGATGCCCTTGCACTCCTGGCGTACGTCACCCAGACGCAGCCCGCTGCCGGCACGGCTTCGGGGGCGGGTGCGGGTGGAGGCGGGTGCGGGGGTCCCCACGGACGTGGAGCGAGGCGGCGACACGCCGGCGCCGGGCGCGACACCGGGACCAGGGCTGACACCGGGACGAGGACCGGCACCGGCACCGGGACCGGCCGGAGCCGGGTCCGGCACGGCGCCGGGACCGGGACCGGGACCGGGACCGGGGCCGGGACCGGCCGGGGCCAGGTCCGGCACGGCGCCGGCGGGCCGGCCGGCCGGGTGCATCTCCGGTGCGGCTCCGTCGGGAGGCCCGGCTTCGCCCGCTCCCGGCGCGGCTCCGGCGGCGCGTCCGGCCGGGGCGGAGCCCGTGTCCGGCGGCGCGTCCTCCCGCACCATGCGCGCCGCCTCGGCGGGCGGTATCCCGGTCGCCGTCAGGGCGCACATCCGCTCCAGGCGTGCCACGTCCACGGCGGTCCAGCGCCGGTGCCGGCCGCCGGTGTGCGCGTCGGGCCCGAGGCCGTAGCGGCGGTCCCAGGTACGGACCGTGGTGGGCGCGACGCCCAGCCGTCTGGCCACTTCGCCGGTGGTGAGACCACCCCCGGCTCCGCCACCGGCCGCGCCACCGGAAGCAGCCCCGCCGACGACGGCCCCACCGACGGCGCCGCCGACGGCCGCCTGACCGCCCGCGGAGCCACCGCCGACCGCATCACCACCGGCCCGGTCACCACCAGCCCGGTCACCTGCGGCCGGTCCGCCGCCGTCCCTCGGCAGGTCCTCGTCGTTTCGTCCCTGTCCAGCCATACCTCCCACTGTACGACGCACAAACGACGCATGTTGGCGTGCGTCGTTTGTCCGCCGAACACTGGCGTCGAGCGCAGGGTCGCCGCTTCGCACAGCGACCGGTGCGGTTCGGCAGACGGTCTCCCGTCCCGCACGACGCCCGGCAGGAGGAACCAGGCCATGATCACCGACACGCGACGCACGAACCTCGCCCCGCCCGTGGAGGAGACGCGGTACGAGGAGGAACTGGCCCGTGGCCTCCTCGCCGCCGACGAGGAAGCCTTCGCCGCGATCTACCGCCGCTGGGGCTCACTCGTCCACACCATGGCCACCCGGCTGCTCGGCGACACCCACGAGGCGGAGGACGTCACCCAGCAGGTCTTCATCGGCGCCTGGCGCGGCCGGGCCGGTTTCCGGCCGGAGCGGGGGCCCCTCGGCGCCTGGCTGGTCGGCATCACCCGCCGCAAGATCGTCGACGCGCTGGCGGCCCGGACGAGGCGCCTCACGCTCATCGACTCGGCCGCCCACGAGACCGACCCCGACCCGGGGCACGCCGACACGGCACCGGACCGCGTCCTGGACCGGGTGCTGCTCGTCGACGCCCTGTCCCGGCTGCCGCGCCCGCAGCGCGAGGTGCTCTGCATGGCGTTCTACGAGGATCTGACGCAGGCGCAGATCGCGGAACGGACCGGCCTGCCCCTGGGCACGGTCAAGAGTCACGCCCGCCGCGGCCTGCACCGCCTGCGCGCGGTGATCGAGCAGTCCGCGGCGCCCGACCCTGGCGCGTGAGAACGGCGCACGAGCCCATTCGGCCGCGCATCCAAGGCGGCCACCACCCCCGAAACGGGACCGAGACTCCGCACCGTACGGAGACTCCTTTCGAAGGGATGATCCCCATGAACTCCCGATTCCCCCTCGCCCTCGCAGCCTCCGCCGGCGCCTGTGCCCTGGCCCTCGGAGCGGCCGCCCCGGCCCTGGCCGACCAGCAGGAGAAGGCCATGGTGTCCGTCTTCCACGGCATCCCCGGACTGACCGTGGACGTGTACGCCAACGGCGACGAGCTGCTCAGCGACTTCAAGCCCGGCACGGTGACGGATCCCCAGTCCCTCGACGCCGGTACCTACGACATCAAGATCTTCGAAGCGGGCAAGGGCCCGGAGGGCACCCCGGCCCTGGAGAAGAAGGTCGAGGTGCCCGAGGGCGGCAACGCCACCGTCGCCGCGCACCTGACCGCCGACGGCAAGCCCCAGCTGACGGCCTTCACCAACGACGTCTCCGCGGTCGACGCCGGCAAGGCCCGTCTGACGGTCCGCCATGTCGCGGCCGCCCCCGCGGTGGACGTCCGCGCCGGCGGACAGCCCGTCTTCACCGGCCTGACCAACCCCAAGGAGGACACCGCCGAGGTCGCCGCGGGCACGGTCAACGCCGATGTGGTCCTGGCCGGCACGGACACCGTGGCCATCGGCCCGGCCGACCTGCCCCTGAAGGAGGGCACCAGCAACGTCGTCTACGCCTGGGGCAGCGCGAACGACAAGAACCTGGCGCTGGCGACCCAGTCGTTCAGCGGCATGGCCTCGAACCCCAAGGCCGTGCACGCGGGCGGCAGCGGCGCCGCCGTCACCCCGAACTCCTCCGACACGTGGCCCGCCTGGGCCGCCGCGGCCGGAGTGGTCACGGTGACGGGCGTCCTGACGGCCCGCCGCCTCGCCGGCCGGCGTGGGTGACCGCAGGCGTCGGCGCCCGGGTCGGATCATGGCGGCTGCCGCACTGGCAGCCGCCATCGGCCTCACGGGCCCGCCGCCCGAACAGCCCGCAGCGCCCCAGGACTTCGCGGCGGCCCCCACGGACCACCCGGCACCCACGGCCGCCGCACCGCAACGGCCAGGGCCGGACCAGCGCCCACCGCGACGGATCCTGATCGACGACGTGGACCTCGACGCCCGCGTCACCCCCGTGGGCGTGACGAAGAAGGGCGACATGACCGTCCCCGACGACCCGGCCACGGCAGGCTGGTACCGCTACGGCCCGGCACCGGGCAGCGCCGAAGGTTCGGCCGTGCTCGTCGGCCACGTGGACACGGACTCCGGCGACCTGGGCGAGTTCGCCGCCCTGTACGACGTACGGCGAGGCCAGCGGGTGGAGGTGAGGCGGGACGGTGGGCAGCCGGTGCGCTACCGGATCGTCTCCCGCACCACGGTCCCGAAGGACGACCTGCCCTCCTCGGCCTTCCGCCGCTCGGGCCCGCCCGTCCTCACCCTCATCACCTGCGCGCCCCCGTTCGTCCCCGAGCGCGGCGGCTACCTCTCCAACCTGGTCGTCACGGCGGAGCCCATCGCATCCGGGAGGCCGCGGTGACCCACGTGGACCCGTCACACCTGGTCGAACTGGCCCTGGGCAACACCCCCCGCACCGCCGCGGACACCGAGGCGCTCCACCACATCGCCCACTGCGCCCGCTGCCGCGACGACCTCCACACGATGACCCGCGTGGTCGAGGCGGCCCGCACGGCAGAACTGATCGACCTCCCGACCACACCCCCGGCACGCGTCTGGCACCGCATCACCCGGGACCTGTCCGGAGAACCGACGGCACCCGAACGCCCCCGGCACACCCCGGACCGCCGGAAGCGAGCCCTCCTCGCCCTGCTGACCCTCGCGACAGCCGCCGCCGTCACCGCCACGCACTGCTCCCGGCACAGGCGGGCACGACAGCAGGCAGCGGCCCGCCTGCCCGGAGATCCCGGCTGCTCATAGCCCCCTGCACCCCGCAAGGAACCGCCTTGCGGCTGCGAGCAGTTCGACCTCCGCCACATCCCCGGGATCCCGGGCCGCCGCATCCGCCACGAAGTCCTCGACGACGTAGAACAGCTCGTTGAGGACGGCGAAGTCCGGTTCGGAAATGACCCTCAGACCACGGAACTCGGCCCAGAACCGCGACTCGAACTCCGGCGCTTCGATCCGCCCGGAGACGAACAGCTCGGCCATGGTCACGTAGGGCGCGAGTGCACGCGCTTCGGCGGAAGCACCATGGCGTTCTTCAAGGGGCATTTGTCAGTGCCTTCTTGTGAGGTCAGTGTCTGCCGCCGTGATCCAAAGAGGGTGAGCGGTTCGCAGGGTGCCGTTGCCAAAGAGATGGGGCGAGAGGGCGTCTACAGGTCCGCGACCGAGACGTACGGGTAGACCTGGATCCGAGTCACGCGCCGGCCCGTCGTACCGGTGTGGTGCACGTCGAAACCGGAGGCCTCGGCCGAGGCACGGATCGACAGCCGTGACGTGTCGGGGAACGTCAACTCGGCGACCTTGCGGTCCCCGTGCGTCCACGCGCACGCCAGACGGCGTGCCGGGGCGTCCCACTTGAGGGTGACGGCATGACCGTCGCTTCCTTCAATGAGGACCCGGCCGCGCTCACGCGAGTGGTGCGTGTCGTCCCCGCCGTCCGCCGACGTCGGCTCCACGCCGAAGTTCGACAGGAAGTCGTCCGCCGCCGGCAGTTCGAGGGGGCCGTGGTTCTGACGCCACCGGTCCTCGAACACGGCCAGCGCGCCGGGCTCTCGCTCCAGCAGCGCGTCGTAGTGCTCGCTGTCTTCGACGAGTTCCCGGTAGCCGGCGAGGAACTGCAGGACGCCCTCGTCCGGCAGGGACGCGTCGACCCGCCAGCCCGCGTGCAGTTCCGGGTCGTCGACTTCGAAGTCGGACAGCTCGGTCCAGACCGGAAGCCGGTGGTCGTCCCGTACGAGGACCATGAGCCGACCCTCGTAGCGCGAGACGCCCAGGACGCCGTAGCTGCGGTCCGCAGTGAACGAGGAGTCGTCGTCTGCGTGCCTTCTGCGACGAATGATCACGCTGTTCACCTGAACTTGCAGACCGCGCGAGCGATGTTCTGGCCGTTGGCGGCGTCAACGTGTGCCGGAGAGGTCTTGACCGTCGGCCAGACCTCGGTGGCGCCGAGGTACAGGACGGTGTCGCCGTCTCCCCTCGCACGCCGGATGAGGAGCTGACCGCCGGCGTCGTGGAGGTGGGTGGTCTCGGCCGGTCCGGCGGCTCACGCCAACCTGACCGGCCTCCGCCACTTCACGAGTCCGGCGACGAGGACACCCTCTCCCGGTGACGCCGACAGCAGGGAGCACATGTGAGCCATCCTCGGACCCGTGGAACGACGCAACCCGTCACCCGGTCACACGTTGAACCGGAACTCCACCACGTCGCCGTCCTGCATGACGTAGTCCTTGCCCTCCATGCGGGCCTTGCCCTTCGCGCGGGCCTCTGCCACCGAGCCCGTCTCCACCAGGTCGTCGAAGGAGATGACCTCCGCCTTGATGAAGCCCTTCTGGAAGTCCGTGTGGATGACGCCGGCGGCCTCGGGGGCCGTGGCGCCCTTCTTGATGGTCCAGGCGCGGGATTCCTTGGGGCCGGCCGTGAGGTACGTCTGCAGGCCGAGCGTGCGGAAGCCGACGTGCGCCAGCGTGGCGAGGCCGGGCTCCTCCTGGCCGACGGACTGGAGGAGTTCCAGGGCCTCGTCCTCGTCGAGCTCGGCGAGGTCCGCCTCCAGCTTGGCGTTGAGGAAGATCGCCTCGGCCGGGGCGACCAGGGCGCGCTGCTCGTTCTTGAAGTCCTCGTCGGTCAGCTCGTCCTCGTCGACGTTGAAGACGTAGAGGAACGGCTTGGTGGTGAGCAGGTGCAGGTCGTGCAGGAGCTCGGCGCGCTCGGTGCCCTGGACGACGCCCTGGGAGAAGAGGGTGTCGCCCTTCTCCAGGATCTCCTTGGCCTCCTCGACGGCCTTGACCTTCGGCGCGATGTCCTTCTTGATCCGCGACTCCTTCTGCAGGCGCGGCAGGACCTTCTCGATGGTCTGCAGGTCGGCGAGGATCAGCTCGGTGTTGATCGTCTCGATGTCGTCCTTGGGCGAGACCTTGCCGTCGACGTGCACGACGTTCTCGTCCTTGAAGGCCCGGATGACCTGGCAGATCGCGTCGGACTCGCGGATGTTCGCCAGGAACTTGTTGCCCAGGCCCTCACCCTCGGAGGCGCCGCGGACGATGCCCGCGATGTCGACGAAGTCGACCGTGGCCGGCAGGACCCGCTGCGAGGAGAAGATCTCGGCCAGCTTGGTCAGCCGGGGGTCGGGCACGCCGACGACACCGACGTTGGGCTCGATCGTGGCGAACGGGTAGTTGGCCGCCAGCACGTCGTTCTTGGTCAGGGCGTTGAACAGGGTCGACTTGCCGACGTTGGGCAGGCCGACGATTCCGATCGTGAGCGACACGTTGCGACTTCCCGTGAGTGGAGAGGGCCAGGGGGCCAGGGGACCGGCCGATCCACCAGTCTACGGCGTGTCCGGAACCGCCCCGGGCGGCGTATCGAACGCTTGGCCAAGCCTCGGCCGTCGGCGTGTCTCACGGGCTATTCGGCATATTGAACGACCTAAGTTGGTCCGGTGGAGCAATACAGGACGCGATCTGCCCAGTACGGACCGCGACGTGACCGGCCGAGGCCGCCCCTGCCGCCGCAGGTGAAAAGAGGGGCGGGTGGCGCTCCCGCACGGGCGGGTGGCGCTCCCGCACAGGCGGGCGGCGGGCCCGTGCGCGCGGCCCGGCCGCCGGGGGCGCAGCGCCGTCCGGCGCCGGTGCGACGGCCCGCGCCCGCGCCGTCGGCGCCCGCCGGGCGGCTGCCCAACCCGCGGCTGACCGGGCTGGGCAGCGGGCTGTTCTGCGCGGTGGCGATGTTCCTGCTGGGCGCGCTGTGCGCCGCGCTGTTCGGGGCGTCGCTGACGGCGTACGGCGTGCTGTTTCTGCCGGTGTGCGTGCTGACCGCCGTGTGGGTGAGGCCGGGGGACCTGATGACCGCCCCCGTGGTCGTGCCGATCGCCTTCGCCGCGGGGCTGCTGCCGGTGGCCGGGGGCGACGGCGGGAGCAAGCTGATGGGGCTGGTCACGGCGCTCGCGACGCAGGCCGGGTGGCTGTACGGCGGGACGCTCGTCGCCGGGCTGATCGTGATCGTCCGCCGGATCCGGCTGGTGCACCGCAGGAGGACGGCGGCGTCGGCGGCCGGCGGGCGACCAGCGGTGTGACCAGTGGTGTGACCGGTGGTGTGACACGAGTCCGGCTGTGCGGGCGGCGCCCGGCCGGCTCACCACCCCGGGCCGCGTCCGCTGCCGCATGGCCGGGGCCCCGCCACGTCCGACGCCGGTACCCGCCGTCCGCGTAACCGCCCCCAGCAGCGTCCGGCCCCCGTGTCCTCCCGCCTCCCGCAGCCGTCCGGCGTCCCTTCCCCGGGCCCCGGGCCGCGCGTCCGGCGCTAGTGCCCCGCCGCCCGCATCGCCGCCCCCACGATGCCCGCGTTGTTCTGCAGCTGCGCGGGGACGATCTCCGCCTTGATGCCCTCGATGTGGGGCAGGAACTTCTGGGCCTTGCGGCTGACGCCGCCGCCGATGATGAACAGCTCCGGCGAGAACAGCATCTCGACGTGGGCGAGGTACTTGCGCACGCGGTGCGCCGCCCAGTGCTCCCACGACAGGTCGTGGTCCTCGCGCGCCTTGCTGGAGGCGCGCTTCTCCGCGTCGTGCCCGTCCAGCTCCAGGTGGCCCAGCTCCGTGTTCGGCACGAGGACGCCGTCGACGAAGAGCGCGCTGCCGATGCCCGTGCCCAGCGTCAGCAGGATCACCGTGCCCCGCCGGCCGCGGCCCGCGCCGAAGTGCATCTCGGCGACGCCCGCCGCGTCCGCGTCGTTCACCACGGTCACCGGCAGCCCGCCCAGCCGCTCACCGAGCAGCGCACGCGCGTCCGTGTCGATCCAGCTGTCGTCGACGTTCGCCGCCGTGCGGATCGTGGCCCCGTCGGTCACCACGCCCGGGAACGTGACCCCGACGGGTCCCGTCCAGCCGAAGTGGTCGACGACCTGCTTGACGCCGTCGGCCACCCCGTCGGGCGTGGCCGGGTGCGGGGTGAGGACCTTGTGGCGCTCCTGCGCCAGGTCGCCCTTGTCCAGGTCCACCGGGGCACCCTTGATCCCGGAACCGCCGATGTCCACGCCGAAGATCTGCATGGCCCTACGTTACGACGTGGGACGGACGGTCACAGGCCGGACGGCGGTCCCCGCCCGGCCCGTCCCCGACGGCTCCCCGATCCCTTCGCACCGTCTGCGCGAAGGGTCCGCGATCACTCCGCGGGACGTTCACCGGAGGCGGCGCCGCCGCGCTCGGCGACCAGCGCGGCCGCCTCCTCGCGCAGATCGCGGCGCAGCTCCTTGGGGAGGGAGAAGGTGATGGACTCCTCGGCCGCCTTGACGATCTCGACGTCCTCGAAGCCGCGCTGGGAGAGCCACTCCAGGACCTGCTCGACCAGGACCTCGGGCACGGACGCGCCCGAGGTGACGCCGACGGTGGAGACGCCCTCCAGCCAGGCCTCGTCGATCTCGTCGGCGAAGTCCACGAGGTAGGCGGCGCGGGCTCCGGCGATCTTGGCGACCTCGACCAGGCGCTTGGAGTTGGAGGAGTTGCGGGAGCCGACCACGATCACCAGGTCGGACTCGGCGCCCATCTGCTTCACGGCCAGCTGGCGGTTCTGCGTGGCGTAGCAGATGTCGTCGCTGGGCGGGGAGATGAGCTGCGGGAACTTGTCCTTGAGGGCGTCGACGGTCTCCATGGTCTCGTCGACGGAGAGCGTGGTCTGGGAGAGCCAGACGACCTTGGACGGGTCGCGGACCTCGACCTTGGCGACGTCGCCGGGGCCGTCGACCAGCTGGATGTGGTCGGGGGCCTCGCCGGAGGTGCCGATGACCTCCTCGTGGCCCTCGTGGCCGATCAGGAGGATGTCGTAGTCCTCCTTGGCGAAGCGGACGGCTTCCTTGTGGACCTTGGTGACCAGCGGGCAGGTGGCGTCGATGGTGGCGAGCTTGCCGCGCTCGGCCTCCTCGTGGACGACGGGGGCCACGCCGTGGGCCGAGAACATCACGATGTTGCCCGGCGGCACCTCTTCCGTCTGCTCGACGAAGATCGCGCCCTTCTTCTCCAGGGTCTGCACGACGTACTTGTTGTGGACGATCTCGTGGCGGACGTAGACGGGAGCGCCGTACTGCTCCAGCGCTTTCTCTACGGCGATCACGGCGCGGTCCACGCCCGCGCAGTAGCCACGGGGGGCGGCGAGCAGGACACGGCGGCCAGGCGAAGCAGACATGCGTCCCATCGTACGGCCGCGTTCGGCGGGTCAAAGATCGCGTCCGGGTGGAGTCCCCGGGAAGACTGAACGAACGCGGTGTGAGGGACGGAAGGCGGAGGCGGGCCACGATGGCGAAGACGGGGGCGCGGGCCCGCGCGGTCGACGGGGAACACGCGCTGCGGCGCAGTCTGGGCTTCCGGGACCTGGTCGTCTACGGGCTGCTGTTCATCGCTCCGATGGCCCCGGTCGGCGTGTTCGGCACGCTGGACGCGAAGTCGCACGGCGCGGTGGCGCTGGTGTACGTCGTCGCGACGGTCGCGATGGCGTTCACCGCGTTCAGCTACGCCCAGATGGTCCGGGTCGTCCCGCAGGCGGGTTCGGTGTTCGCCTACGCGCGCGCGGGGCTCGGGAAGGAGGCCGGCTTCGTCGCCGGCTGGATGGCGATGCTGGACTACGTCCTGATCCCGGCGGTGGCGTACCTGTTCTGCGGGGTCGCCATGAACGCGCTGGTCCCCGAGGTGTCCCGGTGGGTCTGGTCGGCGCTCGCGGTCGCCGTGACGACGCTGCTGAACCTGTGGGGTGTCCGGGCGGCGGCCCGGGTGGGCTTCCTGGTGCTGGTGCTGGAGGTCGTGGTCCTGGTCGTCTTCGTCGTGGCCGCGCTGGTGGTGCTGGCCCGCGACGGTGCCGAGCGGGGCTGGCTGTCGCCGCTGTCGGGGGACGGCACGCAGGGCGCGTTCGCGGTGTCGGCGGTGCTCGGGGCGGTGTCGGTGGCGGTGCTGTCGTATCTGGGGTTCGACGCGATCGCCTCGTTCGCGGAGGAGGTCACCGGCGGCTCGGCGAAGATCGCGCGGGCGCTGCTGTTCTGCCTGGCGCTGGCGGGTGTGCTGTTCGTCGCGCAGACGTATCTGGTGGCGCTGCTGGAGCCGGTGTCGTCGGCGCGGCTGGCGGCGGAGCCGGGGCGGCAGGGGACGGCGTTCTACGACACGGTGGACGCCTCGGTCGGCACCTGGCTGCACGACCTGGTCGCGGTGAGCAAGGCGATCGGCGCGGCGTTCGCGGCGCTGGCCGGGCAGGCCGCGGCGGCTCGGCTGCTGTTCGCGATGGGCCGGGACCGGCGGCTGCCGCGCGTGCTGTCCCGGACCAGTGCCGGGGTGCCGCGGGTGGCGTTGCTGTGCGCGGCCGTGGTGACGCTGGTGGCGGCGGTGTGGGCGGCGCGCCACGACGACGGGATGGACCAGCTGGTGTCGGTGGTGGACATCGGCGCGCTGACCGCGTTCACGCTGCTGCACGCGAGCGTGGTGGGCTGGTTCGTGGTGAAGCGCCGGGGCGGCGCCGTGAGCTGGTGGCGGCATCTGCTGGTGCCGGTGCTGGGAGCGGCGATCACCGTCGCCGTGATCGTGGAGGCATCCGGCTCGGCCCAGGTGGTCGGCGCGGTGTGGCTGGCGGCCGGGCTGGTGGTGCTTCTCGTCCAGGAACGCCGCGGCACTACGACTCCGCCCGCGGCGGACTGACCGGCCCCGCCCCGCGCCGCGGCCGGTGAACCGCGTTGTCAGCGGTGGCCACTACGCTCGCGGGCATGGCTGTGAACACGACTCCGGAATCCCCGCTGCCCGTCGGCGAGGTGTCGCGGCTGATCGGGGGGTGGATCGACCGGCTCGGGGCGGTGTGGGTCGAGGGGCAGATCACGCAGTTGTCGCGGCGGCCGGGTGCCGGTGTGGTGTTCCTGACGTTGCGGGACCCGTCGCACGACATCTCCGTCAGCGTCACCTGCTACCGGCAGGTGTTCGACGCCGTCGCGGACGTCGTGAGCGAGGGAGCCCGGGTGGTCGTCCTGGCGAAGCCCGAGTGGTACGCCCCGCGCGGGCAGCTGTCGCTGCGGGCCGCCGAGATACGGCCCGTCGGGGTCGGGGAGCTGCTGGCGCGGCTGGAGCAGCTGAAGAAGGCGCTCGCGCGGGAGGGCCTGTTCGCGCCGGAGCGCAAGAAGCCGCTGCCCTTCCTGCCGCAGCTGATCGGATTGGTCTGCGGCCGGGCCTCGGCGGCGGAGCGGGACGTGCTGGAGAACGCCCGGCACCGCTGGCCCGCCGTGCGTTTCGAGGTGCGCAACGTGGCCGTGCAGGGCGTGCACGCGGTGCCGCAGGTCGTGCAGGCCGTGAAGGAGCTCGACGCGCTCGACGACGTCGACGTGATCATCGTCGCCCGCGGCGGCGGCAGCGTGGAGGACCTGCTGCCGTTCTCCGACGAGCAGCTGATCCGCACGGTCGCGCAGTGCCGTACGCCCGTGGTGTCGGCCATCGGCCACGAGCCGGACAACCCGCTGCTGGACCACGTGGCCGATCTGCGTGCCTCGACCCCGACCGACGCGGCCAAGAAGGTCGTGCCGGACGTCGGCGAGGAGTACGAGCGCGTACGGCTGCTGCGGGACCGGGCGCGGCGCTGCGTGGCGGCGCTGCTGGACCGGGAGGAGCGCGGCCTGGCGCACGCGCTCGCCCGGCCGTCGATACAGGATCCGCACCGGATGATCGACGAGCGGGCCGACCAGGTGGCGGACCTGCTCGACCGCGGCCGGCGCTGCCTGCGGCACCAGCTGGACCGCGCCGACTCCGAGCTGACGCACACGCACGCGCGCGTGGTGGCCCTCTCCCCCGCCGCGACGCTCAAGCGCGGGTACGCCGTGCTCCAGCGGGCGGACGGGCACGCCGTCCGCGACCCGGGCGAGGTGGCGGCCGGTGAGGTCCTGCGCGCGCGGGTCTCCGAGGGTGAGTTCTCCGTACGAGTCGACACATAGGGTGGGTGGATGACCAGCGAGGTGGAGCAGGCGCCGGGCACGGACGAGGCGCTCGGGTACGAACAGGCGCGGGACGAGCTGATCGAGGTCGTCCGCCGGCTGGAGGCGGGCGGTACGACGCTGGAGGAGTCCCTGGCGCTCTGGGAGCGCGGCGAGGAGCTGGCCCGGGTGTGCCGGCGCTGGCTGGAGGGGGCGCGGGCGCGGCTGGACGCGGCGCTGGCGGAGGAGGCCGCGGAGGGCGAGGACGCCGAGTAGCGCGGCCGGGTCCCCGCTGCGGGGCCCCGGAGATCACTGGGTGACGCACTGTGAAGCCGATCACCACACCCCGGATTTAGTTGAACGTTGAACTTCATTGGCGTACTGTCGCAGACGTCAGCCGGTCCGGCACCCCGGACCCGACGTACACCCCGAGAAGGTTTTCGTTCATGTCTCTCGTTCTTGACCCCGCAGCCCAGGACCTCCTGTTCCGCGAGGCCCGCACCGCCAACACCTTCACCGACGAGCCGGTGACGGACGAGCAGGTGCAGGCGATCTACGACCTGGTCAAGTACGGCCCGACCGCCTTCAACCAGACCCCGCTGCGCATCACGCTGGTCCGCTCCCCCGAGGCCCGCGAGCGCCTGGTCGGTCACATGGCCGAGGGCAACCGGGCCAAGACCGCGAGCGCCCCGCTGGTCGCGATCCTCTCCGCGGACAACGAGTTCCACGAGGAGCTGCCGCACCTGTTCCCGGCCTTCCCGCAGGCCAAGGACGCCTTCTTCGCCGAGCGTCCGGTGCGCGAGAGCGCCGCCGCGATGAACGCCGCGCTGCAGGCCGCGTACTTCATCGTCGGTGTCCGCGCCGCCGGTCTGGCCGCCGGCCCGATGACCGGCTTCGACTTCGAGGGCGTGCGCAAGGAGTTCCTGGACGACGACCACACCCCGCTGATGGTCGTCAACATCGGCCGCCCGGGCCCGGACGCCTGGTACCCGCGCTCCCCGCGCCTGGAGTTCGACCAGGTCGTGACGACCGTCTGAGCCACGGACGGCGTCCGCGCCGCACCGCTGCGAGGAAGGCCCCCGGCACGGTCGCCGGGGGCCTTCCTCGTGCGCGGTCACTTCGTCTGCAGCGCCTGCGCCATCTTCGTCAGCTGCGCGAACGAGGCGGTGCCCGTCACGACCGTGGTCGAGCCCTCGGTGCCCTCCAGCACCAGCGCGTCGTACCGGCCGCCCTCCCAGCGGGTCCACGTCCGGCCGTCGATCTTCTCGGTCCTGTCGGTCTCCCGCGCACCCTGCGTCGCCTCGTCGAGGAAGACGGGCCGCCGCTGAGTGGACTGCTGGACCGCCACGTACTCCCCCTCGGGGTCGTGGAACCCGAGGTGCCAGGTGTCGAAGTCGTCGGCCCGGTAACGGACGGAGGTGGCCTTCCACGCCCCGGGCAGGCCCTCGGGCGCGGCCACGGGGTACGGGGCGGCGCGGCGTGCCGTGAGCAGCTCGATCCGGTAGTCGACGCGCTTGAGGTCGGGTTCGCTGTCGTCGTGCGGGATGAAGAGGTACATGACGCCCGCCACGAGGATGATGACCCCGAGGGAGAGGATCATGTCCCGCGCCGTCTTCTGCTTGCCGTTCGTGCCTGCCACGCCCCCTATCGTCGCAGGTCCCTGCTGCGCTCATCCGTGGGGGGCCCTGCTCATTTTGCGGGCTCGGAGATAGAGTCGGGCGACAAAGCCCTCATCCGGCCGTCGTCGTACAGAAAGGTGCGCTCCGATGACCGAGCATCATCACTTGCCGTCCGAACTCGATGTGCCCTCCGAGGCCCCCGACCGCAACCTCGCCCTGGAGCTGGTCCGGGTCACCGAGGCGGCGGCGATGGCCGCGGGCCGCTGGGTCGGACGCGGTGACAAGAACGGCGCCGACGGTGCCGCGGTCCGCGCCATGCGGACCCTCGTCTCCACCGTCTCGATGAACGGTGTCGTCGTGATCGGCGAGGGCGAGAAGGACGAGGCCCCCATGCTGTTCAACGGGGAGCGCGTGGGCGACGGGACCGGGCCCGAGTGCGACATCGCCGTGGACCCGATCGACGGCACCACGCTGACCGCCAAGGGCATGACGAACGCGATCGCGGTGCTGGCCGCCGCCGAGCGCGGGTCGATGTTCGACCCGTCCGCCGTCTTCTACATGGACAAGCTCGTCACCGGCCCCGAGGCGGCGGACTTCGTCGACATCGACGCGCCGGTGTCGGTGAACATCCGCCGGGTCGCCAAGGCCAAGCGGTCCGCCCCCGAGGACGTCACGGTGGTGATCCTGGACCGGCCGCGGCACGAGGGCATCATCAAGGAGATCCGGGACACCGGGGCGCGCATCAAGCTGATCTCCGACGGTGACGTGGCCGGCTCGATCCTGGCGCTGCGCGAGGGCACCGGCGTCGATCTGCTGCTCGGCATCGGCGGCACCCCCGAGGGCATCATCTCGGCCTGCGCGGTCAAGTGCCTGGGCGGCACCATCCAGGGCAAGCTGTGGCCGAAGGACGACGAGGAACGGCAGCGGGCGATCGACGCGGGCCACGATCTCGACCGGGTGCTGACCACCGAGGACCTGGTGACCGGGGAGAACGTGTTCTTCGTGGCGACCGGGATCACGGACGGGGAGCTGCTGCGCGGGGTCCGCTACCGGGCCGAGACGGCGACGACCGACTCGATCGTGATGCGCTCGCGCTCGGGCACGGTGCGCAGGATCGATTCGGAGCACCGGCTCTCCAAGCTGCGGGCGTACAGCGCGATCGACTTCGACAAGGGGAAGTAGCACCCCAGGGCGTTCCGCCCGGCTCCACACAGAGAAGCAGGGCGTCCCCGGTGCGGTGGGGGCGCCCTGCTCCGTGCTGTTCGGAAGTCAGCCGGCGGCCGCTATCTGGTTCGCCGAGCGGGCCGCCTTCTTCAGCTCCAGGTCGCGGCGGCGGCGCCGGGCCAGGACCACGCGGCGCTCGGCCGCCGTGAGGCCGCCCCAGACGCCGTAGGGCTCGGGCTGGAGCAGGGCGTGCTCGCGGCATTCGACCATGACCGGACAGCGGGCGCAGACCCGCTTGGCCGCCTCCTCCCGGGAGAGCCGGGCGGCGGTGGGCTCCTTGGAGGGGGCGAAGAACAGGCCCGCCTCGTCGCGCCGGCACACCGCCTCGGTGTGCCACGGGGCGTCCTGGTCCCTGTCTCGCGCTGGCACCCGCGGGGCCGGAACGGCAGCGACCTGCAGGGACGAATGCGGCGGTTGCAGCACGGTCTACTCCTGACGACGGCTTCGCGAGCGAGAGACGATGCAGCAAGGCCTACCCGCTGTGCGCGCGCCTATGCACTGAGTTCCGAACCGCCGCTTCCGGTTGCTGCGCGACCGTCAGTGCCCGAGGTGCTTGCGCAGACTCCGGTCGACCTTGCGCTGCACCCGGTCCAGGATGTCCGCGACGAGCTTGCCGCGCTTGGGCCGCGCCTCGACGCTGCCCAGGACGGCCCAGCCGTCGACGTAGACCACGGGGGCCTCCGGTTCGCCCGAGTCGAGGGTGGCGACCTCGAAGCTGCCGAGCACGCCGCCGCCGATGCCGCGCAGGGACACGTTCTCCGGGACGCGGATCTCGACGCTGCCGAAGACGGCGTAGGACTTGATGACGACCTGCTGGTGGTTGTAGAGCGCCTCGCTCAGGTCGATCTCGACACTGCCGAAGATCGCGTAGGCGTGGATCCGGCGGCCCGCGCGCCAGCGGCCCTTGCGGACGGCGCTGCTGAAGATCGCGACCACGTTGTCGTCCGGCTCGACCGGGATGGCGCCGGCCGTGGGGCGGTGCGGCGCCGGGGCGGGGGCGGGGCGCGGGCCGTGCGCGGCGGGCAGGTCCCGGATGAAGACCTCCAGTTCACCCACCGTCTTGGCGCGCAGCACCCCCTCGACGCGCTCGGCGTGCTCGTCCGCGGTGAGACGGCCCTCGGCGAGGGCGTCGTGCAGGATGTCGGCGATGCGGTCGCGCTCGGCGTCGGAGGCGCGGAGCTCGGAGACGGCGGGGCCGGTCTGCGGGTGAGGGTCCTGCTTCTGAAGGTCCACGGCAGCAGCGTACCGAAACACGATAGATCGCGACACCCCCCGGCCCGGCTTCCCCCGAGCCGGCGCGGAGGTGACGAACTGAGCCTTACCTCACAAGCTCGCCGTCAGTGGCAGGTTCTACGCTGGTTGGCGCTCGCCAAAGGAGGCGGGCCGCCGTCCGTAGAGTGAGGAATGGGCTGAGATGCCTGAGTTCGCGTACACCGATCTGCTCCCCCAGGGAGAGGACACCACCCCCTACCGGCTGGTGACCTCCGAGGGTGTCTCCACGGTCGAGGGGCCGGACGGACGGACCTTCCTCCAGGTGGAGCCGGAGGCGCTGCGCAAGCTCGCCGAGGAGGCCGTCCACGACATCCAGCACTACCTGCGCCCGGCCCACCTCGCGCAGCTGCGCCGGATCATCGACGACCCCGAGGCGTCGGGCAACGACAAGTTCGTGGCGCTGGACCTGCTGAAGAACGCGAACATCGCGGCGGCGGGCGTGCTCCCCATGTGCCAGGACACGGGCACGGCGATCGTGATGGGCAAGCGCGGGCAGAACGTGCTCACGCAGGGCCGTGACGAGGAGGCCCTGAGCCGCGGCATCTACGACGCCTACCAGAACCTGAACCTGCGCTACTCGCAGATGGCCCCGCTCACCATGTGGGAGGAGAGGAACACCGGCTCCAACCTCCCCGCGCAGATCGAGCTGTACGCGACCGACGGCGACGCCTACAAGTTCCTCTTCATGGCCAAGGGCGGCGGCTCGGCCAACAAGTCGTTCCTGTACCAGGAGACGAAGGCCGTCCTGAACGAGTCCTCCATGATGAGGTTCCTGGAGGAGAAGATCCGTTCCCTCGGTACGGCCGCCTGCCCGCCGTACCACCTGGCGATCGTCGTCGGCGGCACGTCCGCCGAGTACGCGCTGAAGACGGCGAAGTACGCCTCCGCGCACTACCTGGACGAGATCCCCGCCGAGGGCTCCGAGCTGGGGCACGGCTTCCGGGACAAGGAGCTGGAGCAGAAGGTCTTCGAGCTGACGCAGAGGATCGGCATCGGCGCGCAGTTCGGCGGCAAGTACTTCTGCCACGACGTGCGCGTGGTGCGCCTGCCCCGGCACGGCGCGTCCTGCCCGGTCGCCATCGCCGTCTCCTGCTCCGCGGACCGCCAGGCCGTCGCGAAGATCACCGCCGAGGGCGTCTTCCTGGAGCAGCTGGAGACGGACCCGGCGCGCTTCCTGCCGGAGACCACCGACGAGCAGCTCGACGACAGCGGCGACGTGGTGAAGATCGACCTCAACCAGCCGATGGAGACGATCCTCGCGGAGCTCACCAAGTACCCGGTGAAGACCCGGCTCTCGCTGACCGGCCCGCTGGTCGTGGCGCGCGACATCGCGCACGCCAAGATCAAGGAGCGGCTGGACGCGGGCGAGGAGATGCCGCAGTACCTGAAGGACCACCCGGTGTACTACGCCGGCCCGGCCAAGACGCCCGAGGGCTACGCGTCGGGCTCGTTCGGCCCGACGACGGCCGGCCGGATGGACTCCTACGTGGAGCAGTTCCAGGCGGCGGGCGGCTCCAAGGTGATGCTCGCCAAGGGCAACCGCAGCAAGCAGGTCACCGACGCGTGCCACACCCACGGCGGCTTCTACCTGGGCTCGATCGGCGGCCCGGCCGCGCGCCTGGCCCAGGACTGCATCAAGAAGGTCGAGATCGTCGAGTACGAGGAGCTCGGCATGGAGGCCGTCTGGAAGATCGAGGTCGAGGACTTCCCGGCGTTCATCGTCGTCGACGACAAGGGCAACGACTTCTTCCAGGACCCGGCCCCGGCGCCGACGTTCACGTCCATTCCGGTACGCGGTCCCGGACTCGCCTGACGACGACGGTGACGAATCGCCTCCACGGGGAACAGTGGTCGCGGCGCTGACGCTGTGACACGTGGAGGTGATCGTCGATGACCGACGAGCAGGACAGGACCGAGTACCGCACCGAGCACGACTCCATGGGCGAGGTACGGGTGCCCGCGCACGCCAAGTGGCGGGCCCAGACCCAGCGGGCGGTGGAGAACTTCCCCGTCTCCGGGCAGCGCATCGAGCGCGCGCACATCGAGGCCCTCGCCCGGATCAAGGGCGCGGCGGCCAAGGTCAACGCCGAGCTGGGGGTCCTGGACAAGGACGTCGCCGAGGCGATCCAGGACGCGGCCGGCGAGGTCGCCGAGGGCCGGTGGGACGAGCACTTCCCCGTCGACGTGTTCCAGACCGGGTCCGGAACCTCGTCCAACATGAACACCAACGAGGTCATCGCCACCCTGGCCACCGAGCGGCTCGGGCGCCCCGTGCACCCGAACGACCACGTCAACGCCTCCCAGTCGTCCAACGACGTCTTTCCCTCCTCCCTCCACATCGCGGCCACCGCCGCCGTGACGCGGGACCTGATCCCCGCCCTGGAGCACCTCGCCGCCGCCCTGGAGCGCAAGGCGGAGGAGTTCGCCGACGTCGTGAAGTCGGGGCGGACCCACCTGATGGACGCCACGCCCGTGACGCTGGGGCAGGAGTTCGGCGGGTACGCCGCCCAGGTGCGCTACGGCGTCGAGCGGCTGCGGGCCTCCCTCCCCCGGCTCGCCGAACTGCCGCTGGGCGGTACGGCCGTCGGCACCGGCATCAACACCCCGCCCGGCTTCTCCGCCGCCGTCATCGAGGAGGTCGCCCGCGCCACCGGGCTGCCCCTCACCGAGGCACGGAACCACTTCGAGGCGCAGGGCGCCCGGGACGGCGTCGTCGAGACCAGCGGGCAGCTGCGGACCATCGCGGTCGGACTGACGAAGATCGCCAACGACCTGCGCTGGATGGCCTCCGGGCCGCGCACCGGCCTCGCCGAGATCGCGCTGCCCGACCTCCAGCCCGGCTCGTCGATCATGCCGGGCAAGGTGAACCCGGTCATCCCGGAGGCGGTGCTCATGGTCGCCGCCCAGGTCATGGGCAACGACACCACCGTCGCCACGGCCGGCGCCGCGGGGAATTTCGAGCTCAACGTGATGCTGCCGGTCATCGCGAAGAACGTGCTGGAGTCCGTCCGGCTGCTCGCCAACGTCTCCCGGCTGCTCGCCGACCGGACCGTGGACGGCATCACCGCCGACCGCGAGCGGGCGCGGGAGTACGCGGAGTCCTCCCCCTCGGTCGTCACGCCGCTCAACAAGTACATCGGGTACGAGGAGGCCGCCAAGATCGCCAAGAAGTCCTTGGCCGAGCGGAAGACGATCCGTCAGGTCGTGCTGGACGGCGGGTACGTGGAGCGCGGGGACCTGACCCTGGAGCAGCTCGACGAGGCCCTGGACGTCCTGCGGATGACGCGTCCGTGACCACAGGTGGCGCACGTACGCCCGGCGCGTGAACCGTGACACGCGCCGCAGCGTCGTATGCCCATGGCACCTAATATCTGTCCATGGCGGAGGGCGGAGCGGTGAGACGCGAGGCAAAGGGCGGTGCGACGGGCTTCTGGGCGCCCGGGAGCCGGATCCTGTGGCGGTACCGGGAGAACGGCGGCACGCACATCCACATCGCGCGTCCGGTCACCGTCGTCCGGGACGACGCGGAGGTGCTCGCCGTGTGGCTGGCGCCCGGCACCGAGTGCGTGAAGCCCGTGCTGGCCGACGGCACGCCGGTGCACCAGGAGCCGCTGGAGTCGCGCTACACCAAGCCCCGCACCGTGCAGCGCGACCGGTGGTTCGGCACGGGCGTGCTCAAGCTCGCCCGGCCCGGCGAGCCCTGGTCGGTCTGGCTGTTCTGGGAGCCGGGCTGGCGGTTCAAGAACTGGTACGTGAACCTGGAGCAGCCGCTGGCCCGTTGGGAGGGCGGCGTCGACTCCGAGGACCACTTCCTGGACATCTCCGTCCATCCCGACCGCAGTTGGCACTGGCGGGACGAGGACGAGTTCGCCCAGGCCCGGCGGGACGGGCTGATGGACGACCAACAGGCGGAAAGGGTACGGACCGCGGGGCGGGCCGCGGTGGAGGTGATCCGGGCCTGGGGGCCGCCGTTCTCGGAAGGCTGGCAGCACTGGCGCCCGGATCCGTCCTGGGGGGTACCGTCACTGCCGGAGGACTGGGATCGTACGCCCGCGCACGTGTCCTCATGAGACCCTTGATGCGCCCCCGGGCAAGAAACGTAGGATCGTCCTCCGCAAGGGCGCGCGGCGGCAACTACCGGAGCACGCGCTGAGCTTGACCGATCGTCACCGAGGGGCGGCAGGACGTGAGCGAGGGGTACGAGGGCAACACCGGCAGGGCCTGCGTCGTGGGCTCCACGGGCCGCGGACGGCCCGCCGGTGGCACAGGAACAACCTCTGACCACGCGGGAATTCCGTTCCTGGGGCACGTATTCCGGGTATCGGAGTTTCGGCGGGACCAGCTGCACACCTGGCGTGCAGCCCCGGACGGATGGATTCGACACGCGTGACGGAGCAGCCGACCTCCTTCGAACGCCCCCAGACGGGCGTCGACCCCGCGGACCCCCGCGGGGCGCTCGTGCATACCTCGACACCGGCGCGTGCGCCCGGCGCCTTACCGGTCCAGGGCCGCTGCGGCGGCGACGTCACCGTTCCGGTCTCGACGGCCCACACCCCGCCGGGCACGTCGCAGCCGGACACCTCCACGCCGTTCGGCAAGGGCAAGGACACCGTGAGCGACCCCGCCTCCGAGCACTCCCAGCCGGGTGCCGAGCAGACCGCCGAGCGCGACGCCCCCCGGCCGCGCCCCGCCCCCGAGGGCATCCCGCTCCAGCCGGCCGACGAGCAGGACCGGCAGGCGGCGACCGGCGACGGGCAGGAGCGGCGCACCGGCCAGAGTCTGCCCCCGGGCCGGCCCACGCCCATGCGGCGCGACGGGGACCGGCTGCGGTTCGTCGGGGCCGCCACGCGGCGCATCGCCCGCGGCATCGACCTGGACGAGATCGTGATGGGGCTGTGCCGGGCGACCGTGCCGACCTTCTCCGACGCGATCCTGGTGTACCTGCGCGACCCGCTGCCCGTCGGCGACGAGCGGCCCACCGGCCCGCTGGTGCTGCGGCTGCGCCGCACCGACCGGATACCGGCGGAGCGCGACACCGAGAACGGCTTCCTGCCGGCCGCGCAGCCCGAGCCGAACGAGCTGGACTCGGTCGGCGCCGAACTGTGCGAGGTCCGGCCCGGCAGCGCGCTCGCCGAGGTGCTGCGGGGTGTGCGCCCGGTGTTCACCGACGCCCCCGCGGCCCGTGCCGCCCTGCCGGAACTGCTCGGCGAGGGCGGCGAGTTCGCCGTACCGGACGGGCAGCGCGCCATTCTCGCGCCGCTGCGCGGCCGGCGCCGGGTGATCGGTGCCGCCCTGTTCCTGCGCCGCCCCGAGCGCATCGCCTTCGAGCCGGACGATCTGCTGGTGGCCGCCCAGCTCGCCACGCACAGCGCCCTCGGCATCGACAAGGCGGTGCTGTACGGCCGCGAGGCCTACATCGCGGACGAGCTGCAGCGCACGATGCTGCCGGAGACACTGCCCCGCCCGACGGGCGTGCGGCTCGCCTCCCGCTATCTGCCCGCCGCCGAGACGGCCCGGGTGGGCGGCGACTGGTACGACGCGATCCCGCTGCCGGGCAGCCGGGTCGCCCTGGTCGTCGGTGACGTGATGGGCCACTCCATGACGTCGGCCGCCATCATGGGCCAGCTGCGCACGACGGCCCAGACGCTCGCCGGCCTGGACCTCCCCCCGCAGGAGGTCCTGCACCACCTCGACGAACAGGCCCAGCGCCTCGGCGTGGACCGGATGGCGACCTGCCTGTACGCGGTCTACGACCCGGTCTCGCACCGCATCACCATCGCCAACGCCGGTCATCCGCCGCCCGTCCTGCTCCACCTGGGCGGCCGTGCCGAGGTGCTGCGCGTGCCGGCCGGTGCGCCCATCGGGGTCGGCGGCGTCGACTTCGAGGCGGTGGAGCTGGACGCCCCGGCCGGGGCGACGCTGCTGCTGTACACCGACGGCCTGGTCGAGTCGCGCCTGCGGGACGTGTGGACCGGCATCGAGCAGCTGCGGGAGAAGCTCGCCGCGACCGCGCAGCTCACCGGTCCCGACCACCCGCCGCCCCTGGAAGCGCTGTGCGACGAGGTGCTCGACATGCTCGGCCCGGGCGACCGGGACGACGACATCGCGCTGCTCGCCGCCCGGTTCGACGGGATCGCGCCCAGTGACGTGGCGTACTGGTTCCTGGAGCCGGAGGACGCCGCTCCCGGCCGGGCCCGCCGGCTGGCCCGGCGCGCGCTGCAGCGCTGGGGCCTGGAGGAGCTGAGCGACTCGGTGGAGCTGCTGGTCAGCGAGGTCGTGACGAACGCCGTGCGGTACGCGTCCCGGCCGGTGACCCTGCGGCTGCTGCGCACGGACGTGCTGCGCTGCGAAGTGGGTGACGACGTCCCGCAGCTGCCGCGGCTGCGGCAGGCCCGTGCCACCGACGAGGGCGGGCGTGGCCTGTACCTGGTGAACCGGCTGGCCCGGCGGTGGGGCGCGACCCGGCTCAGCACGGGCAAGGTGGTGTGGTTCGAGCTCAACCGCGGCTGAGCCGCCGCACGGACGGACGAAAGGGCGCCCGGTGCACACCGGGCGCCCTTCGTGTGTGCCCTACTCGTCCTCGTCCGGCTTGATCGGGTCGAACGGGCCACCGCCGTCGTCCGGCGGGGTCGTCGACGGCTTCGTCGGCGGGGTGGAGGCGGGCGGGGACGACGACGGCTTGGTCGGCGGGATGGTGGACGGCTCCTGCGTGGTCGGCGGCGGGGACGACGACGGCGCCTCAGTGGTCGGCTCCTGGCTCGGCTCCCGGGTGGGCGACTGGGACGGTGTCGGTGTCCACGTGGGCCGGACGGCCGCGCCCTGCCGTGTGTCCAGGTCGAACCTGTCGACGTCGCCCATCACGCCGAAGGTGTACGCCGCCCAGATCTGCGCCGGGAAGCCACCGCCGTTGACCCGGGGCTGCCCGCCCGCCTTGTACATCGGGACCTGGGCATGGGTCTTGGGGTCCTCGCCGAACAGGCCCACCGAGGTGACCAGGTCGGGCGTGTAGCCGACGAACCAGGCCGACTTGTTGTTGTCGGACGTACCCGTCTTGCCGGCGACCGGCTGGCCGTCGCGCAGGGGGTTGTCGCGCACGGACGCCCGGGCGGTGCCGTCGTCGACCACGCCGGTCAGCACCGAGGTCACCGAGTCTGCGGCCTCGCGGCTGATGACCTCGTCGCCGACCGGGTCGGGCATGGTCACGGTCCGGTTCAGGTGCTCGGCCGACTTCAACAGGGCCGGGGTGACCTTCTTGCCGTGGTTGTCGAGGGTCGCGTAGACCCCGGCCATCTCCAGCGGGCTGGCGCCCATGCTGCCGAGGGTCTGCGCGGGCACGGCCTCCATGTTCTCGGTGTCCATGCCGAGCCTGCCGGCGACCTTCACGACCTCGGACATGCCGACGTCGACGCCCATCTGCGCGAAGACGCTGTTGACGGACTTGTTCATGGCCGTCTGGACGGAGATCGGGCCGTAGTCCGCGTCGTCCTCGTTCTCGGGGGCGAAGCCGACCTTGCTGCCGTTGTCGACGACCGGGCGCTTGCTGGTGCCGTCGTAGATCGTGTCGGCGGTGATCGGCTTGCCGTCCTGCGTCCGGGCCCGCTCCTCCAGGGCCGCGGCCAGGATGACCGGCTTGAACGTGGAGGCGGGCTGGTAGTCGGAGCGGGTGGCGTTGTTGGTGTAGTGCTTGAAGTAGTCCTCACCGCCGTACATCGCGACCACCGCGCCGGTCTTGGGGTTCACGGACACGGCTCCGGCCTGGACGGCCCCGTCGACCTTGCGCTTGCCGGGGTCGAGCTTGCTGGTGAGCTGCCGCCGGACGGACTTTTCCAGCGCCGCCTGCTTCTTCTTGTCGATGTTCAGTGTGAGGGTCCAGCCGCCGGCGTTGACCATCGCCTCGGCCTCCTTGGCGCTGTCGGCGGCGCCCTCGGCGACCAGCTGTCGCTCCAGGGCCGCGTTGGCCGCGTTGACCAGGTAGCCCTTCTGGCCCTCCATGCCCGGGGCGGGCTTGGGGTCCTTGGGCACCGGGAACTTCATCCCGGCGCGCTTGGAGGCGCTGAGCCAGCCCTCGTCGACCATGTTGTCCAGGACGTAGTTCCAGCGCGCCTTCACCAGTTTCTTGCCGTTGTCCGAGGCGACGGCCCAGTCGTACTGGCTGGGGGCCTGGAGCAGCGCGGCGAGGTAGGCGCCCTGCGCGACGGAGAGCTTCTCGGCGTCGGTGCGGTAGTAGGCCTGGGCGGCGGCCTGGATGCCGTAGGCGCCCCGGCCGTAGTAGCTGGTGTTGATGTAGCCGGCGAGGATGTAGTCCTTGGACTTCTCCCGGTCCAGCTTCAGCGAGATGACCAGTTCCTTCAGCTTGCGCGTGACCGTCTGTTCCTGCGTCAGGTAGTAGTTCTTGACGTACTGCTGGGTGATCGTCGAACCGCCCTGCGCGCCGCGCCCGGCCACGGTGTTGAACAGGCCGCGTGCGGTGCCCTTGAGGTCGACGCCGGCGTCCTTGTAGAAGGTCTTGTTCTCGGCGGCGACGAAGGTGAGGCGGACGTCCTTCGGGACGCGGGCCAGGTCGACGACCTCGCGGTTGACCTTGCCGTCGCGGGCCATGATCGAGCCGTCGCTGTACTGGTAGATGTTGCTCTGCCGCTTGGCGTCGGCGTTCCCCTCGGGGATGTCGATCACCATGTACAGCACGATGAAGGCGCCCATCCCGAGCAGGCACAGGCCGAGGAAGGTGCCGAGGATCTTCTTCCAGGTGAAGAGTCTGCGTATGCCGCTCTTCCCGGCCGTGCCCGACGAACGGCGGCGCTTGGGTGCCGCCCGGCGCCCACCGCGCTGTCGGGCGCGTCTTTCTTCCGCTCGTCCCATGGGTCCGATCCGCTCCGCTTCGTTCATGTGTGCTCACATGTCACACAGGTTCGCCGCTCAGGTCAGCTCAGAAAGCTAACACCGGGAGATAAGAGAAAGGGCCGCCGATCCGGGTCTTTGCGGACGTGACAATCAGCACCCATCCCACCGGAACCGACGTACGAGACACGTGTGGGGTTGCCATGGCGGGGTAAAGTGATATCACTTAGCTAGACAGAAGCTATGCAGAAGCGGCTTCTCGGAGAAACCGGGGGATCACCCATGACGACACACGACGCCCAGGTCACAGCGGACGTGCCCGAGATGCCGGCGCCCCGCGTCCGCGAGTTCGCCGCGCACAGCATCGGCGGCGGGCTCGCCCTGCTGCTCGGCCTGCTCGGACTGCTGGCCGGTGCGGGTTTGATCGCGGCCGCCACGACGGTCTCCGCGACCGGCGCCGAGGTGGCCCTGATCATCGGCGGCATCCTGGTCGCGCTCGCGGCGTTCCTCGCGATGTGCGGGCTGAACATGGTCGCGCCGGGCGAGGCCCGCGTGGTCCAGCTGTTCGGCCGGTACCGGGGGACGATCCGGCAGGACGGCCTGCGCTGGGTGAACCCCTTCACCTCGCGCACGAAGATCTCCACCCGCGTGCGCAACCACGAGACGGCGGTGCTGAAGGTCAACGACGCCTACGGCAATCCGATCGAACTCGCCGCGGTCGTGGTCTGGCGCGTCGAGGACACCGCCCAGGCGACGTTCGAGGTGGACGACTACATCGAGTTCGTCTCCACGCAGACGGAGGCGGCCGTGCGGCACATCGCCATCGAGTACCCCTATGACGCCCACGAGGAGGACGGCCTGTCGCTGCGCGGCAACGCCGAGGAGATCACCGAGAAGCTCGCGGTCGAGCTGCACGCGCGCGTGGAGGCGGCCGGCGTGCAGATCATCGAGTCGCGCTTCACGCACCTGGCCTACGCCCCCGAGATCGCCTCGGCGATGCTCCAGCGGCAGCAGGCCGGAGCGGTGGTCGCGGCCCGGCGGCAGATCGTGGAGGGCGCCGTGGGCATGGTCGAGTCGGCGCTCGCCCGGATCACCGAGCAGGACCTCGTGACCCTCGACGAGGAGCGCAAGGCCGCGATGGTCTCCAACCTGATGGTGGTGCTGTGCGGCGACCGGGCACCGCAGCCGGTCCTCAACGCCGGGACGCTCTACCAGTGACGGCTCGTTCCGAGGGTTCCCCCTCCCCGCGGCGGCCGCAGCAGCGCAAGCAGGTGCTGCTGCGGCTGGACCCGGCGGTGTACGAGGCGCTGGCGCGGTGGGCCGGGGACGAGCTGCGGTCGGCGAACGCGCAGATCGAGTTCCTGCTGCGGCGGGCCCTGGCCGAGGCGGGGCGGCTGCCGCGGGAGACCGGCCCGCTGCCCCGGCGGGGCCGGCCGCCCGGCTCGCAGGGCGGCTCCCCGCCCGCGCCCCCGCAGGCCTGAACGGACCGGGGGGGGCTGTTGCGGAACCGTGACAAGCCCCCGCGACCTGCGCGGGCGCACACCCCGCCATGATCTGCACACTCGGCGTATACATCCCGCGTATACACACCGTGTACAGTCCTCGTCATGTCCATCGGTCACACTCTCCTGGGGCTCCTGGAGTCCGGCCCGCGCCACGGTTACGACCTGAAGCGGGCCTTCGACGAGAAGTTCGGTCACGACCGGCCGCTCCACTACGGCCAGGTCTACTCGACGATGTCCCGCCTGCTGAAGCACGGGCTGGTCGAGGTCGACGGCATCGAGGCCGGCGGCGGTCCCGAGCGCAAGCGGTACGCCATCACCGAGGCCGGCATCACCGACGTCGAGCGCTGGCTCGCGACGCCGGAGAAGCCCGAGCCGTACCTGCAGTCGGCCCTGTACACCAAGGTCGTCCTCGCACTGCTCACCCACCGCGACGCCGCCGACATCCTCGACACGCAGCGCTCGGAGCACCTGCGCAGCATGCGCATCCTCACCGACCGCAAGCGCAAGGGCGACCTCGCCGACCAGCTCATCTGCGACCACGCGCTGTTCCACCTGGAGGCGGACCTGCGCTGGCTGGAGCTGACCGCGGCGCGTCTGGACAAGCTCCGCGAGGCGGTGACCCGATGACGATTCCCGCCGGCTCCCTGCTCACCGCCCAGGACCTGCGCAAGGCCTACGGGCCGACCACCGCGCTCGACGGTGCCGAGTTCTCCATCCACCCGGGCGAGGTCGTCGCCGTGATGGGCCCGTCCGGGTCGGGCAAGTCGACGCTGCTGCACTGCCTGGCCGGGATCGTCCCGCCCGACTCCGGCTCGATCACGTACAACGGGCGCGAGGTCACCGCGATGAGCGATGCCGAGCGCAGTGCGCTGCGGCGCTCGGAGTTCGGCTTCGTGTTCCAGTTCGGGCAGCTCGTGCCGGAACTGACCTGCGTGGAGAACGTGGCCCTGCCGCTGCGGCTGAACGGCTCCCCCCGCAAGGAGGCCGAGAAGGCGGCCCTCGCGTGGATGGAGCTGCTGGAGGTGGACGACCTGCGCCGCAAGCGGCCGGGTGAGGTCTCCGGCGGTCAGGGGCAGCGGGTCGCCGTCGCCCGGGCGCTGGTGACCAACCCGCGGGTCGTCTTCGCCGACGAACCGACCGGCGCGCTCGACTCCTTCAACGGCGAGCGAGTGATGGAACTGCTCACTGACGCCGCCCGGTCGGCCAGCACGGCCGTCGTGCTCGTCACGCACGAGGCCCGGGTGGCCGCGTACTCCGACCGCGAGATCGTCGTACGGGACGGGAAGTCCCGGGACATGGAGCGCGTCGTATGAACGTCCGGCAGTGGGTGCGGGACCTGGCCCTGGGGATGCGGTTCGCCCTCGCGGGCGGGCGTGAGGGGTGGACCCGGGCGCTGCTCACGGCCGTCGGCGTCGGGCTCGGCGTGGCGCTGCTGCTGCTCACCACCGCCCTGCCGAACGCGCTGACGGAACGCGACCGGCGCGAGGAGGCCCGCAGCGACCACACGCTGGGCCAGCAGGAGATGCCGAAGGCCGACGACACCCTGGTCGTGCTGGACGCGGACACCACGTTCCGCGACCGGGACGTGCGCGGGCGCCTGCTGGAGCAGGAGGGCCCCGAGGCCCCGCTGCCGCCGGGGCTCTCGGGGTTCCCGGCCGCCGGCACCATGGTCGTCTCCCCCGCGCTGAAGGAACTGCTCGCGTCCGGCGAGGGGAAGCTGCTGCGGGAGCGGCTGCCCTACCGGATCACCGGCACCATCGGCGAGCAGGGGCTCATCGGCTCGCAGGAACTCGCCTTCTACGCGGGCGGCGAGAAGCTGGCCGACCGGCTCGGCTCCGGCACCGCGGGCGCGCGGATCGACAGCTTCGGCAACCCGGACCTGGGCTCGCCCGACCCCTGGGACCCGGTGCTGCTCCTGCTGGTCCTGGTCGTCTTCGTGGTGCTGCTGATGCCGGTCGCCGTGTTCATCGCGGCCGCCGTGCGGTTCGGCGGCGAGCGGCGCGACCGCAGGCTCGCGGCGCTGCGACTGGTCGGCTCCGACGGCCGGATGACCCGGCGGATCGCCGCCGGCGAGGCCCTCGCCGGATCCGTGCTGGGACTCGTCCTGGGCACCGGCTTCTTCCTGCTCGGACGTGAACTCGCCGCCTCGGTGGACGTGTTCCACGTCAGCGTCTTCCCGAGCTATCTGAACCCCTCCCCCCTGCTGGCCGCGCTCGTCGCGCTGGCCGTGCCGACGGCCGCGGTGCTGGTGACCCTGTTCGCGCTGCGCGGAGTGGTCATCGAGCCGCTCGGCGTGGTGCGCACGGCCAGGCCCGCACGGCGCCGGCTGTGGTGGCGGCTGCTGCTGCCGCTGGGCGGGCTGGCGATGCTCGCCCCGATGATCGGGCAGGGCGACGACGGGGGCACCTTCAACCAGTACCTCGTGGTCGGCGGCGTGATGCTGCTGCTCGTCGGCGTCACGGCCCTGCTGCCCTGGGTCGTCGAGACGGTCGTGGCCCGGCTCGGCTCGGGCGGGGTCGCCTGGCAGCTGGCCGTGCGCAGGCTCCAGTTGAGCAGCGGCGCGGCGGCCCGCATGGTCAACGGCATCGCGGTGGCGGTGGCCGGCGCGATCGCGCTGCAGATGCTGTTCGCCGGCGTGGAGGGCAGCTACACCGCCGCGTCGCGCTACGACGTGTCCCGCGCCCAGATGCAGGTGCGCGTGCCCGACCGTCTCGACGGCGCCTCCGTCGCCGGGAAGTTCCGCGACACCGAGGGTGTCCGCAAGGTCACCGCTCTGTCGGAGGCCTACGTCTCCGGCCGGGGCGCCGACGCGGAGTCCATCGTCCAGATCACCCTCGGCGACTGCGCCTCGCTGCGCGAGGTGGCCACCCTGCCCTCCTGCCGCGACGGTGACGTCTTCGCCGTCCGCGGCGCGGAGTACGACACCGACACGATCAAGCTGGGCAAGCCGGGCAAGACGCTGTGGCTGGACGCCGGGGACCGGCCCGGCAAGGACGTCTCCTGGACCGTGCCGCGGGACATCCGGCGGGCCGAGTCCCGCGAGGACCCGACCGGCACCGAACGCGGCGGCATCCTCATCACGCCGGGCGCGGACTCCTCGGAGCTGGCCTCGCTCGCGCAGCAGGAGCTCTACCTGAGCCTCTCCCCCGGCGAGCCGAACGCCTACGAGTACGTGCGCAACACCGCGGCCCGGATCGACCCCACGGTCGACCCGATCGTCTGGCACGCCGTGGAGCGCAACGAGCGCTACGCCACGATCCGTACCGGCCTGCTCGTCGGCGCCGCGGCCGTGCTGGCGCTGATCGGGGCGAGCCTGCTGGTCTCGCAGCTGGAGCAGTTGCGCGAACGCCGCAAGCTGCTGTCGTCCCTGGTCGCCTTCGGCACCCGGCGCCGCACCCTCGGCCTGTCGGTGCTGTGGCAGACGGCGATCCCGATCGGGCTGGGCCTGCTGCTGGCCGCGACGGTGGGCATGGCCCTGGGGGCGGTCCTGCTGCGGATGGTGAACCTGTCCGTCCGGATCGACTGGCCGAGTGTGCTGTCGATGACCGGGATCGGCGCGGGCGTCGTCCTGGCGGTGACGCTGCTGAGCCTGCCGCCGCTGCTGAAACTGATGCGGCCGGACGGGCTGCGCACCGAGTAGGCCCCACGTCCGGGCCGGGACGGCGTCAGGCGTCCCGGCCCAGGACCCGTACGGGCAGCGGCCGCAGCGCCTCGCGCAGGGCGGCCGCCAGTTCCTCGTACTCCGCGGCGCGCGCGGCCCCCGCCCGCATCGCCAGGGCGACCCGGCGGCTGGGTGCCGGGTCGGCGAAGTAGCCGGTGAGGAGCTGGTTGCTGCGCGAGGTCTCGACCTTGACGGCCGTGCGCGGCAGCAGCGTCACCCCGAGCCCGCCCGCCACCAGCTGCACCAGCGTGGACAGTCCGGCGGCGGTCGTGGTGACCGGCACGTCGTCGCGGCCGGCCTCCCGGCAGATGTCGAGGGCCTGGTCACGCAGGCAGTGCCCCTCGTCGAGCAGCAGCAGGTTCAGTTCGCGCAGCGCCTCACGCGGGATGCCCTCGCGGCCGCCGAGCCAGTGGTCGAGCGGGGTGACGAGCACGAAGTCCTCGTCGAACAGGGGCAGTTCCACCACTCCCGGGACGCCCAGCGGCACGGCGAGCAGCAGCAGGTCGAGACGCCCGGCGGCCAGACCGTCGAGCAGGTTGGCGGTCTGCTCCTCGTGCACCTGCAGATCCAGGTGCGGATAGCGCTCGTGCACGAGCCGCAGCACGGTCGGCAGCAGATACGGCGCCACGGTCGGGATCACCCCGAGCCGCAGCACGCCGGTGAACGGCGCCCGCACCGCCTCGGCCTCCTCCATCAGCGCGCCCACCTCGGCCAGCACCGCCTTGGCCCGTACGGCGATCCGCTCGCCCTCGGGCGAGAGCAGCACCTTGCGCGTCGTACGCTCGAGGAGCGTCACTCCGAGTGTCTCCTCCAGCGCCGAGACGGCGCCCGACAGGGCGGGCTGGCTCATGCCGATCGCCCCCGCCGCGTCCCGGAAGTGCAGATGCTCGGCGACCGCCGCGAACGCCCGCAGCTGGGCCAGGCTCGGCTGCCTGCGCTTACTACCCACCGTCACTGATAACTACCTCCGATCAACCCGACCGAGTGTAGCTATTTCCGTAATCAATCGACGCTGTGCCAACATCAACACCGTCCAACCCATGGGAAACGCCCGCAATCCGGGAGTTTCTTCGCTGCAAGGAGAGCGTGTGCTCACTGTCGGTGACAAGTTCCCCGAGTTCGACCTGACCGCCTGCGTCTCGCTGGAGAAGGGCAAGGAGTTCCAGCAGATCAACCACAAGACCTACGAGGGTCAGTGGAAGGTCATCTTCGCGTGGCCCAAGGACTTCACCTTCGTGTGCCCGACCGAGATCGCCGCCTTCGGCAAGCTGAACGACGAGTTCGCCGACCGCGACGCCCAGGTCCTCGGCTTCTCCGGCGACTCCGAGTTCGTCCACCACGCCTGGCGCAAGGACCACGACGACCTGCGTGACCTGCCCTTCCCGATGATGGCCGACTCCAAGCACGAGCTGATGCGCGACCTCGGCATCGAGGGCGAGGACGGCTTCGCCAAGCGCGCGGTCTTCATCGTGGACCAGAACAACGAGATCCAGTTCTCCATGGTGACCGCCGGATCCGTCGGCCGGAACCCGAAGGAGGTCCTGCGGGTCCTCGACGCGCTCCAGACGGACGAGCTGTGCCCCTGCAACTGGTCCAAGGGCGACGAGACCCTGGACCCGGTCAAGCTGCTGGCCGGTGAGTGAGGCATGTCCCTCGACTCCCTGAAGTCCCGCATACCGGACTACGCCAAGGACCTGAAGCTCAACCTGGGCTCGGTCATCGGCAACTCGGACCTGCCGGCCCAGCAGCTGTGGGGCACGGTGCTGGCGACCGCCATCGCCTCGCGCTCCCCGATCGTGCTGCGTGAGCTGGAGCCCGAGGCGAAGGCCACCCTGTCGCCGGAGGCCTACACGGCGGCCAAGGCCGCGGCCGCGGTGATGGCGATGAACAACGTCTTCTACCGCACCCGGCACCTGCTGTCGGACCACGAGTACGGCACCCTGCGCGCGGGTCTGCGGATGAACGTCATCGGCAACCCGGGCGTCGACAAGGTCGACTTCGAGCTGTGGTCCTTCGCGGTCTCCGCCATCAACGGCTGCGGCATGTGCCTGGACTCCCACGAGCAGGTCCTGCGCAAGGCCGGCATCGACCGCGAGGTCGTCCAGGAGGCGTTCAAGATCGCGTCCGTGATCCAGGCGGTCGGCGTGACGCTGGACGCCGAGGCGGTCCTGTCCGAGTAACCCTCGGCCCCGGGCCTGTCATGACAGGGCCCCGTCCACCCACCGGTGGACGGGGCCCTGTTCGCGTTGTCCGCGCTACTCCGGCGGCGCCTGGGGCGGCGCGGGCTCCGCGCTCACCGCCGTGGCCCCCCGCGGCGGCACGGCGTGCCGCACCGCGGCCTTGCGCGAGTACGACCGCAGATATCCGGCGACGGTGTTCGTCACGGCCACCAGCGGCACGGCGACCACCGCGCCGCCGATCCCGGCCACCATCCCGCCGCAGGCCACCGCCAGCACCACCGCCAGGGGATGCACCCGCACGGCCCGGCCCAGGATGAACGGCTGCAGGATGTGCCCTTCGATCTGCTGCACCGCGAGCACCACCACCAGCGTCATCACGGCCGTGAACACGCCCTGCGTCACGAGCGCGACGACCACGGCGAGCGCCCCGGACACCACCGCACCGACCAGTGGGATGAAGGCGAACAGGAAGATGAACACCGCCAGCGGCACGGCCATCGGCACGTCGAGGAAGTAGATCCCGAGCCCGATGAAGATGGCGTCGATCAGGGCGACGATCACGGTCCCCCGCACGTACGCCGTCAGCGTCCGCCACGCCGCCGGACCGGCCCCGGCCACGCCCGGGCGCGCCGCCGCCGGCACCAGCTTCAGCGTCCACTCCCAGATCCGCTTGCCGTCGTAGAGCAGGAACAGCGTGCAGAAGACGGCGAGCAGGATGCCGGTCAGCGCCTCGACGACGACCGTGACGCCCTCCAGGCCGGCGGAGGTGATCTGGTCGGTGTTCGCCCCGACCGCCTCGCGCAGGTTCTTGGCGATCTCGTTGATCTGCTTGTCGGTGACGTGGAAGGGGCTGTTCAGCAGCCAGTTCCGCAACTCGTCGATGCCGTCCTGGATCTGGCTCGACAGGTCGTCGATGTTCTCCATGACCTGCCAGGTCACGAACCAGCCGATGAGGCCCATGACGACGAAACCGAGGATCGCCGTCAGGGCGGTGGCGGGCCCGCGCGGCACCCCGTGGCGCCGCAGCCGTGCCACCGTCGGCTGCAGCATGGCCGTGATGAGCAGCGCGATGACGAACGAGAGCACCACGAGCTGGACCGCGCTGATGACCCGCATCAGCACCCACAACGTGCCCGCGAGGACGAGCAGCCGCCAGCCGGCCTCCGCCGCGACCCGCACGCCCCACGGCACGGCGAGCGCCGGGTCGGGCCGGGCCGGGACGTCGGGTGCGTAGTCCGGGGGCGGCGGCACGAGTTCGTCGGGCGGCGGGACGGACTCGTGGTCGTCCCGCTCCCGCTCGACCGCGGCGCGGCGTTCGTTGTACCGCTCGCTCATCTCGGTCAGTCCGGCACCGAGCCGACCGAGCCACCCTGGCACTCGCGACATGATCCGTCCTCTTCCCCCGTCCGTGCGCACCACTCCACCCGGGAGCCGTCCGCGTCCGACCGTACATGGCGCGAGCCCCGCACCGTACGACGGTGCGGGGCTCGCGCGAAGGAGAGGATCGGCCGGGGGCCGGTCGGCTCAGTACCAGTGGTTGGCCTGCCAGAACGACCAGGCGTCACACGGGCTGCCGTAGCGCTCGTTCATGTAGTTCAGGCCCCACTTGATCTGGGTGGCCGGGTTGGTCCGCCAGTCGGCGCCGACGGACGACATCTTGGAACCGGGCAGCGCCTGGAACATGCCGTAGGCGCCGGAGGAAGGGTTGACGGCCTTGTAGTTCCAGTCGGACTCGTGGTCCACGATGTTGCTGAAGCACTGGAACTGGCCCGCCGGCACCATCTGCCGCGCCATCGCCTGGATCTGGGCGATGGTGTAGGAGGTCGCGACGGGGAAGTCGGAGATGTCCTTGGAGCGGCTGGCGGCGGCTTCCTTGGCCTCCGCGCGCTCCTTGGCCTCCTTGGCCGCCTTCTCGGCGGCCTCCTTCTTGGCGATGGCCGTCTCGGCGGCTGCCTTGCGGGCGGCCTCCTCGGCGTCCTTCTTCGCGCTCGCGTCCGCGGCGATGGCCTGCGCGTCGGCCTGCTGCGTCAGGGACGCGGTCTGTACCTGGGCCTGCTGGCCCGCGGGGATGTCCGCGAGCAGCGTGGCGCCGCTTGCCGTCGCTTCCGCGTCGTTGTTCTGCGCGGTGCTGCCCGAGGCAACGCCGACGACGCTTCCGACAGCGGTGACCGCCGTGGCCGAGGCCACTGCGAATCCCCGGACCGAGATCCGGCTCACACGGTTTCCTTCCAGCATCGCCCGCTTCGGTGACCCTCGCGGACGCAATCGTGCCCCTGGCACTGGCCTCCCCAACTGCGGGGTCACGGGAGGCGCGGGCCCGGTGGGCAACTCCCGCGAGGGGAGTGCCGCGTGGTGCTCGGGCGGCATACGACATCGCTATGGAGTTGGCGTGTGCTCTCTGTGGTGCCGTACCGCTGGGGGTACAGCTGTGTCGTATGCGGGGCCTGACAGGAGTGAGACTCTGCCGTAACCCGACGGGGCAAGGCAATTCCGAGTTGCGTGTGAAAGCTCACATCCCGTTTGGCGCGGGAAATTCACAGGAAAGTCCGCACGCGAAGGCGCCGTCCGGCTAGGCTCTTCGCCTTTCCGGACGGCGCCAACTCCTGCGCAATCGCCCCTTATTGCATGGTGACGGTCACATCTGCCCGTCTTCGAGCATTTCGGTCACAAGCGCGGCGATCTGCGACCTCTCGGACCGGGTCAGGGTCACGTGCGCGAAGAGCGGATGGCCCTTCAGCTTCTCCACGACGGCGACGACACCGTCGTAGCGGCCGACCCTCAGGTTGTCCCGCTGGGCCACGTCGTGGGTGAGCACCACCCGCGAATTGGCCCCGATCCGGGAGAGAACGGTGAGCAGGACGTTCTTCTCCAGGGACTGCGCCTCGTCCACGATGACGAACGCGTCGTGCAGCGAGCGTCCGCGGATGTGCGTGAGCGGCAGGACCTCCAGCATCCCGCGCGCGGTGACCTCCTCGATGACCTCCCGGCTGGTGACCGCGGACAGCGTGTCGAACACCGCCTGCGCCCAGGGGCTCATCTTCTCCGCCTCGGTACCGGGCAGATAGCCGAGCTCCTGCCCGCCCACCGCGTACAGCGGACGGAAGACCATCACCTTCTGGTGCTGACGGCGCTCCAGCACGGCCTCCAGGCCCGCGCACAGCGCCAGCGCCGACTTGCCGGTGCCGGCCCGGCCGCCCATCGACACGATCCCGACGTCCGGATCGAGCAGCAGGTCCAGCGCGATCCGCTGCTCGGCGCTGCGGCCCTTGATGCCGAACGCCTCCCGATCCCCGCGCACGACCCGGACGTTGCCCTCGGGGGTGACCCGCCCGAGCGCCTTGCCGCGCTCCGACTGGATCATCAGACCCGTGTGCACCGGCAGGCCGGCGGCTTCGGGAACGTAGACCTGTCCCTCCTCGAAGAGGATGTCCACCTGCTCGCCGGGCAGGGTCAGTTCGGACATTCCGGTCCAGCCGGAGGAGTCCGTGATGGCGAGCTCCGCGCGGTACTCCTCGGCGAGGAGTCCGACGGAGGACGCCTTGATCCTGAGCGGGAGGTCCTTGGAGACGACGGTGACGTCGAACCCTTCGGCCTGCAGGTTGCGGGCGACCGCGAGGATGCGGGAGTCGTTGTCCCCCAGGCGGTAGCCGCTGGGCAGCACGCTGGGGTCCGAGTGGTTGAGCTCGACACGGACGGTCCCGCCCAGGTCCCCCGTGGGGATGGGGGCGTCGAGGCGGCCGTACCGCACCCGCAGGTCGTCGAGCAGGCGCAGGGCCTGCCGGGCGAAGTAGCCGAGTTCGGGATGGTGCCTCTTCGCCTCCAGCTCCGTCACCACGACGATGGGGAGCACGACCTCGTGCTCGTCGAAGCGGCTCAGGGCGTTCGGGTCGGCCAGCAGGACGCTGGTGTCGAGGACATAGGTGCGCCGGTCGGGCTTGTGGCGCTTTGTGCTGGTCACCACGGAAGGACGTACCCCCTCGGATGAGGTCGGGGAGCGACGGAGTGGAGCTGGACCGGTTGTCGGCCGCCCTGCATGGGCCGAAAACCGGCCCTCCGCCTGCGTCCGTGCTGTGACCGCACGATCGGGCTGGTGCAAAGGGCCTCCCGGGCGGACGGCCCCGTGCCGTCCGCTGAGATCCGACACCCGTGGTTCGGGCGTCGACCTGACTGGGTTATGCCCTCGAACGAGCGTCGCCATGCCACGGCATATGACGGCGGGCCGGTGAACTCCGTGTGACGTGCGTCTTCGGTGGGGTACCAGGGAGAGTCACGACGTGGGACGTCCGGCGTCCCGGCGCGTGCGCGGGGCGCGCCCCCGGGCTGCCGCGTGACGTGTGTTCAGCCTGCTCAGCCGCCGTAGCGGCGGTGGCGGGCGGCGTAGTCGCGCATGGCGCGCAGGAAGTCCACCTTGCGGAAGGCCGGCCAGAACACGTCGCAGAAGTAGTACTCGGAGTGCGCGGTCTGCCAGAGCATGAATCCGGACAGCCGCTGCTCGCCGCTGGTGCGGATCACCAGGTCCGGGTCGGGCTGGTCGCTGGTGTAGAGGTGACGCCCGATCATGTCGGTGTCGACGGCCTCGGCGAGCTCCTCCAGCGAGGTGCCCTTGTCCTGGGCGTCGAGCAGCATCGAGCGCACGGCGTCGGCGATCTCCTGGCGGCCGCCGTAGCCGATGGCGACGTTGACCAGTATCCCGTCGACGTGCGCGGTGGCCTCCTCGGCCTCCTTCAGGACCGTCTGCATCCCGGCGGGCAGCAGGTCCGGCGTGCCCACGTGATGGACGCGCCAGCGGCCGTCGGCGGCGAGGGTGCGCACGACGTCCTCGATGATGCCGAGCAGCGGGACGAGCTCTTCCTGCGGACGGTCGAAGTTGTCCGTCGACAGCAGCCAGAGGGTGACGACCTCGACGTCGGTCTCGGTGCACCAGCCGAGGAATTCCTCGATCTTCTCGGCACCGGCCCGGTGTCCGTGGACGGTGGTGGATCCGGCGGCCTTCGCCCAGCGCCGGTTGCCGTCCATGATGACGCCGATGTGCTTGGGCACCTGAGCGTGGTCCAGGTGGCCTTCCACCCGGCGTGCGTACAGCCTGACCAGCAGGCCACGCAGCTTGTCGCGCAGGTTCACGTGATCGTCAGCCCCTCCGTACGGATCGGACAGGCCGCGGCGTGCGGCCCTGGTCGTGGCCGCGGGCGGTCCCCGCCCGTGTGGCAGTCCCCGGAGGCGAAGCCTACCCCCGCTGCCGCCGTGGGCCGCCCATGGGTGCGGAAGGCAAGGGTCCGGCCGCTGGTTCGAGCCGCCCGGCCCGGTGGGCGCGAGGCGTCCGCCAGGCAAAGAAAACGGGCCGGTCCGTGGGGGGGAGACGGACCGGCCCGAGGGGGGGTTTCCACCATAACCCTTTGTAAGTGATGCTGCGTGCATCGGCGTGCCACAACTACTCTCCGGAGCCGCCCGGCGACGCGGCGATGACCGCGGAACCCGTCGTTCACGGCTCGCGCATGGCCGAAACATGGCCCGTACGCAGGGGAATCGAGCGACCTGGGGCAGGATCCGGAGGATTTGCCGCATCTTGCGGTCCGCTCGGCGACTTGTCCGGCCGTCCCCCTGACGGGTGAACCGGGCAGCGAACGTCCGCTTGACCGCCGACGCCGCCGCCACGTCTCCCCCGCGGTGAGGCCGGGGCACCGCGCAGCCCCCTCCACTGCGCGGTGCCGCCCGCGCAGCTTTGCTCACGCGAATTACCTTGGTCCGAACTTACGCGATGGGGTGGCTCGGAAGCGAGCCGGGACGATAACGATGTGAAAACCCCCGGCGGAAGATGCGCGTGAGGGGTGAGGGGCGAGAGTGCCACGGCACGCCCGTCTAAGAGGACAGTTCCTGTCCTAGTTCCCCTCTACCGTCGGTCCATGACGAGCACTGAGCGGATCAGCTGGGACGCGGCGAGCGCGCGGCGTGCCGAGCGGCAGTTTCCGGCCGGACCGGCGGCGGCCGGGACCGCGGCCGGCCCGGTCACCGACGGCGTCGCCGACGTGGTCGCGGCGATGAGGGGGGCGCACGCGCAGGTGCTCTCCGCCGCCGAGGTGTCGATCGGGGTGCGGGCGGCGGGCGGGGTGACGCGGACGCACGTGCGGGCCGCGCTCTGGGAGGAGCGGTCCCTCGTCAAGACGTACGGCCCGCGCGGCACGGTCCATCTGCTTCCGGCACGTGAACTCCCCCTCTGGTCGGCGGCCCTGACCGCCGTTCCCGCCGGGCCCAGTCCCTTCCCGCCGGACGTGCGGCTCACCGACGAGCAGGCCGGCCAAGTGGTGACGGCGATCGGCGACGCGCTCGACGGCAGGTACCTGACCCTCGACGAGCTGACCGAGGAGGTCGTCGCCCGCACGGGCCCATGGGCGGGTGACCGGGTGATGCCGGCGTTCCAGGACATGTGGCCGCGCTGGCGGCAGGTGATGCACCGGGCGGGCTGGGCCGGGACGTTGTGCTTCGGCCCGAACCGGGGACGCAAGGCGACGTACACGCGCCCGGCGTGGGCAGGGGCAGGCTCGGGGGCGGGGGCCCGGGAGGCGCAGGACGGGCTGTTCACCTTCGTCAGCCGCTACCTGCACGCGTACGGACCGGCGACCCCGGCGCACTTCGCACGGTGGCTGGCGGCGCCGGCCGGCTGGGCCACGGGCCTGTTCCGGGACATGGCGGCGGCCGGCGCGGTCGAGGAGGTCGACTTCGAGGGGACACCGGCGTGGGTGGCGGCGGGTGACACGGAGTTCCCCGACGGTCCCGCGCGGGGTGTGCGGCTGCTGCCCTACTTCGACGCGTACGTCATCGCCGGGCAGCCCCGGGAGCGGCTGTTCCCCGGGGAGGCGTACCGGCGCGCCCTCGCCGGCGGCCAGGCCGGCAACCATCCCGTGCTGCTCGTCGACGGTGTGGTGGCCGGGGTGTGGCACCAGCGGCGCCGGGGCCGTCGTACGACCGTCACGGTGGAGCCGCTGGTCCGGCTGACGGCACGGCAGCGACGGGAACTGGGCGAGCAGGCCGAGCGGGTGGGCGAGGTGCTGGAGGCGACGGCGGAGCTGGTGCTGGGGAAGGTGGAGGTGGGGCCGCACGCGTGAACGCAGTCGTGGCCGGGCGGGTCACGGGGCGGTACTCACCGGGCGGTGGGCCGGGCCGGCTTGCGGGCGTCGATGAGGTGGCGGGTGCTGTGCGCGACGAAGGGCCCGTCGCTCCGGATCCGCTCGTGCAGGGCCCGCAGCTGCGGCTCGTACGCCTCGACGGTGAAGCCCGGAACCATCCACACCACCTTGCGCAGGAAGTGCACGACCGCGCCGATGTCGTGGAACTCCATCCGCAGCCGCTCCGCCCGCAGCTCGACGACCTCCAGCCCGGCCGCCTCGGCGCCGGCCCGCTCGCGGCCGGGGTCACGGGCACCGCGCGCCTCCTCCGGCTGGGGGCCCAGGAAGTACTCGACGAGTTCGAAGGCGCTGGCCGGGCCGACGTGCTGGGCGAAGTACGTCCCGCCGCTCCGCAGCACGCGGGCGATCCCGTCCCAGTGCGGGCGGACGGGATGACGGCTCACGACCAGGTCGAAGGCCCCGTCGGCGAAGGGCAGCGGGTCGTCGTCGTCGGCGGCGGCCACCACGGCGACGCCGCGCGGTGCCAGCAGGGCGGTGGCCTTGGCGACGTTCGGCGGCCAGCCCTCGGTGGCGACGGTGAGCGGCGGCCTCCGTCCGGCCCTGGCCAGGGCGAAGTCCAGCACCTCCCCGCCTCCCGTCTGCACGTCGAGCGCGGCACTCGCCCGGCTCAGCCGCTCGGCCATCGACACGGCGTACCCCCACGAGGGCCGCGCTTCGGTGGCACGCCCCTCGAACCAGGAGAAGTCCCAGCCTTCCGTGGGCACGGAGGCGCCTTCGGCGACGAGGGCTTCGTAGGTGGGAAGTGGAGTGGAGGACGTGGTGACGGGCGTGGTGTCGTGGTCGGCGGCCATGCGGGGATGGTGGCAGGGCGTGTGGCGGGATGCGCGGCATTTTCCGCCCGGCGGTGGCGAGAACGGCTGCCCGGACGTCACCGGAGGACGAGCAGGACGTGCTCGTCCTCCCCGTACCGGACGGTGCCGGTCCGCTCGAAACCGGCCTTCTCCAGCAGCCGTACGGAGCCGGTGTTGTCCGCGTGCGGGTCGGCGTGCAGCGGCCGGTTGGTCTCCCGCTCCAGGAAGAGGCGCAGGGCCCTGCCGCCGATGCCGCGCCCCCAGTACGGGCGGCCCAGCCAGTAGCCGAGGAAGCGGCGGTCGTCCTCCCACCAGGCGACGATGTTGCCGGCGACGGCACCGCCGTCCACGGTCACGGTCTGCACGAAGTTGGTCTCGCCATCGAGGACGTTCGTCCTCCAGTGCCGCAGGAACGCCTCGCGTGGCCTGGGCGTGAATCTCGAACGCCGGACGGCCTCCGGGTCGTGCTCGTAGGCGAGGAAGAACTCCAGGTCGGCTTCCACGACGTCACGCAGGCGTACGTCCAGGTCGTCATCGCTCATGCCCGGGAGTGTGGCAGGAGCCACTGACAACCGGGCCCGCAGGAAGGCCCCGGCAGGGGCCCCGGCTCCCCGACGGGGTACCGCGATGAGTTCCGGCCGGGACGGGAGTCTGCCCCGTAGACGCCCGAACCCACGGAGGACCCCATGACGCCCACGCCGGACGACCCGACCACCGTGCTGCCCGGGCTCCCACCCGTGGTCGACCTGGCCACCTGGCGGAGCGCCCGTGACGAGCTGCTGGTCCGGGAGAAGGCCCACACCCGCGAGGGCGACGCCATCGCCGCGGCGCGACGCCGGCTGCCGATGGTGGAGGTCGACGGGACGGTCGAGGTCGTCGGGCCGGACGGCCCCGTCCCGTTCCTGGACCTGTTCGAGGGCCGCGGGGAGCTCGTGGTCTACCAGCACATGTGGTACGACGGCGCGCCGCACCAGGGGCAGTGCGAGGGCTGCACCACCACCGCCTGGCACCTGAAGGACGCCGTCTACCTCAACGCCCGCGGTGTCTCGTTCGCGATCCTGACCACGGGTCCCTGGGACGAGGTGGCGTCCTACGTCGCGTTCATGGGTTACACCCAGCCCTGGTACTCGGTACGCGGCGTCCCGGCGCCGATCGGCGGCGAGATGGGGTACCTCACCTGCTTCCTGCGCGACGGCGACCGAGTGTTCCTGACCTACTCCACGACGGGCCGGGGCAACGAGCGGGTCAACGGCTCCCTCGGCCTGCTCGACCTGACGCCCCACGGCCGTGCCGAGGCGTGGGAGGACCACCCGGAGGGCCGGCCGGAGGGACGCGAGGCCTGCTGGTCGTGGCGCTCGGACGGGGACGGGAACGCCACGTGGGGCCCGACCAGCCGCCCGGTACCGCAGTGGACGCGGCCGGGAGCGACTCCGGTGGAGACCTCGGGGCGACACGGCCACTGCCACTGAACCGTCCCGGTCCGCCGGGTGCCGGCGCACGGGAGGCGGTCGACGGAGCCCGAGCGCCCTGTGGACGCGGCTGACGGGGGGACGCGCACCCCCGCGGGCGCCGGGCGGCCGTCCTCTGGCGTCGCTCACGCGACCAGGGGACGCACCTCCTCGGCGGCGAACCGCACGAACCCCTCCGGGTCGGGTTCGTCCCCGGTCGGCTGCAGCACCACCGTGTCGGCCCCGGCCTCGGCCAGTCGCTCGACGGCCTTGGCCACGGCACCGGCGTCCCCGGCGACTCCCAGGTCCGGCACCGACTCCCACCCTTCGGCGGCCCGTTCGGCGCGCAGCCGGGCATCGGCGTCGGGCCCGGTGGCGGTGAGCAGGTAGACCACGACGTGATGCGACGCGCCGCCGCGACCGCCCGCGGCCTCGCGACCCTCCTCCACGAGCCGGCGCGCCGTGCGCACGCCGTCGGCGTTGGTGGCGGCGGTGAGGATGGTGCCGTCGGCGGCCTCGCCGCTGAGCCGCAGCGACCGCGGCCCGGTGACCCCGGCGAACACCCCCGACTCGGACGCGGGGTTCGGCGGAGGCCAGTCGAGGGCGACGTCGTCGAGCGTGACGTACCGCCCGTCGGTGGTGACCCGCTCCCCGGCGAGCAGGGCCCGCAGCGCCAGGAGGTACTCCCGCAGCAGCGTGACCGGCGACTCGGCCCGGGCCCCGACCTGGCCCATCCAGTCCTGCACGCCGTGCCCGACACCGACGACGGCCCGCCCCGGGAACATCCGGTGCAGCGAGGCGACCTCCATGGCGGTGAGGGCCACGTTCCGCAGGGGCACGGGCAGCAGCCCGACCCCGACCCGCAGCCGCTCGGTCCAGGCGAGGGCGGCGGCGGCGGTGGAGACACCGCCTTCCGCGAAGCAGTCCTCCCAGAGCCAGAGTTCTTCGAGCCCCGCGGCGTCCGCGGCCTCACAGACGGACCGGAGTCGCTCCGGGGCGAGTTGCGGACGGAAGACGGCGCCGAGTGTGGTCATGGAGGGTTTCCTACCCGGGCCCGAGCCCCCGGACAACCTCATTTCGGGAGGTGCCCGAGCGGAGGATGGGAGGTCCCGGGGGAACGGGATGCCCCGGGTGGGCTGCCGGGCTCAGCGGTTGACGGCCTGGATCTCCTGCACCACGACGTCCTGGGTGGCGCCGAACGTGCCGTCGGGGAGGTCGCCGCCCGCGCCGCCCGTACCGGTCCACTCGATCTTCCAGGTGACGGTGGCCTGAAGGGGGTACGTGCCGTCGCCCGAGGAGCGCAGGTAGCGCACTCCGCAGGGCGGGGTCCGGTTCGCCTTGCCCCTGGCGTAGGGCTCGCCGATACGGCCGTCGTTGATCTCGCAGACACCGGACGCCGGGTAGGTGACGGCGTCCTGGGTGCCGGGCTGGATCCTGAGCGCAACCGGCTCGGCCGTCGCCGTGGCGCTGATGCCGATCACCGGTACGGACGCGGTGACGGAGACCGGCTTGAAGTCGGCGGCGTCCAGCCAGGCCCAGGTCGGGAGATTGACCTTGGTCTCGGCGGCCGGGGCCAGCGTCACCTCCGTGCTGGGGACGCGTATCTCGGCATAGGCGAGTTCGGCGAGGATCTCGGGCGTCACGGCGTTCTCGATGTCGGCGGGCGGCGGGTCGCCCTGGTCGACCCAGAAGGGCTGCTCGTCGCAGGAGTCCCAGCCGGGCGGGAAGTCCTCGTCGACGAACGAGTCCCAGAAGTAGCCCTTGCCGGCCTTGTCCTTGTTGAAGTCCTTGTAGGGGTGGCCGTTGACGTACCGGTCACGCTGTTTCGCGTCCCACTCGTAGCCGGTCGAACCGGCGTCCCAGATGGGCTCCATCTCCTTCTGGAGCTGCTCCGGCGTGTACTTGGGGGCGTACCAGCACGGTGGTGGCGTCCAGGACGTGGCGGACGTGAGCGCGCCCGCGGAGTTCCCGCTGCCGTTCTTGGAACGGTCGAAGACGACCCCGCCGACGGTCACGGAAACGGTGCCGTCCTTGCCGGAGTCGGCCTCCTGTGTCTCGCCGTCCGTGCTGCCGAAGCCCTTCTCGGCGTGAGCGGGACCGGCGGTGGCCAGGACCGCAGCGAGGAGGCCCGTCGTGAGGATGAGGTACCGGGAACGGATCAAGGCCGGCACTTGGCACTCCCCCGCTGCGAGATCAGTCGCTCGGTGACCCAGACGCCCTTGTCGTTCTTGCGCAGGGTTCCGGCGTAGACGACATAGCTGTCCTTGGTCACCGGCGTGACGTCGGTCTTACCGGTCTTCAGGAACTTGTTGAACGCCTTGCTCTGGTCCTCGCAATACACGAGAGCGGCCGTGCCATCGTCCTTGATGGTCACGCTCTCGTTGTAGAAGCGGGTCAGACCGGTTGTACGAGCCTTGTGGTCGACGAATTCCTGGATGTACTTCTGGCTTCCGGCAGCGGCCGTGCCGTCCGAATAGAAGCGGTAGGCCTTGTCCAGGGGATCCTGCCGAGCGATCGCCATGTCGACGGCCCTGATGCGCTGCTCGGCGTCACTGAGAACGGCGTCCTTGTCGGTGTCGCCGGTCTTCTTCCACTCGAACTTGTAGGTCACGTCCGAAGGCAGTTCGATCGCAGGCCTACCACCGGCGTCCGAGGCGCTGGGAGCTGCCGAGGGCGACGCCTCGTCGCCGCTGTCCGCTCCCGCGATCTTGTCGTTGCCCTTGGGCTTGGAGCTGTCATCGCTTCCGCACGCGGACAGCGTCAGGGCCGCAGCGGCGGTCAGCGTGAGCGCTGCGAGGAGGGTGGGGCGGCGGTTCACGGTCGGCTCCCGGTCAGAGGCGAGACTTCTCTTGAGCGAACCCAAGCTATCCAGCGGTGTGGGGCCACACCAGTGTGGACCTTGTGAACGGGCGGGGTGTTTGGGGAGGAATCGGTGAGGGGCGGACCGGTGGGGGCCGTAACGGTTGCATAACACGGCAATCCGTTTCCAGGAGCACACGGGGCCGGTTCTGTCGGATGGACCACGGCGGCATGTCAGCGGTGGTGGAGGGAGCCCGGATGGGACGGAACTGGCGGGACGGACGCGGGGAGTTGGTGGTGCGGGGGACGGACACGGGTGTCCGTGTGCCGTTGGAGATCGCCGTTTCCTACCGTGCGCGGACCAAGGGGCTGTTGGGGCGGGACTCCGTCGACGGGGCGATCCTGCTCTCCCCCGCCAACAGCGTGCACACCTTCCGGATGCGCATGCCGATCGATGTGGCCTATCTCGACCGGCGGTTGCGGGTCATCGCCGTGCGCACCATGCGGCCCGGGCGGCTGGGGATGCCCCGGCTGCGGGCGCGGCACGTGGTGGAGGCCGCCGCCGGGGCGATGCGCGAGTGGGGGGTGCGGGAGGGCACCCGGGTGGAGGTCGTCGTCGCGGCGACTGCCACCGGGTAGGCGTCCCGGCTTCCGGCCACGGCCCCTCGGGTCCGCGCGCCCGGCCTCCCCAACCGCGACGGCGCGAGGGTGCGCCGACGCGGTCCTTCCTCGTCACCGTGCACGCCGGCCGCGTCCCCGGCCTCGGGAGGGACGGCCGGCGGAGTCGGTGTCACCTTGCAGTTCCGGGCGCGGGATCAGTGGTCCGTCGGTTCGCTTCCCAAGTCGTAGAGGATGCTCCGGGCCGCTTCCGCGTTCTGCCAGGTCGCCGGGCCGTCCGGTTTCGCCGAGAGGCGCTGCAGGGCCGCCCTGGCCCTGGAAGTGCGCATCGCACCGAGGAGTTCGAGGGCCGAGTCGGCGCCGATGTCCTCCGTCACGCAGCGCTCGGCGAGCTCCACCGCCCACTCCGCGAAACGGCCCGGGTCGGGGTCGAGGGCCAGCCAGCGGAACACCGAGTCGGCGATGTCGTCGCGCAGGGACGGGATCAGGGCCAGCATCGCCGCTTCGACGTGCCGTACGACGTGCCGTTGCAGCGGGTACAGCCGAGGCCGGTCCTGCCAGGCGCGGACCAGCTCGTCCACGCCGGACCAGGTCACGTCGCTCGTGCGGGGCATGCTCTGGCCCACGGCCCGGTGGAACTCCTCCCAGGCGTGCCACAGCAGGCCCGGCGACGGCGGCCGGGGGACGTGCGGTGACAGCTCCGGGTCCTCCAGGAGGACGGCCACCACCCGCCGGGCCTCCGCCAGGCGCTCGCCGGTGCGGGGCAGTTCCGCGATCCTGTTCCAGTCGCCCGCGTCCCAGGGCTGCGGCAGGGTCCGCAGCGTACGGGGCAGGACGTAGTCGCCCTCCGGGTCGTGCCACCGCGCGACACGCGGGTCCCAGGTCTCCTCGCTTCCCGGCTCGCTCATCACCGGTGTCCCGCCACAGTCGTGCCTCCGTCGTCGTCCGCTCAGCTGATCCCCAGGTACGCCTTGGCGCTGTCCGGGTCCTTCATCCTGGACCAGTCCATCGTCCCGTCGGCGGTCCGCTCGTCGATGGCGCGTTGCATCCTGCCGAGCTGGTCCGCGGACAGGTCCTGGCCGGCCACCCGCACGTCGACGTCGTTCTTGGCCATCTCCCCGGCCGCCGTCCTGGTGTCCTTCGCCGGTTTGCCGTTCCGGGCGGGCTTGAACTCGCTGAAGATCGACGTCCAGCGGTCCGTCGTCTCGATCTCCACGGTGGCCTTGCGGCCGGGCTCCTTGGCCGCCCACTTCTTCAGCCGTTCGACCTGGTTGGCGAAGTCGGCCTTGCGCGTGGCCGAGCCGGCGTTTTTGACCTCCTTGACGTGGACGGTGCCGTTCCGGTCCTTGTAGACCACGTCGGCGTCGGGGATCTCGTCGAGGTTCACCTTCTCCCCGTTGCCCAGGTCGGCCTCCTGCCGGTTCATCTTGCCGCCGACGCCGGCGTCCACCCGGGTGCCCGGGGCCGCGTCGTCGGCGGCGCGGCGCACCGCGTTCACCTCCGCCCGTGCTTCCGCCAGCTTGTTGGCGTCCGAGGCGTTCACGACCTTGCCCTGCAGGGCCGCGGCAGCGTCGGGGTTGACGTTGCCGCGACGGGCCAGGTCGGTGATCTCGTCGAGCGCGGCGGCCGCGTCCTGCGTGCTGATCTCGGCCTTGGCCGGATCCGGGTCGTCCTTGGCCCGGTCGACGAGCCCGTCGATCTGGTCGTCGGGGACGGAGGAACCCTGCTCCCGCAGCGCGGCCTTCGCGGCCTCGGCCCGGGCTTCGAGCGTCTGCCGTTCCGCCTCGTCGGCCTTCTTGCGGGCTTCCTGGGCCTGCTGCTTGGCCTCCTCGTCACAGCCTTCCTCGGCTCGTGCCACGACCTGTGCGGCGGAGCGGCCGGCCGCCAGGACGGTGGTGCCGGTGCCGGAGGAGCCGGTGAGGGGGGCCGGTGGGTGCCCGGCTCCGCCGTAGGGCGTCCTGCGGGGCGGGGCGGCGATGGTGCAGCCGGATTCACGGGCTTTCCTCTCGGCCTCGTCCGCGGCCTCGTCGGCCTCTTTCGCGGCCTTCTCGGCGCCCTTGACGTCGCCCGCCCTGGCGGCCTTCCCCGCGTCCTGCGCCGCGTCGGCCGCCTTCTCGGTGAGCTTGCCCAGGTCGCCCAGCTTCCCGAGTCTGCCCAGCTTGCCGAGCTTTCCGGCGAGCTTGGCCTCGCCGTAGCCGGGGATGAAGAGGGAACCGACGTTCCAGACGACCGTGGTGACGGCGCGGGTCTCGTTGCCCTGGTTCCACTGGTCGCGGACGTCCTGGCCGATGAACACGTCGTCGAGGACCTTGCCGCCGGAGTTCACCGTCGCGCCGCCCCAGTCGGTGAGCGCGTCCCAGTAGTCGCCCTTGGCCCACTTGTCGCCCGCGTCCTTGGCGTCCTGAGACCACTGGTCGGCGATGACGCCGCCGTAGTCCTTCAGGCCGTCCAGGGTGTCGAGGGGGTTGGTGACGGTGTCCCAGATGCCCTTGAGGTCGCCGCCGATGCCGTCGACGACGAGGCCCTCGCCGACCTGCTTCAGCTGGTCGCCGGCACAGCCGAAGAAGGCGCCCACACCGGAGAAGCAGCCGTCGTCGTCCCCGCCCTTTTCGTCTTCGCCCTTGTCGTCTTCGCCCTTGTCGTCCTGGCCCTCTGGCTTGTCGCCGGTGTCGTCCTGGCCGCCGGCGTGCTCCCCGGCCTCGGCGCCCTCGTCCCCCTCGTTCCCCTCGGCCTGGCCGCCGTTGTCCGCGGGCCGTCCGCCCTCACCGCCCTCGGGCCTGGTTCCCGGGTCGTCCGCCGGGTCCGGGCGGGTGGCGGTGACGTCCGTGCCGCCGTCGGCGGCCGGGGACGGGCAGGCCGTGCCGGTGACCTTGCAGACCGCCGCCTGGAGACCACTCTGGATCTGCGTGCCCAGGCCGCTGACCAGCAGGGCGGCGACGATCGCCACGACGATCGCGATCAGCCCCGCGTACTCCACCGCCGTCTGGCCCTCGTCGCGCCGCCAGCGGATCATCCGGGGCAGGGAGAAGGGGCGGCGTTCGGCGCGGTCCGGCGCCGGGAGGCGGTACCAGGCGCGGCTGTCCTCACGGGTGAGGAAGTAGAGGACGAGGAGGGGGAGGAAGAGCTGGCTGAAACCGCGGGGTGATCCGTCGGCGATATTGGATATCGAGCCGGTGATCAGCCATGCCTGTACGGCGATGAGGCCGGCCAGGACTCCGGTGCCGCCCTGCCAGGTGCGCCGGGCCAGCCACCAGCCGAGGACGCCCGGGGCGGCGGCGTAGGCGGTGAGGGCGAGGACGCCGCCGTCGACGGCGTCGTACGAGGACGCGGTGAGCAGGACGCCGAGTCCGCCGAGGACGGTGATCGCGAAGAGGGTGTGGATCAGGACCAGTGCGGTGGCGAGCGAACCGGGCAGGGGCCGGCGCTCTCCGTACGCCGTCGGCCGGCCGGGCCCAGCCGCCCCCGGCACTCCCCCGATCGAGGCCATGCCCCCACCTCCGCCCTCGGTCCACGACACGGCCCGACAGTAGGGAGGGACGCCCGGGGCGGGATGGGTCCGTGGCCCCAAAACGGGGCCCAACTTGCCCGTGCTGCCGGGGGTACCGGTGCCCGGCCGCGGGCTAGAGGTGCCGGCCTGCGGCGATGCTCTCGATGAGGTTCCGGTACTCCTCCTCGGCAGGCGCGGCGACCACTTCCTCACGGCCGCGCTCCCGGTTCACCGCCAGCCAGTACGGGCACGGGTCGTTGTCGTCGGCGTCCAGGGTGTGGCCGGCGATTCTGCGGCCGGTGCGTGCCTCGTAGACGTCCACGCGGTAGCGGGCCCGGTAGGACGTCAGCTTGGATTCACCCCCGTCGTAGGTGCAGACCATGTCGACGTGGCGTCGGACCAGCCGGCTGCATGCCACCAGCTGGATGTCGTCGGGGTCCGGTGCGGCCGTGGTCGCGCTGCCCTCGCGGCCCGTGGACGTGGCGACCGGGCCGGTGCCGTGGCCCTCGGCGAAGAGCGCGACGGGGTGGGGGCCGGTGGTGGTGCGGGGTGCGGACTCGGGGAACGAGGCGCCGGGGTGCGTGCAGAGGCTCGCGAAGTCCCGGAGGTCCTGGGCGCGGTGGGCCAGGACGATGTCGGCGAAGGGTGACAGGGTGAGCGCGCCGAGCTGGATCACGGCGACGGCCACGAGTGCCGTACCGGGGAGCAGGCGCCGGGTGGGGGCCGGCGGCAGGGGCCGACGGGACCTCACGGACTCGATCAGGGCGTGGCGCGCGGTGACGGTGCGCAGGGTGACGTGCCGCTGTTTGCCTCCGTCGAGCCAGTACACGCGCGGCGGTCGTGGGCCGGTGTCGTCGACGGTGTCGATCGCGTCCCAGGGGATGGCGATCGTCCCGGCCCGGTCCGCGCCGTCCGTGTGGATCAGCAGGCCGCCGTCGCACACCGCGTAGCCGCGTCTGCCGTCGCGGGCCAGGACCCAGTGGGCCAGGGCGGCCCAGGAGGCCAGCAGCCAGCCGTACACCGCGAAGGGCCTGGCGCTCGGGGTGACGTCCAGTGCGGTGAGGGTCCGGATGAGGAGCGGGATCGCCGCGGCGTCGAGTACGAGCTTGCCGGTCAGCAGGACGGGCCAGGAACGACGTTCGTGGTGCACGCGCCGCACGCTGCCGAGCCCGGCCTCGGTGGCCAGGCTCGGCAGCGTGCGGTGGAGACGCCATTCGCCCACGGGGCTTCCCCGTTCCCGTCGGTCCGGTCCTTCGTCCGTCAGCTCTCCGAGCGGGGGAAGGAGACCTCGACCCTGCGGTTCTTCTTGCGGCCGGATTCCGTGGAGTTGTCGGCGATCGGGTACTGCTCGCCGTAGCCGCGGACCTCGTACGTGACGTTGGAGTCGGTCAGTTCCTGGTCCAGGACGTTCTGCACGGCGTTGGCGCGTTTGCGGGACAGGACGTCGCCGTGGGCGGAGGAACCGAGGTTGTCCGTGAAGCCGAAGACGCGGATCTTCGTCGCGTTCTGGGTCTTGATCTCCTCGGCGATCGCGGAGATGCGGGCCTTCGCCTGGGCGCTGAGCTTCGCGCTGTCCTTGCCGAAGAGGACCTCGGCCTGGAGGGCGAACTTGACGTCGGCGTTGGTGTCTTCACGGCGCTCGTCGCCGCTCTGGTCTTCGACGACCTGCTTGATGTCGAGGACCTTGGGCTCGGCGAGGGTGGCGCCTTCGGGCAGTTTGAGGTCGGGGTCGTTGGCGTCGACCTCGACGGGGGCGGAGGCGGAGGCCTCGGTGCCGGGGGGAACACCGGGGCTTTCGTCGGCGTGGGCCGACACGGCGCCGTAGATGTTCGTCGCGACCATGAGGCCTGCGGCGGTGAGGACCAGGGCGAGGCGTGGAGTCGCCGTTCGATGGTGCGTGCGGGTCATGGCCGGCCTCACCCGGAGATCTTGATGGTGCCGCTGGAGAACGTGGGAACCTGGATGCCGACCTCGGTCGTGCTCGCGGGCGGCGCCGGGAACTGCATGAAGACGGGGAGGGTCTGTCCCGCTTCGAGGTTCCCGAGACCAGTGGTCGTCAGCGGTCGGCCTTCAGTGTCGCGGAGTGTGTAGTAGCGCTTCTTGCCCTTGGCATCCACGAGGGTGGCTCCGCCGAGGGACGGGCCGTGTTTGATCACTTCGGTCTCGTCCCCGCTGGTCTGCGGTGGCACCACCACGGACTTGTCGCCATCGTTCTTCACGGTGCCGTTCACGGTGAGGAAGCCGCCCGCGTCGCGGGTGGCAGACGTGATCTGCAGGAGCAGCCCGTCCGTGCCCCTGAGTTCGGCCAGCGGCGTCTCCGGCTCCCCCTCCTGAGCACTCGGTTTCGGTCCACTGTCCTTGGAGGCGGAGGCCGGCGGGCTCGACTTGTCATCGTTGTCACCCCCACCGCCGCAGCCGGCCACACCGAGGGCCAGTCCGGCCGCAATGGTCAACGCGACCATCCCCCTGCGGGCCTTCGCTGTGAACCGAATGCTCATCTCTCTGCTTCCTTCATCACTCGTCGTTCGCTTGTGAGTCGACCAGGTGGACATCGAAAAGGTCTTCGGGTTCCGGCAGCACATCGAGGTCGTCCGGCTTCAGCTCCCATTCGACCCCGTCATCGCAGACGAGCTTCGGCAGCACGTCGGGGCCGGCATCGTCACCGAGAGGGTCGAAATCGCAGCGAGGCTCGATCACGGCTGCGGCGGTCGCGTTGGCGTTCCGCTCCTCCGTGCCGGGAACGATCGACTCCCCTACGGGCTTGTTGGTCTCGACCTCGACCTTGAACCCCAGCAGACCATCCGGCAGGCATTCGATACCCGCCAAATGGGCATCGTTCCGGCCGGCCAGTTCCTGCGCACGCCAGCACGAGGGAGCAAGTCCGTCCGCGTTCCCTTCGAAGATCTGACGCCACTTGGCCGGATCGAGCACGCTGTCGACCCACGCGCCCGCGAGTTGGTCCCGCCTGTCCTGCGCCGCCGCGAGAGCCGCCGCGTCCGCGGCTGTCTGCGCGCCGTTCCTGTTCGCTGCGGCCTGGCCGACCGCGAAGTAGGCGAACGCGAGAAAGAGCAGGCCCCCCACCACCGTGATGTAAATGGGGAAGGCCTGCCCTGCGTCACCGTAAGGGCGGGGTCGGATCAAGGAGCGACCTTGGCGATCTGAGCCTGAATCTTGCCGAGAATGGTCTGACCGATGTTCGTGCCGGTGATCGCCAGCACGATCGCCACCACGACCGCGATGATGCCCAGGTACTCGACCGCCGTCTGGCCCTTGTCGCCGGCGCGGCGCTGCATCGCCTGCGCCGTCGTGTTCTTCCAGCCGTTCACGCGGACCTTGGTCGCGACGGCGGTCTTCAGCATCAGGTCGCTCATGGTGTTCCCCTCCGGGTTCGGCTGTGTCGCTTTCGACACGAGGAACGTACGGCGCGACGGGCTGTCCGCCAGAGGGCCCCTGGGCCCAATCCCGGGCCCAATCACACGGGCCCAGCCGGTTCTTCCCCCATACCGTCACCGGACGTCACCCCAACCCTCGGTGTGAGTCCGGGGCCGTGCCGATCCACTTCGCGGCGGCCTCGGAGCGGCTGGTGCTGTGGAGCTTGGCGAAGATGCGGTTGATGTGGTTCTTGACGGTCTTCTCGCTGATGAAGCACGTGGCGGCGATCTGCTGGTTGTTCATGCCGGACGCGATGAGGTCCATGATCTCCGCCTCCCTCGTACTCAGCTGGAACCGCGACCTGTCGGGAGCGGCCGGACGGCCACTCGCCCACTCAGACGAAGACTGTGCCACACCCGGTTGCATTCGCGAAAGGTTTTCTGACGAAGTAGCAGGATGCGGCGCCGGACGGGATTGCAAGTGAGCTGGCCATGCGCGTTCTTGCGGATGAGTATGCGAATTCACGGAGTCCGAAACTCCGTATGCAGTCGCACTCGTCGACTGCCCGAGCCCTTCCGGAAGGGACACCTCCGCCGGTGCTTGGCTCTGGCGGAGCTGGGTCAGGAGCGCGCCCGCCGCCGTCGGGGTGAAGTGGGCCCGGCCCTCTTTGATGTCCCGTACGGCGTCGACCAGTTGGTCGGCCGTGAACTCACCGTGGACCAGGTAGCCGCCCGCTCCCCGGCGCAGGGCCTCCTGCACGATCTCCGACTCCCTGCTGTACGTCAGCATCACCACCGGCGCGATCCGCACCAGGTAGGGAAGGGCCGAGAGGCCGTCCACGCCGGGCATGCGGACGTCGAGCAGGACGACGTCGGGGCGGTGCTGGTGGGCGGCCTCGTAGGCCTGACGGCCGTCGGCCGCCTCGGCCACGACCTCGATGTCCGCACGGCCCGAGAGCAGGGCGGTGAGGCCCGCGCGCACCACGGGATTGTCGTCGGCCACGACGACCCGGAGACGGTGGGTCGGTGGTGCGGCGAAGGGGTTCGGCGGGGGCGGCGGCTGGGTCGCGCCGGGGTGTGGGGTGGTGGGGTCCGGCATCGGTGCCTCCTCTCGGGTCGTGGGGGTCAGGCGGTGGGTGCCGTCAGGGCTGCCAGGGGGAGTTCCAGGCGGACCTCCGTGCCTTTGGTGTGGCCGCCGCGGCCGATGCGGATGCGGGCACCCACCGAGGCGGCGCGTTCGACCATGCCGACGAGGCCGAAGTGACCCGCTCGGCGCAGTTGTTCGAGGGTGGTGCCCGGGGGCAGGCCGCGGCCGTCGTCGTGGACGCTGATGCGGAGCAGGCCGCCGTGGACGCCTGCGCGGACGTCCACGCGGGTCGGATCGGCGTGGCGGTGGGCGTTCTCCATGGCTTCCGAGGCGATGGTGAGGAGTTGCCGGGCCACCGCGGGTGGGACGGGGGGTACGGCGTGGTCGCCGGTGGGGCGGTAGACGGCGGGCAGGCCCGTGCGGGCACTGAAGTCGCGGGTGCGGGCGGCCAGTTCGACCAGGACGTCGGTCCCCTGGTCGGGGTCCGACTCGCGGCGCAGGTCGGCCAGGAGTTCGCGGGATTCGGCCGCGGCGCGCCGGGCCGAACGGGCGACCAGGGCGGCCTGCCGGCGGACCAGGTCCGGGTCCATGCGCTCGGCGCCCGCCGTCCCGGTCAGGCCGTCGGCGGCCAGGGCGACGCCGTGCAGGGTCTTGGCGACCGAGTCGTGCATCTCCCGGGCCAGCCGGGCGCGTTCGGCGCTGACCGCCTCCGTGACGGCGAGGCGGGCCTGGACGGTGGTGAGGGCCTGGGTGGCCGCGCCGAAGCGGAGCATCAGGTTGCGCAGGCTGGAGCCGACGGCGCCGGCGATGACGCAGAGGCCGGGCAGGAGGGTCGACTCGGCGATGCCGGGGGCCGGGTCCTCCTGGGCCGCGTGGATGAGGAGGAGCAGGAGGGCCTGGAGGGAGGCGAAGACTGCGGCGCCCCGCCAGCCGTAGACGAGCCCGGCGAGGAGGGGGGTGCACACGCTGACGTAGGCGAGGGTGCTGTCGGGGCCCGCGGCGATGAGGAGCAGGGCGCCGAAGAGGGTGTCGGCGGCGAGGAGGACGGGGTGGCGCAGGAGGAGGCGACCGAAGCGTTCCCAGTCCCGGAAGAGGACGTAGGAGGTCATGAAGGTGACGACCACGGCGGCGCCGACCAGGCGGGTGGGAAGGCCCTCGTTGGCGTTGACGAGCGCGGTGGGGGTCGCCAGGGCGATCATGGCCAGGCGGAACCCGAACACCTGGCGGCACATGGCCTGGAGGGCGTTGACCTGGATGTCCAGGGCGGGATGGGTGGGTGTGGTGCCGTCGGTGCCTTCGCCCGGGCGGGGGTGAGCCGCCGCATCTTGCGTACGGCTTGCGCCGTCGAGCGTCAGCGGTGGCCCCTGCGGGGGCGCGGTGCCGTCGGCGGCCGGTCGGCCGTCGGTCCTTGCCGACGGACTCGGCGCAGATGCGCCCGCGGCTCCCTCCCGCCCCTGCGTGGAACCAGCCACCGGAGTGACCCGGGGTGCTCGGTGCCCGTCCCCCTTGATCCGCAGTGTGGGCTCGCCGCCGACTCCGCCGCCGTCCGGCTCCCACCCCGGGGGCAGCGCCGGTGTCACCGACGTGACCGGGACGTCGGGCGCACCCGTGCGGACATGGGCGGGCAGCACCGTACCCGCCGGGGGCGTCGTGATCTCCGGTGTCCGGTCGGCGCGGCGGCGACGGCCCAGCAGTCCGCTGCGTTCCCCTGTCATCGGCATCGTGGCGTCCCCCTACTTCCCCGTCACCGAGCCGAAGTCCGTGCCCGAGCCGAGGATCAGACCGGCGCCGAGGAGCAGCATCGTGGCCGGGACCATGAAGGTCGTGATCATCATCGTGGCCTTGGGGACCGCCCGGGCCGCCTTCCGCCGCGCGTTCTGGGCGTCCGTGCGCCGCATGTCCTTGGCGAGGGACACCAGCGTGTCGACGATCGGAGCACCCAGCTCCTCACCCTGCTGCAACGCGGTCACGAACATGGCGACCTGCTCGGAGTCGTTGCGGCGGCGCAGTTCCGCGAAGGCGTCGCGGCGGCTCATGCCGAGGTCCATCTGGCGCAGGGTGATGCGCAGTTCGTCGGCCCAGGGGCCCTCGTACTTGGACGCCACCCGGTCCAGTGCCTGGCGGAAGCCGAGGCCGGCGCTGACCACGACCGCGAGGACGTCCAGGAAGTCCGGCAGGGTCCGTTCGATGACGTCCTTGCGGATGCGGATGGCCGACCAGATGCCGACCTCCGTCCAGAACGCCCCGAAGGCCAGCAGGAGCAGGGCGACGAACAGCTGTCCACGCATGAGGAAGACCAGGAAGCCGACCCCGCCCAGAGCGCCGTAGACCGCGCGTCGCGCGGCGTAGCGGTCGATCGTCAGACCTCCCGGGTTGCCCGCGAGGTCGATCTTTCGGCGGTACTTGGCCACCTGCTTGGGGCCCATCAGGCGCAGCACGGCGGGCGCGTAGCGCATGCCCATGCGGTCCACGAGCGAGTCGACCGCGCCGGTGCGCGTGGAGCCGACCTCCAGGGCGAGGGCCAGGTCGCCGGGGAGTTTCGCCTCGGCGCGGTACATGCGGATGCCGGCGAAGACGCCCCAGACGCCGATGCCCATCAGCAGGGCGAGAAGCAGTCCCATGGTGTGCCTCCGGGCTTCTCAGATGTCGATGCGGGACAGGCGGCGGATGAGGACGAAGCCGACGGCGTAGAGCGAGAAGGCGATGATGACCGCCGCCTGGCCGAAGGGGGAGCCGGTCATGCGCTCCAGGGCGCCGTCCTTCACGCCGTCCATGAGGAAGAGCGAACCGACGCCCAGGACGGGGACCGCGTACGACGTCATGTTGACCTGCGAGAGCTGGGTGCGGACCTCGCGCCGGGTCTCCTTGCGCTCCTCCAGGGTCTCGGTCAGGTTGCGCAGGGCGCTGACCACCTGGCCGCCCGCCCGGTTCGACAGCACCAGAGTCGTGACGAGGACGACGAGTTCACGCGAGGGGAGGCGGTCCGCCAGTTCGCCCAGTGCCTCGTCCATCGACGCACCGACGGCCAGCTGGGCGGAGACCTTGCCGAGTTCCTCGCCGGCGGGGGCCTCCATCTCCTCGGCGGCCATGCCGATCGCCGTCCGCAAGGCGAGTCCCGCCTGGGTCGCGTTGGCGAGGATCCGGGACATCTCCGGGAGCTGGTTGATGAACTTCTCGATGCGCTTCTGGCGTTGCCAGTTGAGGAACTGGATCGCCACCCACACGCCCAGCAATCCCGCCAGCGGCCCGAAGAACGGGGCCAGGGCCGCCTGCCCGATGAGCCACAGGCCCGCCACCGTCGCCAGCATGTAGACGAAGAACTCACCCGGGGTGATGTCCAGGCCCGTCGCCGCCAGGCGGAGTTCCAGTTTCCTGCCGAGCCTGGTGCGGCGCAGGCGGCGGTCGATGCCGCGGAAGTGGCGGCGGCGGCCGGCGACCGGGATCTGGCCGGTCGCGGACAGCCTGTCGACGAGCGCTTGGCGCTGCGCCTTGCCCATGGCGTAGGAGTGCAGGCCGATGACCGCGAGGACGCAGGTCAGCAGGGTGATGCCGGTGGTGAGCGTGATGAGCTGGTGCAGTTCCATCGGTCGGTCCTACCTGGCTTCTCGGGTGGCTAGCTGGTCCGCGCTCCGGGCGATGCCGAAGGCCTGCGGGATGGGCTGGCTCGCCATGTAGAGGCGGTCGGCGGTGCGGCGCGGGAGGGGGTAGTACTCGAAGTTTCCGTAGATGCGGCCGTCGGCGGCCATCGGCTGCGCGTGGAAGCGGGCGACCGTGACCAGCCGGTACGGGTCGCTGCCGTGGCTGTCCATCAGCGCGATCTCGGTGATGCGGCGGGCGCCGTCCGCGAACCGGGTCAGCTGCACGATGACGTCCACCGCGCTGTTGATCTGGTCGTGCAGGGCGACGAAGGGGATCTCCACGTCCGACATGGAGGCGAGGGTCTGCAGACGCATCAGCGCGTCCTCCGCGCTGTTGGCGTGGACGGTCGCCAGCGAGCCGTCGTGGCCCGTCGACATCGCCTGGAGCATGTCGAGGGACTCGCCGCCGCGGACCTCACCGACGACGATCCGGTCGGGGCGCATGCGCAGGGAGTTGCGGACCAGGTCGCGGATGGTGACCTGGCCCTTGCCCTCGACGTTCGGCGGGCGCGACTCCAGGCGGATGACGTGCGGCTGCTGGAGCTGGAGTTCGGCGGAGTCCTCGATGGTGATGATGCGTTCGCCCTCGGGGATGAGACCGGAGAGCGCGTTGAGCAGCGTCGTCTTGCCGGTGCCCGTCGCGCCCGAGACGATGATGTTGAACTTCGCCTGCACCAGGCCCGCCAGCAGGTACAGCATCGATTCGTCCAGCGAACCCAGGCCGATCAGCTCCTGGAGCGTGAAGGAGCGCGGGAAGCGGCGGATGGTGAGGGTCGCGCCGGTGAGGGACAGCGGCGGGATGATGACGTTGACGCGCTCGCCGGAGGGCAGCCGGGCGTCGACCATGGGGTTCGACTCGTCGACGCGGCGGTTGACCGTGGAGACGATCCGCTCGATCGTCTGCATGAGCTGGTCGTTGGAGGCGAAGCGCAGGGGCAGTTGCTCGACCCGGCCGCCGCGCTCGACGAAGATCGCGTCCGGGCCGTTGACCATGATCTCGGTGATGGAGGCGTCCTCCAGGAGCGGTTCGAGGATGCCCAGGCCGAGGGCCTCGTCGACGACCCGGCGGATCAGCTGCGAGCGCTCCACGGTCGACAGGACCGGGCCCTCGCGGCTGATGATGTGCCCGAGCACGCGTTCCAGCCGGGCCCTGCGCTCGGCGGCGGCCAGCGAACTCATCTCCGCGAGGTCGATCTCCTCCAGGAGCTTGGCCCGGTAGGAGGCGACCATGTGGCCGTCCTCACCCCGGTTGCCGTTCTCCTCGGGGGTGTTGATGCGTGCTCGCAGGCTCATGAGTCCGGTGCTCCTCGCTCGTTGCTCAGTGGTCGCGCGGCATCGTGGCGGTCTTGACGGCGGGACCGAAGTCCCAGCCCGGCACGACGGACGGGATCTGCACGGTGGCCGTGACCGTCACCTCGTCCCCGCCGATCGACGCCGGGCAACTGGTGCCGTCCGCCAGCCAGCTGCTCACCGCCGCCCGGCAGTCCGCCTCGTGCGGCCCGGCCAGCGACGCGCTGCGCGCGCCGGCCCGGGCCGCCGTGCCGGCCTGCTGGGCGGTGTAGGCGATCAGGCCGAGCTGCACGGCCGCCAGGGCGACGAGCAGCAGGATCGGCAGGAAGCCGATGTACTCGATGGCGACCTGCCCCCGGTCCCGGCCCTTGCCGATTCCCGCCGGGCCGGTGCGCGCCGTGCCGGTCCATGACACGCCGGTGCGCGCCATGCCGATCCCTGCCGGGCCGGTCCGCGCCGTAGCGACGCCTGCCGTGCCGGTCCGCACCATGCCGGTCCGTGACGTGCCGGTCCGCGCCATGCCGATCCGTGCGGGACCGGTCCCCGCCGGACCCGTCCGGTCGGCCGGCCGCGCCGCCGTCGCCCCGGCCACCCGGCCGTCGTAGCCCTTGCGGATACCAGCCATGTCAGTCCGTCTCCTCCTCGACCGCTCCCGCGTGCCCCTTGACGGCGTAGGGGAAGGACAGCGTGCCCGGGAAGAGGATCGGGACCTCCAGGCGCACGTCGGCCGTCACATAGCCCGAGCCGCCGCAGGTGACCGTCGCGCCGGAGCGCCACGCGTCCGACAGGTGCTTCAGGCCGGCCTCCTGGCAGGCGCCCTGCCGGGCGCCCGGCCCCACCGCCGTGCCCGCCCGCACCGCCTCGTCCGCGGCGTTGCCCGCGAGGACGAAGGTGTAGCCGACGAGGACGACCTGCCACAGGGCGATCAGCGTCACGAGGATCGTCGGCGTCATGCCCAGGAACTCGATGGTCACCTGGCCCTGATCACGGTTCCGGCGTTCCCGCACCATGGTCACCCCTCCCTCCTCCGCCGCAGGCTCACCGACCCCCGGTCACCGCCCCGGAACCGGCCCGCCTTCTGGGCACCTTCGGGGACCTTGACCAGGCCCAGCTCCGCCGCCAGGCCCCACAGGGCCTGCTTCACCGCGCTCTTGTTCTCCAGTTCGTGGACGCGGCCCGCGTCCACGACGCTCTGCAGTTCCTTGAAGTTGGCGGGGACCGCGGTGGCCGCGACGGCCGTGCCGGTGATCTTCTGGATCAGGGGCGGCTGGATCTCCGTACCGCGGGAGTGCCGGTTGACGACGATCGTCGTCTCCTCGGCCTTGCGGATCTGCAGCCGGTCCCACATCCGCACCGCGCGCTTGGCCCCCCGTACGGCGACCACGTCCGGGGTGGTGACCAGCAGGGCCCGGTCCGCCATCTCCACGGCCGCCGCTCCCGCGCCGCCGATCTGGGCGCCGCAGTCGATGACGACGACCTCGTAGCGGGAGCGCAGGGCGCTGACGATCTGGCGGGCGGCGCGGTCGGTGACGTCCTCGCCGCGTTCCCCCTCGGCGGGGGCCAGCAGCAGGGCGAGGCCGGTGTCGTGGCGGAAGACGGCGTCGGCCAGGACGCGCGGGGAGATGTCGGCGATGGCGGCCAGGTCGACGACGGAGCGGCGGAACTGGACATCCAGGTAGGAGGCGACGTCGCCGGTCTGGAGGTCCAGGTCGACCAGGGCGGTGCTGCGGCCGGAGGCCTGGGCGGCCAGGGCCAGCTGGATCGCGGTGAGGGTGACGCCGACACCGCCCTTGGCGCCGCTGACCGTGACGACGGTGCCGCCCACGCCGGTGAAGACGTCGCCGCCGGCGCCCAGGTGGCGGCGTACGCCGACGGACCACTGGGCGACCGCCTGGACGCGGCTGGCGAGTTCCTCGTAGCTGAGCGGGAGGGCGACCAGGCCGCGGGCGCCGTAGTCCATGGCGGCCTGGAAGAGGCCGGGGCTCGCGTCGGAGGTGACGAGGATGACGCCGACGGCCGGGAAGCGCAGGGCCACTTCGCGGATCAGTTCCAGCGCGGGGACCGGGCCGATCCGCTCGTGGACGATCACGACCTCGGGCAGCTCGTCGACCGATTCGGCGGCCAGGCGGGCGAGGGTGTCGATGAGCTGGGTGGAGTCGACCACCGGGGAGACCGGTTCGGCGTCCGGGAGCTGGCTGAGCAGCGTCGTGACGGACCGGACGGCGTCCGTGTCACCTACGGCCGGGAGGATCCTCGTGGGCATGCGCTCTCACTTGTCCTTCGCGAGTTCGTACGTCCGCTCCCGCTCGGGGACGGTGGTGTCGCTGCCGGGCGCGACCAGGGCGAGCCGGACGCGCTTGGCGAACGACTCGGCGTAGGTGATGCGCTGGGCGTCCAGGGCGGACAGCGCGAAGGTGATGGGGACGGCGTCGGTGGGCTGCTGGGTGCGGTTGCTCTCGTCGGGGTTGAGCGCGGTCAGTTCACCGACGTCGAGGACCTTGGCGTTGGTCACGATGATCTTCGACTGGTCGGGGTCGCCCTCGCGCGCGCCCTCGAAGGTGGCGTAGACGTTGACCGCGGCGCCCGGGGTGATCTTGCCGGCCACGCCGGTGGCCGCGTCGATCATGATGGCGACCTCCTGCTGGCCCGGCTGGAGGGCCGGCTGGCGGACGATCATGTCCGACTGGAGCAGGGAGCCCGCCTTCAGGGTCGTCACGGCGATCTTGCCCTGGATCTCGCGCAGGTCGGTGACCGCGTTGTCCGACAGCCACCGTTCGGGCATCTCGATCTTCTCGAACTGGCCCGTGCTGAGGGTGGTGTAGGGCGGTACGTCGGACTTGAGCCGGTAGGCGGTGACCTCGGGGCCGACCTTGGACTCCACGTCGCTGATGACGGACAGCACGCCGGCGAAGGCGCCGAGGGCGCAGACGACCGACAGGAGCAGGAGAATCACGCCGCGGCGCTGACGGGAATTCATGAACCGTACAACCTCGTTGGGGATATCGGTCGAGCGGGACGGGAGCGGTGCCGGAGGGCGGTGCGCGGGCTCACCCGGCGGCCGTCCGGTTCTCGAGCTGCTTCGGGGGCGGGGTGTCGTGGACGGGCGGCGTGGCGGAGCAGAAGACGCAGCGGTCGCCGATGACGTCGATGCCGCACCAGTGGCAGCGGCTGCGCCGTACGGAGGTGACCAGCTGGTAGAGGACGGACAGGTCGGGCAGGTAGCTGCAGAACTCGATCAGCTTGCCGGTGCCCCACCAGGCCGGTGACTCGGCCGGCAACTGCGTCTCGCGCAGGCCCTGCACGTTCCAGGCGGGGGCGAGGGTGGCGCTGACCCAGTCGGACTGGAGCTGCCCCTTGGCGACGAGCATCCACGTGCCGAACTCGGGGCCGGGCAGCAGCGCTTCGGGCGTGATCTTCACGAGTTTCGGCTCGGGATGGGCGAGGACGCCGAACTGGCTGCCGGGCACCCAGGACTTGGCGTGCGACTTCAGGCCGACGGGCACGTGGTCGAGCCGGGCGACGGAGTTGAGCAGCGCTCCGGCGTGGATGTAGTGGACGAGCAGCCGGCCGGCCGAGGCGAGCACGCCGGGGCTGATGTCGCAGGAGGCCAGCTGACGCAACTGGCGTGCCAGGACGGCCAGTCCGAGGGGTGGCAGCTCCGGCCTGAAGAGGGCGACGCGGTCGGTCTCCATGAGGGAGCGCAGGGTGTGCAGGCGGCGCTGCAGGGCGGTGGGCGCGGCCGGTGAGCAGACCACGATCACGTGCCCGTGGTGCTCGACCAGGGCCTGGAGGTCGGCGAGCGCCTGTTCCAGGGGGCGTTCGGCGAGGTCCCGGAGCACGACGGCGGGCAGGGTGCGTTCGTCCTGTGGCGGCAGCGCCATGTCGGCACTGGTCACGGCAATGGCAGTTGGCACGCGCAGCTCCCCGTTTTCCCCATGCCCGTCGGAACGCCGGGTGTCACTCCGGCGCACCGTGTCGACTTCACTGCGTGACTACCTCAGCACTGTATCCACGGCTCTGTGACCGGAGAACAGCGTTTGTGTAGCTGGTGAGCAACTGCCGTTGCACAAGATGCGTCAAAACGGGGCACGTTGAGCATCTTGCCGGTCACCGGAGCGGCTCGGGCGGGCCCGGGCGGTGGGCCCGGCGGGCCCAGAGTTGACGGTGGGCCTTCGTTTGGGCCCTGAGGCCCACGCCCCGGGCGGCGGCGCGTATCTACGCTCGCCGTCCACGCAGAGGCGGTTCGGGCAAGGAGGGGTGCCGTATGGCTGGCGGGGGCGGCATACGGACGCACGGGCACAGACCGGTCTTCGACGACCGCGGCGCGACCGGCACCGAGTACCTCGGCATGGTCGTCGTCAGCGCCGCGATCGTTCTCGCCCTCTCGGCGACCGGCGTCGGGCAGCTGATCTACGACAAGCTGGCCGCGCAGGTCTGCCGGGTCGCGGGCGGCGGCGACTGCGCGGCGGGGACGCCCGGCCCGGGCAAGCCGCTGACCGACGCCGACTTCGAGCCGGCCCTGTGCCAGGTCTCCTCCGTCACCGACAAGGCCGGTTCCAAGGCGAAGATCTTCTTCTGGGAGATCGGCAAGGAGTACGGCTTCCAGGAGCAGCACCTGAAGGCGAAGACGGACGTCAACGGCGACGGCAAGGTCGACGACAGCGACCAGCTGGTCTATCTGACCTTCACGGACGCCGCCTCGGTCGCGGCGAAGAAGGACTTCAAGCCGGGCATGAAGGTGGGCCGGTTCGGCGCGGACAAGGTGGAGCTGGGGCTCGGCATCAAGGTCACCAACGGCGACACCTGGGTCTTCCAGAGTCCCGAGGAGGCCCAGCGCTTCCGGGACGACGTGGAGAAACTCCAGATGTACGAGATGCGCCGCACCATGCCGGGCGGCGCGGAGGCCAGCCTCGGCGACAGCGTCCTCTACCTCTTCGGCACGGGCCCCCTCAAGGACGAGGAGGACACCCAGAACCGGATCAAGGAGCACCTCGGCGACAACCGGAAGATCACCTACGGCAAGGTCGGCCTGGAGGCCTCGGCGTCGGCGGGTCTGAAGATCTCCGCGGGTGACGAGAAGAAGCTGAGCGCCGCGCTCGGCGGCACCTTCAAGTACTCCCCCGAGGTCACCTGGACGGACAACGCCTACAAGAACACCAAGTCGTACACGTACTCCTCGTCCATCGAGTACGGATCCAAGGTGGGCTACGAGGCGGGCCCGCTCAGCGGCGAGTACGCGGCGAACACCGTGCAGACCGGCACGATCACGGTCACCTACGACAAGAAGACCGGCAAGCTCGTCCGCGTCGACATGACCCGCACGGTGGAGAAGGGCGGCCAGAAGGACGGCGCCAAGGCGGGCGGCGACAACGGCAAGCAGGACGGTGACAAGCGGGGCGGGAACGCCGGCGTGAAGGGCACCGACTCGCAGACCGGCATCGAGATCGTCACCAACACCCTCACCTTCGACCCCGGTCCGGCCGGGGACCGGGACCGCGCGGTCGCCGAGCAGTGGCTGGACAGCAGCAACGAGCAGCTCGCCACGCCGTTCCAGTACATGTTCTCCGACCACGCGCCGACGTCCCGCCCGGGCGCCGACGACCCCTTCGGGCAGCTGATGTTCGACCAGGGGAAGTCGAGCCGGATGACGTACACGGGCGACGTGAACGCGGCCGAGTACGGCTTCGAGTTGAATCTCGGGCTCAGTCTGGGCATGACGATCAGCACGGAGAAGAAGTCGGAGACCCTGACCGGTGCCCAGTTCCTGGGCGCGCCCCGCGGGGACGGTCGCTCCTATCTTCCCTACAGCTACTGTGCGAACTGACGAACGGGAGCCCGAACCGATGAAGACCCGCCGTGCCCGCCTGGCCGCCGCCCTGCTCACGACCGCCGTGGCCCTGACCGGCTGCGGGGGCTCCGACTCCGGCGCCGCCTCGGTGCCCGAAGGGTGGGGGACGCTGACGACGAAGGGCGTCGACGTGGCGTACCCGAAGGGGTACGCGGAGCAGAGCGCCGCCGAGCGGGGGAAGCACAACGCCGCGGCCGCGGTGCGCACCGAGGACGGCCGGAAGGTCTCGGTCATCACCGTGCAGCTCGGCTTCACCGAGGCGAACTCGGCCGAGCAGGCGGCGATCGCGGCCGAGGCCGGCATCCAGCTGGGCGCGAAGGTCGAGGGCCAGAAGGACGTGGAGCTGGCCGGCACCGACGAGGCGAAGCGGATCGACTTCTCCTTCGAGGCGACCGGCGAGGACGGCGGCCCGGCCAAGGGCACCCCGGTGGAGGGAGTGATCCTCACGGGCCTCGACTCCTCGGACACGACGTTCGCGATCCGCATCGACGCCGCCCGAGGCGCCCTGCCGGACGGGGACCTGGACCGGATCGTCGACTCGGTCGAGGTGCACTAGCCGTGGAGGTGCCGGGCGCCGGCTACGTCGTGCTCGCCCTGCTGGTGGCGCTGTTCGGGACGCTGGCAGGGCGGTACGCCGGGCGGCTGGTGACCGTCGCGCGGGTGCTGCGGCGCGGGGTCCGGGCCGGGGGCGAGTGCGTCCGGGTGGAGACCGAGCCCTACGGCCGCTCCGACGCCCGGCGGCACTTCTTCGCCTTCCGTACGGCCGACGGCACGCAGGTCGAGTTCGAGGACCTGGCCGGCGCGTCGACGGTCAGGGGCACGCCGGTCACCGTCACCTACGACCCGCGCGACCCGCAGGGCACGGCGACGGTGGCGGGCCGGGGCAGCTGGTCGCCGCTGCTCCAGTCGCTGGCGCTGGTGGCGGGCTGCGGCATGGCCGCGCTGGGCTTCGCCGTTCTGCTGTACGTCGAGATCTCCGGGGGGAAGTGATGGCACTCGTCCGCTGCTGGGCCGTCGGCATCGTGGTGCTCGTCGTCGCCGAGTACGTCCAGATGACGCTGGTGTACGGACCGCTGGTCGGCCCCGAGGGCGTCGGCTCGTTCGGCGCCGCGCTGGCGCTGGTGCACCTGCCGAACCTGGTGTGCGTGGTGCTCGCGACGTGGGCGGCGGCGCGGGTGCATCCCGAGCCGTGGCGGGAGATGCCGGTACGTCACCTCGCGGCGGCCTGCGCGGTTCCTGTGGCGGCGCAGGTGCTGCTGCTGGCGCTGCGGCCGGACGTGCTGGACCTGGCGGGTGTGGCGTTCTGGATGTCGACCGGCGTGCTGCTGGCGGGATGCGCGGCGGGACTGCTGCTGGACCGGTTGGTCTGGACCTCTTGACAGCGGCTTTGGTCTGGACCACCTTCTTGTCATGTCCAGACACAGACGATCCCTGCGGCTGTGGTCGGGCGCCCTCACGGCTGCCCTGGCCCTCTCTGTCACGACCGTCGGCCAGGCCTCCGCCGCCGACGTCAACAACGTCCGGAACGCGGGCTTCGAGTCGGGCCTGAGCGACTGGACCTGCTCGGCGGGCAGCGGCACGACGGTCTCCTCCCCGGTGCGCAGCGGCACGTCCGCGCTGCGGGCGACCCCCGCCGGCCAGGACAACGCGCGCTGCACCCAGACCGTGCGAGTGAAGCCCAACTCGACCTACAACCTGGGCGCCTGGGTGCGCGGCGGATACGCCTACCTGGGCGTGACCGGCACCGGCACGACGGACGTGTCCACCTGGACCCCCGACTCCGCCTCCTGGAAGCAGCTGTCGACGACCTTCACCACGGGCGCGTCGACGACCTCGGTGACGGTGTACACGCACGGCTGGTACGGGCAGGCCGCCTACTACGCCGACGACGTGTCGGTGTTCGGCCCCGACGGGGGCGGCGGCACCGACCCGGGCCCCACCGTCCCGGCCGCGCCGAGCGGACTGCGTGTCTCCGGCACGACGTCCTCCTCGGTGTCGCTCGCCTGGAACACCGTCTCCGGCGCCACGGGCTACACCGTCTACCGCGACGGCACCAAGGTCACGGCGGTCTCCGGCACCTCGGCCACGGTGACCGGGCTGGCCGCCTCCACCTCGTACTCCTTCCAGGTCACGGCGACGAACGCGGCCGGTGAGTCACCGAGGTCGGCGGCGGTCACGGGAACCACGAACAACACCACGGGACCCGGCCCCGCCCTGCCCAAGCACGCGGTGACCGGCTACTGGCAGAACTTCAACAACGGCGCCGCGGTCCAGCGGATCTCGGACGTGCCGGCCCACTACGACATCATCGCGGTGGCCTTCGCCGACGCCACGGGCACACCGGGCGCGGTGTCCTTCACCCTCGACTCGGCCGGGCTCAACGGCTACACCGTCGACCAGTTCAAGGCCGACGTGAAGGCCAAGCAGGCGGCCGGCAAGAAGGTCATCATCTCGGTCGGCGGCGAGCGCGGCACGGTCAGCGTGAACGACGCCGCCTCGGCGACGAACTTCGCCAACAGCGTCTGGTCCGTGATGCAGGAGTACGGCTTCGACGGCGTCGACATCGACCTGGAGAACGGCCTCAACGCGACCTACATGACGCAGGCCCTGCGCGCCCTGTCCGCCAAGGCGGGCCCGTCGCTGATCATCGCGATGGCGCCGCAGACCATCGACATGCAGTCGACGTCCAACTCCTACTTCCAGACGGCGCTGAACATCAAGGACATCCTCACCGTCGTCAACATGCAGTACTACAACAGCGGTTCCATGCTCGGCTGCGACGGCAAGGTCTACAGCCAGGGCACGGTCGACTTCCTGACGGCCCTGGCCTGCATCCAGCTGGAGAACGGCCTCGCCCCGTCCCAGGTCGGACTCGGCCTGCCCGCCTCCACCCGGGCGGCGGGCGGCGGCTACGTGTCGCCGACGGTGGTCAACAACGCCCTGGACTGCCTCACCAAGGCCACCAACTGCGGCAGCTTCAAGCCGCCGCGGACGTACCCGGCCCTGCGGGGTGCGATGACCTGGTCGACCAACTGGGACGCCACCTCCGGCAACGCGTGGTCCAACGTCGTCGGACCGCACGTGGACGCACTGCCGTAGCCGCCCGGCCTCCCGGCGCCTAGAAGAACTCCCCCCACGGCTGGTCCCAGATCTGCTTGACGCACAGGATCAGGAACAGCAGCCCCGCGACGGCGAGCATCACGTTGCTCACCGGGCCGTTGCGCCACTCGCGGGGTGTGCGGGGGGAGTTCAGGAGCCAGATCAGGGTGCCGGCGAGGAAGGGCAGGAAGGCCGCGCCGAGCACGCCGTAGATGATGATCAGGCGGAAGGGCTGGCCCTCGAAGAGCAGGATCATGGGCGGGAAGGTCAGCCAGAGCAGGTACGCGCGGAACGGCCAGGAGCGTTCCCGCTCCCCCGAGGCGACCTCCTCGCCCTTGGCCCGGCCCCGGCCCGACAGCCGGGCCACGAAGTCGGCGAACATCAGGCTCACGCCGTGCCACACCCCGATCAGCGAGGTGAAGGACGTGGCGAAGAAGCCGATGAGGAAGAACTTGGCCGTCGCCGCGCCGTACTCCTCCTCCAGGATGTCGCCCAGCTGGATCAGGCCCTTGTCACCGCTGGCGATGGCGACGTTCGCGGAGTGCAGCAGCTCCGCGCCGACGAAGAGCATGGCGATCACGAAGATGCCGGTGGTGGCGTAGGCGACGCGGTTGTCCAGCCGCATGACCTTCATCCAGCCGGTGTCGGTCCAGCCCTTGGCGTTGACCCAGTAGCCGTACGCCGCCAGTGTGATCGTGCCGCCCACGCCACCGATCAGGCCCAGCGTGTTGAGGATCGAGTCCTTCTCGTCCGGCAGCACGGGCAGGAGCCCCGCGAAGGCGTCCGCCAGGTTCGGCGTCACCCGGATCGCCAGGTACACCGTCACCACGAACATGACGCCCACCAGGACCGTCATGACCTTCTCGAAGACCGCGTACTTGTTGAACCAGACGAAGACCAGCCCGACCAGACCGCAGGCGATGCCCCACCACTTCAGGTCCATCACGTCCGGGAAGAGCGCCTGCAGCGGCAGCGCGCTCGACGACATCGCCGCGGCGCCGTAGACGAAGCCCCACACCACGACGTAGACCGCGAAGAACCAGGTCGTCCAGCGGCCGAGACTCGCCCAGCCGTCGAACAGGGTGCGCCCGGTGGACAGATGCCAGCGCCCCGCCGCCTCGGCCAGGGAGATCTTCACCAGACAGCCGATGATCGCGGCCCACAGCAGCGTGTACCCGAAGTTGCTGCCCGCGATGAGCGTGGCGACGAGGTCCCCGGCCCCCACACCGGTGGCCGCGACGACGATCCCCGGCCCGATGTACTTCCAACTCGCCTTACGCATAGGAGGGTGCTGAGGAGCCTGGTCCGTGGTGTTTCCCGTGGTGTCCGCCATGCAGATCAAGAAACCGTAAAGGACCGCACCCGACAAGAGGGCGCGGGAGCAACGACCCCAGGGGCGCGGGAAACCGCGCGCCCGGCCCCGCGCCCCCGCGGAGGGGAACGGCCCCCCGGCGGTTCGGGCGAACCCCGGGGACGGCCGAACCCGGCGGTGGCGTCACGGCTGTCGCCGACCGCAGCCGTCCGCCCCGCACGTGCCGAGCTCGAACCACACGGTCTTGCCCGACCCGTCCCGGTGGCAGCCCCAGCGCTGGGCGAGCGCGTCCACCAGGAACATCCCTCTGCCGTTCTCCCCGGTGTCCGCCTCCAGCACCCGGGGCACCCGCCGCTCCCCGTCGGCGACCTCGCAGCGCAGCACGCCGTGCGCCGCGAAGAGCGTGAGCCGGAAGCCGCCTTCGGCGTGCACCAGCGCGTTGGTGACCAGCTCGCCGACGAGCAGCTCCGCCACGTCCGCCACGTCACCGCGCTCCGCGATCCCCCAGTCGTCCAGCTGCCTGCGCACCTCCGCGCGTGCCTCCCGCACGACGAAGGGCCGGGGCGCGTACTCGACACTCAGGTGGCCCGCTCCCAGAGGTGGTTGCGGGAACGGGCCGTAGTGGGCGTCGGGGTCCGGGAGGTGGCGCCCGGAGAGTTGCAGCATGCCTCCAGGGTGATCCCCGGGGAGGGTCCGGCGCAGGGGGAGGACTACCCGTTCCCCTACCTGCTTGTGCAGGTGGGGGCCTACGCGTACTGCAACCGGACCGTCGCGCCGGCGCTGTCGTCGCGGATGTCGACGTACGCGCAGACCTGCCGCGCGTACCACAGCCCCGGGCCGGGCTCCGGGCCGTCGGGCGGCGGCGGGACGAAGCCGGCGAGCGGGTCGGCGACGGGGCGGGCCGAGCGCAGTTCGCAGACGCAGGCGGGCGCCTCGCCCCACAGCAGGACGGTGCCGTCGAGGGGGGCCAGGGCGGCCGCGGCCCCGGCGACGGCCGTCGCGAACAACTCGGCGTCCGCGGCGGGCAGTCCCCGGTGCTCCGCCCACCCGCGCACGGCCGCCGCGTGCGGCTCGGCGAGGGGTTCGACGCCCTCCGGGGGCAGCGGCAGCGGTACGGCGTCGAGTTCGGCCACGAGCCGGAACGGGTCCTCGTACACCTCCGTGCCGGGGTGGGCGCGGCGGGCAGCGGCGACGACGGCGGGCCCGGCGGTGCGGGTGTCGTAGGCGCACAGGGCGGTCGTGGCCAGGGGGCCGAAGAGGGGGTTGGCGAGGGCCTCGTAGCGGATCCACTCGGCCGTCTCGCGGGTCGAGCGCCCGGCGCGGCCGCCCCACACGGGTTCCATCAGCAGGTGGATCCGGCCGCCGGGGCCGGCGTGCGCGGTGAGGTGGGCGGCGGCCCGGGCCACGGCGTTGGCGGCGGAGCCGGTGTACCACTCGGTGTGCGGGACGCAGGTGATCTCCTTGGCGTCACCGCCGAGGGCGTCGCGCAGCAGGTCGAGGTGGTGCGGGGCGGCGATGGCCACCGGCGGGGGTTCGCCGGGGGCGGCGAGGCCTTCGCCGAGGAAGGGCAGGGCGGCGGCCATGAAGGCCTCGTCGGAGTCGAAGACGGCCATGCGGTGGTCGAACGAGGCGGGTTGTCCGGTGGTCACGTGATCCCCTCGGGTGGGTGTGGGTGGGGTACGGCGGTCAGCGCTGTGCCGTCACCCAGGCGGCGATCTGGCTGCGGTTGCTGAAGCCGAGCTTGCTGAGGATGCGCTCCACATGGCCTTCGGCGGTGCGGCGGGCGATGACCAGGCGGTCGGCGATCTGCTGGTTGGCGAGCCCTTCGGCGACGAGCCGGGCGACCTCGGTCTCGCGGCGGGTGAGACGGACCGCGGTGTCCTCGTGCGGCGGCGGGGCGGCGGGCTCGTCCGCGGCCGGCTCCTGCAGGGCGTGGCCGACCAGCTCCGCAAGGGTCAGGGCGCCGCCGCGCCGGTGGGCCCGTTCGAAGGCCTCGCGGCCCAGGGCGCGGCCCGCCCGCTCCTCGTTGTCCCGGCGGGCGGAGGTGAGGGTGCGGGCGCCCCAGCGGCCCGCGTCGATGTCGGCCCAGACACGGTCGGCGCCGCCCAGCAGCACGGCCGCGTGCTCGTGGTCGCCGTGTCCGACCGCGACGGAGGCGAGCAGATCGAGAGTGAGGGCGATGCCGATGACGTCGTGGACGGCGAATTTCAGCCGCAGCGCCTCGCGGGCGTGCCGCTCCGCCCGGACCCGGTCCCCGCGCACGGTGTGCGCGAGGGCGAGCATGCGCAGCACGTACGACCGCACCCACTGCTCGCCGTGCCGCTCGCACAGCCGCAGGGCCCGCTCGCACACCTCGACGGCCCGGTCGGCCTCGCCCAGGAAGCCCAGCGCGCAGGCGAGTTCGACCTGGTCGAGGCCGACGAGGCTGAGGTGCTGGCCGGGTACGGGACCGCGGGCGACGGTGGTCTCGAAGTGCCGCAGGGCGCCGGGCAGGTCGTCGCCGAACAGCCGGATGACGCCGATGACGTACTCGGCGTGGGCGGCCTCGGCCGTGTCGCCCAGGGCGCGGGCGAGAGCGAGGGCGTCCGTGGCGTGCCGCTGGCCCCGGGGGAAGTCCTGGGTGGCGGCGACCAGCAGCCCGGCGACCCACAGGCCGCGGGCCCGCTCCCTGGTCGGCTCGGGATGGGCCGCCAGGGCCCGGTCGAGCCAGTACAGGCCCTCCCGGGGGGCGCCGCACGCGTGCCAGTGGAACCAGAGGGCGCCGGCGAGGCGCAGTCCGGCGCGGGCCTCGCCGGGCGTGGTCAGGCTGAAGTCGAGGGCGGCGCGCAGGTTGTCCTGGTCGGCGCGCAGGCGGGCCACGATCTCCGGCTGTCCGGGCCCGAACCAGGCGCGCTCGCACGCCTCGGTCCGTCGGAGCATCCAGTCCCGCTGCCGCCGCCGGGCGGCGGTCTCCTCGCCCGGGGTCCGTCGCAGCTGCTCCAGCCCGTACTGGCGCAGGGTGTCGAGCAGCCGGTAGCGCACGCCGTCAGGGCCCGGCTCCCGGCAGAGCACGGACTTGTCCACGAGCCCGGCGACGGCTTCCAGAACGTCGTCGGCACGCAGAACCACGGGCGGGACCGCGGGCAACGTCACGGCCCCGGTGAGGCTTTCGACGGGGCCGGTGAGAGCGTCGACGGGCCCGGGACGGGTGACGGCGGGGCCGGTGTCGGTGGCCGAAGGGCCGATGAGGGCGTCGACGGGCCCGGGGCCGGTCTCGGCAGGTCCGGGGCGGGTGGTGGGGCCGTCCGTGAGGCGCGCGGGTGGCGTGCCGGAGGCCTGGTGACGGACCGCGGGGGCGGGGAGTTGGTGGCGGACCGCGGGGGCGGGGAGCCGGCTGTCGTCGGGCGGCCACGTGGCGGCTTCCCGCGGGGTGTCGTCGGCGCACACCGCCTCCGCCGTCTCCAGGTCGAAGGCACCCGCCAGCACCGACAGCCGGGCCCACACCAGTTGCTCGGGTGCGGTGCACAGGTCGTGGCTCCAGGCGACCGCCGCCCGCAGGGTCTGGTGGCGGGGTAGGGCCGCGGGGCTGCCGGTGGTGAGGAAGCGGTAGCGGTCGTCGAGCCGGTCCAGGAGCTGGTCGACGTCGAGGACGCGCATGCGGACGGCGGCCAGTTCGATGGCGAGGGGCAGGCCGTCCAGGCGTCGGCACAGGCGGGCGACGGACGCCAGGTTGGCGCGGGTGAGGCGGAAGCCGGGGGCCACGGCGGCCGCGCGGTCGGCGAAGAGGGTGAGGGCGGGATAGCCCTCGGCGGCGGACAGGTCGCCGTCCGGGTCGGGCACGGGCAGCGGGCGCACCTCCAGCAGGTGCTCCTCCGTGAGGCCGAGCCGGTGCCGGCTGGTGGCGAGGATCCGGACGCCCTCGGTGCCGTGCAGCAGGGCGGCGGCGAGCCGGGCACAGGCGTCCGCGAGGTGCTCGCAGTTGTCGACGACGAGCAGCAGCCGCCGGTCGCGGACCTGCTCGACGAGCGCGTCGAGGGGCGGCTGGGCGGAGTGGTCGTGCAGACCGAGCGCGTCGGCGGCGGCCAGCGGGACCAGCGCCGGGTCGTGCAGCCCGGACAGGTGCACGAAGCGCACGCCGTCCGGGAAGGCGCGCTGGACGCGGGCCGCGATGCGCGCGGCGAGCCGGGTCTTGCCGACGCCGCCCGGCCCGGTCAGCGTCACCAGCCGGGCGCGGGCCAGCAGCTCGCGTCCTTCGGTCAGTTCGCCACGCCGGTCGACGAAGCTGGTCGTCTCGACCGGCAGCCGGTGGTCCCGTCGTGGCGCTGATCCGCCCATGATCAGCCAGTCCTCTGGGGTGTGGTCCGAGGATCCGGACAGCCCGGCTCCCCTTGCGCGAGCCCTCACCCTCTCCCGGTTCCGTACATATATGCACGTGCGGGTCACACCCCCGGGTGGACTTCGGCCGCTCCCTCTCGACCGGTGCGCCGCACGCGTACACTGCGCGGCCGCTTTCAGTCTTGACCTGCTCATGCCATTGGCAGAACGATGTGCGCCACCCGCACCACGTACGTCGCACGGAACAACCCCACCTCCCACAAGGAGATTTCATGCGACTTCGCATCCGAGGCTCCGGTGCCCGCACCGGCAGACGCACCGCGGCCCTCGCCGCCGTCCTGGCCCTCGCCCTCGCCGCTCCCCTGTCGGCCACGGCGCCGGACGCCACCGCCGACAGCGCGGCGAAGGCCGCGCCGACGGCCGACGCCATCCGGCAGTACGAGATCCATCTGCACTCGACGGCCGAGGACCGCACGGCACTTCAGCGCACGGGCGTGACCGTCGACGAGGTCCACGGCCACGGGGTCGTCGTCTCCGGCCGCGCGGACCAGATCAAGCAGCTGCGCGCCCGGGGCTACGAGGTCACCCCGCTCGGCGCGGTGCCCGACCGGTCCGCCGGCGAGGACGACGTCCGGCTCTTCGACTTCCCGTCGGGCGACTCGAAGTACCACAACTACGCGGAGATGACGAGCGCGATCAACACGATCGTCTCGGCCAACCCGTCGATCGCCAGCCAGCGCGTGATCGGCAAGTCGTACCAGGGCCGGAACATCGTCGCGATCAAGATCAGCGACAACGTGGCGACGGACGAGTCCGAGCCCGAGGTCCTGTTCACCCACCACCAGCACGCGCGCGAGCACCTCACCGTCGAGATGGCGCTCTACCTGCTGCGCGAGCTGACCTCCGACTACGGATCCGACAGCCGGGTCACCAACATGGTGAACAACCGCGAGATCTGGATCGTGCCGGACATCAACCCGGACGGCGGCGAGTACGACATCGCCACCGGCTCGTACCGCTCGTGGCGCAAGAACCGGCAGCCCAACTCCGGTTCCTCGTACGTCGGTACGGACCTGAACCGCAACTGGAACTACCGCTGGGGCTGCTGCGGCGGCTCCTCGGGGTCGACGTCCTCCGAGACCTACCGGGGCACGGCGGCGGAGTCGGCGCCCGAGGTGAAGGTCGTCGCGGACTTCGTGCGCAGCCGGGTCGTCGGCGGCAAGCAGCAGATCAGGGCCGGGGTCGACTTCCACACGTACAGCGAGCTGGTGCTGTGGCCGTTCGGCTACACGTACTCCGACACCACGACCGGGATGACCGCGGACGACAACGCGGCCTTCAAGGCGGTCGGGCAGAAGATGGCCGCGAGCAACGGGTACACCGCCGAGCAGTCGAGTGACCTGTACATCACGGACGGGTCGATCGACGACTACCTCTGGGGTGTGCACAAGATCTTCGGCTACACGTTCGAGATGTATCCCCGGTCCGGTGGGGGTGGGTTCTACCCGCCCGACGAGGTGATCGAGCGGGAGACCTCCCGCAACCGGGACGCGGTGCTGCAGTTGCTGGAGAACGCCGACTGCATGTACCGGTCGATCGGCAAGGAAGCGCAGTACTGCGGCTAGTCCGCGTCCTTCTCCGCGTCCTTCTCCGCGTCCTTCTCCGCGTCCTTCTCCATGTCCTGCTCCGCGCTTTCCGCTGCGCCGTCCTGGACGCCGTCGTCGAAGTAGGCGTCCAGGACCGCGTCCAACTGCTCGTCCCACTCGGCGAAGCGGCTCCTGGCCGGCGCCTCGATCTCGATCGGGTACCAGCGCCGGTCAGGGGTGTGGACGGTGACGGTGTACCGCTTGCCGAAGCGGGCCGTCTCCGTCTCCACCGCGCCGATCTCGTCCCAGCGGAACTCGCACTCCTGGTCGTCCAGGCAGAGCCGGACGCCTCTGCGGTCGGCGACGATCCGGGCGCGGCGGTCGGACGCCTCGAAGACGGGACCGTCGCCCGCGGCGTCCTCCTCCGGCTCCACCGGCTCGGCGGGGGACGCCGTGTCCGTCTCCTCCGCCTCGGGGGCGGCCTCCTCGGCCTCGGCGGCCTCGGGCTCCTCCGCGGGCTCGCCGTCCTTCGTCCGTGCGGACGCGGGTGACGTGAGCCCGGGGATGAAGGCCGGGTCGAACCCGGCGCCTTCCAGGGGCTGGCTGCTCGAACCTATGCGCTGCTCCACAGCGCAGCAGTATGGTCGACAAACCTGTGCCGCACACAGCCGGGCCCGACTTCGTTATCAGACTCCTACACGAACAGGCTCAGCACGGCCGCGACCACGAACCCGGCCACCGACAGCACGCTCTCCAGCACCGTCCACGTCTTGAGCGTGTCCCGCTCGCTGATGCCGAAGTACTTGGCCACCATCCAGAAACCGCCGTCGTTGACGTGGGAGGCGAAGATGGAGCCCGCGGAGATGGCCATGATGACCAGGGCGACGAAGGCCTGGGAGTGGTCGCCCTCCGACAGCAGGGGCGCCACGATGCCGGCCGTCGTGACGATGGCGACCGTCGCCGAGCCCTGGGCGACGCGCAGGACCACGGAGATCAGGTAGGACAGGACGATCACCGGCAGGCCCACGTCGTTGAACGTGTCCGAGAGGGCCTGGGCGACGCCGCTCGCCTTGAGGACCGCGCCGAAGATGCCGCCCGCGCCGACCACCAGCAGGATGTTGCCGACCGGCTTGAGGGACGCCGTCGACACCGTCTCCAGCGACTTGCGGGACCAGCCGCGGCGGATGCCCAGCAGGTAGTACGCGAGGAACAGCGCGATCGTGAGCGCCACGAACGGGTTGCCGAAGAACTCGATCACCGAGCGCAGCGTGGAGGGGTCCAGGGCGATCGACGAGAAGGTCGCGGCGAGGATGAGGACCAGCGGCGTGCCGATGATGCCGAGGACCGTCCCGAGGGAGACCGGCTGCTCGCTGGGCGCCACCCCGGCGGCCCGCTGCTCGTCGACGACGGCCTGCTTGGCCTCCTCCGCCGCCTCGACCATGTCCTGCGGCACGGCGACGAAGATGCGGCGGCCGATCCACGCCGAGTACGCCCACGCGGCCACCACGGCGGGCAGACCGCAGACGACGCCCATGAGGATGACCCAGCCGAGGTCGACGTGGAGCAGACCGGCGGCGGCCACCGGGCCGGGGTGCGGCGGCAGGAACGCGTGCGTGACCGACAGGCCCGCGAGCAGCGGCAGGCAGTACAGCAGGATCGACTTGCCGGAGCGCTTGGCGGCGGCGTAGACGATGGGCGCCAGGACGAAGATGCCGACGTCGAAGAAGACCGGGATGCCGAAGATCAGGCCGGTCAGGCCCATGGCCAGCGGCGCGCGCTGCTCGCCGAACAGGCCGAGCAGGCGACGGGCCAGTACCTCCGCGCCGCCGCTCACTTCGAGGATCGCGCCGAGCATGGTGCCCAGGCCGATGATGATCGCGACATGGCCGAGGATGCCGCCCATGCCGGACTCGATGGTGGAGACGGCGTCCGACTTCTGGACCGTGCCGAAGAGTTCGGTGACGGACAGTCCGGCCGCGAGGCCGACGGCTATGGAGACCGCCAGCAGGGCGACGAACGGCTGGAGTCTGACCCTGATGATGAGGAAGAGCAGCAGCGCGATGCCGAGCGCGGCCGTGAGCAGGAGTCCGGCGGTGCCGTCGACGAGGAGGAGCAGTCCTCCCGTGTGGGGCGGTGTCTCGGCGGGGGCGGACGCGGCGAGCGGATGGGACATTCGGGGGTCCTCTGCGTAAGTGCATGCAGCTTCTGGGTAGGGGGGAGCGCGACGCGGCGCATCGGGGCGCCGCGCCTCACGGGCGTGCGGGAGTTGGGGGGGCGGTCAGCCGAGGACGGCGAGCGCGTCGATCTCGACGAGGAGGCCCGCGGGGAGACCGACGTAGACGGTCGTGCGCGCGGCGGGCGGCTGGGTCAGCCCCTGCTCCTCGAAGTACGCGTTGTAGATCTCGTTCATCTCGGCGAAGTGGGCGACGTCCGTCAGGTAGACGCGGATCATCATCACGTCGTCCCAGGAGGCGCCGCCCTCCTCCAGGATGGCCTTGACGTTGGCCAGGGTCTGCAGGGTCTGCTCGCGCAGGGTCGGCCCGGCGGGCGTGGGCGGCTTGCCCTCCTCGGCGGGGAGGAAGCCGACCTGGCCGGCGACCTGGAGGATGTTGCCCTTCCTCACGCCGTGGGAGAACTTCGCCGGCGGGGTGGTGTGGGTCTTGGGGGTGAGTGCGATCTTGTCGGTCATGCGGTGCCCTTCACTGGTGTTCTGCCGGAGTACTCCCCGCTGATGGCGTCCGCCGTGCGGCGCACCAGCGGCAGGAGGGTGAGGAGCTCGTCGGCGGTGACGACGACGTTCGGCGCGGAGACCGACATCGCGGCGACGACCCGGCCGTCGGCGCCGCGGATGGGCGCCGCGACGCAGTTGATGGACTCCTCGTGGCCGCCGAGGTCGGTGGCCCAGCCCTGTTCGCGCACCTTGTCCAGCTCGCGCAGGAACGCGCTCGCGTTGGGTGTCGAACGGGCCGTGTAACTGGGGTAGTCGAGCTTCTCGGCGACCGCCCGCCGCTCGTGCTCGGGCAGGTCGGCCAGGAGCAGCTTCGCGACCGCGGCGACGGTGATGGCCACGGGCTTGCCGATGCGGGAGTACATCCGCACCGGGTAGCGGCTCTCGACCTTGTCGATGTAGAGGACCTCGTTCTCCTCGTACACGGCCAGGTGCACGGTGTGCCCGCAGCTCTCGTTGAGGCGGACCAGGTGCGGGTGGGCGATCTCGCGGACGTCGAGGTTCTCCATGGCCTCCTGGGCGAGCGCGAAGAGGCGGGCGCCGAGGCGGTAGCGCTGGTCGGACTGGCGGTAGACCAGGCCGTGCTCGTGCAGGGTGCGCAGCAGGCGCAGGGCCGTGGACTTGTGGACGCCGAGGCGGTCGGCGACCTGCCCCAGGTCGGCGGGCCCCTCGGCGAGCAGCGGCAGGATGCTGAGCGCGCGGTCGACGGTCTGGCTCATGGCGTACGTACCTCCTCGTCGGCCCGCCGGACGTCCTCGGTCCAGCCGGGGCCGAGTCGCAGTCTCCCCCATGCCGCGTCGTCCAGGGCGACGAGCCGGTCGGCGTGCTCCTGGGCGGGCGGGACGGCGAGGTCGCCGGGCACGGTGAGCGCGGCGGCGGCCATGAGGTGCCCGTGGCGCAGCCGGTCCCGGACGGGCAGGCCGCGCAGGGTGGCGGAGAGGAACCCGGCGGCGAAGGCGTCGCCCGCGCCGACGGCGGCGACGACGTCGACCCGCGGCGCGGGGACGAAGGTGACGTCCCGCTCCTCGAAGACGGTCGCTCCGGCGGCGCCCTGCTTGACGACCAGTACCTCGGGTTCGGGCAGGGCGGCGCGGACGGCCTCGGCGCTGGGCAGCCCCCAGGCCTCGTCCTGGCCCACGAACACGAGGTCCGCGCCCCGGGCGAGGTCGCGCAGCACCCGGGGTGCGTCCTGGTCGCGCCACAGGCCGGGCCGGTGGTTGACGTCGAAGGAGACCAGGGGGCGGCCGGGGCGGCGTGCGGTCAGCTCGCGCATCAGGTCCTGGCAGCTGCCGGACAGCGCGGCCGTGATCCCGGACAGGTGCAGCACGCGTCCGGCGCGCACCGCCGCCGGGTCGGGGTCCGTCACGCTCATCGCGGACGCGGCGGAGCCGGCCCGGTAGTACGCCACCTCGTGCTCGTCGCCGGCCCGGTCCCCGGCGGTGCGGAAGTAGATGCCGGTCGGGCGGCCGGGGTCGCGGCGCACGTGCGCCACGTCGACCCCGTACCCGCCGATCGCCTCGACCAGATGGTCGCCGAAGGGGTCGTCCCCGACCCTGCTGATCCACCGGACGGAGTGCCCCGCCGCGGCCAGGACGCACGCCACGTTGGACTCCGCCCCGCCGATCCCCCGCTCGAACGACGGCACGTCGGCGAGGCGGCCCGGCCGGGTGGGCAGGAACGTGACCATGGACTCGCCGAGCGCGACGACGTCCACGACGTCGGGGGTATCGCTGGGTCCGGTGGGGGTCACGATGCTCGTAGCTCCTCGGCGGCTTCGGTGGGTGGCGGTCTCATTGACCGGCGGTGGCCGAGATGTTAGACAGCGTTGAGCGATATACGCAATGAAGATTGCACACTATGCAACACAGCTGATCAGGAGGCTCCATGCCAGCCGACACCGCAGCCGAGTCCCTCGCCCGGCTCGCCGCAGAGCGCGTCGACCATCGCTTCAAGGGCCTCCCGCCGGACGCCGACGGGCTGACGGTCGGCGAGCTGGCCGCCCAGCGCCGCAACCTCTTCACCGGCGGCTTCGCCACCCCCGTGCTCGCGCTGTCCGCCGAGCGCCTGGAGCACAACCTGAGGCTCATGGAGACGTACGCGGCCCGGCACGGCCTGGCCTTCGCGCCGCACGGCAAGACCTCGATGGCGCCGCAGCTGTTCCAGCGGCAGATCGAGCACGGGGCGTGGGGCATCACGCTCGCGGTGCCGCACCAGGTGCGGGTGGCGCGTGCCTTCGGCACCCGGCGCGTGTTCCTCGCGAACGAACTGGTCGACGCGGCGGCCCTGCGCTGGATCTCCGCCGAGCTGGACGCCGACCCGGACTTCCGGTTCATCTGCTACGTCGACTCGGTGCGCGGCGTCGAGCTGATGGACGCGGCCCTGCGCGGCGCCGCCCGGCCGGTGGACGTCGTGGTCGAGCTCGCCGCCGGTGAGGGCGCCCGGACCGGTGTCCGCACGGAGGCGCAGTGCGCGGCGGTCGCGGACGCCGTGGCCGCGACGCGGACGCTGCGGCTGGTCGGTGTCGCCGGTTACGAGGGCGAGGTGCCGGAGGCCGACCCGGAGCGGGTGACGGCGTGGCTGCGGCGGCTGGTCGCGCTCGCCGCGGACTTCGACAAGGCGGGGCGCTTCGCGGGCCTGGACGAGATCGTCGTCAGCGCGGGCGGCAGCGCCTGGTTCGACGCGGTCGCCGAGGTCTTCGCGGAGATTTCCGAACTGTCCCGCCCGGTGCTGAAGTTGCTGCGCTCGGGCGCCTACGTCTCGCACGACGACGGCCACTACCGCAAGCTGACCCCGTTCAACCGGGTACCCGAGGAGGGCGCCCTGGAGCCCGCGTTCCGGCTGTGGGCCCAGGTGGTGTCCCGCCCCTCCGCGGAGCAGGCCTTCGTCAACGCGGGCAAGCGGGACGCCGCCTACGACCTCGACCTGCCGTTCGCGCAGGCGATCCGCCGGGACGGTGCCGAGCGCCCGGCCACCGGCGTGTCGGTGACGGCCCTGTCCGACCAGCACGCCTGGCTGAGCACCACGCCGGAGGCGGACCTGGAGGTGGGCGACTGGGTCGGCCTGGGACTGTCCCATCCGTGCACCTCGTTCGACAAGTGGCAGCTGATCCCGGTCGCCGAGGCGGACGGCACGGTCGTCGACTACGTCCGCACGTTCTTCTAGGAGGCGCGAAGCGATGGAGGAACTCGTCATCCGGGACGCCGAGGTCGTCGACGGCTCCGGCGCCGACTCCTACCGGGCCGACGTCGTCGTCGGCGGCGGCCGGATCACGTCGATCGTCAAGGAGGCCGCGGCGGCCGGCTGCCAGCGGCCGAGGGCCCGCCGGGAGCTGGACGCCGAAGGGCTGGTCCTGTCCCCCGGCTTCGTCGACATGCACGCCCACAGCGACCTGGCGCTGCTGCGGGACCCCGACCACAGCGCCAAGGCCGCGCAGGGCGTGACGCTGGAGGTCATCGGCCAGGACGGGCTGTCGTACGCGCCGGTCGACGATCGCACGCTCGCCGAGGTGCGCCGGGCGATCGCCGGCTGGAACGGGCCCGGGGACGACATCGACTTCGACTGGCGCACGGTCGGCGAGTACCTGGACCGGCTGGACCGGGGGATCGCCGTCAACGCGGCCTACCTGATCCCGCAGGGCACGGTACGGGCGCTCGCCGTCGGCTGGGAGGACCGCCCGGCCACCGAGCAGGAGCTGGACCGGATGCGGCAGTTGGTCGCCGAGGGCATGGAGCAGGGCGCGGTCGGCATGTCGTCGGGGCTGACGTACACGCCCGGCATGTACGCGCGGGACGCCGAACTGACCGAACTGTGCAAGGTGGTGGCCTCCTACGGCGGCTACTACTGCCCGCACCACCGCTCCTACGGCGCCGGCGCCCTGGAGGCGTACCGGGAGATGATCGCGCTGACGAGGGAGGCGGGCTGCTCCCTCCATCTCGCCCACGCCACGATGAACTTCGGTGTGAACAAGGGCCGGGCGCCGGAGCTGCTGGCCCTGCTGGACGAGGCCCTGGCGGCCGGGGCGGACATCAGCCTCGACACCTACCCGTACACGCCGGGCTGCACGACCCTGGCGGCGGTGCTGCCGAGCTGGGCGAGCGAGGGCGGCCCGGAGGAGACGCTCAGGCGGCTGGCCGACGACGCCACCGCGGAGCGCATCCGCCACCACCTGGAGGTCACCGGCTCCGACGGCTGCCACGGCGTGCCGGTCGAGTGGGACACCATCGAGATCTCCGGCGTGAACGATCCGGCCCTCGCGGACCACGTCGGCCGCACGATCGCGGAGTCGGCGGCCCTGCGGCGGGAGGACCCGTGGGTGACCGCGCGCGGCCTGCTCCTGGCCGACCGGCTGGCCCCGACGATCCTGCAGCACGTGGGCCACGAGGAGAACGTCCGGGAGATCATGCGCCACCGGGTGCACACCGGCGGCTCGGACGGCATCCTCCAGGGCGCCAAGCCGCACCCGCGCGCCTACGGCACCTTCCCGCACTACCTCGGGCACTACGTACGGGAGTTGGGGGTGCTGTCGCTGGAGGAGTGCGTCGCTCACCTCACCTCCCGCCCGGCCGCGCGGCTGCGCCTGCCCGACCGGGGCCTGGTCCGCGAGGGCTACGTGGCCGACCTGGTGCTCTTCGACCCGGCGACGGTGGCGGCGGGCTCCACCTTCGCGGAACCGCGCACGCTCCCGACGGGCATCCCGTACGTCCTGGTCGACGGCCGGTTCGTGATCGAGGACGGCCGGCGCACGGACGCGCTGGCGGGCCGGGCGGTCCGCGGGACGCCCCCCGCGTGACCGCCCGGCCGGCACCCTGCCCTAGGGCTTGGGCAGGGTGCAGCCGCTCGCGCTCAGGTCGAGCTTGTTGTCGATCCCGAAGCAGGCGGGGATCCCGTAGGTCTGCTGGGCGTAGTTGATGCCCTTGCGGACGGTCACGGTGCCGTTCGCGTCGACCTCGCACGGGTTGTTCACCGTGCAGCGCTCACCGGACTCGTTGCCGGTGTTGTTGACGGCGACGACCTTGTTGGTGGCCTGGTCGACGACGGGCGAGCCGGAGGTGCCGCCGATGGTGTTGCACGCGGAGGTGTAGCGGACCGAGTCCTTCCAGGTCCAGTCGCCCTCCTTGAGGGTGGGCACGAACCCGTCGATGGAGCAGCTGTAGATCCGCTTCCAGTACCCCGAGGGGATGCCGATGGCGGTGCCGGCGACCGGGTGGCTGTCGCTCAGCGTCAGCGGGTTGATGTTGTACGAGCTCTTGATCTGCGCGTACGTGGTGGTGAGCTGGTACAGCGCGACGTCCGTGTCGGTCATCGTGCCGTAGGCGAGCTTGGCGGCGCGCAGGGTGGCCACGCGGGAGCCGGAGGCGTTCAGCAGGCTGAAGGTGCGGCTGGACGCCTTGTCGACGAGCACCTCGCCGGGCCCGGGGAAACCGGACTCCAGACAGTGACCGTTGGTCATCACCAGCGCCGGGTCGTCGCTCTCGGAGTCCGGCATCCGCACGACCGAGCCGGAGCAGTTGCTGAGCGCGACCGTGCCGGCGAAGTTCACCGCCTTGGCCGACGGGTTGAGCCCGGCCAGCGCCTGCTCCACGGACGCGACCACGCCCGGGACGGCGGACGTGGCCGCGCCCGTGTCCGCGGCCTTGCCGACGCCCGTGGGGGCGGCCTCGGCAGCGGTCGCGGGAGCCGCGCCGGCCCCGGCTATCGCCAGGGCGAGGAACGCGGCGGCGAGAGGTTTTCTCATGGGGGGTCCCCTCTTGCGACGGAGGCGGCCGGAAGATCTCCGGCCGCCCGCACGATTGTCATGTGCATTGTGATCGCCGCAAGGCGCCCCGCACAAGAACCCGTTCCACAAACGGAACCACGGCGTCCGATCCGGCCCCGCCGAACCGGTCGGAACGGACCCCCACTTGGGCCACTCGGACCACTGGGGCCATGCGGGCTGCGTGGGCTACTTGGGCCCCTTCGTACCCCCGGGGCCGTGTCCCGGCTTGCCGTCGGCGCGGCCCGGGGGTGTCGCGGTGACGGAGGCGGAGGGCGTCGCCGTACCGGCCGTGGGGCTGCCTGCCGGGGACTCCGGCGCGCCCGTACCGCCACCGGCCGAGGGGGTGGGGCTCGCCGGTGCGGAGGGGGCGGACGGAGCGGACGACCCGGTGCCGGAGGCCGGGCCCTGGTCCGTCGGCCCGCCTTCGAGCGGCGCGCCGGGGGTCGACGCGCCACGGGCCGAGGCCGACGCCGTCGGCGTCTCCCCCGCCACCGTCGGGGCCGTGGGGCCGCCCTTGCCGTCTCCCGTCCCGTCGGAGGAGGTGCCGGAGAAGGAGAAACCGGCGATCAGCGCGGCGGCGGAGACGACCCCCGCGGCCCCGGCCGCCACGGCCACCCGTCGCGTGCGCCACGCCGAGGGCTTGCGCGGGGAGCGGTGTCCCCCACCGGACCGGGCCCTCGCCGGCACCGCCACCAGCTCGCGCGTGTCGCCCACGCCGCCCACGCGACCCTGACCGCCCACGGGACCCCCAGCGTCCACGCGGCCCTCACTGTCCGCGCGACCGTCACTGTCCGCGCCGTTCGGGCGGCCCTCCCCGTCCCAGCGCTCCCCTGCGCCCGGACGGCCCTCGCCGCCCGCGGCGGCCGTGCCGCCGTAGACGTCCTGCCAGCCATGGGCCGCGGCCGGGTCGGCGTAGGCGTCGTACTCCGGGGGCGGGGCACCCTGCGGCACGTAGACGTTCGGCGCCCCCGGGGGACCGCCGCCCGTCGCTCCGTCGGAGTACTCGAATGGCTTGGACATGGCGGCGCATTCTAGGGACCAGAGGTGCTGGTGGGACAGCCGACGGCGATATCCACCCAAACCGCCGCGTCTCACGTGGCGGAAAACACGGCCCGAGAGGCGTTACCGGGCCGTAAGCTCCCAGACATGCAGGTGATCCAGTCGACCAAGCTCGCCAACGTCTGTTACGAGATCCGGGGCCCGGTGCTCGAGGAGGCGATGCGGCTGGAAGCGGCCGGTCACCGGATCCTCAAGCTGAACACCGGCAATCCGGCGGCGTTCGGCTTCGAGTGCCCGCCCGAGATCCTGGAGGACATCCTCCGCAACGTCTCCTCGGCACACGGCTACGGGGACGCCAAGGGCCTGCTGGCCGCCCGCCGCGCGGTCGTGATGCACAACCAGACCCTCGGCATCGAGACGGACGTCGAGCACGTCTTCATCGGCAACGGCGTCTCCGAGCTGATCGTGATGGCGATGCAGGGCCTGCTCGACGACGGCGACGAAGTCCTGGTCCCGGCCCCCGACTACCCGCTGTGGACGGCGGCCGTCTCCCTCTCCGGCGGCACGGCGGTGCACTACCGCTGCGACGAGCAGTCCGACTGGATGCCGGACCTCGCCGACGTCGAGCGCAAGGTCACCGACCGCACCAAAGCGATCGTCATCATCAACCCGAACAACCCCACGGGCGCCGTCTACGACGAGGCGATGATCAAGGGCCTGACCGACATCGCCCGCCGCCACAACCTCCTCGTCTGCTCCGACGAGATCTACGACAAGATCCTCTACGACGAGGCCGTGCACACCCCGACCGCCAAGGTCGCCCCCGACCTGCTCACCCTCACCTTCAACGGCATGTCGAAGGCGTACCGGGTGGCCGGCTACCGCGTGGGCTGGATGTCGATCTCCGGGCCGCGCGCGCACGCCGACTCCTACATCGAGGGCCTGACGATCCTGGCGAACATGCGCCTGTGCGCCAACATGCCGGGACAGCACGGGGTGGTCGCCGCGCTCAGCGGTCGCCAGACGATCAACGACCTGGTACTGCCGGGCGGGCGACTGCGCGAGCAGCGGGACGTCGCGTACGAGCTGCTCACCCAGATCCCGGGCGTGACGTGCGTGAAGCCGAAGGGGGCGCTGTACCTCTTCCCGCGCCTGGATCCCAAGGTCTTCAAGATCAAGGACGACCGGCGGATGGTCCTGGACCTGCTCCGGCGGGAGAAGATCATGGTCGTCCAGGGCACCGGCTTCAACTGGCCGGAGCCGGACCACTTCCGCGTGGTGACCCTGCCGACGGTCGGCGACCTGCGCGACGCGGTGGGACGGATCGGGCACTTCCTGGACGGCTACGGCCAGCACTGAACCGGACACCCACGCTCACCGTATGTGTGCGGCCAGTCCGATTTTGTGAACAACTCAACTTTAGACGAAATCTAAGCTAGGATGGTTTCCTGTTAGCACTCAGGAGGCCCTCCATGTACGAACCGATCCGCACCAAGTCGGTCCACAGCACGCCGGACGGCCCCAACCCGGACTTCCCCCACCGTTCCCGCGAGGAGGAGCTGGACATCCAGCTCGCGGGCCATCTCGCCGCCCTGCTCGCCGTCACGGACGAGCTGCGCGCGCTGGAGGGCTCGGCCGACCTGGACACGGCGGCGGAGCGGCTGGCGGAGCAGGTGGGCCGGCTGAGGGGCGGACCCGCCCCGGCCCGGGTGACCGGCACGCGGCGCGAGCGGAGCGCCGCCGCCCTGCACCGGCGGGCGCATGCCCTGGCGGGCCGGGCGCTGGTCGTCGCCGCCTCCCGCGCCGACACGGCGGCCGCGATCCTCGCCGCCGAGCGCATGGACGCGCACACCGCGGCCCTGGAGCCGCGCGAACTGGCGTCCCGCTGAGCCCCCGAGGGGGCTCCCCATGACGGCCCCGGTCCGCGCGCACCCGCAGCGACGCGCGGACCGGGCGCCACTGACCCCTCCGTGAGGGCCATCGGGTACCCGTACCTGGTGGCCCTCACGCCTGTTCCGAGGCACCCTACGATCGCCCGGGCGGCGGCCGCCCACGACTGTCGGCCGCCGGGGTGCCGCCTTCAGCCGCCGACCCACCGGGGCCGCGTACAGCCGGGACCACGCGCGCGAGGACGACAGGACCGGCTGGGTCAGCCGGAGCGCCGCGCGCCGAGGGCGGTGACGACGTGACGGAAGACCACGCGGCCGCCCTCCTCTGCCGCCGCCGTCGCCTCCGCCCGCACCAGGACGCCCGTCTCCTGGTCGACGGTGAAAGCGCACGTCAGGCTCTCGTCCGGAGCCCAGGCACTGAACGGGAAAGTGCGCAGCGGACGCACACCGGCCCGGACGGAGGTCGCCGACACGGCCGTGACGCGCGCCAGATGGGACACGATCCTGGCCGGCGCGAGCAGTTCGGCCAGCCGGGCCGCCGACGGGCTCGTCGCGTCCGGCGCGTAGTCCCCGGTCACCGTCAGCTCCCGCCCGCCGGCCGAAACCGTCCAGGACCGGGCCGAGGGCCCGCCCGTGAAGGCCAGATCCTCGTGCGGGTCGACCTCGACGGCGACGTCGGCCGTCAGCCGGACGGGCTCGACCAGCGTCCGGGCCATCCGCGCCACCACCCACCCCGCCTCGGCCGACGACCGCACGTCGTGGACGCTCAGCTCATGGACCCGGGCCGTGGCCAGGGGGCCACGGTCGTCGTGCAGCGTGGCGGACGACAGCAAACCGGTGCCCGGATCGAGCCGCACGACCAGGCCCCGGGCACCGGGCGGCAACCAGGCGTCGGCCGGGTCGGCGAACAACGGGTGCGGAACCAGGGAGAGTTCGATGTACCCCTCACCACGCTCGGCCCGCGTCACCGCCCCGATCCCCCGGATCAACCGGGCAGGGTCGAACAGCACGGCCCACGGCTCGTCGGAGTCCTCCTCCCGGAGCAGGGCGGGCGAGACCCCGTCCAGCCGGAAGGTCCGTGTTCCCCCGAGCCGCCGGGAGGCAGATCCGCCCATAGCCTCGGAGCCGAACCGCCCCCCGAGCTCCGGCTCGAACTCCCGCTCCTCGCAGGCGATCTCGACCACCGCGTCCAGCCGCGCGTCCTCGGCGACCGTCGCGGCGAGCCGGGACAACGCCCAGGCGGTCAGCGGGTCGTGCTCCGCGGGCGGGTCGCCCAGCCAGTGGGTAGTTGCCATGATGCCCAGGTCTCCTCGGCGCCGGGACGATCCGGTGCCCACTGCACGTACAGTACGCGGTACGGGTGGCCGACAGGCGGCGCGCCCACGGTCTCGATCGTGTACGACCGGTCCCCGTTCTCCTTGATCCGGCAGCCCGGTTCGGTGATCCCCACCCCGCAGGCCAGGATCTTCTGCCGCCGCGTGTCCTCGTCCGGGATACCGGCCTCGTCGATGCGGCTGTGCAGCATGAACGAGACGTATGACGGGGCCGAGGCGGCGGTGACCGAGACCTTGAGGGGCGAGGCCGAGGCCCTTTCAGCACCGTCGGCGGGACGCTCCCAGGCGAGGCGTCGCGGTGGTGTCTTGCGGCGGCCGTCCCCCCACTGACCTGCCACCAACGGCAGGCCGGTGCCGTCCTGCTGCCGGGCGGCCGGAGCCGGTGGGGCGGCGGGGGTGGCGGGAGCGGACGGCGCCCCCGTGCACGACACGAGGAGCAGGACGGCGGTACTCCCCGCCGCCGTCCCGCCCAGCACCCGGCGTGTCAGCCGGTGCACTTGATCTCTTTGTCGTTCTGGTTGTAGACGTGCGCCGAGCCCCTGCCCTGCGGACCGGACACGTAGAAGCGGGCCTGGCCCTTGTAGCGGTACCAGGTGTCCTTCTTGCACCCCTTGGGCGCCACCACGCGCAGGCTCTTGGTGTTCTTCTTGCCGCCCTTGCCGGTGGTCAGGTGCTCCCAGCCGTACCAGCGGGAGCGGGACAGCGAGCCCTCGGTGTTGAGGTTCGGGGCGACCTGGCCGCACTTGGTGTCGAAGTGCACGTTGATGGTGCCCTTGGTGGTATGCGAGTTGTGCGGGTAGTCCACGGACGCCTTGCACAGGTACGGCAGCCGCTTGGCGGCGGCCCGGAAGCCCGCGCCTCCCGAGGCCTCGGCGGGGTCGTCCGCCCCCAGCTCCGCCTCGCCGAGCACGGCGTCACCCGTGGGCACCTGCTGGTCCGGCTCGGTGATCTCGACGACCTCGGTCGTGTCCGTCCCCACGGCCTCCGCCGGGATCCCGTCGGCGGCGACGGCCGGGCCGCCCGCGGTGAAGGCGACCGACGCGGTGAGCGCGGCGACGGCTATGGACGTGGTGATGCGCAGCGCTGGGCGCATGGTCATGGCCACAAGTTCCCCCTGTGTGGTCAGAAGCATGGTGATGCCGAAGACGAGCGCCGTGTTTCAGGTCGACGGCGCCCGCCGGCAGCAGTCACTCTGACCCTTCAAGATCAGCGAGCCAAGTGCTTAACGGCATCAAGGAAACGATCTTGCCAAGCCGGGAGGCATGGGGCGAAGCGCTTCCTCGCGCACGCTCCGCCTCAAACGCGGGGAAACACACGGGAGTTACCGCGGGCCACAGATGCATGCGAGACAGCTCGGACACACGTACGGATGTGGCTCATAACCACCCGCGGATCACACCCCGGGAGAGCTCGCCGGGTTTCGGTCAACGTGCTTGCCGCAACTAGGAACAGAACCAAGCATTCCGCCCCTGCCCCACGGCAGTTGTGGCGGTATGGGCCTGCCCGGACGAGAGAAGCGGCGGGGCTCATTCCAGCCCGCATGCATCGGACGTTCAGGGGCACGCCGCGTCGATTTGTGCGCTTCTTGTGACAACTTGTGTGGCCCAGGTGACCGCATGCGTCACCGGTTCTGACTGTCTGTCTGACTTCCGTGGGGGAAGCCGATGCATTCACGTGCGCAGAGCACGTCCCTGTGGCGTGCCCGAAGAACACACAGAACCGCTCTCCTGTCCGCGCTCACGACCGCCGCCGTGGTGCTCTCGGCGGCACCGGGCCTGGCCGCGGCGCCGAAACCGGAGTTACCGGAGCCGGAGAGCCCTTGGACGAGGCCGACGAAGGTCGAGGCTCCCGCGACTCCGGCCGGGTCGGTGAAGGCACCGGAGTCCCAGGCGGAGGCCGAGCCGTCGGCGGAGGTCGCCGCGTGGCGGGCGGCGCAGCGGGCCCGTACCGCGGGCGGCAAGGCCGGTGCCGAGCGGGCGGGGGCCACGGCCGATGCCACCCCGTTCGTTCCGGAGGGCCAGGGCGAGGTGCCCTGGCACCGGATCACCGACACGCGCCTGAGCGACGCCCTCGTGGCACGGGTGAACCTCTCCAACGGCAACCTGATGCTCGCCGCGACGGACTTCGACATCGCCGGCGTGGGCCAGAAGCTCCAACTGACGCGGACGTACAACTCCCTTGAGGCGCCCTGGGGGAAGGTGTCGCAGCGCTGGTGGCAGGCGTACGAGCGCTACCTCCAGTTCGGCGACGGAGAAGTGATCGTCTACGACGCCACCGGCGACGCCGTGCGGTTCAAGCAGACGTCCACCGGCGGCTACACCACGCCGACGGGCTACTCCAAGGACCTGAAGAAGAACGCGGACGGCACCTACACCCTGACCGACCGCAAGTCGGGTACGAAGGACACCTACGACGAGCACGGCACGCTGACCGAGGTCACGGACAGGAACGACGGCACGATCACCGTCGACCAGCACGACGAGGGCGGCGAGCACAGGGGCTTCAAGCTGACCGAGACCCGCTCGGGCCGCTGGATCGACCTGGTGAAGACGAATCCGAGCCAGTGGCAGGCCAAGGACCACACCGGCCGCACGACCGTGCTCGACCTGGACCCGGCGGGCAACCTGGCCAAGGTCACCGACACCGACGGCAAGGCCACGGCCTACGCGTACGACTCCTCCCGCCGCCTGACCAAGGTGACCACCCCAGAGGGCACCGTCACGCTGTTCACCTACGACGCCCACAACCGCGTCAGGTCGATGCAGCGGGCCACCGAGGTGACGAGCACCGGCCACACCGGTCCGACCTGGCGCTACGACTACACGGCCGCCACGCCCTCGGACGCGGGCACCACCACGGTCACCGACCCCGACGGCGACGCCACCAAGTACCTGCACAACGCGGACGGCGAGGTCACCAAGGTCACCGACCCCCTGGACCACTCCCGCCACGCCAAGTACACCAACCACCTGCTGCAGACCGCGATCGACGCGATGGGCACGGGCGCTGACGGCACCGGCGGCAACACCACCACCTACGGCTGGGACGGCCGCAACAACGCCCTCTCCCAGAAGCTCCCGCTCGGCGCCACGGCGTCGGTGACGGCGTACCAGACCGTCGCCGGCACCGACCTGCCCAACGACTTCACCACGGCGGACGGCCGCAAGGACACCTTCAAGTACGACACCAACGGCAACACGATGTCGGTCACCACGTCCGGCACGGCCGGCGGCACCCGCGAGTACACCTACAACCAGGACACCCCGACCTGCGGCGGCTTCGAGGGCCAGCGCTGCACCGCCAAGGACGCGAACGGCAAGGTCACCTCCTTCGAGTACGACACCAAGGGCAACCTCAAGAAGGTCACCCCGCCCGCCCCCCTGGGCACGACGACCTACACCTACGACGCGCTCGGCCGGGTGGAGACCGTCACCGACGGACGCGGCATCAAGACCGTCTACGTCTACGACAACCGCGACCGCGTGACGAAGGTGTCCTCCACCAACGCCACGGTCACGTACTCCTACGACGGCGACGGCAACGTCAGGACCCGCACGGACGCCTCCGGCACCACGGGCTGGACCTACGACCAGCTCAACCGAGAAAGCGTCCGCACCCTGCAGAACGGCGCGCAGACGGCGCTGGCCTACACTCCGGGCGGCGAGGTCGACCACTACACCGACCCGACCGGCAAGACCGATTACACCTGGGACAAGGCAGGCCGTCTGGACTACCTGACCGCCCCGGACGGCAAGAAGACCGACTTCGACTACGACGACAACGACAAGCGCACCAAGACCGTCTACCCCGGCGGCACGACGCAGTCGGTGACGATCGACGACAACGGCCGCCCCCAGGCCGTCAAGACGACCTCGGGCACGACCACCCTGATCGACCTGACCTACGACTACAAGAACACCGCGGGCAAGGACACCACCAAGATCCGCACCCGCACCGACAACCTCACCAAGTACAGGACCACCTACGACTACGACTCCCAGGACCGCCTGCGCTACGCCCTGGAAGCCGACTCCGCCGGTGTGCGCAAGGCGTCGTGGCTGTACTGCTGGGACAAGGCCGGCAACCTCACCAGCCAGGACGGCACCAAGAACGCCTGCCCCGGCGGCACCACCTACACCTACGACGACGCCAGCGAACTGACCGGCAGGAACGGCTCCACCACCGGCTGGTCCTACGACAAGCTCGGCAACGAGACGGCAGGCGCGAGCACGACCCCCCGCACGAACGAGACCTGGACGGACTACAGCCAGCTCTCCGCCATCACCGCGGGCGGCAAGAGCTACGACCTGGTCCACGCGGGCACGGACAACTCCGAGCGCACCAAGCTGGGTTCGACCTGGTTCCACCACACCGCACTGGGCCTGGCCTCCACGACCACGAACGGCGTGGACACCGGATTCATCCGCGAACCGGCGGGCACCTTGAACTCCATGACGACTGGGGGGAAGTCCTACTACTACCTCACCGACGCCACGGGCAACGTCCTCGGCCTCGTCGACGACACGGGCAAGCGCACGCACACCTACGCCTACGGCCCCACGGGCCTGCCCCGCGGCACCACCACAGAGGCAGTCCCCCAGCCCCACCGCTACGCGGGCACGTATCTGGACCCCACGGGCCTGTACAAGATGGGCCATCGCTACTACGACCCGTCCCTCGGCCGCTTCACCCAACCCGACCCGTCGGGGCAGGAGACCAACCTCTACCTCTATGCCGGTGGCGACCCCCTCAACCGGACGGACCCCACGGGACTGGGGTTCCTGGACAGCGTGTCGGGTGCTCTTGACAGCGCGAACGACTGGGTGGGGGCGGCCGTAGGGTGCATCGGCGCCGTCGGAATTGCAGCGGACACCGGAGTCATCGCCTACGCCAGCGCCGTCGGCGGTGCGGCCGGAGCAGGAGTCGGGGCGGCTGTAGGCGCTACTGCCGCTGTTGTAGGCAGCTGCGCGGTTGGAGCAGTCGCCGGGTACAACAACACGGACATCCTCCATTACGGGTAACACAGTGTCGTTGAGCTAGAGGTTTTGTTGGGTCAGGGAATAGGTCCCTGACCCAACAATCCTGATTCAGCTCAGGCAAGGTGGCACCGCGATGAATGCAACCGAGAGGGAAATAGGTGAATGAGGCAATAAAGAAGACGCTGATCTTCTCTGTGGTTTTGATTGCAGGAGGACTGTGTGGGTGTGTCGCTGGAGCTGTCAAAGGGGACTCGCCATCGATCGTGTTCGGAGCAGTCGGCGCAGTATGCGGAGTCATTCTGGCGACCCTTTCCGTACTGGCTCGCCGGAAGACCCGCCCTTAGACAGTGTCCTATGTGGTGAGGTGGATGAGTCGTTTGTAGCGGCAGAGGGCGGCGGCGAGGCCGAGAGACGCCAGGTAGTTGCGGACCAAGGAGGCGCGCATGGCGTCCGCTGCCCAACTCGCCGCCCGTCCCGTCGTCCCTCGTCTGCCTGACGTCCTCGGCCTCGATGGATGGGCATGCAGCACCCTCCACCGCTGGGCAGTCCGGAAAGCGAGGTTCTAGAAGTGAATGAAAAGCGAAAACTGAAGATCTTCGCCACTGCCAGTTGCGTGATATCAGTCGCCGCTCTGATCCAAGGATCTCTGACTGAAGGATCCGGGAAGATAATCCTCATCACGCTGGGCATGCTCGGGATCATCGGCATCGGAATGCTTGCGTATGCCATGAAGCGTGGTGGCAGGTCAAGTCAATGAGAGGCAAGGACCCGAAGAGACTCGCTCCCGATCGGATGGACCATCGCTCCCTCCTCGTCACACTCATCTGGACCGGCGTCGGAGGAGCAATCCAGGCGGAGCAGAAGGCATTTGAGTGAATGCAGAAAGCAAGAAGACGGCCGCGGTTCTCGCCATCGCGCTTCCGGTGGGTCCGGCCTTCGCGGTGTCAGCGTGGACAAGCTACAGCGTTGCCCGCGTGCTGATCACCGAGGGTGTAGCCCTTTTGATCGTCAGCAGCTTGGTCTGGCTGGTGGGGCGACGCCGAACGCAGACGACTGCGACGTGGCCTCGGCGGAACCATTTGTCGAGGCCACAGTGCCGGGGCGCTGCCGCACGGCGCGGCCACCGGTTGTGTCGCGGGCGCAGCAGTGAGGAGTGACGTAGTGCTGGACAGTAAGGCCCAGAGCAGGCTGGTATCCGGCCTCATTCTCCTGATCCTTTCAGGCCCCTTCGTACTATCTCGGGCGGACTGGGGCACGGTAGGCACGCTCTGGCCCGTCATTTGGGGAGCAGCGGTCGGGGTGCTCGCCTGTCCCGCCGCGGCACTGTGGCATCGGCTCACCGCCAACCGGCGGGGACCGACCAGCTGACACCAGCAAGTGTGAGCGGCGACAGCAGCGTCGGGCGGTGGCCTCAGCACCGAGCTGTCACCCGGCGATGCTCCGGCATCGAACATTCCTGGTGGTGGGGCGGGAGTTGATTCCCGACCCACCAGTTGCCCGCGAATGCGAAGGGGGCGTTGGGATGCAAGCGAGGGACGCGTCGATGGGCCATTCAATCTACTCGCTCCTCCCGAAGTAGGCTGGAGGGGGTTACCCCTTTACCTCCCTGCGACGGACTTATTGGGCACGTCGCCGTCGGCGATGGTCTGCGGGTGTTGACCGTCCTGCCACCGGTGGGCACGGTGGCGGTCTCAATGTTGTTGCGGGTGTCGAAGCCGTAGTCGGTGACGTTGCCCGGGGTGGTGCCCGAGCCCATCGCGTCCGTGGTGGAGTCGATGTTGTTGTTGGCGTCGAACTTCGTCGACCGCTTGCGGCCCAGCGCGCCGGTCACCTCGAGCGGGGCCTTCGCACACGCCGGTGACAGGTGAGCACCCCCTCGACGTCGGTGGAGCCCAGGGGCCATCCACAGTGCTCGTGCTCCCGTTCGCGCCTCACCCGCAGGAACGCCGCCGACGGCCCCATCGACTTTACCGATCCGGAAGGGCTCGGGCGACAGCTCACATGGCGTGAGGGCCGCCGGCCGCCCTGTCCTGTGAGGCGCGGGCAGCACTGTGCGGTTCCTCTCACTTGCTGGACATTCTCCAGACCCCCCGGTGAAGATTCGCTGACTTTCTGTGAGATTGATGGGGGATAAGTGAAGAGACCTACCAGACCCGGGAGTTCGAGAACTCTCGGGGTCAGCGCATGCCTGATCGCAGGCATGCTGGCCGCGGGGCTGGGTGCCCCGGCACATCCCGCCGGTGCCACGGGATCGGCTGACACATCGCTGACGGCGTCGGGGGACGGCAGCGACGATGCGGCGGTCGGCGCGGCTCGCGTCCGGGCCGCGGCGCTCGGCAAGAGGGTGGAAGTGCCCGCCCTGCGCACGGAGAGTTCGACCGTCTACGTCAACCCCGACGGTTCGGTGACCGAGGAATCGTCCACCGGCCCGATCAGGGTCAAGGACGAAAAAGGCGCCTGGCGGAACGTGGACACCACGCTCGTGCTGCGTGACGGCGTGATCCAGCCCAAGCACGCCGCGGCGGACATCACGATCTCCGCCGGCGGCTCCGGCCCTCTCGCCCGGGTGAGTGAGGGCGGCAAGAGCCTGGGCATCGGCTGGCAAGGAGAGCTTCCCGAGCCCGTCCTCCAGGGCAACACCGCGACCTACGAGAACGTACAGCCGGGCGCCGACCTGGTGGTGTCCGCGCTGCCTGAGGGCTTCTCGCACCTCCTGGTGCTCAAGGAGCGGCCCACGGAGCAGGTGGAGCTGCGCATACCCGTGGCGGCGGAGGGCGTGAAGCTCCGTCAGACCAGTGACGAGCGCCTGCTCTGGGAGGGCAAGGACGGCGGGGACGTGGCCACCGCACCCGTTCCTGTCATGTGGGGAGCGGAGGAGCACGCCGGTTCGCGGGAACCGGAGGACGTCTCCGATGTCGCCGTGGCGGTCGAAGGCAGCGGGGACCGGCAGACTCTGGTGCTCAAGCCCGCCGAGTCGTTCCTCCAGGATCCGGACCTGCAGTATCCGGTGACAGTGGACCCGACCAACACGCTGCTCGGTCCGCTCACGGACACCTGGGTGCAGGACGCGGCGTACCCGTCGTCCCAGCGCGGCTCCACCGAGCTTAAGGCCGGCACGTACGACGGGAAGGAGAAGGCGCGCTCCTACCTCAAGTTCAACACGGACCGGTTCCTTGGCAAGCGGATCCTCGACGCCGATCTGCGGCTGTTCTCCCACTGGTCGTCCTCCTGTTCCACGGACAACGCCGGGGTCCAGGTCCGGCGGGTGACCTCCGACTGGGATCCTTCGGCGATCTCCTGGTCGGCCCAGCCCAGCACGACGGCCACGGCGGCCCCCGTGTCGAGGGCGGCGAAGGGCTACAGCGCGAGCTGCCCGGCCGGCCATGTGTCGTGGGACGTCGCAGGCATCGTTCAGGCGTGGGCGGACGGTCAGCCCGACTACGGGGTCCGTCTGGCTGCCGTCGACGAGACGGATCCGCTCACCTGGCGGCGCTACCGGTCCGCCAACTACGTGGACGGCTCGCACGACTCCGCGACCGAGCCCTCGCTGATCGTCACCTACAACGCGGCCCCGGCCGTGCCCGCGCAGCTGGGTGTGACCCCGCGCAAGTCGGAGTCCTCGCTGACGATCGGTTCGCTCACCCCGACCCTGCAGGCGAAGGTCGACGACAGCGACGCGGGGTCTGCGCTGATCACCGAGTTCGAACTGCAGCCTGACCCGGCCTACGCCGACACCACGTACACGTGGGCCGGGAAGACGGTGGAGTTCACACCGGGCACCGTCGCCACGACGCAGATTCCGACCGCCTCCGCCGTGCCGGACGGCAGCCATCTGAGAGTGCGGGCACGCACCAGTGACGGTACCGACACGTCGGCGTGGTCCGGCTGGACGACGTTCCTCGTCGATGCGAGCGCCGTACACCCCGCCGACCTGCCCGTTCGGCTGCAGGCCGGGGCGACCGACACCGCCTCCCCTGTGGTGACCGGTGTCGTCGGTTCACCCAACGGCGGCATGGTCGAAGCGCAGTTCCGGCTCGGCACCGCGAGCGGAACCCAGCTCCTGGGCACTCAGCTCGTGCCCAACGGCGCACGGGCCGGTTTCCAGATCCCCGCCGACAAGCTCACCGGGACCGGCCCGTTCGACTGGTCGATGAGGGCCTGCTTCGAGGGCAAGTGCTCCGCGTGGACGGAGAAGTCTGCGATTTCCGCGGGGTCCGGCACGCCGCCCGCCGAGACGGCCGCGTCCACGTCGGTGAGTGTTCCGCTCACCAAGGCCACCGTCTGCACCGACACGGCTGACTGTGTCGGTCAAACGGCAACGGCCCTGAAGGTCGGCAGCGTCTCGGGCAAGAACTGGCGAAGCCATCTGAAGGCCGATCTGTCGAAGGTTCCGGCCGGGGCCCGCATCACCAACGCCACGCTGCAACTGCAGTCCACCGCGACCACACCGGACCTCGCGGTGCACGCGCTCAACGCCGCCTGGGCCACCAGTGGGACCGGGGCAGAGCTGGACAGTGCCACCGCTCCTGGCGTCAACCTGGAGGCCACCGCGCCTTGGAAGATCGACGTCACCGGCCTGGTCACCGGGTGGACCGACGGTGCGAACGCCAACCACGGTCTCGTCCTGCGCAAGGCTGAAGGCGCGGCCGGCACGGCGGGCATCAGCTTCACCTCGGCCGCGCTCACCATCGAGTACGGTCCGGCCACGGCACCCTCACCACCCAGGGACCTGCGCGTCCAGCCCGGCGACCAGGGCGCAGTGGTGACCTGGAATCCGAGCCGGGACAGCGGTTACGACGACACGGAACTCACCTACGAGGTGTCCGCGATCGACTCCTCCGGTGCCGTGGCGGCCACGCGCAGCACGAGCGGCACGGACGTCGTGATCACCGGTCTCGGCAACGACACTCCCTACACCTTCCGGGTCAAGGCATCGAGCCCGTACGGCACCAGCACCGCGGTGACCAGCGATGCCGCCACGCCGGTGAAGGCCCCGCTGAGCACCGCCACCTACACTGCGGCGCTCGACGAGTACCTCAAGGCCGTCGCCGCTCTGACCACCGGTGCGCACAGCACGGCCGAGGCCGCGACGCAGGGCAAACCGCATGCCGCGAAGTACTCCTGGTTGCTGAAGGCCGAGGAGTTCTGGCTGCTCGACACCCGTAAGTCCCTGGAGGCCGACGGACTCGTCTACACGGCCATGACGTCGACGCTGTCGGATGTCCTGGTCCTCCCCTCCGCCGACGGATCGGTGGCCGTCCGGGCCACCGTGAACGAGCAGCGGACGCTCGCCGACAGCCCCGAGGAACCGGAGACCAACGAAACGTCCCTCCTCTACACGTTCTCCGGACAGGAGACGCCCGTACTGCGCGCCAAGCTCAACGCGCAGCAGTACGAGCAGCGACTGTCCAAGGGGGACGACGCCTTGGGAACCGTGACGTACGGCAGCGTGGAGAGCGATGTCTCGCCCACCGCGCTCACGCGACAGGTCCCCGACAGCCCTGCCGCGCTCGGCATGGCAACGGCACAGTTCGAAGCCTTCGGCAGCATCAGCCGCAGCGGCACGTCCGAGTGGGCGAAGAAGCACTGGAACTCCCGGCACGAGTACAGCCAGGACTGCACCAACTTCGTGTCCAAGGCGCTGTATCACGGCGGCGGCATGCGGATGAAGGGCGTGGGCAAGGACAAGAAGAGCACCAACTACTGGTGGCGTACCAAGCACTCGTCGCCACCGCACTCCGGCGGGGGGTTCTACTATCTGTGGTCCCACACGTGGACCGTCGCCGACAAGATGGAGACTTTCCTCTCCAAGCACAGCGCCGGCATCGTGAACACCGAGTCGAAGCAGAAAGAGGCCAAGGTCGGTGACGTGGTCTTCTTCAACTGGGGCGGCAAGGGCGGCTGGGACCACGCGGGCGTCGTCACCAAGATGAAGAACGGCAAGGCCTACGTGAGCGCCCACAACAACAACCGTCTGAACCAGCGCCTCGACACCTACGTCAACAGCCAGAGGGGAACGTGGGCGAACATCCACCGAGTCATTCCGGAGTGGTACTGATGCCCCGGACCGCGAAAGCGCAGTGGCTCATCGCCGTAGTCGTGGCTCTCTGTGTGGTCGTGGCCGCCCTGGTCTGGTGGTCGAAACGCGATGCGGAACCCTACGCCTTGCGGGACACCCCCGAGGTGCACCTGACGGTCCGGGCCGCCACGTCGACCTACCCCGAGGCCGAGGAGGTCGCGGGCGAGGCCGAACTGCTGCTCCAGGTCTACATCCAGCGCCTTCAGGACGGTGACGCCAAGGATCTGGCGGACATCGGTGCGCCGTGGTACACGGGCAGGGAGGCGGCCGCGCGGGACCTGATCTCCAAGTTCGGCGCCCAGGCCGGTCAGCCGGTGAAGGCCGTGGTCGCGGACCCCGTCACGCCGGGTCTGGCCAGTGTCGAACTCCGCTACGGAAGCGAAATCCGCCAGACACTCGACCTCACCCGCGACGACGGAGTGTGGTGGCTGGCCATCGGGAACGGCGACCCGGTGAATCCGTAGGGACAGCGGGCGCTCGGCTGGGGCATCTCAGCCGAGCGCCTCTGTGCCACCTGGCGGTCAAACGGCACGTGCCGACTTGAGGGACGTGACGAAGGACGTCCAGGCCGGGGCCGTGATGGTGAGGACCGGGCCGTGGGGGACCTTGGAGTCACGGACGGGGACGACGGCGGTGTGAGCGTCGCACACTTCGAGGCAGTTGCCGCCGTCGCCGTTGCTGTACGTGCTCTTGCGCCAGACCGCTGTGCTCAAGTCACGTGCGTTGTTCGCCATTTCGGTCATCCTCAGCCGCTTGCTCGATCAGGGCGAGGGACGCCTCCGGGGGCAGTGCGGCGGCCCTCAGCCGATCGTATGCCTTGCGGTACTGCTTCACGAGGGCCGGATCGTCGATGGTGTCCCCGCTGTACTGCGCCTCCGTGTAAACCAAGGGCGGGGCGTCCGGAAAGGTCATGACCATGGCCGAGCCCAGCATCAGCGGATACGCCCCGCAGTTCCACGGAAGGATCTGGGGAACGATCCGGCGGCGTCGCGCGAGTTCCGCGATGCGCTCCCACTGTTCGGCGCTCCGCTCCGGCGGCAGGATCGGCTGCCGCAGCAGCGACTCGGGCAGGATGACCCAGTACTCCGGGTTCTTGCGGTCGTCTTCGAACTGCCGCGCCCGCGCCAGCCTGGCGGTCACCTTCTCCTCCACCTCCTCGTCCGGAGCCAGAGGGTGGGCAGAGCGAGTGACCGCCCGCGCATACGCCTCCGTCTGCAACAACCCCGGCACCAGCGTCGGGCACCACTCCTCGATGGTCTCCGCGTGCTGCTCCGCCTCCAGCACCCGCTCGAAGTAGCTCGCATGCCCCCGCCGCTTCGCCCGCCGCACGTCCTCGCACCGCCGTCGGAAGAAGCCGTCCGTGCCGAGCACCCGGTCCACGTGTTCGGCGAGTTCCGCCGGCATCCGGCGGGTGCCGCGCTCGATCTCGCTGAGGTGGCTCGGGCCGTAGAAGCTGCCCTCGACGAGTTGCTGGAGGGTCAGGCCCGCCTCCTCCCGCTTCCAGCGCAACTCACTGCCGTAGAAGGTCGGGACGCCCGTCGAACCGTCGATGTCCTTGCGCTGACCCATCGTTCACCGTCCTTGGTGTGCCGTTACCGCGCGCTACCAGCCCCTTGGCCACCCAAGCGCAGGTCAGGAGCGGGATGCCGAGGGGCTGTCACGGTACGGCGGTCGGCGTCACAGTGTGAAAAGTTCGTCACTCAGCGCACTGGAAGGTGTGAACCCCCATGCACAGCCCTGCCGAAGCGGAAGCCGATGCCTGCGTCGAGGACCTGCGTGTCGCGCTCGCCGCGCACGGCATCACCCTGCCGTCCCTCGGAGTCGACCTTCCGTCCTTCGCCTCCCGCTGCCCCACCCGGCCGCTGATCGCGCTCGGCCACTGCAATCTCCTCACCGCCAAGGCCCTGGCCGCCGCCCTGCGCAAGGGTGCGGTGTGATGCGGCCGGTGGTGACGCTCGAACTGCTCGCGACCCCCGCCGAGGTGTCCGCCGTGCGGCGGGCCCTGCGACCGCTCGGCATCGACGTGCAGCTCTGCGCGAGCGAGCTGGTCACGAACGTCATCCGGCATGTCGGGGAGGGTGCGCCCGTGACGGTACGGGTGTGGGAGGAGGAGGGCGGACGCGTCCGGGTCGGGGTGACCGATCCCGATCCCCGGGCCCTGCCCGTCCTGGTCGCGGCGGCCGGGGCCGAGGCGGAGTCCGGCCGCGGGCTGGCGCTGCTCGACGCGCTGGCCCTGCGGTGGGGCGTGGAGCAGGAGGCCGGCCGCAAGACGGTGTGGTGCGAGCTGCTCGTCCCCGTTGCGGAAACGCCCGAGCGCCCCGGCCGACGCGGGGCGTCGGCCGGGGCGCTCGGTCCTTCATCGGCACGTTCGTGAGCCCGCGGAGCGGGCCGCGCCGAAGCGGGCGGGAGAGGGCCGGTCGCCGCTGGGTTTCCGTCGGGGCGGACGGAGGACGCGGTGACCGGCCCCGAACCCCGCACGCCGTTGTGCGGGCCCCGCCAGTCGGTTCCGCGGCCGGCCGTGACGATGTTGCTGGTCAGGGCACTGTCGGTTCCAGCCGGCCGCGGAGTTCAGGGGTGGGTTCAGCCCAGGCGCTCCACCAGGGCGCGGTACTCGTCCCACAGTTCCTTCGGGGTGTGGTCGCCGAAGGTGTTGAGGTGCTCGGGGACCAGGGCGGCCTCCTCGCGCCAGACCTCCTTGTCGACCGTGAGCAGGAAGTCGAGGTCGGACTCGGCGAGCTCCAGGCCGTCCGTGTCGAGGGCCTCCTTGGTCGGCAGCACGCCGATGGGGGTCTCGACGCCCTCGGCCTTGCCCTCCAGACGCTCCACGATCCACTTCAGGACGCGGGAGTTCTCGCCGAAGCCGGGCCAGACGAACTTGCCCTCGTCGTCCTTGCGGAACCAGTTGACGTAGTAGATCTTCGGCAGCTTGGACTGGTCCTTGTCCTTGGCCACGTCGATCCAGTGGGCCATGTAGTCGCCCATGTTGTAGCCGCAGAAGGGCAGCATCGCGAAGGGGTCGCGGCGCAGCTCGCCGACCTTGCCCTCGGCGGCGGCGGTCTTCTCGGAGGCCACGTTGGCGCCGAGGAAGACACCGTGGTTCCAGTCGAAGGACTCCGTCACCAGCGGCACGGCGGTGGCGCGGCGGCCGCCGAAGAGGATCGCGGAGATCGGCACGCCCTTGGGGTCCTCCCACTCCGGCGCGATGATCGGGCACTGCGAGGCCGGGACGGTGAAGCGGGCGTTGGGGTGGGCGGCCGGGGTGCCGGACTCGGGCGTCCAGTCGTTGCCCTTCCAGTCCGTCAGGTGGGCCGGGGTCTCCTCCGTCATGCCCTCCCACCACACGTCGTTGTCGTCGGTGAGGGCGACGTTGGTGAAGACGGAGTTGCCCCACAGCGTCTTCATCGCGTTGGCGTTGGTGTGCTCGCCGGTGCCGGGCGCGACGCCGAAGAAGCCGGCCTCGGGGTTGATGGCGTAGAGACGGCCGTCCTCGCCGAAGCGCATCCAGGCGATGTCGTCGCCGATGGTCTCGACCGTCCAGCCGGGGATGGTCGGCTCCAGCATGGCGAGGTTGGTCTTGCCGCAGGCGCTCGGGAAGGCGGCCGCGACGTACTTGGCCTCGCCGCGCGGCGGGGTCAGCTTGAGGACGAGCATGTGCTCGGCCAGCCAGCCCTCGTCCCGGGCCATGACGGAGGCGATGCGCAGGGCGTAGCACTTCTTGCCGAGCAGGGCGTTGCCGCCGTAGCCGGAGCCGTAGGACCAGATTTCGCGGTCCTCGGGGAAGTGGGAGATGTACTTGGTCTGGTTGCAGGGCCAGGGGACGTCCTCCTGGCCGGGCTCCAGCGGGGCGCCCAGGGTGTGCACGGCCTTGACGAAGAACCCGTCGGAGCCGAGTTCGTCGAGGACGGCCTGGCCCATGCGCGTCATGGTGCGCATGGAGACGGCGACGTAGGCCGAGTCGGTGATCTCGACGCCGAGCGCGGACAGCGGCGAGCCGAGCGGGCCCATGCAGAAGGGCACGACGTACATGGTCCGGCCGCGCATCGAGCCGCGGAACAGACCGCCCTGGCCCCCGGCGCCCTGGAAGATCTCCCGCATCTCGGCGGGGGCCTTCCAGTGGTTGGTCGGGCCCGCGTCCTCCTCCTTCTCGGAGCAGATGAACGTCCGGTCCTCGACGCGCGCGACGTCGGTCGGGTCGGAGGCCGCGTAGTAGGAGTGGGGGCGCTTGATCGGGTCGAGCTTCCGGAAGGTGCCCTTCCGGACGAGCTCCTCGCACAGTCGCTCGTACTCGGCCTCGGATCCGTCACACCAGACCACGTTGTCCGGCTGCGTCAGTTCTGCGATCTCGTTGACCCACGAGATCAGCCCCTGATGTGTGGTGGGGACGGTGGGAGCCGCGATGTCGCGCGCCACGATTGCTCCTAAATGAGGGATTTTTTTGATGTGGAGGCCCCGTGGGGGCTGCGACCCGGATGCTTCACGGTGTGACTTGGGCGCTCATCCGGTGCCGACCGCACTCATTTGATCATCCGATGGAAGCGCCCATCTGTCCAGAGGAGCGCACAGGTGAGCAACGTGAGGATCGCCACGGTTTCTCGGCGGCGCTTTGCGTGCACGTTGCGTTCACCTGACCGTCCGTTTGCGTGACCATCGTTCGGCCAGGGTGAGAGGATGGCCACTCTTCGTCGCCCAATGAGCGCGACTGATACGTCACTTACGGTTCCGTAGCTACCATTCGGCCATGACTGCGTTCGTCCCCGACGCGCCCTCGGATTCGCCGGCCGGCGGCAGCGGTCCGCAGGCGCTCTCCCTGCCGCACCCTGTGAAGCCCAAGCTCCGCGGGTGGCTGCACCTCGGCATGTTCCCGGCCGCCCTCGTCGCGGGCCTGGTCCTGACCGCCCTGGCCGACTCGACCAGAGGACGCATCGCCTGTGGCATCTACGCCCTGACAGCCTGCCTGCTGTTCGGCGTGAGCGCGCTGTACCACCGGGGCAACTGGAGCCCCCGCATGGACGGTGTGCTGCGCCGTCTGGACCACGCCAACATCTTCCTGATCATCGCCGGCACCTACACGCCGCTGGCCATGCTGCTCCTGCCCGGCGCCCAGGGCGAGTGGCTGCTGTGGGGCATCTGGGCCGCCGCGGCGGCCGGCATCCTCTTCCGCGTCTTCTGGGTCGGCGCCCCGCGCTGGCTGTACACGCCCTGTTACATCGCGATGGGCTGGGCGGCCGTCTTCTACCTGCCGGACTTCATGCGCACCGGCGGGATCGCGGTCCTCGTCCTGGTCATCGTCGGCGGCCTGCTCTACAGCGCGGGCGGCATCATCTACGGCCTCAAGCGCCCGAACCCGTCACCGCGCTGGTTCGGCTTCCACGAGGTGTTCCACTCCTTCACGCTGGCGGCCTTCATCGCGCACTACGTGGGCATCTCGCTGGTGGCGTACCAGCACGGGTGACCCGCCCCTCCCCCCTCCCCTCCGGGCCACGGCTTCCGAGCCGTGGCCCTTCTGGTTGACAGCTCCTCCCTATCGATCAGCTCTGCCTTTTGACAGTTACTCGCAGTAATCCCGCCTGTCGGCGTCCTGCCGCCGCCCCGCCCCGAGCCGATGCCGGACAATGACCTTCATGACGGCCGCACGTACCGCTCCCGCCGACCGCCCCCAGCCGGGGCTCCGGGAGCGGAAGAAGATCAAGACCCGCCAGGCGATCCGCACCGCGACCTACGCGCTGGTCGAGGAGCGGGGCTACGACGCCACGACGGTCGAGCAGATCGCCGAGCGTGCCGAGGTGTCGCCGTCTACGGTCTTCCGTTACTTCCCCACCAAGGAAGACATCGTCATCACCGACGAGTGGGACCCGGTGATGCTGGCGGAGCTGCGGGCCCGGCCCGAGGACGAGTCGTGGGCCGCCGTCCTGCGGCACGTGATCCGCACGGCCCTCGACCTGAGCCTCGCCGAGGAGCCCGAGGTGCTGCGGCTGCGGACCCGGCTCGGGGTCGAGGTCCCGGCCGTGCGCGCCCGGATGACGGAGAGCATGGCGGCGACCGGCCGGCTGCTGCGCGAGGCCCTCGCCGAGCGCTCCGGCCTCGACCCGGACGGCCTGGAGCTCCGGGTCTTCGCCATGTCCGTCATCGGAGGCCTGATGGAGGCCTCCCACTACTGGGCCGAGACCGGCCACCGCGACGACATCCGGGTCCTCGTCGACCGCGCCCTGGACGTCCTGGAGCACGGCCTGCCGACCGGAAAACCCTGAGGTCCGTGGCCCGCACCGTGGCATCCTGACCGGGTGAACGGTCCCGAGATCCACGTCGAGTTCGCCCCCGAGCTGCACATCTTCGTCCCCCGGGCCCGGCGGGACGGCACCGTGCGGGCCGCCACCGACGGCGTCTCCAGCCTCGGCCATGTCATCGAGTCGCTGGGGGTGCCGCTGACCGAGGTCGGCGCGCTGCTGGTGGACGGCCGGGACGTGCCGGTCTCGCACGTCCCCGCGGCCGGGGAGTCGGTGACGGTACGGACCGTCGCACGCCCCCAGCGGGTCCCGGGCGCTCCCCTGCGGTTCCTCCTCGACGTCCACCTCGGGACGCTGGCCCGCCGGCTGCGCCTGCTGGGCGTGGACACGGCGTACGAGTCGACCGACATCGGCGACCCCGCCCTCGCGGCGCGTTCGGCGGCCGAGCGGCGGGTCATGCTGAGCCGCGACCGGGGGCTGCTGCGGCGCCGGGAGCTGTGGGCCGGGGCGTTCGTCTACAGCACGCGCCCCGAGGAGCAGCTGCGGGAGGTGCTGGAGCGGTTCCGGCCCGAGCTGCTGCCCTGGACGCGCTGCACCGCCTGCAACGGGCTGCTCCGCGAGGCGACCAAGGACGAGGTCGCCGATCAGCTGAAGCACGGCACGCACGCGACGTACGACGTGTTCGCGCAGTGCACTGCGTGCGGCCGGGCGTACTGGCGGGGTGCGCATCACGAGCAGTTGGAGGCCATCGTGCGGGAGGCCGTCACGCTGTGCTCCGAGGGCCGTTGAGGGTGTGCGCGGTGGGGAACTGCGGGACCGTCGTGGCCGGTCGCGCAGTTCCCCGCGCCCCTGAAGGGGCGCCTTCCTAGCGCCTGGCCGTGTCTCCCCTGCCGCAGGCGATCCCGTCCCTGTTCCTGTCCAGGCCCAGGGGGTCGTCCTTCCCGTTGACCTTCAGGCGGCCGTAGTCGTTGGTCTTGAGCCACTCGCAGCGGGCCGCCGTCGTCTTCTTCACCTCCGCCGGGAAGTCCGTCGGCACGCAGACGTTGATCGAGCCGTAGTGCCGGTCGCAGCCGGAGATCGTCGGGCTGACCTTCTGCGACGTGCGCTTCTTGCCGGGCCTGGCGACCTTGCCCGCGGGCGCGTCCGCGAAGTCGTGGACGTGGGCCGAGGCGTCCGTCGCCTTCAGGGTCTGCGGGCCCTGGAGGTGCACCCACTTCGCCACGGACGGCACGCCGTTGGCGTCGACCGCGAAGAGCATGTACCAGCCGGGCGGGGCCAGGTTGGGGTTGCTCGTCACGTTGAGGTCGATGTTGTTGCCGTCGACCGACAGCGGCAGGTCCACGAACCGCTGGTTCGGGTCGGAGGAGTGCGTGACGGCGGCCGGGCGGATCAGCTCGGCCTTGGCGATGGGCCGGTCGACGGTGATGCGCTGGGTGTCGCCGTAGGTCCACTCGGTGTCGATGACCGACGTGATCTGCGGACGCGGGCCCTTGAACAGGTAGGGCGGGCTGTAGACCGACACGTCGTGGTTCCAGGAGCCGTTGCCCGGGTTGTCGCCGGTGGTCATCACGCGGCCGTCGGGCAGCAGGAACGCCGAGGAGTGGTAGCCGCGCGCCTCGGGGTCGACGGCGACCGGGTCGAACGTCTCCGTCGCCGGGTCGAAGACCGACGTCTCGTAGACCGGGTTGGCGCGGTTGTGCAGGGCGCCGCCCGTCTCCAGCACCTTGCCGTCGGGCAGGAGCACGGCGGAGACGTACATCTTGCCCTGGTTCCCGGTCTGCGGGACGGGCCCGTTGCCCAGGTCGACCGTGCCCTGCGGGATCGGCGGCCCGGCCACGTACGACGGGTTGGGCTGCTTGAGGTCGATGATGTCGGTCAGGCGGTTGGCCTCCGGGTTGGAGTCGATGTTGCCGCCGCCGAGGGTGAGGACCTTCTGGTCCTGCGCCGGGGGCAGCAGCACGCTGGCCGACTGGTCCCGCTCGTCCTTGCTCTGCAGGCCCGGGACCTGGGTGATGGTGTTGGCGCCGTAGTCGTAGATGGCCGAGCCGGTGCCGGGGATGTTGTTGCCGAAGACGTGGCTGCCCGAGTAGAAGAGGCGGCCGTCCTGCATGAGGATCATCGACGGGTACAGGCCCCAGTACGACCAGGTCTGGTTGACCTTCCACAGCGGCTGCCACTGCTGCTCGGCCTCGGAGAACAGCTCGGCGGCGACCGAGCCGGTGGAGTCCTCGCGCAGACCGCCGAAGGAGATGACGTCACCGTTGCCGAGGATCGTGGCCGACGGGTACCAGTGGCCGTCGTTCATGTCGTTGGTCCTGGTGTAGGTCTCGGTCTCCGGGTCGAAGACGTACGAGTCCTTGTAGCCCTGGTAGCCGACCCGGCCGTCCGCCGTCGGGTAGCCCTTGTTGCCGGACATCACCAGCACGCGGCCGTCCTGGAGCTGGACGTGCCCGGCGCAGAACATGTCCTTCGGCGTGGGGATGATCTTGTAGGAGCCGTTCGCCGGGTCGTAGACCGCCGAGGTGAAGGTGCCCGCCTCGAACATCGACTCGTCGTTGCCGGAGCCCGCGATCAGCAGCACCTTGCCGTTGTGCAGGACGACGGAGTGCATGGAGCGGACCGGGTTCTGCGTGGGCAGCACGTCCCACTTGCCGTTCGCGCACTGCTCGGCCGTGCCGGTGCACTCCGGCGGCAGCACCGGATCGGGAACCTGGTCCATGGTGTAGTCGTCGGTGGTGGCCGAGCCGGTGCCGTAGACCGAGACGCCCCAGGAGATGCGGTCGGTGCCGGCCGGGACCTCGGGGGTGCGGACCGTCGCCTCGGTCCAGCTGCCCGCCAGGTCCAGGGTCTTGAGGTCGGTCCAGTACTGCCAGCCGGCCGTGGTGTCGTGCCGGAACAACGTGATCGCCGCGTCGGGCGTGGTCGTCTTGTACCAGAGGCCGAGGTCGTACTGCTTGCCCGGCGTCACCACGGGCGCGCACGCGGCGGACTCGGTGATCAGCGCCTTGCGGTCGCCGTCGACGCGACGGGTCAGCTCGACCTTCATCGCCTTGGAACCGGTGTGCGCGTCGGCGGTGGTGGTGAAGGTGAAGTCGTTGTCGCCCCAGCCGGACTTCTCCCAGCAGTAGGGCATGTCGCCGGCGCCGGCGGTCTCGAAGCCGGGGTTCTTGATGAGGTTGGCGGCGGAGGCGGGCTGGGGTGCGGTCAGCAGCAGGCCCGAGGTGAGGCCCGCCACGGACAGCAGTGCGGTCGTTCTGCGACGAAGGTTCACACGGCTCTCCTTGCGGTGCGGCCGCCGCGCGCGGACTCCTCACGGGCCCGGCGCGGCAGGTAGACCAGCGCTTCGGTCGCCACGAAGCGCAGGACGAACGTCGTCACCAGCGCGAGCGCGGTGGCGGACAGCACGCCCAGGTGCAGCTGGTGCACGAACAGGGCGATCAGCGGGATGCGCAGCACCAGATCGGCGTTGGCGAGCAGCGCGAACCGCCCGGCCCGGTCCCACCAGCGCCGGTGCCGGCGCCGCTCGCGGAACAGCAGGTGCTCGATGAGCACGAAGTTCCAGGCGACACCGAGCTGGTTGGCGAGGACCTCCGCCGGTACGTAGTGCATGCCGAGCGCGGTCAGCGCCCACAGGCCGAGCAGGTTCGGCACGAACCCGGTCAGCCCGATCAGGCCGAAGCCCACCATCCGCGCGACGGGTGAGGCGGCGCGCAGCCCGGCCAGGTGGCGCAGGAAGCGCATCCCCTCCTGCGCGGTCGACTTCGACTCCCCCGCGAACCGGTCCTGGAAGACGAACGGCACCTCGGTGACCGTGCGCGGGCGGCTGCGGACGGCGAGTTCGAGGAGGATCTTGTAGCCGAGCGGCTGGAGGACCTCGGCGGTGACCGCGCTGCGGCGGATCGCGAAGAAGCCGCTCATCGGGTCGCTGATGCCGTGCAGCCGGCGCGGGAAGAGCGCCTTGGTCAGCCAGGTCGCCCCGCGGGAGACGGCCACCCGGTAGCTGCCCGCGAGCCCGGCCCGGCTGCCGCCCTTGATGTACCGGGAGGCGACGACCAGCCCCGCGCCCGCGCGTTCGCCGGTGGCGACCAGGTCGGGCACGAGGGACGGCGGGTGCTGGCAGTCGCCGTCCATGACGACGATCCAGTCGGAGGTGGCCGCCTTCAGCCCCTCGACGACCGCTCCCCCGAGGCCGCCCACCGCCTCCTCGCGGTGCAGCACGGTCACCGGGAACGGGCAGTCCTGCGCCGCCTTCTCGATGACCTGGGGCGTGTCGTCGGTGGAGTCGTCGACGAAGAGGACCTCGCAGGGCAGCCGGGCCGGCACGGCCTCGGTGATCTGGCGCAGCAACTGCCGTACGTTGGCAGACTCGTTGAACGTCGGGACGACGATGGTGACGGCGCCCGGCTCGGGGATCTCGGCGGTCTCGACCACCTCGCCGGGGACGGTGTACTCCTGGCTCATCGCGCGCCTCCGGCGGTGGTCTGGATCTGGCGGATCTCGATGCGGTCCTCGCCGGTGCCGAAGGTGGCGACCGGTTCGGAGTGCTCCATGGCGGCCTTGACGTTGGGCAGGTCGGCCGCGTCCCGCCGTACGGTCGGCGAGGCGACGACGTAGTCCAGGTCCTTCCAGCCGCGCGGCATCGTCTTCGTCACCGCCGGGTCCAGGTCGGCCTTGTAGAACCAGATGACGCCGAGCCCGGGCCGGTAGCCCTGGTGCACCAGGTCGAGCCAGAGCGCGTCGTCGACCAGCACCCGGGTGCGTTCCGGGTGTTCGACCTCCGTGGCGAGCCACTTCGAGGCGGCCTTGTAGGGGGCGTTGGCGTCGGTGGTGACGGCGGTGCGGGCGCCGTCGTACCAGTGCGGCAGGACGTAGGCGCCGGCGGCCAGGGCGAGGACCGTGGCGAGCGCGTACCGGCCCACGCTGACGTAGCGTTTCTCCGCCTCGGAGCGCCAGCGGCTGAGCACCGCGTGGGCGACGGAGGCGGTTCCTCCGGCGAGGACCAGCGCCAGGAACGGCAGGGCCTGGATGACGTACATCGCGGGCAGGTAGCCGTTCGGGCGCAGGGCCAGCGCGGCGAGGATCGCCACGGCCAGGGCCGGTCCGGCCAGGGCGCGGGCGGTGACCGACCAGCGCCAGGTGACGAGCAGCAGCAGGGCGCCCGCGAGGCCGCCGAGGGGCAGGATCCTGTCGTAGTACAGCCACGACTGGAGCACGCCCCAGGAGCCGGAGCCCTGGTCCAGGATGAAGCCCGAACCGGGCCGGGTCATCTGGTACTTGACGCCGTCCCAGAGGGAGACGTGCCCGGCGCCCGGCAGCAGCTCGCCCTTGAGCAGGGCGAACAGCGGGTAGGAGAAGCCGATCAGGGCGCAGGCCGTGACGGCGCCGGTGAGGGCGAACTTGCGGGTGTCGCGGTGGCTGTGGCGCCACATGGTGAGGAAGAGGGCGGGCAGGACGACGAGCATCGTCTCCTTGGTGAGGACGGCCGTGGCGGCCGCGATCCCCGCGCCGAAGTGGTGCCACAGGTGGCGGCTCGGGGAGGCGGCCAGCGTGAAGGCCAGCAGCGTCCACATCACCGCGAGGTTGTCGAGGAAGATCTCCCGCTGGAGGACGACCGACAGCGGCGACAGGCCGAAGAAGGCCATGCCGAGGGCCGCGGCCCAGCGGGGCAGGGCGAGCCGGCGGCCCAGCACGTAGACGAGGACCGCGCTGATGCCGCTGATCACCAGCATGGCGGCGCGCATGGTGCCCACCGTCATCGACTCGGGGCTGATCAGCGCGGGGATCCAGGTCAGGACGGCGATCTGGATCCAGCCCAGCGGCGGGTGGTCGTACCAGTAGGTGTAGTGGGCCAGGCCGTTGCCCTGCTGGACCGACCAGGCCTGGGCGAGGTAGGTGCCCTCGTCGTCGCTGAGGGCGGGGTAGTCGGCGATGTTCCAGCCCTGCACGACGAGGATCGCCAGGAGCAGGACACCGCACAGGAGCAGGTCGGGGCGCGAGGAGCGCAGCCGGCTCGGCGGTTCGGCGCGCCGGTGGCTGCCGGTGCCGGACACAGGTCTGCGCTGCGCGGGGACCTTCGGAGTGGTCACCGCGGGAAGGGTGGAGGTCACGCGGGAACGTCCTCTCGGGTCACGTCCTGCCGGGACACGGCGCTGTCGTCGAGGTGCGCGCCGACGTGGGTCGTCAGCTCCCAGTCGTTGCGGCCGCGCTGCTCGCGCCAGACGGCACGCACGGCCGCCCCGGCGAGCAGCACCTGGTAGAAGGGGCCGCCCACGATCAGCTTCAGGTAGTGCACGAACCGGACGCGCAGCCCGTACTGCTTGCCGAAGTCGTGCAGTCCGACGATCTCGAAGACGAAGGTGACCAGGGCGGTGACGGCCGGCAGGAAGGTGATGAAGGCGATGCCGACGGGCACGTCCAGGAAGAGCGCGATCGCCACGTTGAGCGGGATGATCAGGCCGGTGAAGGCCTGCATGAACGGCGTCATCAGGGTGTAGCGGGCGAGCAGCCGCTGCCCGAGGGTGGGCAGCTGCTTCCAGTCCTTCTTCCGGTACACCTGGAGGAAGCCCTGGTTCCAGCGGGTGCGCTGTTTCAGCAGGGACATCAGCGAGCCCGGGGTCTCCTCGCGGGTCACCATGTCGGAGTCGTAGGCGACGACGACCTTCTTGCCGACGCTGGACAGGCGCACACCGAGGTCGCAGTCCTCGGCGAGGCAGTTCGGGTCCCAGCCGCCGGCTTCCCGCAGGACGCCGGTGCGGACGAAGACCGTGTTGCCGCCAAGCGGAATGAAACCTTTCTGCGCGTGCAGGTGGAGCCGCGAGCGGAACCAGAAGAAGTACTCCAGGCAGTTGCGCAGGCTGTACCAGCTGGAGTGGAAGTTGATCAGCTGCACCCCGCCCTGGACGACGTCGGCGCCGGTGGTGCGGAAGGCGTGGTCGACGTGCGCGAGGAGCTCGGGGTGGACCTGGTCCTCCGCGTCGAAGACGCCCACGACGTCACCGCGGCAGTGCGGCAGGGCCGTGTTCATGGCCTTCGGCTTGTTCTTCTTCTCGTGGGTGTCGACCACGACGCGGACCCGGTGGTCACGCGCGGCGGCCTGCTCGGCCACGGCGGTGGTCTCCGGGTCGTCGTGCCCGACGATCACGATGATCTCGAAGTCGGTGTGGCACGACTCCAGCAGGCGCTGGATCGTGTGATCCAGCACCGCCTGTTCGTGCCGGGCGGGCAGCAGCAGCGAGAAGGAGACGTGCTCGTCCCCGTCCGGACTGCTGAACCGCGTCGAGGCGAGCACTTCCGGCGTGCGCCAGGCGTGCATCTGCCACCACAGCGTGAACGCCGCCATCCAGAACAGCGCCAGTGAGACGGCAGCGATGAAGACAGACGTCAGCAAACAGATCCCCCCAGATCCCAGAGCCCCCGTGTCGTGACGGTGTGCCGGTGCGGCCCCTCCCGTCACGTCACTGTGCAGAGATTAGGGGGGAACTGTGAAGCCTGGGGGCTGTTCAGATAAAGAGCTTGTTTCCGTTGATTCCCGACTTCAGTCGCTCAGCACCGCACGCAACCGTTCAACCTCCGTTGTCGGCGCGTCACATGTGAAGTTACGGCAGACATAGGCCGCCGGTTCACCGCCGACCAGCGGACGGTCGCTGAGCAGCGGGAACTCGTCCCCGTCCGGGGCGCCGACGGCGACGACGGCGCCCGGCGCGGTGCCCAGGAGCGCCGTGCGGTGCAGGGTCCTCGTGGACTTGTCGTCCAACGACGGCCCGACGATCGCGACCTCGCGCGGCCCGTCCAGTACGGCCTCCGCGACGGCCAGGCCCCAGCCGATGAAGCGGGGCACGCGCGGCCCGAGCGCCTTGACGACGCCCAGGGCCCGCTCCGCGGCCGTGCGGTGCGGCGCGGAGCCGGTGTGCGCGGCGTAGCTCAGCAGCGCACCGGCCGCGGCGGTCCAGCCGGAGGGGGCGGCGTTGTCGGTCGGGTCCTGCGGACGGCGGATCAGCCGCTCGGCGTCGGCCGCGGTGTCGAACATCGCGCCGGTCTCGGGGTCGGTGAAGCGCGCCAGGACGTGATCGAGCAGGAACCCGGCGAACTCCAGCCACACCCCTTCCCCGGTGACCGAGGCGAGCGCGAGGAAGCCCTCCGCCACGTCCGCGTAGTCCTCCAGGACACCGGCGTTGGCACCCGCGTGGCCGTCCTTGCTGGTGCGGGTCAGACGGGCCTGCTCGTCCAGGTGCAGCCGGACGAGGAGATCCGCGGTGGCCTGGGCGGCCTCCACGAGGTCGGGCCGGTCGAAGTAGGCGCCCGTCTCGGCCAGCGCGGCGATCGCGAGGCCGTTCCAGGCGGCGACGACCTTGTCGTCCCGGCCGGGTGCCGGGCGCTCCGAGCGGGCCGCCAGCAGGCGCTCGCGGATCGACGTGATCTTCTCCGCGTCGAACAGGCCGTCCTGGAGGGGAAGCTGGAGGACGGACCGGCCGTGCTCGAACGTGCCCTCCTCGGTGACGCCGAAGTACCGGGCGGCGAGTTCGGCGTCCTGCTCCCCCAGCACCTCCCGCAGCTGCGCGGGCGTCCACACGTAGTACGCGCCCTCGACGTGCTTCCCGGTGCCGTCGTCGCTGTCGGCGTCCAGCGCGGAGGCGAAACCGCCCTCGCCCGTGCGCAGTTCGCGCACCATGAAGTCGGCCGTCTCCAGGGCCACCCGGCGGGCGAGTTCCGAACCGGTGACCCGCCAGAGGTGAGCGTAGACCCGGCACAGCAGGGCGTTGTCGTACAGCATCTTCTCGAAGTGCGGCACGACCCAGTCACGGTCGACCGAGTAGCGGGCGAAGCCGCCGCCGAGCTGGTCGTAGATGCCGCCGCGGGCCATGCGTTCGCAGGTGTCGGCCGCCATCTGCAGGGCGCCCTCGGCGCCCGTGCGGGCGTGGTGGCGCAGCAGGAACTCCAGCACCATCGACGGCGGGAACTTCGGCGCCCCGCCGAATCCGCCGCGCTGCGGGTCGTACTCGCGGGTGAGCGCGAGCAGGGCCTGCGCGAGCTCCTGCTCGCCGGGGGTCTGCGCGTCGCCGTAGGAGATCTCCCGGCCGGCCAGGTCGCGGACGATCTTCCCGGCGACCTCGGTGACCTCGTCGCGCCGCTCCTCCCAGGCCTGCCGGACGCCCTGGAGCACCTGGCGGAAGGAGGGCATGCCCTGGCGGGGCGCGGGCGGGAAGTAGGTGCCGAAGTAGAACGGCTCGGCGTCCGCGGTGAGGAACACGGTCATGGGCCAGCCGCCGTGCCCGGTCGCCGCCTGCACCGCCTCCATGTACACGGCGTCGACGTCCGGCCGCTCCTCGCGGTCGACCTTCACGCTGACGTAGTGGGCGTTGAGGTACTCGGCGGTCTCCTGGTCCTCGAAGGACTCGTGTGCCATGACGTGACACCAGTGACAGCTGCTGTAGCCGATGCTGAGCAGCACGGGCACGTTCCGCTTGCGGGCCTCCTCGAAGGCCTCGGCCGACCAGGGCCACCAGTCGACGGGGTTGTCGGCGTGCTGAAGGAGGTAGGGGGACGTCTCGTGCGCCAGTCGGTTCGGCATGGTTCCCATCCTGCCGCAGTACCCCTTCCCGCACGCGTCAGGCGTCGCACGGCCGCCGTTCCCGCCGCACGGCCGCCGGGCACGCCCCACGCCAACGGCCCTCTTTCTTCACATCATCGGGCCGGGCACGCCCCCTCGCCCCGATGCGCCGTCCACCGCACACTTGACCAAGGAAGCGACCGAGACAGCGCGCGGGGAACGGCCGGGCACGGCCGGGACCGCCGCTGCCGCCGGAGGGGGACGTGACATGCGGGACGGTCATCGGGCGGAGGCCGAACGGCTGTTGGCGCGGGCCGTGGAGGAGGAGGTGCGCCGCTCGGGCGGGCGCAGCGACGGGAAGGCGCTGCTGGCCCGGGCCCGCGGGGCGCTGGACGCGATGGCACAGAGCGCGGCCGAGGAGTACGAGGCCTACACGCGCGCCCTGGACGAGGTGGCGGCCGGGCAGCTGACCTTCGGGCAGCGCTACGCCCGGGAGGGAGCCGGGACACCGCTGCTGGTGGCCGGGGTCGCCGCGGTGGCGGCCGTCGTCGCCGACATGGCCCTCGGCACCGGCACCGGTACGGCCCTGGGCGCCGGGGTGACCGTGGGGGTGGCGGGCGCCGCCGCGACCGTCGTGAAGGTGGCCGGCTCGCATCTGCCGGCCGCGCACCACCGCGCCGGGGCCGCCGGCCAGCCCGGCGGCCCCGAACAGCTGCGCCTGCAGTGGCTGACGGCACTGGAGGTGCGGGGCATCCGCCCGTTCCTGGACCAGCAGCGCGTCCTGGCCGCCTCGACGGGGCCCAAGAAGACCGGGCCGCGGCTGCGGGGCGCCGACAAGAGCGCGGCGGCGCGCGGACGCAGCGTGCTGGAGCAGTCCTTCGCGCAGCTGCCGGAACCGGCCCGGCCGTTCGCCGGGCGGCGGCAGGAGCTGGCGCAGATCCGGCAGTGGGTCCAGGCCGCCCGCGCGAGCACGGACACGCAGCCCACCGTCGTCGTCCTGCACGGTCCGCCCGGCAGCGGCCGCACGGCCCTGGCGGTGCACGCCACGCACGATCTGCGGGACCACTTCCGCGGCGCCTGCGTCGTCGACCTGCGCGCCGACAGCCCCGGCGAGTCCCCGCTGTCCACCCGCGACGCCCTGCTGCACCTGCTCAACCGGCTCGGGGCGCCCCGCGAGCAGCTGCTGTTCCGCGAGCGCTCCTCCCCCGACCAGCAGGTCAAGCGGCTGAGCGAGCTCTACCACCAGCATCTGACCGGCCTGCCGGTCACGGTCGTCCTCGACGACGCCGCGGACGCCGGGCAGATCCGCGCCCTGATACCGGAGCGGTCCGACAGCCTGGTGCTGGTGACCGCCCGCGGCACGCTGGACCTGGACGGCCTGCCCGCGCGGGTGCACCGGCTGGCCGTGGAGCCGCTGGACGCGGCCGGGGCCGAGGAACTGCTGGGCGCGACGGCGCAGGACCGCTCCGGGCCGTACGACGCCGAGTCCGCCGACCGCATCCGGCGGCTGTGCGGCGGGCTGCCGCTGGCGCTGCGCATCGCCGGTTCCTGCCTCGGCCCGCGCTCCCCGCGCGCCCTGGCCACCGACCTCGACGCCTACGGCCCGGTCGAACCGGTGGAGCGCGCCCTGTGGCTGCGCTACACCGACCAGACGGAGCCCGTACGGCGGCTGCTGCGCCGGCTGGCCCTGGCCGGCCGGGCCTCGCTCGGTGCCGCGGCGGCCGCCGCGCTGCTGGCCACCGACGAGGCGGAGGCCGAGCGCCATCTGCGGGCCCTGACCCGCGCCGGCCTGATCGACCACGTGCGCGGCGACCGCTACCGCCTGCACGACCTGGTCCGCGCCTTCGCCCAGGCCCGCCTGCTGGACGAGGAGGACCCGGCCGAGCGCACGGCGGCGCAGGAACGGCTGATCGTGAACTACGCCGAGCTGGCCGACTCGGTGCTGCGCATGGTCGACGGCAACATGTCGACCCGCACCAACCGCTTCAGCCCCTACGGCTTCACCTCGCTCGACGAGGCGCTGCGCTGGCTGGACGACGAGTCAAGCTTCATCACGGCGGCCCTGCGGCACGCCGAGGGCGTGAACCAGGCGGCGGTGCTGAACCTGCTGGGCGCCCTGTGCGACTACTGCCTGCTGCGCGGCGACCTCTACCGCCTGGGTGAGATCAGCGAACTCGCCCAGGCCGTGGACGAGGGCCTGCTGGTCCGCTCGGTGCAGTGGCGCACCGGCATCGCGGCCCGGCAGCTGGGCGAGCTGGACAAGGCCCGCACGACCCTCACCTCGGTCGTCGACCTCTATCGGGAGGCCCACCACGACGCCGGGGCCGCCCGCGCCCTGTGCTCCCTCGGCATCACCCTGCACCACCAGGGCAACCTCACGGAGGCCTCGGCCAAGCTCCGCGAGGCCCTGGCCCTGCAGTCCTCGCCCGAGCTGGCGACGGACCGGGCGTGGACGATGCACGCCCTCGCGGCGGTGGAGCGGGACCGGGCCCGGCTGGGCGAGGCGCTGGAGCTGCTGACCGAGTCCCTGGTCCTGCACCGCGCGGGCGAGTCCGTGCACGGCCAGGCCTGGGCGCACTTCCAGCTCGGTCAGCTCGCGCTGCGCCTGGGCGACGTGCCGCGCGCCGAGTCCGAGCTGCGCGCGGCCCTCGACCTGTACGGCCGCACCCGGGACGCGCGTGGTGAGGCCTGGGCGCTGACCCAGCTGGCCCGGGCCCTGCTGGTGGCCGGCGACGCCTCCCCGGCCGTGGAGGAGCTGCGCGGCGCGGCCGCCCGGCACCGGGACAACGAGGACGCGCGCGGTGAGGCCTGGACGCTCTACTACCTCGGCCAGGCCCTGGAGGAGACGGGCAGCCTCGACCAGGCGGTCCGCGAACTGGAACGGGCCCGCACGATGTTCTCCCGCATGCGGGACGTCTACGGCCTGGCCTGCGCCCGCCACCACTCGGCCCGCGTCACCCGCGACCAGCGCGCGGCGCAGACCGGCTCGCTGCGCAACTCCGGCTTCGCCCGCCAGCTCCTGGTCGACGCCCGCGCCGACTTCCAGCGCATCGGCGTCGCCCACGGCGAGGCGTGGACGTGCCTGGAACTGGCGGTGGTGGACGCGGGCAACGCCCGCACCTCGCAGGCCCTGGCCCTGTGCGACGAGGCGGCGGCCCTCTTCACGTCCTACGGCGACCGCCGCGGCGAGGACTGGGCCCGCTTCCTGCGCTGCACCCTCCTGCCCTACGCGGCCCCCGGCGGCGTCGAGGTCGGCACGGCGGTGGCCCAGCAGGAACTGGCCGAGCTCTCCCGCGCCACCCACCCCCTGCGCGACGAGAAACTCGACGACCTCGCCGAGGCCTGGGCGCTGCTGCTGGAACGCGGCGTGAGCCTGGAGGCGGGCTGGCAGGCCTGGCGCCTGGGCATGACCCCCAGCCGGCACGCGCGGGAGGTGATGGGGGTGGCGGTGGAGACCAGGGCGTAGGCCCGGGCCCGGGGCCGGCTGGGGCCCGGTCCGGGGACGCCACGACACCCGCCGGCGGTGTGTCCTTCGCCGACGGGTTCGTGCCGCCCCCCTCGGGGCGGGAGGTCAGTCCTGCTTCTTCGCCTGGCCGGAGGGGGCGGAGGCCGCCCGGCCGGACGGGGCGGAGGCCTCGGTGTCCGCGGGGGCCGCGTCCGTCCCGGCCTGTTCGCCGTCCTCGGCCCGCGGGTCCGGGACCTGCGTGAAGTCGACCCTGCTCATGTGCTTGTTCATCGACTTCATCAGGGCCCACACCGCCGCCGCCATCACCGCGAAGACGATGAAGCCGAGGACGCCGGGGGTGACCTTGTCCTCGTCGACCTCCTTGGCGAAGGAGACGAGGTGCGTCATTGCCAGGCTTGCGCTTGCGCTCATGTCAGGCATTGTCGCGGATGCCCGCAAAGAGGTCGTCCTCGGGGAGGGAGGTATCGACGAGGGACTTCGCCAGCTCGTACTCCTCCGTCGGCCAGACCTCCTTCTGGATCTCCATCGGGACCTTGAACCAGCCGCCGTCGGGGTCGATCTGGGTGGCGTGCGCGATGAGGGCCTTGTCGCGGATCTCGAAGAACTCGGCGCACGGGATGTGCGTGGTCAGCGTGCGCTGCTTCATGCCGAACTCCTCCCAGCGCTTGAGCCAGTCCCCGTAGGGGGACTCCAGGCCGCGGTCGAGCATCGCCTGGTGCAGGGCCTCGGTGCGCGGGCGGTTGAAGCCCTGGTTGTAGTAGAGCTTCTGCGGCTGGTAGGCGGGGCCGTACTCGGCCTCCGGGTACTTCTCGGTGTCCGCCGCCCCCTCGAACGCCACCATCGTGATCTTGTGGGTCATGATGTGGTCGGGGTGCGGATAGCCGCCGTTCTCGTCATAGGTGGTGATCACCTGCGGGCGGAAGGAGCGGATCTTGCGCACCAGCTCACCGGCCGCGTGGTCCACGTCCTCCAGGGCGAAACAGCCCTCCGGCAGCGGCGGCAGCGGGTCGCCCTCGGGCAGGCCCGAGTCGACGAAGCCGAGCCACTCCTGCTTGACGCCGAGGATCTCCCGGGCCTCGTCCATCTCCTTCTTGCGCACCTCGTGGATGTGCTCCTCGATGTACGTGTCGCCCTGCAGCTTGGGGTTGAGGATGGAGCCGCGCTCCCCGCCCGTGCAGGTCACGACCAGCACGTCCACCCCCTCGGACACGTACTTCGCCATGGTCGCCGCGCCCTTGCTCGACTCGTCGTCGGGGTGTGCGTGAACGGCCATCAGTCGCAACTGGTCAGTCAAGACTCAATCCTCAGTAAGTCGGCGCCCTGTGTGCGTCGGCGCAATCAGCGGCTTCTATAGTGACCGAATCGGGGGGCGAATAATTCCGGGACCGGGTCCCGGGCCCCTTTCGGGACGTTCGTCCCGGCCCTGTCTGGAGGACGATCATGACCACGGCGAGCACGCGACCGCCCGAGGGCCGCTACGGCCGCTCCTCGGACGAGCGCGCCGACCGCAAGCTCAAGGTCGTCGGTGCCGTCCTCGCCGTGGCGCTGCTGGGGCTCGTCGGCTGGTTCGGCTACCACTACGTGGCGCAGAGCAAGATCAGTGCCGAGGTGATCAGCTTCGAGCCGGGCAAGGAGTCCGTGCGGGTGCATCTGGAGGTCCGCAAGGACGCCGGCACCGAGGGCTACTGCACCGTGCGCTCACAGGCCGAGGACGGCGCCGAGGTGGGCCGGGCCGACTTCCGCTTCGACGGGGACGACACGCGCATCGACCAGGTCGTCACGCTCCGTACGACCGCCCCGGGGACGACCGCCGAGCTGCTGGGCTGCCACGCCGGCTGAGACGGCCGCGCGTCACCCGCAATACGTAGCCCCTGAGCTGCGTTGACGTGATTCTGGCGGCTTATGTCCTCCCCCTGCGGCCCCTGAATTGTTAGGCTCGTGGTTTCGCCCATCCGTGAAGGAACATTCTTCTGGGTAGGGCGATGCTTTGTATTCCCAGTACCTACGAGGAGCACCTGTGACCCAGACCAGCGAGAACGTCACCTGGCTGACCCAGGAGGCGTACAACAAGCTCAAGGCTGAGCTTGAGTACCTTACTGGTCCCGCGCGGGCGGAGATCTCCGCGAAGATCGCCGCCGCGCGCGAGGAGGGCGACCTGCGGGAGAACGGCGGGTACCACGCGGCCAAGGAGGAGCAGGGCAAGCAGGAACTGCGCGTGCGCCAGCTCACCCAGCTCCTCGAAAGCGCCAAGGTCGGAGAGGCGCCCGCGGCGGACGGTGCCGTGGCGCCCGGCATGGTCGTCACGATCGCGTTCGACGGCGACGAGGACGACACGCTGACGTTCCTGCTCGCCTCGCGCGAGTACGCGAGCTCCGACATCGAGACGTACTCGCCGCAGTCCCCGCTCGGCACCGGCGTGATCGGCCACAAGGTCGGCGAGGACGCGCAGTACGAGCTGCCGAACGGCAAGAAGGCCTCGGTGAAGATCCTCAAGGCCGAGCCGTACGAGGGCTGAGCCGCCCCCATCCGGACCTGGACGTGCCCCCGGCACCGCTGCGGCGCCGGGGGCTTCGTCATGCCGGGCGGCACCCGCCCGCTCGGAGGGCCGGCGGGGCCGTCAGCCGGTGGCCCGGCGGTACTTGCGGACCGCGAGCGTCCGGAAGACCGCGATGATCACGACCGACCAGATCAGCGAGGCCCACACGGGGTGCTGCATGGGCCAGGCGTCGGGGGTCTTGAAGCCCGGCGGGAGGTTGCCGAACAGCTCACGGCACGCCTGCACCACCGCGCTGAAGGGGTTCCACTCGGCGATGTGCCGCAGGAACGAGGGCATCAGGTTCGCGTCCACGAACGCGTTCGAGATGAAGGTCAGCGGGAAGAGCCAGATCAGACCGCCCGAGGTCGCCGCTTCGGGGGTGCGCACGGACAGGCCGATGAGCGCGCCGATCCACGAGAACGCGTAGCCGAAGAGCAGCAGCAGGCCGAAGCCGGCGAGCACCTTGCCGAAGTTCTCGTGCGTGCGCCAGCCGACGATCACCGCGACGACGGCCAGGACCACGAGGGTGAGCGCCGTCTGCACCAGGTCGGCGATGGTGCGGCCGGTCAGCACCGCGCCACGCGCCATCGGCAGCGAGCGGAACCGGTCGATGAGGCCCTTGTGCATGTCGTCGGCGATGCCCGCACCCGCGCCCGCGGTGGCGAACGTGACGGTCTGGGCGAAGATGCCGGCCATCAGGAACTCGCGATAGGCCTGCGTCGAGTTGGACGAGCCGACCTGGATCGAGCCGCCGAACACGTAGGTGAACAGCACCACGAACATGATGGGCTGGAACAGCCCGAAGATGATCATCTCGGGGATCCGGCCCATGCGGATGAGGTTTCTGCGGGCGATGACCGCGGAATCGCTGAGGGCGCTCACTGGCCGGCCTCCTTGTCGTTCTCGTCGTCCTTGGCCTCGGCGACGTGTCCCGTCAGGGAGAGGAAGACGTCGTCGAGGGTCGGCCGGCGCAGGCCGATGTCGTCGATCTCGATGCCGCGGGTGTCCAGCTCGCGGATGACCTCGGCCAGGAGCTTGGCGCCGCCGGTCACCGGCGCGGTGAGCTTGCGCATGTGGTCCTCGACCGCGACCTCGCCCTTGCTGAAGCCGGCGAGGACCTCGGCGGCGGTCGGGATGTGCTCGCGCTCGTGGACGACGACCTCGACGCGCTCGCCGCCGGTGCGGGCCTTGAGCTGGTCGGAGGTGCCCTGGGCGATGACCCTGCCCTGGTCGACCACCGCGATGTCGTGCGCCAGGTGGTCGGCCTCCTCCAGGTACTGCGTGGTCAGCAGCAGTGTCGTGCCGCCGGAGACGAGCTGCTTGATGACCTCCCACAGCTGCTGGCGGTTGCGCGGGTCGAGGCCGGTGGTCGGCTCGTCCATGAACATCACGGGCGGCGAGACGACGAGGGCCGCGGCGAGGTCGAGGCGGCGGCGCATGCCGCCCGAGTAGGTCTTGGTGGGGCGGTCGGCGGCATCCGTGAGGTGGAACTGCTCCAGCAGCTCGGCCGCGCGCTCCTTGGCCGCCTTGGACTTCATCTGGTAGAGCTGGCCGACCATCTGCAGGTTCTCCCGGCCGGTCAGGTATTCGTCGACCGCCGCGAACTGGCCGGACAGGCCGATGGAGCGGCGGACCGCGTCGGGCTGCTTCAGCACGTCGATGCCCGCGACGACGGCCCGTCCGCTGTCGGGCCGCAGCAGGGTGGTCAGGCAGCGGACGGTGGTCGTCTTGCCCGCGCCGTTCGGCCCGAGCAGGCCGAGGACGGTGCCCTCGGGCACGTCGAGGTCGACGCCGTCCAAGGCCCTGACGTCACCGAAGGTCTTGACCAGACCCTCGGCGTAAATGGCGCCTGGCATACAAATCTCCACGTCTTCGGGGATGGCCGGACAGATGCCCGGTGAGACTTCTCACGGACACACCATAACGCGATGTATCGCGTCTCTCAACGAGTTTTCCCGCGTGCGGTACGGGAAACGGAGGTGATCTTGACCGGGTCTCCGGGGAGCCGGGACGCGCGGTCAGTCGATGACCGTGTAGCCCGCCTCGCGCAGCGCCTGGCCCAGCTCGGCGCAGTGCGCCGGGCCCTTCGTCTCCAGGTGGAGCTCGACCTCCGCCTCCGTGAGCCCGAGCCGCGGGTCGGTTCGCACATGGCTCACGTCGAGGACGTTAGCGTCGACCACCGACAACACGCTCAGAAGTGTGGCGAGAGCACCGGGCCGGTCCGTCAGCCGCAGCCGGACGGCCAGGTAGCGGCCCTGCGCGGCCATGCCGTGCCGCAGCACGCGCTCCATCAGCACCGGGTCGACGTTGCCGCCGGACAGCACCGCGACGACCGGGCCCTCGAAGGCGCCGGGCTCGCTCAGCAGCGCGGCGACGGGGCTCGCCCCGGCCGGCTCCACGACCAGCTTGGCCCGCTCCAGGCACAGCAGCAGCGCGGCGGACAGCTCGTCCTCGCTGACCGTGCGCACCTCGTCGACCAGCTTGCCGATGAGGTCGAACGGCACGTCGCCCGGGCGGCCGACCTTGATGCCGTCGGCCATCGTCGTGGGGTTGTCGACCGTGACCGGCCGCCCCGCCGCGAGCGAGGGCGGATAGGCGGCGGCGCCCGCCGCCTGGACGCCGACGATCCGCACGTCCGGCCGCAGGGCCTTCACCGCCACCGCGATCCCGGCGGCGAGACCGCCGCCGCCGATGCCGACCACGATCGTGCTCGCCTCGGGGCACTGCTCCAGGATCTCAAGACCCACCGTGCCCTGGCCCGCGATGATGTCGGGGTGGTCGAAGGGGTGGATGAACACCGCGCCCGTCTCGGCCGCGTACTCCTGCGCCGCGGCCAGCGTCTCGTCGACCACCTGGCCGTGCAGCCGCACCTCGGCCCCGTACTCGCGGGTGGCGCTGACCTTGGGCAGCGGGGCGCCCTTCGGCATGAACACCGTGGAGCGCACACCGAGCAGGGAGGAGGCGAGGGCGACGCCCTGCGCGTGGTTGCCGGCGCTCGCGGCGACGACACCGGCGGCGCGCTCCTCGGGCAGCAGACCGGCGATCCGCACGTACGCGCCGCGCAGCTTGAACGAGCCCGTCCGCTGGAGGTTCTCGCACTTGAGGTGGACGGGCGAGCCCACCGCGCGGGACAGGTGCCTGCTGGTCTCCATCGCGGTCACCCGCGCCACACCCGAGAGCATCTTCTGGGCGCCGCGCACGTCGTCGAGGGTGACGGTCCGAAAGGAGTCAGCCGTGCTGTAGCTCATGACTCCAGCATCGCAGTTCACGGGCGGGAACGGCCGTTGTGACCAACCTCCGAGACCCGCTTTGCGCAGCGCCGGTACGACCCGCCGTCCGGCCGCGTACCCTGTCCCCCAATCTGCCAGCCCTCCACGAAGTGAGCCCCCGGCCATGCCCACAACACCTGAAATGTCGATGGACATGACGACCGTCGGTGACACCGGTCTCCTCGACACGCTGCAGCACGAGGTGGCGTTGTTCGCCCGTCGTGCGGAACAGACCCGGCTCGGCGGAGTGGGGCAGGTGCGCAACTCGATGGACCGCGCCGCGTACCTGCTGCTCAACCGGCTCGACAAGGAAGGGCCGATGGGCGTCAAGGCGCTCGCGGCGAGCATGGGGATCGACTCGTCGACCGTCACCCGGCAGGTGGCGCCGCTCGTCGACACCGGCCTCGTCAAGCGGACCTCCCACCCCGAGGACGGACGGGCGGTGGTCCTTCAGCTGTCCCCCCGCGGGCAGTCCCGGCTGGAGGAAGTGCGCTCCTCCCGGCGGCAGTTGATGGCCGAGCTCACCCAGGACTGGAAGCCGGAGGAGCGCGAGGCGTTCTGCTCCCTCCTGACGCGCTTCAACACCGCGCTGTCGTCGCGGATGTCGGCGCAGGGGGTGCCCGGGCCCGAGGCGCAGTCCGACTCCTGATCACCCCGCTCGCCCGGCCGAGAGATCCCGCGTGGTCACGCGGGGGTGGGCACACCCGTACACGCCGCACGGGGGCGGACGCCGACACCGCCACCCGGCAGCACCTCACCCTCGCCCGGCCCCGCGCCGCGCCGCGCCGCTCACCGTCCGGTGGGGCACGCGCGTGTGCCGCCGCGCCTCACTGTCCCGCCGGGCACGCGCGCGTGCCGGACCATGCGCGGCTCTTGACCGCGGGGGCGCCTCTGGCCTGATATGAGACCGGGCCCCGCCGCGCGCGGCCGGGGCCGCATCCTCAGGGTCGCCGTGGGGCGGGAGGCGAGGTGCGGGAGCGGCACGCGTACCGGGCAGCCCGTCGCGCCCGGGAGTTCGAGGCGTTCGTCGCGGGCGCGGCCGGGCGGCTGCTGCACGCCGCCACGCTGCTCACCGCCGAGGCCCCGGACGACAACCCGCGGGCGCGGCGCCTGCTGACGCGGTCGCTGGCCCACACGTACGCCCGCTGGGACGGGCTGCGCGGCGAGGACCCCTACGACCGCACCCGCCAGGAACTCGCCACCCGCTTCGCGCGCGGCGCCTGGCACCGGCACGGCGGGCTGGCCCGCTCCCGCCCGCACCCGGCGAGCCCTCTGGCCGCGCTGACCCCGCAGGAACGACTGATCGTCGTCCTCAGGCTGTACGAGGGGGTCGCCGAGGAGCAGGCGGCGGCGCTGCTGGGCCTGTCCCCCGAACGGGTACGGGCCATCTGCCACCGGGCGACGACCACGCTGCTGCGCCGCCCGCGGGGCCCGGCCCCGGCCGTACGGGCCGCGAAGGCGGTGCCGTCATGAGGCGCTCCGCCGGACGGCCGGCCGGAGGATCGTCCGGACGACCTGCCCGGGGCGGCGGCCGTGCCGGTGAGCGGAGGCTGCCATGAGGGGGAACGACCGCGAGGCGACCGTGCGGCGGTTGCTGGAGCAGGCGCAGCGGCCCGTGCCGCCCGAGATCCACCCGGAGGCGGTGCGGCGGGGCACCCGCATGCTGCGGCGCCGGGCGCTCGCCCGCCGGGCGCTGTGGCTGCTGCTGTGCGCGGCGGCCGTGGCCTTCGCGGTGTGGGCGCTGACCGCCCGGCCGTGGGTGGAGCCGCCGTCGCACACGACCCCACCCCTGACCGGCTGGTGACCCGGCCGGCGTCCGGCTAGCCGAGCGCCTGCTGCAGGTCCTCCAGCAGGTCGTCGGCGTTCTCGATGCCGACGGACAGCCGCACCAGGTCGCCGGGGACCTCCAGCAGCGAGCCGGCCACGGACGCGTGGGTCATCCGCCCCGGGTGCTCGATCAGCGACTCGACGCCGCCCAGGGACTCGCCCAGCGTGAAGACCTTGGCCCGGTTGCAGACCTCGACGGCCGCCTGCTCGCCGCCCTCGACGCGGAAGGAGATCATGCCGCCGAAGGACTTCATCTGCTTGGCGGCGACCTCATGGCCGGGATGCTCCGGCAGGCCCGGGTAGAGCACGCTCGTCACGCGCGCGTGGCGGGTGAGCATGTCGGCGACCTTGGCGGCGTTCTCGCTGTGCCGGTCCATCCGTACCGCGAGGGTCTTGGTGCCGCGCAGCACCAGCCAGGAGTCGAAGGGGCCGGCGACGGCGCCCATCGCGTTCTGGTGGAAGGCCAGCTCCTCGCCGAGCCCGGCGTCGGCGGTGATCAGCGCGCCGCCGACGACGTCGGAATGGCCGCCCATGTACTTGGTCAGGGAGTGCACCACGACGTCCGCGCCGAGGGACAGCGGCTGCTGCAGGTACGGCGTGGCGAAGGTGTTGTCGACGACGAGGCGCGCGCCCGCGTCCCGGGCGACCTGGGCGACGGCGGCGATGTCGGTGATGCCGAGGAGCGGGTTGGAGGGGGTCTCGACCCACACGACCTTGGTCTTGGGGGTGAGGGCGGCGCGCACGGCGGCCGGGTCGCTGGTGTCGGCCACGGACCACTCCACGCCCCAGCGGGCGACGACCTTGGCGAACAGGCGGAACGTGCCGCCGTAGGCGTCGTTGGGGATGACCACGTGGTCGCCGGGGGCGAGCAGCGTGCGCAGCAGGCAGTCCTCGGCCGCCAGCCCCGACGCGAACGCGAGACCGCGGCGGCCGCCCTCCAGGGCGGCGAGGTTCTCCTCCAGCGCGGTCCTGGTCGGATTGGCGCTGCGGCTGTACTCGTAGCCGCCGCGCAGGCCGCCGACACCGTCCTGCTTGTACGTGGACACCTGATAGATCGGCGGGACGACCGCGCCCGTCAGGGGGTCGGCGGTGTTGCCCGCGTGGATCGCGAGCGTCTCGAAGTGCTGACTGATGTGCCTGTCGCTCATGGGCACCGAGGGTAGTGCGCCGGAGCGAGACGTGCCGGAGCAAGCGGCCGGCCGCGTGCGGACCGGGCTTTTCCACAGGGCGGCGGAGGCCGTCGGGCCGGGTTTTCCACAGGTTCGCGGACCAGGTTGGCCAATTGTCGGCGCGGTCTGGTTCGCTTGTTGCATGGAGATTCTCTGGGTCCTGATCGCAGCGGTCATGCTGGGCTTCGTGCTGCTTCCCTTCCTGCGGCGCGGGCGCGGTGCGGTCGGGCTGGTCTCGCCTGACCACCCGGACGCCGCGGACCCGGCGAACTACGGCTTCGTCCGCGAGGAGGAGCTCGACATCCGCATGCCCGGCCCGGACCAGGACCTGCTGGACGTCCTGGACGTGGTGCAGCGCACGCAGGACTACCGCGCGGCCCAGCAGCTCCTCGCGGGCACGGAGACGGAGGGCGAGCGCCGCTGGCAGCGCGTGCAGGCCTTCGCGGGCGCGGCCTCGCTGGAGCTCGCGCAGCGGCCCGGCGGCGTGGGCGAGTCGCCGGGCGGGCAGTGGCTGCGGGTGTGGCGGGCCGAGGCGCCCAAGGACGCGGGTGGCGCGGCGGTGCACGCCGAGTTCCTGGTGCAGCAGGCGTGGCGGACGGCGTCGCCCGGCACGGACGAGTTCCGGATCATCATGGAGGAGGCGAAGGCGGCGTGCGGCGACGCGGCGCTGCTGGCCCCGGGTGATCCGATCCCGTACATCGTGGAGCTGTCGGTGGCCCGCGGTCTCGGCTACTCCCAGAAGGACTTCGAGCAGCTCTGGCTGAAGATCCTGGACCGCGCGCCGAACCACATGGGGGCGCACCTGGCCGCGCTGCACTACTGGTGCGAGAAGTGGCACGGCTCGCGTGACCTGGCGTACTCGTTCGCGGAAGCCGCGGCGGCCCGGGCCCCGCAGGGCTCCCTGCTGGCGGCGATGCCCCTGTTCGCGGTGTTCGAGCACCTGCCCGAGGTGACGCTGGTCAGCGGCTTCTGGCAGACGGAGGTCGTCACGAAGGCGGTGCACGGCGCGCTGCACGCGGTGCACTCGGCCCGCCCGGACGACCCGATGCTCGCGCATGTGCGGCACATGCTGGTGTTCTTCCTGGTCCGCGGCGAGCGCTGGTCGGAGGCGATGAGCCAGCTGGTCCACATCGACGGGCACGTGGGCGCCCTGCCCTGGACCCTGTCCGCCGACCCGGCCGCGGAGTTCGCGGTGTACCGGGCGCTGGCCGTGGCGGGCTATGAGGCGAACGGCGGCAGCCCGGCGAACCTGCCGCACTGAGCGGAGCCCCGGGCGGCCCCGGGCCTGCCGCACCGCCCCCCTCCCGGCGGGTCCGAGCCTTCCGTACCGAACCCTGGCTCGGGGCGGGTCCGAGCCTTCCGTACCGAACCCTGGCTCGGGGCGGGTCCGAGCCCGCCGCACCGAGTCCCGCTCGGGCGGGGCCCGCCCCGGAATTCCGGGAGATCGGGGCGGGTTGCAGGGGACGTCGCCCACACGCGGGCGACGCGCCTCTCGCCGGATACGGCCGGAGGGCCACCGGAGACCGCTGGAGACCGCATGTTCCCGTACAGCCGCACCCCCCGGCTGCCGACCCGCGAGCAGGCCCTGACCGGCCGCCCCGAGCCGCTGTTCACGGTCCCCGACCGCCACACCGTCCTCGGCAACCCGCTGCTCGGCCCGTACCCGGAGGGCCTGGAGACCGCCGACTTCGGCATGGGCTGCTTCTGGGGCGCCGAGCGCGTGTTCTGGCGGCTCCCGGCCGGTGTCCGGACGACCCTGGTGGGCTACCAGGGCGGCCACACCGAGCACCCCACGTACGAGGAGGTCTGCTCGGGCCTGACCGGCCATGCCGAGGTCGTGCGGGTGGTGTACGACCCGGCGGTGATCTCGTACGAGCGCCTGCTGAAGACGTTCTGGGAGTCCCACGACCCCACGCAGGGCTTCCGCCAGGGCAACGACGTCGGCACGCAGTACCGCTCGGCGGTCTACACGCACGGCCCCGAGCAGGAGGCCGCCGCCAAGGCCTCCCGCGCCGCCTACCAGCGGGTCCTGACGTCCTCCGGCCACGGGACCGTCACCACGGAGATCGTCCCGGCCGAGGGCCGCCCCTTCTACCCCGCCGAGGCCTACCACCAGCAGTACCTCGACAAGAACCCGGCCGGATACTGCGGCATCGGCGGCACGGGCGTGTCCTGTCCGGTCGGCGTGGCCCGGGCCGATGGCTGAGCCCGCGGGGGCCGTGGAGAGCTTTGGCGGGGGCTGGATCCACGAGGGGAACCTGCGGCCGTTCTGCGAGTCGGTCGCGGAGGTCTGCGGCTACGCCTTCGACGACGCGGACTGGCAGGCCGTCGGGAACGCCCTGCCCGGCACGGACGTGGAGGAGCCCGGCGGCTGGTACGACTACCCGCTGGCGGGCCGCGTACCGCTGACCCTGTTCGTGGCGGACGACCCCGATTCGTTCGTCGTCTTCGTCCGCCTCACCGGGGCCCCGGACGACCTCACGCGGGCGCGGATCGAGACGGTGCTGCACATCTTCAGCTCCTACAGGGTGGTGTGACGCGGCGGACCGTGTGTCCCAGGGGTTGCGCGCACCCCATAGGGTGCCCTCGTGACTGCGCCCCTGAGTTCCTCCAGATCCCGTGCCGCGCTGCGGATATCCGCGCGGGTGTCGGGTGAGTTGCTGCTGGTGTTGGCCGGGCTGGCCGTGGCTCTGTGGCTGCTGGGCCGGATGTGGTCGGTGGTGTGGCCGCTGGTGATCGGGCTGCTGCTGACCACGCTGACCTGGCCCGCGGTGCGGGTCCTGCGGCGGCGCGGCTGGCCGCCCGCGCTCGCCGCCTCGGTGGTGACCGTACTGTTCCTGCTGGTCGCGGCGGGCGTGGTGGCGCTGATCGCGGTGCCGGTGGCCTCCCAGTCCGGGGAGCTGTCCGACGGCGTGGTCGAGGGCATCCAGCGGCTGCGCGAGTGGGCCGCCGGGCCGCCGCTGAACATCGGGGACGCCCAGATCGACAAGGCCTTCGACTCCGCGGTCGCCCGGGCCCAGGAGGGCCTCGGGAGCATGGTCGGCGCCGTCGTCACCGGGGTGAGCACCGTGGTCAACGGTGTCGTCACCGCCGTGCTCGCGCTGTTCCTGATGTTCTTCTTCCTCAAGGACGGCCCGCGGTTCCTGCCCTGGCTCGCCCGTCAGCTGCCCGGGCGCCTCGCCACCGATGTCCCGGTCGTCTTCGCGCGCGGCTGGGACACGCTGGGCTCGTTCGTACGGTCCCAGGCGGCCGTCGGCCTGCTCGACGCCGTGCTGATCGGCCTGGGCCTGTGGATCCTGGACGTGCCGCTGGTCCTTCCCCTGGCGGTGCTGACCTTCGTCTCCGCGTTCGTGCCGATCATCGGCGCCCTGTTCGCCGGGTTCGTCGCGGTCCTCATCGCGCTGGTCTCCAACGGCCTGACGGACGCGCTGATCGTGCTGGCCATCATCGTCGTGGTGCAGCAGCTGGAGGGCAACGTCTTCCAGCCCATGATCCAGAGCCGCGGCCTCGGTCTGCACGCGGCGGTCGTGCTGCTGGCGGTGACGCTGGGCGGCAGCCTCGCCGGCATCGTGGGCAGCCTGCTGGCCGTGCCCGTCGCCGCGCTGATCGCGGTGGTGTGGAACTACGTCCGCGAGCAGCTCACCGACCCGTCACCGGGACCGGGCGAGGACGACCCGGACCTCGCGGGGCCGGCCCCCGCGTAGCCGGGCGCGGACGGTCGGGCACGCCGCGCCGGGCGGAGGCGGTCGCCCGGGTTACGGTCGGCTCCATGACCGGTGATCGCCCCGGGTGGCACCGGTGCCTGCTGGGCGGCGCGCTGTTCGCCGTGGCCATGGCAGGCACCACGCTGCCCACCCCGCTCTACCCCCTCTACCAGGAGAAGCTCGGCTTCTCCGAGCTGACCGTCACCGTCGTCTACGCCGTGTACGCCTTCGCCGTCATCGGCGTGCTGCTGCTGGCGGGCAACGCCTCGGACGCCGTGGGCCGCCGGCCGGTGCTGCTGTGGGGCCTGGGGTTCGCGGCGGCGAGCGCCGTCTGCTTCCTGTGCGCGACGGGCCTGGGCTGGCTCTTCGCCGGGCGGCTGCTGTCGGGCCTGTCCGCCGGCCTGTTCACGGGGGCCGCCACGGCGTACGTGATGGAGCTGGCCCCGGAGGGCGGCGACGCCCGGGCCACCTTCGTGGCGACGGCCGCCAACATGGGCGGTCTGGGCTGCGGTCCGCTGCTCGCCGGGCTGCTCGCGCAGTACGCCCCCTGGCCGCTGTACCTGCCGTTCGCCGCCCATCTCGGCCTGGTGGCCGCCGCGGCCCTCGCCCTGCTGCGGCTTCCGGAGACCGTGCGGGAGCTGCGGCCGCTGCGCTCGGTACGGCCGCAGCGCCCGGCTCTGCCCGCCCGGGTCCGCCCGGTGTTCGGTCCCGCGGCGACCGCGTCCTTCGTGGGGTTCGCGCTGTTCGGGGTGTTCACGGCCGTCAGCCCGGCGTTCCTGGCCGAGGAGCTGGACCTGCGCGACCACGCCGTGAGCGGGCTGGTCGTCGCACTCGCCTTCTTCTCCTCGACCGCCGGGCAGCTGGCGGCCGGCCGGGTGGGGGTGGCGCGGTCGCTGCCGCTGGGCTGTGCCGGGCTGTTCACCGGGCTGCTGCTGCTGGCGGGCGCCCTGCACGCGGACCTGCTCGCCCTGGTGGTGCTGAGCGCGCTCGTCGGCGGGACCGGGCAGGGGCTGGCGTTCCGCGGGGCGCTGTCGGCGGTGGCCGGGGCCTCGCCCGGGGACCGGCGCGCGGCGGTGATCTCGACGCTGTTCGTGGTGGCGTACGCGGGGATCTCGGTGCCGGTGATCGGGGTGGGGCTGCTGACGGGGCCGCTGGGCCTGGAGGGCGCGGGGCTCGTCTTCATCGCGTGCATGGGTGCCCTGGTCTCGGCCGCGGCCGTGTATCTGCTGCGGAGGCCGGTCCGGGTGGCGGCCTGAGCGCCGTGATCCGCAGCGGCGCCGTAATCCGCAGCGGAACCGATTCCTCCCGGCCTACGCTCCCCGCATGGTTCTCAGACGAGCGTTACAGGTGATCATGGTCATGACCCTGGCCCTCGCGGGGGCGGTCCAGGGCGCCGCGCACGCCGAGGACGGCGGCGGGGGCGGACGGCCGTGGCTGTACTACAACCACGCCTACGGCGTGCTCGACCGGGAGACCGCCGACGCGATCGAGCACTCGGCGTATCTCCGCGACTTCGCGAACTTCCAGGTCCGCACCACCACCGGCTCCGGCGGACAGACCTGGACCGGCCGCTACCTCATGGGCCGCGAGACCTACCTCGAACTGTTCGGCGTCGGCGACCTGCCCGGCAAGGACGGCACCCTCGGCGCCGGCGGCATGGGTGTCTCGACGGAGCGCGCGGGCGATCTCGCGACGGTCACCGCCCGGCTGCGCGAGCAGGGGATCGGCGAACCGGTGGAGTTCCTGCAGACGCGTGACTTCGGCGACGGCGTGCCCGTGCCGTGGTTCGACGCGGTGTTCACCACCGACCGGTACGACCTCTTCGGGGCGTGGGGGATGGAGTACCGGCCGGAGTACTTCGCCGACCCGCGCGGCAACACCGAACCCGCCGCGTACCCCGGTGACGTGGGCCGGGAGCGCTACCTGTCCGACGGCTACCGGGACCGTCTGATGCGGGACGTGACCGCCGTGCGGCTCGCGGTCACCGCGCGGGACCTCGCGAACACGGTGCCGCTGCTGCGGGCCGGCGGGTTCGCCGTACGGTCCGTGCCGGGCGGGGGCGTCGTCGCGAAGGGCGGCGGCACCACCCTCCGCTTCGACGCCGTGCCGCTCGACCGGGTGGGTCTGCGGCAGGTGGAGATGTCGCTGAACAGGCCGGTGGCGACCCGGCACGTGGAGCGGCTCGGCCACTCGGACCTGGTCGTGGGTCCCGGCCCCCGCGCCGTGTGGACCTTCGGCGCCGCCTCCGGCGACTAGCCCCCGGTTCCGGCCGGGCGGGCCGGTCGGAGCCGCCGGTGGTTCAGCCGCCGCTGCCGTACGGCCTGGTGATGATCTCCAGGCGGTGGCCGTCGGGGTCGTCGAAGTACGCCCCGCGGCCGCCGTCGTTGTGGTTGATCTCGCCGGGGCGGCTGTGGAACGGGTCCGCCCAGTACGTCAGGCCGGCCTGCTGGATCCGGGCGAAGATCTCGTCGAACTCCTCCTCCGAGACCAGGAAGGCGTAGTGCTGCGGCGTGATGGCGCCGGGGCTGTCCATGTAGTCGAGCGTGACACCGTTGGAGATCTCGACCGGGAGGAACGGGCCGTAGGGCGCGCTCACCTCCAGCCCCAGGATGTCGGCGAGAAACCGGGCCGAGGCACGCTTGTCGCGCGCGGCGACGATCGTGTGGTTCAGCTGCACGGTCATGGCGGGCCTCCCCTGACGTACCGGTGATCCCCCTCTGGTCACTCCCCCTTGTACCCCGGGTGCGCTGACCCGCGCATCACGAGAACGCGCCGAGGGCCCCGGCACGGATGCGCCGGGGCCCTCGGGCCGGTAAGCCGCGGGGGCTCAGATCGTGGCCGTGTCGATCACGAAGCGGTACCGCACGTCGCTGGCGACGACCCGCTCGTACGCCTCGTTGACCTGGTCGGCGCGGATCAGCTCGATCTCGGCGCCCAGGCCGTGCTCGGCGCAGAAGTCGAGCATCTCCTGGGTCTCCGCGATGCCGCCGATCATGGAACCGGCCAGGGACTTGCCGCCGCCGATCACCGAGAAGAGGTTCAGGGAGATGGGCTCCTCGGGGGCGCCGACGTTGGCCAGCGTGCCCTCGGTCTTCAGCAGCGACAGGTAGGCGCCGAAGTCCAGCGGGGCCGAGACCGTGGAGACGATCAGGTCGAAGGTGCCGGCCAGCTCCTCGAAGGTCTTCGGGTCGCTGGTGGCGTAGTAGTGGTCCGCGCCCAGCTTCAGACCGTCCTCGCGCTTGCGCAGGGACTGCGAGAGCACGGTCACCTCGGCGCCGAGCGCGTGCGCGATCTTCACGCCCATGTGGCCGAGGCCGCCGAGGCCGACGATCGCGACCTTCTTGCCGGGGCCGGCGCCGAACCGCTTGAGCGGCGAGTACAGGGTGATGCCGGCGCACAGCAGCGGCGCGGCGACGTCCAGGGAGAGACCGTCGGGGATGCGGACGACGAAGTTCTCGTCGACGACGACCTTCTCGGAGTAGCCGCCGTAGGTGGGCTCGCCGTCCTTGCCGATGCCGTTGTACGTCGGGATGTTGCCCTTGACGCAGTACTGCTCGCGGCCGGCCTTGCAGTTCTCGCACTCGCGGCAGGAGTCGACCATGCAGCCGACGCCCACGCGGTCGCCCACGGCGAACTTGGTCACGCCCGCACCGACCTCGGAGACGACACCGGCGATCTCGTGGCCGGGGACCATCGGGAAGATCGCCTCGCCCCAGCCATCCTGGGCCTGGTGGATGTCCGAGTGGCAGATACCGGCGAACTTGATGTCGATCAGGACGTCGTACTCGCCGACCTGGCGGCGTTCGATGGTGGTGCGCTCCAGCGGCGCCTTGGGGGCGGGAGCGGCGTACGCAGCAACAGTGGTCATGCCGGGGGATCTCCTAGCGGGGTCGTGCGCCCGGCTGCCTTCCGGACCTTCCGGCCGGGCACGCTCCCCACCGTGCCGGAATCCCGGATCCTCACCCAGACCACGGTTTTGCGTACGCACGGCGTGCGTACCACTGGCGGGGTCAGGCTCGTGTGCGTACGACCGGTGATACTGGACAGCATGGTGGACGAACAGCCCGAACCCGCACAGACGGCCGCAGGCGGCCTGGACCGGCGTGCCGAGCTCAGCGAGTTCCTGCGCACCCGGCGAGCCCGGCTGAAGCCGGAGGACGTCGGGCTGCCCGACTTCGGGCGGCGGCGGGTGCCCGGGCTGCGCCGGGAGGAGCTGGCCCAGCTGGCCGGGGTGTCCGTGGCGTACTACACGCGGCTGGAGCAGGGCAACGGCCACAACGTCTCGGCGGAGGTGCTGGACGCGATCGCGCGCGCCCTGCGGCTCAGCGACGCCGAGCACGCCCACCTGACGCACCTGGCCAAGCCGAAGCAGCACAAGAAGAAGCCGGTGGCGCGCAGCCAGCAGGTTCGGCCGGCGCTGCGGCACCTGCTGGACTCGATCGACAGCGTCCCGGCGTACGTCGTCGGACGCCGCTCGCACGTCCTGGCCTGGAACCGGATGGCCGCGGCGCTGTTCGGCGACTGGGCGGAGCTGCCGGCCCAGGAGCGGAACTGGGCGCGGATGGTGTTCCTGCGGCCCGAGTACCGCGAGCTGTTCGTCGAGTGGGAGCAGAAGGCGGCCGACATCGTCGGCTACCTGCGCATGGACGCGGGCTGCCACCCGGACGACCCGCAGCTGTCCGCCCTGGTGGGAGAGCTGTCGGTGAAGAGCGAGGAGTTCCGCCGCCTGTGGGCCGCCCATGACGTCAAGGAGAAGAGCTACGGCGTCAAGCGGATGCGCCATCCCCTGGTCGGTGACCTGACACTGTCCTTCGAGACGTTCCGCCTGGTCGACGACGCCGAGCAGTCCCTGATCACGTACCACGCGGAGCCGGGCAGCGCCTCGGCGGAGGCCCTGCGCCTGCTGGCGAGCTGGGGTGCGGACGCGACCCGGGCGGGCGCCGAGAGCCCGGCCCCGTAGACGCGCGAGCGGCCCGCCGGAAGCCGGGGCTTCCGACGGGCCGTCCGCTGACGGGTCCTGCGGCCTACTTGCCGTAGTACGCGTTGTAGATCGAGATCGTCGACTTGTTGCCCTTCTTGTCGGCGATCTTGGTGTGGAAGGAGACGGCCTTCCCCTTCGCCGGGTTCTTGAAGGAGACCTTGCCCTTCTTGACGGCGAGCTTCTTCCAGGTCTTGCCGTAGTCGTACGACACGTACACCGACAGCGACTTCAGGTTGCCGCCCTTGGCCGCGCCCTCGACGGTGACCGGAACGGTGACCTGCTTGCCGGCCGGGGCCTTGCTGTCCAGGCCGGTGGCCGCGTGGAAGCGCGCGGTGGAGGCGGGCAGCTGCTTGAGGTCGGTGACCTTCTTCGAGCGGAACGTCCAGCTGGCGTCGATGCGGGTGGAGGCCGCCGCGACCTTGACGCTGCGCTTGACCGACGTCGACAGCTTGTACTCGGCGTCACCGGCCGGGACCTTGAACGTCTTCTCGCCGAACAGCGGGTCGTCGTTGGAGCCGACCTTCTTGCCGTTGCGGTAGAGGGTCGTGGCCGCCGACGAGAACTGCGAGTAGCCCACGTTGCCCTTGCCGTCGGCGAACAGCGGCAGCGAGCCGAAGATCTCGTTGCCCTCGCGGAAGATGCCGAAGTCGGCGTCGATCCGCGGTCCGAAGACGGCCGCGTTGACGGTCTCGGAGTAGCTCTTGCCGGCCGCGTACTTCTGCTGGCCCAGCGTGTAGGCGGCCTCGTCGATCGGGAAGCCGTCCGGGTCCACCCCGCCGTACTGGGAGAACTCGAGCTGCCACTCCACGCCGCCCTGCGCGGACAGGTGCAGCGTGCGCGTGCCGGGCAGGGACTGCTGGATGCCGATCGAGGAGGCGCTGGAGCTCCACGGCATCCAGCCCACCGCGTTGATCGCGCCCTTCTTGCCGGGCGTCGAAGCACCGAGGCCGGCCTTCACCGTGGCCAGCTCACCGGCCTTGTAGTGCTTGGTGAAACCGGTGGCGAGCTGCTTGACCGGGCCGCCGGCGACGGTGTTGTACTCCTCCGTGGCGCCCTTGCTCCAGTGGCCGTCCCACTGCTGGGTCACCGAACCGTCGGTGATCTGCGGGCCGACGTGGGCGCTGCGGATGTCGGCGAAGGAGTCCAGCCACCAGCCGAAGCCGTAGCTGGAGTCACCGGCAGACACCGTGTAGTCCGCCGAGGCGAACTCCGACTTGGTGCCCGTGGCCGGGACGGTGATGTCCACCTTCTTGGCCTTGCGGGCGTCCAGCGTGACCGTGGTGTTCTTGGTGAGGTTCAGCTTGGGCTGGGCGAGCCAGTCGACACCGGCGAACTTCTCCGGGTCGTCGCCCACGTAGATGTTGCCGTTGAGGGCGTAGGTGCCCTTGGGAAGCCGCGCGGTGACCGTGCCGTCCGCGTCGTACGGCATGGCCCCCTTGCCCTTGCCCAGGCCCGCGATGCCGGTCAGGTCGGCGCTGTAGTTCTTCGCCGGCTGCCCGTCGCGGTTCAGGACCTTGAGCGTGACGTCGTACGACTCGACCTCGCGCTGGACCGCCGCCGCCGTGCGGACCGTCTGGCCGCCACCCGTCGCCGTCACGTACGAGGAGTACGCGCCGTCGAGCGTGCCGCCCAGCTTGGTGTTGACGGTGAAGGGGACGGAGGCCTTGCCGCCGGCCGGGACCGTCACCGTGGTGGCGCCGAGCTTGAAGAAGCCGGCCGGGGCGGCCTTGCCCTTGGGGTTGGTGGCGGTCGCCGCCAGCTTCAGCGTGACGTCCTTGGTGCCGAGGTTGCGGTACGTCAGCTGCTTGGTGACCGGCTTGTCGTCGGTGTGCGGCCACTGCTGGATGCCGAAGCTCACCGACGCCGGCTCGGCGACGACGGTCTGCTTGATGGCCTTGTCGACCTGGATCCGGCCCGAACCCTGCTGGAACGGCGTGTACTTGCCGCCCTTGGTGGAGCCGGTGAGAGCGCCCTTGAGCTCGGTGTACTTCCACTCGGGGTGCTGCTGCTTCAGGATCGCCGCCGCGCCCGCCACGTGCGGGGTCGCCATCGACGTACCGGAGATGGTCATGTATCCGGCCGGCTTCTCGCCGACGTCCTGGGCTATCAGGTTGCCGGGGGCGGAGGCCGCGGTGATGTCCACGCCGGGCGCGGTCACGTCGGGCTTGAGGGCGCCGTCCATGCCGGGGCCGCGGCTGGAGAAGTCCGCCAGCACGTCCTTGTCGTCGACCGCGCCGACGGTCAGGGCCGCGGCGGCGCTGCCCGGGGAGCCGACGGTCTGCTCGCCGAAGTCGCCCTCGTTGCCGGCGGCGATGGCGAACAGGACACCCTTCTCCTCGGAGAGCTTGTTCACCACCGCTTCCATCGGGTCGATCGCCGGCGTGTCCAGGCCGCCCAGGCTCATGTTGATGACGTCGGCACCCTGCGCGGCGGCCCACTCCATGCCGGCGACGATCTCGGAGTCACTGCCGAATCCGCTGTCGTCGAGCACCTTGCCGTTGAGGATCTTCGCGCCGGGCGCGACGCCCTTGTACTTGCCGCCGGACTTCGCGCCGGTGCCGGCCGCGATGGCGGCGACGTGCGTGCCGTGGCCGACCTTGTCGCTGGTGTCGGGCGCGGCGGAGAAGTTCTTGGCGTCGACGACCTGGCCCTTGAGGTCGGCGTGCGTGCCGTCGACACCGGTGTCCAGGACGGCGATCTTGACGCCCTTGCCGTCGTAGCCGGCCGACCACGCCTTGGGCGCGCCGATCTGCGCGACGGACTTGTCGAGGCTGGCCTTGCGGACGCCGTCGAGCCAGACGTGCGCGATGCCGGCGGCGGTCTTGTCGCCGTTGGTGACGGCGTCCCACAGCTCGGGCGCGTCCTCCTGCGGCGTCTGGACCGCGTCGGCGTTGAGGGTCTTCAGGGTGTGGCTCAGGGTGCCCGCGTCCCGCACGTCGGCCTTCGTGGCCGCGGCGCCGCCCTGGTAGCCGACGATGACCTTCAGGCCCTTCTTCTGGGCCTTGCGGGTCGCGGACTTGTTGAGCTCGGTGACGTCGAAGAGACGCTGGTCGAGCTTGCCCGTGGCGACGAGACGGGCGGCGTCGGCCGGGATCACGAGGGTGTGGCCGTCGATCTTGCGGACCTGGACGGGTACGTCCTCTCGGCCCTCGGCCCGCTGCAGGCCGACGACGCGGCCCTTGGCGTCCAGGGCGACCCGGTCGCCGGTGATCAGCGTGATGTGGTGCTTGGCGGTGAGCGAGGCCCGCTCGGCGGCGGCCGTGCGCTCGCCGTCGGCCGACGCGGGGCTGGTCATGCCCGCCGCGAGGGCCACGGCTGCCGCTGTGGCGACCGTGGCCGCGCACGCCCTTTTCACTTGTCTGCGCAAGTTTCCCCCTTGCAGAAGTACCGGGCGAATTCCCCGTTCACCCGGCCGGGGGTGGTCTCGTACGCATGCGCGCGCACCCCCCGGATCACGCAGTATGCCGAGGGGTGATCAGGCACTCAATAGATGAGAAGACAGTAAGAAATCCGTCGGCCGACTGTTACACGACTGCCGGAACTCCGTTACAGGGCCGCGAACTTACGCACGCGTGTTCTCCTTGACGGTGATGCGGCCCTTGCGGATCGTCGCCAGGCGCGGGGCCTTCTTCGCGAGAGAAGTGTCGTGGGTCACCATGATGAAGGTGAGCCCGAGCTCCTTCCACATGCGTTCGAGCACGTCCATGATCTCGTCGCGCATCGACTCGTCGAGGTTGCCGGTGGGTTCGTCGGCGAGCAGCACCTTCGGCTGTTTCACCAGGGCCCGGGCGATGGCCACACGCTGCTGCTGACCGCCGGACATCTCGCCGGGCAGATGCGCGAGGCGTTCTCCGAGACCGACCGACTTCAGTGCCTCGGCGGCCTGTTCGCGGCGCTGTTTCGGCTTGACGCCGAGCGGGACGAGCGCGGTTTCGACGTTTTCCTGTGCGGTGAGCGTCGGGATCAGGTTGAAGGACTGGAAGACGAAACCGATGCTTTCGCTTCGCACGCGGGTGAGCCTGGCCTCCGGCAGGGCGGCGAGGTCGGTGCCGTCGAGGACGATCCGGCCGGATGTGGGGCGGTCCAGTCCGCCGAGCATGTGCAGCAGGGTGGATTTGCCACCACCGGTGGGGCCCTGGATGACCAGACGGTCGCCGTCGGGAATGGTGAGGTCGATGCCGTCGAGGGCCTGGACGGTTTCTCTGGAACGCGTGTAGTGCTTGGTGACCGCGGTCAGTTCGTACATGGAGGGCTCCTGATGTCGTCTTCGGGTGCGGGCGGGCGGGCGCTACTCGACGCGGCGCAGTGCGTCCGCCGGGCGGAGCCGTGAGGCCCGCCAGCCGCCGAACGCGCCGGCGACCAGGCCGCCCGTGACCGCCAGGGCCACCGCGAGGGCGATGGTCGCCGGGCTGACGGGTGCGGTCAGGGCGACGTCGAGGGTCCGCTGCGCCTGCCGCCCGGGGCCGCCGAAGCCGCCCCCGGCACCCCCGCCCCCGCCGAGCTGGGCCTGCAGGGTCGGGCTGGCGGCGGTCACGGCGTAGGCGCCCACCAGCCCCAGCGCGATGCCCAGCGCCCCGCCGACCAGGCCGTTGACGACCGCCTCGCCGACCACCTGCCCGGTCACCCGGCCGGACCTCCAGCCCAGCGCCTTGAGCGTGCCGAACTCGCGGACCCGGCGGGAGACCGCCGAGGACGTCAGAAGGCCCGCCACCAGGAAGGCGGCCACGAGCACCACGACCGACAGCCACTTGCCCACGCTCGTGGCGAGGGAGGAGGCCGTGGACAGGGAGCCGGAGACGGTGTCGGCGAGGTCGGCGGAGGTGGTGACGGTCGTGCCGCCGACGTTCTTCCGGATCTCCGACTTGACGCTGTCGATGCGCTGCGAGTCGGTCGCCCTGACGTAGATCGTGGTGACCTTGTCCTTCGCGTCGGCCAGCGTCTGCGCCCGCTTCAGCGGGATGTAGAGGTCGGCGGCGGCGTCCCCGCTGTCGGCCGTGGCGATGCCGACCACCTCGAACTTCGTGTCCTTGACGGTGACCGTGGACCCGGTCTTGAGCTTCTTCTCCTTGGCGTAGGACGCGTCGGCCACGGCGACCGCGGCGTTCGCCTCGTTCGCCGCGAAGGTGCGCCCGCTGGTGATACGGGAGGAGGTGAGCGGGCCGAGTGCGGGTTCGGTGACGTCGGTGCCGTAGACGGAGTAGCTGTTGACGTCGAAGTCGGCGCCGCCGCCCTCGACGCGGCCCTGCGGAGAAGGCTGTGCGCCACCCTGGCCGCCGCCCGGGGCGCCGCCGCCGTCCTGCTGGAAGCGGCCACGGGTGAACTCGCCGCTGACCTTGACGACCTGGAGGCTCAGTCCGCCCACGGCGTCCGCGACCCCGCTCTGCGCGCCCACCTCGCTCACGGTCGAACTCGCCAGCGTCTGGAAGCCCTGCACCATGACGCGGTCGCTGCTCTGCTCGCCGCCGGAGCCGTCGTTCTGCGCGTCGAAGCGGAAGCGCGGCCGCTCGGCGTCGCTGCCCGGGGGCGCCGCGGCCTTGGTGACGGTCATGTCCGTGCCCAGCCCGTAGAGCGACTGGAGGACCTTGTCCTGCGCCGCGCCCATGCCGGCGGAGACGGACGTGACGACGATGACCAGCGCGATGCCCAGCGCGAGTCCGGAGGCGACGACGAGGGCCGCCTTTCTGCGGCGGCGCAACTCGCGCCTCAGATAGGTGAAGAACATGGCGGCAAGCTAGGGACGGTCCGTGATGAGCGCTTGAGCCGCGTATAAGAGCCGGATGAGAAGGGGCCGGGAAACCGGAAGCCGCCGCAGAAGCCGGAAGCGGCCGGTAAATGCCGGAAGCCGCCGTCCGCCCCGGGCGGGGGCGGGCGGCGGCTTCCGTGCGTGTGCTGCCGAGGGACCGTCAGACGGCCGAGCCGGCCTTCCAGTCGGCCCAGTTCATGTTCCAGCCGTTGAGGCCGTTGTCCGGCGCGATGGTCTTGTCGCCGGTGTTCTCGACGACGACCACGTCACCGAGGATGGAGTTGTCGAAGAACCAGGCGCCCGGCGTGTTCGGGTCGTCCGCGCCCTTGGCGTCCTGGAGACCGACGCAGCCGTGGCTCGTGTTCGCGTTGCCGAAGATGGACTTCGCGCCCCAGTAGTTGCCGTGGATGAACGTGCCGGAGCTGGAGAGGCGGATGGCGTGCGGCACGTCCTTGATGTCGTACTCGCCCTTGCCGTCGTCGTCCGTGAAGCCCACGGTCGCGCCGTTCATGCGCGTCTCCTTGAACTTCTCGGACATCACCATGACGCCCTCGTAGGTCTTGTTCTCCGGCGAGCCCGCGGAGATCGGGATCGTCCGGACGACCTTGCCGTCCTGCGTGACCTTCATCTGCTTGGTCTTCGCGTCGACGTAGGAGATCTGGTTGCGGCCGATCTTGAAGGTGACCGTCTTCTGCTGGACGCCGTAGACGCCCTCGGCGCCCTCGACACCGTCGAGCGCGAGCTTCAGCGTGACGGTGGAGCCTTCCTTCCAGTAGTCCTCGGGCCGGCAGTCCATGCGGTTGGCGTTGAACCAGTGGCAGGCGACCTCCTGGCCGCTGGTCGTGCTGACCGTGATGCCCTTCTGGACCGCGGCCTTGTTGGTGATCGCCTTGTCGAAGTTGATCGAGACCGGCATGCCGACGCCGACGGTGGTGCCGTCGTCCGGAGTGAAGTTGCCGATGAAGCTGTTGGCCGGGGAGACCGTGGTGAAGGAGGCGTTCTCGTGGGCGACGCGCCCGTCGGAGTCCTTCGCCTCCGCCGCCAGCCTGTAGGTGGTGGACCGCTCCAGCTGCGTGCTGGGCTTCCAGCTCTTCTTGTCGGCGGATATCTGGCCGCTGACCTCGGTGCCGTCGGCCGTCGTCATCTTCACGGTCGTGAGCGTGCCCTTGCTCACCGTGACGGCCGCGGAGTTGTTGATCGAGGCGTTGTTCGAGCCGTCCTTGGGCGTGATCTTGATCTGGGCCTCGGAGGTCTTCTGGGCCGCGGCCTCGTCGACCTTCGACTGGGAGCTGTCGCCGCCGTCGCCGCCGGAGGCGCTGTCGTCGCCGCCGGAACAGGCCGAGAGCACCAGCACTCCGCCGAGCAGTGCGGACGCGACCGTCAGGCCCTTGCGCCGCTTACTGACCGTCATCACACGCTTCTCCATCGTTGCCGATTTCCCCAAACCCCGGGTCCCCGTCACCCACCAAGTGCCCCCGTCGGGACTCGTGAGTCCCCGTCGAGACGTTCAACGCTACGACCGGTTCGTCCGGTTCCCCAGGTGGCGCAGGTGTGGGGATCACCACGTCCGTGACGGACGGTGCCGGGCGGTGCGGGTGTGGTCGTGCGCCGCTGGAGACGCGAGGACCCCGGGCGGCGGTTGCCGCCCGGGGCCAGGAGGTTCCGGGCGGTCAGCCGTCGCTGTCGTCGCCGCCATCATCCTCGTCGAGGTCCCAGTCCGGCGAATCGGGGTCGTAGTCGATCCGCTCGCTGCTCCAGGAGGCCTGCTGGAGCTCGACCCCCGGCACCTCGCTGACCAGGTCGAACGGGTCGACGAGGTAGGCGAGGGCCTCCGCGGTGTCTTCCGTCACAGCGTCCTCGGCGTGGGCCCGCTCCGCCTCCGGCATCCCGGCGTCACCGGCGATCCTGCCGAGCGCGGACTTGGTGACCGCGTCGGGGTCCTCCACCTCGAGAACGAGTTCCACCCGAAGCCGTACAAATCGTGATGTCTCTGGAGTGCTCATGGCGGGAGCGTACGGCCAAGGCCTCCTGTGACTTTCCCGTGACCCGCGCCTTTCACTAACATCGCCCCACACGGCCAATTCGCCGACGTCACAAGGGGATCGATATTCCGTGTCATCCGCTCGCCGTCCGTTGCTGACCGCCACCGCAGCGGCGACCCTGCTGGGCGCCCTGTGGTTCGTCCCGTCCGCCAACGCGACGTCGGACTCCCCGGTGAGAGACGCCGTCTCGACGAGCCCGTCTCCGCAGGTCACGGAGCAGGCCCGGGTCGCGGCCACGGGCGCGGACGCCTCCGCCGCGGGGCCCCGGCTCGCGGACACCGGAAGCTTCGACAGCACGCCGTACGTGATCGGCGGGACCTTCTGCCTCACGCTGGGCGCCGGCTTCGTCGTGTACTCGGTCCGCCGGGAACGCCTCGGTCTCTGACCGCACTTGAGGGCCCGCGGGGACGGCTGAGGGGCCCCGCCGGGCGGCAGGGCCCCTCCCGTTCCGCGAACCGCCCTACTGCAGCGGCCCGGTGACCGCCTCCACCGCCGCGAGCAGCCGTCCGTCGCGCACGAACGCGTCCGCCGCGGCCAGATCGGGCGCGAGGTAGCGGTCCGGGCCGGGGCCCTGGACACCGGCCGCCCGGGCGGCGTCGATGACGGCCCGCGTCGCGGGCGCCGGGGTGAGCCCTTCGCGCAGCTGGATCGCGCGCGTGGCGGCGTACAGCTCGATGGCGAGGACCCGGGTGAGGTTGTCGACGGCGGTGCGCAGCTTGCGCGCCGCCGACCAGCCCATGGAGACGTGGTCCTCCTGCATGGCGGAGGACGGGATCGAGTCGGCCGAAGCCGGAACGGCGAGCCGCTTCAGCTCGCTGACCAGCGCGGCCTGCGTGTACTGAGCGATCATCAGGCCCGAGTCCACACCGGCGTCGTCGGCGAGGAACGGCGGCAGGCCGTGGCTGCGGTTCTTGTCGAGCAGCCGGTCGGTGCGCCGCTCGGCGATGGAGCCGAGGTCGGCGGCGGCGATGGCCAGGAAGTCCAGGACGTAGGCGACGGGCGCCCCGTGGAAGTTGCCGTTGGACTCCACGCGGCCTCCCCCAGTGCCGAAAGCCTGGGAGGTGCCCCCAGGCAGGACCACGGGGTTGTCCACGGCGGCGGCCAGCTCGCGGTCGGCGACCAGCCGGGCGTGCGCCACGGTGTCCCGCCCGGCACCGGCGACCTGCGGGGCGCAGCGCACCGAGTAGGCGTCCTGGACGCGCGGGGCGTCGTCCTGGTGATGGCCGGTCAGACCCGAGCCCTTCAGCACGGCCAGCATGTTGGCGGCGCTGGCGGCCTGCCCCGGGTGCGGCCGGATGGCGTGCAGCTCGGGAGCGAGGACCTTGTCGGTGCCGAGCAGGGCCTCCAGGGACAGGGCGGCCGTGACGTCGGCGGACCGGTAGAGGGTGTCCAGGTCGGCCAGGGCCATGACCAGCATGCCGAGCATGCCGTCGGTGCCGTTGAGGAGGGCGAGCCCCTCCTTCTCGCGCAGTTCGACCGGCTGGATGCCGTGCGCGGCGAGCAGTTCGGCGGCCGGGCGCACGGTGCCGTCGGGGCCCTCGGCGTCGCCTTCGCCCATGAGCGCGAGCGCGCAGTGGGACAGCGGGGCGAGGTCGCCGGAGCAGCCGAGGGAGCCGTACTCGTGCACGACCGGGGTGATCCCGGCGTTGAGCAGGTCGGCCATGATCTGCGCGACCTCGGGGCGCACGCCGGTGTGCCCGGAGCAGACGGTCTTCAGCCGCAGGAACATCAGGGCGCGCACGACCTCGCGCTCGACCCGGGGGCCCATGCCGGCGGCGTGCGAGCGGACGATGTTGCGCTGGAGCTGTGCGCGCAGCTCGGGGCTGATGTGCCGGGTCGCCAGGGCGCCGAAGCCGGTACTCACGCCGTACACGGGGTCCGGCTTGGCCGCCAGCGCGTCCACGATCTCGCGGGCCGCGGCGAGGGCGGCCACGGCCTCCTCGGAGAGCTCGACGCGGGCGCCGCCGCGCGCCACGGCGAGCACGTCGGACGCGGTCACCCCGGACGTCCCCACCACCACAGTGTGCATATCCATATTCAGGAGCGTACGCAGTGAATTCAATGCTGTCACCACTGGGGACGGGGTTCGCCCCTTACCGAATACGTCACACCGTCCGGGGCCGCCGGGCCTGCCGGGTGGGCGTCAGGGTGCGTGCCGGCCGCGGAAGCGGCGCCGTTCGCCGCCCGCCTCCCGGGACGGCTCGTCCGCGAGCCGCACGACGGGGTCGTCGGGCCCGGCCCGTCCGGCGACGACCGGGCGGCCGGCCCGCTCGGCCTTGGCCCGGTACTGCGCGGCGTCGGCGAGCCGGAAGAGCCGGCGCGCGGACCGTACGGTCCCGATCGGGTCCTCGGTGGAGGCGACGCCGCAGGCCACACCGTCCCCGAGTTCCAACTCCGCCGCCCTGCGGCACAGTTCACCGGCCGCCTTCACGACCTGGTCCGCCGGCGGGCCGACCGCCAGCAGGCAGAACTCGTCCCCGCCGAGCCGCGCCGCGAGCGCCCCCGGCAGCATGGCCCCGCACAGAGACAGCACCGAGCCGAACCGCTCCAGAAGCCGGTCGCCGGCCGCGTGCCCGTGGGTGTCGTTGACCCCCTTGAGTCCGTTCAGGTCGCAGACGACCAGGCTGACGACGGCCCCGTCCCTGCGGTGCCGCTCGATGGCCTGTTCCAGGCGTACGTCGACGGCCCGGCGGTTGGCGAGCCCGGTGAGGGAGTCGGTGAAGGCGAGCCGCCGGGCCTCCTCCAGACGCTCGGTCTGGGCGATGCCGGCGGCCACGACGGAGGCCAGGACGGTGGCGAAGTCGGCGTCGGCCCGCCCGAAGACGGGCACGCCGACCGGCCGGGCGACGTAGAGCTCGCCCCAGGCCCTGCCGTGCAGCACGATGGGCGCGACGACGCAGCAGCCGCGGCCGCGCCGCCGCAGGGCTGCGACCCGCTGGTGGCAGTACCCGGGCTGCCCGGCGGCGGGTCCCTCGGCCGTCTCCACCCACGCGTCGGGCTCACCGCCGCCGGCCCACTGCTCGTGCAGGAACTCCGTGATCTCGGCGAACTGGTGCACCGGGTAGGCCTCGTCCTCCGGGAACTCCTCCTCGCCCTCGGCCAGCTCCCCGACGTTCACGAGGACCTTCAGCCGCCCGAGCTCCCGCTCCCACACCGACAGTGCGGCGAAGCTGCCGCCCAGCGCCCGGCACGCCCCCGAGGCCGCCGCACGCCACGCCTCACGCAGCCCGTGCGCGGCCGCCATCCCCTGAGCCAACGCGACGACGGCCGCCAGCCGTCTGTCCTCACCCATCACCCCAGGCTAGGGAGTTTTCAGCCATTCCGTTCTGTTGACGGGGCGAACGGGGAGGCCGAGCGGTTCACAAGGAACGAGCACCGTTCACAACCACCGCCCCGCCCCGGCCACGCCCGTCGGCCCACCCTCGGCCACGCGCCTGCGGCACGCCCCGCTCGCGACTCCGCAAGCCACCCCGGCCACCACCACGAGCAGCGGCGCGTGGCGGCCCCGCAGGGCACGCGGAAGGCGAACGATGCAGCGGGAGCGCGAGGGCAGGGCGCATTGCGCTTGCCCTCGGCCCACCCCACCACGACTCCGCAGGCCACGCCGCCCGCGGTCACCCGTCGGCCCGCCCGGCGACGGCCCCCGGCCCACCTCGGACACGGCCGCGCTTCCCATCACGCCCCGTCGGCCGATCCCGGTACGACTCCGCAGCCATCCCCATCACACCCCATGGCCCATCCCGGCCACGACTCCGCAGGCCGTCCCCGTCACGCCCCGTCGGCTCCCGCCCCGCTACTCCCCGGGCCACTCGGGCTTGCGGCGTTCGTTGAACGCGGCGACGCCCTCCGCCCGGTCGCCCGAGAACGCCGTGGCCCGCCATGCCGCGTCCTCGACCTCCAGCCCGGCCCGCAGATCCAGTCCCTGGCCCAGCCGCAGCGCGCGCTTCGCGGCCCGCAGCCCCACCGGCGAGTTCCCGGCGATCCGGGCGGCCAGCGCCAGCGCCTCCTCCCGGTCCCGGCCCTCCTCCACCACCTGGTCCACGAGCCCCAACTCCCCGGCCTCGACGGCCTCCACCCGCCGCGCGGAGAAGATCAGCTCGGCGGCCCGGGCCGCCCCGACCCGGCGCGGCAGCAACTGCGTCCCGCCGCCGCCGGGGATCACGCCGACCGACACCTCGGGCAGTCCCACCACGGCTGTCCGGTCCGCCACGATCACATCGCACGCCAGCGCCAGCTCGAACCCGCCGCCCAGCGCGAACCCGTGCACCGCCGCCACCGTCGGCACCGGCAGCTCCAGCACCCCGGTGTACGCCCCGCGGGTCACGGGCCGCTGCCGCAGCAGATCCGCGTCGCTGAACGAGTTCCGCTCCTTCAGGTCGGCGCCCACGCAGAACGCCCGCTCGTGCGTCGAGGTCAGGACGACCGCCCGCACGTCCCGGTCCTCCCCCAGCGCCGCGCACGCCCCGGAGATCGATCGCGCCATGTCGGTCGACACCGCGTTCATGGCCTTGGGGCGGTCGAGGACGAGCTCCGCGACATGCCCCTGCTCGTGCCGCCGCACCAGCACAAACTCCCCGAACCGTTCCTCACTCATGACACCCTCCGGTTAACGCGGGTTAACAAGAACCGACGCCTCAGATCATCGCAGCCGCACCCGGCCCACGAAAGAGCGGACGCGACCGGTTCCCCGCCCCTGCCCGCCCACCCGTTCGAGTGACATCCCCGCAACACCGCCCCGAACGCCCAAGGGAGCGCATAACGTGCGTCCGCCACGCGTAACGGGGGCGCGTGGCGCATCGGGGAGGAACCATGAGGACGACGAACACGCCGGCGAAGCCGCAGCAGGACACCGGGGCCGCCCGCCCGCGCCGACCGGTGCCCGCCGCGCCCCACGAGCCGTCGGCGGCGGAGACGGCACCCTTTCCCCCTAGGCCGCGGGGCCGGCACCGCAAGCCCCGCCCCCGCAAGGTCCTGCTCGCGGCCGGCGGCCTCGCCCTGGCCGCGGGCGCGCTGAGCCTCGTCCGCCTGACCTCGGGAACCGGCGCGGACGGCGTCGGCACCGCCGGGGCCGAGCCCCGCCCGGACCCGGTCCTCTCCGGCACGGACGAGACCCGGAGCGCGGCGGCGGCCCTCCCGGCCACGCCCGAGGCGAGCCCCTCCTCGCCCACCGCCCTCGGCGGCCTCACCCCGTCACCGGCCACCGGTGGCGCACCGACGGCCTCGTCCGCCCAGGCCCCGGGGACCTCCGGCCGAGCCACCGGACCCGGCCGGACCCCGGACACGCCCCAGGCGCCCGGGCCCGGCACCACGACCGTTCCCGACACGCCGAACCCCCCGGCCGCGCCGCCCCGGGGCGACACACCCCGCCCGGCCCCGAGCACGCCCCCGAGCCGGACGGCACCCGCCCCGGCACCCGAGCAGCCCGGCACGCCGGACGAACCGAGGAAGCCGCAGGACCCCGGATTGTGCGTGCCGATCATCGGCCTCTGCGTGGACTCACCCGCCGGCCACCGCTGACACCGCGCCGACGGCACACCGGGGAGCGGTTACGGCGCCCCGTCCCGCCGGGTGAGCAGCCACGGCTCCACGACGCCCAGACCGCGCACCGGCCGCTGCCACATCGGCTGCAGCGCGAACCGGTACACCGGCGGCTCCTCACCCTCCTTCTCCGCGGCCGCGGCCTCCTCCGCCGCCTCCGCCTCGGAGGCCGGGGCGTCCTGCGTGCGGATCAGCTCCTCGGCGAACGCGGTGTCGACGAGCACGGCGTCCTTGGGAGCTATCGAGGTGAGCCGGGAGGCCAGGTTCACGGTTGTTCCGAAGACATCACCCATTCGGGTGGTCACGGTGCCGAACGCCATGCCGACGCGCAGCTCCGGCATGGTCTCGTCGTGCGCCATGGTCTCGATCAGCCGCAGCGCGATCTCGGCGGCCGTGCCGGCGTCGTCCGCGGCGTACAGCACCTCGTCGCCGAGGGTCTTGATCAGCCGTCCGCCGTTGGCGGCCACCAGGTCGGCGGCCGTGGTCTCGAAGGCCTCGACCAGCTCGCCGAGCTCCTCCTCCTCCATCCGGCGGGTCAGCCGCGTGAAGCCGACCAGGTCGGCGAAGCCGACGGCCAGCCGCCGGTCGACCATCTCCTCGTCGTCGGCGGCCTGCACGACCCGTCCGGCCGAGGCCGCGAGCTGGCGGCGCCAGACGTAGACCAGGAACTCCTCCAGTTCGGGCAGGAGCAGCTCGACGATCGGGTACGTCACCTCGGTGCGCGTCATGCCCGGCTCGGGCGGCTCGGTCAGACCCTCCAGGAAGGAGTCGATCTGCCACTCGGCGAGCCGGGCGGTGGTCTGCCCGGTGGAGCGGGCCACCTGGACGGCCATCGCCTCGCTCAGCAGCCCGGCCTCGACGAGACCGGCCAGGCGCCGCAGGGCGAGGACGTCCGCCTCCGTCAGGGCCTTGGCCTGGCCGATGTCGGCGAAGCCCATGGCCCGCCAGAAGCGGGAGGCCAGTTCCATGGAGACACCGGCGCTGCGGGCCGCCTGGAACGGGGTGTAGCGGCGCTCGGCGCCCAGGATGAGCTGTTCCAGCCGCAGGGCGAGCGGATCCTCGCCGGGGTCGGCGCCCTGCGCGTCCGTGCCGGAGCCCGAGTCGTCGACGGTCACGCGTGCTGCCCTTCCGATCTGTCACGGTCATGTATCGACCGGCCTCAACTCTACGGCAGGTGTGCGCCAGCTCACTCCGTAAGGTCCGACCGGGCGCCGAGCTGCGGGCAGCCGTGCCGCCGGGGGCGGCACGTGGGGGCGCCGGGAGCACTCCCTGCTCGCGGCGACTCGGGGGAGGCACCCGGCTCCGCCCGGCTGCGCTCCCGCCCGGTCCCGGCTCAGGCGGGCCTGAGGTGCACGATGTCCCCGGCGCCCACCGGCTCCTGCACCCCTTCCTCCGTCGCCAGCACCAGCCGTCCGTCCCCGTCCACGGCCACCGCCTCCCCCACCACGGCCCGATCCCCCGGCAACTCCGCACGCACCACCCGCCCGAGCGTCGCGCACCCGGCGGCATATGCCTCGTGCAACCCGCTCACGCTCGGGTCGCCACCGGCCGCGCGCCACTTCCCGTACCACTCCTCCAGAGAACGAAGCACCCCGCGCAGCAACGGGTCCCGGTCCGTGCTCACGGCCCCGGCCAGCGCCAGCGACCCCGCCGTCGGCACCGGCAGCTCGTCCGCCTTCAGGGTGACGTTGATACCGACCCCGATCACGATCCCGTCGTCACCGGCCCGCTCGGCGAGGATCCCGCCGGCCTTGCGTTCCTCTCCCCCCACGGTGACCAGCAGGTCGTTCGGCCATTTCAGCGCCGTGTCGACGCCCGCCGCCCGCGCCAGCCCCGCCGCCACGGCCACCCCCGTGAGCAGCGGCAGCCACCCCCAGCGCGCCACCGGCACCTCGCCCGGCGTGAGCAGGACGGAGAAGAAGAGGCCGGAGCGCGGCGGTGCGGTCCACTGCCGGTCCAGGCGCCCCCGCCCGGCGGTCTGCTCCTCGGCGACCAGTACGGCGCCCTCCACGGCCTCGCCCCCGGCCGCCCGGGCGACCAGGTCGGAGTTGGTCGAGCCGGTGCGCTGGACGACCTCCACCCCCGACCACAGCCCTCCCTCCCGCACCAGCCCCCGGCGCAGGGCGGTGATGTTGAGGGGCGGCCGGTCCAGGTCGGACCAGCGGCTTCCGTCGGGCTCTGATGCATCTCGCGGCGTCATGCAAGCCACCCTAGGTGTGGTAAACGCCGCACTGCCGATGTGGAGGGCCCCCACTACTCTACGGATGAGTAACCGTCCCCCCTTTTGAGCAGGCAGGGAGCCGCATCCCGATGTCCGAGCCGGAAGAGCAGCAGCAGCCTGACATTCACACGACCGCGGGCAAACTCGCGGATCTGAAGCGCCGCATCGATGAGGCGACGCACGCCGGCTCCGCACGCGCCGTCGAGAAGCAGCACGCCAAGGGCAAGCTGACGGCCCGTGAGCGGATCGAGCTCCTGCTCGACGAGGGCTCGTTCGTCGAGCTCGACGAGTTCGCCCGGCACCGCTCCACAAACTTCGGCCTCGACAAGAACCGCCCCTACGGCGACGGCGTCGTCACCGGGTACGGCACCGTCGACGGCCGCCCGGTCGCCGTGTTCTCGCAGGACTTCACCGTCTTCGGCGGCGCGCTGGGCGAGGTCTACGGGCAGAAGATCGTCAAGGTCATGGACTTCGCGCTGAAGACCGGCTGCCCGGTCATCGGCATCAACGACTCCGGCGGCGCCCGCATCCAGGAGGGCGTGGCCTCCCTCGGCGCCTACGGCGAGATCTTCCGCCGCAACACCCACGCCTCCGGCGTCATCCCGCAGATCAGCCTGGTCGTCGGGCCGTGCGCGGGCGGCGCGGTCTACTCCCCGGCCATCACCGACTTCACGGTCATGGTCGACCAGACCTCGCACATGTTCATCACCGGCCCCGACGTCATCAAGACGGTCACCGGTGAGGACGTCGGCTTCGAGGAGCTGGGCGGCGCCCGCACCCACAACGCGACCTCCGGCGTGGCCCACCACATGGCGGGCGACGAGAAGGACGCGATCGAGTACATCAAGCAACTGCTGTCGTACCTGCCGTCCAACAACCTCTCCGAGCCGCCGGCCTTCCCCGAGGAGGCCGACCTGGAGGTCACGGACGAGGACCGCGAGCTGGACACGATCGTCCCGGACAGCGCGAACCAGCCGTACGACATGCACGCGGTGATCGAGCACGTCCTGGACGACGCCGAGTTCTTCGAGACGCAGCCGCTGTACGCGCCGAACATCCTCACCGGCTTCGGCCGGGTCGAGGGCCGGCCGGTCGGCATCGTCGCCAACCAGCCGATGCAGTTCGCCGGCTGCCTGGACATCAAGGCCAGCGAGAAGGCGGCCCGCTTCGTGCGGACCTGCGACGCCTTCAACGTCCCGGTGCTCACCTTCGTCGACGTCCCCGGCTTCCTGCCCGGCGTCGACCAGGAGCACGACGGCATCATCCGCCGCGGCGCCAAGCTGATCTACGCCTACGCCGAGGCGACCGTCCCGCTCATCACGGTCATCACCCGCAAGGCCTTCGGCGGCGCCTACGACGTCATGGGCTCCAAGCACCTCGGCGCGGACCTCAACCTGGCCTGGCCCACCGCCCAGATCGCCGTCATGGGCGCCCAGGGCGCGGTCAACATCCTGCACCGCCGCACCCTCGCGGAGGCCGAGGCGAACGGCGAGGACCTGGAGGCCGTGCGCGCCCGGCTGATCCAGGAGTACGAGGACACGCTGCTCAACCCCTACGTCGCGGCCGAGCGCGGCTACGTCGACGCGGTGATCCTGCCGTCCGAGACCCGCCGGCACGTCGTACGGGGCCTGCGTCAACTGCGCACGAAGCGGGAATCCCTGCCTCCGAAGAAGCACGGCAACATCCCCCTCTAGCCACCAGGAGCCCATATGACGATCAAGGTCGTACGGGGCAACCCGACCCCGGAGGAGCTGGCCGCCGCCCTGGCGGTGGTCAGGGCCCGCGCCGCGGCGGCGGCCGCCACGCCGCCCGGCGCGCCGGCGCCCCGCGACTCCTGGTCCGACCCGTCCCGCATCGCCGCCCGGCGCCTGCCCCAGCCGGGGCCGTCGTCGTGGGGCCGTACGTACTGGCCGGGCTAGAGCGCTCGCCCCCAGGAGCGCGGGGAACCGCGCACGGCGGAGACAACGCGGGGCGCCGATTTGAGTACCCCTACTCAGGCGCCCCGCCCCGCCAGGCCGCACGCTGGACTCATGCTGTGGTCCGACCCCGAGAACGAACCGCCCGAAGAACTGCGGGACATGCAGGGCATGCTGCGGCGGCTGAGCGTTCTCCTGGCCCTGGCCATGGTGCTGGTGATGCTCGTGATCGGTGTGAGGTGAGGGAGCCCGGCACCGCCGATACGCTGAACGCATGACAGATCAGCCGCGCCGCCGACTCGTCCTCGCCTCCCAGTCCCCCGCCCGGCTCGGCCTGCTGCGCCAGGCCGGTCTCGCCCCCGAGGTGATCGTGAGCGGGGTCGACGAGGACGCCGTCACCGCCCCCACCCCCGCCGAGCTGGCGCTCGCCCTCGCCGAGGCGAAGGCCTCCGTGGTCGCGGCCCGGCCGGACGTCAAGGGCGCCCTGGTGATCGGCTGCGACTCCGTGCTCGACCTGGACGGCCAGGCCCTCGGCAAACCCGCCGACGCCGAGGAGGCCACCGCCCGCTGGAAGGCGATGCGCGGCCGCGCCGGCACCCTGCAGACCGGCCACTGCGTCTACGACACGCTCACCGGCCAGTACGTCTCCGCGACCGCGTCCACCGTCGTCCACTTCGGCGAGCCGACAGACGAGGAGATCGCCGCCTACGTGGCCTCCGGCGAACCCCTCTACGTCGCCGGGGCGTTCACCCTGGACGGCCGTTCGGCCCCGTTCATCGACGGCATCGACGGCGACCACGGCAACGTCATCGGCATCAGCCTGCCCCTGGTCCGGCGACTCCTGGCCGAACTGGGCGTCGGCATCACGGAGTTGTGGGCGCCTGCGGAGAAGTGACCGGGGAGCCGCCGTCGCCCGCCCCGTCCCGGGGTGCCGCGCCGGCGGGCTCGGCCGGACGGTCGTAGGTCATCAGCAGCAGCACGATCAGGGCGAGCACCAGCACCATGAACAGGAACGCCGGCCAGCCGACGAGTCCCCAGGTGAAGGCGCCCAGCAGCGCGTGCACGACCGCCGCGCTGATCAGCAGCACCCGCCCGAAGCCCGCCGGGGGCCGGTCGCGCACCGCCACGAGCAGCGCGACCAGGCCGCACAGGGCGAAGTAGAGGCCGAAGGCGATCCCGCCGATCTTCGACGACACCGACATCATGTGCGGGTCGAGCCCGGCCAGCGACATGTCCTGGCGGTCGACGACGACCCCCAGGAACCAGTTGAGCGCCGCGATGCCGAACGCCTCGGCGAACAGCACCACCGCCACGACCCACGCCACCGGCCTGCGCACCACCGCGCCCACCTTCTTCCGTTCGGGACAGCGCGAACGCTACTCACCGGTAAACCGGGGGACAAGGGTCCGGCGGCGGGCAAAGAATCATTGGGCCATTCGTAGGGACTCCACAAAGAAACGGAGTGGCCCGCAGCACGTGATGACAGAGACCTTGACCACAGGGGACGGCTAGGGTTTCCCGGAGGAGCACTGCGTTCTGCGGTGCGACAAGGGATTTCGCGGGTCGAGCGAGCCTCGCATCACGCTCCGTGTGGGCAAGCTCACCACTGGGGACGGGTCGAAGTGCCGTGTCGGCAGTCCCTAAACTCGGCTTGTTTCAAGGAGGGAGCCTCAATCGTGCGCAAGGTGCTCATCGCCAACCGTGGCGAAATCGCTGTCCGCGTGGCCCGGGCCTGCCGGGACGCCGGGATCGCGAGCGTGGCCGTCTACGCCGACCCGGACCGGGACGCTCTGCATGTCCGCGCCGCGGATGAGGCGTTCGCCCTGGGCGGTGACACCCCGGGAACCAGCTACCTCGACATCGAGAAGGTGCTGAAGGCCGCCCGGGAGTCCGGCGCGGACGCGATCCACCCCGGCTACGGCTTCCTCTCCGAGAACGCCGAGTTCGCCCAGGCGGTCCTGGACGCGGGCCTGATCTGGATCGGCCCGCCGCCGCAGGCCATCCGCGACCTCGGCGACAAGGTCGCCGCCCGGCACATCGCGCAGCGCGCGGGCGCCCCGCTGGTGGCGGGCACGCCCGACCCGGTGTCCGGTGCCGACGAGGTCGTCGCCTTCGCCGAGGAGCACGGCCTGCCCATCGCCATCAAGGCGGCGTTCGGCGGCGGCGGCCGCGGCCTGAAGGTCGCGCGCACGCTGGAAGAGGTCCCGGAGCTGTACGACTCGGCGGTCCGCGAGGCCGTGGCGGCCTTCGGCCGCGGCGAGTGCTTCGTCGAGCGCTACCTCGACAAGCCCCGGCACGTGGAGACCCAGTGCCTGGCCGACCAGCACGGCAACGTGGTGGTCGTCTCCACCCGTGACTGCTCCCTGCAGCGCCGCCACCAGAAGCTGGTCGAGGAGGCCCCCGCGCCGTTCCTCTCCGAGGAGCAGCTCGCGGAGCTGTACCGCGCGTCGAAGGCGATCCTGAAGGAGGCCGGCTACGTCGGCGCCGGCACGGTCGAGTTCCTCGTCGGCATGGACGGCACGATCTCCTTCCTGGAGGTCAACACCCGCCTCCAGGTGGAGCACCCGGTCACCGAGGAGGTCGCCGGCATCGACCTGGTGCGCGAGATGTTCCGCATCGCCGACGGCGAGGAGCTCGGGTACGGCGACCCGGAGCTGCGGGGTCACTCGTTCGAGTTCCGTATCAACGGCGAGGACCCGGGCCGCAACTTCCTGCCCGCGCCGGGCACCGTCACCACGTTCGCCCCGCCGTCCGGCCCGGGCGTGCGCCTGGACGCGGGCGTGGAGTCCGGCTCGGTCATCGGCCCGGCGTGGGACTCCCTGCTGGCGAAGCTGATCGTCACGGGCCGCACCCGCAAGGAGGCCCTGGAGCGGGCCGCGCGTGCGCTGGAGGAGTTCCAGGTCGAGGGCATGGCCACGGCCATCCCGTTCCACCGCGCGGTGGTGAAGGACCCGGCGTTCGCACCCGAGCTCACCGGCTCGTCGGACCCGTTCACGGTCCACACCCGCTGGATCGAGACGGAGTTCGTCAACGAGATCAAGCCCTTCACCGCACCGGCCGACGCCGAGGCGGACGAGGAGCCGGGCCGCGAGACGGTGGTCGTCGAGGTCGGCGGCAAGCGCCTGGAGGTCTCCCTCCCGTCCTCGCTGGGCATGTCCCTGGCCCGCACGGGTCTCGCGGCGGGCGCCAAGCCGAAGCGCCGCGCGGCGAAGAAGTCGGGCCCGGTCGCCTCGGGCGACACGCTCGCCTCCCCGATGCAGGGCACGATCGTCAAGGTCGCGGTCGAGGAGGGCCAGGAGGTCAAGGAGGGCGACCTGATCGTCGTCCTGGAGGCCATGAAGATGGAACAGCCCCTCAACGCGCACCGCTCCGGCACGATCAAGGGCCTGTCGGCGGAGATCGGCGCGTCGGTCACGTCGGGCGCGGCGATCTGCGAGATCAAGGACTGACGCACCCCAGCCCAACGCATACGGCGCGGCCCCTCGGGGGGCCGCGCCGCTCTGCTGCCCGCGCCCGCGGGCCCGCGTACCGCTCAGGCGATCCGCCTAGCTGCGGGCAGTCGTGCCGCTGGGGCGGCACGGGTGGGCGCAGCAGCACCCCGCACCGCCGGGCTGCGCAGCACCCCGACCTCAGCGGCAGCGCCGAGCACCTCGCAACCCGCAGCGACTCAACCCACCGCGCCGCTCAACGCCGCCGCAGATCCGCCACCCGGGCCCGCTCGGCCCCCGGCCCCTGCTCCCCGAGCATCGAGGTGGACCGCAATCCACCGCCCCCACCCCCCGGCACCTGCCGCCGAGGCCCGGGCAACGGCACGTCCCGGCGCTGCTGACGCGCCGGGACGGCATCACCCCCGGGGCCTGCCGACCCCGTGGAACCCCCCTGCCCGCCGGCCACGGCGATCTGCACGCCCTGGTCGGCCAGTGCCTGGAGCTCCGTGGCCGCACGGTCGTCGTGGGCGGGCGGCTCGTCCGTCACGAGGCGGGTGATGAGGTCCGTCGGCACGGTCTGGAACATCGTGTCCGTCCCGAGCTTGGTGTGGTCCGCTAGGACCACGACCTCCGCGGCCGCCTGCACCAGCGCCCGGTCGACGGACGCCGACAGCATGTTGGACGTGGACAGCCCTCGCTCGGCGGTCAGCCCGCTCCCGGACAGGAAGGCCCGGGACACGCGCAGCCCGTGCAGGGACTGCTCGGCCCCGCTGCCCACCAGGGCGTAGTTCGAACCGCGGAGCGTACCGCCGGTCATCACGACCTCGACCCGGTTGGCGTGGGCCAGTGCCTGCGCCACGAGCAGCGAGTTGGTGACGACGGTCAGACCGGGCACCCGGGCGAGCCGGCGGGCCAGCTCCTGGGTCGTCGTACCCGCCCCGACCACGATCGCCTCCCCCTCTTCCACGAGATTCGCGGCGAGGTCGGCGATGGCGGTCTTCTCGGCGGTCGCGAGATGGGACTTCTGCGGAAAGCCGGACTCCCGCGTGAAACCGCCCGGCAGTACCGCACCGCCGTGCCGGCGGTCGAGGAGTCCTTCTGCCTCCAGCGCGCGCACGTCCCGCCGTACGGTCACTTCGGAGGTCTGGACGACGCGGGCGAGCTCACGGAGCGACACGGCCCCGTTCGCTCGCACCATTTCGAGGATCAATTGGCGACGTTCTGCAGCGAACACGAAACTGACAGTAACGCCAGCGACCGTCTGCTTTCAGCAGTTTGCGCTGAATAGCAGAAGATGTTCGCACGCGGCAGCGCGAAGTGGTATAGGGCCTAGTCGCCCCGCTTATGCCGTACGCATGGTCGAACACTCCCCGTGACCAGCGAGGAGCCGGTTTCGGCCTCAGCCGTCGCCGTTCATCTTCCGTGTGTGCAACTGGCGTGCCACCTCGGCGATCGAGCCCGACAGCGAGGGGTAGACGGTGAACGCGTTCGCGATCTGCTCGACCGTCAGATTGTTGTCGACCGCGATCGAGATGGGGTGGATCAGTTCCGAGGCGCGGGGCGCCACGACCACGCCGCCCACCACGATGCCCGTGCCCGGCCGGCAGAAGATCTTGACGAAGCCGTCGCGGATGCCCTGCATCTTGGCGCGCGGGTTGCGCAGCAGCGGCAGCTTCACCACCCGGGCGTCGATCTTCCCGGCGTCGACGTCGGCCTGCGTGTAGCCGACGGTGGCGATCTCCGGGTCGGTGAAGACGTTCGACGAGACGGTCTTCAGGTTCAGCGGGGTCACGGCGTCGCCCAGGAAGTGGTACATGGCGATACGCCCCTGCATGGCGGCCACGGACGCGAGGGCGAAGACCCCGGTCACGTCACCGGCCGCGTACACGCCGGGAGCGGTCGTGCGCGAGACCTTGTCGGTCCAGATGTGGCCGGACTCGCGCAGCCGGACACCGGCCTCCTCCAGGCCCATGCCCTCGCTGTTGGGCACGGCGCCGACCGCCATGAGGCAGTGCGAGCCGGTGATGACCCGCCCGTCGGCCAGCGTGACCTCGACCCGGTCGCCGACCCGCTTGGCGGACTGGGCGCGGGAACGGCCCATGACGTTCATGCCGCGCCGCCGGAAGACGTCCTCCAGCACCGCGGCCGCGTCCGGGTCCTCGCCGGGCAGCACCCGGTCACGCGACGACACGAGCGTCACCCTGGAACCCAGCGCCTGGTAGGCACCGGCGAACTCGGCACCGGTCACACCCGACCCGACCACGATCAGCTCCTCGGGGAGCTCGTCGAGGTCGTACACCTGGGTCCAGTTCAGGATCCGCTCGCCGTCCGGCCGGGCGTCGGGCAGCTCCCGCGGGTGCCCGCCGGTGGCGATGAGCACCGCGTCGGCCGTCAGGGTCTCCTCGGTCCCGTCGGCGGCGCTCACCACGACCTTGCGCGACCCGTCGAGCGCCTGCATGCCCTCCAGCCGCCCGCGCCCGCGCAGGACACGCGCCCCGGCCCGCGTCACGGAGGCGGTGATGTCGTGCGACTGGGCGAGCGCGAGCCGCTTCACACGCCGGTTGACCTTGCCCAGGTCGACGCCCACGACCCGGGCTGCCTGCTCGATGTGCGGCGTGTCGTCCGCGACGATGATGCCCAGCTCCTCGTAGGAGGAGTCGAAGGTGGTCATCACCTCGGCCGTGGCGATCAGAGTCTTCGACGGCACGCAGTCGGTCAGCACCGACGCCCCGCCCAGACCGTCGCGGTCGACGACGGTCACCTCCGCGCCGAGTTGAGCGGCCACCAGCGCCGCTTCGTATCCGCCGGGTCCGCCACCGATGATCACGATCCGAGTCACGTACTCCATTGTCCCGCACCCCCCGGCACGGCACCGCCCCGGGGCGGCTCTGTTACGCGAGTGACGCCGTACGGCCTGCCGTACCCTCTCCCCATGTCGCTCTACGCCGCGTACGCCGGCAACCTCGACGCGCGGCTGATGTCCCGCCGCGCCCCGCACTCGCCGCTGCGCGCCACCGGCTGGCTGAACGGATGGCGGCTGACCTTCGGCGGCGAGCACATGGGCTGGGAGGGCGCCCTGCCGACGATCGTGGAGGACCCCCTCTGCCAGGTCTTCGTCTCCCTCTACGACATCGCCCCCATGGACGAGGAGTCGCTGGACCGCTGGGAGGGCGTGGGCCTCGACATCTACCGCCGCACGCGCGTGCGGGTGCACACCCTGGACGGTGAGGAGCCCGCCTGGGCCTTCACCCTCAACGCGTACGAGGGGGGCCTGCCCTCCGCCCGCTACCTCGGCGAGATCGCCGACGCGGCGGAGTCGGCCGGCGCCCCGCACGACTACGTCATGGAACTGCGCAAGCGCCCCTGCTGAGCGACCGCCTCGTCGGAAACGACAAGACAACGATCGCCACCCCGTCAGCTCCACCATCTACGCGCGTAGGCATTCACCGGCTACCCTCGTCGGCGTGAACGCATCTCTTCTTCCGGACGACATCCAGGGCGACCCGCACGCGGCCGCCGACGCCGCCGCGGCCCGCCTGCGCGAACTCACGGGCGCCGAGACCCACGACGTCGCTCTCGTGATGGGCTCCGGCTGGGCCCCGGCCGTGGACGCCCTGGGCGCCCCCGAGGCCGAGCTCCAGGTCACCGAACTGCCCGGCTTCCCGCCCCCGGCGGTCGAGGGGCACGGCGGCAAGATCCGCTCCTACCGGATCGGCAACAAGCGCGCCCTGGTCTTCCTGGGCCGCACGCACTACTACGAGGGCCGCGGGGTCGCCGCCGTCGCCCACGGCGTGCGCACCGCCGTGTCGGCCGGCTGCAAGACGATCGTCCTCACCAACGGCTGCGGCGGCCTGCGCGAGGGCATGCGCCCCGGCCAGCCGGTCCTGATCAGCGACCACATCAACCTCACCGCCACCTCCCCCATCGTCGGCGCCAACTTCGTCGACCTCACCGACCTGTACTCCCCGCGCCTGCGGGCCCTGTGCAAGGAGGTCGACCCCACCCTGGAGGAGGGCGTCTACGCCCAGTTCCCCGGCCCGCACTACGAGACGCCGGCCGAGATCCGCATGGCCCGTGTCATCGGCGCGGACCTGGTGGGCATGTCGACGGTCCTGGAGGCGATCGCCGCACGCGAGGCGGGCGCGGAGGTCCTGGGCATCTCCCTCGTCACCAACCTGGCGGCGGGCATGACGGGCGAGCCCCTGAACCACGAGGAGGTCCTCCAGGCGGGCCGCGACAGCGCCACCCGGATGGGCTCCCTGCTGGCCCAGGTCCTGGGCCGCCTCTAAGGGACGCTTCTGCAGGTCGTCCGGCGGCTGCGGGCCCGTAGTGGCTGGTCGCGCAGTTCCCCGCGCCCCCTGGGGGGCCGCAGCCGCCGTGGTGCGCTCCCGCACCCGCGTACGGCGAGAAGGGGACGTGTCGGGGGGTGTCCGCCCGCAGCGGTTGGCGCGTCGACGGACGGTTGGTCGGTACGCAACCCCATCGCGCCGTTCCGAGGACGGACACCCCCCGGCGCGGCCCCGACCCACCACCCGGCGGCAGGCGAAGACGCGCACCCCCACCACGCCGCAGGCAGACCACACCGCACGCCACCACACCGGAAAGGCTGACACCACACCGTGCACGAGGAACTCATCGCCCAGGCCCAGGCGTGGCTCACCGAGGACCCCGACCCGGACACCCGCGCCGAGCTGGCCGGCCTCATCGAGGCCCGGGACCACGCCGAACTCGCCGCCCGCTTCAGCGGCACGCTCCAGTTCGGTACCGCCGGCCTCCGCGGCGAACTCGGCGCCGGCCCGATGCGCATGAACCGCACGGTCGTCATCCGCGCCGCCGCGGGCCTCGCCGCGTACCTCAGGAAGCAGGGAAACGACAGCGGCCTCGTCGTCATCGGCTACGACGCCCGGTACAAGTCGCGCGACTTCGCCCTGGACACCGCCGCCGTCATGACCGGTGCCGGTCTGCGCGCGGCCGTCCTCCCCCGCCCCCTGCCCACCCCCGTGCTCGCCTTCGCGATAAGGCACCTCGGCGCGGTCGCGGGCGTGGAGGTCACCGCCAGCCACAACCCGCCGCGCGACAACGGCTACAAGGTCTACCTCGGCGACGGCTCCCAGATCGTCCCCCCGGCGGACGCCGAGATCGCCGCCGAGATCGCCGCCGTCCCCTCCCTCACCACGGTCCGCCGCCCCACCGAGGGCTGGGACACCCTCGACGACAGCGTCCTCGACGCCTACCTCGCCCGCACGGACGCCGTCCTCGCCGAGGGCTCGCCGCGCACCGCCCGCACGGTGTACACGGCGATGCACGGCGTCGGCAAGGACGTCCTCCTGGCCGCCTTCGCCCGCGCCGGCTTCCCGGAACCGGTCCTCGTCGCCGAGCAGGCCGACCCCGACCCGGACTTCCCGACCGTCGCGTTCCCCAACCCGGAGGAGCCCGGCGCGATGGACCTGGCGTTCGCCGAGGCCCGGAAGACCGCCCCTGACCTGATCATCGCCAACGACCCGGACGCGGACCGCTGCGCCGTCGCCGTCCAGGACGGCACCGACTGGCGCATGCTCCGCGGCGACGAGGTCGGCGCGCTCCTCGCCGCCCACCTGGTCCGCCGCGGCGCGACCGGCACCTTCGCGGAGTCGATCGTCTCGTCGTCCCTGCTCGGCCGGATCGCCGAGAAGGCGGGCCTGCGCCACGTCGAGACGCTGACCGGCTTCAAGTGGATCGCCCGCGCGGAGGGCCTGCGCTACGGCTACGAGGAGGCCCTCGGCTACTGCGTGGACCCCGACGGCGTCCGCGACAAGGACGGCATCACGGCGGCGCTCCTGGTCACGGAACTGGCCTCGCAGCTCAAGGAGGAGGGCCGCACCCTCCTGGACCTGCTGGACGACCTGGCGGTGGAGCACGGCCTGCACGCGACGGACCAGCTGTCGGTCCGCGTGGAGGACCTCTCCCTCATCGCGGCGGCGATGACCCGCCTGCGCGAGCAGCCCCCGACCGAGCTCGCGGGCCTGCCCGTCACGCGCACCGACGACCTCACCCGGGGCACGGACACCCTCCCGCCCACGGACGGCCTGCGCTACACGCTGGACGGCGCCCGGGTCATCGTCCGCCCGAGCGGCACGGAGCCGAAGCTGAAGTGCTACCTGGAGGTCGTCGTCCCGGTCGCCTCGCACGCCGGCCTCCCCGCGGCCCGCGCGAAGGCGACGGACGTCCTGGAGTCGATCAAGCGCGACCTGTCCATGGCCGCGGGCATCTGACCCGAAGGGCGTCCGGCTCACCGAGCGCCCACCACCGCCGGGCGCCCGGCCGGCCACCGAGCGCCCGGCCGCCGGAGCTCCCCCGTCGGCCACCGGACGCGCCACCACCGGACGCCGCCCCGGGGGAGGCCGTGCAGGCGGGCGGCACGGGCCCCGGGGGGCCGGGCCCGCCCCGGTCCCCTTCAGAAACCCTTCTTCGCGGCCTCCCGCCGCTGCCGCTTGCCCAGGGGCGCCAGAGAGAGGTCCTCGGCCGACGACCTGAGGTTCTTGTAGCCGTATCCGCGCTGCTCCAGCCACGCCCGCGCGGCGTTCTCGGCCCGCTCCGTCGCCTCCAGGATGTCCTCCTCGGCCTCCCCGGAGTCCAGGAACCGGAACGTGAAGGCGGGGCGGGCGGCCACGTCGTAGGACAGGTGCCCCTCGGGTGTGAAGGCCGCGCGCAGCATGTCGTGCTCGGCGGCACGCTCCAGCAGCGCGGCCCGCTGTTCTTCGCTCAGTCCGTCGAAGACACCGCGCACGGTGACGCGGAAGGTACGAGTGCTCATCCCTGGAACCTAGGCTCGCCGCCCCGCGCCGCTCCACCGGTTTTGCTGCCGCCCGCTCCACCGCTCGTGCGGCCGCCCGGTCCCACGGACCGTCCGGGCCGTCAGCCCACCGCCACCAGGATCAGTACCAGCACCGCGCCGGCGAGAGCGGGGCCCATGACCTCGTAGGCCCACCGCACGGTCACCTCGCCCTGCGCCGACGCCGCCTCGCGCCGGTCCTCGTGCAGCGCACGGAGATCGTCCATGATCCGGTCGGTCTCGGCCCGTACCGGCCCGTCGGACACGGGCCCCGCCTCGAAGCCGCCGCCGAGCCCGGACCGCGTTCCGGACGCACCGCCTCGGCCCCCGTCCTGCCCCATCTGCCGCCGTGCCTGCGCCGTCGCCCGCATCTCGCGTCGCGCGGCCCGCTTGCGGGCGCGCAGCGAGACGGGGACGGCCCACAGCTGGTACTTCGCGCCGGACGCGGTGAGGACCTCGTTCGAGTAGGCGGACCGCAGGGAGGCGACCTGCCCCCAGGGCACCACGATGACGCGCCAGGGGTTGCGGATCCGCAGCCGGTCGTTCCCTGCGTACACGGCGGGCCGCAGCGTGAAGGCGACGACCAGCGGCACCACGAGGAGCAGCACGGCGAGCGCCAGCCAGGGCGTGCGGCCCCCGCCGTTGATCACCGCGTCGATGCCGATCCACGCGGCGATGCCGAGCAGCATCACGCCACCGGCGATGGCCGGAACCGACCGGAACACCCGGTCCCGGGACTCGGGCTCCGACGGCTGCGGCGCTGGTGACTGGGGTTCGGGGCTCGTCATGTCTCGATTCTGCCGGACCCGTCCGGCGCTCCGTCATCCGCCCGAGGCTCTCCCGAGGAGGGTCCCGGGAAGAACCGGAGGGCTGTACAGCCGCTACGCGCGTAGATATGCTCGTCTGGTGACCATGCCCAGTTCTGCACTCACCGCAGCTCACCCCCTCAAGGACGTCGCCTCGTCCGACAGCGCGCTGCGCCGCTTCCTCCACGGGCTCCCGGGCGTCGACGCGGTCGGACTCGAGGGGCGTGCGGCCTCCCTCGGCACGCGTTCGATCAAGACGACCGCCAAGGCGTACGCGATCGACCTGGCCATCTCGATGGTCGACCTGACGACGCTGGAAGGCGCGGACACCCCGGGCAAGGTCCGGGCGCTCGGCGCGAAGGCGGTCAGGCCCGACCCGACCGACCGTACGACGCCCGCGACGGCCGCCGTCTGCGTCTACCCCGACATGGCGGCCGTGGCCAAGGAGGCCGTCGCCGGTTCCGGCGTGAAGGTCGCCTCGGTGGCCACGGCGTTCCCGGCCGGCCGTGCCTCGCTCGACGTGAAGCTGACCGACGTGCGCGAGGCCGTCGCCGCCGGCGCCGACGAGATCGACATGGTCATCGACCGCGGGGCGTTCCTCGCGGGGCGATACTTGAAGGTGTACGACGAGATCACCGCCGTGAAGGAGGCCTGCGGCACGTCCGCGCGCCTGAAGGTCATCTTCGAGACGGGCGAGCTCTCGACGTACGACAACATCCGGCGCGCGAGCTGGCTCGGCATGCTGGCGGGGGCGGACTTCATCAAGACCTCCACCGGAAAGGTCGCGGTCAACGCGACCCCGGCGAACACGCTGCTGATGCTGGAGGCGGTGCGCGACTTCCGCGCCCAGACCGGCATCCAGGTCGGCGTGAAGCCGGCCGGCGGCATCCGCACGTCCAAGGACGCCATCAAGTTCCTCGTGCTGGTCAACGAGACGGCGGGCGAGGACTGGCTGGACAACCACTGGTTCCGCTTCGGCGCCTCCTCGCTGCTCAACGACCTGCTGATGCAGCGCCAGAAGCTGGCCACCGGCCGCTACTCCGGTCCCGACTACGTGACGGTGGACTGAGCCCCATGAGCATGGACAACGTGTCATCGGTATTCGCATACGCCCCGGCCCCCGAGTCGCGCTCGATCGTCGACATCGCGCCCTCCTACGGCCTGTTCATCGACGGCGAGTTCGTCGAGGCGGCCGACGGCAAGGTCTTCAAGACCGTCTCGCCGTCCTCCGAGGAGGTCCTGTCCGAGATCGCGCAGGCCGGTTCCGAGGACGTCGACCGGGCGGTGAAGGCCGCGCGCCGGGCGTTCGCGACGTGGTCGGCGCTGCCCGGCTCGGAGCGCGCCAAGTACCTGTTCCGCATCGCGCGGATCATCCAGGAGCGGTCACGTGAGCTCGCCGTCCTGGAGACCCTGGACAACGGCAAGCCGATCAAGGAGACCCGCGACGCGGACCTCCCGCTGGTCGCCGCGCACTTCTTCTACTACGCGGGCTGGGCCGACAAGCTCGACCACGCCGGCTTCGGCGCGAACCCCCGGCCGCTCGGTGTCGCGGGCCAGGTCATCCCCTGGAACTTCCCGCTGCTGATGCTGGCGTGGAAGATCGCCCCGGCACTGGCGACGGGCAACACGGTGGTGCTGAAGCCCGCCGAGACGACCCCGCTGTCCGCCCTGTTCTTCGCGGACATCTGCCGCCAGGCGGGCCTGCCCAGGGGCGTCGTCAACATCCTCCCGGGCTACGGCGACGCGGGCGCGGCGCTGGTCGCCCACCCGGACGTGGACAAGGTGGCCTTCACCGGTTCCACGGCCGTCGGCAAGGAGATCGCCCGCACGGTCGCCGGCACCCGCAAGAAGGTCACGCTGGAGCTCGGCGGCAAGGGCGCCAACATCGTCTTCGACGACGCCCCGATCGACCAGGCCGTCGAGGGCATCGTCAACGGCATCTTCTTCAACCAGGGCCAGGTCTGCTGCGCGGGCAGCCGTCTGCTGGTCCAGGAGTCGATCCAGGAGGAGCTGCTCGACTCCCTCAAGCGCCGCCTGTCCACGCTGCGCCTCGGCGACCCGCTGGACAAGAACACCGACATCGGCGCGATCAACTCCGAGGAGCAGCTCACCCGCATCACCTCGCTCGTCGAGCAGGGCGAGGCGGAGGGCGCCGAGCGCTGGTCCCCGGCCTGCGAACTGCCCGAGAGCGGTTACTGGTTCGCCCCGACGCTGTTCACGAACGTCACCCAGGCGCACACGGTCGCCCGGGACGAGATCTTCGGCCCGGTGCTGTCGGTGCTGACGTTCCGCACGCCGGACGAGGCGGTCGCCAAGGCCAACAACACGCCGTACGGCCTGTCCGCCGGCATCTGGACGGAGAAGGGCTCGCGCATCCTGGCGGTCGCGAACAAGCTCCGCGCGGGCGTCGTCTGGTCCAACACGTTCAACAAGTTCGACCCGACGTCGCCGTTCGGCGGTTACAAGGAGTCGGGCTTCGGCCGCGAGGGCGGCCGTCACGGCCTGGAGGCGTACCTCGATGTCTGAGAAGTCCGAGCAGCAGCGGCTGAGTGTCTTCAAGACCTACAAGCTGTACGTCGGCGGGAAGTTCCCGCGTTCCGAGAGCGGCCGGGTGTACGAGGTGACGGATTCGAAGGGCAACTGGCTGGCCAACGCTCCGCTGTCGTCCCGCAAGGACGCCCGGGACGCGGTCGTCGCGGCCCGCAAGGCGTTCGGCGGCTGGTCCGCGGCGACGGCGTACAACCGGGGCCAGGTGCTCTACCGCGTCGCCGAGATGCTGGAGGGCCGCCGGGACCAGTTCGTGCGTGAGGTGGCCGACGCGGAGGGCCTGGGCAAGTCCAAGGCCGCGGTGATCGTCGACGCGACGATCGACCGCTGGGTCTGGTACGCGGGCTGGACCGACAAGATCGCCCAGGTGGTCGGCGGCGGCAACCCGGTCGCGGGCCCGTTCTTCAACCTCTCCTCCCCCGAGCCGACGGGCGTCGTCGCCGTGCTGGCGCCGCAGGAGTCGTCGTTCCTGGGCCTGGTGTCGGTGCTCGCCCCGGTGATCGCCACCGGCAACACGGCGGTCGTGGTGGCCAGCGAGAAGGCCCCGCTGCCTGCGCTGTCCCTGGCCGAGGTGCTGGCCACCTCGGACGTGCCCGGCGGCGTGGTCAACGTCCTCTCGGGCCGCACGGCGGAGATCGCCACCCCGCTCGCCGCCCACCAGGACGTCAACGCGATCGACCTCGCGGGCGCCGACGAGGTGCTGGCGAAGGAGCTGGAGATCGCCGCGGCCGACAACCTCAAGCGCGTGCTGCGTCCACAGCCTGTGGATTACGCGCGGACACCCGGCACCGACCGCATGACGGCGTTCCTGGAGACCAAGACGGTCTGGCATCCGACGGGTTCGCTGGGCGCCTCGGGTTCCTCCTACTAGGAGTCCCCGCAGCCGGAGCCCCGGCCCTCCTCCGTCCGGGAGGGCCGGGGCTTCTTCCATGGGCGCGCCTACTGCTGCCGGGACAGCAGCCCCGCGACCTGCCCCACCACCGGGATGCCCGCGATCGACTGCGCCTGCGCCACCGGTCCCGTCAGCGCCTGCGAGGTCATCGGCTTGAAGTCGGCGAGCTGGGTGCCGACGCCGTTGTCGAGCGGGTCGACTCCCGTGCCGGCGAGCGGGTTGGGCTTGAGACCGGCGACCGGGCCGGTGACGTAGCCGAGCGTGCCTGTCGCGGCCTGGAGGCCGGACTGGGGGTCGATCCTGCCGAGGTCGGTGGGCCGCGTGTTGACCACGCCGAGGAGGGACGTGGTGTCCGCCGCGGCCGTCGTCGTGCCCGCGCCCAGCGCCGCCCCCGCGGTGGCGAGGAGGGCCAGAGCGCGCCGGGCGGTCGGCTTCTTGGGGGAGTCGTGTCGGGCCATCGCTGCCACCTTCTGATGCACTCGGTAACCGAATCAACGCGAAGGGTAGTTGAGGTGTGACGCGCGCATCAAAGCCGACCCGCGGGGTCGTACGGCCCCCGATGGATGCCTCACACTGGTGTCCCGTGAGTTCCCCTCTGCCCATACCCACGCGAGTCGTGCTGCTCTGCGGCCCCTCCGGCTCCGGCAAGTCCCTCCTCGCGGCCCGCTCCGGCCTCCCGGTGCTGCGGCTCGACGACTTCTACAAGGAGGGCGACGACCCGACACTGCCCCTGGTGGCGGGGAGCTCCGACATCGACTGGGACCACCCGAAGTCCTGGGACGCGGAGGCGGCCGTGGCCGCCATCGTCGAGCTGTGCGGCACGGGCCGTACGGACGTTCCCCTCTACGACCTCTCGTTGAGCGCCCGGACCGGCGCCGAGACGGTCGACATCGGCCGGACCCCGCTGTTCATCGCCGAGGGCATCTTCGCCGCCGAGATCGTCACGCGCTGCCGGGAGCTGGGCGTCCTCGCCGACGCGCTGTGTCTGAGTCGCGGCCCGGTGAAGACCTTCCGCCGCCGCTTCCTGCGGGATCTGCGCGAGGGCCGCAAGTCGGTGCCGTTCCTGCTGCGCCGCGGCTGGCGCCTGATGCGGCAGGAGCGCTCGATCGTCGCCCGCCAGACCGCGCTGGGCGCGTACGCCTGTGACCGCGACGAGGCGATGGGCCGGCTGGCGGACGCTGCGGCGGGCCGCTGCGCGGGGCTGCGCACGGCGGCCTGAGCGGACGGCGGGCACACGAAAAAGCGGGACTGGACGGACCCCCCGGCCCTCCAGTCCCGCTCCCCGTTTCCCCCGTGTCCCCCCGTGTCCCCACTCTCCTGGGGAGACGCCCCCCAGCGTCTCCACAGATCCCCCGTGGGCCCCCTCTTGTGGTGCTCCCCCCCAGCCTTCAGGCGACGAGCTCGCCGAAGGCGTCCTCCTCGTCACGGCCGAAGCTGAGGACCTCGTCCTCGCGCAGCCGGCGGAGCGACCGCCAGATGCTGGACTTCACCGTGCCGACACTGATGTCGAGGATCTCCGCGATCTCCGGGTCCGTACGGCCCTCGTAGTAGCGCAGGACCAGCATGGTGCGCTGGAGCTCGGGCAGCCGGGCCAGCGCCTGCCACAGGACCGCGCGCAGCTCGGTGCCGCGCATCGCGTCCGTGTCACCGGGCGTCTCCGGCAGTTCCTCGGTCGGGTACTCGTTGAGCTTGCGGCGCCGCCAGGCGCTGATGTGCAGGTTGGTCATGGTGCGGCGGAGGTATCCGCCGACCGCGGCCTTGTCGCTGATCCGGTCCCACGCCCGGTAGGTCGAGAACAGCGCGCTCTGCAGCAGGTCCTCGGCCTCGAAGCGGTCGCCGGTGAGGTGGTAGGCGGTGGCGTACAGGGAGGCGCGGCGCTCCTGGACGTAGGCGGTGAACTCCGCCTCGGTCAGCGAACGACGCTCCCCCGAGTCCTCCCCGTACGCGGCTCCCCCGTGAACCGCCCCCGTCCCCTTGCTCTCCCCCGTGCGTGCGTCGACCACCGTCATGAACGCGGTGTGCTGACGCCCGGCGCCGCGAGCGCACCCCCGCCCGCTCACGGCACCGGACTTCTCCGGACCCCGGTGCACGTCGTGCAGACGCGTGATCACTGCGCTGGTGCTGGTGCCGTGCAGCGTGTTCATCTCGCGCCCCCCGTCGTGGACTTCCGGTGTGCGGCCCGCCGGTCGGGCGGGCTTCCTTGCCTGTGCCGAAAAGCTTGCCGCGGCACTTTCATCGCCGTGTCCGCCGACTGTCACAGACCTGTCACAGGGGTCGGCCACAGGACGAACACACCTCGTCCACAGGGTTCGCCGGTGCCCGCGGCATCCTGTCGGGCCCACCGGTCGAACCCCGAGCCCTCCATGGGCCAGAATGAGCCCGTGCCTTCCCTGTTGCTGATCGAGGACGACGACGCCATCCGGACGGCCCTGGAGCTCTCTCTGACGCGCCAGGGCCACCGCGTGGCGACCGCTGCCAGTGGTGAGGACGGTCTGAAGCTGCTGCGCGAGCAGCGGCCGGATCTGATCGTGCTGGACGTGATGCTGCCCGGCATCGACGGGTTCGAGGTGTGCCGGCGCATCCGGCGCACGGACCAGTTGCCGATCATTCTGCTGACCGCGCGCAGCGACGACATCGACGTGGTGGTCGGGCTGGAGTCCGGCGCCGACGACTACGTGGTGAAACCGGTGCAGGGGCGGGTGCTGGACGCCCGGATCCGGGCCGTGCTGCGGCGCGGCGAGCGGGAGTCCAACGACGCGGCGACGTTCGGCAGCCTGGTCATCGACCGCTCGGCGATGACCGTGACGAAGAACGGCGAGGACCTCCAGCTCACGCCGACCGAGCTGCGGCTGCTGCTGGAGCTGAGCCGGCGGCCGGGGCAGGCGCTGTCCCGGCAGCAGCTGCTGCGGCTGGTGTGGGAGCACGACTACCTGGGCGACTCGCGACTGGTGGACGCCTGCGTCCAGCGGCTGCGCGCCAAGGTCGAGGACGTGCCGTCGTCCCCGACGCTGATCCGTACCGTGCGGGGTGTCGGCTACCGGCTGGATCCGCCTCAGTGACCCAGCAGGACCCGGGGGGTAACCGCGGCTGGACCGCGGCACGCAAGGGAGTTCTGTCGCGGCTGCGCTTCACCAGCCTGCGGCTGAGGCTGGTCCTCGTCTTCGGCCTGGTGGCCCTGACGGCGGCCGTGTCGGCGTCCGGCATCGCGTACTGGCTCAACCGCGAGGCCGTGCTCACCCGCACCCAGGACGCGGTCCTGCGGGACTTCGAGCAGGAGATGCAGAACCGGGCGAGCGCGCTGCCCGAGCAGCCGACCCAGGACGAATTGCAGCACACCGCGGGCCAGATGGCCGGCAGCGACCAGCGCTTCAGCGTGCTGCTGGTGGCCCGCAACGCCGACGGGAAGACCGTCTACGGCAGCTCCGGCGGGCTGAGCGGCTTCTCGCTGCGGGACGTGCCGGTGTCGCTGCGCACCGCGGTGAACAAGACGCAGAAGGTCGACGGGACCAACAAGCACCCGCACCACCTGTACTGGCAGCGGATAGTCGACCACGACACCCCCTACCTCGTGGCGGGCACGCGGGTGATCGGCGGCGGCCCGACCGGCTACATGCTCAAGTCGCTGGAGCCGGAGGCCAAGGACCTCAACTCGCTGGCCTGGTCGCTGGGGATCGCCACGGGCCTGGCCCTGATCGGCTCGGCGCTGCTCGCGCAGGCCGCGGCGACGACCGTGCTGAAGCCGGTCCAGCGGCTCGGGGCGGCCGCCCGACGGCTCGGCGAGGGCAAGCTGGACACCCGGCTGCGGGTGTCCGGGACCGACGAACTGGCCGATCTGTCGCGGACGTTCAACAACGCGGCCGAGGCGCTGGAGAAACGGGTCGCCGACATGGCCGCGCGGGACGAGGCGTCCCGGCGCTTCGTGGCGGACATGAGCCACGAGCTGCGCACGCCGCTCACCGCCATCACCGCCGTCACGGAGGTGCTGGAGGAGGAGCTGGAGGCGGAGACCGGGAGCATGGACCCGATGATCGAGCCGGCCGTACGGCTCGTCGTCAGCGAGACCCGGCGGCTGAACGACCTGGTCGAGAACCTGATGGAGGTCACCCGCTTCGACGCGGGCACCGCGCGGCTCGTCCTGGACGACGTCGACATCGCCGACCAGATCACCGCCTGCATCGACGCCCGCGCCTGGCTGGACGCGGTCGAGCTGGACGCCGAGCGCGGCATCCACGCCCGGCTTGACCCCCGCCGGCTGGACGTCATCCTGGCCAACCTCATCGGCAACGCGCTCAAGCACGGCGGCTCCCCGGTGCGGGTGTCCGTGCGTGAGGAGGACGACTCGCTCGTCATCGAGGTGCAGGACCACGGGCCCGGCATCCCCGAGGATGTCCTGCCGCACGTCTTCGACCGCTTCTACAAGGCCAGCGCCTCCCGGCCGCGCTCCGAGGGCAGCGGGCTCGGCCTGTCCATCGCCCTGGAGAACGCCCACATCCACGGCGGCGAGATCACCGCGGCCAACTCCCCCGACTCGGGCGCGGTGTTCACCCTGCGCCTGCCCCGGGACTCCGCCGAGCCCGGGGAGCGGCCCTCCGGGGACGGCGACGAGCCGGGGGACGAAGCGGACCACGGCACAGGTCAGGACGCGAAGGGGGACGCCCGATGACCGTACGACGTCCACGGGCGGCGGCGGCGGCCCGCGGTGCGGGCCCGGTGGCGCCCGGGCGGGCCCTCACGGCCCCGGTGGCGAGGAGGACCCGGGACGGGGGGTGGCGGCGCCCGGCGCGCGTGTCCCGGCTGGCCGGCCTCCCGGTGCTCGCCGTGCTGCTGGCCGGGTGCGGGATCCGGGCCACCGAGGTGCCGACGAACTTCGGGCCCGCGCCCTCGCGGGTGCAGTGCTCGCTCACCGAGCCGGACGGCTCGACACAGGCCGCCCGCGGGCTGCCGGTGCAGGTGTTCCTGCTGTGCGGCTCCCAGCTCGTCACCGTCGACCGGACCGTACGGGTCCCGGACGGCGCGGCCGACTCCGAGCGGCGCGTGCTGATCGCGCAGGGCCTGCTGGACCAGCTCGCCCAGCCGCCGTCGCCCGCCGAGAAGGAGGCCGGGTACAGCACGGACGTCCGCGGCGGCATCGCCGTGGGCGGGCCCCGGCCCGGCGACCCGGACGACACGCTGCGGCTCGGCACGGCGCCGGACAGCCTCACCTCCTACGCCCTCGCGCAGATCGTCTGCACGTTCTCCGACTCGGCGGCCGCCGAGGGCGACGGCTCCGTGGTCCTGGCGGGCCCGGGCGCCGAACCGCCGCGCCGCTACGAGTGCACCGACGAGGTGCGGTCCCGCCCGGGGAGTACGGAACCGCCCTCCAAGGAGGTCGCCGCGGAGTGACGCGGCCCGGCTGTGGCGCATGCCTCACCGGCGTCCCGGGGCCCCTCCCGGAACCGTTCCTGCCGCGGACGGCGTCTAGGGGGGCGTGCAGCGTCAAGGCTCCATCGGCGGCAGCGCCGCGTTCCGTGTCCGGGTGGCAGGAGGTGTCCTCCTCGTCGCGCATCTCGCGTTCGTCGCCTGGTTGACGCTGCGGCCGCTGGACGTGCCCTGGGTGATGCCCGCCAATCTGCGGCCCTTCGCCGGCATCCGGGCCGACCTGGCCCTGGGCTGGCCCGAGGCGGTCCGCCCCATCGGGGAGAAGCTGGCCCTGCTCGCCCCGCTCGGCGTGCTGCTGCCGATGGTGGGCGGCCGGCTGACCGTCTCACCCCTGGTGTCGCTGCTGCGCACCGCCGCGGCCGGCGCCCTGCTCTCGCTCGGCATCGAACTGCTGCAGACCGGCGTTCCCGGCCAGGTCGTGGACGTGGACTCGCTGTTCCTGAACACCGCGGGCGTCGCCCTCGCGCATCTCGCGCTGGTGCCCGCCGGCCGCTCCTGGCTGCGCCGTCGCACCACCGCCTGCCCGCCCCGTGCGCCCCTGCTCGTGGAGGAGCCGGCTCAGGGTCGGACCCCGACGATTCCCAGGGTCGGGATCGCCCCGTGGAGCGACGTTTTGCCGCCTTCGTCTCCGTAGCGTGGAGCGCAGATGGGGTACTCGGAGAAGAGGCCTCACGCACACCGACGTTGAAGGAGTCGCACATGTCCCGCCTCGCCCGCCCCACCCACGGCCGCATGATCGGCGGAGTGTGCGCCGCACTGGCACGGCGCTTCGGCACCTCCGCGACGACGATGCGGGTGATCTTCCTGGTCTCGTGCCTGCTGCCCGGCCCGCAGTTCCTGCTGTACATCGCCCTGTGGATCCTGCTGCCCTCGGAGAGCGGCACGCAGAGCAAGGCGCAGACCGCCTGGTGACGCACGCGCGCGAAAACGCCGCTGGGGCGCACCCCGTGTCCGGGGTGCGCCCCAGCGGTGTGTGTCCGCCTGGGCGTACGGTCAGCCGACCGGAACGCCGTTCACCGGCAGGCCGTGCGTGGGCAGGCCCTGCACCGGGAGGCCGCCCAGCAGCTTGGCGGCGGGACCGGTCGGGCCCTCGGCCAGCAGCTGCTCGGCGACGGGCTGGGCGGCGGCGAGACCGGCACCGGCCGCCGTCTGCCCCTGGCCCAGCGCCTCGCCCGAGCCCGGCAGCGTCTGGGAGAGCTGCTCCGCCGGGAGCGCCGTGGTGACGGTCTCGAGCGTCTGGGCGGTGTCCGGGAGGGCCGGGGCGGCGGCGTTGGCGGCACCGGCGCCGGCGGCGGCGAAGGCGGCACCGAGAGCGGCGACACCGAGGGACTTGGCAGCAGACTGCTTCATGAAAGGCGTCCTCGTAATGGGATGACGGGGTGTGTGAGCGGTCCAGCGACCGTAGACACCCCGCACCGCCCGCCGCAAACATCGAAATGCGGACGGATTGTGAACACCGTCCGCATCCGCCGTGCGTGGATTTCTGCCCGGTCAGCCGTCGGAAGGTGAAGAACCGCTGGTGGAGGCGGTCTGGCGGAACAGCCATTCGGATTTCAGCTCGGCATATCCCGGCTTGATCACGTCATTGATCATGGCCAGTCGTTCATCGAAAGGAATGAACGCTGATTTCATCGCATTGACGGAGAACCACTGCATGTCGTCGAGCGTGTAACCGAATGCCTCGACAAGGTGCTCGAATTCCCGGCTCATGCTGGTGTGGGACATCAGGCGGTTGTCCGTGTTGACCGTGGCCCGGAAGTGCAGCCGGCGCAGCAGCCCGATGGGGTGCTCGGCGTAGGAGGACGCGGCCCCGGTCTGGAGGTTGGAGCTCGGGCACAGCTCCAGCGGGATGCGCTTGTCCCGGACGTACGAGGCGAGCCGCCCGAGTTCGACGCGGCCGTCCTCGTGCACCTGGATGTCGTCGATGATCCGCACCCCGTGCCCGAGCCGGTCGGCGCCGCACCACTGCAGGGCCTGCCAGATGGAGGGCAGTCCGAAGGCCTCGCCGGCGTGGATGGTGAAGTGGTTGTTCTCGCGCTTGAGGTACTCGAAGGCGTCGAGGTGCCGGGTGGGCGGGTAGCCGGCCTCGGCGCCCGCGATGTCGAAGCCGACGACGCCCAGGTCCCGGTAGCGGTTGGCGAGTTCGGCGATCTCCAGGGCCCGGGCGGCGTGCCGCATGGCGGTGAGCAGGGCGCCGACCCGGATGCGCTGTCCGTTCTCCCGGGCACGCCGCTCCCCTTCCCGGAAGCCCTCGTTGACGGCCTCGACGACCTCTTCGAGGCTCAGGCCGCCCTGGAGGTGCTGCTCGGGCGCGTAGCGCACCTCGGCGTAGACGACACCGTCCGCGGCGAGGTCCTCGGCGCACTCGGCGGCGACCCGGGCCAGGGCGTCACGGGTCTGCATGACGGCGACGGTGTGGGAGAACGTCTCCAGGTACCGCTCCAGGGAGCCGGAGTCGGCGGCCTCGCGGAACCAGACGCCGAGCTTCTCCGGGTCGGTCTCGGGGAGCTGGGTGTAGCCGTTGTCGCGGGCGAGTTCGACGATCGTGGCGGGGCGCAGGCCGCCGTCGAGATGATCGTGCAGCAGAACCTTGGGCGCCCGGCGGATCTGATCCGGAGTCGGGGTGTTCGCGATGGTCTGGCTCGTCATTTCCGCACTCTAACTCCTACGCGCGTAGACGGCGCGTCCTCGGCTGCTTTACGTTTCCGTCGATACGTAACGGTGACCCCGAGGACGGGTCGAGTACACCCACCCTTCTGACACTGTTCTGTCATGGCACACCAAGCGACGCCGGCTCGCAGGGCCCGGCTGGGAAGGGCACTCGGACCGGAGCCGACGGCGGTGAGCGGCGTGGTGCTGCTGCTCCCCGGTGGTGACGAGGTCTCCGGCCGCAGACCGTCGCCGTTGCTGGCGACCGCCTCCGTCCGGGGCCTGGGGCGCCGGCTGGCCCGCGCGGGCCGGGAGGAGGGTCTCGCCGCGCACGTGGTGCACTACCGCTGCCGCGGCTGGAACGGCAGCGAGGCGAATCTCTCCCGCGACGCGGCCTGGGCGGCGGACGAGGCCGTGCGGCGGTACGGGGACGTCCCGGTCTGTCTCGCCGGGGTGGGGATGGGCGGCCGGGCGGCGCTGCACGCGGCCGGGCACGAGGCCGTCAACTCCGTGGTGGCGCTGGCTCCCTGGCTGCCGGAGGAGGACGTGGCGGCGCCACCCGAACCGGTGAGGCAACTGGTGGGCCGGCAGGTGCTGATCGTGCACGGCACGAACGACGAGCGGACGGATCCGGAGCTGTCGTTCCGGCTGGCGGCGCGGGCGAAGAAGGCCAACCGTGACGTGTGCCGGTTCGAAGTGCACGCGGACGGACACGGGTTGCATCAGTACCGGGACGAAGTGCTGGCGCTGGCCGAGGACTTCGTGATGGGGGCGGTGTTCGGGCGGGCCGTGTCGCGGCCGGTGCGGGATGCGCTGGCCGCGCCGCCGCCGCTGGGGTTGCGGATGCCGCTGGCCGCGGGGTTCAGTCCTGCGCGGCGGTAGCGCCGTCCGGGTTGCTGTGTTCTTCGGCCCGCGGGTCGCGTGTGGTTGCTCGCGCAGGTCCCCGCACCCCGGGATCAGGGCAACAGGCTGCCCCTTCTGGAGAGAAGGAACTTCTTGAAGGCGGCTACCGGCGGCGTGTCCGGATGGCCTTCCAGCCAGGCCACGCCGATTTCCCGGACCGCCCTGGGTGCGGTCACCGTCAGTTCGGCCACTCCCGGGCGCGGGACCGCCGGCGGGGGCAGGAGGGCGACGCCCAGGCCCGCCGCCACCAGACCCCGCAGGGTCTCGGCCTCCTCGCCCTCGAAGGCGATGCGGGGTTTGAAGCCGGCCTCCTTGCACAGGTCGTCGGTGATGCGGCGCAGGCCGTAGCCCGGCTCCAGGGTGACGAAGGTTTCGTCCGCCGCCTCGGCCAGGCGGATGCGGCGACGGCCGGCCAGGCGATGGCCGTCGGGGACGACCAGGCGCAGCTTCTGTTCGTCCAGGCGGCGGGCGACCAGGTCCGGGGCGTCCGGGACCGGGGAGGTCAGACACAGGTCGAGGTCGCCGGCGCGCAGGCGTTCGAGCATGGCCTCGCCGTAGTTCTGGACGAGGCTGAAGCGGACGCGGGGGTGGTCGGCGCGGAAGGCCTGGAGGAGGCCGGGTACGGTCTCGGCGCCCATGGTGTGCAGGAAGCCGAAGGCGACCTTGCCGGTGGTGGGGTCGGCGTCGGCCCGGACCTCCTCGACCGCGCGCCCGACCTCCGCCAGGGCACGCTCGACCGAGGTCAGGAACGTGCGGCCGGCCGGGGTGAGAGAGACCGTGCGGCCGTGCCGGGCGAACAGGTCGACGCCCAGGTCCTGCTCCAGCCGGGCCATGGACCGCGACAGCGTCGACTGCGGGACGTTCATCTCCTGCGCCGCGCGGGTGACGTGCTCGGTGCGGGCCACGCCGGCGAAGTACGCCAGGCGCGGCGCCAGCGACAGCACCATGTCTTCTGTGTCACTGGACGGTGACAACCACTCCGCTGAACTGCGTTGATGCACCATGGGAACGATTATGGCCGTTCCATGCATTGGACGGATCAGTGGGCGCGTCCGTACGTTCGAGGCATGTCTCCCGCCAGTACCGGGGCGTCCACCGTCGTGGGCGCCGCTGCCTCCGCCCCTGCTCCCGACTCACGCATGACCCCGGGCGGGCCCGGCTACCGCCGGATGAGCCTCGCCCTCTTCCTCGCGGGTGTCGCGACCTTCGCGCTGCTGTACTCCACCCAGGCGCTGCTCCCGCTGATCTCCGGCGAGTTCGGGGTGGCGGCGAGCGACGCGAGCTGGACCGTGGCCGCCGCGACGGGCGGACTGGCGCTGTTCGTGCTGCCGATGAGCGCGCTGTCCGAGCGCTTCGGACGGCGTACGGTCATGACGGCCTCGCTGGCCGTGGCGGTGACCGTCGGACTGCTGGTGCCCTTCGCCCCCTCGCTGGGCGTCCTGGTGGTGCTGCGGGCGCTCCAGGGCGCCGCGCTGGCCGGTCTGCCGGCGTCGGCGACGGCGTATCTCGCGGAGGAGGTCAGCCCCAAGGCGCTGGTCACCGCGATCGGGCTGTTCGTCGCGGGCAACAGCGTCGGCGGGATGAGCGGCCGGGTCATCACCGGCTGGGTCGCGCAGGAGTGGGGCTGGCGGGTCGCCGTCGGGGTCATCGGCGTGCTCGCCGTGGCCTGCGCGGTGGCCTTCCGGGCGCTGCTGCCCGCCCCGCGGCACTTCGCGGCCGGCTCACTGCGCCCCCGCGTCCTCGCCCGCACGGTCCGCGACCACCTGTCCGACCCGCTGCTGTGCCGGCTCTACGCCATCGGCGCGCTGTTCATGACGGTGTTCGGCGGGGTGTACACGGTCATCGGCTACCGGCTGACCGAGGCGCCGTTCTCGCTGCCGCAGGGCGTCATCGGCTCGATCTTCCTGGTGTACCTGGTCGGCACGGTGTCGGCGTCGACGGCCGGACGCCTGGTGGGCCGGCTGGGCCGCCGGGGCGCGCTGTACGCGGGCGGCGGCACGACGGCGGCGGGCCTGCTGCTGTCCCTGGCGGGCTCGCTGCCGCTGGTCCTGCTGGGCCTGGTCCTCATCACGGCGGGCTTCTTCGCGGGCCACGCGGTGGCCTCCTCGGCGGTCAGCAAGACCGCCGCGCACGGCCGCGCCCAGGCCTCTGCGCTGTACCAGTCCGCGTACTACATCGGCTCCAGCGCGGGCAGTACGGCCGGCGCCCTCGCCTTCCACGCGGGCGGCTGGGCCGGGACGGTCGGGGTCGGGCTGCTGGCGGTGGCGGGCGTCGTGACGATCACGGTGTTCGGCACTCGGGCGGCCCGCCTGCAACGACGCCTCACCCCTGCCGCCTGAGCCCCCGAGCGGGCCGCTCCCCCGGTCGGGCCCGGGGGCCGGGACCGTCGGCAACCGTTGTGGATCACCGCCGTTGACCTGCGCCTTCATGCGCTCGGGGGGCCGTTGTCAGTGGGCTGCGGTAGCTTCCGAAGTGCTGGGGCGCAATGGCGCGTGAACAGAACGTCCACAGGGGTGGGTGGAGATGGCGAACAGCACGGCGACACCGACGGATCTGGACAGCAGGCTGGAGGCACACCGCACGGAGCTGACGGGCTACTGCTACCGGATGCTCGGCTCCTCCTTCGAGGCGGAGGACGCGGTGCAGGACACGATGGTCCGCGCCTGGCGCAGCTACGACAAGTTCGAGGGCCGCTCCAGCCTCCGCTCCTGGCTCTACCGCATCGCGACGAACGTGTGCCTGGACATGCTGACCGCGGGCAACAAGCGCGCCCGGCCCATGGACCTGACGGACTCCACCCCGCTCGCCCAGGCGGCCCTCTCCCCCCGACCGGACAACACCTGGCTGGAGCCCATGCCGGACGCCCGCGTGCTGCCCACGACCCACGACCCGGCGGAAGCGGCCGTCGCCAAGGAGTCCGTGCGGCTCGCGTTCATGGCCGCCCTGCAGCAACTCCCGGCGAAGCAGCGGGCCGTGCTGATCCTGCGCGAGGTGCTGGCCTGGAAGGCGAGCGAGGTCGCCGAGCTGCTCGACACGTCGGTGGCGTCGGTCAACAGCGCGCTCCAGCGGGCCCGGGCCACCCTCGCCGAGCGGCAGGAGCCGGGCGCGGAGGCGGCCGTCTCCGACCCGCTCGACGAGGACCAGCAGAAGCTGCTGGACCGCTATGTGGCGGCTTTCGAGGGCTACGACATGACGGCGCTGACGGCCCTGCTGCACGAGGACGCCGTCATGACGATGCCGCCGTTCGACCTGTGGCTGACCGGCGTGCGGGACATCACCGGCTTCATGACCACGCTCGGCGCGCCCTGCGCGGGCTCCCGGCTGGTGCCGGTGCAGGTCAACGGCCTGCCGGGCTTCGCGCAGTACAAGCCGGACCCGGAGAAGGGCGGCTTCACGCCGTGGGCGGTCCAGGTGCTGGAGATCTCAGACGGCCGGATCACCGGGTTCCACTGCTTCCTCGACACCCAGCGCTGGTTCCCGCTCTTCGACCTGCCCCTCCATCTCGAAGCGGAGACCGACCAGGTCGAGCAGGGCGCATAGGGCCGGGTCGGGGTCGCGCAGCCTGATCCGGCCCCCGGCCCGGCGGGCGGCCAGCTGGAGCCGCGCCAGCAGGTCCACGGCGGCCAGCCCCGGCGGGCCCAGCCCTGCGACGTCACAGACGACCACCCGGGCACCGCCGGCCTGCAGCAGTGCCCGCACGTCGTCGCTCAGCCCGCTCACCTCGTCCCGGGTGACGGGTCCGGGCAGTACGAGCACGGGCGGTGTCATGGCGTCCACGATCGGTAGACCGGGCGGGCGGCGGTAACTCATCGGGCGGTCCGTCCGGGAGGCGCCGCGAGGATCACATTGACCCGGCTGCCGCGTCCCCCCGAGGGTTGGCTGTATGCCCCATACATCTGCCCCTCCCGCGCCGTGTGACTCCTTCCGCACCGGTCGGGGGGTGCCGTGCGGGGGGTGCTGAGCGGTTTCGCCGTCATCGCCGTCGTCATCGCGGTCGGCTATCTGATCGGTCGCCGGGGGTATCTGGGCGACGGCGGGCGGGAGGTGCTCACGAAACTCGCCTTCCACGTGGCCTCCCCCGCCCTGCTCTTCACGACGCTCGCCGGGGCCGACCTGTCGGTGATCTTCTCCGACCGGCTGCTGGTGACGGCGCTGAGCACGGCAGCGGCGGCGGGTGTCTTCGTGGCGGTGGGCGCCGTCCGCGGCTGGGGGGTGGGCCGGACGACGATCGGCGCCCTGTGCTCCAGCTACGTCAACTCCGGGAACCTGGGCATCCCGATCGCGGTGTACGTGCTGGGCGACGCGTCCCTGGTCGCGCCGGTGCTGCTGTTCCAGCTGGTCGGTGTCACACCGGTGGCGCTGACCGTCCTGGACCTGGCGAGCGGCGGGGCGAAACGGCCCCTGTGGCAGCGCCTGCTCACCCCGCTGCGCAACCCGATAGCGCTCGGCTCGCTGGCCGGGGTGGCGGCGTCGGCGTCGGGCCTGACCGTGCCGGGGCCGCTGCTGGATCCGCTCACCCTGATCGGCAACATGTCCGTCCCGGCGGTGCTGCTGGCCTTCGGCATCTCCCTGCGCGGCAGCACTCTTCCCCTGCGCGGGGCGGAGCGGGCCCCCGTGCTCCTCGCCGTGACCCTCAAGTCGGTCGTCCAGCCCCTGGTCGCCTGGGCCCTGGCGGCGGGCGTGTTCGGTCTGCGCGGGGCGCCCCTGCTCGACGTGGTGGTCACGTCCGCCCTGCCGGCGGCGCAGAACCTGTTCACGTACGCCGGCAGTTACCGGGTGGGCGAGGTGCTGGCCCGGGAGGCGATCCTGCTGTCGACGGTCCTGGCGGTGCCGGTCCTGGTGGTGGTGGCGACCCTGCTGGGGTGACGGGCCCTCAGCCGGCGGCTGTGCTTCGCCCGGTGGCGTTCCCGGCCGGCTCGGGGGCGTCGTCCGCCGTCGTGGGGGACTTCGTGTAGAGGACGTCGCGGGCCTGTTCCGCCGCGCGGGCCATGCTCTCGGTGACGAAGTCGACGAAGCGGGCGATGCCCTCCAGGCGGACGGCGGCCGGAGTCCCGGGGCCGAGAACGCCCACGCCCTGCCGTGCGGCCTCCGCGATCCGGGCACTGCCCCGGGCGGCGGCGATCATCGACTGGTACCAGACGTCGTCGTCGACGATGTAGTGCTCGCGGCGGCGTTCGTCGCGCTCGCGGCGGATGAGGCCCTGGCTCTCGAGGAACGCCACGGCCTTGGAGACGGACGCCGGGCTGACCTGGAGGCGGCGGACGAGCTCGGCGGCGGTGAGGCTGCCCTCGTCGGTGGTGTAGAGGCAGGTCAGCACCCGGGACATCATCTTGGGCAGGCCCTGCTGCATGAAGAGGGTGGTGAACACCTCCTCGTACGCGCGCACGGCCTCGGGGTCCCGGCCGTGGGGCAGCGGGGGCGCGCCGGCGTCCCGGGGCACGGCCCGCCTGCGGCGGTGGGCGCGCTGCTCGGTGGCCCGGTGGGCCAGGTCGGCGCGGTAGGCGGTGGGGCCGCCGTTGCGCATCACCTCGCGCGTGACGGTCGAGGTCGGGCGGTCCAGGCGCCGGGCGATCTCCGCGTAGGCGAGTCCGTCGGCCAGTCCCAGCGCGATCTGCTGGCGTTCCTGCTGGGTGAGCCTGCCTCCCGGCATCGCGATCTCCTCCGTCGTGCGTGGACGCCCCACAGTAGCGTTCACCTGGCATGGTTGCAACGCCTACCCTTGGGGCTTGTTGCATTGAATCTCGATCCATTGCAATGAAATATCTACAGTCACCTGCACTGATGGCGCTCTTACGCAACAAGCTTGTTGCCGAATCCGCGAACGCAACGTAGCGTTTGCGATGTCAGAAACACGGATCTGAAGGAGTGCACGATGCAGACGTTCCCCACCACCGCCCCGGTTTCCGCCGTTCTCGACATCCCCGCCGGAGCCATCCGGTTGATCGCCGCCGACCGGCCCGACACCACGGTCGAGGTCCGGCCCGCCGACGGCTCCAGGAGCCGCGACGTGCAGGCCGCGGAGCGGATCGAGGTCGCCTGCGCCGACGGGGTCCTGCGGATCGTCGCCCCCGAGGCGAAGAACCGCGTGCTCGGGCACTCCGGTGCCGTCGAGATCACCGTCCAGCTGCCGGCCGGCTCCCGCGTGGAGGCGAAGGCCGCCGCCGGCGAACTCCGCGGCGTCGGCCGGCTCGGGGACGTCGTCTTCGAGGGCGCGCAGGCCACGGTCAAGCTCGACGAGGCCGGATCCGCCCGGCTGGACCTGTCGGCCGGCGACGTCTGCGTCGGGCGCCTGAACGGCCCCGCCGAGGTCAGCACCCGGAAGGGCGACATCACCGTCACCGAGGCCGTGTCCGGCGCGCTCACGCTGCGCACCGAACACGGCGGGATCACGGTCGGCGCCGCCCGCGGCGTCTCGGCCTCCCTGGACGCCGGCACCTCCTACGGCCGGATCCACAACGCGCTCCGCAACACCGACGGCGCCGCCGCCCTGACCATCCACGCCACCACCGCCCACGGCGACATCACCGCCCGCAGCCTGTAGCCACCCGAGACCCCTGAAGGAGCACCTCCCCATGACGGACCTGGCCATCGCGGCGACCGGGCTGCGCAAGTCCTACGGCGACAAGACCGTCCTCGACGGCGTCGACCTGGCCGTCCCGGAGGGGACGATCTTCTCCCTCCTCGGCCCGAACGGCGCCGGCAAGACCACCGTCGTCAAGATCCTGTCCACCCTGATCGGCGCCGACGCGGGCGAGATCCGCGTCGGCGGGCACGACCTCGCCGCCCATCCGCAGGCCGTGCGGGCCGGGATCGGCGTCACGGGACAGTTCTCCGCGGTCGACGGGCTGATCACCGGCGAGGAGAACATGCTCCTCATGGCCGACCTGCACCACCTGCCGAAGGCCGAGGGGCGCCGCGTCGCCGCCGAGCTGCTGGAACGCTTCGACCTCGCCGACGCGGCGAAGAAGCCCGCCTCCACCTACTCGGGCGGCATGAAGCGCCGCCTCGACATCGCCATGACCCTGGTCGGCGACCCCCGCATCATCTTCCTCGACGAGCCCACCACCGGCCTCGACCCGCGCTCCCGCCACACCATGTGGCAGATCATCCGCGAACTGGTCACCGGGGGCGTCACCGTCTTCCTCACCACCCAGTACCTGGAGGAGGCCGACGAACTCGCCGACCGGATAGCCGTCCTCGACGACGGGAGGATCGCCGCCGAGGGCACCGCCGAGCAGCTCAAGCGGCTCGTGCCCGGCGGACACGTCCGGCTCCGCTTCACCGACCCGGCCGCCTACCGCCGCGCCGCCTCCGCCCTGCACCACGAGGTCACCCGGGACGACACCGCCCTCGTCCTGCACGTCCCCAGCGACGGCAGCCAGCGCGAACTGCGCCTGCTGCTCGACCGGCTGGACGCCTCCGGCATCGAGGCCGACGAGCTGACCGTGCACACCCCCGACCTCGACGACGTCTTCTTCGCCCTCACCGGCGGCACCCGCCGGTCCGTTCAGCCCGTTCAGCCCGAGGAGGCTGCCCGATGAGCTCCCCCCTGGCCCCCGCCCGCCCGGCCCGGCTCTCCCTGGCCCTGCGCGACTCGTCCACGATGCTGCGCCGCAACCTCCTGCACGCCCGGCGCTACCCGTCGCTGACGCTGAACCTGCTGCTCACGCCGATCATGCTGCTGCTGCTCTTCGTCTACATCTTCGGCGACACCATGAGCGCGGGCATCGGCGGCGGCCCCCCGGACCGGTCCGTGTACATCGCGTACATCGTCCCGGGTCTGCTCCTGATGACCATCGGCAGCACCACGATCGGCACCGCGGTCTCCGTCTCCAACGACATGACCGAAGGGATCATCGCCCGCTTCCGCACCATGGCGATCCACCGCGGCTCGGTGATCATCGGGCACGTCGTCGGCAGTGTGCTCCAGTCGATCGTCAGCGTGGTCCTCGTCGGCGCCGTCGCGGTGGCCATCGGCTTCCGCTCCACCGACGCCACCGTCCTGGAATGGCTCGCGGCGTTCGGACTGCTGGTGCTCTTCGCCACGGCGCTCACCTGGATCGCGGTCGGCATGGGCCTGGTCAGCCCGAACGCCGAGGCGGCGAGCAACAACGCGATGCCGCTGATCCTGCTGCCGCTGCTGTCCAGCGCCTTCGTCCCGCTGGACGCGATGCCGGGCTGGTTCCGGCCGATCGCCGAGTACCAGCCGTTCACCCCCGCCATCGAGACCCTGCGCGGACTGCTGCTGGGCACCGGCATCGGCCATCACGGCTGGCTCGCGGTGGCCTGGTGCCTGGGCCTCGCGGTCCTCGGCTACTTCTGGTCGACGGCCCGGTTCGACGCCGACCCGAAGTAACCGCCGGGGCGACGCGGGCCGCCTGGCGCACCGCGGCCCACGCCCAGGGGCGGCGCACCCGACAACCGTCGGAGTGCGCCGCCCCTTTCGTGTTCCCGCGGACGGAGGCGGGTCAGGCGATGCGCTCCAGCACCACCGGCGACGGCGTGAAGTCCGTACCGGCGGCGGCGATGTCGAAGGAGCCCTCGATGGCCTGCAGGGCGTACGCGAAGCGGTCCGGGGTGTCGGTGTGCAGGGTGAGCAGCGGCCGGCCCTCGGTCACCGTGTCGCCCGGCTTGGCGTGCATCTCGACGCCGGCGCCCGCCTGCACCGGGTCCTCCTTGCGGGCCCGGCCCGCGCCGAGCCGCCAGGCGGCGACGCCGATGTCGTAGGCGTCGAGCCGGGTGAGGACGCCGGAGGAGGGAGCCTTGATCACGTGCTGTTCCCGGGCCACCGGCAGCTCCGCGTCCGGGTCGCCGCCCTGGGCCCGGATCATCCGCCGCCAGACGTCCATGGCCGAGCCGTCGGCCAGCGCCTTCGCCGGGTCGGCGTCCTTGATCCCGGCCGCGTCGAGCATCTCGCGGGCCAGGGCGATCGTCAGCTCGACCACGTCGGCGGGGCCGCCGCCGGCCAGCACCTCGACCGACTCGCGGACCTCCAGGGCGTTGCCGGCCGTGAGGCCGAGCGGCGTCGCCATGTCGGTGAGCAGCGCGACCGTCCGCACGCCGTGGTCGGTGCCGAGGCCGACCATGGTGGAGGCCAGCTCACGGGCGTCCTCGATGGTCTTCATGAAGGCGCCCGTGCCGACCTTCACGTCCAGCACCAGCGAGCCCGTGCCCTCGGCGATCTTCTTCGACATGATCGAGGAGGCGATCAGCGGGATCGCCTCGACCGTGCCGGTGACGTCGCGCAGCGCGTACAGCTTCTTGTCGGCGGGGGCCAGGCCGTCGCCCGCCGCGCAGATCACCGCGCCCGTGGTGTCGAGGACGTGCAGCATCTCCTCGTTGGACAGCAGCGCCCGCCAGCCGGGGATCGACTCCAGCTTGTCGAGCGTGCCGCCGGTGTGGCCGAGGCCGCGGCCCGACAGCTGCGGGACGGCCGCGCCGCAGGCGGCGACCAGCGGGGCCAGCGGGAGGGTGATCTTGTCGCCGACTCCGCCGGTGGAGTGCTTGTCGGCCGTCGGGCGGGACAGGGACGAGAAGTCCATGCGCTCGCCGGAGGCGATCATCGCGGCCGTCCAGCGGGCGATCTCGCGGCGGTTCATGCCGTTGAGCAGGATCGCCATGGCGAGCGCGGACATCTGCTCGTCGGCGACCTCCCCGCGGGTGTACGCGTCGATGACCCAGTCGATCTGCTCGTCGCCGAGTTCGCCGCGGTCCCGCTTGGCGCGGATGACGGAGATGGCGTCCATGGCCATGGCTTGGCTTCCTTCCGAGGGTTCCACAAGCCGTACGGCCCCCCTGATCGACTCAGGAGGGCCGCACGGGAGTTACTTGCTGAGGTGGCCGGGCCCGAAGGCCTGCGGCAGCATCTCCGACAGCGGCAGGATGCCCGCCGGGGTCTCCAGCAGGAGGTCCGGGCCGCCGAACTCGTACAGCAGCTGGCGGCAGCGGCCGCACGGGACGAGCACCTCCCCGTCGCGGTCGACGCAGGTGAAGTGCGTCAGCCGCCCGCCGCCGGTGTTGTGCAGCTCGGAGACCAGGCCGCACTCGGCGCACAGGCCCAGCCCGTACGAGGCGTTCTCGACGTTGCAGCCGGAGATGATCCGGCCGTCGTCGACCCGGGCCGCCACGCCGACCGGGTAGCCGGAGTACGGGGCGTACGCCCGGGACATGGCGTCCCGGGCCACCACGCGCAGCCGCTCCCAGTCGACGGCCGGGCCGGCGTCGGTCACTTGCCCTGCCCCTTCCGGTACGGCAGCCCGTTGGCCTTCGGCATGCGCAGCCGCTGGGCGGAGAGCGCGAGGACGACCAGGGTGATGACGTACGGCGTGGCGGAGACGACCTGGTTCGGGACCTCGTCGGTGGAGGCGTACCAGGCGAACACCAGGGCGGCGACCACCGCGGTGATGATCGACGGGGCGTACTTCTTGCGGATCACCAGCCAGATCGCGCCGATGATCAGCAGCAGCGCGCCGAGCAGCAGCAGGGCGTGCACGTTGGCGGAGCCGCCGCGCAGGTTGAGGCTGTCGGTGTAGCCGAACAGGCCGGCGCCCAGGGCGAGGCCGCCCGGCATCCAGTTGCCGAAGATCATCGCCGCGAGGCCGATGAAGCCGCGGCCGCTGACCTGGCCCTCCAGGTAGAAGGGGTTGGCCACGATGGACAGGAAGACACCGCCGAGGCCGGCCAGGCCGCCGGAGATGACGACGGCGATGTACTTGTACTTGTAGACGTTGACGCCGAGAGACTCGGCGGCCACCGGGTTCTCGCCGCAGGAGCGCAGCCGCAGGCCGAACGCCGTGCGCCACAGGATCCACCAGGTGGCGGGGATCAGCGCGACGGCGAGCAGGGTCAGCCAGGACACGTTGGTGACCAGGCCGCCGAGCAGGCCGGCGATGTCCGAGACGAAGAACCAGCCCTGGTTGTTGAGGTCGCGCAGGGCGTCGGACAGGCCGGGCACCGTGAAGTGGCCGAGGGAGTCCACCGCCGGGGACTGCTTGGCGGAGCCGCCGGTGTGGCCCTCGAAGGCGAGGGGCGCGAGGTAGCGGGTGGCGCCGAGGGCGAGGATGTTGATCGCCACACCGGAGACGATGTGGTTGACGTTGAAGGTGACGGTGACGAAGGCGTGCAGCAGGCCGCCGATCGCGCCGCCGAGGATGCCGACCAGGACACCGGTCCACGGGCCCCACTGGAAGCCGGCCCAGGCACCGAACCAGGTGCCGAGGATCATCATGCCTTCGAGGCCGATGTTGACCACGCCCGCGCGCTCGGCCCACAGGCCGCCCAGACCGGCGAGGCCGATCGGCACGGCGAGCTGGAGCGCGGTGGACATCTGGCTGACGTTGGTGATGCCGTCGGCGCCGGTGATGAGGCGGACGATCGAGGTGAGCGCCAGTCCACCGGCGATGATCAGCAGCAGGACGGGCCACGACAGGCGGCGGCCGGTCGGCGCCGGGGGCTGCAGCGTGGGCTGGTTGACGTCGGTCGCCGAGGTAGGAGCGGTCATCGGCCAGCCACCTCCTTCGTGTTCTGGGCGCCGAGGACGTGGCCCGCGGCGAGTTCGGCGCCGACGCGGCGCTGCTGGCGGCGCAGGCCCCATTCGCGGACGGCCTCGTAGGAGACGACGACGGAGAGCACGATCAGGCCCTGCATGATGACCGCGATCTCCTTGTCGTAGCCGTGGAAGTCCAGCTCGGGCGAGGCCTTGTCGAGCCAGGCCCACAGCAGGGCCGCGAAGGCGATGCCGACGGGGCTGTTGCGGCCGAGCAGGGCGATGCCGATGCCGAGGAAGCCGATGCCGGTGGGGAAGTTGAGGCTGTAGGTGTGGGTGTCGCCGAGCAGGATCGGCAGGCCGGCCAGGCCCGCGATGCCGCCGGAAATCAGCATGGCGCTGAGGACCATGCGCCTGGGGTCCACACCGCTGGCCGCGGCGGCGGTCTGCGAGGCGCCGGAGGCGCGCAGGTCGAAGCCGAAGCGGGTGCGGTTGAGGACGACCCAGTAGCCGATGCCGAGCAGCACGGCGAGCAGGACCAGGCCGTAGATCTCGCCGGCGTCGCCCATCGGGATGCCGGGGATCCAGCCGGACTCGTGCATCTCGCCGGTGGTGTTGTTGTTGCCGACCTTCACGCCGAAGACGTCCGGCAGCCACAGGTAGGCGATCACGGAGGTGGCGATCGCGTTGAGCATGATCGTGGCGACGACCTCGCTGACGCCGCGGGTGACCTTGAGGACGCCGGCGATGCCGGACCAGAAGGCGCCGGTGAGGACGGCCGTCAGGAGCAGCAGCGGGATCTGCAGGGCGGCGGGCAGGTTCATGTGGGCGCCGACGATGGCGGCCATCATGGCGCCGAGCTGGTACTGGCCGTCGACGCCGATGTTGAACAGGTTCATCCGGAAGCCGATGGCCACCGCCAGGGCCGCGATGTAGTACATCGACGCCTGGTTGATGACCAGCACCTGGATGTCCGAGAAGCCGATCTGCTCGAACATCAGGGCGAATGGCTCGACCGGGTTCTTGCCCGACGCGATCAGCACGATCGCGCTCAGGACGAAGGCCACGGCGAGCGCGATGACCGGTCCGGCCACCGCGAGGAGCAGCCGCTCCTTGTCGAACTTCTTCATCAGCGGGCCTCGTCTTCCGGAGACTCGGGGGCGTCTGCCTTCGAGATCTCGGGGGTCTCGTCGTGCTCGAGGTGCCCGGTGGCGGCACCGGTCATGGCCGAGCCGAGCTCCTCGGGGGTGATGGTGGCCGGGTCGGCGTCCGCGACCAGCTTGCCGTTGTAGATCACGCGCAGCGTGTCGGACAGGCCGATCAGCTCGTCCAGGTCGGCGGAGATCAGCAGCACGGCCAGGCCCTCGCGGCGGGCCTCGCGGATGTGGTCCCAGATGGCCGCCTGGGCGCCGACGTCCACGCCGCGGGTGGGGTGGGCGGCGATGAGGAAGCGGGGCTGGTGGCTCATCTCGCGGCCGACGATCAGCTTCTGCTGGTTGCCGCCGGACAGGGAGGCCGCCGTGACGTCGATGCCGGGGGTGCGCACGTCGTACGCCTCGACGATGCGGCGGGTGTCCTCCTGGGCCGCCTTCGGGTCCAGCCAGACGCCCTTGGCGAGGGGCTTCTCGGTGACGTGGCCGAGGATGCGGTTCTCCCAGAGGGGCGCCTCCAGAAGCAGGCCGTGGCGGTGCCGGTCCTCGGGGATGTAGCCGATGCCCTGCTCACGGCGCTTGCGCGTCGGCCAGGAGGTGATCTCCTCGTCGGCGAGCCGGATGGTGCCGGAGTCGGCGGACCGCAGGCCGATCAGCGCGTCGACGAGCTCGGTCTGGCCGTTGCCCTCGACACCGGCGATGCCCAGGACCTCGCCCGCGTGGATGGTGAAGGTGATGTCGTCCAGGAGCGCCTTGCCGCCGGGGGCCGTCAGGTGCAGCCGGTCGACGCTGATGACCGGGCGGTCGGTGACCGTGGACTCGGCCGTCTCGGGCGTGGGCAGCTCGCTGCCGACCATCATCTCGGCGAGCTGGCGCGGGGTGGTCTCGGCGGGGACGGCCGTGCCGACGGTGGTGCCGCGGCGGATGACGGTGATCTCGTCGGCGACGGAGAGCACCTCGCCGAGCTTGTGCGAGATGAAGATGACCGACAGGCCCTCGGACTTCAGTTCGCGCAGGTTGGCGAAGAGCGCGTCGACCTCCTGCGGCACGAGCACGGCGGTCGGCTCGTCCAGGATGAGGGTGGTGGCGCCGCGGTAGAGGACCTTGAGGATCTCCACGCGCTGGCGGGCGGCGACGCCGAGCTCCTCGACCAGGAGGTCGGGCTGGACGTCGAGGCCGTAGCGCTCGGAGAGCTCCTTGATCTTGCGGCGGGCCTTGGCGCCGATGCCGTAGAGCTTCTCGCTGCCGAGGACCACGTTCTCCAGGACCGTGAGGTTGTCGGCGAGCATGAAGTGCTGGTGGACCATGCCGATGCCGCGGGCGATGGCGTCGGCCGGGGACGAGAAGGCCACCTGCTGCCCGTCGACGGCGATGGTGCCCTCGTCCGGCTTCTGCATGCCGTAGAGGATCTTCATCAGGGTCGACTTGCCGGCGCCGTTCTCGCCGACGAGGGCGTGCACGGTGCCCTTGCGGACGCTGAGGTGGATGTCGTGGTTGGCCACGACACCGGGGAAACGCTTGGTGATCCCGGCGAGCTCGACGGCGGTCACCGATTCGTTGACCGCCGCTCCGGCCGGAGGGCTGCTGGACGCGTTGATGGCGCACTCTCCTGGGGACGGGGGCCGTCTACGCGCGTAGCGCCCCTACGGCATACAAAGGGGCCGACACCCCGCGGCGACGGGGCACGAGGAGCGGCTCCCCGTACCCCGTCGAGCGGACGCAACCCCGGGGGTTACCGCCTGCTTCGAGGCAGTCGCTCGTCAGCTGCTCTTGACCTTGATCTCGCCGCTGATGATCTTCTCCTTGGCCGTCTTGATGGCTGCCTGGAGCTCGGCGTCGTCCGCGAACTTCGGGTTGGAGTTCGACAGGCTCACCTCGCCGGTCTTCAGATCGCCACGAACGATACCGGTCTCGGGCTTGCCGTCCTCGACCGACTTCGCCAGGTTGTACACCGCCTTGGCGACGTCCTTCATCGCCGAGGTCAGGATCGAGTCCTTGTACTTGGCGAGCGCTTCCTGCTGGTACTGGTCCGAGTCGACACCGATGGCCCACACCTTGTTGGCGGCGGCGGCCTCGATGACGCCCTGGCCGGACAGGCCGGCGGCCGCGTAGACCACGTCGGCCTTCTTCTCGATCTGGCCCTCGGCGGCCGTCTTGCCCTTGTCCGGGCTGGAGAAGCCGCCCTCCTCCGCCGTCTGGGTGAGGTACTGGGAGAGGACCTTGACCTTCGGGTTCGTGTCCTTGACGCCCTGCTCGAAGCCCGCCTGGAACTTGTGGATCAGCGGGATGTCCACACCGCCCACGAAGCCGACGACGTTCGACTTGGTGCTCTTGGCCGCCGCGACGCCGGCCAGGTAGGAGGCCTGCTCCTCGCTGAAGACCAGGTCGGCCACGTTCTTGGAGTTGATCGTGGCGTCGTCGACGATGCCGAAGGTGGTGTCCGGGAACTTCTCGGAGGCACCCTTGATGGCCGCGGCGTACGCGTAGCCGACGCCGATGACCGGGTTGTAGCCCTGCTTCGCCAGCGAGGCGAGGCGCTGCTCCTTGTCGGCGTCCGTCTCGCCCTCGGTGGGCTCCACGTCGGCCGTCTGGTACCCGAACTCCTTCTTCGCCTGCTCCAGGCCCGCGTAGGCCGCGTCGTTGAAGGACTGGTCGCCCTTGCCGCCGACGTCGTACGCGATGGCGAGGCCCTTGTCGCCCTTCGAGTCCGACGACCCGGCGGAGGTCGAGGTGCCGCCGCAGGCGGAGAGCGCGAGGGCCAGGGAGGCGGTCGCTGCGCCTGCGACCGTGATCCGGGAAATCCGGCGCATGTGTGGGTGCTCCTGTCGTACAACCGAGGTCGCACAGCGCCGGGACGGTTCAGCTTCAGCGCTGGCTTCGCCGCAGATTAACGCGCGTAGACCTGCCTGAAAACCCCTTCTGTCCACCTTGTTATCCGCCCGTGGCCAAGCCCTCACCGGGCCTTGGCCCGGGTGTTGCCGACCGCAAACGGGGGGTGGCACTGGGTGATCCGCCTCGGCCCGCTCCGGGCCGGCCGGCCCGGGAAGCACGAAACGGGCGGACACCCCGTGAGGTGCCCGCCCGTCCCGATGCCCCGTGCGGGGTGTGCTACTCGGTCTTCACCTTGATGGAGCCGTCATCGATGCCCTGCTTCGCCTTGTCCACGGCCTCCTTGAGGCCGGCGACCTTGGCGAACTCGGGGTTCGACTCGGACAGGCCGACGCCGTCGACCTTCAGGTCGAAGGTCTGCGTGCCGGTCAGCGGCTTGTCGTCCTGGACCGACTTGGCCAGCGCGTACACCGCTCCGCCGACGTCCTTGAGCGCGGACGTGAGGATGTAGTTCTTGTACGGCGCGAGAGCGGCCTGCTTGTACTGGTCGGAGTCGACGCCGATCGCCCAGACCTTCGCCTTGGCGGCGGCCTCGATGACGCCCTGGCCGGACAGGCCGGCGGCCGCGTAGAGCACGTCGGCCTTCTTCTCGATCTGGCCCTCGGCGGCGGCCTTGCCCTTGTCGGGGCTGGAGAAGCCGCCCTCCTCCGCCGTCTGGGTCAGGTACTGCGACAGCACCTGCACCCCGGGCTTGGTGTCTTCGACGCCCTGCTTGTAGCCGGCCTCGAACTTGTGGATCAGCGGGATGTCCACACCGCCCACGAAGCCGACGACGTCGCTCTTGGTGGCCTTGGCGGCGGCGACTCCGGCGAGGTAGGAGGCCTGCTCCTCGGCGAAGACGAGGGAGGCGACGTTCTTGCCCTCGACGACCGAGTCCACGATGCCGAAGGTGGTCTTCGGGTACTTGGAGGCCACCGCCTTCATGGCCGGGCCGTAGGCGAAGCCGACGCCGATGACCGGGTTGTAGCCCTGCTTGGCCAGGGAGGCGAGGCGCTGCTCCTTGTCGGCGTCCGTCTCGCCCTCGGTGGGCTCGATGTCGGCCGTCTTGTAGCCGAACTCGTCCTTGGCCTTCGTCAGGCCGGCGTAGGCGGCGTCGTTGAAGGACTGGTCACCCTTGCCGCCGACGTCGTAGGCGATGGCGACGCCGCGGTCGCTGCTGTCGCTGTCGCCGCTGTCACTGCTGGTGCCGCCACAGGCCGTGGCGACGAGCCCCAGCGACGCGACCCCCACCGCGACGCGGGTCAGTTTCGAAATCCGACGCATCTGAAGTTCCCCATTCTCCGAAGCTCCGCAGCGGGTGCTCAGTTCGGCGCACATTAACGCGCGTAGACACTCCTGGGAACGGGTCGCCGCGGGGCCGTTATCCATTCGTGCCGATGGCCGGTTACGCCCTTGTGAACCACGGGATCGAACGGGGTCGAAAGGTGTACTCGGGGACACGGCGCGTGCCTGCTCGTCACGCGCACCAGGCTGCCCCCGGGGTGCGCGGGGCGCAACCGGGGGCGGCCGTGAGGGTTCGCGGGCGTCGTCCCTGCGGCGCCGTCGTGGCTTGTCGCGCCGTGCCCCGCGCCCCTGGGTGGGGTGCTAGCGCAGGCCGTTGACCAGGGCCGCTGCCGTGAAGAGTTCGACGCCTACCGTGATGGCCGACTCGTCGACGTCGAAGTCGCCCTGGTGCAGGTCGCGGATCTGGCGTTCGCCGGGGGTGCGGACGCCCAGGCGGGCCATCGCGCCGGGCACGTGCTCCAGGTACCAGGAGAAGTCCTCGCCGCCGAGGCTCTGTTCGGTGCCCACGACGGAGTCGACCCCGCGCCGGGCGATCATGGCGTCGCGCAGCAGCTCGGTCACACCGGGCTCGTTGACGACGGGCGGGACGCCGCGCACGTAGTTGATCTCCGACTTGGCGCGGTACAGATTGGCGATCTCGTCGATCGCCGCGACCACCACGTCGGGCGCCTGCCGCCACGCCTCGATGTCGAGGCAGCGCACGGTGCCGGAGAGCTCGGCGTGCTGCGGGATGACGTTCGGCGCGTGCCCCGACTCGATGCGGCCCCAGGTGATGGCGAGCCCGCTGCGGCTGTCGAAGCGCCGGCCGACCAGGGCGGGCACGTCGGTGACCACCCGGGCCGCCGCGGTGACCAGGTCGGTCGTCAGGTGCGGGCGCGCGGTGTGGCCGCCCGGGCCGTCCAGGCCGATCTCCAGCCGGTCGCAGGCGGAGGTGATGGGGCCCTCCCTCAGCCCGATCTTCCCCGCGTCGACCCGGGGGTCGCAGTGCACGGCGATGATCGCGCCGACGCCCTCCAGCGCCCCGCCCTTGATCGCGTCAGCGGCGCCGCCGGGCAGCACCTCCTCGGCCGGCTGGAAGACCAGCCGGACGGGCCGGGGCAGTTGGCCGCGCTTGTGCAGTTCGGCGAGGACGAGGCCGGCGCCGAGGGCGACGGTCGTGTGCACGTCGTGGCCACAGGCGTGCGCGCGGTCGGGCACGGTCGAGCGGTACGCGCAGTCCGTCTTGGTGTCCGGGATGGGCAGGCCGTCGATGTCCGCCCGCAGGGCGAGCATGCTGGGGCCCCCGTCCCACTGTTCGCCCACCACGCCGATGTCACAGACGAGCCCGGTCCCGACCGGGAGGACGCGCGGCTTGAGACCGGCCTTCTCCAGCCGCTCCTTGATCGCCGCGGTCGTGCGGAACTCCTGGTTGCCGAGCTCCGGGTGCATGTGCAGGTCGCGCCGGAACGCGATCAGCTCGGCGCGCAGGGCGTCGGGAAGCGCGCCGGGAAGCACGGCTCCCGCGGGAAGGTCGACCTCGGACTCCAGTGACATCAGTGGCTTCACCCTCTGAAGGGTAGGGCGCCGGGGTGGGCACCCGACCCTGGATCAACAAAACTTCAACCCGTTAGGGGAAGAAAATATGACTGCCGGACGCATGGCTATCAACTGAGATGGGTAAACTCGCCCGCCTTTCAGGCCGAGTCGGCGCTCGCGGCCCTCGTCTGTGACTTCGGCCACATCCGGCTCGGCGTTCCGGTATCCCTCCATCCTCCTTCACGGATACCACGCCCTGCGCGCCGAACACGGGCGCGTTCATCTGGCGGACGCATACGCCGATAGGGTGCGCCCCGTGCGCGCCGACAGCCCCGAGTTCCTCGACCCGACGCGGGCGTCCTACGACGCCGTCGCCGAGGCCTATGCCGCCGAGCATCCCGACAGCCTGGCCGGCAGACCGCTGGAGAGCGCACTGCTCACGGCGTTCGCGGCGCTGGCCGGTGCGGTCGGGGGGTCCGCGCGGCCCCCGGTGGCCGACCTCGGCAGCGGCCCCGGGTACGTGACGGCCCGGCTGCGTGACCTCGGGCTGCCGGTGTTCGGGGTGGACCTCTCGCCCCGCATGGTGGCCCTGGCCCGCCGGGCCCACCCGGACCTGCGGTTCCACGTGGGCTCGATGACCGCGCTCGACCTGCCGGACGAGTCGCTCGGGGGCGTCGTCGCGCTCTACTCGGTCATCCACGTGCCGGACGATCACCTGGCGTCGGTCTTCGCGGAGTTCCGCCGGGTGCTCGTGCCCGGCGCGCCCGTGCTGCTCGCCTTCCAGTCCGGCGCGACGGACGGGCACCGGCGCCTGACGGAGCGCTACGGGCAGCGGATCTCACTGGACTACTACTGGCGCACCCCGGAGTCGGTGACCGCCGTGCTCCGGCAGGCGGGTCTGGACCTTTACGCCCGGGTCGTACGGGAGCCGGAGGACGGCGAGACGCTGCCGCGCGCCTTCCTGCTGGCAAGAAGGCCGGCAGCGGCCGACGGGGCCGCACTCCCAGCGCCCTGAACCGCCCGGGCCGCACGCCCAGGAGCCTGAACCGCCGGGGACTGACGGCCGGCGGCCACCCGGCCCGGCCGGGCCGGAGTTCCGGCGGGTTTGGCCGGGACGCCCGGCGGCCGCCCGTGCCGCCGGCACGTGGCCGGTCGGCGGGCCCGCAACACCGGGGCGGGGCAGGGCGTCGGCGTTCTACCCCGCGGCCGCCGCGCCCGGTGCGGGCGTCGTTCCCGTCGTGAGGTTCGGCACGGCCGCGAAGGGCGCCGTGCCCGGCGGGTCGGCCGGAGGGGCCGGGGCCGTGGAGGGCTCGGGGCCCGTCGGGGCCGCCGTCGCCAGGCCGTGGGCCTCACGGGCCGTGCCCGTGACGCCGGAGAGGAAGCCCTGGGCGCGGGGCGAGGCGTGCGCGGTCAGCCAGGCCGGGTCGATGTCGCAGACGGCGACGCGGACCTCCGTGCCGGACAGGGCGAGCGGGAGGGTGTGGACGACCGTGGACGGGAAGCTGAGGATCGTGCGGCCGATGGGGCCGCGGCGGGCGATCAGTTCCAGCGGCAGCTCGGGGCGGACGATCTCCAGGCCCGTCTCGACCGCCAGGCGGTGCAGCTTGTCGGTGCTCTCGCGGCGGTGGGCGAAGTAGCGCGTGGCGCCGTGGGCCTTGGCCAGTGCGCGGACGGCCTCCAGGTAGCGGCCGTCGTCCACCACGCCCGTCTCCACCAGGGACGTGCCCACCAGGTCCGCGCCCTTGGTCAGGCGTGGCGGGCCGAAGCGGGCCCGGGTCCAGGCGAAGGCGTTGGCGCGGACCGTCACGCCCGGCGGGGTCTGCTCCATCGGCATGGAGGAGAAGATCTCGATGCGCCGGCTGTCGCCGGGGGTCAGGCGGCGGCGGGCCGAGGCCGAAACCGGCGCGAAGAGCACGTCCCGCGGGCCGGGCCGGCCGCCCTTGCGGTGCCAGCGCACCAGGCGCTCCCCCCGGGCCAGCTGCCCGACGAACTCCATCGTGGCCGTTCCGTCGTCGACGACGACCAGGTCACGGGCGCGGGTGATGGTCAGCAGCAGCTGGACGTAGCGGGAGAAGGGGTCCCCCAGCACCACGCGGCGTGCCCTGCGGAGCACGCCCGCGAGGCCGCCGATGGTCTGGAAGGGCGCCAGCGGTCCGCCGCGCGCCTCCTCCCAGCGGACCTCGTGCCCCTCGTCGCGGGCCAGGTCGGACATCCGCCGCAGCTGGCCGCGCGTCATGGGGTCGACGGGTGACAGCACCACGAGGGTGAGCCCCACGCCGGGGGCGTGCGCGTGCGCCCACTCCAGCACGTTCAGCAGCTGTACCGGGCTCTCGACGAAGGCGAGAGTGTGGGTGCCGGCGTTCCCGGCGCGGGGGCTCATCGACGTACGACCGTCCCGTCGTCAGGGGGGTGGTGGGGGTGGTGCGCTCAGACGCCGACCGGCTCGCCCGCAGCGTCGGCGATCTCCGCCTCGGCGACCACGCCGGCGACGCGGCGCAGCTTCTTCATCGGGCCCAGCTCGGACTCGTAGACCTTCTTGACGCCGTCGCCGAGGGAGGCCTCGATGGTGCGGATGTCGCGGACGAGGCGGGTCAGGCCCTGCGGCTCGACGGAGGCGGCCTGGTCCGAGCCCCACATGGCGCGGTCGAGGGTGATGTGACGCTCGACGAAGGTGGCGCCGAGGGCGACCGCGGCGAGGGTGGTCTGCAGGCCGGTCTCGTGGCCGGAGTAGCCGATCGGGACGTTCGGGTACTCCTGCTGCAGGGTGTTGATCACGCGCAGGTTGAGCTCCTCGGCCTTGGCCGGGTAGGTCGACGTGGCGTGGCACATCAGGATGTTGTCCGAGCCGAGGACCTCCACCGCGTGGCGGATCTGCTTCGGCGTCGACATGCCGGTGGACAGGATCACCGCGCGGCCGGTGGCGCGCAGGGCGCGCAGCAGCTCGTCGTCGGTGAGGGAGGCGGAGGCGACCTTGTGGGCGGGGACGTCGAACTTCTCCAGGAAGGCGACGGCCTCGGTGTCCCACGGGGAGGCGAACCAGTCGATGTTCTTCGACTTGCAGTAGTCGTCGATGGCGCGGTACTCGTCCTCACCGAACTCCACGCGGTGGCGGTAGTCGATGTAGGTCATCCGGCCCCACGGGGTGTCGCGCTCGATGTCCCACTGGTCGCGCGGGGTGCAGATCTCCGGCGTGCGCTTCTGGAACTTGACGGCGTCGCAGCCGGCCTCGGCGGCGGCGTCGATCAGCTTGAAGGCGTTCTCCAGCTCGCCGTTGTGGTTGATGCCGATCTCACCGCAGACGTAGACCGGACGGCCCGGGCCGACCTCGCGCGAACCGAACTGGCGGATACGGGAGTTGGTGCTCATGGCAGGAGATGTCCTTACTTGGTGAGGGAATCGAGAGAGGGGCCGAGGATCCAGCTGGCGATCTCTCGGATCGCGCCGTCGCCACCGGGGACGGTGGTGACCGCGCGTGCGGCGCCGCGCACGACGTCGTGGGCGCTCGCGACCGCCACGGGCCAGCCGACGAGGGCGAAGCACGGGAGGTCATTGACGTCGTTGCCGACGTAGAGCACGCGCTCCGGCGCGATGCCCTGCTCCTCGCACCACTGCTTCAGCGCGAGGTCCTTGCGGTCGATGCCGTGCAGCACCGGAAGCTTGAGCTTCCGAGCCCGGGCGGCGACCACAGGGTTCTGTTCCGTGGACAGGATCAGCATCCTCAGGCCGCTCCTGCGGAGGGCCGCGATGCCGAGTCCGTCCCCGCGGTGCACGGAGACGAACTCCCGTCCGTCGGAGTCGACGAGCACCCGGTCGTCGGTCTGGGTGCCGTCGAAGTCGAGGACGACCGCGTCGATGTCGTCGGCGGTCGGGAGGGCGCCGGGCCGGTCCGCGTCGAACAGCGGCGCGAGGGCCCGGGCGCGGGCGAGGTCGTGCGGGTCGTCGATCTCCAGCACGCGCGCCGGGTCCGTGCGGACCAGTTCGGTGCGGCCGAAGAAGCGGTGCCGGTGCTCGCGGAAGCCGGTCGCCTCCATGGCGTAGGCGGCGCCGGTCTCCAGCAGGTCCTGGGGGCGGTCCTGGCGGCGGGGCCGGAAGGACTTGTCGTGGTTGACGCCGTAGCCGCCGCCCACCGCGGCGGCGGACTCCGCGACGGAACCGGCGACGGCGATGTCCTCGACGGCATCGGCGTCGCGCCAGATGAACCCGTGGAAGGGCGCGACGGTGACGGCGGTGTCGGCGCCGTTCTCGGCGATCGCGGCGACGACCCCGTCGATGTCCTCGCGGACGAGGAACGGGCTGGTGCACTGCACGAGCAGGACCACGTCCACCGGCGCCCCGTGCAGGGCCTCGTGGGCGTCCATGGCGTGCAGGACGGCGGCCTCGGAGGTGGCGGTGTCGCCGGCGATGGCGGCCGGGCGCAGCACGACCTCGGCGCCGGCCTGGCGGGCGGCGGCCGCGATGGCCTGGTCGTCGGTGGAGACCACGACGTCGGTCACGAGCCGGGCGGCGCGGCACTCGCGGACCGCGCGCGCCACCAGCGGCACGCCGCCGACGGGCAGGAGGTTCTTCGCGGGCACGCCCTTGGAGCCGCCGCGTGCGGGGATCACCGCCAGCACGCGGCGCACGGAGGCGCCTCGGCCGGCTTCCGGTCGGGACATGGGCTCTACTCCTTGGGCAGGGGTCTCGGGGCGGCTCACAGCTCCCCCATCCGCCGGATGACGGGCGCCACGCGCTGCACGCCGTGCCGGTAGGCGCCGCGCGCCGCCCGGCGCACGATCTGCCGGACCGGTCCGGGCTCCTTGTCGGCGGCGGGCGCGCCGGGCAGCGGCGTGCCGTCGGGGCCGAGGTGGTGGCGGGCGAGGATCCCGGGCAGATAGCCGGGCGCGGTGGCGGGGGTGTAGTACGGGGTCAGCGGGGGCAGGCCGCCGGGCCGGTCGAGCAGTTCGGCGATCCGTTCGCGGGCCGCGTCGAAGGCCGAGTCGTAGGTGCCGTCGGCGGCGACGCCCTGCCGGGAGACCCACTCCTCGTCGGGTGCCGGCCGGTGCCCGGCGTCGAGCTGGTCCCAGGAGGCGAGGCAGCCGGAGCCCACGAAGTGGTGGTTGCCGAGCGACTCGCGCACGCCCAGGTCGGTGAGGACGACCGTGGGGATGCGGCGGTGCAGCGACTCCAGGGCGGCCGTGGAACTGACCGTGACCAGCAGGTCGGTCCGGTCGAGGACCTCGCCCATGTTGCCGTAGACCAGGCGGAAGTTGGCCGGCGGGTCGAGGCGCTGCACCAGCTTCTGGTACGGCAGTTCCTCGATGTGGGTGGTGTGCTCGCCCGGCTTGGAGCGCAGCTTCAGCAGCACCTCGCGCTCGGGGTGCCGGCGGGCGTGCTGCACCAGCCGGTTCAGCAGGTACGTGCGGTCCTTGCGGCTCTCGGGGACCGAGGGCTGGGCGGCGAAGACGACCGTGTACGGGTCGTGTTCACCGTCGTACGAGGCGCCTCCGAGAAACGGCAGGGCCACCTCCGTCACCGCGGAGGCGTCGGCGCCGACCCCTTCGTACACGGCCCGGAAACGGTCCGCGTCCTGGCGGGAGTTGGCGAGGACGAGGTCGGCGCCGTGCCGCAGGAGCAGGCCGTCGGCGAGCTTCTCGTAGACGACGCCGACGTAGCCGGTGACGACGACGGGGCGTGAAGTGCGGCCTTCCCAGGCCCGCTTGAGGCCGTGCAGCATGGCCTGTACACCGCCGCCCACCAGGGACAGCACGAGGACGTCGTAGGACTCCTCGGTCATGACGCGCAGGAACTCGACCGCGGTGACCTCGCGGAGCGAGTCGGCGCGCACGCCCACTTCCTGGAGCTGGCGCGGGGTGGGCGTGGCCCGGCCGCGCAGCAGGAATCCGTCGAGGGCGGGGCCGACTTGCGCGCCCTCGCGCGCTCCGGCTTCCATGGACGGTCCCGGGGCGATGCGGTGCGCGGTCAGCGCACCCCATTTCCATCGGGTGTCGGAGTCCGCGAGGACCGCGATGCGCGGGCGCTTCGGTGTACTTGCTGGCACGTCGATGACGCTAGGAAGCGAATCCTAGGTATGGCGGAACCGCGACTCAACGAAAAGTTAACAACACCCCACCGCGAGCCGAACTGGCCCGCCGGAAAGCGGGAAGTACACGCGGTGCACCGTTCTGACACATGGAGTTCACCCGGTGTACGTTCACCGGAAAGTTCAGCTGCCGGCCGGGCTCCTAACGTTCTGCGGGTGCCTAAGCTTTCCGTGATCGTGCCGTTCTACAACGTGCAGCAATATGCCCCGGACACCCTCAGAAGCCTTCGGCTGAACGCCGACCGCGATTTCGAGTTCATCCTGGTCGACGACCATTCGAAGGATGAAACCCCGGCCATTCTCGAACGGGCGGCCGAGGAGCTCTCGGATGTCGCGCAGGTGCGTTGCATCCGACACGAGAAGAACGGCGGCCTCGCCACCGCCCGCAACACCGGCCTGGACGCGGCGCAGGGCGAGTACCTGACGTTCCTGGACGGTGACGACTGGCTGGCCCCCGGCTATCTCACCGAACTGGTGTCCGCCATGGACCGGTTGGGGTGCGACTTCGTGCGCACCGACCATGTGCAGGCCACCGCCCGGGCCCGCTCGGTGCACCGGGTCCCGGTCGGCCGCCGCTGGGAGGCGTTCGACCCGCGCGAGGCGATCCTCCCGGCGCACCGCTCCACGTCGGTGGACTACGCCTACGCCTGGGCCGGCGCCTACCACCGCCGCCTGGTCGACAAGGGCGTGCTCCACTTCACGGACGGGCTGCGCACGGCCGAGGACCGGCCGTGGATCTGGAAGCTGCACCGGGAGGCGGAGTCGTTCGCGGTGGTCAGCCTGCTGGGCGTGTTCTACCGGCGCGGGGTGGCCTCGTCCCTGACCCAGATCGGCGACGTCCGCCAGCTCGACTTCATCCGCGCCTTCGACCAGGTGATCGAGGAGACGGCCGCGGACCGGGAGGCGGACCGGCTGCTGCCCAAGGCGGTGCGCACCTACTGCGCGATCATCGCCCACCACCTCTCCAACGAGGACAGGTTCGAACCGGCCGTGGCCAGGCAACTGCGGTCGATGAGCGCGGCGGCCATCAAGCGGATGCCGCAGGACGCGCTCGCCGACGCCCTGGAGGCCATGGACATGGACCGCGCGTCCAAGCTGCGGCGGCTGCGCCGCCGGGTGACCACGACGGGAGCGGCAGCCTGATGCCCGGAACCACTCAGATCTTCTGCGCCTCGACGCTGTACGGCGTCGCCACCCTGGCCGCCGCGATCGACTCCGACCTCTTCGAGGAGCCGGACCGCCGGGTGCTGCTGGTGTTCAACAACTCCGCGACGCCGGAGACCACCCCGGCGCTCGACGAGATGCCGGGCTTCGCCCCACTGCGCGAGCACTTCGACGACGTGCTGTCCTGGAACGAGGCCATCCGCCCCTTCCACCCGGGAGCCTGGACGCCGCGCGCCGACGACATCCCGCTCTTCGAGCGCTATCTGCGGATGCTGTGGAACCTCGGCGACGACCACGTCAGCCTGGTCCTGGAGTCGATCCAGGTGGCGCCCGCGCTCACGGTGGCCCAGCTGTTCACCGACGCCCCCGTCGACGTCTACGCCGACGGCCTGATGAGCTACGGCCCCACGCGCAACAAGCTCGACCCGCTGGTCGGCACCCGCGTGCGCCGGCTGCTCCACCTGGACCTGGTGCCGGGGCTCACGCCCATGCTGCTGACCGAGTTCGGCGTGCCGGCCCACCTGGTGCCGACGCCCGCGTTCCTGAAGGTGCTGGGCGAGGTCACCGAGACCGTGCCCGAACTGCCCGCCCTGCCCGGTGACTCGGCGCTGCTGCTCGGCCAGTACCTGTCGGCGCTGAACATCCTCTCCCCCGAGGAGGAGGAGGACCTGCACGTGCGGATGATGCGGGGCGCCGTCGCCCGCGGCCACCGCACGGTCGTCTTCAAGCCCCACCCGACCGCCCCGGCCCGCTACAGCCGCGCCCTGGAGACCGAGGCCGAGAAGCTCGGCGTCGACCTCACCGTGCTGGACACGCCCGTCCTCGCCGAGGTCCTCTTCGACCGCGCCCGGCCGGCCCTGGTCGTCGGCTGCTTCTCCACCGCCCTGTTCACGGCGTCGGCCTTCTACGACCTGCCCGTCGCCCGGATCGGCACCGAACTGCTGCTGGAGCGGCTGACGCCCTACCAGAACAGCAACCGCGTCCCGACCACGCTGGCGGACGCGCTGCTGCCCGGCCTGGACAGCGGCACGGAGGGCGACGTCCTGCCGGCCGAGCGCCTGCCCGGCCTGCTCACCGCCGTCGGGTTCACCATGCAGCCGCAGATCTATCCGGAGCTGCGCGAACAGGCCGAGCAGTTCCTCGCCCGGCATCTCGGTCCGCGCACCCGCCGCTACTTCAAGAAGCGCCGCCTCACCTCGCTCGGACTGCCCGGGGGAATTCCCCAGCGGCTCGCGTTCCTGCCCCGCAATTCCACGGCGCGCCGCGTGGTGCGGCGGGCGCGGGCGCTGCGCAACAAGGCGGTGCGCCGCTGAAGAAGGTGTGTCCGCAGGCCGGTTACGGCGACATCCAGATGAACCCATGGAAACCGGCAGGCGAAGCCTGTCGCCATCGAACGTAATTCCGTCAACTCTCGTCCTAGGGTGACAGGCGCCCTGCCCGCCCACAGGCGGCTCAGGTAAAGGACATACGAGCCACACAGAGGTTGTGAGCGTGACCGAGACGGTCGTCAGCACCCGTAAGCCCCGGCCCGGCCTCGTCGTGCCGGTCGAATCCCCGGGCGCCACGACCGTCCCACGGCGCCGGGAGAAGAAGTCCGCGGGGCGGCTGCGCGCCCTCGACGGCCTGCGGCTGCTGGCCGCGCTGATGGTCGCGGCGTACCACTACGGCGGGCGCGACGGTGAGGTCGCCGAGGCGTGGGGCTCCTCACCGAAGCTGCAGTTCCCCACGCTGCACGAGTGGTTCGCCTACGGCTGCCTCGGCGTCCAGGTGTTCTTCGTGATCAGCGGATTCGTGATCTGCATGAGCGGCTGGGGCCGGCCGCTGAAGTCGTTCTTCGCCTCCCGGGCCTCCCGGCTGCTGCCCGCCTACTGGGTGGCGGTCCTGCTCGTCACGGCCGTCTTCGCGCTGCCGGTCGTCGCCTACCGGGCGGTCTCGCCGAGCGACGCGCTGGTCAACCTCACGATGCTGCAGATGCCGCTCGGCGCGGACCGGGTGCTCGGGGTGTGCTGGACGCTGTGGGCGGAGGTCCGCTTCTACGCGTTGTTCGCGCTGTGTGTCGTGCTGCCCGGGGCCACCCGGCGCCGGGTCGTCCTGTTCTGCGCGGGCTGGACGCTGGCCGCGGTCATCGCCGACAACGCGCACATGCCGCTGCTCGACATCGTCCTGATGCCGGAGTACGCCCCCTTCTTCATCGGCGGTGTCGGCCTCTACCTCGTCCACCTCGACCGGCGGGACGTCCACGGCTGGGGCATCGTCGCCGTCAGCTGGCTGCTCGGGCAGCACTACGCGGTGCAGGACCTGTGGCACGCGCCCGACGCGGGCGGCTTCTCGTACCGCTCCTCGCTCGGCATCGTGCTCGTCGTCACCTTCGGCTTCGTGGCGGTCGCGGCGATCGCGCTGGGCCGGCTGCACCGGGCGAACTGGCGCTGGCTGACGGTGGCGGGCGCGCTGACGTATCCGTTCTACCTGGTCCACGAGCATCTGGGCTGGGTGGTGATCCACGCCCTGCACCGCGGTCTGGGGCTGACGTCGGCGGTGACTTTCCCGCTGACGGTGGCGTCAATGCTGCTGCTGGCGTGGTTGCTGCACAAGTATGTGGAGAAGCCGCTGACACCACGGCTGCGGGAGCTGCTGGCCAGGGCCGGCTGAGCTGTTCACGGGCCGTTCGACCCCCCGTCGGTTCGGGCAACGCTCACAGAGAAGGCGCGTCTCATGACCAACGCACAAGTGACCGACAAACACCCCGGCGAACTTGCGGACGTCCCGGGCTGGTTCCCGCCACTGGACCAGATGCTCTTCACCTGGTTCCTGGAGCGGCAGCAGAAGCAGGGGACCCACGGCGACCTGCTGGAACTGGGCGTCTACCTGGGCAAGAGCGCGATCCTGCTCGGCCATCACCTGCGGCCCGGCGAGACGTTCACGGTCTGCGACCTGTTCGAGGGCGAGGCGCCGGACGGCGCCAACCAGGCGGAGGCGGCGAAGTCGTACTCCTCGCTGACCCGCCAGGCCTTCGAGCGGAACTACCTCTCCTTCCACGACACCCTGCCGACGGTGATCGCCGCCCCCAGCTCGGTGGTCTCCGAGAAGGTGGCCCCGGACACCTGCCGCTTCGTCCACATCGACGCCTCGCACCTGTACGAGCACGTGCACGGCGACATCGGCGCGGCCCACGACATCCTGCTCCCCGACGGCATCGTGGTCCTCGACGACTTCCGCTCCGAGCACACGCCGGGCGTCTCGGTCGCCGCCTGGGAGGCCGTCCTCAACCGCGGGCTGCGGCCGGTCTGCCTCAGCACGCAGAAGCTGTACGGCACCTGGGGCGACCCCGAGCCGGTCCAGGAGGACCTGCTGGAGATGCTGCGGCAGCGCACGGACGTGGGGCTGAGCGTGCAGGAGGCGGCCGGGCACCGGCTGATCCGCACCCGCTCCCGGGGCATGAAGCCGCCGCCCTTCCCGACCTCCCGGCACTATGTGGCCCCGGTCCCGGCGCCGGCCCGCGCCGAGACCGCCGAGCCCCGTGCCGCGCGCCCGGCCCGGCCCGCCCCGTCCCGGGCCCGCCGGCTCGCCAAGGACCTGCTGCCGCCCGTCCTCACCCGGGCCGTACGGCGGGTGCGCGCGAGCAGGGCCTGAGGCACCGGGGTGTCCCGGGGCGCCGTGGTGTCATGAGACGCCGTAGCGCGCCGCGATCCCGTCGATCACGAGGGCCAGCCCTTCCTCGTAGTGCCGGCCGTAGTCCTCGAAGATCTCCGCGCCCGCCCGGGCCGACAGCGGGAAGTCGGCCATGAGGCGGGCGCGTTCGTCCATGTCGTAGCCCTCGCGGCGCTCCCCCGGCAGGGGGTGGACGCCCTGCTCCTCGGTGACGAAGCCGAGCGTGTACAGGTAGGTCGTGTTGAGCGCCCGGGCGGCCTGCGGGAGCGTGAGACCGGCGGCCGTGAGCAGGCGCAGGTTGTCCTCCATCTGCGCGGCGTGCTCGACGCCGGTGAAGCGTGAGCCGCTGAAGACCTTCGCGCCGTCGCGGTAGCCGAGCAGCGCCGTGCGCAGTCCGCGGTTCGCCTTCAGCAGCCGCTCCCGCCAGCCGTCGGCGGGGTCGAGCGCGGTCCCGGCGACCATCCGGCGGTACATCTCCGTCGCCATCTCGTCGAGCAGCGCCTGCTTGTCCTTGAAGTGCCAGTAGAGGGCGGGCGCCTTCACGTCCAGTTCCCGGGCGATGGCGCGCAGGGTCAGTCCGTCCAGGCCCACCTCGTTCAGCAGCCGCAGCGCGGTGTCCGCGACCCGGCGGCGGTCCAGGGGCGCGCGTCGTTCCGTCGTCACGCTTGACAACTTAACACCGTTAAGGCCACGCTCGTGGACACGGCGGCACTTAACAGCGTTAAGGAGTGGTGGGCGTATGGACACGGACGTACTGGTGGTGGGCGCGGGCCCGGCCGGGCTGGCGCTCGGCATCGATCTCGCCCGGCGGGGCGTGGCCGCGCTGGTCGTGGAGCGGGCCGAGGCGCTGTTCCCCGGCTCCCGGGGCAAGGGGCTGCAGCCGCGCACCATGGAGGTCTTCGACGATCTGGGCGTGCTCGGCGCCGTCCGCGCCGCGGGCGGCACCTACCCGGTGGGGATGATCTGGCAGGACGGCAGGCGCGCGGGCGAGCACCGGATGTTCGACCCGGCCGAGCCGAGCGAGGGCGCCCCGTACGACGAGCCGTGGATGGTGCCGCAGTGGCGCACGCAGGAGATCCTGCGGGACCGGCTGGAGGAGCTGGGCGGGCGGGTCGCCTTCGGCCGGGAGGTCGTCGGGCTGGCGCAGGACGAGGAGGGGGTCCGTGCGGAGTTCGCCTCCGGCGGGGCCGTCACCGCCCGGTACGTCGTCGCCGCGGACGGCGGCCGCTCGACCGTGCGCCGGCTGCTGGGCATCGGCATGACGGGCGAGACCGTCGACCCGAACCCGACGCTGGTGGCGGACGTCCGCGTCAGCGGCCTGGACCGCGAGCACTGGCACCTCTTCCCGCCCGGCCGGGACGGCTTCCTCGCGCTCTGCCCGCTGGCCGGCACGCAGGACTTCCAGCTCACGGCGCAGTTCACGGACGGGACGGTCCCGGACCTCTCCCTGGAGGGGATCCGCAAGGTCGTCGCCGCCCGCACCCATCTCGCGCCGGAGGCCGTGACGGAACTGTGCTGGGCCTCGGACTTCCGCCCCCGGGCGGCCCTCGCGGACCGCTTCCGCTCCGGCCGGGTCTTCCTCACCGGCGACGCGGCCCACGTGCACTCCCCGGCCGGCGGCCAGGGCCTCAACACCAGCGTCCAGGACGCCTACAACCTGGGCTGGAAACTGGGCGCGGTCCTGCGGGACGGCGCGGCGGCGGACCTGCTCGACTCCTACGAGGAGGAGCGGCGGCCCGTCGCCGCGGAGATGCTCGGGCTGTCCACGCGCGTGCACCGCGGCGAGGTCCGGCGCGGCGACGCGACCCGTCAGCTCGGCCTCGGCTACCGGGAGTCCTCGCTGACCCGCGAGACCCGGACCGACCCGGGCCCGCTGCGCGCGGGCGACCGCGCACCCGACGGGCGGGTGGCGGGCGTCCGGCTCTTCGACGCCTTCCGCGGCCCGCACTGGACGCTGCTGGCCCTGGGCGACACGGCACCGGCCGTCCCGGACCCCGGCGCGCGGATCCGTGTCGTGCGGGGGCCCGCGCCCGGCCCGTACGCGCCGGGCGTGTACCTCGTCCGCCCCGACGGCTACCTCGCCTGGGCGGGCGACACGGCGGCCGGGCTCCCCGGCCACCTGGCCCGCTTCGGCCTCGCCGGCCTCCCCGGCCTCGGCTGACGAGGCCGGCTCGGGTTCAGGAACTCGCCAGCGACAGCTTCACCGCGAAGCCCAGGAACAGCGCGCCGGCCGCCGACGTCGCCCCGGCCGACAGGCGCCGGCGGCGGCGGAAGGCCGCGGCCAGCCGGGTGCCGCCGAAGATCAGCGCGCTGAGGTACAGCACGCTGGCGAGCTGGGCGAGGACGCCCAGGACGACGAAGGACAGGGCCGGGTAGGCGTACGCCGGGTCCACGAACTGCACGAAGAAGGCGACGAAGAACAGGATCGCCTTCGGGTTGAACAGGCTGACGACGAAGGCACGCCGGAAGGGCCGCTCCTCGGCGGGCGCGGCGGGCTCATGGGAGGCGCCGCGCTCCCCGCGCGTGCGCCACATGCCCCAGGCGGCCCGCAGCATGCCGATCGCCAGCCAGGTGAGATAGCCGGCCCCCGCGTACTTGACGAGGGCGAACAGCACGGCGTTCGCCTGCAGCAGCGAGGCGACCCCGGCCGCGGACAGCGTCATGAGCACCGTGTCCCCGCACCACACGCCCGCGGCGGCGGTGTACCCGGCGCGTACGCCACGACGGGCGGCCACGGACAGCACGTACAGCGAGTTGGGACCGGGCAGCAGGATGATCAGCACGAGGCCCGCCAGGTAGGTGGGCAGATCGATGACACCGAACATGGAAGGGAGTGTCGCACGGAGGCCCGGAGTCCGGACCGGGCTCTCCTCCGCTGCCCATCCGTCAGAAGGCGTCCGACGGGACGTACACCCCCCACACCTCGCGCAGGGCGTTGCAGACCTCGCCCACCGTCGCCCGGGCCCTCAGCGCCTCCCGCATCGGGTACAGGACGTTGTCGTCTCCCTCGGCGGCCTTCTTCAGGGCGGTGAGGGCGGTGCCGACGGCCGTCTGGTCGCGCCGGGCGCGCAGGGCGGCCAGGCGTTCGACCTGCCGGGCCTCGATGGCCGGGTCGACCCGCAGCGGCTCGTAGGGCTCCTCCTCGTCGAGCCGGAAGCGGTTGACCCCGACCACGACCCGCTCACCGGAATCGGTCTCCTGGGCGATGCGATAGGCGTTGCGCTCGATCTCGCCCTTCTGGAAACCGCGTTCGATGGCCTCGACCGCCCCGCCCAGGTCCTCCACCCGGGCCATGAGACCGACGGCCGCCTCCTCCACGTCGTCGGTCATCCGTTCCACCGCGTACGAACCCGCGAAGGGATCGACGGTGGCCGTGACGTCCGTTTCGTGCGCCAGGACCTGCTGCGTGCGCAGGGCCAGCCGGGCGGAGGTGTCGGTGGGCAGGGCGATGGCCTCGTCGAAGGAGTTGGTGTGCAGCGACTGCGTGCCGCCCAGCACCGCCGCCAGCGCCTGGACGGAGACCCGGACCAGGTTCACCTCCGGCTGCTGGGCCGTCAGCTGCACCCCGGCGGTCTGGGTGTGGAAGCGCAGCATCAGCGACTTGGGGTCGCGTGCGCCGAACTCCTCGCGCATCACCCGCGCCCAGATCCGGCGCGCGGCGCGGAACTTGGCGACCTCCTCCAGCAGCGTGGTGCGCGCGACGAAGAAGAACGACAGACGCGGCGCGAAGTCGTCCACGTCCATCCCCGCCGCCACCGCCGTGCGCACGTACTCGATGCCGTTGGCCAGCGTGAAGGCGATCTCCTGCGCGGGCGAGGCACCCGCTTCGGCCATGTGGTAGCCCGAGATGGAGATCGTGTTCCACCGCGGCAGCCGCGCCTTGCAGTACTGGAAGATGTCCGCGGTCAGCCGCAGGGACGGCTTGGGCGGGAAGATGTAGGTGCCGCGGGCGATGTACTCCTTCAGCACGTCGTTCTGGATGGTGCCCGTCAGCTGCTCGGGCCTGGCGCCCTGTTCCTCCGCGACCAGCTGGTACAGCAGGAGCAGCACCGCCGCCGGGGCGTTGATCGTCATCGACGTGGACACCTGCTCCAGCGGGATCCGGTCGAACAGCACCCGCATGTCCTCGACCGAGTCGATCGCCACCCCCACCTTGCCGACCTCGCCGTGCGCGAGCGGGGCGTCGGAGTCGTGGCCCATCTGCGTGGGCAGGTCGAAAGCGACCGACAGCCCCGTCGTGCCGTGCGCGATCAGCTGCCGGTACCGGGCGTTGGACTCGCTCGCCGTGCCGAAACCGGCGTACTGACGCATCGTCCACGGGCGGCCCGTGTACATCGTCGGGTACACCCCCCGCGTGTACGGGTACGCCCCGGGCTCCCCCAGCTTCTCCGCCGGATCCCAGCCGTCCAGGGCCCGCGGCCCGTACACCGGCTCGATCGGCAGTCCCGACTCCGACTCACGCGCCATGGTGCGATGCCTCCCGGAAGCAGTGACCTCGCTCACCACCATGCCCTCTGGTTCGCGGCGGGTCACGCCCGGGGAACATCTCAGGTGACATCCGGGCGGGCCGGTGAGACGACGGGGGGCCGTGTGCGTACTACGGGCATGGGGAGAGCGACAGCGGCGGCGGTCGCCGTGCTGGTCGCGCTGACCGGCTGCACCGTGCAGACCCCCGACGGCGACGGGAAGGGCCGCTCACCGGTGCGCATCGAGCTGCCCGACGGCACGCCGTCACCCGCGCGCAGTCCCGCCGGCGACGGCCAGGACCGGCCGGGCACCGCCCCGCCCTCCGGTGACACGCCCCGGGCCGCGCCGCGCGTGCTGTGGTCGCGTGGCTCCACGGGCCGGGACGTCCGCGAGCTCCAGGCGCGGCTGCGGCAGGTCGCCTGGCTGTTCGACGGGCCGACGGGGACCTACGACGGGGCGACGGAGCGGGCGGTGAGCGGCTTCCAGGGCAAGCGCGGGCTGCCGCGCACCGGGCGGACCGACACCGTCACCTGGGAGCGGCTGGTGGGGATGACCCGCGAGCCGGGCCGCTGGGAGCTGTACCTGATGGGTGGCCAGCCGGCCGATCCGCCGGACCCGCGCTGTCTCGGCGGCCGGGTGCTGTGCATCGACAAGACCAGCAGGACGCTGCGCTGGATGGTCGACGGACGCACCCTGTCGACGATGGCCGTCCGCTTCGGCTCGGAGTACACGCCGACACGGGAGGGCGTCTTCTCCGTCTACTGGAAGTCCCGCGACCACGTCTCGACGCTCTACGACTCCCCCATGCCGTACGCCATGTTCTTCAGCGGCGGCCAGGCCGTGCACTTCTCGGCGGACTTCGCGGCCCGGGGCTACGCGGGCGCCTCGCACGGCTGCGTCAACGTCCGGGACGAGGCGGCGATCGCGAACCTGTACGCGCAGGTGCGCAACGGCGACAAGGTCGTCGTGTCCTGGTGAGACGCGAGGAGAGGAGTGGGGCGCGGGCGGGACCGGGGGAACGTGTCCCGCCCGCGCTCAGGTGCACGAGCCGTAGGTACGGGGGGAACCCCGGCTCCGTGCGACGGCCGATGACCAGTCGGCTCACTCATTACTGCGCCGGGGCGGCCGAAAACGTCACACCCTCGGCCAGACGATTTTGACGGAGTACGAAACCGCAGGTCGCAGAGGTGCGGAGGGCCCGGCGCGGTCGCTGTCCGCGTGGACCTCGGTGTCGGCCTGCTTCGCCCCGGCGCGCTTCCCGGCCTTCCGCCCGGCCTTCCGTTCCGCCTCGCGCTCGGCCTTCCGCTCCGCCTTGCGCTCCGCCGCGTCCTGCTCGCGGCCGGACCCGTGACCCCGGTCGGGGTCGGGGTCAGTGTCGCGGTCCCGGTACTTGTGCCCGCCCTGGCCGTGGCCCTTGGACTTGCCCTCGTTCTTGTCCTTGCCCTTGCCCTCGTCGTCCCGCCCGCCGGAGCCGCCCAGGGCCAGGACGCCCTTGCAGTACTTCCACACGCGCATGCCGTCCGCCGCGTCCCGCAGGGCGCGCCTGCGGTCGTCGTCCAGCCGCTTGCCGGCGCGCAGGTCGCGGCAGGCCTCGGTGATCTCCTCGTGGCCCTCGGGGCGGTCCGCGCCGGTGCCGGGCTTCCCGGCGGTGTCCTCGTGGGTCCCCTCCCCTCCGGCGTCACCGGTACCGCCCGTCGCGGCGCTGTTCGGGGCGTCGTCGCCGGGAGCCGCCCCGCCCGGCCCGGCGTCGGTCGGCGAGGGCGAGACGAGGGGGCGCTCGGGCGGGGTGACGGAGGCCGACACGGAGGCGCCGGGGCCGGACCCGTCGCCGCCGAACGGCGTCCCGAGGACTCCGGTTCCGGCCACGGCGGCCACTCCGCCGACCATGCCGACGGTCAGCGAGGCGGCCAGCGCCAGACCGGCGGGACGGAGCCGGCGGGAGCGCCGGAGCACACTCCGGCCGCTGCCGCGCGCGGTGCCGATCCGGACCAGCCCGGCGTCGGCGGTCTGCCCGGCGGCAGGTCCGTGGGGGGTGGTGAAGGTGTCCGCGGCGTCGGCGCGTTCCTCGCGGGCCTTGCGGAAAGCGGCCACCGCGGCGGCCTCACCGGGGAGTTCCTCGCTGGTCGGAGGGGGTGGCGCGGACAGCGCGCCGAGTGTCCTGGCGAGCCGTTCGGCCTCGCCGCGGTGGGCGCCGTCGACAGCCTCCGGTGGCTCTCCGCTCAGCAAACGCTCCGCCGTTTCGCGGTCCAGCCACCTGTACTGCTCGTCGGCCATCACACATCCTTCTGCGTCCGCGCAACGCTGTGCGTCACACCTGCGGACGTCACCGCACCGCCACGCGGTTCTCGCTGGGGCGGCAGGGCGTCGAGCACCCCGGCCGATTCCGGATCGGCCTGAGGATTGTCGCCCAGCAGCTCGGCGAGCCGCTTCAGGCCCCGGTGCGCCGCCGTGCGGACCGCGCCCGGGCGCTTGCCGAGCGTCTCGGCGGCGGTCTTGGCGTCGAGCCCCACGACCACGCGCAGCACGACCGCTTCGGCCTGGTCCTGCGGCAGCCGGGAGATCAGGGAGAACGTGCCGTCGGTGGCGAGCGCCTCGATGGCCTCGCCGGCGGTGTCGCACTCGGCGGCGCGGCCGGTCAGCTCCGTCTCGTCGCCGCCGATGGCGGGCCGCCGCCCGCGCATGCGTATGTGGTCCAGGGCGCGGTTGCGGGCGATCCGGGCGGCCCAGCCGCGGAACCGGTCCGCGTCGCCGGTGAACCGCTCCAGGTCCCGGGCTATCTGCAGCCACGCCTCGGACGTCACGTCCTCGGCGTCGGGGTCGCCGACGAGCGTCCGTACGTATCCGAGCAACCGCGGGTGCACGGCGCGGTACACAGTACGGAACGCGGTTTCATCCCCGTCCTGTGCCGCACGCACCGCGGCGGTCAGCTCCGCGTCGTCCCCCAGCACCGCGTGCCCTTCTGCGCCTGATCCGGCGCCGCTCTCGCGGCCCGGGTTCTCGCCGTCGTCGTTCCTCGTTGATCATTGCGGTTCACAAGCCCGCAGGTGGTTGCGGTGGTCTTGCTGCCTCCGGTGTGGCGCGAAAGGCACGTTACGACCTGAAACCACTCCCCGTCCATGTCCCCCCGAGATGCAACTAAGCCGTGACACGCAGGGGTGTGACAGAAAACGCACACCGGGCGCTGTAGGAAGTACGGGCCGCCGCGCGGCCCGTGCCGCGCGACGGCCGGGGCCTCTCCTGTGGGGGGTGGCGGCCCCGGCCGTTGCCATGGCGGGGCCGGACCGGCGGGCCGAGCGTGCGCGACAGGTCTCCGCGAAGCGGCGGACGGACACTCCAGGGCCACGTACGGGCACCCCGGCGTACGGACGGCCACCCACGCGGCGTGACCAGGCCCTTGGACAGGACGCTGTGGATCGCGCGGATGAACTCACCTACGGGCGACGGTCGTTGGGCTGGGCGGGCTTGCCCTGGCCTCCGGAGGAACCGTGGCCCGTGGTGTCCTCCGCGCCGTCGCGGGCGCCCGAGCCGTTCCCATCCGAGCCGCTGTTCGCGGCGCCCGGGTCACCCTCCTGGGAGCCCGTGCCACGGCCGTCGCCGCCCGGGCCGTCGCCCGCGTTCGCGGAGCCGCCGCGGCCGGCACCGGCGTTGCCTGCGCCGGGGGTGCCTTCGTCCTTGCCGGGTGCGGTGGTGCCGTCGGTCTGCTTCTCGGCCCGGGCCTCCTGCTCGGCGCAGTAGGCCGTGACCTTCCTCTCACCGCCCGCGGCCTCGACGAGACGCTGCCAGGCCGTCGCACCCAGGGCCTTGCCCCGGCCGCCGACCTGCTCGTAGGCACGGCAGTGCGCCTCGACGTCCCCGGCGGTGCCGGGGTGGTCCGGGCGCGCGGAGCCGGACCCGGCCGGGTCCTCGGTGACGCCTCCGGCGGAGGGCCCGGGGGCGCGGGTGGAGACCGGCGGCCGGCCCCGTTCCCCGGGTTCGTCCGTGGACGCCACCGAGCCGATCGCCGCCACGGCGACACCGCCCAGCGTGAGACTGGCGAGCAGCACGGAGAGCGTGGCCTTCAGCGAACGGCCCGGAAGCCGGCGCTCCCGGAGCCGCCAGTCGTCCCGGCGGCGGGTGCGTGCCCGGGCGCCGGCCCGGCGGGCGGCCCGGAACGCGGCGACGGCCCGCTGCTCGGCCTCGGCGTCGATGCCGTCATGGATGAGGACGGCGGCAAGCAGAACCTCCAGCTCGGCCTCCCGCAGCACTGCGGAACCGGACCGACCGGGGCCCCCGAGTCCGACGGTCCGATCGACACCGGCGAACCGGCCTCGGCCGGTGGACCGGTCATGGCCGACGGACCGGTCGGAGCCGACAGGCCGGTCGGAGCCGGTCGCCCAGCCTTGGCCGACGGACCGGTCGGAGCCGGTCGCCCGGTCTTGGCCGGTGGACCGGTCGTGGCCGGCGGGGCAGTCGGGCCCGGTCGGCCGGTCATGGCCGACGGACCGGTCGGAGCCAGTCGCCCCGCCTTGGCCGACGGACCGGTCGGAACCAGTCGCCCCGCCTTGGCCGGTGGACCGGTCGTGGCCGGCGGGGCAGTCGGGCCCGGTCGGCCGGTCATGGCCGACGGACCGGTCGGAGCCGGTCGCCCGGTCTTGGCCGGTGGACCGGTCTTGGCCGGTCACCCGGTCGTGGCCGGTGAGCCCGTCGTGGCCGGTGGGTCGGTCGCCGCCGTTCGGTACGGCCGGGTGGGGGTGCGCGGGGTGCACCTGTCGACGGCCGGGCAGCCCGCCGTCGCTTCGATGTTCACCCATGTCCGGTTCCGTCCCTGCTCGATCCACGCGTACCGCACGGTCCGCCGGGTGCGCGTGACCCGGCCGACCGGCCCGGTGTCCCGGGCCTCCTCCATACGTCTCGTCCGTCCGCCCTGTTCAGGGCGGACGCCCCGGCCGCTGCGCCCGGCCCGCCGACGTCGTTCATGTCGACTCCCCCAGCGTCCGGCGCGCCTCATCCGTCACACCCTCGCCGCCCAGCTGGGCGGCGAGACGTTTCAGCCCCCGGTACGCCGCGGTGCGCACCGCCCCCGGCCGCTTGCCGAGGACCCGGGCGGCGGCGGGACCGTCGAGGCCCACCACGACCCGCAGCAGCACGGCCTCGGCCTGGTCCTGCGGCAGACCGCCGACCAGCCGCAGGGCGTGCGCGGTGGACAGCGACTCCAGCGCCTGGTCGTGGGTGCTGTGCGGCCCGGGCAGGTCGAGTACGTCCTGTTCCAGCGTGGAGGGCCGGGGCCGTACGCGCTGGCGGCGCAGGTGGTCCAGCGCCCGGTGCCGGGCGATGGTCGCCGTCCAGCCCCGGAAACCGGCCCCGTCGCCCTTGAACCGCCCGAGGTCCCGGGCGATCTCCAGCCAGGCGTCGGACGCCACGTCCTCCGCGTCCTCCCCGACCAGACCGCGCAGATAGCCGAGCAGGCCCGGCTGCACGATCCGGTAGGCGACCGCGAAGGCCGCCTCGTCCCCCTCCTGGGCCCGCGCGACGGCCGCGCCCAGTTCCCCGTCGTGCGCCTGCCCGCGCCGGGGTTCCCCTCCCTGGCCCAAGAACCGTCCTCGTCCGTACCGAGCGCGGCGCGTCCGTGCCACGTCCTCCACGCTGATCAGCGCCGGGCCGCCGAGAAGTGTCACAGCGGAACGGGCCGCACGCGCCACCGACCACCCGACGACCCGACGACCCGACGACCCGACGACCCGACGACCGAGGGTGATGTCCGGCCATGACCGGCCGCTGGGTGAGTGGCGCCCCGGCGACGGCAGATGCCTTCCGGGGACGCCCTCGGCACCTCCGGCTGCACCTGCACCGAGCACCGACACCGACACCGGTCCGGGTACGCCGCTTCCGTCGTCTTCGGCAGGACGACGCCGGGCCCGCCGACGGACGCCCGGCCGGAGCGGGACCTGACGCCGTGACACCCCGCACACCCGGCTGAGGACAGGGGCCCGCGCACGTGGCCCCCGGTCGTCCTCCGTTCGCCGGATTTCTCCCGGCGAGCGAACGGACGGCCCGGCAGGGGGGAATGACGTCCAGGACATCCCGCCGCCCCGCAAGTGGACCGGAGACGAGCCCCCATGACACGCCTTCTGCTGCGCACCGCCGTCGCCACGGCCCTGGCCCTGGGCGCCCTCGGCCCGGCCCGCCCCGCCCTCGCCGCCTCCTCCGACGGCGTGCACACCGTGCGCGTGCCGGACGGCGATCCGCGCGAGCGCTCCCTCGCCCCGCGCACCACGGAGCCGTTCAGCCTGCTCGGCATCACCTGGGACGACCCCCGCGAGGTCCTGGACGGCACCGCCTACGTGCGCACCCGTGCGCGGGACAGCGGCGCGTGGAGCGCGTGGCGGCCCCTGGAGACCGATGTGCGGATGCCCGAGACGGGCCCCGACCGCGCCCGGGCCGGGGTGCGCGGCGGCACCCAGCCGCTGTGGAGCGGGCCGTCGGACGGTGTCCAGGTGCGCGTCTCGGGCGAGCGGCTGCCGGAGGGGCTGCGCGTCGAACTGGTCGACCCCGACGGCGGAGCGGAGAACGCGGTGCACGTGGTGGAGCCGGACGTGGCCGAACCGGGCGCGCCGGAGCCCGGTGTCGTGCCGCCGGCCGCCGGACCGCTCGCCCCGGACCGTCCCGCCGTCACGTCGCGTTCCGCCTGGGGCGCCGACGAGTCCCTGGTGAAGGACCCGCCCACCTACACCGGCGACACCAAGGCGATGTTCGTCCACCACACGGCGGGCACCAACGACTACGCCTGCTCCGAGTCGGCGTCGATCGTGCGCGGCGTGTTCCTGTACCACGTGAAGAGCAACGGCTGGAACGACATCGGCTACCACTTCCTCGTCGACAAGTGCGGCACGGTCTTCGAGGGCCGCGCCGGCGGCATCGACAAGCCCGTGCTCGGCGCGCACGCCTACGGCTTCAACACCGACACCAGCAGCGTCTCGGTGCTCGGTGACTACTCCGCGACGACCGCGAACGCCGCGGTCCGGGAGTCGGTCGCCAAGGTCGCGGCCTGGAAACTCGGCCTGTACGGCATCGACCCGACGGGCACGGTGGTGCTGACCGCCGGGGCGAACAACGGCAAGTACAAGCTGGGCGAGAAGGTCACCATGCACCGCATCTCCGGCCACCGCGACGGCTACCCGACCGAGTGCCCCGGGCAGCACCTCTACGACGACCTGCCGCAGATCCGCACCCTCGCCGGGAACGCCGGCAAGCCCACCGAGCCCGCCCCCGACGAGACGGACCCGTTCGCACCCCACCTGTTCCCGCCCGGCGTCTCCGGCCGCTGAGGCGGGCGGGAGCACGGCCCGGGCGGGCGAGCCGCCGCGGCAGGCAGCCTACGACCGGGGCGTGCCGCCGGCCGCGTCCCGGCACAGCAGCCGCAGCGAGCCGTGCCCGGCGTAGGCGCGGCGGGCCTCGTCGATCGGGTCCCACAGGCGCCCGTCGGGGGTGCGGACCCAGTGGTCGCCCCCGCTCGCCCACCACTCGGCGCCCGCCTGACGCGCCATCACCTCGCCCGCGTACGCGCCGAAGCCGCGCAGCACCGTCTCGACGGCGGCCCAGGGCGCTCCCTCGCGCCGTATCTCCTCGATCATCCGGTCGACGCTCCACAGACTCTGCGCCGAGTAGTCGAGGCGCAGCCGTGCTCCCTCGCGCATCGTCGCCACTGTGTCCGCCGCCCACCGCATGGGCTTCGTCGCCGCCGACGGCCTGGTCTCCGCTTGAGTCGTCACATCCCCAAGAGCGCTCAGGAGAAGCGTTTCGTCACCCGGAATCCGGCGGCTGCCCCGAAGCGGCGCAGGACCGCCCCACCTCGTCCGGGGGACAGTCACAGGACTCTTTCACGGCAGGGGGTTTGAGGCCCGGCCCGCGGCTCAGCCCTGGTGCCGGCTGCGGCGCGACACCACCGCCCGCAGCACCCGACGCCCCTCCGTCGACACCTCCAGCGCCCGGCGCAGCCCGTTCTGCCCGTGTCCGGCGAGGACCTCCAGGACGACGACCTGCCGGCGCAGTTCGGCGGCGACGAGGGGCGACATGCCCTCCGTACGGCCCTCGCGGCGGACCGAGACCGAGGAGGCGTCGTCCTCGGAGGGGTCGAGGAGCCGGTGGATCTGCAGGGAGGCGACGGAGCAGGCGTCGGCCCACACGCGCACCGCGGCGGCGGACCGCTCGGCGGGAGCGGCCTGGAGCATCCGCCGGGCGAGCGAGACCGCCTCGTCCCCGTCGCCGGCGGCGTCCAGCTTCGCCCGGACCTGCTCCAGCCGTTCGCCCCACTCGGCGGCACCGGCGCCGTCGGTGAGGCTCGCCCACAGCGGCCGCAGGCTCTCGTCGTCGCCGCCCAGCAGGGGCACGCACCGATCCAAACAAGCCAGCCCGCTCGCGGCCAGCCCGCGCTCGTCGGCCTGTGCGATCAACTCCACCAGGCTCATCCACGCCTCCCTCCGCGGGCCTTCTCACGGGGCCCTGCCAGGCCGCTTCCAGCCTCACCCCTCACGGAACCCGCACTTCCCCTTACTGCGTGCGACGGCCCCGGAGTGTCACAGGGGCACCACGCCCAGCCTGTCGAGGAAGCGGAACAACAGGTTTTCGGCCAGGGGATCGGGGTCTGACGTGAGTACGTCCAGCAGGGTCGCGGCGTTCACCTCGTGCCCGGCCTCGGCGGCCCAGCGCACCGCGCGCTCGGCGGCGTCGCCGGGTTCGAGGAAGTAGTCCTCCAGCGTGAGGCCCTCCTGCCCGCCGCCGAGGTACCCGGCCATGGCCCCGCGGGCGAGGCAGGTCGTCCACGCCCCGCTCTCCGGCGCGGCCGCCTCCAGCACCACGCACTCGCTGTTCATGACGTACCCGAACAGCGCGGGCGCGCCGGTCTCGCCCGCGAGGTCGTTCATGTTCCCCACGTCGCCCTCGCCACCCGGGTACTCCCAGACCTGCCATCCGTCCGGTGCGGAGGTGTGCCGCGTCATCCCGTCCGCCGCGCCCGCGAGCGCGTCCAGTTCGGCGAGCGGCCGCTCCCCCCGGCCGACGACGAAGTATCCCCAGTAGCCCATGTCCCGGTTCCCCCCGGCATATTCGATTCGACTCGCCTCAGAAGACCACCACAGCCGTACGGGCGTTCGCAGCCGTATGGGCCAATTCGAGCGGAGTCAGCCGAGCCTGTCCGCGAGCGCCCGGAACTCGGCCCAGGACAGTTCGGGCCTGTCCGGGTCCCACAGCTTCTGCACGGTCGCCCGCAACGGCATCCGGATGCCGGCCGCGACCTGGTCCTGCGTCTGGGAGTTCGCCAGGTCGCACCAGACCGCGAAGGAGCCGCCGAGGATCTGCCCGTCGTAGCGCTCCGGGACGGCCGCGGTGCCGCGCAGCACGCGGGGTGTCCACTGCTCGTAGATCCGCTGCCCGGTCGGGTAGACGAAGGTCTGCGGCTCGCCGAGCACGTAGTACAGGAACTCGTCGTTGTAGTTGAGCACCTTGCGGCCGGCCTCCAGGTACTCCAGCGGCGGCCGGGCGCCGATCTCCTTGCCGGTCCAGTAGGCGACCTGGATGTCCTTGTCGGCCTGGACGGATCCGCCGCGGAAGAAGCCGTCGTTCCAGGCGCGCGGGACGCGCTGGTGCCCCCGGACGGTGGCGGCCCGGTCGTTCAGCCAGCCGGTGGTGAGGTCGGCGACCGTCGCGCCGGAGCCGTACTTCTCCTGCGCGGCCGCGGCCAGCTGCGGGAAGGACGCCTCCGGGTCGGAGCGGACCAGCGCCTGGTACTCGTCGGCCCCCAGGTGCCAGGGCCTGCCGGGGAAGAGCTCCGCGTACTCGTTCAGCAGCTCGTCGACGATCTCGGCGCTCTCGGGCTTGGAGATGTCGATGGCGCCCTGCACCGCCGAGCCCTGCGCGGTGCGCAGTTGCAGGTCGGGATGGGCGCGCAGGACCGCGCCCAGGTGCCCGGGCGAGTCGATCTCGGGCACGACGGTGATGTGCCGGCTCTCCGCGAGGTCGATGATCTTCCGCACCTGCGCCTTGGTCAGATGCGGCTGGGACACGATCTCCGGTTGCGTGTCGGACTCGATCCGGAATCCCTGGTCGTCGGAGAAGTGCAGCCCCAGCTCGTTGAACTTCAGATCGCCCAGCTCACGGACGCGGTCCTCGATCCAGCCGGCCGTGAAGTTCTTGCGCGCGATGTCCAGCATGAACCCGCGCCGCTCCTTGGCCGGCTCGTCGCGCACCACGCCCTCGGGGGCCGTGCCGCCGTCGTGGGTCTCCTGCTTGAGCGTGCGGGTGCCGTAGAAGACACCGGCCTCGGCGGGCCCGCTGATCTCCACGCGCCCGTCGCGCACGGTCATCACGTACGACTCCGGGTTCGCGCCCTTCTTCGCCGCCAGCGACAGCCGCAGGTCCCCGTCCCGGTCGTCGTCCTTCTCCCCGGCGTACGTCAGCCCCAGCTCGCCGGCGATCAGCCGCCCCTCGTCGGCGAGCGCCGGGTCGTTCACGACGACGCGGTCGCCGTCCTCGGGCTTCCAGCCCGGGCCGCGGGCGGGGGTGTGGTCGCGCACGGCCGGGATGGTGCGGGGCGTGGTGGACAGGGGGTACGAGCGGCTGGGGCTGGGACTGGGGCTGGTCGCCGGTTCGGTGGTGGTGGGAGCCGCCGCGGCCCCGCCCCGGGACGATCTCGCCTCCGGCCCGGTGGACCCGCCCTCGCCGCCCGAGGCCGCCCAGAGCCCGAGACTCACCCCGGCCGCGACCACGACCAGGGCTACCGCCATGGCCACGACCAGCACCTGCCGCTGCTTTCCCTGCTTCGCCGGAGCCCGGCGCCTGTGCTGACTCACACGGCCAACCTAAGACGCGGCGCGCCCGGGCGCGCGTCCACCACGCGTTCCGAAACTCTCTCCCCCGGGTGAAATTCGGGCATCCGTCGGACACGCCACGGTCGTACTCGATAGCGTGACGTCACAACTCTCACAACATTGCCCTGCCGACACACGTGACGCCCACGAGGACCCACGCTGCCCGCGCACCGTCTCCCAGACCTCCCCGGCCGCCTGGCCATACCGGTGGAGCACTTCAACGCAGCCTCGGCGGAGGATTTGGAGCGCACCCTCCTCGCCTGCCTGCGCAGCCCCCGCTGGGCCCGCCGCGTCGCGGACCACCGCCCCTACCCCGACCTGGACTCCCTGCTGGCCGCCGCGGACGAGGCGGCCTACGACCTGACCTGGGCCGACCTCACCGAGGCCCTGGCCGCCGAGCCCCTGCCCACGCTCCCCCCGGACACCTACTCCGCGGCCCACACGGCCCTCAACGCGGCCCACGCCGCCTACGAGGCCCGCTTCGGACACGTGTTCGTCATCTGCCTGGACGGCCTGTCCCCCTCCGAGGTGCTGGACCACCTGCTGGAGGCCATCCGGTCACGATTGACGAACGATCCGGAGGAGGAGCGGGTCGTGGCGGCGGAAGAACTCCGCCGCCTGGCGAGAGAACGGCTGGTCCACGCCCTCAGGGGCGCGGGGAACTGCGCGACGAGCCGCGGCGGCGCCGCGCCCGGCCGATAACCGGACACCCCACCCCAGAAGCCGCGAGGCTAGGCCGTACGCATGCCAGTTTGATCACACAGCCAGACCCCCGCTCAGCCCAGCGGCAACGCCTCGCTACGATGCTGGGGGCCGGTGGACCGTACCCGGCCGGGCCCGACCGACAAGGAAAGCCGGCGCGGCCCCAATCACCGCTCCCGGAGGAAACTTCCGTGCCGGCTGGAACGCTGTACCGCGGCCGGGAAGGAATGTGGTCCTGGGTGGCTCACCGAGTCACCGGCGTCCTCATTTTCTTCTTCCTGTTCGTCCACGTGCTGGACACCGCCCTCGTGCGGGTGTCCCCCGAGGCCTACGACAAGGTCGTGGCCACGTACAAGACGCCGATCGTCGCGCTGCTGGAGTACGGCCTCGTCGCCGCCATCCTCTTCCACGCGCTCAACGGCCTGCGTGTCATCGCCGTCGACTTCTGGATCAAGGGCGCCCGCTACCAGAAGCAGATGCTCTGGACGGTCGTCGCCCTGTGGGTCGTGCTGATGCTCGGGGCGATCTACCCCGTCCTCGGCCACGCCGCTCGTGAACTGTTCGGGAGCTGACGCCAATGTCCACGACCGATAAGACCGCAGCCGGCGTCGGCCCCGTCGAGGGCGGCGCCGTCTACACCGTCGACAACCCGGCGCCCCTCATCGAGGCCCCGCGCAAGCGCACCAAGAAGTCCCCCAAGTCCACCCGGGGCAACTTCGAGCTCGCCGCATGGCTCTTCATGCGCCTGTCGGGCATCGTGCTGGTCGTTCTGGTCCTCGGCCACCTGCTGATCCAGCTCGTGCTGGACGGCGGCGTCTCCAAGATCGGCTTCGCCTTCGTGGCGGGCCGCTGGGCGTCCCCGTTCTGGCAGGTCTGGGACCTGCTGATGCTGTGGCTGGCGATGCTGCACGGCGCGAACGGCCTGCGCGTGGTCATCAACGACTACGCCGAGCGCGCGCAGACCCGGCTGTGGCTGAAGGCTCTGCTCTACACCGCCACGGTGTTCACCATCCTGCTGGGCACGCTGGTGATCTTCACCTTCGACCCGAACATCCGCTAGGCACGGGGCTGCGAGAATCATGAAGATCCACAAGTACGACACCGTCATCGTCGGCGCCGGCGGCGCGGGCATGCGCGCGGCCATCGAGTCCACCAAGCGCAGCCGCACGGCCGTCCTGACGAAGCTCTACCCCACCCGCTCCCACACGGGCGCCGCGCAGGGCGGCATGGCCGCCGCGCTGGCCAACGTGGAGGAGGACAACTGGGAGTGGCACACCTTCGACACGGTCAAGGGCGGTGACTACCTGGTCGACCAGGACGCCGCCGAGATCCTCGCGAAGGAGGCCATCGACTCCGTCCTCGACCTGGAGAAGATGGGCCTGCCGTTCAACCGCACCCCGAACGGCACCATCGACCAGCGCCGCTTCGGCGGTCACAGCCGCAACCACGGCGAGGCCCCGGTCCGCCGGTCCTGCTACGCGGCCGACCGCACCGGCCACATGATCCTCCAGACGCTGTACCAGAACTGCGTCAAGGAGGGCGTGGAGTTCTACAACGAGTTCTACGTCCTGGACCAGCTGATCACCGAGGTCGACGGCGTCAAGAAGTCGGCCGGTGTGGTCGCCTACGAGCTGGCCACCGGCGAGATCCACGTCTTCCACGCCAAGGCCGTGATCTACGCCTCCGGCGGCTGCGGCAAGTTCTTCAAGGTGACGTCCAACGCGCACACGCTGACCGGTGACGGCCAGGCGGCCGTGTACCGGCGGGGCATCCCGCTGGAGGACATGGAGTTCTTCCAGTTCCACCCGACCGGCATCTGGCGCATGGGCATCCTGCTGACGGAGGGCGCCCGCGGTGAGGGCGGCATCCTCCGCAACAAGGACGGCGAGCGCTTCATGGAGAAGTACGCGCCGGTCATGAAGGACCTCGCGTCCCGTGACGTCGTCTCCCGCTCCATCTACACGGAGATCCGTGAGGGCCGCGGCTGCGGTCCCGAGGGCGACCACGTCTACCTCGACCTCACGCACCTGCCGCCGGAGCAGCTGGACGCCAAGCTCCCGGACATCACCGAGTTCGCCCGGACGTACCTCGGCATCGAGCCCTACACGGACCCGATCCCGATCCAGCCCACCGCGCACTACGCCATGGGCGGCATCCCGACCAACGTCGAGGGTGAGGTCCTGGCGGACAACACCACGGTCGTCCCGGGCCTGTACGCGGCCGGCGAGGTCGCCTGCGTGTCCGTGCACGGCGCCAACCGCCTGGGCACCAACTCGCTGCTGGACATCAACGTCTTCGGCAAGCGGGCCGGCATCGCGGCGGCGGAGTACTCGCAGAAGGCGGACTTCGTCGAGCTGCCCGAGAACCCGGCCGAGCTCGTGCTGGAGCAGGTGGAGCGGCTGCGCAACTCCACCGGCGCCGAGCGCGTGGCGGAGCTGCGGCGCGAGCTGCAGGAGACCATGGACGCCAACGTCATGGTGTTCCGCACCGAGCAGACCATCAAGACGGCGGTCGAGAAGATCGCGGAGCTGCGCGAGCGCTACAAGAACGTCTCGATCCAGGACAAGGGCAAGCGGTTCAACACGGACCTGCTGGAGGCCATCGAGCTGGGCAACCTGCTCGACCTCGCCGAGGTCATGGCGGTCTCCGCGCTGGCCCGCAAGGAGTCCCGCGGCGGTCACTACCGCGAGGACTACCCGAACCGCGACGACGTCAACTTCATGCGGCACACCATGGCGTACCGCGAGGTCGGCGCCGACGGCTCCGAAACCGTCCGTCTCGACTACAAGCCGGTCGTCCAGACCCGCTACCAGCCGATGGAGCGTAAGTACTGATGGCTACCCCTGTTCTGGACAAGGAAGACGCGGCCGGCAAGCCCGAGCCCGGTTTCGCCGACTCCCCCTACATCACGGTCACCTTCCGGGTCCGCCGCTTCAACCCGGAGGTCGCGGCGGACGCGACCTGGGAGGACTTCCAGGTCGAGATCGACCCGAAGGAGCGCGTCCTGGACGCCCTCCACAAGATCAAGTGGGACCTGGACGGATCGCTGACGTTCCGCCGCTCCTGCGCGCACGGCATCTGCGGCTCGGACGCCATGCGGATCAACGGCAAGAACCGTCTGGCCTGCAAGACGCTGATCAAGGACATCAACCCCGAGAAGCCGATCACGGTCGAGCCCATCAAGGGCCTGACGGTCCTGAAGGACCTCGTGGTCGACATGGAGCCGTTCTTCCAGGCGTACCGGGACGTCATGCCCTTCCTCATCACGAAGGACACGAACGAGCCCACGCGTGAGCGGCTGCAGTCCGCCGAGGACCGCGAGCGCTTCGACGACACCACGAAGTGCATCCTGTGCGCGGCCTGCACCACGTCGTGCCCGGTCTTCTGGAACGACGGCCAGTACTTCGGCCCGGCCGCCATCGTCAACGCGCACCGCTTCATCTTCGACTCGCGTGACGAGGCGGGCGAGCAGCGCCTGGAGATCCTCAACGACAAGGACGGCGTGTGGCGCTGCCGCACGACCTTCAACTGCACGGACGCCTGCCCGCGCGGCATCGAGGTCACGAAGGCGATCGCCGAGGTGAAGCGGGCGCTGATCACGCGCCGCTACTGAGCCCGGCCGCTTGACCGAGAAGGCCCCGTCACCGCTGGTGACGGGGCCTTCTGGCATATGCCACACCATCGGGTGAAGGCGCCGGAGCAGGCTGCGGGGACGTCATCCGGCCCACGATGATGCTCTCGACACCAGCCCCCAGGAGGCACCTGATGTCGCTGGACGTCGGGCTGTGGCTCCCCACGGGGAGTGAGGACTATGCCATCCCGGACCTCGTGGTGGTGAACGCCGACATCGACGACCATCTCGTCGTCACCTCCGGGAACTGGAAGGACGACCTCAGGACCAAGGCCGCCGCCTATGCCGAGGCGAAGGTGCCCGTCTACGTGGTGGTCGACCGCAAGCACCAACGCCTCCGCGTCCTGACCGACCCGGTGGGAAGCGGCTACGAGAACCACCGCCCGCACGCCCCCGGCGAGCTCGTCACCCTCCCCGACTCCATCGGCGCGAAGGTGACCCTCGACGTGGGCGAGATCCTCAAGGCCGGCCAGGCGAGGACGAGCGACTGAGGCTCACAGCTGGCTCAGGATCGTCGGGTCCGTGATCCTCGTGTCGTCCGCCAGCAGCATCGCCTTGCTCAGGATCACCGACAGCATCCGGTCGCCCTCGAAGGGCAGGTAGCCCGTCCCCTGGGCCTTCGGGTCGGACTTCGGGACGATGCAGAGGTACTGGTCGTTCGGGGTTCTGAGGATGTTGCCCGAGCCGAGGTGGATCTTGTACGTGTGGCGGTCGCCCTTGACGTGCAGGAAGCGGCCCTCCAGCGTGCAGCGGTCGGCTATCGCCAGGCGCGGGACGAGGCGTTCCAGCAGGAGCCTGCGGGTCTCGGCGCTCTGGTTGAGCTCACCGAAGCCGTACGACGTCCAGTACTCCCGGAAGCGGCCGCCGGGGCCGCCGTCCTGCCAGGTCGGGTCGTTGCCGATGCTGGCGACCCCGACGAACAGGTCGACGTCGCGCAGGACTTCGGAGAGGACCAGGGGCGGGATGTCCTCCAGCGGGAGGGGGTCGACGCTTCGCCGGCCCGGTTCGAGCCACATGGTGTACTCGCCGCCGTAGGTGGAGGCCCAGTTCTCCGGGGCGTCGATCGGGTAGAAGCGGACCTGGTCGGTGCGCAGGCGCAGGTAGCTGCCGGAGTCGGTGGTGTCGACGCCGTACTCCTCGCCGTCGCCCTCGATCCAGTACTCGGCGCGCAGGCCCCACTGGGGCAGCTCCCGCGTGGCGGGTGGGGCCGAGTCGTCGACGCACAGGCGGAGTTTGTTGCGCCAGCCTCGGACGGCCGCCAGGGAGTGGAACTGGTGCTGGCGCAGGACGTGTGCCGCGAAGCGGTTGGAGTAGGTGCCGGTGGCGCGCTCGGCGTCGGTGAGCAGGTAGACCTCGCGGTGGGCCTGCTTGAACGGCTGGGTGATGCCGTGCCGCTCCAGCCAGTCCCGCCAGGCCACGATCTCGGCCGGCTCGTGCCCCACCGGGTGCCACAGCTCCACTCGCGTGCCCTCCCGCACGGGTTCGTCGGAGAGGGTCCGCAGCTCGCCGTCCGCGTAGCCGGCGGTCGTGCCGTCGATCGTCCACAGCAGGCGGCGGGCGAGCGTGCCCACGAGCGGGTGGTCCAGGTAGCGTTCGCGCCAGACGGCGTAGGGCCAGCTGCGGCGGGCCAGGAACTGGCGGTCCAGGCGCTCGCTCTGCGCCGAGAGCATCTTGTCGATGTCCTTGACCGCGGCCTTGAGGTCCTTCAGTTCGTCGGCGTGGTCGCGCTTCACCGCCGCCGGCACGCTCTTGACGGGCTTGCCCGCGGCGTTGCGCCAGGTGAGGACGGCCCGGGTGCCCTCGATCTCCAGCAGGGCCGTCGCCTCGCCGAGGCGGTGGGTGGTCCGGCCGACCTCCGTCAGCCCGTAGGCCGGGACGGCCAGTTCCTCGATCTCCTCGCGGCTCAGGCCCAGCGCGGTGGCGCGGGCCTCCAGGGCCGTGTCGAGGAGCTTGGCGGTGTTCTTGTACGTCACCCGTGTGGCCAGCCGGGCCAGTTCGGCGAGGGCCGCCTCGGAGTCGACGCGGGCGAGGGCGATCACGCCCGCGTTGGCGACCTTCGGGTTGCGGGGGCCGAGGCCCGCGACCTTCTTCAGCGAGGTCTCGACCAGGGCGCCGAGGGCCCGGGCCGTGCCGGGGTCCGGGGGCAGCAGGGACAGGAGCCAGGCCAGGCCACGCAGGGCGGTGGCGTTGTAGGGGTCGTAGGCGTTGTTGACGTCCGGCTCCCACTCGCGGCGCTCCAGCGGGAGGGTGCGGGGGCGGCCGACCAGGGCGAGCCAGGGCAGGACCCGCTCGCGGACGGCGTCCGGGCCCAGGGTGTCCAGCAGGGCCCGCGCGCCCTTGTCCCACTTGGCTGTGGGCTTGGAGGCGGTGGCCGTCAGCGCGTGCCGCAGGAGGGCCTGCCAGTCGGGTGTGGTGGCCTCGCTCAGGGCCTGGTCGGACCAGGCCTCGCCGACGTTGAGGACGGGGTCGGTGAGCTGCCGGGACAGGGTCATGAGGTCGTCCGCACGGTAGGCGTCAAGGGCGGCGCGGCGGACCACGGCCACGACGGAAGCGGGGAGGGGGCGGCCCGCGGCCAGTTCGGCCCGCACCAGGGTGTCGAAGCGGGCCGCGTACCAGAAGGTCTGCCGCCGGGCCAGGTCGTCCAGGGCGCGCCGGCGCTCGGCGGCGAGCGGATCGTCGGCGAGGCCCTCGGAGACCAGGGCGCACAGGGCGAGATGGCGGCAGCGGTCCTCGGTGTCGTCGCCCGCCCGGGCGAAGCGGTCGGCCAGGGCGTGCAGCAGCTCGCGGCGGCGGCCGGTCGGCAGCTCGCGGAGCCGGTCCAGCACCTCGTCCCAATTGCGGCCCCAGCTGCCGTGGCTGGAGTCCAGCACGCTCAGCGCCTCGTCGGCGACCCGGCCCATGTCGCCGTCGGCGATCCTGTCGCGCAGCCGGTCCATGTGCGACCGGGGGGTACGGAAGGTGCTCATCAGCCACCGACCAGGGGGACGAGCTTCAGGAACGTGACCTCCGTGCCGAGCGGGAGGTCGATCTCCTCGTCGGCGTCGGTGACCTGCCGGTCTCCGACCAGCACCAGGAAGCCGTTCCCCGCGAACGCCCGCAGGGCCAGGGCCGTCTGGGTCTCCGGGTCGATGCGGCGGGGCGTGCGCAGCGCGTACCCGTTGAGCACGCGCTCGGTGTCCTCGGGCTGCACGAGCCCCTGGAAGACCTGCGGCGTCCGGGCGTTGAACTCGGCCACCTCCTGGAAGACCCGGCGGCGGATCAACTCCCGCACGCTCAGCTTCTCCTCGGCGATCTCCAGCCCCCAGGCCGCCCGCCGCTCCCCCGTTGTCGTCTCGTCGACGAACGTCACGATTGCCATGCCGACGACAGTACGAGCCGCCACTGACAATCACCCCACCCCGTGTGTTGAACATGTTCAAAAAGAGGTCTACAATCATCCACGACAGCGTTTTGAACGTGTTCAAGAAGGGTGGGGGCAATGGACCGCACGGTCGTCGCCTACGTCATCTACCTGCTGGTCAGCATCGGTCTGACCATCTGGGTGGCCCGCACGCTCAGCCGGAACGGCAGGATCTTCCTCGCCGACGTGCTGCACGGCAACGAGAAGCTCGCCGACGCCGTCAACCACCTCCTGGTGGTGGGCTTCTACCTCGTCAACCTCGGGTTCGTCGCGCTGTACCTGAGCGACGACGAGACCATCACCGACACACGCGGGATCTTCGAGGCCCTGTCGGCCAAGCTCGGTGTGGTGCTGCTGGTGCTGGGCGTGATGCACCTGGCCAACGTCTACGTGCTCAACCGGATCCGGCGCCGGGGCGCCATGGAGCGGGAGCAGGTGCCGCCGATGCCGCCGCAGGGCTGGGTCGCCCCGCAGGCCCAGGCCTGAACGGAGCCCGGCACATGAACGCCACCGCACCCGCCCCGGTCCGCCGGCTCACCGTCCTCTACGACACCGAGTGCTCCCTGTGCGCGTTCCTGCGCGACTGGCTCCTGCGGCAGCCGCAGCTGGTGCCGCTGGAGCCGGTCCCGGCCGGCTCCGCAGAGGCCCGCCGGCGCTTTCCCGGCCTCGACCACGGCGCCACCCTCGACGAGATCACCGTCGTCGGGGACGCCGGGCAGGTCTACCGTGGCCCGGCCGCCTGGGTCGTCACCCTCTGGGCGCTGCGCGAGTACCGGCGGCTCGCCCACCGGCTGAGCACCCCCGCCGGTGCCCGGCTCGCCAAGGGCGCCGTGCTCGCCGCCGCCAAATGGCGCGGGGCGCAGTGGCACCGGGGAGGGGGCGGCACGGGCCCGTGGGGCGGCCGGGTGTACCGGCGGGCCGACGGGTGGGCGTACGACCCCGGCACCGGCTGGACCTATGACGCGCCCTCCTGCGCCGACGGCTCCTGCGCCCCTCGGTAGCGGCACCGGCCCTGGCATTAGGCTCTGTTCCCGTGCCCGAGAAGAACGACGGCCCCGACGACGGCGCCACCCCGAGCAAGTCCGAGCAGACCCGCGCGCTGATCCTGGAGACCGCCATGCGGCTGTTCCAGGAACGCGGCTACGACAAGACGACGATGCGGGCCATCGCCAAGGAGGCCGGGGTCTCCGTCGGGAACGCGTACTACTACTTCGAGGGCAAGGAGCACCTGATCCAGGGCTTCTACGACCGGATCGCCGCCGAGCACCAACTGGCCGTCCGGGAGATCCTGGAGCGGGAGACCGACCTGGAGGCCCGGCTCGCGGGGGTGCTGCGGGCCTGGCTGGACATCGCGACGCCGTACCACGAGTTCGCGGTGCAGTTCTTCAAGAACGCCGCCGACCCGGACAGCCCCCTGAGCCCCTTCTCTCCCGAGTCGGAGCACGCGCGCGTGGAGGCCATCAGCGTCCACCGGCAGGTGCTGGCCGGGACGAAGACGAAAGTGCCCGAGGAACTGCGGGACATCCTGCCCGAGTTGATGTGGCTGTCCCAGATGGGACTCGTCCTGTACTGGATCTTCGACCGCACCGAGGGGCGGGAGCGCAGCTACCGGCTGGCGGAGCGGGGCGCCCGGCTCACCGCGCGCGGGGTCGCCCTGGCCCGCTTCCGGGTCCTGCGCCCGCTCGTACGCGAGGTGCACGAGCTGTTCACGGACTTCCTGCCGGGCATGACCCGCGCGATCCCGGACCCGGCCAGGCGCCCCGCCGGGTCCTAGGCCGTGTCCGGGTCGTAGGTCGTGTCCGGGTCCGATGCGTTCCGGCCGGCGCGGGTCAGGCCTGCCGCGACGCCAGCTCGATCACGGTGATGTCGGACGGTGCCCCGACCCGGGTGGGCGGGCCCCAGGCGCCGGCGCCCCGGGACACGTAGAGCTGGGTGTCGCCGTAGCGCTCCAGGCCCGCGAGGGTGGGGTTGGCGGTCGAGGCGAGGAGGTTGCCGGGCCAGAGCTGGCCGCCGTGGGTGTGGCCGGAGAGCTGAAGGTCGACGCCGTGTTCGACGGCGTCGTGGATCTGCACCGGCTGGTGGGCGAGGAGCACGCACGCGCGGGCCCGGTCCCGGTCGCCGAGCGCCCGCGCGAAGTCGGGGCCCTGGCCCTCCTCCTCGCCGGCGAGGTCGTTGACCCCGGCCAGGTCGAAGAACGGCAGCTCCCGGCGGGCGTTCTCCAGCGGGTTCAGGCCGAGCCGCCGGACCTCCTCGACCCACTGTTCGGCGCCGGAGAAGTACTCGTGGTTGCCGGTGACGAAGTACGAGCCGTGCCGGGCTCTGAGCTGCGCCAGCGGGGCCGCGGCGGGGCCCAGGTCCTTCACGCTGCCGTCGACCAGGTCGCCGACGACCGCGATCAGGTCGGGCTGGGTCGCGTTGATCGTGTCGACGACCTTCTGCGCGAAGCCGCGGCCCAGGACCGGGCCGAGGTGGACGTCGCTGACCACGGCGATCCGGTAGCCGTGCGCGCCGCGCGGCAGCTTGGCCAGCGGCACGGTGACCCGCTTCACCCGCGGGCCGCGCAGCACGCCGTACGTCCCGTACCCGACGGTGCCGACGGCAGCGGCGGCGGCCGCACCGCCGACGACCCGGGAGACGAACAGACGGCGGGAAGGGGCCGGAGGGCGGGCGGCGTCGCCGGGCGGGCCGGACGCGAGGGCTGGCTCCGGCTCGGCCGGCACGGCGGAGGGCGCTCCCCCGGGCACGGTGACCTTCTCCGTCGGTGAGGCGGCCGGCGTCGCCGCTCCGGCCTCGGCAGCCCGCTCACCGGCCCGGTCCCGCCGCTCCAGGAAGCGCCGCAGGAACGGGCGTACGACCTCGCCCGCGAGCACCGCCAGCAGCAGGTACATCGACAGCGCCAGCCACAGGAAGCCCGGCCAGGCGAGGACCTGCTGGAGCCAGAAGGGCGCGCCGGAGCGCTCCGCCACCAGAGCCGTGATCGCGAGGACCCAGCCGCCGGCGATCAGCACCGCGCCCGCGCGGCGGGCCGGGCCCGGGCCGCGGGTCGTGTCGCGGAACAGGCGGCGCCACACGTACCAGTTGGCCGTCACGATGACGGCCAGGACCAGCAGGGCGACGAGTACGAAGACGATGGCCACGGTGTCGTGTCTCCCGATTGCCGTTATGACGTCCGGCGCAGTGCGCGCAGACCACGCAACCCGATGGCCCCGACAACCGTCCCCAATACGAAGGACACGACGGCGAGCACCAGGTGCACCCAGAAGTAGGCCGTGGGCCGACCGTCGTCGAACGCGAGTCCGCTGCCGTCCGCGACAAGGTTCTTGACGAAAGTGATCCAGATGACCCAGCTCCACACCCCGAAGGCGAGCAGGAACCAGGACACGGGGCGGCTGAGCTTCATGAGACCAGTATCGCCAGGGCCTGTCCGGTTCCTTCTCCGGGGTGGGGCCGGAAGCGGGACTTCCCCACGCACGGCATGTACGTTTCCGACCGTGCCCGCACCGAAGAAGACCGCCAGGCGATCCCTGCTGGTCACCTCCGCCGTCCTGTCGTCCCTCGCCCTGGCCGCGCCCGTCGCCGTCGCGGCCCCCAAGCCCTCGGGCAGCCCGTCGGCGAGCCCCTCGGCGACTCCCCCGGCGTCGATGTCGACCGTCGGCGGTGCCCGGCTCGGGAGGCCGGGCACGCAGGTGAACCTGGCGAGCGGCGTGCCGGTGCTGCCGAAGGACGTCAGCGCCCGCTCCTGGATCGTCGCCGACGCCGAGACCGGTGACGTGCTGGCCGCGCACAACGCGCACTGGCGCCTGGCCCCGGCGAGCACGCTGAAGATGCTGTTCGCGGACACGCTGCTGCCGAAGTTCCCGAGGGACACCAAGCACAAGGTCGTGCCCTCCGACCTGGCCGGCATCGGCCCCGGCTCCAGCATGGTCGGGATAAAGGAGGAGGAGACGTACACGGTCCACGACCTGTGGCTCGGCGTCTTCCTGCGCTCCGGCAACGACGCCGTGCACGTGCTGTCCGCGATGAACAAGGGCGTCGAGAACACCGTCGCGGAGATGAACCAGCACGCCGAGGAGTTGCAGGCCCTCGACACGCACGTCGTCAGCCCGGACGGCTACGACGCCGAGGGGCAGGTCTCCTCGGCCTACGACCTGACGCTGATCGCCCGCTCCGGGATGCAGAAGCAGGACTTCCGCGAGTACGCCTCGACGGTGACGGCGAAGTTCCCCGGCGAGACGAAGAAGAACAAGAAGGGCAAGAAGGTCCGCAAGTCCTTCGAGATCCAGAACACCAACCGGCTGCTGGCCGGCGACGCGGACGTGCCCGTCTACGAGGGCATCGCCGGTGTCAAGAACGGCAACACCACCAACGCCGGCGCCACCTTCACCGGGGTCGCCGAGCGGGGCGGCAAGGTGCTGCTGGTGACGGTGATGAATCCGGAGAAGGACGAGCACAACGAGGTCTACAAGGAGACCGCCCGGCTGTTCGACTGGGGCTTCAAGGCCGCCGGGAAGGTGCAGCCGGTCGGCGAGCTGGTGCCGCCGAGGAGCGCCGCGCGGGCCGGTGCCTCGCCGGACGCGAACCCCTCCGGGGAGGCGGGCGGCTCCGGGGACGGCGGGAAGGGCCCGGCGGCGACGGGCTCCAAGCCGGTGGCCGGCGCCCCGGCGGCGGAGGGCTCCAGCGGCATCGGCGTCGCGCTCGGTGTCACCGGAGGCGCGCTGGTGCTGCTCGCGGGCGGTGCGTTCCTGGTCAACCGCCGGTGGCCGCTGCCGGATCTGGTGCGCCGCCGGTCGCGCCCGTGAAGCCCGGGACCTCGTCCTGCTTGCTCTGCGTCGCCGTCCAGGAGGCGCAGAACAGCACCAGCTTCGAGGTGAAGTTGATCCACAGCAACAGCGCGACGGGCACGCCGAACGCGCCGTACATGCTCTTCGCGGCCACGCCCTGGAGGTAGCCGCTGAGCAGCAGCTTCAGCAGTTCGAAGCCGACCGCGCCGGTCAGTGCCGCCACGACCAGGCGGTGGCGCGTCGGCTCGACGCCGGGCAGCAGCGTCAGGACGTAGAGCAGCAGCAGGAAGTTCGCGAGGACGGCGATCAGGAACGCGACGACGTGCAGCAGGGCCCCGCCCCAGCCGCCCTCGTCGATGCCGAGTTCCCTGATGATCCAGCCGATCATCGCGGAGGCGACGGCGGAGGCGGCGATGGTGACCAGGAGCGCGCCGCCCAGGCCCATCAGGACACCGGCGTCCTTGCCGTAGCGCACGAGGGGGTTCTCCTCCTCCTCGGGCAGCTCCCACACCGCCCGCAGGCACTCGCGCATCGAGCCGGCCCAGCTGACGCCGGTGAAGAACAGCAGCGCGCCGGCGATGAGGCCGATGGTGCCGGCGTTCTCCACCAGTCCGGCGATGTCCAGCTGGTCGGAGATGCCGGGCACCTGCTCGGCGATCTTGTCCTGCAGCTGGTCCTGCTGCTCGGTGCTGAGGGTGGCGGCGGCGATGGTGGCCGACACCGTGAGCAGCGGGAACAGCGCGACGAAGCTCGTGAAGGTCATCGCGGCGGCCAGCCGCGTCCACTTCACGCGATCCAGCCGCTCGTACGACCGCCACGCGTGGGTGATCATCAGCCGTTCCGCCCACGGCCCCACCACAGGGAGCTTTTTCAGCCAGTCCATGATCCGACTCTGCCCTCCGCCCGGAACACCCATGTACGGGTACCCCAGAAGCGCAGGACCGTGGCCAGGGCCATGCCGACGACCGCGCCGGAGACGGTGTCGGCGCGCTGCGAGGTGAGACCGAGGCCGTAGTGGCTGACGGTGAGGCAGAGCAGCTGGACGGCGGCCCCGGCGAGGTTCACCGCGAAGAACACCGCGCAGGGGCGCAGGCCCCGGGGCCGCGCGGCCCGGTAGGTGCCGAGGGCGTTGCCCGCGTAGGCGACCGCGCAGGCGGCCAGGAAGGACAGCGCCTTGGCGGGGAGCGGGCCGAGCCCGGCGGGGCCGCGCAGGCAGGTGAACAGGGCGAGGTCGACGGCGTAGGCGAGCAGGCCGACGCCGGCGAAGCCCAGCAGCTCCCGGCGCAGCGGGGGCGCGGGGCCGGACCAGGCACGTGTGGTCACCAATTGGCCACCGCCAGGCCGTACATCGCCACCCACGCCACGCCGATCAGGGCGAGCGCCCGGTCGCGCAGCACGACGTCCTCGGGTTCGCCGGCCGTGCCGCGGTCGGCGAAGACGGCGTAGCGCAGAATCGCGAGGATGAAGGCGACCATGGACAGCTGCCGCCAGGGCAGCACGCTGGTGTGCGGGACACCGCCCTCCTCCATGGCCCACAGGCAGTAGCCGAGGACGGCGACACCGGCCGCGAGCTGCCAGACGAAGCGGAGGTAGCCGGTGGTGTACTCGGTGAGCAACGCGCGTGTGGCGCCCGCCTTCCCGGCCATCTGCACGGCCTCCGAGTAGCGCTTGGCCGACACCATGAACAGCGCGCCGAACCCGGTCGTGATCAGGAACCAGCGCGACAGCGGGATGCCGAGGGCGAGTCCGCCGACCATGGCCCGCATCAGGAAGCCGGTGGTGACGACGGCGAGGTCGACGACCAGGACGTGCTTGAGGCTGATGCAGTACGCCAGTTGCATCGCGAGGTAGGCGGTCAGCAGGGCGGCGACGGCCGGGCCGCACAGCCAGGCCGCGGCGGTGGGCGCGAGGACGCCGAGCAGACCGCCCACGGCGTAGGCGACGGGGACCGGGACCTGTCCGGCGGCGACCGGCCGGTGCCGTTTGACGGGGTGGGCGCGGTCGGCGTCGGCGTCGCGGGCGTCGTTGACCAGGTAGACGGCGGCGGCACACGCCGTGAACAGGACGAAGACCAGGGCGAGTTGCGTCAGGGCGTGCCGGGAGAAGAGCTCTCCGGCGGCGGCCGGGGCGGCGACCACGAGGACGTTCTTGACCCACTGCCGGGGGCGTGCGGTCCGGAGCAGACCGGCCGGGACACCGCCTCTGCGGGGTGGTGCGGGCGGCTGCTCGGGGGCGCGCCGGCGGAGGACGGCCGTCTCAGTCACGGGGGGTGCCTCCCGTCATCCAGCGGGCGCCGAGCCGGGCCGTGAGGGCGCCGAGGGCTGCGCCGGCGGCGACGTCCGAGGGGTAGTGGACGCCGACGACCAGGCGGGAGACGCACACGGCGGCGGCGAGCGGCGGGACCGCGCGGACGCCCAGGGCGCCGAAGGCGACGGCGGCGGCCGCGGAGGAGGTGGCGTGCGAGCTGGGGAAGGAGTGCCGGCCGGCGGTGCGCACCAGCGGGTCGACGTGCGCGGGGCGCGGGCGGCGCACGACCCGCTTCACCCCCATGCTGACCAGGTGCGCCCCGGCGGTGAGGGCCGTGCCGCGCAGCCAGGCGCCGCGTCTGCCGCGGTCGACGGCGGCTCCGGCGAGCCCCGCCGCGAGCCAGAGCGCCGCGTGCTCCCCCGCCCAGGACAGGGCGCGTGCGGCGCCGGCCACGCGCGGGTCGGTGCCGCAGGCCCTGAGCGCCGCAACGATCCGGTGATCCATGTCGTACAGGTCGTCGAGGTCGTCCATGTGGACTCACTGTTCACGCCCGACTCGCCTGAACTCCGTCACTATTGAGCGACATCCCATTAATCACCCATTTCGGGGAGGGATGCCATGTTCCCGAACTCATCGCCCAGACTGGGGCGATACGGTCACGGACATGTCTGCCGACACCGACTCCGCCCCCGAGTACGCCCCGGACGTCATGGGCCTGGACCACACCACCGTCACCGGCTGGGGCCGCACCGCCCCCACCGCCGCCCGGCTGATCCGCCCACGGTCGTACGAGGAGGCGGCGGCGGCCGTCCGCGACTGCGGGGAACGCGGCGGGATCCCCCGGGGCCTGGGCCGGGCGTACGGGGACGCGGCGCAGAACGCGGGCGGGGCCGTGCTCGACATGACGGGCCTGGACCGGGTGCACGCGATCGACGCCGACGGCGGCACCGTGCTGTGCGACGCGGGCGTGTCGCTGCACCGCCTGATGGAAGTGCTGCTGCCCCTCGGCTGGTTCGTGCCGGTCACGCCCGGCACCCGCTACGTCACCGTCGGCGGGGCGATCGGCGCCGACATCCACGGCAAGAACCACCATGTCTCGGGCTCCTTCGCCCGCCATGTGCTCGCCCTCGAACTGCTCACCGCGGACGGCGAGATCCACACGGTGATCCCCGGCACGCCGCTCTTCGACGCGACGGCCGGCGGCATGGGCCTGACCGGGGTGATCCTCACCGCCACGATCCGGCTCCAGCCCGTCGAGACCTCACTGATGTCCGTCGACACCGAACGGGCCACCGACCTCGACGACCTGATGGCCCGGCTCGCCGCCACCGACCACCGCTACCGCTACTCCGTCGCCTGGATCGACCTGCTGGCCCGCGGCGCCGCCACCGGCCGCGCGGTCCTGACCCGCGGCGACCACGCGCCCCTGGACGCGCTCCCCGCCCGCCTGCGCCGCGACGCGCTCTCCTTCCGCACCTCGCGGCTGCCGTCCGCTCCCGCCGTCCTCCCCGAGGGCCTGCTCAGCCGGACCACCGTGGGCCTGTTCAACGAGCTCTGGTACCGCAAGGCCCCCCGGTCGCGGACGGGCCGACTCCAGCGGATCTCCGCCTTCTTCCATCCCCTGGACGGCGTCCCCCACTGGAACCGCGTCTACGGCCGGGGCGGCTTCGTGCAGTACCAGTTCGTGGTCGGCTACGGCCAGGAGGACGCCCTGCGCCGCATCGTGCGCCGGATCTCCGAACGCCGCTGCCCGTCCTTCCTGGCCGTCCTCAAGCGCTTCGGCGAGTCCGACCCGGGCTGGCTGTCCTTCCCCGTGCCCGGCTGGACGCTGGCGCTGGACATCCCGGCCGGCCTGCCCGGTCTCGGCGCGTTCCTCGACGAACTCGACGAGGAGGTCGCCGCCGCGGGCGGCCGCGTCTACCTCGCCAAGGACGCCCGGCTGCGCCCGGAGCTGCTCCCGGCGATGTACCCGCGCCTGGACGACTTCCGCGCCCTGCGCGCCGAGCTGGACCCGCACGGGGTGTTCGTGTCCGACCTGGCCCGCCGCCTCCATCTCTGAGCGATCCCTAGGAGCTGTCATGAAGGACGCCTTCGGCCTCCCCCAGTCCCTGCTCGTCCTCGGCGGTACGTCCGAGATCGCGCTGGCCACCGCCCGCCGACTGATCGCCCGCCGCACCCGCACCGTCTGGCTGGCGGGCCGTCCCTCACCCGCGCTGGAAGAGGCCGCAGGGCAGCTGCGCGGGCTCGGTGCCGACGTGCACACCGTCGCCTTCGACGCGCTCGACCCCGCCTCCCACGAGGCCGTGCTCGGCAAGGTCTTCGCCGAGGGCGACATCGACCTGGTGCTGCTCGCCTTCGGGCTGCTCGGCGACCAGGCCCGTGACGAGCGGGAGCCGGAGGCGGCGGTGCGGGTCGCGCAGACCAACTACACCGGCGCGGTCTCGGCGGGCCTGGTGTGCGCCCGCTCGCTGCAGTCGCAGGGGCACGGCTCGCTGGTCGTGATGTCCTCCGTCGCGGGCGAGCGGGCCCGCCGCGCCAACTTCATCTACGGCTCCAGCAAGGCCGGCCTCGACGCCTTCGCGCAGGGCCTGGGGGACGCGCTGCACGGCACGGGCGTGCACGTCATGGTCGTCCGCCCCGGCTTCGTGCGCACGCGGATGACCGCGGGGCTGCCCGAGTCGCCGCTGGCGACCACGCCCGAGGCGGTCGCCACGGCGGTCGAACTGGGGCTGCGCCGCCGCTCGGAGACGGTGTGGGTACCGGGCGCGCTCCGCGTGGTGATGGCGGCCCTGCGGCACCTGCCGCGCGGGGTGTTCCGCCGCCTGCCGATCTGACCCGCGGGGGGTCAGCGCGTGGGGACCGAGCCGTGGTCCACGTGGCCGGACTGCGAGGGGACCACCGGGCCGCCGAAGGGGAACTCGCGGAGCTTGCGCCAGACGCCGTCGGCGCCCTGTTCGTAGAGGGCGAAGCCGGTGCAGGGCCACTCGGCCTCGTAGCCGGCGAGCTCCCCGAAGGCACGGTCCATGGCGGCCTCGTCGATGCCGTGCGCCACGGTGACGTGCGGGTGGTACGGGAACTGCAGTTCGCGTGCGATCGGCCCGGCGGGGTCGCGGACCTGCTGCTGGAGCCGCGTGCAGGCCTCCGCTCCGGCGACGACCCGCACGAACACCACCGGCGACAGCGGCCGGAAGGTGCCGGTGCCGGACAGCCGCATCGGGAACGGCCGGCCGGCCGCGGCGACCTCGGTCAGATGCGCCTCGACGGCCGGCAGGGCGGCCTCGTCGATCTCCGTCGGCGGCAGCAGGGTGACGTGCGTGGGGATGCCGTGAGCCGCGGCGTCGCCGAAGCCCGCGCGCAGCTGCTGGAGCTCGCTGCCGTGAGGCTCCGGGACCGCGATCGAGACACCGATCGTTACGGTCCCCACGTCGTCTCCTGTCGTTTCAGTTGGCGGGCCGCTGATACGACCACCCGGTTATCGACTGTACGGCCACGACCGGGTTACGGGCAGGCGCAACCGGAGTGATGTACAGCGCTGTTCGGTGGTACGGCTGTGCGCGGAGGTGGCGTTCAGTGCTTGGCGGGCAGGAAGCCGACCTTGTCGTACGCCTGCGCGAGGGTCTCGGCGGCGACGGCACGGGCCTTCTCGGCGCCCTTGGCCAGGACCGCGTCGAGCGTCTCGGGGTCGTCCAGGTACTGCTGGGTGCGCTCCCGGAACGGCGTGACGAACTCGACCATGATCTCGGCGAGGTCCGTCTTCAGCGCGCCGTACATCTTGCCGGTGTACTTCTCCTCCAGCTCGCCGACGGTCTCGCCGGTGAGGGTCGAGTAGATCGTGAGGAGGTTGCTGACGCCCGGCTTGTTCTCGGCGTCGTAGCGGATCACCGTGTCCGTGTCCGTGACGGCGCTCTTGACCTTCTTGGCCGTGGCCTTCGGCTCGTCGAGGAGGTTGATGAGGCCCTTCGGCGTGGACGCCGACTTGCTCATCTTGATCGACGGGTCCTGGAGGTCGTAGATCTTCGCCGTCTCCTTGAGGATGTACGGCTTCGGGACGGTGAAGGTGGGGCCGAAGCGGCCGTTGAAGCGCTCCGCGAGGTCGCGGGTGAGCTCGACGTGCTGGCGCTGGTCCTCGCCGACGGGGACCTCGTTCGCCTGGTAGAGCAGGATGTCCGCGACCTGGAGGATCGGGTACGTGAACAGGCCGACGGAGGCGCGGTCGGTGCCCTGCTTGGCGGCCTTGTCCTTGAACTGCGTCATCCGGGACGCCTCGCCGAAGCCGGTGAGGCAGTTCATGACCCAGGCGAGCTGGGCGTGCTCCGGGACGTGGCTCTGCACGAAGAGCGTGCAGCGGTCCGGGTCGAGACCGGCCGCGAGGAGCTGGGCGGCGGCCAGGCGCGTGTTCGCGCGCAGGTCCTTCGGGTCCTGCGGGACCGTGATCGCGTGCAGGTCGACGACCATGTAGAACGCGTCGTGTGTCTCCTGCAGGGCCACCCACTGGCGGACGGCGCCGAGGTAGTTGCCGAGGTGGAACGAGCCGGCGGTGGGCTGGATGCCGGAGAGCACGCGGGGACGATCAGAGGCCATGCTGCTTATTGTCGCAGAGGGCTCGGAGGGTTCGTGCGTGGGGAACTGCGGACCGTGGAGGCCGGTCGCGCAGTTCCCCGCGCCCCTTGCGGGGCGATTCAGCCGAGGTCGATCTCCGGGTACAGCGGGAAGCCCGCGACCAGGTCCGTGGCGCGCCGGGAGATCTCGTCCGCGACCTTCGCGTCGAGGACGTGGGCGGCCTTGGAAGGGGCGCCCGACTTGGTGGTGCCCGGCTCGGTGGTGGTGAGGACGCGGTCGATCAGGCCGGCGACCTCGTCCATCTCGGCCGTGCCGAGACCACGGGTGGTCAGGGCGGGGGTGCCGATGCGGATGCCGGAGGTGTACCAGGCGCCGTTCGGGTCGGCGGGGATCGCGTTGCGGTTGGTGACGATGCCCGACTCCAGCAGGGCGGCCTCGGCCTGGCGGCCGGTGAGGCCGTAGGAGGAGGCGACGTCGATCAGGTTCAGGTGGTTGTCCGTGCCGCCGGTGACCAGGGTCGCGCCGCGGCGCATCAGCCCCTCGGCGAGGGCCCGGGAGTTGTCGACGATGCGCTGGGCGTAGTCGCGGAAGGACTCCTGGCGGGCCTCGGCGAGGGCCACGGCCTTGGCGGCCATGACGTGCGGGAGCGGGCCGCCGAGGACCATCGGGCAGCCGCGGTCGACCTGGTCCTTCAGGGAGTCGTCGCACAGGACCATGCCGCCGCGCGGGCCGCGCAGCGACTTGTGGGTGGTCGTCGTCACGATCTGGGCGTGCGGGACCGGGTCGAAGTCGCCGGTGAGGACCTTGCCCGCGACCAGGCCGGCGAAGTGCGCCATGTCGACCATGAGCGTGGCGCCGACCTCGTCGGCGATCTCGCGCATGATCCGGAAGTTCACCAGACGGGGGTAGGCCGAGTAGCCCGCGACGATGATCAGCGGCTTGAACTCGCGGGCCGTGGCGCGCAGGGCCTCGTAGTCCAGCAGGCCGGTGGCCGGGTCGGTGCCGTAGGAGCGCTGGTCGAACATCTTGCCGGAGATGTTCGGGCGGAAGCCGTGGGTGAGGTGGCCGCCGGCGTCCAGGGACATGCCGAGCATGCGCTGGTTGCCGAAGGCGCGGCGCAGCTCCGCCCAGTCCTGTTCGGAGAGCTCGTTGACCTGGCGGGCGCCGGCCTTCTCCAGGGCCGGGACCTCGACGCGCTGGGCGAGGACCGACCAGAAGGCGACGAGGTTGGCGTCGATACCGGAGTGCGGCTGGACGTAGGCGTGGCGGGCGCCGAAGAGCTCCTTGGCGTGCTCGGCGGCGAGGGACTCGACGGTGTCGACGTTGCGGCAGCCGGCGTAGAAGCGGCGGCCGATGGTGCCCTCGGCGTACTTGTCGCTGAACCAGTTGCCCATCGCCAGCAGCGTCGCCGGGGAGGCGTAGTTCTCGGAGGCGATCAGCTTGAGCATCTCGCGCTGGTCGGCGACCTCCTGGCCGATGGCGTCCGCCACGCGCGGCTCCACGGCGCGGATGACGTCGAGGGCGGCGCGGTAGGCGGTGGAAGCGGGGCTGAGCTCTGCGGACATGAGGACCTCCGGACGTTGCGTTCAGCGTTCACGGTACGGCCCAGGCGCACGGCTCTGTCTGCTCGGGCCGCTCCCCGATGGTTCGTCCATCCCAGCGCGCCAGTCACGGCCCGTGGCCAGCCTACCGGGTGGGGTGAGCGGGGAGCGTCCGCCGGGTCGCTCTTCGGTGCCGGGTACGGGTGCGCCGTGGTCGATCGCGCCCACGCGGCGGCAGCCGCACATCGATACAGCCCCGCGCCCCTTCCGGGGCGGTCCCCGCGGCCCCGGCTAAAGGATCACGTGGGGCAGGAATCTCGCGTACTCGTCCGTGATCAGGCCCGAGGACTCGCGGATGCCCAGGCCCGCCGACTCGTTCTCCACCACCCAGGCGCCCAGGACCACGCGGTTGCCGTCGAAGTCGGGCAGGGGGGCCAGTTGCTGGTAGCAGCAGGGCTCGTCGCGGGGGACGGGGTCCGTGCCGGGCTCGTGGATCGTGACGCCCGCTCCCTCCCGGCCCAGCAGCGGCTTGGCGACCCAGCCGGCGGCGGCCAGTTCCCGAGGGCCGTCCAGGTACGCGGGCAGCAGGTTGGGGTGGTCCGGGTAGAGGTCCCAGAGGATCGCGAGCAGGGCCTTGTTGCTGAGGAGCATCTTCCAGGCCGGTTCGATCCACAGGGTGGAGCCCGTGCCGCCGCCGTTGTCGAGGGTGTCCAGGACGTGCCCGGAGAAGCGGTCGGTGGTGAGCCACTCCCACGGGTACAGCTTGAAGATGCTGCGGATGAAGCGCAGGCGCTGGTCGACGAAGCGGCCGGAGAGGCGGTCCCAGCCGATCTCCTCCATGGAGATCCAGTCGGTGGCCAGGCCGGCCTGTTCGGCGGTCTCCTTGAGGTAGGCGACCGTCATGAGGTCCTCGCCCAGTTCGTCCGCCGAGGAGTAGGCGAAGTACAGGGGGCTGCCGGGCGGGAGGAGGGCCGCCTGGTTCTTCCACGCGTCGATGAGCCGCTCGTGCAGGGAGTTCCACTGGTCGGCGCCGGGGAAGCGCTCCTCCATCCAGAACCACTGCGGGGACGCGGCCTCCACCAGGGACGTGGGGGTGTCGGCGTTGTACTCCAGGAGCCTGGCCGGGCCGGTGCCGTCGTAGTGGAGGTCGAAGCGGCCGTAGAGGGAGGGGAGTTCGGCACGCCGGTGCCAGGCCTCGGCGACCGCCCGGGCCACGCGGGGGTCGGTGATGCCCAGGTCGGCGAAGCGGTCCTCGGTGACGATGTGCTCGGCCGCCGCCAGGCACATGCGGTGGAGCTCCTCGACCACCTCCTCCAGGGCCTCGATCTCGGGCAGGCCGAAGACGTAGTAGGCGCTCTCGTCCCAGTAGGGGCGCAGGGAGCCGTCGGGGTAGCGGGTCAGGGGGTAGATCAGGCCCTGTTCCTCGACGGTCTGCTGCCAGCCGGGGCGGGGTGTGGTGGTACGGCGTTCCATGCGTGGCGTTCCGCTCAGCCGCCGCCGCTGCCGCCCGAGCAGCCGAAGCCGCCCCGGTCGACGGCCTCGCTGCGGCTGAAGGTGCCGTCGTCCGCGTAGCCGCCGCTGACGTCGGCGTCGTAGTACCAGTCGGCGTTCGTGGCCTTGCCGGTCTTCTTGCGGCTCTTGCCGGTGGAGGAGCCGCAGTTCTTGTCGGCGACGATCTTGTAGCCGTTGATGTAGTCGTAGCTGTCCCGGTCCACGCAGCGGCGGTCCGGGTCGGAGCCGCAGGCGGACAGGGCCGCCGCGAGGACGCCCATGCCGCCGAGGACCACTGTGCTGGAACGCAGCCGCCGCCGTGTCTCCGCCATACCGGTGCTTCTCCCCCGTCTGCCTTCTGTCATGTACTGCCGGACGGTCAGCCTAGAGAGCGGTGTGAGCGGCCGTGCACGGCCCCCCTGCGCCTGCTCCTGCCCTAGGGTCGATTTGTGATCTTTGGCATGGTGTGCGCCCTGGCCGCGGCGGTCTGCTTCGGTACGGCGACGGTGTTGCAGGCGATCGCCGCGCGGGCCGCCGCGGCGACCGGGCCGGGCGGGGACGTGGTGCTGCTGTGGCGGGCGCTGCGGCAGTGGCGGTATCTGGCCGGGCTCGCGCTGGACGGGCTCGGTTTCGTCTTCCAGGTCCTCGCGCTGCGGTCGGTGCCGATCTACGCCGTGGGGGCGGCACTGGCGGCGAGCCTCGCCGTCACGGCCGTCGTCGCGGCCCGGCTGCTGAAGGTGCGGCTGAGCCGTGTGGAGTGGGCCGCGGTGGGGGTGGTGTGCGCCGGGCTCGCGTTGCTGGGGCTGGCCTCCGGCGCCGAGGGCGACGAGTCCGGGCCGGGCTGGCTCCGGTGGGCGCTGCTCGGGGCGGTGGCCGGGGTGCTGCTGCTCGGGGCGGCCGCCGGGCGGCTTCCGGAGCGGGGGCGGGCGCTCGCGCTGGGTCTGGGGTCCGGGCTGGGGTTCGGGGTGGTGGAGGTGGCGGTCCGGCTGATCGACGGCCTGACGCCCGTGGCGCTGCTCACCGACCCGGCGGTGTACGCGCTGCTGCTCGGCGGTGGGGCCGCGTTCCTGCTGCTGACCTCGGCCCTGCAGCGCGGGTCGGTGACGACGGCCACCGCCGGGCTCGTCCTCGGGGAGACGGTCGCGCCCGCGCTGATCGGCGTGGTGTGGCTCGGGGACCGCACACGGCCGGGGCTCGGCTGGCTGGCGATCGCCGGTTTCGCGGTGGCGGTGGCGGGGGCGCTGGCGTTGTCGCGGTTCGGGGAGGCGCCGGTGGAGGAGCGGGCCGGGACGGCCGGGCCGCCGTGAGCGGACGGGTTGCCGTGAGCGGACGGATCGTCGTGGGCCGACAAGCCACCGTGAGCCGACAAGCCACCGACGGGCCGAGGGGCCGACGTGAACCGACGTGCCGGTCCAGGAAGGACCGTTCCTCGCCCGGGCGGAACGCGGCTGGGCACCGCCGTGGTGCTGCTCGGCGACCCGCGCTCAGGGCGTCCGTGCCGGCCGGGGAAGGGCCGTTCCTCACCCGGGCAGCACCGCGCACAGCGCGTCCAGTGCTCCCGACCAGGCGTGGTCCGGCGGAGTCCCGTAGCCGACCACCAGGGCGTCGGCCGGCTCGGCGACCGCGTCGGCGTGCCGGTAGCGGGCCAGCCCGTGGACGGCCAGGCCCCGCCAGTGGGCGGCCTGGACGACGGACCGCTCGGTGCCGGGCGGCAGCCGCAGCAGGACGTGCAGGCCAGCCGCGATGCCGGTGACCCGGGCCTCGGGGGCCCGGGCCGCCACGGCGGCGACCAGGGCGTCCCGGCGGCGCCGGTAGCGCAGGCGGGTCGCCCGGACGTGCCGGTCGTAGGCGCCGGAGGTGAGGAACTCGGCCAGGGTCAGCTGGTCGAGCACCCCGCAGGTGTCGACGCCGCCCTTGGCCGCGGCGGCCTCCTCGGCGAGGTCCGGCGGCAGCACCATCCAGGCCAGCCGCAGGCCGGGCGCGAGGGACTTGCTCGCGGTGCCCAGGTAGACCACCCGGTCGGGGTCGAGGCCCTGGAGCGCGCCGACGGGCTGCCGGTCGTAGCGGAACTCGCCGTCGTAGTCGTCCTCCAGCACCAGCCCGCCGGTGCGGCGCGCCCAGTCGACGACGGCGGTCCGGCGGTCGCGGTGCAGGGGGACGCCCATGGGGAACTGGTGGGCGGGGGTGAGCAGGACCGCGTCGGTGCCGGACAGCGCGCCGGGGTCCGTGCCCCGGCGGTCGAAGGGCAGCGGGACGGTGCGCAGACCGCAGCCGGCCAGGACGCTCCAGTGCACGTCCAGGCCGTACGACTCCACCGCGACCGTCCGTGCGCCGCGCGCCCCCAGGGCCGTGCCGAGCAATCTCAGGCCGTGGGCGAACCCACCGCACACCACGATCCGTTCGGGGTCGGCGCGCACGCCCCGGGCCCGGGCGAGGTACCCGGCGAGCGCGGCCCGCAGCTCGGGCCTGCCGCGCGGGTCGCCGTAGTCGAGGGCGTGGTACGGGGCGGCGTCGAGGGCGCGGCGTGCGGCCTTGAGCCACTCGGCGCGCGGGAAGGACGCGAGGTCGGGACTGCCGGGGCGCAGGTCGTAGGCGGGGCGGGCCGCTGCGCGCGGGTGGGGCGCCGATCCGGCCGGCGGGACGACCGTGCGCTGTGCGACCCGGGTGCCGGAGCCCTGCCGGGCCGTGAGCCAGCCCTCGGCGACCAGGTCGGCGTAGGCGTCGGCGACCGTGTTGCGGGCGATTCCCAGGTCGGCGGCGAGCGAGCGGGAGGAGGGCAGCCGGGTGCCCGGGGCGAGCCGGCCGGAGCGCACCGCCTCGCGCAGGGCGTCGGTCAGCCCCCTGCGCAGGCCCGGGCCGGCCGGTTCCAGGTGCAGGTCGACGCCCAAAGTGGCCCACTGATCCGCCATGGAAATGGACCATACTCCTGGGCTGCTTCCTCCCTAGGGTCGAGGGCATGACGACGCACCTGAACGAGACGGCCGGCACCCGCGCCGCCGAGCGGCCGGCCCGCCTGGACTGGGCCAAGCACGCTCCCGAGGTCTACAAGGCGATGGTCCGGCTGGAGATCGCCGCCCGGCAGGGCCTCGACCACACGCTGTACGAGCTGGTGAAGATCCGCGCCTCCCAGATCAACCACTGCGCCTTCTGCATCGACATGCACACCAAGGACGCCCTCGCGTCGGGCGAGAGCGTCGAGCGGATCGTCCAGCTGAGCGCCTGGGACGAGTCGCGGCACTTCTACACCGAGCAGGAGATCGCGGCGCTGGAGCTGACGGAGGCCGTGACGGTCCTGACGGACGGTTTCGTGCCGGACGAGGTGTACCAGCGGGCCGCCCGGCACTTCGAGGAGGCCGAGCTGGCGCAGCTGATCGCGGCGATCACGACGATCAACGCCTGGAACCGCTTCGGGGTGACCTGCCGGATGGCACCCGGGCACTACCGGCCGGGCCAGTACAAGTGACGGTCCGCACGCGGGCGTTGGACCCCGCGGTGGCCCGGGCCCTGTCGGCCCTGAGCGCCGCGGCGAAGGAGGGTCTCGGCGACCCGGCCCTGGCCGAGCTCGTCGTGATCCGCGCCTCGCAGCTCAACCGGTGCGGGTTCTGTCTCGACATGCACCTCGCCATCGCCCGGCAGTACGGGGTGAGCGAGCGTCAGCTCGACCTGCTGGCCGCGTGGGAGGAGGCGGGGGACGTCTTCGACGAGCGGGAGCGGGCGGCGCTGGCGCTGACCGAGGCGGTGACCGTGCTGACCGAGGGCTTCGTGCCGGACGAGGTGTACGCGCGGGCCGCCGAGCACTTCGACGACGCACGGCTGGCCCATCTGCTCGGTCTGGTCGTCGCCATCAACAACTGGAACCGGATGATGGTCGCCCGCCGGATTCCGCCGGGGGGTCACACGCCGTGAGCAAGACCGAGGTGTTCCGCGCCCTGCACCGCCACCGGCCCCCGGGCGATCCCCTGGTGCTGCCCGGCCCGTGGGACGCGGCGAGCGCCCGGGTGTTCGCCGACGCCGGTTTCCCGGCGCTCGCCACGCCCAGCGCCGGTATCGCCGCCTCCCTGGGGTACGCGGACGGGCAGGTCCCGGCCGACGAGATGTTCGCGGCGGTCACCCGGATCGTCCGGGCCGTCGAGGTGCCGGTGTCGGCGGACGTGGAGGCAGGCTACGGGCTCGCCCCGAAGGAGCTGGTGGAGCGGCTGCTGGAGACCGGGGCGGTGGGCTGCAACCTGGAGGACTCCGCGCACGGGGTGCTGAAGGACCCGCACCGGCACGCCGAGTGGCTCGCCGAGGTGCGGGCGGCGGCCGGTGACCGGCTCTTCGTCAACGCCCGGGTGGACACCTTCGCCTGCGGGGTCGCCGATCCCGGACGGGCCGTCGAGCGGGCCGCGTTGTACGTGGCGGCGGGCGCCGACTGCGTCTATCCGATCAAGGCGCCCCTGGAGGTGCTGCCCCTGCTGCGGGCCGGGATCGAGGGGCCGGTCAACGCGGGGGTCTTCACCGAGGACGGCCCCTCACCCGCCGAACTCGGCGCGCGAGGGGCCACCCGGGTCACGTTCGGGCCGGGACTCCAGCGGCGGGCCGCCCGGGCCCTGCGGGAGATCGCCGACCGGCTGGTGCGGTGAGCGTCAGGACAGCCACTTCCGCCACGTGGACTCGTGGCTGTCCACCCACTTCTTCGCCGCGTCCTCGGGGGACATCTTCTGCTCGGCGATCATCAGGGAGACCTCGTTCTGGTCCTCGGTCGTCCACTTGAACTTCTTCAGGAAGGCCGCCGCCTTGCCGCCCTTCTTCGCGAAGTCCGCGTTGAGGTATTTCTGCAGCGGCGTGTGCGGATAGGCGCAGGCGACCTTCTCCGGGTCGGCGTCGCAGCCCTCCTTGTACGGCGGCAGCTTCACCTCGGTCATGGGGACCTTCTCGAAGAGCCACTGCGGGGAGTACCAGTAGGTCAGGAAGGGCTTCTTCTCCTTGGCGAACTGCCTGATCTGGGTGATCTGCGCCGCCTCGGAGCCCGCGAACACCACCTGGTAGTCCAGCTTCAGGTTCTTCACCAGCGCCTTGTCGTTGGTGACGTAGGACGGCGAACCGTCCATCAGCTGGCCCTTGTCGCCGCTCTCCGGGGTGCGGAAGAGGTCGGCGTACTTGTTCAGGTTCTTCCAGTTCGTGATGTCGGGGTGCTTCTTGGCGAGGTACGTCGGGACGTACCAGCCGATGTGGCCGGTGACGCCGAGTCCGCCGCCCCGCGCGATCGTCTTCTTGTCGTCGACGTACCGCTTCTCCTGCTCGGGGTGGCCCCAGTCCTCCAGGAGCGCGTCGACGCGGCCCTGGCTGAGGGCGTCCCAGGCGGGCACCTCGTCGACCTGGACGGTGTCGACGCGGTAGCCCAGTTCGTGCTCCAGGAGGTACTGGGCGACGGCCACGTTGGCCTGGGCGCCCACCCAGGACTGCACGGACAGGGTCACGGTCCTGGCGCCCTGCGCGTTGGCGAAGGGCGAGGCCTGCTCGGTCATGTCGGCGGCGCCGCAGCCGGTGAGCAGCGCCAGGGAGCTCACCGCGGCGATCGCGGCAGTGGTACGGACGCGCATGTCAGGCTCCCTTCCCCGCGCGGCGTTCGGTGGGCTGCGTCACCCGGTCGAGCATCAGGCCGAGGCAGACGATCGCCGCTCCGGCCACCAGACCGGTCGCCAGGTCGCCCTGGGCGAGGCCGAAGACCACGTCGTAGCCGAGCGCGCCGCCGCCGACCAGGCCGCCGATGACGACGACGGCGAGGACCAGGACGAGGCCCTGGTTGACGGCGAGCAGCAGCGCGGGGCGGGCCAGCGGCAGTTGGACCTGCCGCAGTTGCTGCCAGCTGGTCGCGCCGAGGGAGCCGGACGCCTCCAGCGCGGCCGGGTCGACCTGGCGCAGGCCCTGGGTGGTGATGCGGACGACGGCCGGCAGGGCGTACACGATCGCGGCGGCGACGGCCGGGGCGCGGCCGACGCCGAACAGGGCGACGACCGGGATGAGGTACACGAACTGCGGCATCGTCTGGAAGACGTCGAGGACCGGGCGCAGTGCCCGCTCAAGCCGGTCGCTGCGGGCCGCGGCGATGCCGACGGCGAAGCCGGCGACGAGGGTGACGGCGACGGCCGCGAGGACCTGGGAGAGGGTGTCCAGGGACGGCTTCCAGACGCCGAGGACGCCGATCGCGGCCATGGCGAGCACGGCGGTGAGCGCGGTGCGCCAGGTGCCGATCACCCAGGCCAGGGCGGCGACGATCAGCAGGACAGCCCACCAGGGCAGCGCCTGGAGGCCGTCGCGCATCGGGTCGAGGACCCAGGTGGTGAAGTGGCCCGCCCAGTCGGCGGTGCCGCCGACGACGGGCACGCCCGAGTACAGGTGCGCGGTCATCCAGTCGACCGCGCGGTTGACGGGCTCGGCGATGCCGACGACCCAGGCGTCGGGCCAGTCGAGGCGGCCCGCGAGCCGCCCGGCGACGGCCACGGCGACGACACCGGCGAGGGCGTAGAGCCAGCCGCGCCCGCTGTGGGGCTCGGGTTCGGCGCCCAGCTTCTCCCCCGCCGCGCCGGTGACGCGGTCCAGGACGACGGCCAGCAGCACGATCGGGATGCCGGCGGCGAGCGCGGCACCGACGTCGACGGAGGCCAGGGCCTGGTAGACGCGGTCACCGAGACCGCCCGCGCCGATGACGGCGGCGATGACGGCCATGGAGAGCGCCATCATGATCGTCTGGTTGACGCCGAGGAGGAGTTCCTTGCGGGCCAGCGGGATGCGTGCGGTCAGCAGACGCTGGCGGGCGGTGGCGCCGAGCGACTCGACGGCCTCCAGCACCTCCTTGTCGGCGCCGCGCAGGCCGAGCGAGGTCAGCCGGGCCATGGGCGGGGCGGCGTAGACGACGGTGGCCAGGACGGCCGCGGGGACGCCGATGCCGAAGACGAGGACGACCGGCAGCAGGTAGGCGAAGGCGGGCAGCACCTGCATGGTGTCCAGCACCGGGCGCAGGGCGCGGTCCATCCGGTCGGACAGCCCGGCGGCGAGCCCGAGCAGCGCGCCCACCACGATCGACGCGAGGACCGCGACGACCATCAGGGCGAGGGTCTGCATGGTCGGCACCCACATGCCGAGCAGGCCGCAGGCGAGGAACGCCACGGCCGTGCCGAGGGCCGGCTTCACGCCCGCGACGCGCCAGGCGACCAGCGCGCCCAGGGCGGTGACGCCCGCCCAGCCGACGGCCAGCAGGGTGAGGTAGACGGCCCGTACGGCGATGACGACGACGTTGCTGACGTGGCCGAAGAAGTACAGGAACAGCGGGTGGCTGTCGCGGTTGTCGATGATCCAGTCGCTGGTCCTGGCCAGCGGGCCGGACAGGTCGACGGTCAGCGCGGCCAGCCAGCTGCCGCTCGCCCAGCGGGCGTCGGCCAGCGGCACGAGCACCGCGGCGGCGACGGCCAGCAGCAGCAGCTTGCGCACGGTCGGGTTCTTCAGCAGCCCGGGCAGGCCGAGGCGGGGCGGGTTCGCGGTGACGGTCGCCATCACACCGCCTCCTTGGGCTGCTCCGTCCCCGGCGGGGCGGGCTGCTCCGTGCCGGCGACGACCCCGAGGAGGGTGTCGGAGTCGACCATGCCCACGCACCGGCCCCGGTCCATGACCCGGGCCGGGGCGCCGGCGCGGGCGACCGCCTCGATCGCCTCGGAGACCGTGGCGTCGGGCCGGACCGCCGGGCCGCTGCCGTCCAGGCCCGCCGAGGGCAGGCGCATGGCCGTGCGGACCGTCATGACCTGCTCGCGCGGCACGTCCCGGACGAACTCACGGACGTAGTCGTCGGCGGGCGCGCCCACGATCTCCTCGGGCGTGCCGAGCTGCACGACCCTGCCGTCGCGCATCAGGGCGATGCGGTCGCCGAGCTTGAGGGCCTCCTGGAGGTCGTGGGTGATGAAGACCATGGTGCGGCCCTCCTCGTGGTGCAGCCGGACGACCTCCTCCTGCATCTCACGCCGGATCAGCGGGTCGAGCGCGCTGAACGGCTCGTCGAACAGCAGGACCTCGGGGTCGACGGCGAGGGCGCGGGCGAGGCCCACGCGCTGCCGCTGGCCGCCGGAGAGCTGGCCGGGGCGGCGGTGCTCCATGCCTGCCAGGCCGACCTTGGCGACGACCTCGGCGGCCCGCTCGCGGCGCTCGGCCTTGCCGACGCCCTGGATCTCCAGGCCGTAGGCGACGTTGTCGAGGACCGTGCGGTGCGGCAGCAGGCCGAAGTGCTGGAAGACCATCGCGGCCCGGTGGCGGCGCAGTTCGCGCAGCCGGGAGCGGTCCATGGCGCGCACGTCCTCGCCGTCGATGGCGATGGTGCCGGCCGTGGGCTCGATCAGCCGGGTCAGACAGCGCACCAGCGTGGACTTGCCGGAGCCGGACAGCCCCATGACGACGAAGACCTCGCCCTTGCGCACGTCGAAGGTGACGTCCCGGACGGCGGCGGTGCAGCCGGTGCGTGCGCGCAGCTCGGCGGGGTCGAGGGCGGTGAGCTCGGGATCGCCCGGGACGCGGTCGGCCTTGGGGCCGAACACCTTCCACAGGCCCTGGACCGAGAAGACGGGGGCGGTGGTGTCCATGGTCTGCTCCGTCGGGGGTTCGAGGGTCGCGGTCACTTGGCACCACCACCGATCAGCTCGGCGGCCTTCTCCCCGACCATGAGCACGCCGATCATCGGGTTCACGGTGGTCATGGTGGGGAACACGGAGGCGTCGGCGACGCGGACGCCCTCCAGGCCGCGGATGCGCAGCTCGGGGTCGACGACGGCCAGCCGGTCGTCGTCGGCGCCCATCTTGCAGGTGCCGGCCGGGTGGTAGACGGTGTGCGCGACCTTGCGGGCGTACTCGCTCAGTTCCTCGTCGCCGGTGACGTCCGGGCCGGGGCAGACCTCACGCTTGAGCCAGCCGGCCAGCGGCTCGGTCTTCGCGATCTCGCGGGCGATGCGGATGCCGTCGACGAGGGTGCGGCCGTCGTAGTCGTCCTCGTCGGTGAAGTAGCGGAAGTCCAGGGCGGGCTTGACCTCGGGGTCGGCGCTGGTCAGATAGAGCCGGCCGCGGCTCTTCGGCTTGGGGATGTTCGGGGTCATGGAGACGCCGAACTCCGGCCGCCGGTAGCCCAGTCGCTCCGGGTTGTCCGTGAACGGGATCTGGTAGAAGTGGAACATCAGGTCGGGGTGCGCCAGTTCGGGGTCGCGGCGCACGAACAGGCCCGCGTCGGAGTCCATCGCTGAGTTCTCCGGGATGGGGCCGTTCGTCTCCCAGACGATGACCGACTCGGGGTGGTCGAGCAGGTTCTCGCCGACGCCCGGCAGATCGTGCGTGACGGGGATGCCGAGCTTCTCCAGGTCGGCCTTCGGGCCGATGCCGGAGTGCATCAGCAGCCGCGGCGAGTCGACGGCACCGGCGCACAGCAGGACCTCGTTGCGTGCCTTGACGAGGATCTCCTCGCCGTCCTTGGTGCGTACGTGCACGCCCTCGGCGCGGTTGCCGTCGAGCTGCAGCTTGTACGCCCAGGTCTCCAGCAGGATCGTCAGGTTGGGCCGCTCGTCCATCACCGGGTGCAGGTAGGCCACCGACGCCGAGGACCGCTTGTTGTTCTCGGGGTGGTAGGCGAGGTCGAAGAAGCCGACGCCCTCGGTGAACGGCTTCTTGTTGAAGCCCTCGACGCGCGGCACGCCGAGCGCCTCCTGGGCCGCGTCGACGAAGTCGCGGGCGATGGCGTTCCGGTCCTTCTCGTCTACCGGGACGATGTTGTTGAGCAGCCGGGCGTAGTACGCCTCCATCTGCACCGCGCCCCAGCCCTCGGCGCCGGCGGCCTCCCACTCGTCCCAGTCGGCGGGCAGCGGCTTGAAGGCGATCAGGGTGTTGTGCGAGGAGCAGCCGCCGAGGACCCGGGCCCGGCTGTGCCGGATGTGCGAGTTCCCGCGGGGCTGTTCGGTGGTGGGGTAGTCGTAGTCGAGCTCGCCGCCGAGCAGGCCCATCCAGCGGCGCAGGGTCAGCACGTCGTCGCGGCCGACGTCGCTGGGGCCGCCCTCGATGACGGCGACGGTGACATCCGGGTTCTCGGTGAGGCGGGAGGCGATGACGGAACCGGCTGTTCCGCCGCCTATCACGACATAGTCGTACTCATGACGGGTGTGGGACATGGCGTGCTTGCTCCAGAGGGGGATGAAGGGGACGGGCTCGGAGGTGGAGGGAGGAGGCCGGTCCGGGGCGAGGGGGGAGCCGCCCCGGACCGACCGGGTCGGCCCGGACGGGGCTCCGGGCGAGGGGGGTGGCCCGGACCCGGAGGTGATCCGGACCGAGGGGTGGCCCGGATCGGGGTCCGGACCCGGGGGCGGACGACCCGGACCGGGGGTGTCCGGGCCTGGGGACCGGCACCGACCCGGGGGTGGTCCGAGCCGGGGGACCGGCCCGGACGGGGGGATCCGGGCCGAGGATCCGGCCCGGGCCGGGTCCCGGGGATCCGGGCCGGGGGCGATCCGGGCGGGTGGTCAGCCCGCGAACCAGCGCACCGGCTTGGGTGCGAGGTTCTGGTAGACGTGCTTGGTCTCCCGGTACTCGGCGAGTCCGGCCGGGCCGAGCTCGCGGCCCACTCCGCTCTTGCCGAAGCCACCCCACTCCGCCTGCGGCAGGTAGGGGTGGAAGTCGTTGATCCAGATCGTGCCGTGGCGCAGCCGGCCGGCGACGCGGCGGGCGCGGCCCGGGTCGGCGGTCCAGACTCCGCCCGCGAGGCCGTACTCGGTGTCGTTGGCCAGGGCGACGGCCTCGTCCTCGGTGCGGAAGGTCTCGACCGTGAGGACCGGCCCGAAGACCTCCTCGCGCACGACGCGCATCTCGCGGTGGCAGTGGTCGAGGACGGTCGGCTCGTAGAAGTAGCCGTTCTCCGGGCGCTGCGGGGACGGCTCGGGGCGCTTGCCGCCGCAGCGCAGCACCGCGCCCTCCTTCAGGGCCGACTCGACGTACATCTCGACCTTGGCGCGCTGCTGTTCGGAGACGAGCGGGCCGCACTCGACGCCGTCCTCGGTGCCGCGGCCGAGGCGGATCCTCCCGGCCCGGCGGGCGAGTTCGGCGACGAAACGATCCCGCACCGACTCCTCGACGATGAGGCGGGCCCCGGCCGAGCAGACCTGGCCGCTGTGGATGAAGGCCGCGTTGAGGGCCTGGTCGACGGCGGTGTCGAAGCCCTCCTCGGTGGCGCAGGCGTCGGCGAAGACGACGTTGGGGTTCTTGCCGCCGAGTTCGAGGGCGACCTTCTTGACGGTGGGGGCGGCGGCCTGGGCCACCTTGGTGCCGCTGACCAGACCGCCGGTGAAGGAGATCAGGTCGACGTCGGGGTGCTCGGACAGGCGCGCGCCGACCGTGTGGCCGGGCCCGGTGACGATGTTGGCGACCCCGGCGGGCAGTCCGGCCTCGACCAGCAGGTCGATCAGCGCGACGGTCGTCATCGGCGTGATCTCGCTGGGCTTGACCACGAAGGTGTTGCCGGCGGCGAGGGCGGGGGCGATCTTCCAGCTGGCCTGCAGCAGCGGGTAGTTCCAAGGCGTGATCATCGCGCAGACGCCGACGGGCTCGTGCACGACGACGCTGTGGATGTCGGGCGAGCCCGCGTCCACGACCCGGCCGGGTGCCTCGGCTGCGACCAGGTCGGCGAAGTAGCGGAAGGCGTCGGCGACGCAGTCGATGTCGACGCGGCCCTCCTCGACGGTCTTGCCGGCGTCCCGGGCCTCCAGGCGCCCGAGCTTCTCCCGGTCCCGCACGAGCAGGTCGGCCACGCGGCGCAGCAGCGCGGCCCGCTCGGCGGCGGGCGTGCGCGGCCACTCGCCCTCGTCGAAGGCCTGACGGGCCGCGGCGACGGCGAGGTCGGTGTCCTTCTCGTCGCCCTCCGCGACGACGGCGAAGGGCAGGGCGTCCGCGGGGTCGATGATCTCGCGCGTGGCCCCGGAAACGGCCGCGCGCCATTTTCCTCCCGCGTGGATGGTTTGACTCGCCTGCAGCTCGGTACTTTCCGCCATGATCGCTCTTCGCCTTCCGTTCCTGTTCAGCGTCTCTGTGTCACAGACGTGTCACTCAGAGACCGGGTTCGCCTGCCCGAGACCCCCGGATACATGCGCCTGGGTGGCCGAAAGTGCGCTGCGTCACGGGAGATGCGGACAAAAGGGACGAAAATGTCGATGAACAGCGCGCAGGCCCCGCACCGGAGATCCGGTGCGGGGCCTGCGCGGAAGACGCGAGCCGCGTTCGCTCGGAGGTCGCTCAGATGAGGCCGAGGCCGCGGACCGCCTCGCGCTCCTCCTCGAGCTCCTTGACGGAGGCGTCGATGCGGGCGCGCGAGAACTCGTTGATGTCCAGGCCCTGGACGATCTCGTACTTGCCGTCCTTGCAGGTGACCGGGAAGGAGGAGATCAGGCCCTCCGGGACGCCGTAGGAGCCGTCCGACGGAATGCCCATGGAGACCCAGTCGCCCTCGGGGGTGCCGTTGACCCACGAGTAGACGTGGTCGATGGCGGCGTTGGCGGCGGAGGCGGCCGACGAGGCGCCACGGGCCTCGATGATGGCGGCGCCGCGCTTGGCGACGGTCGGGATGAAGTCGTCGGCGAGCCACTGCTCGTCGTTGACGACCTCGGCGGCGTTCTTGCCGGCGACCGTGGCGTGGAAGATGTCGGGGTACTGCGTGGCGGAGTGGTTGCCCCAGATCGTCAGCTTCTTGATCTCGGAGACCGGCGTGCCGGTCTTCTTCGACAGCTGGGTCAGGGCGCGGTTGTGGTCCAGGCGGGTCATCGCCGTGAACCGCTCGGCGGGGACGTCCGGCGCGGCGGCCTGGGCGATCAGGGCGTTGGTGTTGGCCGGGTTGCCGACGACGAGGACCTTGATGTCGTCCGCGGCGTGGGCGTTGATGGCCTGGCCCTGCGGCTTGAAGATGCCGCCGTTGGCCTCCAGCAGGTCGCCGCGCTCCATGCCCTTGGTGCGCGGGCGGGCGCCGACGAGCAGACCGACGTTGGCGCCGTCGAAGGCGACGTTCGGGTCGTCCGTGATGTCGATGCCCTGCAGGAGCGGGAACGCGCAGTCGTCCAGCTCCATGGCCGTGCCCTCGGCCGCCTTGAGCGCCGGCGTGATCTCCAGCAGGCGCAGCTTCACCGGCACGTCCGCGCCGAGCAGCTGACCGGAGGCGATGCGGAAGAGCAGGGCGTAACCGATCTGGCCGGCCGCGCCGGTGACGGTGACGTTCACGGGAGTGCGGGTCATGGCGTTCTCCGTATGACAGCTGGCGGTAGGGGCGGGGTCCCTGCCCCGGACGTTTGATCGATCTCTTGGCGTCAAGAGATCGATCCAGCGGTCAGGCTATCGCGCATCCGGGATCCCGGACCGCCGGGTCGGTGTGGCCCGGCCCACAACCCGCTGCCCGTCACACAAGAGGCGGCCGCCCGTCCGGGAGAGGAGGACGAAGGCGGCCGCCTGAGGGGGATTCCGACGATGCCGGTCCCGTGGGGGTACGGTGCGCGTGCCCCCGATCCGGGCGGGCATGCCTCCCCCCACGAAGATCTTTTCCACGAAGATCATTCCGGGCCCGGCGGGCCGCGCCGCGCCCGCTACTCCCCCGTCACTCCGTGCAGCCCTGCCCGCCGGCCGCGAGCGTGGCGCACGCCTTGGCGTCGGCGGCGTTCCTCACGGCCACCATCGGGGTGTAGGCGATGGTGTCCCCGGCCGCGGTGATGCTGCCGTTCTGCTTCGCCTTGCCGGCGCTGATCTGGACCTCGTCGCCCTGCGCGGCCTGCGTGATTCGGCCCCAGGCCGCCTTGCAGGTCTCGCTGTAACGGACCTCCACGACGGTCGTGCCGACGGTCGCCGTCCGGGCCGTGGTCACCAGGTCACCACTGCAGCCCATGTTCTCCGCGTCCTTGCCGGTGCAGCTGTCGCCGCTGCACTTCACGCCGGGCGGCAGGTCGGGGTCGGTGCTGACGGTCGGCTTGGGCGACTCGGCCCTGCCCTTGGTGTCGTCGTCCCCGCCGCCGGTGAGGTAGAAGGCTCCGGCGATCACCACGAGCACGCCCACGACGCCCGCGAGGAACGTCCCGGTCCGCCGCTTGCCGGCGGAACCGCCCTTGTGACCCGGGCCCGCCGCCCGGCCGCGGCCACCGGACCGGCCGGAACCACCGGCGTCCGGCGCGGCGTCCTGCCGCCCGCCGTACACGCCCGCGCCCGCGCCCGCGGACGGTGTCCGGGCCGTCGTGCCCGGCGCTCCGCCCGGGCTCCCCGGGCCGGGCCGGGCGCCGGTGCCCGGCCCGGCGGTGCGTCCGCCCGCGCCCGCCCCGGTCGGCGACGGGCCCTTGTACCCGGCCAGCCCCCAGGAGTTGACGTCGGTGCGGTCCTCCCGCGGAGCGGTGCCGGTGGAGTCCTGGACCTCGGGCGCCGTCGGCTGCGGCGGCACGCTGGGGACGACGCCGGCCGGGCCCGCGATGCCGGGCGTGACCGTGGCGCTGCCGCTCCGGCGGGACGGCTTGCCGCCCCCGGATCTGCCGTCCTCCTTGGAGCCGGCCGCGGCGGCGCCGAAGTCCTGGCCGCCGAACTCGCCGAGCGCGGCGCGCGCCTGGGAGATCCGGATGGCCTCCATCGTCATGTCGTGCCGCATCTCCGAGCGGCTCCAGGCACGCTCGGCGAGCTCCCACATGGTGGTGAGGTGCACCGGGTTGGTCCCGGTGACCTCGGCCAGGGCCACGATCGCGCCCTTGGGCGCGAGCAGCCGGCCGTTCAGATATCGCTCCCACGACGTCTTGCTGTAGCCCGTGCGGTCCGCCACCGACGCGATGGACAGACCGCTGCGGTCCACGAGCCTGCGCAGCTGACTGGTGAACTCCCTGATCTGTGGATCGAGCTCATCCGGCAAGGCCTTCCAACGAGGCATTGCTTCCCCCCTCTTCCCCCGGGTAGTGCTGTTCTTTCCCGCGCTGTTCGCCCCGCGCGTGGCGGCCTCGGCCGATCCCCGTTGTGACTACCCACAGGGATGCGCCCGGTCAGGATCTCAGTTCCCCGACGGGGGGCGCACGGAAGCGTGGTGCCCGCGCGCGATACACCCTGGACCGTCCCGATTGTCCACGCCAACCCCCGTGTCGCACCACTTCGTGCGGAATCGGAAGCAGGACGTACCGGAACTGTCACTTCCGTGCCACAGCGTACTGACAGGCGTTGAACAGGCCGTTCGCGGTGCACAAAGGTGGATCGCGGCGGCGGCCCGTCCTTCCTCGGGGGAGAGGACGGGCCGTCGTCCGGTCATTCGCTGGTGACCGTGAAGTGCAGGGTGTCCTTCAGGAACGGGATCTGCAGCAGCGGGTTCGGCTGGGCCATCAGCGCCAGCAGGACGATCACGGTGCCCAGCACGCCGTACGTGACGATGTCCGTGAAGCGGGAGCGCACGGCGAGCATGCCCACGTCCGGGAGCAGCCAGCGCATCGCGCCGCCGCCCAGCAGGGCCACGCCGATCAGCAGCGTCCCGAGCCGGAACTGGTCGAACGCGGTGATCAGCAGCCCGAGCCCGGCGAGCCCCAGCACGGCGAGCACGGGCCACTGCCGGGCCGGCGCGGGCGCGTCCCCGGACGCGGCCCGGCCACCGCCCTCGGGGCGCGCGGTGTCCCTGGTGAACAGCGGGAACCGCCGGGTGACCCGTCGCGGCCGCCCCTCGGCATCGGGCGCGCTGACGGGGTCCCGGACGGTGAACTCGTCGGCGTCGCCCTCACCGTCGCCGCGCTCGTCGGTGTCCGGCCCATCCGGGCCGTTCCGGCCGTCGTGGCCCTCATGGCCCCTGGGGCGTTCGTGGCCCTTGAGACTCTCGTGGCCGTTCAGGCCTGCCCGGCCGTGCTCGGCGTCGCGGGCGTGGTCGGCGGTCCGCTCCGCAGCCGGGGCGTCGTCGGCCCCGTCCGCCGCGCCCGCGCCGGACGCAGCGCTCGGCGTGCTCGCCGTGTCGCGGTCAGCCGGCACTGCGCTCCGCCGCCTCGACCACGTTGACGAGCAGCTGTGCGCGGGTCATCGGGCCGACCCCACCGGGGTTCGGGGAGATGAAGCCGGCGACCTCGGCGACGTCGGGGTGGACGTCGCCCACGATCCTGCCCTCCGCGCTGCGCGAGACGCCGACGTCGAGGACGGCCGCGCCCGGCTTGACGTCCTCGGCGCGGATCAGATGGGCGGAACCGGCCGCCGCGACGATGATGTCCGCGCGCTTCAGGTGCGCCGACAGGTCGCGCGTGCCGGTGTGGCACTGGGTCACGGTCGCGTTCTCGCTGCGCCGCGTGAGCAACAGCGGCATCGGCCGGCCGATGGTCACGCCGCGTCCGACGACCACGACCTCGGCGCCCTTGATCTCCACGCCGTACTGCCGCAGCAGGGTCAGGACACCGTTGGGGGTGCAGGGCAGCGGGGCCGGCTCGTTGAGCACGAGGCGGCCGAGGTTCATCGGGTGCAGGCCGTCGGCGTCCTTGTCCGGGTCCATCAGCTCCAGGATGCGGTTCTCGTCGATGCCCCGGGGCAGCGGAAGTTGCACGATGTAGCCGGTGCAGGCCGGGTCCTCGTTCAGCTCGCGCACGACCGCCTCGATCTCCGCCTGCGTGGCGGTGGCGGGCAGCTCGCGCTGGATGGAGGCGATGCCGACCTGCGCGCAGTCGCGGTGCTTGCCGGCGACGTACTTCTGGCTGCCGGGGTCGTCCCCGACCAGGATCGTGCCGAGGCCGGGCGTGATGCCCTTCTCCTTCAGCGCCGCCACGCGGGCGGTCAGATCGGACTTGATCGCGGCTGCGGTGGCCTTGCCATCGAGAATCTGGGCGGTCATGGCCCCCATCCTCGCGGATGACCCCGCCCCGGTTCCAATCCGCCCGCAATCCGGGCACCGCGGGTGCGCTCCGCCCGTATCCGCCCATGATCAGCGATGTTGCACTTGCACAACACATCGGGAATGCGGCTGGACAAGCCGGTCAGTGGTGCAGAACGATGACCTGACTAGTGCCGCGGGCAGTTCAACGGGGGGACGGTCGCAATCTGAAGAGCTCTCCTCCGTACGGACGGCACGCGTCGTCCCCGCACTCGGAACAACGGAGGAAAGTCCGCCATGAGCTTCGGCGACCCGAACAACCCCTACGGCCCGCCCCAGGGGCAGCAGCCGCAGCAGCAGGGCTACGGCTACCCGCAGCAGCAGGGGCAGGCGCCCGGCTACGGCTACCCGCAGGCCCCTCCGGTCTCCCCCTACGGTGGCGGCCCCGCCGCCCCGACCACGATGCCCGGCTCGGTGAGCGCGGCCCGCGTGATGCTGTGGGTGATCGTCGGTCTGCAGGTCCTCGGTGTGGCGATCTTCGCCTTCTCCGCCGTCGCGCTGAACGCCGCCAAGGACGACGAGGCCCTCAAGGACAACACCGCCTTCCAGGACCTGGTCGGTGACTCGACCGGCGTGATCTGGGGCTACGTGGTGTTCGGCCTGGCCTGGCTGGTGTTCGCGGCCGTGCTGGCGACGAAGTTCAAGAACGGCGGCAACGGCGCCCGGGTCACCATCCTGGTCTTCGCCATCATCACGGCCGTCCTCGGCATCTACCCGTTCGTCATCGTGGGCCTGGTGCACACGATCCTGGCCGTCCTGGTGGCGGTGTTCGTCGGCAACGCGGCCGGCAAGGCCTGGTTCAACCGCCCCCGCTACTGAGCGGACCCGGTCGACCGGACCACTTCACGCCAAACACATCCAAGGGCCGTGTCTCACCCGTACGAGGGGGGCACGGCCCTGGTGCGTCGCCCTAGTCTGACGGTGGTAGCTGTTCAGGCACGGGGAGAGCACCTTGTACAGCATCATCGTGGTACCTCCGCCGACCACGGAGGACGAGCGAGACCGCACCCCCATCCGCCGCGCGCCCGGCCCACGCCCCAGGACCGGCCGGTCCGCGCCCGACAACGTTGCCCACTCCTTCCGTCCCGTCCGCGCCGCGACCGGCGCGGGACCGGCCGCCCCGCCGGGCGAGGTGACCCGGTGACCGAGCCCTACGCCGTACCCGTGCCGAAGGGGTACCGGGTCGGCGTCTGGGAAGTGCGCGAGCCCCTCGCGACCGGCGCTTTCGGCAGCGTGTACACGGCCCGGCGCATCGGCGACAGCGACGTGCTGCCGCCCACGGCCGCCCTGAAGTTCCTGCCCACCGGCACCGCGACGCCCCGCCGGCTGGCCCACCTGCGGGAGTTGATCGAGCGCGAGGTCGAGCTGCACCGGCGGCTGCGGCATCCGCGCCTGGTGCGGATGTACGAGACGCTGACCGTCGACGACCCCGGCCGCCCCGGGCTGGACGGCGCCACCGTCCTCGTCCTGGAGCGCGCCGAGGGCTCGCTGTCCGCCCTGCTCGCCGCCACGCCCCGGCCCGCGGCCGGCCCCGCGCTGCTCGCGCAGATCTGCGAGGGACTGGCCCAGCTGCACGGCGCCGGCTGGGTGCACGGCGATCTGAAACCGGCCAACGTCCTGTTGATGAAGGACGGTTCCGTCCGGCTCGCCGACTTCAACATGGCCGCCGAGCTGGAGGGCACCCACGCCTACACCCCGGCCTTCTCCACCCCCGACTACACCCCGCCCGAGCTGCTGTGGACCGAGATCGGCGAACGCGGCCGCCGGATCCGCGCCTCCGCCGACGTGTGGGCCTTCGGCGTGCTGGCCCACCTCGTGCTCACCGACTCCTTCCCCCTGCCCGGGGCCACCCCGGCGGCCCGCCGCGACGCCGCCGCCGCCTACGCCCGCGGCACCGACGAACTGCGCCTGTCGCCCCGGCTGTCCGACGACTGGCGGCGGATCATCTCCGCCTGCCTCACCCGCACCCACGAGAAGCGCATCACCGCCGAGGCGCTGCTGCGCCGCGTCGAGGCGGCCGCCGGCACCCGCGCCCGTCACCGTCCCTTCCGCCTGCCCCGCCTGCGCCCGGGCCGCCGCCCGCGCCGTGCGTCGGTCGTGGCGGGCGCCGCCGTCGGCGTCACGGCCGTCGCAGCGCTGACCTACGGCGTCAGCGTCTGGGGCGACGGGGCGCGCGGCGGCGGCAGCGGCCCGGGGGCGACGGCGAACGTGTCCGCCGCCACGTACGGCGCCTCCGACCTGCGCACCGACCGGGGCATCCCGCCCGCCTACCGGCTGCTGATCGTGGAGACGGCGCACGACTGCGACCAGAAGGAGGTCACGCCGGCCCTGATCGCCGCCATGCTGAAGGTGGAGAGCGACTTCGACCCGGACCTGTCCGACCCGGCCAACGACGAGTACGGCATCGCCCGCTGGACCCCGCGCGTCCTGCGCTGGTGGATGAACGAGGACGGCACTCCCGGCGAGACCGTGCCTCAGCCGCCGTTCCCCCCGGCCGAGTCCATCCCGGCGATGGGCCGCTATCTGTGCTGGATCGCCCCCCGCCTGCACGACGACCTCACGGGCGACCGCCAGGTCCTGGTCGCGGCCGCCTACCGCACGTCGTTCGGCACGGTGAACAAGGCGGGCGGCGTGCCCCCGGACGTACGGAAGTACGCCGGCCGCGTCGCCCACCACCTCAAGGAGTACGCGCCGCCCGGCCGGAGGTGACCGGGCCGGGCGCGGGGAGCGTGCCGGGCCCGGGCATGGGGATGCCCAGGAGGGCGGAGAGCTCGCGGGACGCCTGCGCGTCGTTCCGGAAGCGCACGGTCCGCCAGCCCGCCGCGGCGGCGGCCGCGCAGTTCTCCGTGAGGTCGTCGACGAGGACGTGGCGGGCGGTCCGGGACGCCGCCGCCGCGATGCGGAAGACGGCCCGATCGGGCTTGCGCACACCGACCCGGCACGAGTCCACGACGGCGTCGAAACGGCCCGCCGGGGCGGTGATGCGCCGCCAGTGCCTCTCCCACTCGGGCACGTTGTTGGTGAGCAGCCCGACCGGGTGGCCGGCGGCCCGGACGGCGCGGACCACCGCCGCCATGACCGGGTTGCCCGTGCGTCCTCCCAGCCACTGCTCGCCGAACCGCTCCAGCCGGGCGGCGCCGAGGTCCAGATCCGGGTGGCGGGCGCGCAGCGCGGCCCGGACCCGCGCTCCCCACTCGGCCTCGCTGATCCGGCCCAGTTCGAGCGGGGCCAGCGGGTGCATCCCGAGGTCGGCTCCCACGTCGGCCACGGCCCGGCGCAGCCGCTCGGGCGAGATGCCGGTCTCCTCGGCGTACCGGGCGTACAGCTCGTCCATGGTGGGGGTCAGGACACCGCCGAAGTCGAACCAGACGGTGGTGGCGGAGGCGTCATCCTCCGGTGCGCGGACCGGTGCGTGATGGTCGTCCCGCGTGGTCGTCACGGTGCTCCGCCCGTCTCAGGCGGCGGTCAGGAACCGGGGGTGGGCGCCCGGTACCACGACGTCGCGGCTGCCGCAGCCGTCCCGCTCCGACAGGGCGCGGTCCCGCACGGCGAGGGTCACCCGCGCCGACGCCAGCACGTCGCCCTCCTGCTCCAGGACCAGGTCCAGCACGGGACGGCCGTCGGCCCCCTCGGCCACCCGGGCACGGCAGTCGGTGGGCAGCTCGAACTCGCCGAACTTGCGGAACGTCACCTCGCAGCCGGTGAGCGCCAGGTGCTGGGGAGGGACGTCGAGGCCGCACAGCTCACGGGCCGCCGCGGTGGCCGTCTGCCGCAGTGCCTCGAACATCACCGCGCCCGGGATGTGGTCGACGTAGTGGTCGAAGAGCGCGGGGTGGCCGCGGTCGACGACCACCTGGGCCACCACCTCCGGGTCGGCCTGCGGGGCGGAGGACACGGTCACCCGCCCCAGGACGACGTTGGCGGACAGCTCACGGCCCACCTGCGCGGGCACCAGCCGGTTCGCCAGCGGGTGGGCGCGGTGCGGGGTGCCGGCGAGAGCGGTTCTGGCCCGGGCGCGCAGTTGCAGCATGCTCCGGCGCGGTATCCAACGGAAGGCCAGCCGCATGGTGGCCGCCGCTCTGCCGTCGACCGACGCCCGGACCTCCGCGGTGGCACCGCAGGGCCGGCCGGCCCGCTCCCGGACCTCCGTGAACTCGCCCTCCACGGTGAGGGCGGCGGGCCGCTCGCCGACCGTCAGCGCCTCGGGGTCGGTCACCTCCAGCGTGCCCCGGTCGAAGACGAAGCTGCTGTCCTGCGGTGCCGCGAGGTACTCGTGCGAGGCGAGGATGCAGGACTGGCGGAAGATCTCCAGTACGAGCAGCGGGTCGTAGGACGGGGCCGTCCGTGCGTCCGTGACGTGGTCGCTGTAGTACAGGTGCGCGCGGGGCGGCTGGGCCGCGACCCGGAAGGTGCGCTCACCGGTGCGCAGCGCGTCGGTCAGGAAGCACTCGCTCACGGCGGCACGGTGGGTGAGGGCGCGATCGACGGTCCGGGCGTAGGAAAGGACCCCGTCTGTCATGGGTGTTGCCTCCTCGGGCGGGTTCGTGTCGGGTCGGGCTGAGCGGTGCGGGACTGCGGGGCGGCTGCCGGGGCGACGGCGGGGCGGGGACCGCCGCCGGCCCGGAAGGGCCCGGTGGTGGGTGACGCCGGGGGTGACGCCCGGTCAGGAAGCGGCGGGGCGTCGCCCGTCGAAGGCCCCGTCGAAGACGAGGAGCTGGCGTCCGCGCACGCCGCCCGCGGCGAGCCGGCGGTGGGCCTCGGGTGCGGCGGACGGGGCGAGCAGCGCGTCCGTGCGCGGCGAGAGCAGTCCCTCGCAGGCGAGCGCGGCGAGTTCGGTGAGGGCGGCGGCCTTGTCCGGGTAGGCCATGACGTTGAGTTCGTGCCGCACGATGCCGCGGGGCGGGGCCAGCGGGCCCGGGCGGCAGGTCACCACGGCACCGCCGTCCCGGACGGCGCCGAGGACCGGTGCGCCCAGGACGGCGGCGTCCACCAGCGCGTCCACGCCCTCGGGCACGGCGGTGCGGTACCGCTCGGCGAGCGAGGCCGCTGCCGCGTGGGGCTCCTGCGGCGCGCCCGTCGGCTCCGCGTGCCGCGGCACGACGATCTCCGCGCCGAGCTGCTTGAGCAGCGGCTCGTCCTGGGCGGCCGCCTCGGCGACCACGCGCAGGCCGCGGTGCGCGGCGAGCTCGATCACGAAGCCGCCGAGCGCGCCGGCCCCGCCGGTGACGGCCAGGGTCGCCCCGCGGCGGAGCCCGAGCAGGGCGAGCGCCTGGTGGGCCGTCAGCGCGTTCATCGGCAGCCCGGCCGCGTCGATGAGGTCCAGGCCCGGCGGGACCAGGACCGTGTCGGCGGCCGGGACGACGACGTACTCGGCCTGGGCCCCGCCCTGCGGGCGGAACGGGTTGACGAACGCCATGACCCGGTCGCCCAGGGCGAACAGGGTGCCGGCGCCCGCCGCGTCGACGGTGCCGGACACGTCCATGCCGGGGATGTACGGGGGCTCGAAGGCGGCCATGTAGGCCGCGAGTTCGCCGGAACGGAGCATGAGGTCGGTGGGGTTGACGGCTGCGGCGGCCACGCGGATGCGCAGCTCTCCGGGGCTGGGGTCCGGTATCCCCCGGTCGATGACCTCGAGCACGTCCGGTCTGCCGTATTCCAGGATTCCGACTGCGCGCATGGTGGAGCACTTCCGTTGTGGGGCCGTGAGGCCTGCGGGTGGGTGGTCGGGTACGGGGTGCGACGGGGCGGTCAGGCCGGGCGTCGCGCGGCGGCGGACGGCGCCCGGGCCGTCCACAGGGGCTCGGGGAGCCGCAGCGGCGGCGCCGCGGGCGGGGCGGGCAGCAGGCGCCAGCCCTGCCGTGCGGCGACGGCGCGCAGTTCCCGGTCGCCGCCGACCACCACGCCCCGGCCCGTGGCCCGCAGCATGGGCAGGTCCGAGGCGTGGTCGCCGTAGGCGGTGGCGGCGGCCGGGTCGATGCCGTGCTCGGCGCACCAGGATCGGACGGCGTCCGCCTTGGTGGCGCCGATCATGGTGACCGTCGCGTCGCCGGTGTAGTGGCCGAGGAGGGTCTCGGGCTCCGTCGCCAGGACCGCGTCCACGTCCAGCAGGCGGGCCAGCGGCGCGAGGAGCGCGGGGAAGGAACCCGAGACGAGCACCACGGGCTCCCCCGCCGCCTGGTGCCCGCGCAGCGCGGCGACGGCGCTGTCGTGCAGGAAGCCCCCGGACTCCAGCTCCGTGCGGAACCAGTCCTCGGCCAGGTCCGCCACGTAGGAGACGCCGAGCCGGGCGTAACTGGCGAAGTAGGCGCGGTTGGTGCGCGACCGGCAGACGCCCGCCTCGGTCATGGCGCGCAGCCGCTGACGCTCCTCCGTGTAGGCCTGCGGGGGGCGTCCTTCGACGGCGAAGCGGTACTCCAGGAACCGGAACAGGGTGGTCCCGGTCGTCAGTGTGCCGTCGACGTCGAAGAACGCGGCCCCCGGAGTGCCGGCCCGGACGTCACCGGGCAAGGCGGGCGCCCTTCTCGGTGAGCAGCCGCGCGGTCTCGGCGACGTTGGAGGCCTCGAGTATCTCGTCGTCGCCGATCTCGACCCCGTACGCCTTGGACAGGTGCACCGCGAGTTCCAGCAGGACGAGGGAGTCGAACTCCATCTCCTCGTAGGGCGTGGTGGCGGTGGTGTCCTGCGGTGCCTCGAACTTGCCGCGGACGATGTCGAGCACGGCCTCGGTCAGGTCGCCGGGGGCGGTGGTGGGTGCGGTCATGGTGTCCTTCTCCTTGGGTCGGTGAGGGCCGGCGGGTGGAGCCCGGTCCGGTCAGGCGGGTACGACGTCGGGCCAGGTGAGGGCCGCGGAACCCCAGGTGAGTCCGCCGCCGAAGGCGGTGAGCAGCACCCGCTCCCCCACCGTGAGGGAGTCCGAGGCCGCGGCGTCCGCCAGGGCGATGGGGATGGAGGCGGCCGAGGTGTTCCCGACCTGGTCGAGGTTGACCACCGCCCGCTCGGCGGGGATGCCGAGCTGTTCGGCGACCGCCCGCAGGATGCGGACGTTGGCCTGGTGGCCGACCAGGTGGCCGAGGCTCTCCACGGGCCAGCCGATCCGGTCGAGCAGCGACGTGGACGACTCGCTCATGCGCTGCACGGCAGAGAGGAAGACCTTGCGGCCCTCCATGGCGAAGTACTCGTCGCCCGGGGCGGGGTCGGTCAGCGCGGCGCGCTGCCGGGAGCCCCCGGCGGGGATGCAGATGACGTCCTTCTGCGTGCCGTCGGAGCCGAGTTCGAAGCCGTGCAGGGCCCCGGGCCGGTCCGCGTCACCCGCGGTGAGGACGACCGCGCCGGCGCCGTCCCCGAAGATCACCGAGGTGGTGCGGTCGGCCGGGTTGAGGATCGTCGAGTAGGTCTCGGCTCCGATGACCAGTGCGGTCCGTGCCCGGCCGGTGCCGATGGCGTTGGCCGCGGTCTCCAGCGCGTAGACGAATCCGGAGCAGACGGCGCTGATGTCGAACGCCGCGGCGCCGACGAGGCCGAGCCGGGCCGCGACGTCGGGCGCGGTGGCCGGGCACAGGTGGTCGGGCGTGGTGGTCGCGAGGACCACGAGGTCGACGGCGCCGGGCTCGGGGTCGACGCCCGCGGACTTCAGCGCGCGGTGTCCGGCCTCCACGGCGAGGTCGCCGGTGGAGGTGCCCGGGTCGGCCCAGCGCCGGCTGCGTATGCCGGTTCTGGACGTGATCCATTCGTCGGTGGTGTCGAAGCGGTCCGCGAGTTCTTCGTTGCTGACGCGACGCGGGGGAAGGTAGGCGCCGAGTCCGGTGAGTACGGCGGTCAGGGGCATGTCTCTCGCCTCCCGGGAAGGACCGTGGGCCGCGGGCGCCGGTGGTGTCCGGCTGCGGCCGAGGACGCGAACTGGGATCGGAGCGATCGGCTCCGGGTGGTGCGCTCGTGGGCCGTCACGCGGGGAGCAGATGGGCGACGGAGCAGCTCAGCCGCAGGCCGGCATGGTCGGCGGCGATCTCGGCGCTGCGCCAGGTGCCCTGGGCGCCGCGCAGCAGCTGCGGCTCCCGGAGCTCGACCTCGAACGGGCCTGCGGCCGTGCCGGTTCCGGGCGCCGGCCCGATGACCGTGCGCCGCATCCACAGCGTGTTGCTGTCGGCCCGGGCGACACCGTCCAGCGAGTAGAGCAGGACCTGGCCGAGCTGGAGGGCCGCGACGAACAGGTCGATCATCGTCGCCGGGCCGTCGGGGTCGAGGGTGAGGTCGGCCCGGGCCAGCGAGGCGTCCGGGAGTACGTCGACGGAGGTGAGCAACTGCCGCCGGTCGCGGTGCGGGGTGCCGAAGGGGGCGTCGTTCCAGGGCCCGGGGAGCGCGTCCGCGTCCGCGTAGTGGGCCGTGCCCGCCTGCGTGGGGGCCGGCTGCGGCGAGCCGCCGCCGGCGGTGGTCTCCACCTGCACGGTGAGCAGGCCGACGCGGCATTCCATGGTCGTGGTGCCGTCGCCGTCGGTGTCCAGGAGCCGGCCGGAGACCGCGAACGTGTCGAGGTCCTCCTCCTGCGGCTTCTTCCCGGCCTTGATCGTCAGCGACCGGACGGTGAACGGCGTGTGCGGGCCGAGGCCGCGGGTGTGCGCCGCGTGCAGGCCGGCGAGCCGGGCACCGTAGAGCATGACGTCGATGGTGGACAGGTGGGGCCGCTGGGTGCTGTCGCCCTTGCGGGACCAGGCGCCCGGGATCTCCAGGCCCGCCGTGCCGGTGATGCCGAGCTCGTCGACGGTGAGGTCGGTGAGCGAGTGGTGGACCCGTTTGAAGCCCTCACCGAAGAACCGTTCCTGCCTGGCGCCGAGGAAGTCGTCCACGGTGCCCAGGGTGTCGAGAGGTGCTGCCGTAGTCATAGAGTTTCCTTCGTAGGCGGCCATACCCCGGCGGGGTGACGGCCGTTGAACGGCGACGGCGATGCCCGGGACCCTCCGCAACAGTGGACCGGGTATCGCCGACGTCCAGGTCGGGCGGTGCTCAGGCGGTCCGGCTGGCCTGGACGGGCTCAGCGGTGCCCGCGACCGGCTCGCTCTCCGCGGGGTCGACGTGGTCGCCCGACGCCGGCTTCTTGAAGTTGAGCACCACGAGGAACGTGAGCGCGATGCCGACGGCGATCGCCCAGGTGGCCGTGGTGACCCCGTCCATCAGCTCGCCGAGGTCCTTGGTCTCGCCGCCGCCCGAGGCGTTGGCGATGGCGATCAGGACGGCGAGGCCGACGGCGCCGCCGATCTGCTGGCCGGTGGTGGCGATACCGGAGCCGATGCCCTGGTCCGCCGCCTCGACGCCGGTGGTGGCCGCGGCGAACATCGTCGTGAAGACGATGCCCTGGCCCAGCGAGAGCACGAACAGCGACGGCGCGATCACGCCGTAGGAGGCGTCCTGGCCGAGCGTCAGGGCGAGGACGACGGTGCCCACCAGGCCCATGGTCAGACCGATGAACAGGGTGTTGCGCACCCCGAACCTGGTGGCCCACTTGCCGCCGACGATCGTGCCGATCAGCACGCTGCCGGACGGCAGCACGAAGGCGAAGCCGGTGGTCCAGGCGCTGTAGCCCTGCACGATCTGCCAGTACTGGGTGAGGAAGTACGCCAGGGCGCCGAAGGTGGCCATGAACAGGAAGGTGATGCCGGCGCCGGTGGACAGGTTGCGGTTGCCGAACAGGCGCAGCGGCACCATCGGGGCCGCGCTGCGGCTCTCGATGACCAGGAACAGCGCGAAGGTCAGCACGGCGACGCCGAGGGCCGCCAGGACCTGGCCGGAGCCCCAGCCCGCCTCGGGGCCCTGCACGAGGGCGAAGACGAACAGCGTGGAGGCGACGGTGCCGGTGATCGCGCCGGGCAGGTCGAACCCGCTGCCGGCCTGCGGCTTGTCGTCGGGCAGCAGGGACATCGCCACGAACATGGCGGCGCCGGCCAGCAGCACGTTGACGTAGAAGACCGAGGGCCAGCCGAAGGCGTCGGTGAGCAGACCGCCGAGGATCGAGCCGAGCACCATGCCGGAGCCGCCGGCGCCGCCCCACACGGACAGGGCGCGGTTGCGCTCGGCGCCCTCCGCGAACAGCGTCGTGACGAGGGACAGGGTCGCCGGCGCGAGGAACGCGCCGCCCAGGCCCTGCACCGCGCGGGCGGCGATGAGCAGCCACGGGTCCTCGGCGAGACCGCCCGCGAGGGAGGACGCCGCGTAGAGGAAGAGGCCGAGGACGAACATCCGCTTGCGGCCGAAGAGGTCGGTCGCGCGGCCGCCCAGCAGCAGGAATCCGCCGAAGGCGACGGCGTAGGCGGAGACCACCCACTGGAGGTCCTGGGCGCCGAAGCCGAGCTTGTCGCCGATCTCCGGCAGGGAGACGAAGACGATGTTGTAGTCGATCGCAATGATCATCTGGGCGAACGCGAGCAGTGCGAGCACCGCGCCCAGATGACGCGGCCGTGTCGAGTTGATGCCGGACACGCCGGTTCCTTTCGTGGTTGACGTCGGGGGACGAGGGTGGGAAGGGAGGGGAAGGGGAGGTGGGGCGTGGGGGGTGTGTGGGGGTCCGGGGACGGTGGGGCGGGACGGGCGCCGGTCAGTAGCGCATGGCGTAACCGATGCGCCGGGCCAGCGACTTCTGGCGCTGTGCCTCGTGGAAGCGGGCGTCGGCCTTGAGGTCCTCGATGTCGGCCAGGACGCGGCGCTGCGCCTCCTCGATGGCCTCCTCGATCGGGACCACCACCGGCAGGTCGAAGAGCTTGACGATCTTCTCGATCCGGTCCGGGATGGGACCGCCGACGACGCGGTAGGGGATGTCCATCCGCTCCAGCGCCTCGATGAGCAGGTCGTCGGAGAGCCGGCGGAACTTCTCGGAGACGGGCCGGTGGCCGTCGGGCTCCATGTCGAACTCCACCGGCAGGTGCACATAGGCGTCGTAGATCCGCTTGGCGCGGGCGCGGGTGATGTCGCCCAGGGTGTCGGTGTAGCGCTGGTAGAAGTGCTTCACCGGCAGGCCCATGACCTTCTTGATGCCCTTGAACCACCAGTCGGCGCCGGGGTTGATGCCGACGCGCATCCGCGCCTCGAAGTACACCCACTCGTGGAACACGCCGCCGTCCGAGATGAAGGCGTCGCCGCTGGACTCGTTGTGCACGCGCTCCTCGAAGCGGCGCAGTCCGAGTTTCACGAGTTCCATGGCGTTCAGTTCCATGACGGTCTTGCCGGGGACGAGGTCCACCAGCAGCTCGCGCGACGTCTTGGCGTGGGTGCGCGGTATTCCGGTGGCTATGGAAAGGGCCTCGGTCGTCGTCGACTTACCCGTCGAATACGTGCCGGAAATGGCGAGCTTCAGCTTGGGATTGTCCTTGAAACTGGGTACTTCGAGCGCGGACACAGATGGTCACCTTTGCGAAAGGGAGCCCCGGGGCTCGGTGGGTGGATTAGCGGGCGGGCGCGGCGAGTGCGGCGGCCTCGTCGACCGTCATGACCGTCGCGTCCTGGAGTCCCAGGTGCTTCACGGTCTGGCCGAGGCGCTCGGCCACGTCGCCGCGGACGGTGTGCACGGGAACGCCCGTGGCTTCCAGGGCGGGCAGCAGCAGGGAGTCGGACAGGCGCCGGAAGTTCTCGTTGATGGGGCGGTTGTCCGGTGCCAGCTCGAACTCCACCGGCACGTGCACGAAGGCCTGGTAGGCGGTGCGGGCGTGGTGCTTCATCAGCAGGCCGATGTCGTCCACGGCCGCTTCGAGCGCGGCCGTCGTGACGGGGCGGTGCCGGTCCTCCAGCGGGGTGAGCGTGCCCGGGTAGGAGCCGGCCACCAGGCGGAGTTTGGCGTACACCCACTCGTGCACCACGGAGCCGTCGGACACGAAACCGCCGGGGTGGGCGGCCTCGCCGAGCAGCCGTTCCGCGTAGCGGTTCACGGTGAGCTGGATGAGCTGCCCGTCGGTCCAGTTGTGCACGCTGCGGCCCTCGCCCCCGATCGGCTCCCGCATGGGCGAACCGTGGGTGCGGGGCAGGCCGGTCAGATGCGAGAGCGCCGAGGAAAGCGTGGTCTTTCCCGATCCGTAGGCGCCTACGACAGCGATTCGTCTGGTCACGGATCAAGCATCACAGGGGACTTTGACCTGAACCAGTGGCCATCAACGCTATTGCCACGAACAACAGGATGAGCTCGAATCCGGAAATCGGAAGTCCGGATACACGTTACGGGAATGTGTGCGAGAACGAAGCTGGAATTGAGAATTCCGCAACGTGCGTGCGCCCGGCCCGCCGGTGGGACGGCGGGCCGGGCGCGGGTGAGGGGCCCGGGCCCCGGGTCAGCGGGCGTTCGCGGCCAGGCGCGTGCGCAGCGGCTCGGTGTGCGGGAACAGGGCCCGGTTCTCGGTGCTCCACCGCACCGACTCCAGACCGCGGTCGGCGGAACCGGTGAACCGCGGGGCCACTTCGGTCGCGAGCAGTTCGAAGCTGCGCTTGACCTTCTCGAAGGAGGCCCAGTTGACGACGTAGGTGAGGAACGTGCCGAAGCCGCCGGTGGTCTCCTGGAGGTTGCGGATCGCCTCCACCGCGTCCTCGACCGATCCGACGACCGCCCGGCCCTGCTCCACGGTCGCCTCCAGGTGCCGGGACTCCGGTACGCCGTCGAGGCCGCCGAGGACGTCGGCGCCGACCGCCTCGCCCCAGTAGCCGTGCAGCCACCGGCCGAAGCCCTCCCGGGCGTCCCGGAAGGCCTCCTCACGGGTCTCGGCGATGTGCAGGGGTACGGCGATGCGCCAGTTGCGGCGGTCCACGGTCTGCCCGTGCTCCTCGGCGGACTCCTCCGCGTAACTCCACTGCCGGGCCAGGTCGACGGCCGGCCAGCCGGGCGGCGGGGCGCCGAACGACAGCAGGCCGAGGCCGTACTTGCCCGCGATCTGCGGGCTGTTGGGGGTGCCGACGCTGGAGACGGCGATCTCGATGCCGGGCTTGCTGTAGCGCGGCAGCTGCATCTTGGCGTCCTGGAGGGTGTACCAGTCCGTCTTCTCCGAGATCCGCTCCTCGCCGTTGACCAGTTCCATGACGGTGGGGATGGCCTCGCGCGCCATGCGCTTCAGCTCGCCGAGGTCGAGTCCGAGCATGTGGGCGTCGTTGGGGGTGGCACCGGGACCGACGCCCAGGATGTACCGGCCGCGCGTCAGGTGGTCCAGCATGATCGCCCGGGTCGCGACGTGGAACGGGTGGTGGAAGGGCAGCGTCACCACACCGTTGGCCAGCTTGATCTGCCGGGTCCGCTCGGCGAGTGCCGCGATCATCGTCTCCGGGGCGCCCACCGTGGGCCAGGACAGGGAGTGGTGCTCGCCGAACCAGCACTCGTCGAAGTTGAGTTCGTCGAGGTGCTCGACGAGCTGGAGGTCGCGGCGGATGGTCAGATGCGGGTCCTGTCCGGGCGCGTGGAGGGGGGAGAGGAAGGCTCCGAAGCCGGTGTGCATGGGTGCTCCTGTGATCGGGGGGTGGCGGCGGCACGCCGGTGCCGTGCGCTTGTCGGCGCCGGGTCCGCCGGGTCTGGGGGGATGGCCGGAGGGGCTGAAGGGGGAGGGGGAGGGGGAGGGACGGTGGCCGGGGGTTACTGCGCGCTGCCGGTCTCCGCGGCCCGGGTGATGCGGTCCAGCAGCCGGTGGTGGGCGGCGGCGTGGGCGAAGTCCGGCACCACCGAGGTGCCGTCCCGCAGGTCGGCGCGCAACTGGTGGTAGGCGTGCGCGACCACCGCGGCCGGCCCGTCGAGCGCCGGGAGGCGGTCGAGGCCGCCCGGCGGCAGGTAGTCGCCGGGCACGGGCAGCGGCCGCAGGTCCCGCTGGTCGCCCCGGGCGCCGCGCAGCTCCACCTGACCGAACTGCAGATGCCCGGAGTCGCCGGTCAGCACCAGGTCGCCCTCCGTGCCGTTGATCTCCCAGCGCAGGTTGGTGCCGCGCGAGGAACCGCCCCGGTAGTGCAGGGAGGCGACCGCACCGCTCTCCAGGCGCCCGGTCACGGCGATCTGGTCCTCGGCGGTCATCGGCACCTCCGCACCGGTCTCGGCGATCCGCACCCGGGGACGCCGGGTCGCCGTGGTGGCGGTCAGGGCCGTGACATCGGACAGCACCATGGTCAGCGCGTCCAGGGTGTGCCCGAACGGGACGGTCAGCAGGGTCGCCCCGTTGGCGCGGTCGGCGACGTAGGCGGTGCGCTCGGCCACGACCGGTCCCCAGCCGCCACCGGACCCCACCAGCGTGGTGGACAGCACCTCGCCGACGAATCCGTCCGCGACGAGGTCCCGGAGGTAGCGGACCACCGGGGCCGACCGGGCCTGGAGGCCCACGGCCGTCCGCACGCCCGCCTCGGCCGCGAGCGCGGCGAGTTCCTCGGCCTCGGCCGTGCCGTTGCCCAGAGGCCACTCGCTGAGCACCGTCTTGCCGACCCGCAGGACGGGCAGGATCAGTTCCCGGTGGCGCGGGACGCGGACGGCGACCACCACCAGGTCGACGTCGTCCCGGGCCGCGAGTGCGGCGGCGTCGGTCCCCGCCGCCGACTCGGGCAGCCCGAACGCCGCGGCGGCCTTGCGCGCGGAGTCGGGCGTGGACGCCGTCAGCGCGCGCAGTTCGTAGCCTTCGACGGCGCGCAGTGCGGGCACGTGGCCGCGCCCGCCCCACCCGCCGTCCGCGCTCAGTCCGACGATCCCCACGCCGAGCGGGGCCGCTGTGTGCATCACGAATGCATCGTCCTTTCCTGAAGGAGGGTCAGAGCTGGGCGTAACGCCCGTACAGGCCGCGGAAGAACAGCAGGGGCGAGTCCTCGTGGTGGGTGTCCAGGTCGTGGACGCGGGCTATCACCACGTCGTGGTCGCCGGCCGGTATCTCCTCCTCGACGGAGCACTCGATCCAGCCGATCGAGCCGTCGAGCACGGGCGCGCCGCCCGGTGAGGTCGTCCAGGAGGTGTCACCGAACTTGTCGGTGCCGCTGGTCGCGAAACGGGCGCTGAGGTCGCGCTGGCCCTCGCCGAGGATGTTGACGCAGAACCGGTCCGCCGAACGGACGTCGGGCCAGCTGGTGCTGGTCCGGGCCACGCAGAACAGCACGAGAGGAGGGTCCAGGGACACCGACGTGAAGGAGTTGACGGCCAGCCCTGCGGGAGCGCCGTCGGAGCCGCGCAGCGCCGTCACGGCCACCACGCCGGTGGTGAACCGTCCGGCGACGGTCCGCAGCCGCCGCGGTTCGACCGGTGCCGTGCAGGTCATCGGGGGAACAACCGTTGAGGACATGACCTCAGGCTCGGCCGGGGCCGAACGCCCTGCCAGTGCGCAGGCAACATATTGGTCGCGCCAACAGAAGGGAATGGCCACGTGTCCGGGACCGGGAATATTCGCGGGGTGGCCCGGAGCACGGGCGGCCGTCGAGGACGGAGACGTCCCGGTGCGGGAGCCGTGAGGAAGGAAACCGCGGGCACGGAGACCGTGGGCACAGGAATCTCCCGCGCGGGAAAGCGCCCGGCCCCCGGTCCATGAGAGGACCGGGGGCCGTGGGTCGTGAGCGGTGGGCCGATGTGCGGTGGCCGGTGGGGGGGGAAGGGACGGGCGGGGGAAGGGACGGGCGGGGGCCGGGTCTCAGGCCAGCGGTTGCCAGTGCTGTCCGTCGGCGGAGGGGGTCAGCCGTCCGAACACCGCGCCGGAGAAGTGGCCGGCGAAGCCAATCGTGTCGGGGCGGGACAGTTCGGCCACGACCTTGCGGCGGCTGCGGACCGCCTCCGCCGGATCGAGGTCCGAGGCCGCCCGCCACGTGAGGTCGGCCAGTTGCAGGGCGGAGTGCAGGACGTCACCGACCACCACGGCCGCGGGCCCGTCCGCCCCGCCCCGGATCACGTACGACAGGTGCCCCGGCGTGTGACCCGGCGTGGCCAGCGCCGTGACGCCGGGGAAGACCTCCTGGCCGTCCCGCACGGCCACCGGCTGCCCGGCCGGACGGCGGTGCGCACCACGCCATTCGGCGGCCGAGGCCACGAACCGGGCACCGCGCAGCCGTTCGTCCCCCGCCCAGCCGACGTGGTCGTCGTGCAGGTGCGTGAACGCCACGGTGTCCACCGCCTCCCAGGCGGTTCCCGCCGCGGCGAGCGCGTCGGGCAGGCCTCCGCCCTCGATCCGCCCCAGGGGCGGGATGGTCCGGTCGGCGGGGATGCGGGCCGGCCCGAAGCCGGTGTCGAAGAGCATGGTCCGGTCCTCGTACTCGACGAGCAGCGCGCCGACCGAGGCCCGCAGGAAACCCTCGTCGTCCAGATGCCCGCCGTGGCCCTCCCAGAACGCCCCGGGTGAGTCCGGGAACCAGGCCCGCGGGTGCAACTGCACGTAGCCGTCGGGGAGATAGGTCAGCCGGTGGGTGCCGAGCCGCACCCGGACCGGCTCGGTCACATGGCTGTTCACCGCGGTGCTCATCGGGCCTCTCCCACCAGGTCGTCACGGCCGAGGCTGTTCATCCGCTGCGCCAGCGTCACATGGGACATCCGGCGCAGCGCCGCCTCCGTGCCGGTGCCCGGAGCGGGCAGGAACACCGTCATCCGCAGGGCGATGCGACGGGTGAAGTCGAGCGTGGCGCGGGTGAAGTGCAGGTCGCCGACGGCCGGGTGGGTGAGCACCTCGGGGCCGCAGGAGTCCTCCAGCACCTCGTGCCGGTCCCACAGCTGCGCGAACAGGGGGCTGGCGACCCGCAGTTCCTCCACCAGTGCCGGGATCGCCGCGTCCTCGATGTGCAGCGCCGCCTGGCTGCGGAAGCGGGCCACGACGGTCGGGGCGATCTTCTCCCACAGCGGATAGGCGGACCGCACGCCGTCGTTGAGGAAGAACTCCCGCAGGATGTTGTACGGCCGCCGCCCGCCGAGGACGCCGGTACCGGGGCCGCCGCCGAGCCGGGCGTCGCCCGCATGGTCGTCGGCCATGCCGAGGAGGGTCTCCGCCGCCGCGTTGGCGACCACGACGTTCCAGGCGTGGTCGGCGATGTACGCGGGGTTGGGCCACCAGTTCTCGACGAACGGGCGCATGGCCTCCGCCTCCGGCGGGGCGTCCGGCAGCAGCGGAACGGCCTGCACCCCGGCCAGCTGGCGCAGGTACAGCCGCTGGTTCTCACTGAGCCGGAGCACCCGGGCGATGGAGTCGAGCACCTCGCCCGAGACGTTCTCGGCACGGCCCTGCTCGATCCACGTGTACCAGGAGACGCCGACGCCGGCGAGCAGCGCGACCTCCTCCCGGCGCAGCCCCGGCGTGCGGCGCTTGCCGGCGTCCGGGAGGCCGACCTGGTTCGGGGACACCTCGGCCCTCCGTGCCATCAGGAACCGGCCGAGTTCGAGGAGGTGCGGAGGTGCCACGCGCCTGGCGGAAGCAGCGTTTCCCATCGGTTGCGGTTCCCCTTCTGTTCATGACGGAGCAGGGGGACATACGGACGCACCGGGACCACGCGGCTCCCCCGTGCCGCCTCAGTCTCACAAACAAACATACTCGTCTGTTTATTTCGATGGTGCTACATGTTTTCACCGACTGCCCCGGTGGACGTGAGAAGCATCACTCAGGGTCAGTCGCCGTCACCCCACGTCGTGCAGCAGCCGGTCCTCCGGTGCCGGCCCGTCCTGTTCCAGCTCCTCCGCCCGTTTCTCGTCGGTCCGCAGGCGAAGCAGCAGCCCGGGGGCGGCGATCCCGGGCAGCAGGGCCCGCCACAGCACGCAGACGCGGAACAGCAGGTCGGACCGCCCGCAGGACAGCTGGGACAGCAGCTGGATGCCGGTGAAGGCGCCCACGATCAGGACCGCGATCTCGTCGGGGTCGGTGTGCGGCAGCAGCTCGCCCTTGTTGCGGGCCTGGTGCAGCAGGTCGGCCACGCTCTGCTGGGACCACAGGTAGGGGCGGGTCCCGGGCTGGTAGGAGGTCTCCTCGGTCGCCAGCCGCACGGCGGCCTGGAGGACCACGTCCTTCTGCAGCATCCGCGCGTAGGAGAGCGTGAGGTCGATGGCGGACTGCAGGGAGCAGTCGCCGGGCAGCGGCCGCAGCAACGGCATCTGGTACTCGACGATCGCGTCGGCCAGCGCCTCCTTGGACGGGAAGTGGAAGTAGAGGGCTCCCCGGGTCACACCGGCCCGCCGGAGCACGTCCGTGGTGCTGGAGCCGTCGTAGCCGTGCTCCTTGATGCATTCTGCGGCGGACCGGAGCAGCAGTGCCCTGGTGCGCACAGCGCGTTCCTGACGTGGCATGTACGGGATCTCCGAGGTGAAGGGGGCGGGTGCGGGTAACCGGGTGATGTCCACCGGGAAACAGATAAGTCTGTAGGTTACTCGCGGTCGGGGGATCCGATAAGTCGGGTGCAAGCCAGGAAAACGGGAGCGGCGCCCCGCGTCTCCGCGTGGCGCCGCTCGTGCGGTCCGACCGCTCCGTCGAACCGTCCCGGGTCAGTGGAAGAAGTGCCGCGTCCCCGTGAAGTACATCGTGACGCCGGCCTTCTTCGCGGCCTCGACGACGAGCTCGTCGCGGACCGAACCGCCGGGCTGGACCACGGCCTTCACGCCGGCCGCGGTGAGGATCTCCAGGCCGTCCGGGAAGGGGAAGAAGGCGTCGGACGCGGCGTACGAACCCGCCGCGCGCTCGGCACCGGCCCGCTCGACGGCCAGCTTCGCGGAGTCGACGCGGTTGACCTGCCCCATGCCGACGCCGACCGAGGCGCCGTCCTTGGCGAGCAGGATCGCGTTGGACTTCACCGCGCGGCAGGCCTTCCAGGCGAAGGCCAGTTCGGCCAGCTCGGCCTCGCTCAGCGCCTCGCCGGTCGCCAGCGTCCAGTGGGCCGGGTCGTCGCCCTCGGCCTGGAGCCGGTCGGTGACCTGCAGCAGCGCGCCGCCGTCGATCGGCTTGACCTCGACGGGGGCGGCCGGGCCGTCGGGGCAGCGCAGCACGCGGATGTTCTTCTTCTTGGTGAGGGCCTCCAGGGCCCCCTCCTCGTAGTCCGGCGCGACGATGACCTCGGTGAAGATCTCCGCGACCTGCTCGGCCATCTCCTTGCTGACCGGGCGGTTGACCGCGATCACACCGCCGAACGCCGACAGCGGGTCGCAGGCGTGGGCCTTGCGGTGCGCCTCGGCGACGTCCGCGCCGACGGCGATGCCGCAGGGGTTGGCGTGCTTGATGATCGCGACGCAGGGCTCGGCGTGGTCGTACGCGGCACGGCGGGCGGCGTCCGTGTCCGTGTAGTTGTTGTACGACATCTCCTTGCCGTGCAGCTGCTCGGCCTGGGCGAGGCCGCCGCCCTCCGGGGAGACGTAGAGCGCGGCCGGCTGGTGCGGGTTCTCGCCGTAGCGCAGGGTGTGCCCGCGCTCCCAGGTGGCGCCGAGGAAGTCGGGGAACTGCGACTCGTCGACGGGCGCGTAGGAGGAGGCGAACCAGGAGGCGACGGCGACGTCGTAGGCCGCCGTGTGCTGGAAGGCCTCGGCGGCGAGCCGCTTGCGCGTGGCGAGGTCGAAGCCGCCGTTCTGCACGGCGGACAGGACGTCGGCGTAACGGGCCGGGCTGGTGACGACCGCGACCGAGGGGTGGTTCTTGGCGGCGGCGCGGACCATCGAGGGGCCGCCGATGTCGATCTGCTCCACGCACTCGTCGGGCGAGGCGCCGGAGGCGACGGTCTCGCGGAACGGGTAGAGGTTGACGACGACGAGGTCGAACGGCTCCACGCCCAGCTCGGCGAGCTGCCGCTGGTGGTCCTCCAGGCGCAGGTCGGCGAGGATGCCCGCGTGCACGCGCGGGTGCAGCGTCTTCACGCGGCCGTCCAGGCACTCGGGGAAGCCGGTGAGCTCCTCGACCTTGGTGACGGGGACGCCGGCAGCGGCGATCTTCGCGGCGGTGGAACCCGTGGAGACGAGCTCGACCCCGGCCTCGTGGAGCCCGCGCGCGAGGTCCTCGAGACCGGTCTTGTCGTAGACGCTGACGAGCGCCCGGCGAAGGGGCCGCTTGTTGCTCTCGGCGGTCACTGGATAACTACCTTTCGTCCCTCAATGCGATAGCCGTTGCGGGCGATCCGCCCCACGACCTCGACGAGCAGCCTTCGCTCGACTTCCTTGATGCGCTCGTGCAGAGCGCTCTCGTCGTCCTCGTCCCGGACCTCCACCACGCCCTGCGCGATGATCGGCCCGGTGTCGACGCCGTCGTCGACGAAGTGGACGGTGCAGCCGGTGACCTTGGCGCCGTACGCGAGCGCGTCCCGTACGCCGTGGGCCCCCGGGAAACTGGGCAGCAGGGCGGGGTGGGTGTTCACGAACCGCCCGCCGAACCGGGCGAGGAACTCCTTGCCGACGATCTTCATGAACCCGGCGGAGACGACCAGGTCGGGCTCGAAGGCGGCGACGGCCTCGGCGAGCGCGGCGTCCCACTCCTCGCGGCTGCCGTAGTCCCTGACCTTGCGCACGAAGGTCGGCAGCCCGGCACGCTCGGCGCGGGCCAGCCCTTCGATGCCCTCGCGGTCGGCGCCGACGGCCACGATCTCGGCCCCGTACTCCTGCGTGCCGGTGGCGGCGATCTCGTCGAGCAGCGCTTGGAGGTTGGTGCCGGATCCGGAGACCAGCACGACGAGGCGCTTGGCGCGCGGGGCCACGGGCTTGGCGGCCACGGTGGTGGGCCTTTCTCGGGGGAGCGTCTGTCCGGGCGGCCCGCCTCGTGGCGTTTGTGCATTCATACGAATGCTTCGGGCCCCCGGATACGGGGAAGCCTACGAACCGGCCGACCGTCAGCAACGATACCGGCACACCGGACGGCCCCCACGGGACGGGGGCATGGCCGGAAGGTAGCGTCTGGGCGGGGCCGGCTCCGGGAACGCCGTCCGGGCGCGGAGCGTTCAGGAGGTGACGGACCCGGATCCGACACCGCCCCGTCCTGTCCAGCCAGTCCTACTCACCAACGGGAAGACGCTCACTTGATGCCGGACCGCAGCCTGCGACTCCTCACGTTCCCCCAGCTGTCGCCACAGGGAGGGGAGCGCGGCGCCGTGCTGCTGCGGGAGCGCCCCGGCTCACCGCCCGAGGCGCCGTCGGACGGCGGCGACCGGGGCGGGCGGGAGCGCGGCTCCCAGGAGGACAACCCCTTCGCGCCACCGCCCGAGGGCACGCCGGACCGGCCCTGGCAGCCGCGGCGCCCCTCCGGTGACGGGGCGCAGGACGGCGGGGAGCGTGACCGTTCGCCGTGGGGCAGTCAGTGGAGCGACCGGCAGCCCGGCCGCTCCCCCGGCGGCTTCGGCGACCGACCGCGCGGCGGCGGCCCCGAAGGCCAGGGCGGCCCGCAGGGCGGCGGCTCGAACATGCGCTGGGACCCGACCGACCCGGCCCAGCGCCGCGCGCGCTACGCCCTGCTGTCGGGCATGTGGGCGTTCTTCTTCGCCCTGTTCAGCTGGCCGTACGTGGCGCTGCTGCTGGGCGCGCTGGCCCTGTACTGGGCCATCAGCTCCCTGCGCGCCAAGCCCCGCAGGTCTGACCCGGACTCCCCGGCCCCCGAGCAGCAGGGGCGCCCGCAGACGACGGCGGCGGTGAGCGGCCTGGTGACGGCGTCCCTGGCCATCGTCCTGGTCGCCGCGTCCTTCACGGCGCAGTTGGTCTACCGCGACTACTACACGTGCATGAACGACGCCCTGACCAACGAGGCGAAGCAGTCCTGCTCCCAGCTCCTGCCCGACGAACTCCGCGGAGTCCTGGGCACGGACGGCTGACCCCGCCCCACCCGAACGTCCGAAGGGCTTCCGCCCCGGGCGGCGGACCGTCCTGGGTGGCCGGGCGGCGAACCGTCGTAGGACACGAAGCCGCCGTCACCGCGCCCCTGGCCTCGGGGGCCGGGCGGCGGACCGTCGTCCGATTCGGGGGCGCCATTGCCGTGCTCCCCACCTCGGGGGCCGGTCGCCCAGCCGTCCCGCGCGGCGCGTGATCCGAGCGCCCCGCTGTCCCGCCCGGCCCCTCAGGCCCCATCTGCCGCCCCGGGACCTCTGTCCACCGGCTGGCTGTCGCGCTCGACGCGGGTCCCGCTCGGCCCGGCCGAGTCCCAGCCGTCGTCCGACGCGAACGGGTCCGCGCCGCGGCTGGGGGCACCGCTCGCACCGTCCCGCTTCGCGGGGGTTCCGCTCGGCCAAGCCGAGTCCCAACCGTCGTCCGACGCGAACGGGTCCAGGTCGCCGCCGAGGGTGCCGGGCGTCGGCCACATCGTGCCCAGGTCCTCGTCGTCGTCCCACGCCGCCTTCCCGCCGTCGGCGACTGCTCGCCGCCCGGCCGGTAGCGCGGTTCCCGGGCCCGGGAGGTCCCCGGCCGCGTCGGTGCCCGTCCGGTCGGCGAGAGGGCGTCCGGTCCGGCGCGACCTCTTCCACAGGCGTCCGGCCCGGGGGCCCTTCTCGTCCTCGGCGGTGTCGTCCCGCTGGCGGCCGATCCTCGGCTCCTCGTCACGCGGCGGCCGGCACCGCCGGGACCGTACGGCCAGCGCCGTCGGGATCGCCGCCAGTGCCAGCCATGCCAGTGCCGCCGCGCCGACCTGCCACCACACCGGCCCGAAACGGGTCAGCACGGACACGCCGAGCGGGCCGCCCGCCAGCGCGGCGAGACCCGCCAGCACAGCGGCGCACAGTACGGCCGCCACACCGGCCGCACGGGCGGTGCGCCCCGCCGACCAGACCACCGCCGGCCGGCCCCCCGGCCTCGTCCCGCCCCGCTCCGCCGCGGCCGCGGCCTTCGCCACCCACCTGCCCACCATCACCCCGGCGACCAGCGGCACCGCACCGGCCGCCCAGTGCACCGGCGTCCCCGCCCCCGCCTCCGGCACCGCGGCCAGCAGCGGAAACGGCGGCAGGGACGGCGCCGGCGCGGAGGACAACGGCCCGACGGCGTGCCCGGCGCCGAGGGCGAACCCGGGCCCGAGTGCGTAAGCGGCCCCCCACACCGCCGCGTTCGGCACCAGAGCCACGCACAGCAGCAGCACCGCGAACCGCCCCGACCAGCCCTCGGTCAGCCGGAGCAACGACGACTGGGCCGCGCCCCCGTGCCCGACCAGCGACACCGCCACCAGCAGCGCACCGCCCCCGAGCAGCACGGCCAGCCCGGCCGCCGCGGCCCGGGCGGCGACCCCGGGGCGTCCGTCCGGCGCGAGCAGCAGCGGCCGCACTCCCCCAGGCAGCGCCCCGAGCAACCGCCGCAGCGGCCCGCCCGGACGGCCGTACGCCGACCACACCCCCAGCCCCGCCGCCACGACGGCCACCACCGGCACGCACACGCCCGCCGACACCCACGACGGGCGCAGCACACCGCCGGCCGCGTACAGGGCGGCGGGCGCGGCGACGGCGAGGTAGCCGAGGACGACCCCGGCCCAGGCGGTGCCGGCCGGGACGAGGGGAGGCTCCGCGCCCACCTCGACGACGCCGTACTCGTCATCGGCGTCGTCCCCGCCCCCCGCCCCGCCGTCCGTGGCATCCCGCGCCGCGCGGTGCACCAGGTACACGGGCACGACGAGCAGCAGCAGCGGCGGGACGCCCATGGGGGCGGCGGCGCCGGAGAGCGTGTCGGCACGGACCAGTTCGGCTCCGTGAGCCAGCAGCCACAGGGCCGCCGCGATGTGCAGCGCGCCGCCGGGACCGCTGTCGGGGTACGGCGAACTGATCCACAGCAACGTCACGAGCACGGCGAACGACGCCAGTCCCAGACCGGCCGCGACCGCACCACCCATCAGCCCGCCGACCAGTCCGGGCGAACGGTCGCGCACCCGCGTGAGCAGGGGCGGCGAGGGACGTCGGCGAGCGGTCATCTCGGTCACGCCCGCCATGCTCCCAACGACACGCGCTTTCCCGTCGTAACAGGCGAACCACCGCTGTGTCGCTCAATATACGTTTATGTACTTTTCTGCACGGAGGGGCATGCTGTGACTCAGGGCCCTGCCATGCCGCTCCCCCCGCCCAAGGAGCGCCGACGCCTGCGTGAGGCCGCCTCTCTGACGCGGGCTCAACTGGCCTCCCGGGTGGGCGTGACCAGCGAGACGGTGCGCGGCTGGGAGACCGGCCGCTCGACGCCGCGCGGCCGGAAAGGGGAGAAGTACGCGAGAGTGCTCGACGCACTGTGCGAGGAAACCGAAGTGACGGCTCCTCAGCCCGACCGCGAGTCGCGGACGGTGGCGGCGGCGCAGCCCTCTCACGTCACCCGGACGGTCCAGCCGGGCGGACGCGGCCGGACCTCCACCCCGGGCCGCTCGGGCCGCAAGCGCGCCTCCGCCGCCGACGGGGCCGACCGGGGCCGGGTCTCCACCAAGGACAGGCGCCGCGCCACCGCGTCCGACCCGGGCCACGGTCGCGCCACGGCCACGGACCGGTCCCGGGGACCCGCCCCCGAACGCCCCCACTCACCCCCTCCCGACCCGGGCCACTCGTCCTTCTCCGGCCGAGGTCACCACACGGTCGTCGACCGTGGGCATGTGCCGACCCTCGATCGGCGCTCCGCCCCCGCCGCCCGCCCGACGCGGTCGTATCTGCCGGACGACGCCACCACCGCGCTCACCCCCGACCAGGCCTTCGACGCGCTCTACGCCTTCTGCGCCCCCGCACTCGTCCGGCAGACCTACCTGCTGACCGGGAGCCGCGAGCTGGCCCGGGAGTCGGTCGAACGCGCGTTCCAGAACGCCTGGCAGCGCTGGCCCGAGGTGGCCCGGGACCGCGATCCGGCGAGCTGGGTGCGCGCGCTGGCGTACGAGTGCGCGCTCTCCCCCTGGCAGCGGCTCCGCCCCCGCTACCGGCACCCCGAGCCGCCGCCCTCGGATCCCCTCGACCGCGCGCTGATGAACACCCTGCTGAAGCTCCCGCCGTCGTACCGCCGCACACTCCTGCTCCACGACGGCGTGGGACTCGGCCTGCCGGAGACGGCCGCGGAGACGGAGGCCAGCACGCGCGCGGCCGTGAACCGGCTGGTGCACGCGCGGGAGACGGTCGCCGAACGGCTGCCGGAACTGGCGGATCCCGAGACGCTGCACTGGCGGCTGGTCGAACTCGCCTCCACCGAGCGGCTGCGCGCCGCCAAGCCGCAGGTGGTGCGGAAGGCCGGAGAACGCCGGGCCCGCTTCTGGACCCGCGCCGCCATCGCCTTCACCGTCGCCCTGATCGGCTCCACGGCCCTCACCCTCCGTACGGCCCCCACGCACTACGAGCCGCCCGTACCGCAGGGCGAGACGGTCCAGGGCGTGCCGCCCCCGGTCGCGCCCGGGCCGCTGTCGGAGTCGGAGCGCGAGCTGCGGTCGAAGCTGCGCAAGCAGACCCAGAAGGGACCGGAACGACTGCTTCCACAACCACGCTGACGAAACGGCGACGCCGCCCAGCGGCGGCGGAACGCCGGTGGCGGACCGCCGGTGGCGGACCGCCGGTGGCGGAACGGCGGTGGCGGAACGCCGGTGGCGGAACGGCGGTGGCGGAACGGCGGTGGCGGAACGGCGGTGGGCCCGCCCCCGGACGGGGAGCGGGCCCACTGTCGGCCGGAGCCGGGACGGCGGTGTCAGCCGGCGAGGATCTCGCGCGCCAGCTTGGCCGTCTCGGTCGGCGTCTTGCCGACCTTGACGCCGGCGGCCTCGAGGGCCTCCTTCTTCGCGGCGGCCGTGCCGGAGGAACCGGAGACGATGGCGCCGGCGTGGCCCATGGTCTTGCCCTCGGGCGCGGTGAAGCCCGCGACGTAGCCGACGACCGGCTTCTTCACGTTCTCCTTGATGAAGGCCGCGGCCCGCTCCTCGGCGTCGCCGCCGATCTCACCGATCATGACGATCAGGTCGGTGTCGGGGTCGGCCTCGAACGCGGCGAGCGCGTCGATGTGGGTGGTGCCGATGACCGGGTCGCCACCGATGCCGACGGCGGAGGAGAAGCCGATGTCCCGCAGCTCGTACATCATCTGGTACGTCAGCGTGCCGGACTTCGAGACCAGGCCGATGCGGCCCGGCTTGGTGATGTCGCCCGGGATGATGCCGGCGTTGGACTGGCCCGGGGTGATGAGACCGGGGCAGTTCGGGCCGATGATCCGGGTCTTGTTGCCCTTGGACACGGCGTAGGCGTAGAACGCGGCCGAGTCGTGGACGGCGATGCCCTCGGTGATGACGACCGCGAGCGGGATCTCGGCGTCGATGGCCTCGACGACGGCGGCCTTGGCGAAGGCCGGCGGGACGAAGAGGACGGATACGTTCGCGCCCGTCTTCTCGATCGCCTCGGCGACCGTGCCGAAGACCGGGATCTCGGTGCCGTCGACGTCGACGGTCGTGCCGGCCTTGCGCGGGTTCACGCCACCGACGATGTTCGTGCCGTCGGCCAGCATGAGCTTGGTGTGCTTCATGCCCGTGGCACCGGTCATGCCCTGGACGATGACCTTGCTGTCCTTGTTGAGGAAGATAGCCATGGCTGTGTAGTCCCTCGTCCCTTACTTCGCAGCAGCCGCGAGCTCGGCGGCCTTGTCGGCCGCGCCGTCCATGGTGTCCACGCGCTGGACCAGCGGGTGGTTGGCGTCGGAGAGGATCTTGCGACCCAGCTCGGCGTTGTTGCCGTCCAGACGGACGACGAGCGGCTTGTTGACGTCCTCGCCCTTGTCCTTGAGCAGCTGCAGCGCCTGGACGATGCCGTTGGCGACCTCGTCGCAGGCGGTGATGCCACCGAAGACGTTGACGAACACGGACTTGACGTCCGGGTCGCCGAGGATGATCTCCAGGCCGTTGGCCATGACGGCGGCGGAGGCGCCACCACCGATGTCGAGGAAGTTGGCGGGCTTGACGCCACCGTGCTTCTCACCGGCGTACGCGACGACGTCCAGGGTGCTCATGACGAGACCCGCGCCGTTGCCGATGATGCCGACCTCGCCGTCGAGCTTGACGTAGTTGAGGTTCTTGGCCTTGGCGGCGGCCTCGAGCGGGTTGGCCGCGTCCTTGTCCTGGAGGGCCTCGTGCTCCGGCTGGCGGAACTCGGCGTTCTCGTCCAGGGAGACCTTGCCGTCCAGGGCGATGACGTCACCGGAGGCGACCTTGGCCAGCGGGTTGACCTCGACCAGGAGGGCGTCCTCCTTGATGAAGGTGTCCCACAGCTTGACCAGGACGTTGACGACCTTGTCGGCGACCTCGGCCGGGAACTTGGCGGCCGCGACGATCTCGCGGGCCTTCTCCTCGGTCACGCCCTCGTTGGCGTCGATCGGCGTCTTGGCGACGGCCTCGGGGCGGGTGGCCGCCACCTCCTCGATCTCCATGCCGCCCTCGACGGACGCGATGGAGAGGAAGGTGCGGTTGGCACGGTCCAGGAGGAAGGAGACGTAGTACTCCTCCACGATCTCCGGGGCCGTCTCGGCGATCATCACCTTGTGGACCGTGTGGCCCTTGATGTCCATGCCGAGGATGTTGGTCGCGTGCTCGACCGCCTCGTCGGGGGTGGCGGCGAGCTTGACGCCGCCGGCCTTGCCGCGGCCGCCGACCTTCACCTGGGCCTTGACGACGGACTTGCCACCGAGGCGCTCGGTGGCTGCGCGGGCCGCCTCAGGCGTGTCGATGACTTCACCGGCCAGCACCGGTACATCGTGCTTGGCGAAGAGGTCCCTCGCCTGGTACTCGAACAGGTCCACGCGCTTCCGTCCCTATCAGTGATCTCGCGGTTCGTTGTCTGCGTGGGCGTGCCGCGAGGGCAACGTGACGTCCGCTGTCTGTCACAAGGGAGGCGCACACGGTGTCCGAGCGCGCGGCATGTCCGTCTCGCAGGTTATCGCTGCTTCCGGGGGGCCTCTAAATCGAGGGTCACACCTGAGCGGTGATACCTGTCACATGATGCCGCGCTCTCTGGCACGGCGTGCCGGGGGTGAGGGGCCTCACCGGGCTGGGGTTCACCCGGTGAGGCCCGCGGACACCTCCGGGGGAGCGTGGAGGGCCTGCTGCGGCCCTTGCTCCCGTCGGGGTGCGGGGCGACCGGTCCCCACCCCGGGGGGAACCGGCCGCCCCTTCCCACGAGACCTCGGCCCCCGGAGAGCCGACGGCTTTCGACCGGCCGGGGGGGATGCCTCGTGGAGGCTTCGTGGCGTGGCAGTGGCAGTGGCAGTGGCAGCGGCAACGGTGTGGCAGTGGTGTGGCTGCGGCAGCGGCACGGGGAGTGGCGGTGGCGGGCGGCACTCTTCCACTCGGGATGCTCGGCCTCCCCGGGCCTGCGCCCTGCGTTACGCGGCCCGCGATACGCGGGCGGGAGCGAGGTTGACGGAAGGGGACCGGGACCGGGACCGCAGGCCTGGCCCGCTAGCCGGGGAAGAGCGGAACGTCCCCACGGCCGTCCCGCGTACCGGTCGCCTCATCACGGGCCGCGGTACCGGGTGCGAGCCTCAGCGGGGCCCGCCGGCTCGGCGTGACGGCGTGCGCGTCACCGTGCCGCGGCGTCCCGCTGTCAGCCGAGGAACGGCTGCCGGCCGTGCCGTCGGGCCGCTCGGCAGGGGCCTGGTCGGCCGGAGGGTGCCCCGGGTGGTCGTGGCTGCGCCCCGGGTGGCCGTCGACGTGTCGGGGGCGGTGGTCCGCGTGGGCCGACCTGACGGAACAGTGGTCGCCGGCACGACGCGACTCGGCCACGACCGGCCACCCGACGGAGTGCGCTACGCCGACCGAGGGCACGGCGACCGGGGGTACAGCGGCCGCGCCTGCCTCGGGGGTCTCACTGATCAGCGCGGGGAGAAGCTGCCCGGGGAGGACGAGGTCGCCGGGCGGGACCCGGTCACCGGGCAGGACCACATCGCTGGGCAGGACCAGATCGCCGGGCAGGACCAGATCGCCGGGCAGAACCAAGTCACCGGGGGCCTCAGGGAGGCCGGGAGACTCGGGCAGGCCCGGCGGCTCGGGGAGGCTCGGCGGCTCGGGGAGGCTCGGCGGCTCGGGGAGGCTCGGCTTCTCAGGCAAGTTCGGAGGTGCGGGGAGGCCCGGCGGCTCAGGGAAGTTCGGAGGTGCGGGGAGGCCCGGCGGCTCAGGGAAGTTCGGCGCCTCGGGCAAGCCGGGGATTTCCGGGAGCGCGATGTCATCAACCGGTAGGTCGGGGACGTGCGGCAGCGCCCCGGGCAGCTCGGGCAGGCCCGGCAGGGGAGCCCCGGGCAGACCGGGGCGGTCGGGCAGCGCCGGCAGCGGCGACGTCCCGGGGAGGGCTGACCCGGCCGACAGCACCGGGAGCTCGGGGAGGGACACCGGGGCGGGAGACCAGGAAAGCAGCGGCGCCTCGGAGACAGGCGACGTGACCGGGCGGTTCCGTTCGGCCGGCGCCTCCTGTCGGGACGGCGCCGCAGTCGAGGTCGAAGCCACCGGCGATTCCGGGACCACCGGTGCCTCGTGCACCGCCGGAGAGACGTACGGACGGCCCGGAACCCGCGGCCGCTCCCCCACCGCCCCCGCCCCCGCCCCGAGCACGTTCCCATCCCCGGGCACCGGCGGAACGCCCCGCGGGGACACCGGCGGAACTCCCCGCGCGGACACCGGCTGAACACCCCGCATGGACTCCAGCGGAGCGCCCGGTACCGCCCCGGCCTGCGCGTCCTGTCGGATCAAGGACCCGGCGGCCTGCCCGGTCGTGCCGCCGTCCGCCGCGTCGGCCCGCTGCCCGCACAGCAGCCCGATCACCAGCAACCCGCCCAGCATCAGCGCCACGTGGAGCGCACGCCGTCCGGCCGCCGTGCGCAGCACGCGCGACGCGGCACCGGACAGGGCTGCTGACCAGGTCAAGAGTGAGACTTCCTCCGTGCGACGGAACAAGCGCGCGGAACGCATCACGCATCAAGGGCAACGGGCTACGGGCTACGGGCTACGGGTCGGCACAACGCGATGTCCACCCGGTAGTGGCGCGACGCACCGCCGAGCAGGCGCCGATCCTCGCACGGGAGTGCGGAGGTCATGCAAGCCCTTGCCGGCAGATGGACCGTCATGTCCGGTTTACCGGGCCGGGTCGGACGACGACGGGTCGGCATGGCGTCGTCCGACCGGCTCCCGCGCGACGCGGCCCCCGGGCCTGGCCCTCCCTCAGGCCGCGTCCGGTATCGGCAGCGGCCGCTTCTCGATCGCCGCCGCCATCACCTCCGGGAACAGATCGGGCGTACAGGCGAACGCCGGTGCCCCCAACGCCGCCAGCGCGGCCGCGTGTTCCCGGTCGTAGGCCGGTGCCCCCTCGTCCGAGAGCGCCAGCAGCGTCACGAACTGCACCCCCGAGGCCTTCATCGCCGAGACCCGCTTGAGCATCTCGTTGCGGATGCCCCCTTCGTAGAGGTCACTGATCAGTACGACGACCGTCTCCGCGGGCCGGGTGATCTGCGACTGGCAGTAGGCCAGCGCCCGGTTGATGTCGGTGCCGCCGCCCAGCTGCGTACCGAACAGGACGTCCACCGGGTCGTCGAGCTGGTCCGTGAGGTCGACGACCGCCGTGTCGAAGACGACGAGTCGCGTGGAGATCGTCCGCATCGAGGCGAGCACCGCTCCGAACACCGATGCGTACACGACCGACGCCGCCATGGATCCCGACTGATCGATACAGAGGATGACCTCCTTCTTCGTGGACTGGGTCGCCCGCCCGTAGCCGATGAGCCGCTCCGGCACGATCGTGCGGTACTCGGGCAGGTAGTGCTTGAGGTTGGCCGCGATCGTGCGGTTCCAGTCGATGTCGTGGTGGCGCGGCCGGCTGATCCGGGCGCTGCGGTCGAGCGCGCCCGTCAGGGTGGCCCGGGTGCGGGTGGCGAGCCGCTTCTCCAGGTCCTCGACGACCTTGCGCACGACGGCCCGTGCCGTCTCCTTCGTCGTCTCGGGCATCGCCTTGTTGAGCGAGAGCAGCGTGCCGACCAGGTGCACGTCGGCCTCCACCGCCTCCAGCATCTCGGGCTCCAGCAGAAGCGTGGCGAGACCGAGCCGGTCGATGGCGTCGCGCTGCATGACCTGGACGACGGAGGACGGGAAATACGTCCGGATGTCGCCCAGCCAGCGCGCCACGGACGGCGCCGACGCCCCGAGCCCCGCCGAACGGTCCCGGCCTCCCTGTCCCTTGGCGTCCTTGCGGCCGTAGAGGGCGGTGAGCGCTCCGTCCATCGCCGCGTCCTGGCCGGACAGCGCGCACCCGGTGCCGTCCGCCGCGTCTCCCCCGAGCACGAGCCGCCAGCGCCGCAGCCGTTCCTGCGCCGGATCCGTCACCTCGGCCGTCGCCCGCGTCCCCTCGGCCGTCATGGGCGTCCCCTCGGCCGTCATCCGTGTCCTCCCCCGCGCGGCCGTTCCCACAGGGGGATCACCGGCACGGTCGTCAAGGGCCGGCCTTCCGTGCCCGGTCCCCTTCCGGCGGTGTTCGCCCCGGCCGCTCTCGGGGTCGGCGCTCGCCGTCCGTCGGTCGTCATCTCTCCACCCCCACCAGGTCGTTCCGCGTATCCATGTCGTCGAGGCCGAGCAGCAGCCGCACGACCGGCAGGACGGCGTCCGCGCGCACGGTGTCGAGTTCCGCCGCGAAGCCGGGTATCGCGGAGCCGGCTGCCGTCGCGGCTCCCTGTGCGGCCGGACCTCGCCGCACCAGTTCTCCGAGGGTCCGGCGCACCCCGGGCTCGTATGCGGAGAACGTCCGCCGCAGCAGCGGCAGCACGTCCGTGAACGCCTCCGCCGGCACACCGGTCAGCCACGTGTCGACCAGCCCGAGCAGCCGCTCGTCGTGGACCAGGAGCATGCCGCCGCCGGAGCCGCCGCCGACGAAGCCCTCGATCCAGGCGGCCGCGTCCGCGGGCGGCGTGCCCGGCGACAGGACGAGCCCCATGAGCCGCGCCGCCTCGTCCTGCGCCAGCTCCCCGTCGTCCAGCAGCAGCCGCACGGCCCGGCCCCGGATCACCCCCGGCACGGTGTCCCGCCCCGACAGCACCCGCAGCACCGACTGCCAGCGGGGTCTGAGGTGACCGCGTCCGGTTGCCGGCGCGTCGCCCAGGAGCCCGACGGCCCCGTGCACCGCGTCCACGTGGCGCCGCATCTCCTCCGCCGCGTCGGCGTCGAGCGCCGCGCAGGCCGGGGGCAGGCCGACGAAGACCCGCTCGGCCAGCCCCGCGGCGACCTCGCCGAGGGCCCCGGTGTCGGTGCCGCGGACGTCGCCGTAGCGCAGCGAGCGGACCAGGGCGGGCAGTGCCTGGGCGAGATGGCCGACGTCGGCGTCGAGGGCCGCCCGGTCGGCGAGGATCCGCATCACCGTCGGCAGCGCGCCGGGCAGTTCGGCCAGCAGGCAGCGCTCGGCGAGCGCGGTGACGTCGGCGAGACCGTTCGCGGTGACGGCGTCCGCCTCGGCCTTGGCGGTCGCGGCGGACAGCACGGTCGTCCCCCACACGCCCGCCTCGGCCACCCGCACGGACAGCTCCGGTTCCCAGCGCAGCCGCCACGTCTCCCGGAACGTGCCGGTGCTGCCCCGTGAGGCGGCCGGTTCGCCCCACGCGATGCCGAGCAGCCGCAGCCGGTGCAGCAGCCTGCTGCGTGCGGCGTCGTTCTCCTTGCGCAGGTCGAGCTCCAGCTCCCGCTCCAGCGCCTCCGGCTTCAGCCGCAGCCGGCGCTGCAGCCGCGTGAGATCCCGCTGCAGCGGGACCGCCGGGGCCGTCGACGGCACCTCTCCCAGGACGTCACCCACGACCAGCCGGTCGTGTACCAGGGCCAGCGGCACGTCCGAGCCCTCGCACATCACCGCCCGCACCGCGTCGGTCGACTCGCTCAGACCCGGGAGCGGACGGCCGCGCATCGCGGCGAGCGTCTCGGCCAGCCGCACCGCCTCGATGACGTGCGCGGAGGAGACGATCCGGTCCTCGGCCCGCAGCAGCCCCGCCACCTTGGTCATCCACCGCTCGACGGGCCGGTCGGGGGCGCTGAACAGGTGGCCGTACCAGCCCGGCGAGTCGATGCCGGCCCCGTAGCCGCTGACCCGGGACAGCCTGCGATGGGTCCACGGGACCCAGGTCATGTCCGTCTTGACCTTGGGCAGGCCCTTCAGCAGCGCTTTGTCGGCGGCAACGGTGGTCCTCTGCCGCAGGGCGGGTACGTGCCAGGCGCCGCAGACGACGGCCACGCCGTCCTCGAACTCCCGCTGCGCGGACCGCAGCTGGAGCCGCATGTACGCCTCCCGGACCAGGTCCCGGGCGTGGCCACCACTGCCGTAGGTCTCCCGCAGCGCGGCCATGGCCTCCTCCAGTGCGGTGAACGGCGCGAGGGCGTCCCCCTGCCCGGCGCCGCGGTGCTCGACGACGTCCTCCCACCACCGCTCCGGGTCGTCGTATCCGGCGGCGTCGGCGAGCACGCCGAGCGGGTCGATCCGTACCTCGGCAGCGCCGTCGGGCTCGGAGTCGGGGGCGGCGCCCGGGGCGGTGGCTGGGGCACCGCCGCCGCCCTCCGTCGCCGTGGGCTCGGCGTCCACCGGGGACTCGCCCTGCGGTCCCTCCTCGTCCTCACGCCTCTCCCAGGCGAGGGTGTGCGTGGCCGGCAGGTCGATGAAGCGGGCCGGAACGCCGTGCTCCAGGGCCCAGCGGAGGGCGACCCACTCCGGCGAGAACTCGGCCAGCGGCCAGAAGGCCGACCGACCGGGCTCGTCCACGGCATGGGCGAGCAGGGCGACAGGCGGCCGCATCTCCGCGTCGGCGGCGAGCGGGATCAAGGCGTCCGCCTCGGGCGGTCCCTCGATCAGCACGACCGCCGGCCCGGTCTCCTCCAGCGCCGCGCGTACGGCCCGCGCCGATCCCGGCCCGTGATGCCGCACCCCGAGCAGCACCGGCCCCGCCCCGGCGCCCCGGCCCACGGGCCGTTCCACAGCCGTCACTTGATTCCCTCCCATCCCCTGTCCGTCCCCGTCCCCGTCCGTGTTCGTTCCCGCCCTGGTTCGTCCCCCGGCCGGTTCCCGGCCCCCTCGTGACTCACCCGCTCACCTCGCGGCAGGCCCGGTAGAAGTCCTTCCAGCCGTCGCGTTCGCGGACGACCGTCTCCAGGTACTCCTGCCAGATCACGCGGTCGGCCGCCGGGTCGCGGACCACCGCGCCGAGGATGCCCGCGGCGACGTCGCCGGCCCGCAGCACTCCGTCGCCGAAGTGGGCGGCCAGCGCCAGTCCGTTGGTGACGACGGAGATCGCCTCGGCCGTGGACAGCGTGCCGCTGGGCGACTTGAGCTTCGTGCGGCCGTCGGTCGTCACACCGTCGCGCAGCTCACGGAAGACCGTGACGACCCGGCGGATCTCGTCGAGCCCGTCGGGCGCGGGCGGCAGCTCCAGGGAGCGGCCGATCTGGTCCACGCGGCGCGCGACGATGTCGACCTCGGCCTCGGGGGTCTCCGGCAGCGGCAGCACCACCGTGTTGAAGCGGCGGCGCAGGGCGCTGGACAGGTCGTTGACCCCGCGGTCGCGGTCGTTGGCCGTGGCGATCAGGTTGAAGCCACGGACCGCCTGCACCTCCTGGCCCAGCTCTGGTATCGGCAGCGTCTTCTCCGACAGGATCGTGATGAGCGTGTCCTGGACGTCGGCCGGGATGCGTGTCAGCTCCTCGACGCGCGCCGTCATGCCCTCGGCCATGGCGCGCATGACCGGGCTGGGCACGAGGGCGTCGCGGCTCGGGCCGTGGGCGAGCAGCTGCGCGTAGTTCCAGCCGTAGCGGATGGCCTCCTCGGGCGTGCCGGCGGTGCCCTGCACCAGCAGTGTGGAGTCGCCGCTGACCGCGGCGGCCAGGTGCTCGGACACCCACGTCTTGGCCGTGCCGGGCACGCCGAGCAGGAGCAGGGCGCGGTCGGTGGCGAGGGTCGTGACGGCGACCTCGACGATGCGGCGCGGACCGACGTACTTCGGCGTGATCACCGTGCCGTCCGGCAGGACGCCCCCGAGCAGGTACGTCGCGACGGCCCATGGCGACAGCTTCCAGCGGGCCGGGCGCGGGCGGTCGTCCTGGGCGGCGATGGCGGCGAGTTCGTCGGCGAAGGCATCCTCGGCATGCGGCCGCAACGCCTCGGACGGCTCCCCCTGCTTCGGTTCCACGGGCGTCGGTTCAACGGACACAGACATGGCTGAGGCCCCCTCCAGCTCGGCCGGTTCGGATCTGGCACCAACGTTGCACCACACCACTGACAATCCGTTCCGACCTGCGGAAATACCGCGCCGGGGCCGCTCGCCGAACCGATTGTCAGTGGTGGGATCTACCTTCGATGGCATGACTCAGCAGGGGGTGCGCTGGACTGCGGACCAGGTGCTGGCCTTGGCGCCTGACGCCGCGTCACGCAAAGCGGGAAGCAAACTCGGCGCGGCGGGACCGTGGTCCGAGGCCGGCTGTTCCGACGAGGGGACGGTGTGGGGGCTGTGCAAGGGCAGCGGGAGCAAGCCGTATCAGACGGTCGTCGACATCGCGGACGCCTCCGGGCCCGCGTACAAGTGCAGTTGTCCGAGCCGCAAGTTCCCGTGCAAGCACGCGCTGGGGCTGCTGCTGCTCTGGGCGGGCGACGACGCGGCGGTGCCGCGGGGGGAGGCGCCTCAGTGGGCGGAGCAGTGGACAGCGGGCCGCCGCAGGCGCGCGGAGGAGAAGAAGAGCGGGCAGGAGCCGCCGTCCGGGTCAGCTGATCCGGAGGCGGCGCGGCGCCGGGCGGAGCGGCGGGCCGAGCGGGTCACGGCGGGCGCGCTGGAGCTGGAGCAGCGGCTGGCGGACCTGCTGCGCGGCGGCCTCGCGACGGCGGAGCAGTCCGGCTACGGCCTCTGGGAGGAGACGGCGGCCCGTATGGTCGACGCCCAGGCGCAGGGCCTCGCCGCCCGGGTGCGGGAGCTGGGGGCGATCCCGTCCACGGGACCCGGCTGGCCGGTGCGGCTGCTGGAGGAATGCGCGCTGCTGCATCTGCTCGACCAGGGCTGGCTGCGCCGCGAGCGCCTCCCGGACGGCCTCGCCGCCACGGTCCGCTCCCGCGTGGGCCTGCCGGCCCCGGCGGACGGCAAGCCGGTGCGGGACCGCTGGCTGGTGCTGGCCCAGTACGACTCGGCGGACTCCCGCCTGACGACCCGCCGGATCTGGCTGTACGGCGCCGACTCACAGCGCACGGCGCTGCTCCTCTCCTACGGTGCCGCCGGCCGCGCCCCCGAGCTGGCGCTGCCCGTCGGGCTGTCCCTGGAGGCCGAAGTGGCCCCCTACCCGGGCACCGGGCAACTGCGGGTGGCGCTGGGCGAACAGTTCGCACCTCCCGCACCGGCGGAGATACGCCCGCCGGGCGTGACGACCTCGGAGGCGGCCGCCCGTTACGGCGACGCCCTGCGCGACGACCCGTGGCTGGAGTCCGTCCCGGTGACGCTGGGCCGGGTCGTGCCGGCCCCCGACGGCGACTCCTGGCAGCTGGCGGACGCCGACGAGGACGCGGCGCTGCCGCTGACCCCGGCCGCGCGGTCCCGGCCCGGCCTGTGGCGGCTCGTCGCCCTCTCGGGCGGCGCCCCGGTCACGGTGTTCGGCGAGTGCGGCCACCAGGGCTTCAGCCCGCTGACGGCCTGGCCCGAGGGCTCGGGTGGCGCCGTGTCCCTGTGCTGAACCGACGGCGGCCGCCCGGCTTGTGCGACAGCGGCCGGACCCACCCTTCTCAGCGATTCACGAATCTTTCAGGCATCACGGGACAACCGGTAAGGGCGAGCCTTCAACCGACTCCGGGCGTCCCGCGGAAAGGAAGCGCATGACCAGGACCTCCGCTCCTGTGGACGCGCCCGTCACGGGCGGCTGGGAGGGGCTCGTCACCACGGCACTGCTGGGCACGGACCGGCGCACCCCACCGGGCACCACGCCCGGGCGGGACGCGCCGGTGGCCCTGCTGGACGCGGCGGCCGTGGAGACCGTACGGCGGCGGGCCGGTCTGCGTCCGGCGCGCGCGGCACAGCGTCCGCGACCGGCCCCGGAGGACGAGCGTCCGCCGCTGCCCGCCGCTGCCGCCCGCAGACTCGCGATGCTGCTGGCCGACCGGCCCGGCGCGTCCGGCGGCGGCCGCCGCGGCACCGCACCCGACCTGATGGAGTTGCTGCCCCAGTGGCTGGCGGCGGCGAACGCCCGCGGTTTCGCCCCGCCCCCGCAGGTGCTGCCGGCGCTGCTGGACGCGGCCCGCGGCCGCACGGACCTGCGCCCGGCGGCCCTGGAGTTCGCGGGACCCCGGGCTCTGTGGCTGGCCCGGCTGAACCCGGAGTGGCGGTTCGCCCTGCGCGCGGCTCCCGGCGGCGGAGCGGCCCCGCCGCCGGCCGCGGACGACGACCGGACGCGCCAGGTGTGGCAGGAGGGCCTGTTCGCCGAGCGGGTCGCCCTGCTGTCCGCCCTGCGCTCCCGCGAACCGGCCGCGGCGCGCGAACTGCTCGCCACGACCTGGGCGACGGAGCGGGCCGAGGACCGGCTGATGTTCCTCGACTCCCTGCGCACGGGCCTGAGCCCGGACGACGAGCCGTTCCTGGAACAGGCCCTGAGCGACCGCAGCCGCAACGTCCGGGCGACGGCGGCGGAACTGCTGTCAGCCCTGCCCGGTTCGGCGCTCGCCGCGCGGATGGCGGTCAGGGCCGCGGCGTGCGTGGCCATCGACCACACGCGGAGCAGCCGCACGGCGGGGACGCCCCCCACCCCCTCGATAGCCGTCGAGGCTCCGCACGAGTGCGACGCGGAGATGGAGCGCGACGGCGTCGTGCCGAAGGCCCCGGCGGAACGGGGCGAACGCTCGTGGTGGTTCGGTCAGTTGGTGGAGGCGGCACCGCTCGGGACATGGTCACGACGGCTCGGCGGCCGGACGCCCCGGGAGATCGTGGCGCTGCCGGTGGCGGACGACTGGCAGAGCGAGCTGCACGCGGCGTGGTGCCGGGCGGCGGTCCGCCAGCAGGACGCCGAGTGGTCGCGGGCGCTGCTCGGCGAGCCCTCGGCACCGGAGGCGGGCGGTCCGGGCGCGGTGTCCCTGGCCGAACGGGCCAAGCTGCTCGGCACGCTGGGCGCCGCCGAACGGGCCGAGTGGGTGGCCGGCTTCATCGCGACGCACGGCCTGTCGGAAGCCTTCCAGCTGCTCGGCGTGTGTGCGGTGCCGTGGGCCCCGCCGCTCGGCCGTGCCGTGGTGGACGCGCTGAACATCGCGCGGGACGCGGGGAGTTATCCATGGAGTTTCAGCGGAGTCATGGGGCTGGCCGAGCGCTGCCTCCATCCGTCGGAGTCCGGCCGTCTCGACGCCCTGCTGGCCGTACCGGACGAGCCGGAGGACGCGTCTCCCGGGGCGGGCGGCTACTGGGCGGAGGCCTTCCAGCGCCTGGTCACGACCTTGCGCCTGCGCGCGGCGATGATCGAGGAACTGGGCGGGCCGGAGAGCGGCACTCCGGCGTAGAGCAACACCTCGCGGACCGGGGCCACCATCACGCCAGTACGACTCGCGGCCACTCCGGCCCGGGCCACGGCCACACCGACGCGAGCCACGACCACCCCCGTCCGAGCCGCGACCACGCTCGCCCGGACCGCGACCAACCCAGTCCGAGCCACGGCCACGCCCGCCCTGACCGCGACCACCCCAGCCCGAGCCACGGCCGCACCCGCCCGGATCGTCACGCCCTCCCGGACCAAGGTCACTCCCGCCCCGGCCCAGATCACGCCCGTAAGGCCCGCGAGGACACCCGCCCGGGCCGAGGCCGCACCGGCCCGGGCCCCGGCCGGGTCGGTTCAGCCGCCGGAGGCAGCCGGCTGCTGTACGTTCGCCCGGACCCAGTCGACGATCGACTGCGTCGTCGCACCGGGCGTGAAGATCTCCGCGACACCCTTCTCCTTCAGCGGGGCGATGTCCGCCTCGGGGATGATCCCGCCGCCGAAGACCAGGATGTCCGCAGCGTCCCGCTCCCGGAGCAGGTCGATCACCGCGGCGAAGAGCGTGTTGTGCGCGCCGGAGAGGATGGACAGCCCGATCGCGTCGGCGTCCTCCTGGATCGCCGTGTCGACGATCTGCTCGGGAGTCTGGTGGAGGCCGGTGTAGATGACCTCCATACCGGCGTCGCGCAGGGCCCGCGCGATCACCTTGGCCCCGCGATCGTGGCCGTCGAGCCCCGGCTTGGCCACCACCACGCGGATCGGACCGGCTGCCACACCCATCACTGCCTCCATGAAGCGACTACATCCATCCGTACGGACAAGTACCGCACACATCCGGCACGCCGTACACGTCACCGTGCCCCGGACGCGCCCCGAACCGCCCGGGGAAGTGAACGAACGTTATCTCCAGCATCCCGCACCCGGCAGTTTCGCGGTGCTGACCGAGGGGGAAATCACACGGTGGGACAAGCGCAAGGGGAGCCGCGAGGAGGCCACCGCACCGCCGCGCCACCCACCACGCACAGCGGCGGCACGTCACTTCGGCGACGGCACACCGGGCAAGCACCGCACGCACAGCACGCAGGGCACGCAGGGCACGCAGCGCACGCAGGACACACAGGGCACGCACGGCGCACCAGCGGAGAGCCGCGACACCGCACCGACCAGGAGCCCCGCCGCCTCAGCGGGGAGCCACGTCACCGCACCGACCGGGGACCCCGCCGCACCACCGGCGTCGCTACACACGCCACATGCCGCGCTCACCCCTCGCAGCTCACGCGGTTCACGCCGCCCGCGCGGTCGTCGTCGGCCGTCTTCGCTGCTGCTTTCCACGAGTGCACACGGGGGGCGATGCCGTCCTCCCGCGTGCCGACAGGAGGTCGGCCATGAAGGTCACCGGGGCGGCTCTGCCCTTTCTTCCGTTCTGCCGGCGTCTGCTGCCGAACCGGCCGGCGGGACTCTCCATGGCGCTGCTGAAGGCCACCGCCCTGGAGATCGCGATCCTGGCCGGGCACCTCCTGCTCTATCCCTCCGGCGTCGCGCAGGAGCGGCGCGTCCCCGCCCCGGCCCTGCCGGCCGACGGCGCCGCCCAGCTGCCGACGGAGGCCAAGCCCCCGGTCGTGCTGCTGCACGGCTTCATCGACAACCGCTCGGTCTTCGTCCTGCTGCGCCGCAGCCTCGCCCAGCACGGCAGGCAGCAGATCGAGTCCCTCAACTACTCACCGCTGACCTGCGACATACGGGCCGCGGCCGAGCGGCTCGGCCGGCACATCGAGGAGATCTGCGAACGCACCGGCGCCCAGCGGGTGGACGTCGTCGGACACAGCCTGGGCGGCCTGATAGCCCGTTACTACGTGCAGCGGCTCGGCGGCGACACGCGCGTGCGGACCCTGGTGACCCTCGGCACGCCGCACTCGGGCACCCGGGTGGCGCCCCTGGCCGACGCGCACCCCATCGTGCGCCAGATGCGCCCCGGCTCGCCGGTGCTCGAAGAGCTCACTCGGCCCGCCCCGGGCTGCCGTACGCACTTCGTGAGCTTCTGGAGCGACCTCGACCACGTGATGGATCCGCTGGAGTCGGCCTGCATCGACCATCCGGATCTGACGGCCGAGAACGTGCGGGTCACCGGCATCGGCCATCTCGCCCTGCCCGTCCACCCCGCCATCGCCAACGGCATACGGCAGGTTCTCGACACGGCCCGCCCGGGTGAACCGTCCACCGGGCACGCCGGGGGGCTCACGGTGGCGTGACGGAGTGCCGCCCGACGGTCGTGGCACCACACGGTCGGGCGACAGTCGGCCCGCGGCCGTCACACGCGGCGCGCGGACTCGTCATACAGATGACACACAGCCCCGCATCACTCCACAGCCTCGAACAAACTTCGAACACAGGGCCAAGCCTGCGCCCGCAGTCCGCCAAAACACGGCCGAATGCCCGTTTCCTGCGCGCGCGAAACCTGCCGAAGATTGTCGTGCCCGCGTACCGCCGGGTACAGTCGCCGCACTGCTCTGGCAGCCCCTGTTGTCGAGGCGAAAGAGAAGTTGGTGAACGACCGTCACCCGTCGGGGACCATGGCCCCGGCTGCGGCTTCCGACGCCGCCTCGGCGCACTACGCGTCGTACGGCACCCAGGAAGTCCAGTACGGCGACTTCACCACGTACGGCGAGTACGCCGCCACCGGTTTTGATCCCACCGGCACGGACGGCACCGGCTTCGACGCCACCGGCCACGCCACCGCGAGCTTCGCCACGGACCCCCTCTTCGGCGACATGCCGGGCAGCGGCCAGGACACGGGCACGTACGACACCGGCCACTGGCCCACGGGTCCGCACGAGAACCCGCACTACGACGCGTACGCGGCCCAGCACCACGCCGCCTACGACACCGGCGTCTACGACACGACCTCCTGGCACGCCGAGCAGCAGCCGCTGTCGGCCATCCCGCCGCAGGCCGCGTCCCCCGACGGCACCGGCCAGTGGGAGTCCGGAGCCTGGCTCCAGCCGGACCAGTCCGGCAACCCGGCCGACCGGACCCAGCAGTGGGAATGGGGCACGCAGGCTTTCGACACGGGCGCCTTCGACGCCACGCAGTGGAACTCCGACGGCACCGCCGCGCCCGCCCCGGACGCCTACGAGCAGCACGGCGAAACCTTCGAGCAGCACGAGACGGCCACCTTCGAGCAGCAGCAGACCGCGACGTTCGAGCAGGTCGCCTACGACGAATCCGCCGGGGCCGGCTACCACGACCCCGCGGGGGACGCCCACGAGCAGGCCACCACCGGCGAACTGCCCACCGTCGCCCCGCTCCTGGACGGTCAGGAAGAGGTCGCGCCCCCCGCTTCCCGGGCGGCCTCGCGCGCCGGCTCCCGCTCCCGCCGCCGTACGCCGCCCAAGCGCTCGGCGCTGATGACCATCGCGGTGCCCTCGGCGTGTGTGATGGGTGTGGCCGGGATCGCGGCCGCCTCCGTCGGCAGCCTCACCGAGGACAGCGCCGCTGAGGCGCAGACCACCGCGGCGGACGCGCAGCCGGTGAAGCCGGCCGCGGCCAACAACAAGCTCGACACCCAGCTGCAGAGCCTCGCCGCCGGCGCCGACGACTTCGCCGACCGGGCCAGCCGTACGCAGGAGCGCATCGACCTCAAGGCCCAGCAGGCCGCCGAGCGCAAGCGGGCGGCGGAGGAGGCGGCCCGCAAGGAGCGGCTGCGCCCGAAGTTCGCCCTGCCGGTCGCGCAGCACGGACTGAGCGCCTACTACGGCCAGTCGGGCATCAACTGGATGTCCCTGCACACCGGCATCGACTTCCCCGTCTCGTACGGCACGACCGTGATGGCCGCGACCGACGGCACCGTGCGCACGCAGTGGAACAGTGCCTACGGCAACATGATGATCGTGACCGCCAAGGACGGTACGGAGACGTGGTACTGCCACCTCTCCACGTACACGGTCGCCTCGGGGACGACGGTCAAGGCCGGGGACCCCATCGCGCGCTCCGGCAATTCCGGCAACTCCACCGGCCCGCACCTGCACTTCGAGGTGCGCCCCGCGGGCGGCTCGGCGATCGACCCGCTCTCCTGGCTGCGCAGCCACGGCGTCGACCCGGCGTAACGCCCACCTCCGCGGGCAGGGCGCTCGGCGCGGCGCAGTGATCCAACGTATCGTCCGGCAAGGGCGGTTCGGCGGAGGCCGTCCGCGGACGGACGGCCTCCGGACTACAGCTTCTCCACCGGCGCGTACCGCAGCAGCAGCCGCTTCGGCTTCGTGTCGCCGAAGTCGATCGTCGCCTCGGCGTTCGCGCCCGTGCCCTTCACCGAGACGACCGTGCCGAGACCGAACTGGTCGTGCGTGACACGGTCTCCGACCGCCAGCGACACCACCGGCTTCTCGGACGTGCGGCGGGTGGCGAAGCCGGACGCGCCCGAGGCGGACGAACGCGAGCGGGACGACGACAGGGAGGCCGCCACGGCGGAGACGGGACCGGAGGACGCGGGCGCGGTCGCTCCCGTGCGCTTCCACTCCACGTGAGCCGGCGGGATCTCCTCCAGGAACCGGGAGGGCGGGTTGTACGAGGGCTGGCCCCAGGCGCTGCGCAGGGTGGAGCGGGTCAGGTACAGCCGCTCCCGCGCGCGGGTGATGCCGACGTACGCCAGGCGCCGCTCCTCCTCCAGCTCCTTGGTCTGGCCGAGGGCGCGCATGTGCGGGAAGACGCCGTCCTCCATGCCGGTGAGGAAGACGACCGGGAACTCCAGGCCCTTGGCGGTGTGCAGCGTCATGAGCGTGATGACGCCGTCGCCGTCCTCCTCGTCGGGGATCTGGTCGGAGTCGGCGACCAGCGCGACCTGTTCGAGGAAGTCGGCGAGCGTGCCCTGCTCGTCCTCGCCGCGCTCCTGTTCGAACTCCATGGCGACGGCGGCGAGCTCCTGGAGGTTCTCGATCCGGGTCTCGTCCTGCGGGTCGGTGGAGGCCTGCAGCTCGGCGAGGTAGCCGGTGCGCTCCAGCACCGCCTCCAGCACCGTGGCCGGTCCGGCGCCGGACTCGACGATCGTGCGGAGGTCCTCCATCAGCGTGTTGAACCGCTTGACCGCGTTGGTGGAGCGCGCGGCCATGCCGTAGGCCTCGTCGACCCGCTTGAGCGCCTGCGGGAAGCTGATCTTCTCGCGCTGGGCGAGCGCGTCGATCATCGCCTCGGCGCGATCGCCGATGCCCCGCTTGGGCACGTTGAGGATCCGGCGCAGCGGCACCGAGTCCTCCGGGTTGGCCAGGACGCGCAGGTACGCCAGGACGTCCCGGACCTCCTTGCGCTCGTAGAAGCGGACGCCGCCGACGACCTTGTAGGGCAGTCCGACGCGGATGAAGACCTCTTCGAAGACGCGGGACTGGGCGTTGGTGCGGTAGAAGACGGCGACGTCGCCCGCCTTGGCCTCGCCGGCGTCCGTGAGGCGGTCTATCTCGTCGGCGACGAACTGCGCCTCGTCGTGCTCGGTGTCGGCGACGTACCCGGTGATCAGCGCGCCGGAGCCGGCGTTGGTCCACAGGTTCTTGGGGCGGCGGGACTCGTTGCGCTCGATGACCGCGTTGGCGGCGCTGAGGATGGTCTGCGTGGAGCGGTAGTTCTGCTCCAGCAGGATCGTCGTCGCGTCCGGGTAGTCCTCCTCGAACTGGAGGATGTTGCGGATCGTCGCGCCGCGGAAGGCGTAGATCGACTGGTCGGCGTCGCCGACCACGCACAGCTCGGCGGGCGGGATCTCGGCCTCGGGCGGCACGTCGACGGGGTGCTCGGAGGTGCCGACCAGCTCGCGGACCAGCGCGTACTGCGCGTGGTTGGTGTCCTGGTACTCGTCGACCAGGACGTGCCGGAAGCGGCGGCGGTAGTGCTCGGCGACGTCCGGGAAGGCGCGCAGCAGGTTGACCGTCGTCATGATCAGGTCGTCGAAGTCGAGGGCGTTCGCCTCGCGCAGCCGCGACTGGTAGAGCGCGTAGGCCTGGGCGAGGGTCTTCTCGAAACCGTCGGTGGCCTGGGCGGCGAAGTCCTCCTCGTCGATCAGCTCGTTCTTCAGGTTGCTGATCTTGGCGCTGAAGGACTTAGGCGGGAACCGCTTGGGGTCGAGGTCCAGGTCGCGGCAGACCAGGGCCATCAGGCGCTTGGAGTCGGCGGCGTCGTAGATCGAGAAGGAGGACGTGAAGCCGAGCCTCTTGCTCTCGCGGCGGAGGATGCGCACGCAGGCGCTGTGGAACGTCATGACCCACATGGCGTTCGCGCGCGGTCCGACGAGCTGCTCGACGCGCTCCTTCATCTCACCGGCGGCCTTGTTGGTGAAGGTGATCGCGAGGATCTGGCCGGGGTGGACGTCCCGCTCGGCGAGCAGGTGCGCGATGCGGTGCGTGAGCACGCGGGTCTTGCCGGAGCCGGCGCCGGCCACGATGAGCAGCGGGGAGCCGGAGTGGACGACCGCGGCGCGCTGGTTGTCGTTCAGCCCGTCCAGCAGCGCGGCGGAGTCGATCACCGGTCGGGGGGCGCCGTCGCGGTAGTGGGTGTCCCGGTCCGGCGGCACGTCGAACTTCCCGCCGAACAGATCGTCCGGGATCGGCTCCGGAACGTGATCGTCCTCGGGCGGCGGCGGGGGCTCGTCCGCGGGGCCCCGCTGGGCCTGGAGGTTCGCCAGGAAGTGGTCGTCAAAGAGGCTGCTCATCGCTCTCCGAGTCTAGGGCGCCCCACTGACAACCCGCCGCCGCCCCGAGAACATCGCCGGATCACCGGCCTTCCGTGACGGACGGACCACCTCCTGTCGCCCTGCGAAATGGCGCGATCACACCGCGCGATGCCCCACACAATCCCGGACAACTCATCACCAGAAGCCCCCGCCCGCTCACGTTGCGCGACGCTCCGCCGTAAGGTCACGAAAATGTATCGGGCATATCACCCATCAACCTTCACACGAGCCACACCGGTTGGCTACGGTGCGACCGGGCCGCATGACCTCACCGGCGAACGTCGCCGGGCCGCGCGGCCTCCGCCGAGTCCGGTGTGCCGCAGCGGCAGCCGGAGCCGGGGACCCACCGAGACCTTGGGGTGAATCGGCCCGACTCCCGTCCCGGGAAGGCCGTAGGGCAACCCTTCCGAACCACCCGCCCGAACCCGACAGCTAACCCGGTAGGCGGATCTTTGGAAGGAGTCGCCTCCCTTGGCGTCGCACCGCAAGTCGCGTCCTACGGGCACGCGCGTGGCAGGCATACGGACCCCCGCCCTCGCGACGGCGGCCCTCACCTCCGTGGCCCTGCTGTCCCAGTCGGCCAACGCCGCCCCCGAGGCCGACGGCAAACCCAGCCTGGAGGAAGTCGAGAAGAAGGTCGACGACCTGTACCGCCAGGCCGAGTCGGCGACCGACAAGTACAACGCGGTCAAGGAGAAGACCGCGAAGCAGCGCAAGCGCGTCGACACCCTCCTCGACGACGTCGCCCAGCGCACCGAGAAGCTCAACGAGGCGCGCGAGAAGCTGGGTTCCTTCGCCGCCGCCCAGTACCGCACCGGCACCGCGGCACCCGACACCGCCACGTTCCTGCTCGCAGAGACCCCGCAGGACTACTTCGACCAGTCCCAGCTGATGGACCGGATGACCGGCCGTCAGAAGGTCGCCGTCGACGACTACGTCACGCAGCAGTCCGCGACGATGAAGAAGCGCCAGGAGGCCACCGAGAGCCTGCGGACGCTCACCGAGTCGCAGAGCGACCTGAAGACGGCCAAGGCCACCGTCCAGAGGAAGCTCGCCGACGCCCGCGACCTGCTGTCGCGGCTGACCGCCGAGGAGAAGGCACGGCTCGCCGCGATCGAGAAGGAGAAGCGGGAGGAGGCCGCGCGCAAGGCGGCCGAGCTGGCGCGCGAACAGGCCGCCCAGGAGAAGGCCCGGCAGGAGGCCGCCCAGCGGCAGGAGAGCGGCACCCCGTCACCGGGCACCGCCTCCGGCTCCACCTCCACGGCCCCGGCCGACTCCTCGTACGCCACCAAGGCCGACAAGGCGCTCGCCTTCGCCCGCGCCCAGATCGGCAAGCCGTACGTGTGGGGCGCCGTCGGCCCCGGCTCCTACGACTGCTCCGGTCTCACCCAGGCCGCGTGGAAGGCCGCCGGGGTGGCCCTGCCGCGCACGACCTACGACCAGGTCGACGCCGGCACCACGGTCTCCCTGGCCGACGCCCAGCCCGGTGACCTGGTGTTCTTCTACGACGACATCACCCACGTCGGCATCTACATCGGCAACGGCATGATGATCCACGCCCCGAAGCCGGGCACCTACGTGCGCGAGGAGTCGGTCTACTACGACGGCGAGTCGGCGATCCACAGCGTGGTGCGGCCGGCCTGAGGGGTCCGGGACGTTTTTGAGGGGTACGCGCGCGTGCCCCTCTCCCAACCCGTCCGCCGCTCTCTAGCATCGGCGCTATGTCCGGCCCCTCCCTCTTTGCCACCTTGTGGGCGACCTATGCGCTGACCACCGGCACCCTGTCGGCCGGTCTCGACTCGGCCGGGTACGAGGTCCTCTCCCGCCTCGCGCTCGTAGCGGCCTGCGCCGCCTGGCTGGGGGCCGTGGGGTACGCCCTGCTGCGGCTGCCACGGGCGGCATGGCGGGCACAGGCGCCGGCCGCCCACACCCTCACGGCGGCGACCGCCCTGATCGGCGCCGGCTTCGCCGCGGCCGGCTGGGAGCGGTCCGCGGCGGCTCTGCTGGCGCTCTCGGCGGTGTGCTGGACGCTGCTGCTCGCCGCGGGGGACCCGGGCCGCGACGGAACGGTGTTCCTGCGCTGCGTGGCCACTCAGGGCCTCGCCGTGCTCGCCGCCACGCTCGCCGCGGCCGAGTCGGCGGCCTGGCTCGCCCACACCGCCCTGGTGTCGTTCTGGCTGGGGCTGGTCCTCTACTGCTTCGCCCTGTTCCGCTTCGCCCCGCGCGAGGTCACCGACGGGCGCGGGGACCACTGGCTCGTGGGCGGCGCGCTCGCCGTCTCGGCACTGGCCGGGGCCCGGCTCCTCAGCGCCGACAGCGACCGCCTGTACCTGTGGAACGACGACGACCACGCCGTCCTCACCAGGGTCACGGTCGCCCTGCTCGTCCTCACCCTGGTGTGCTGGGTCGCTCTGCTCACCGCCGCGCTCATGTGGCCGCGGCACGGCTACGACGTCCGCCGCTGGGCCGGTGTGTTCGGCGCGGCCGTGACGGCGGCCGCGGCGCTGGCCGTCGCCGCCGCCCTGGACGCCTCCTGGCTCGATGTGGCCGGGGAGGTGCTGCTGTGGGGCGCGGTGGCCCTGTGGCTCGGGTGCACCGCCTGGGCGGTCTCCGCCGCCCGGGCCGGGTCCCGGCCCGCCGGGGCCGGATCCGTCAGGTCCAGAGGACGGCGATGAAGACGTTCGCCGTGGTCAGCAGCCCGACCAGGCCGAACAGGCCCTTGTCCACCTTCTCGTCGTCCCGTTTCACGTAGACCAGGCCGAGGATCACGATCAGCAGGGCGAGCTTCACCCCGATCTTGATGTTGTTCACGGACTGGTCGTCGGCCTGGTTGAGGCCGACCAGGATCACGCCGGTGACCAGCATCGTCAGGGCGCCGTGCAGCATTGCGGGGGTGTAGCGGGCGGCGCCCTGGCCCATCGCCTTCATCTGGGTGAGGAATCCGCCCAGGAGCGCGGCGATGCCGACGATGTGGAGACCGACGAAGAGGTGGATGAGTACGTCCATGGGGCCGGAGCCTAATCAGGTGCCCCGCGACGCTCGGACACCGGCCTTCCGCTGCATATATGCGGTTCCCATAGCATCCGATCACCGTCACTCGCCCAGGAAATGGACACATCGGTCATCACGCTGAGTTGAGTGAACGGCGCCGGGGAGACTTCACGGTCGCATACGGTCACCGCCGGTCCTCTCGCAACACTTCCGCGCACCCGCCCCCGGCGCCGCACGCCGCGGTTTAGCGTCCTCCACCAGGTGACCGGCTCCCCACCGCCGCCCGGGCCAGGGGCGGCAGTCGGACACCACCGCCGAGAAGGTCCGGCGGCGGTCCGCTCCCCCTGTGCGGGCCGTCGCCGGACGCGCGCAGGCCGCTGTCCGCTCCCCCGACGGCCGTACGCACCCACCGGCGGCCGAGGAAAGGACGTGTCCTCCCAGTGGCAGCGCACCGCAAGCCCCGACAGCGCTCGACAGGTGGCGGCAAGGCCCGCACGGCCGCAACGATCGCCCTCGCGGGCGCGGCGACGGCGACGGGCCTCGACGGGACCGGACACGCCGAACCCCAGCTCACGCCCGGCCAGGTCAGGGCCAAGGTGGACAAGCTGTACCAGGAGGCGGAGGTCGCCACCGAGAAGTACAACGGTGCGAAGGAGAAGGCCGAGGCGGCCGGGCAGCGGCTGAAGGGCCTCCAGGAGCAGGCGGCCCGCAAGAAGGAACGGCTCAACACGGCCCGCGAGGCCCTCGGCGCGGTCGCGTCCGCGCAGTACCGCGGCGGCGGCCTGGATCCCGCGCTGCAACTCGCCCTCTCCGACGACCCCGACCGCTACCTGCAGAACGCCGAGTTCGTCGAGCGGGCCGGCAACCGGCAGAGATCCGCCGTCGCTGGCGTCCGCCAGCAGCTCCGGGAGATCGAGCAGCTGCGCGGCGCCGCCCACATCGAGCTGACCTCGCTGAAGTCACGGCAGTCGGAGCTGAAGCGGCACAAGAAGACCATCACCGGCAAGCTGGGCTCGGCACGGCAGCTGCTGACCCGGCTCACCGCCGAGGAGCGCACCCGGCTCGGCGAGTCCCCGCGCGCCTCCCGCGCCTCCGGGGCGCGGGACCCGCTGGCGGCGCCCGGGCCCGCCGCCTCCCAGGCGCCCAACTCCCGCGCGGCCGCGGCCGTCTCCTACGCCTACCAGAAGCTGGGCAGCCCGTACGTCTGGGGCGCGACCGGCCCGAACGCCTTCGACTGCTCGGGCCTCGTCCAGGCCGCGTACCGCTCCGCCGGTGTCTCGCTGCCCCGCACGACCTACTCCCAGATCGACGCCGGCCGCCGCGTCTCCCGCTCCGAACTCCTCCCCGGCGACCTGGTGTTCTTCTACGCCGGCATCAGCCACGTCGGCATCTACGTGGGCAACGGCCGCATGATCCACGCCCCGAACCCGTCGGCACCCGTACGGGTCGCCCCGCTCGACGAGATGCCCTTCGCGGGCGCCACCCGGGTGGTCTGAGCCGGGGCCGGTGTCAGACCAGGCGGCGGGCCGTCGCCCAGCGCGTCAGCTCGTGCCGGTTGGAGAGCTGGAGCTTGCGCAGCACCGCCGAGACATGCGACTCGACCGTCTTCACGGAGATGAACAGCTGCTTGGCGATCTCCTTGTACGCGTACCCCCGGGCGATGAGCCGCAGCACCTCGCGCTCGCGCTGGGTGAGGCGGTCCAGGTCCTCGTCGACCGGTGGTGCGTCCGTGGAGGCGAAGGCATCCAGGACGAACCCGGCCAGCCGCGGCGAGAAGACCGCGTCGCCCTCCTGGACGCGGAAGATGGAGTCCACCAGGTCCGTGCCGGTGATCGTCTTGGTGACGTACCCGCGGGCCCCGCCGCGGATCACGCCGATCACGTCCTCCGCCGCGTCCGAGACGGACAGCGCCAGGAAGCGCACCGGCTGCTCGACGTCCCCCATCAACGGGGCGCAGCGGCGCAGCACTTCCACCCCGCCGCCGCCCGGCAGGTGCACGTCCAGGAGGACCACCTCGGGCCGGGTCGCGGTGATGACCGTGACCGCCTGGTCGACATCGGCCGCCTCGCCGACGACCTCGACGCCGGTCTGCTCGGTCTGCCCGATCTCGGCCTGGACTCCCGTACGGAACATGCGGTGGTCGTCGACGAGGACCACGCGCACGCGACGCCCGCCCGACTCCGCGGGCCCGGCCGCCTCCGCCGCTGCCGCCGTACCGTTCGCCTCGGTCGGGTCGCTCATGACGTCTTCTCCGCCCTCTCCATCTCCAGCTCGACCTCCGTGCCGCCGTCCGGCACCGCGCGCAGCCGCGCCGTACCGCCGTTGCGCTCCATGCGGCCGATGATCGATTCTCTGACACCCATCCGGTCGGCGGGTATCGAGTCGAGGTCGAAGCCGGGTCCGCGGTCCCGGACGGACACGAAGACCGTCTTTCCCTCGACCTCGGCGTAGACCTGTACGGCTCCTCCTTCGCCACCGTACTTGGCGGCGTTCACCATCGCTTCGCGCGCGGCCTGCATCTGTGCGGCGATCCTCTCGTCGAGCGGGCAGTCCCCCACCACCACGACCTCGAGGGGGACGCCGTGCTTGTCCTCCACCTCGGCCGCGTTGCGCCGGACCGCGTCGGCGAGGGTCGTGGGCTCGTCGGCCTCGTCCTTGCCCGTGCCCTCGGGCTTGTACAACCAGGTGCGCAGGTCCCGCTCCTGGGCGCGGGCGAGGCGGCGCACCTCGCCCGCGTTCTCCGCGTTGCGCTGGATCAGGGTGAGCGTGTGCAGCACCGAGTCGTGCACGTGGGCGGCGACCTCCGCGCGCTCCTGGGCGCGGATGCGCATCAGCCGCTCCTCGGAGAGGTCCTGGGTCATGCGGACGAGATACGGGCCCGCCAGCAGCGTTATCCCCACGAGGACCGCGAGGGCCGCCTGGAGGACGGAGCCGAGGTGGGCGGCGGAGCCCTGGAGGACGAAGATGCCGGAGACACCGGCCGTCACGAGCAGCACGCCGCCCACCGAGCGCAGCAGCGTGACCGTGCGCCGGCGGCGGCCGACCTCGGCCCAGCGGGCCCGGCGGGCGTTGTCCGCCTGCCGCCAGACCAGGGCGACGCCCGCGCCGACGAGGACCATCGGCCAGAGGTACGCCCGGGCCCCGCCGCCCAGGTTCACATTGCCGACGAAGACCATGGCCACGACGACCATGAGCAGCAGGGCCACGATCTGGCCCTTGTCGGGCCGGCGCGTGACGAGCTTGCGCCGGCCGTCGGGCGAGGTCTCCGTGGTGACCAGCGAGGGCGGCTTCTGCGCGTCGACCCCGCCGACGCCGAGCGGTACGAAGAACCAGAACGCGGCGTACAGCAGCGCGCCGAGGCCGTCGGCCATGAACAGGCCGATGAAGACGAGCCGTACCCAGATCACGGGCAGCCCGAGGTGCCCGGCGAGCCCCCGCGCCACGCCTCCCAGCCAGCGTCCGTCGCTGCTGCGGTAGAGCTTGCGCGGCGGCCGCGGCTCGGCGACTGGCGCTGCTGCGGCTTCCGACATGCCATTGATGGTCACACGTGCGCGGTGCCCGGGCATCAGGGTCGGTCCCGGAGACTCCCCTGATCTCGGACACCGGCCCGTCGAACGCTTCCCGGGCCGTCCCTCAGGGCCGATATCAGGGTCCGGCCAGGGTCGTTCCGACTGCCGCCGCGGCGCCGCGCCCGTCACCATGGACCCATGACCGATCACGAGCACGCCGCGGCGGGTCCGGGACCCGGCTCCGGCCCGCGTCCCACGCCGGGCGCCGGGCCGCAGGCGGGCGCGGACGGACGGGGAGGCGCCCCCGGCCCGTCCGGTCCGTCCGGCCCGGCCGCGGAGGCCGACCCGCCCGGGCCGCCCCACGCGTTCCGCCGCGATCGCCCCCACAAGATGCTGGCGGGCGTCTGCGCCGGGCTCGGGCGGCAGTGCGACATGGACCCGGTCATCTTCCGCATCACCCTCGCGGTGCTCTCCGCGACGGGCGGCATCGGCCTGATCTTCTACGGCTTCGCCTGGCTCTTCGTCCCGTACGACGACGAGGACGAGAACGAGGTGCGCAAGCTGCTCACCGGCCGCGTCGACGGCCAGGCCCTGGCGGCCGTGCTGTTCGCGCTGGTCGGCTGCGGGGTGTTCCTGACGATGCTGAGGAACGGCGGGGTGCTGACCTTCGCCGTCGTCCTCTCCCTCCTCCTCGCGGGCGCCGGGTACTGGTCCCGGCAGCGCGGCGCCCCCAGCCCCGACCCGCTGGCCGCCCAGGCGGCCGCCGACGCCCCGCCGGAGCCGCAGGCCCCGCCGGTCCTGGCCACCTCCCCCTCGTGGTGGCGCGACCCCATCGTCAAGGACGGCACACACATCGGGGGCACGGGCTACCTCTGGGGCCCGCGCGACACCCGCGACCTCGACGTGGCGGCGGCCGTCAACATCGGCCTCGGCACCCGTCCGCGCGCCCGTGCGGACATACCCGCCCCGCACGCCCGGCCGCCCAAGCCTCGCGACCACCGCTGGATCGGCGGCTGGGTCTTCCTCCTGGCGCTGCTGGCGGGCGCCCTCGGCACGAGCCGGACCTGGGACACGCATCCGCTCGGCGCCAGCCTGCAGACCGGCCTGGCCTGCGCCCTCGCCGTGTTCGGGCTGGGCATCGCGGTCAGCGCCTTCCTCGGCCGGACCGGGGCGGGCTCGATCCTCCTGGCCATCATCACGGCCGGCCTGCTCACCGCCTCGGCGGCCGTGCCCGAGGACATCGGCACGCAGTGGAACCGCACGACCTGGCAGCCCGCCACGGCCGCCGACGTACGGGAGCGGTACGACCTCGGCACCGGCGTCGGCACGCTGGACCTGACCCGGCTGGACCTGACCGCGGGCCAGACCGTGACCACCCGGGCCGACGTCGGCGTGGGCCGGGTGCGGGTGCTCGTGCCCGAGGACGTGACCGTGCGGCTGAGCGTCGACGTGGGTGTGGGCGATCTTCAGCTGCCGGGCGACGACACGAAGGACGTGGACGTGAAACCGGGCCGGCACCAGGAGACGACCCTCTCCCCCGCACAGGGCGTCAAGAAGTCCGGCACGGTCGACCTGGACCTGCACGTCGGCCTGGGACAGGCGGAGGTGACCCGTGCTGCGTCATGAGCTCCAGCCCGGGAAGCTGGTCGCCGGCGCCGTCCTCCTCCTGGTCGGCGTCCTCTACGCCGGCGACGCCGACGGCGCCTGGGAGACCCCGTGGTTCGTGGCGATTCCCCTCGTCACGGGCGGCCTGTGCCTGGCGGGCGCGGTGGCGCTCGTGACGGGCCGGGTACGCCGACGGCGCCGCTCGATCCCCACCACCACCACCACCGACGGCCCCGGCCCGGACACGACGACGTGACGGGATGACGGCGTGACGGAAGGACGGAAGGACGGCGTGACGGAAGGACGGCGGAGGCTCCCCGGCGCCACCGGTCCTTCCCGGTGCGGTGCTACCGGTAGTCGTCCCTCCGCCGCTGTCGCCGGGCCCGCAAGGCGGCGTCCAGGGACAGCAGGGGGGCGCCCGCCAGGACGAGCGGGATCCAGGCCATGAGGTAGGCGAGGTCGTTGCCGTAGTAGTACGGGTCGGAGGCCCAGCTCACGGTGAGCCACAGGCTGAGGGAGATGAGCGCGCCGCCGAGCGCGGCCAGACGGGCGAGGAGACCGAGCAGGGTGCCGATGCCGACGGCCAGTTCGCCGAGGGCGATGGCGTAGCCGAAGCCGACGGGGTTCTTCAGGGAGAGGTCGACCAGGGCCGGGATGGCGGACGAGTCCCGGACGGCGCGCATCATGTCGCCGATCGACCCGGAACCGGCCTCCTTCATGAAGGCGCTGTCGGTGAGTTTGTCCAGGCCGGCGTAGATGAAGGTGACGCCGAGGAAGATGCGCAGGGGCAGCAGGGCGTAGCGGACGGCGGTGTCCCGCCAGTCGCCCCTGCCGTCGGGGTAGGGGGTGTGCGTGTCCGTTCTCATGCTGTGAGTCATCGCTGCGTAGCCGCCTCTCGCCCGCCGGTGCCGAGACCCCCTCAACAGACCATACGTACGACGAACGGACCCGGCTCAATCCTGCGCACCGGCCTTTTCTGCGGCGCGAGGCGTTTTCGCCTCGGGCGTGGGCGGAGACCGGTGCGTTGCGCGGCACCGGAGGAGCCGGGTAACGCCCTACTCGGTCACGTCCACCGCATACCGGTTCGTCTCCACCCCGGCGGCGGTGACGACCTGCACCTCCACCCGTCCCGGCTCCACGTCCGCCGGTACCGGCACGGTCAGCAGCGTGTCCGTCGGGTTCCGGAACCCTCCGGGCACCGGCACCAGCGGCACATGGACGTGCACCGTTCCCACGCGCACGACCATCCGCGCCAGCCGGTCCGCCCCCTGCGCCCCCGGCGGGACGAACCCCGCGCCCCGGATCTCGATGTCGTCGCCCGTACGGATCGGCCCGTCCAGGTCCCCCGCCTCCCGGGCCCGGACCACGGAGAGGATCACCGGCCGGCCACCCTCCGCGTACTTCCCGGCCAGGTACGTCGCCGCCGACACCAGCACCACCACCGCCAGCCCCCACGGCAGGTCCGGCAGCTGGTCCGGCCGCCTGGCCAGCCGTACCGCAGCGAAGACCAGGGCGACCCCGCCGATCACGACGTACTGGATGTCCGCGAACGTGCCCCGCCCGGCGTCATCGGTCAGCAGGTCGGCCGCGCGGGGCCGGTCGGCGCGCACCTTCTGCAGCCGTTGCCCCAGCACCCGCAGCCCGACGACCCGCCGCACGAGCACGGCGATCCCGCACACCACGGCCAGCACGGTCACGACACCGGCGCCCCGGGCGAGTTCCAGCCCGGAGATCAGCGCGTCCCGTTCCGCGTGCCGGGAGGCGGCCGCGAGCCGCCCGGCCAGCACGAGCACCGCGTAGGCCACGAAGAGCACCCACACCGCGGCGACCGTACGGGACGTCGACAGCCGGTTGTCCTCACCGATCAGGGGCGCGAGCGCACCGCCCTTGGCCCGGTGGAACCAGGACGCCGCGGTCAGCGCGCAGGCGACCACCAGCGCCGCGGCCAGCCCGGCCGTACGCGCGGACGTCCAGCCCGCGCCCACCGCGGTGAGGGCCTGCCCGAGCAGCAGCAGGACGACACCCGCCCAGACCGCGCCCGCGGTGCGGCGCCACAGGCCGGCCAGCCAGGCCTGTCCCTCGGCCCGGCCCCGCTCGGCGACGAGTTCCGCGGACTGGGCCAGTTCCTCCGAGACCCATTGGCGCGAGGCCGAGGCCGAGTGGGCGACCGCGGCCGGCAGCCCGTGCCCGGCCGCGAACTCGTCGCGTCTGCGCAGGAACGCGGCGACGGCCCGCCGGTGTCCCTCCCGGGCCCCGTGCGGACAGTCCCCGCAGGCGCACCCACCGCCGTGGGCGCCCCCGGCCATGCCTTCGTCACCACCGCCGTGGCCACCGGCGTACCGGCCCGGATACGCCCCCCGGTACCCGCCCGCGGACGCACCGTCCCGTACCCCTGCGGCCGCGCCCGTGTACGAGCCCGCGTATCCACTCGCGTACCCGCCCGCGTCCCCGCCGCCCTGCCCCGTCTCGCGCACCGCCACGCCCGACGCCCGCCTTCCCGCGACCCAACCACCGCCGGTCTTCCGGACCCCGGAAACACCGCTGTGCAACTCCCGTGCGACGACGACGAATTGTGCCCTATACCACCCGGTCCACGTCCGCCCCGTCCGGTCAACACGGGTGAAGTTCGGCGTGCCGTGTTGACCCGGCTGCGAGAATTCCCCCATGGCGGAGATCAGCCAGCGGGACGGGACCTGGGCCTTCGACGGCAGCACGGTGCGGATCACGCCCGGTCTGCACCGCTCCGTGCCGTTGTTCCGGCAGACGTACGGCGAGATCGCCGTTCCCCTGGAGGCCGTCGCGGGTGTCGTCCTGGAGCCCGAACGCAAGCGCGGACGGCTCCGGTTGCGGCTGCGTGAGGGTGCCGACCCGCTGCTCCAGGCGACCGGCGGGCGGCTGCCGGACGCGGCCGATCCGTACCGGCTGACGGTGGACGCCGACCGGACGGGTGTCGCCGAGTACCTCGCCGAGGAGATCCGCCGCGCGCTGCTGCTGGACCGGATACCGAAGGAACCGGCGCGGGCCTATCTGCTGCCCGGCCCGCCGGTCCCGGTGTCGGTGCGCTCCTCGGACGGCACGGTCTCCTTCGACGGGAGCCAGGTGCGGATCGACTGGTCCGACACCTCCGAACGGGTCAAACGGGCCACCGGCCCGCGGATCATCGGCCTGGGTGAGCTCGTGCGCGTGGAGTGGCTGCCGAACACCAGCCACGAGGACGGCTTCCTGCGGTTCGTGACCGGCGAGACCGTGTTCTCGAAGCTGCCGCCGGAGAAGGACCCGTACGCCCTGGACCTGTGGGGCAGCACCCGTCGGGACCTGCTGACGGCGCTGGTCGCGACGGCGGTCACCGCCCGGCTGCCGCACCCGTCCACCCGCCCCGCCACCGCCGGCGACGGCGCCGACGCGTTCGACGCACCTCCCGGGCCCGGCCGTCCGCTGCCGCAGACCGGCTCCGACCACCACGACGTCCTGCTGCGCCGCCTGCGCGAGTTGGGGCAGCTGCACCGCGACGGCGTCCTGACGGACGAGGAGTTCGCGAGGACCAAGGCGGCGGTGCTGCGCGGCTTCTGAGCGAGGACCGCCCTAGTTGAGCAGATCGGGCTCGCTGCGGCTGATGTCCCGCCACATCGGCTGGTAGTTGATCCACGCCACGAGGTCGCCACCGAGCTGTTCACGGGTGGCCACGGCCATCCGGTGGTCGATGCGGACGGGCCGGCCGGCCGCCTGCGCGGTCAGCTGCACCTGGCAGGACCGCTCCATGGACACGAACCACCAGGCCGCCGCGTCCACCGAGTCGCCCACGGTCAGCAGCCCGTGGTTGCGCAGTACGAGCGCCTTGCGGGAGCCGAGCACGCCCGCGATGCGCCGGCCCTCCTCGGCGTCCACGGCGACACCGGTGTAGGTGTCGTAGAGGGCGTGGTCCTCGTAGAAGGCGCAGCTCTCCTGGGTGATCGGCTCCAGCAGTTCGCCGAGGGCCGCGAGCGCCCGGCCGTGCACCGAGTGGCAGTGGGCGACGGCGACCACGTCGGGGCGGGCGGCGTGGACCTGGGCGTGCACGGTGAAGGCCGCCTGGTTGACGTGGTACTGGCCCTCGACGACCTGGCCGTCCTGGTTGGCGAGCACCAGGTCGCTCACCGTGACGTGCCGGAACGGCAGCCCGAAGGGGTTGACCCAGAAGCAGTCGCTGTACTCCGGGTCGCGGGCGGTGATGTGCCCGGACACCCCGTCCTCGTAGCCGAGCCGGCCGAAGATCCTCAGGGCGCCCGCGAGGCGTTCCTTGCGGTGCCGGCGCTCGTCCTCGACCGACTCGTGCATCGGCGGCATCGCGAACCGCAGCCGGTCCGTGGGCAGCGGCAGGGGCGGGGTGGGCCCGTGCATAGGTCCTCCAGCGTCGCTTTCGTACGGGGCGGAAGTTACCGCCGGTGAGGCCGGGAAAACAGAACCGTTCCGTAAAGATGGATCGAGCGCCCCTGTGAGCACCCTGCACCCACCCGTATGCCCCCGGGCTCCCCCACCCCTCGAATAGCCGACAGAGGATGTCCGCATTCGGCGCCACACTCTCGGTATGACAGCGAACTGGGCGGCATTCACCACCGCCGAACCGGACCTGGCCGGCACGGTCGAGAAGCGCTTCGGCGCCTACACCCACCACACCCTCGCCACCCTCCGCAAGGACGGCTCGCCCCGCACCAGTGGTCTGGAGGTGCGGTTCCTCAACGGTGAGCTGTGGCTGGGCATGATGCCGGACTCGCTCAAGGCGCGGGACCTGCGCCGCGACCCGCGCTTCGCGCTCCAGGCGAACCCCGGGGAGGGGACGGGCATGGGCGGCGGCGACGTCCGCATCAGCGGCCGGGCGATCGAGGTCGACGACGTCGCGACGAAGGCCGGATACGTCGAAGAGGTGGAACCGCCGGAGCCGTTCCACCTCTTCCGCACCGAGCTGACGGAGGTCGTGCGGACCTACGTCGAGGACGACACCTACCTCGTCGTCCAGGTCTGGACGCCCGGCGCGCCCCTGCGCACGATCAAGCGCACCTAGGGCCGGGGAGTCACTCCCACTCGATGGTGCCCGGCGGCTTCGAGGTCACGTCGAGGACGACGCGGTTGACGTCGCGCACCTCGTTGGTGATGCGGGTGGAGATCTTCGCGAGGACGTCGTACGGCAGGCGCGACCAGTCGGCCGTCATGGCGTCCTCGGAGGAGACGGGGCGCAGCACGATGGGGTGGCCGTAGGTGCGGCCGTCGCCCTGGACGCCGACGCTGCGGACGTCCGCGAGCAGGACCACCGGGCACTGCCAGATGTCCCGGTCGAGGCCGGCCGCCGTCAGCTCCTCGCGGGCGATGGCGTCGGCCTCGCGCAGCAGGTCCAGGCGCTCCTTGGTGACCTCGCCGACGATGCGGATGCCGAGGCCGGGGCCGGGGAACGGCTGGCGCTGGACGATCTCCTCCGGCAGGCCGAGCTCCTGGCCGACCATGCGGACCTCGTCCTTGAACAGCTTGCGCAGCGGCTCGATCAGCTTGAACTCGAGGTCCTCGGGCAGGCCGCCCACGTTGTGGTGGGACTTGATGTTCGCGGTGCCGGTGCCGCCGCCGGACTCGACGACGTCCGGGTAGAGGGTGCCCTGGACCAGGAACTCCACGGCCGGGCCCTCGTCGGCGATGATCTCGGCCTGGGCCTGCTCGAAGACCCGGATGAACTCGCGGCCGATGATCTTCCGCTTCTCCTCGGGGTCGGAGACCCCGGCCAGCGCCTTGAGGAAGCGCTCCTCGGCGTCGACGACCTTCAGCTGCACACCGGTCGCGGCGACGAAGTCCTTCTCGACCTGCTCGGTCTCGCCCTTGCGCATCAGGCCGTGGTCGACGTAGACGCAGGTCAGCTGGGAGCCGATGGCCTTCTGCACGAGGGCCGCGGCGACCGCGGAGTCGACACCGCCGGACAGGCCGCAGATGGCGCGCTTGTCGCCGACCTGCTCGCGGATCGCCTCGACCTGCTCCTCGATCACGTTGCCCGTGGTCCAGGACGGGCTCAGGCCCGCACCCCGGTAGAGGAAGTGCTCCAGCACCTGCTGCCCGTGCGTGGAGTGCATCACCTCGGGGTGGTACTGGACGCCGTAGAGCTTCTTCTCGTCGTTCTCGAAGGCGGCGACCGGGACGACGTCCGTGGAGGCCGTGACGGAGAAGCCCTCGGGGGCGGCGGAGCAGGCGTCGCCGTGGGACATCCAGACGGCCTGCTCGGCGGGGGTGCCCTCGAAGAGGGTGGAGGAGACCTTGGAGACGTGCAGGTCGGTGCGGCCGTACTCACGGGCGCCGGTGTTGTCGACGGTGCCGCCGAGGGTCTGCGCCATCAGCTGGAAGCCGTAGCACATGCCGAAGACGGGGACGCCGGCCTCGAAGAGCGCGCCGTCGAGTTGCGGAGCGCCCTCCTCGTAGACCGACGAGGGACCGCCGGACAGGATGATCGCCGCGGGGTTCTTGGCGAGGATCTCCTGGACCGGCATGGTGCTCGGCACGATCTCGCTGTAGACCCGCGCCTCGCGGACGCGACGGGCGATGAGCTGGGCGTACTGCGCGCCGAAGTCGACGACCAGGACGGTGTCGGCGGCGTTGGCAGCGGGAGACGCTGATGACACGAGGTGCCTTCCGGCGGTGGGGCGGGGGTCTTGTGCCACCCGATTCTACCGAGGTGCTCGCCGGGGGTGTCCCGCCCGCGGGACGGAGGTGATCACCGGCGGCGTCCCGGTCCCCGGGCGGGGCGGGTTCCGGACGCCGTGTCTCACCATGCGAACCCGTTTGGAGGCCCCCGCGCCCGGGGGCATACTGGCCCCATGCACTCGCAGACGACCTTCGTCTTTACCTATGGCATCCGGCCCGCCGGCTGCCATGGTCGTGCTGCTTGAGCAACTGACAAGCGACTTCCCAGGCGCCCCGGGCCGACAAGGCCCGGGGCGTCTGCCGTCGTCGGGGCCTTGCCGGACCGGGGCACCCCTTGACGACAAGGAGCCCCTCATGACCGCCACCGACGTGACCGGTGCCCGCACCGCCGAGGCAGCCGACGTGATCACCGGTGCCCGCGAGCGGATCGACGCGCTCGACGACCGGATCATCGGGCTGATCCAGGAACGGGCGGCCGTCTCCGCCGTCATCCAGGAGGCGCGGATCGCCTCCGGCGGCCGGCGCGTGAACCTCTCGCGCGAGATGGAGGTCCTGGGCCACTACCGGGAGGCCCTGGGCAGGCCGGGCACGACGTTCGCGATGACGCTGCTGGAGCTGTGCCGCGGCAGGGTCTGACCCGCCCGAGGAATCCGCGTTCGCGGGACAGACGTACGCATCCTCCTCACCCGTACGGCGCGTGACCGCCCCCGGGCCGCCTCGTTGGTCCCGGTGTCCGTGCCAGCCAGGCGCGGGCCCGAGAGAACCACGCGTGGCTCGCTGGGGCGATGAGACGTACGGATCGTGCCGTGCGTTGTGGGACCTCGCCCCAGGGAAGTGACCGGACGGCAGGGGACAGCAGCCCGGTCACCCAAGAGAACGGTCGGCTCCGGGGACGCCCGGGGCCGGCCGGCGGACCTTGCAAAAATGCACAAGGCTGGGTCAAACGGTTGCGGGCGCCGCGTCCATCCAGCACGATGCGTACACAGCCCCAAGTCCCCTCGAAGGCATCCGTATTGCCCCATTGCCAGAGGTACGGACCAGCGGCGCAACCCCCCGGCGCCGCTTCCCAGGCACCGGCGCTGCCCTGACGTCGGTGCTGACGAGAAGGAGGGCCCCGCGGCTCCACCCCGCGGGGCCCTTCGCCTCTGTCCCGGCGGCCGTCCGGCGCCCGGTCAGGTGCGTGTCACCGTCCCGCAGGGGCCGCCGTCGTCGATCCCGCGGCTGCGGTCGTAGGGGTCGATCGTCGGCCCGGTGGGCTCGCGGTCCCGGTCGTCGCTCGACGGGAACCGCGGGTGCAGATAGCCGTCGTGGACGTCGCAGGCGGAGTTGCCGATCTCCTCGTCGTACTTCTTGACGCTGAGCCGGCCCGGGGTGACCCGGTAGCGGGTGGGGTCGGGGAGCTCGACGTCGATGACCCGCCGCACGATGGTGCGGGCGACCTCGGGGCGCCCGTCGGCGCGGGTGACCGGGTAGACGAAGGTGTAGTCGGCGTGCACCACGACCCCCGCGTGCGAGCCCTGCTCGAACGTCATGCGGCCGCGCGTCTTGACCACGTCGCCGACCGGCCGTGTCTCGTCGGGGTCGAACCGGCTGAACATCGTCAGGGGGTCGTTGCGCTCGCTCGGGGAGCGCAGGGCGGTGTTCAGGTCGTCGAGCAGCTTCGGCTGCCGCGGGTCCAGTACCGCGAGCGCGGCCTCGGGGCGGGCGCCGCGCAGCGTCCTCGGGTCGAGGTTGGCGCCCACCAGCAGCCGCTTCGTCAGCTCCAGCGCCTGGGCGACGCGGTCCTTGGAGGCCGGGCCGACGGCCTTCGCCTCGGGCGGGACGATTCCGGCCGCGCCGTCGGCCCAGCGCAGGGCCGGGGAGCCGGCGAAGGGTTCGTCCAGGGTGGGGGTCCGCGGCGTCGACCCGCCGGGCGGCGCTGTCGGTTCCGCCGTCTCGGCGGGCAGCGGGGAGGCGGCGGCGTCCCCCGGCCCGTCCGGGCCGAAGGGGTCGCCGGGCAGCAGCGAGGGCTTCAGAGCGACCAGTGCCACGGCGGCGGCGACCGGCACCCCGAGCACGGCCCACAGCTTCCGGCGCCGCCCCGCCCGCCGGTTCGTCGCCAGCGGGTCGGGGCCGGTGCGCCAGCCGGGAGGCAGCTCGCCCCGTTCCTCCTGCCGGCGCAGGCGCTCGGTCACCATGCGCGCCCGCGCGGAGGGCTCCTTCGGGGCCGAGGCACGGATGTCCCGCTCGGTGTCACGGGTGAACTGTTCCCAGACGTCGTCGGGGAGTTCCGAGGCCGACGGTTGATCGTCGGACGGCTTTTCAGACACGAGCCATAGATCTAAGCGGGTGGTGAGCGCCTTCACAAGAAGATCGTGGCTGTGACGCAGCCCACATAAGAATTCTGTGAACGTCGGCGCAACCATTCACAGGTTTCACGGATCAAACCTGCGAACCAAGGGCCACTCCCGCGCCCCACACGCGGAGGCCTCCCCCAACGTTCGTACCGCAGCCCGCGGTACGCCGGACTTTCCGAGGTCTTCATGAAGCTTCGCCGCGCCATGGCAGCAGCGGCCGCCACGGCGGTCATAGCCCCGGTGGCACTGCTCGCGGCACCGGCCGCGTACGCGACCGACGAAACCACGCCCACGCCGAGCGCGTCGGTGAGCGAATCCGCTCCCGAGACGTCCCCCTCGCCGTCGGAGACCGAGACGACGCCCGAGACGTCGCCGTCGCCGAGCGTGTCGGTGAGCGAGTCCGCTCCCGAGACGTCGAGCTCGCCGAGCGCGTCCGCCACCGAGTCCTCCCCGTCGCCCTCGACGTCGGAGCCCGAGGAGTCGGAGTCCCCGGACCCCGAGCCCTCGATCTGCGAGGACACCAAGGTCGACGTCAGCATCTCCGGCCTGCCCGGCAAGATCGCCGCGGGCAGCGGCTGGCACAAGTTCTCGCTGAACGTGCTGAACAACTCCGACTCGACGCTGAACGACCTCGACTTCTTCGCCGGGGCCTCCCCCGACAAGAACGGCGAGGAGCTGTTCTCCAGCAAGCAGGTCCAGCTCCAGGCCTGGGACCCCCAGGACAAGATCTGGGTCGACCTCAACGAGGGCGGCTACGCGGTCGGTTACGTCGGTTACACCGACGAGCTGAAGCCCGAGTACGAGGTCAACATCCCGCTGCGCCTCAACGTCAGCAAGTCCGCCCCGGTCGGCGCCGGCTTCTCGCTCGGCGCGACGATCTACGGCGACAACGACGCCGAGTGCACCGGCTTCGGTGACGTGTCGTACAAGTTCCAGATCGTCTCCGCCGGCACGGACACCGACGGCACCAAGCCGCAGGAAGGCGGCAAGGCGCCCGTCACCGACGAGAAGCCCAGCGGCAACACGCCGGAGGTCACCGGCAGCCTCGCCGAGACCGGCTCCAGCTCCGCTCTGCCGATGATCAGCCTCGTCGGCGGTGCCGCGGTCGTCGCCGGTGCCGGCGCGATCTTCGTGGTCCGTCGCCGCAAGGCCGGCGCGGAGGCGTAAGCCACAGCGGCCCCCGGGCCGTCGCACCAAAGCCGGAAGAGGGACCTGCGCTCGGAGGGGGGCGCAGGTCCCTCTTCTGCTGCCGGAAGGGCCGGCTACTTCTTCGGCGGGACGGCCGGCATCCCCAGGAACGGCAGCCGCAGCGCCCCGAAGGCCTCCGCCGGGACCGCCGGGGACTTCGGCTCGACCGGCTGGAGACGCTCGTAGGCGCTGCCCTGGCGCGGGCGCGGGTCGGGCTCGCCCTTGTTGGGCCAGAACGACATGGCCCGTTCGGCCTGGGCGGTGATCGTCAGGGACGGGTTCACGCCCAGGTTGGCGGAGACCGCGGCGCCGTCGACGACGGAGATGCCGGGGTGGCCGTACAGGCGGTGGTACGGGTCGATCACGCCGGTCTCGCGGGAGTCGCCGATGGGGCAGCCGCCCAGGAAGTGGGCGGTGAGCGGGGTGCCCATCAGCTCGCCGACGTTGGAGCCGGCGAAGCCGTTGATCTCGGCGGCGAGGGCCGAGGCGCCCTCGGTGGCGGCCTTGATCTGCTTGGGGTTGGGGGCACCGTGCCCCTGGCGTGCGGTGAGCAGGCCACGGCCGACACCCGACGGTTTCAGATAGGTCGTCAGGGAGTTGTCCAGTGACTGCATCACCAGGCCGATGATGGTCCGCTCCGACCAGCGGCGGTTGGACAGGGAGCGCAGCACGAGCACGGGGTGGCGGGCCGCGTTCGCGAGGAAGCCCAGGACCCGGGACGTGCCCGAGTTCCGTCCGGAGTACGGGACCTGGAGGATCGACAGGCTGCCCATCGAGTTGGAGCCCTTGCCGTAACGGACCGGCTCGATGTGGGTGTTCGCGTCGGGGTGGATCGAGGACGTGATGGCCACGCCGCGCGTGAAGTCCGCCCTGGGCGCGCCGTGGGCCTTGCGGTAGCGCCGGTCGTCGGTCTGGGCGCCGACCAGGGCCTCGGAGTTGGTGCGGGTCAGCTCGCCCAGCCGGTCCGAGAGGTGCGGCAGCTGTCCTCCGGCCTTCATGCGGTGCAGGAGGGTCTGCGTGCCGTAGGTGCCGGCCGCGAGGACGACCCGGCGGGCGGTGTAGGTGCGGCCCTTCGCCCTGCGGCGGTCGGTGGGCAGGGTGGCGACCGCGTAGCCGCCGCGCGAGTCGTCGGTGACCGAGACGACCGTGGTCAGGGGGTGGACGACCGCGCCCGCCTTCTCGGCCAGGTGCAGGTAGTTCTCGTTGAGGGTGTTCTTCGCGCCGTGGCGGCAGCCGGTCATGCACTCGCCGCACTCCGCGCAGGCCTTGCGGGACGGGCCCGCCCCGCCGAAGTAGGGGTCGGGCACCTCCTGGCCCGGCTTGGCCTCCACCGAGCCGTCGGCGTCCCGGCCGTCGCCGAAGAAGACGCCGACCGGGGCGAGGTGGAAGGTGTCACCGCAGCCCATCCGCTCCGCCGCGGCCTTCAGGTGCACGTCGGAGGGGGTCATGGTCGGGTTGGTGCGGACGCCCAGCATGCGGCGGGCCTGGTCGTAGTACGGCGCGAGTTCGTCCTGCCAGTCGGTGATGTGACGCCACTGGGGGTCCTCGAAGAACGGCTTCGGCGGGACGTAGAGGGTGTTGGCGTAGTTGAGGGATCCGCCGCCGACGCCCGCCCCGGCCAGGACCATCACGTTGCCCAGCAGGTGGATGCGCTGGATGCCGTACATGCCGAGCTTGGGGGCCCAGAGGTAGTTCTTCAGGTCCCAGGAGTTCTTGGGGAGGGTCTCGCGGGTGAAGCGGCGGCCGGCCTCCAGGACGCCCACGCGGTAACCCTTCTCGGTGAGGCGCAGGGCGGTCACGGAGCCGCCGAAGCCGGAGCCGACCACGATGACGTCGTAGTCGTATGCGTCCTGAGGCACGTGTTCTCCTCGTTGAGTGTCGCGTGCGGGCCGTCGGTGGTGGTGCGGGGGCGTCAGCGGAAGCGCAGCGCCTTCATCAGGCGCAGACTCCGGCTCATGAAGCGGGCGTACTGCTCGTCGTCCATGCCCAGGGACGGGGCCATCGGCAGGACCCGCTGGTGAGCGACGGTCTGGGCCTCCGTGTACTTGAGGATGCCCTCGGAGCCGTGGCGGCGGCCGAGGCCCGAGTCCTTCATGCCGCCCATCGGGGACTGGACGCTGCCGTAGGCGGGTGCGTAGCCCTCGTTGATGTTGACTGTGCCGGTGCGCAGACGGGCCGCGACCTCCCGGCCCCGGCGGCCGTTCCTCGTCCAGACCGAGGAGTTGAGGCCGTACGCCGTGGCGTTGGCGCGTTCGATCGCCTCGTCCTCGCTGGTGAAGCGGTAGACGGAGACGACCGGGCCGAACGTCTCCTCCGCGCAGACCGACATGTCGGTGCCGACCCCGTCGAGAATCGTCGGCTCGAAGAAGTAGGGGCCGATGTCCGGGCGGGCCACACCGCCGGCGACGACCTTCGCGCCCTTGGCGACGGCCTCCTCCACGTGCCGCGTGACGGTCTCCAGCTGGCGCTCGCCGACCAGGGAGCCCATGTCGGCGCCGTACGCCAGGGACGTGCCCAGGCGCATCGCCCTGGTCCGGGCGGCGAAGCGCTCCAGGAACGCGTCCGCGACCGACTCGTGGACGAAGAGGCGCTCGATGGAGATGCAGAGCTGGCCGGCCGAGGAGAAGCAGGCGCGGACGGCACCGGCCGCCGCCTTCTCGAGGTCGGCGTCCTCCAGGACCAGCATGGCGTTCTTGCCGCCGAGTTCGAGGGAGACGCCGACCAGCCGGGCGGCGGCGCCCTGGGCGACCTCGCGGCCGGTGCGGGTGGAACCGGTGAAGGAGACGTAGTCGGCGTGGCGGACGACCTCCGGGCCGACGACCGGGCCCTCGCCGAGGACGACCTGGAAGACGTCGGCGGGCAGGCCGGCCTCGATGAGCAGGTCACGGGCCCACAGCGCGGTCAGGCAGGTCTCCGTGTCCGGCTTCATGACGACCGCGTTGCCCGCGGCGAAGGCCGGGAGCGCGTCGCCGACGGAGAGTTCGAGGGGGTAGTTCCAGGGGGCGATCTGGCCGACGACACCGCGTGCGTGGCGCAGTTCGGTGACCTTCGTCAGGGTCGGCACGGCGCCGGTGTGCCGCTTGGGGCGGAGGTAGGCCGGTGCCTTGCGGCCGTAGTGCCGGGCGGCGACGGCGACCGCCTGGACCTCCTCGTGGGCGTGCAGACGGGCCTTGCCGGTCTCCAGCTGGATCAGGTCCAGTACCTCGGCCTGGCGCTCCAGCAGCAGGTCGTGGAAGCGGAGCAGGACGGCGGCGCGCTGCCGCACGGGCGTCCGCTCCCACACGGACTGGGCGGCCCGGGCCAGTTCGAAGGCCTCGGCCACGTCCTCGGGCGTCGCCTCGGGGAGGTCGGCCAGCTTCTCACCGGTGAACGGCGTGTGGTTGGCCGTCCGGCCGGAGCCGACCACGCCCTTGGTGAGCTGGGCGATCAGCTCGGGGGTCACCACGTCGGCGGCGGTGCGGGCGCCCTCCGGGGCGGGGGCGAGGGGGTTCGTACCGGTCGGTGTGCCGGTCTCTGCCGTCTTCTCCACGGCCTGCGCGTCCGTCATGAGGCGCAGGGTATGCCGCGGCGGAGGCTTTGGGTACCCGTCGGTAATACGGCTTCACCGACTGCACACACGGCGCCAGTGACCACTGGCAACGAACGCCCTGATCAGGGCGTTGTGCGGTGGCGCGGAGACGGTTCAGCCTTTTACGATCCCGAGCCGGTCCCGGGCGCCCCGGAACAGGGCGGTGCCCTCCCGCTCCTCGGACGTGCCCGCGGCCATGTCGACGCGCAGTTCGTACATGCGGCCGTCGCCGGTGCGGACCAGCACCCGCAGGGCACGCCGGTGCTGCTCGCCCCGGCGGTACGTGGTGTCGGCGAGGGCGGAGGCATGGCCCTGGACGGTGGTGCGGGCGTAGTGCGCCTCTCCCCCGGCCTCGGCCGTCTTCCTGGCCTGCCGCATCGGGGCGGCCGGGGCCCGGTCCCAGAACCGGAGACTGACCTGGAGCGTGCCGCCCCGGTCGTCGCCGTAGAGCACCGTGCGGGGCCCGTCGGTGCCGTCGCCGGCACGGTCGCCGGTCCCGTCGCCGGTGCGGTCGAGGGGGCGGAAGTGAGGCGGCAGGTGGAGGACGGCCGCCAGGTCCGGCTCGGGGTGCGGGGTCCAGGCGGCCGTGGTGTCCGCAGTGGCCGTGGTGTCCGCGGAGGGCTTGGTGTCCCGTGGGGGCTCGGTGTCCGCGGAGGGCTCGGTGTCCGGTGGGGGCTCGGTGTCCACGGAAGGCTCGGCGTCCGCAGTGCGTTTGGTGTCGGTGGTGTCCGCGGCGTGTTCGGTGGTCTCGACGGTGCCGGTGTCGGCGCTGCTGGTGTCGGCGAACTGGGTGGCCGCCCCCACGCCTCCGGCGAGCAGCGCGCCGAGCAGCGCCAAGGGGCCGGGGCGGAGGAGGGTGTGGCGTCGGGGGCGGGCGGGGGTGGGTGCCGTGGGTGCAGCGGGGGGCGTCGCTTCGAGGGGGGCCGTTTCGAGCGGCGTCGTTTCAGGGGGCGTCGCGAGGGGTGTCGTTCCAGGGGCGGCGAGCGGAGTCGCCTCCGTTGCCGCCGCCGGTATGAGCTCCTGCGGCGCCGCCGTCCGCCCCTTCCGCCGCACGGGCGTTTCCGACCGAGGGAACGGTTCCGCGTGCCCGGTCGCCCCTTGGACGGAGGTCTCCTCCACGGCCGGTCCCGCCGCCGCCAGTTCCTTGGCGACCTCCTCGGCGTCCGGCCGCAGTTCCGGTTCCGGGACCAGCAGGCGGCCGATCAGCGCTGCGAGCGGTCCGGTCCGCCGCGGCTCGGGCGGCCCGGCGGCGAGGAGCGCGGCGGGCGTGTCCCCGGGGGCGACGACCCGTGGGGGCGGGGGCGAGCCCTCCACGGCCGTGTACAGCAGTACGCCCAGGGACCACAGGTCGGACGCGGGCCCGGCGATGCGGCCCGACCTCCGCTCGGGGGCGACGAACGCGGACGGGTCCGCGTCCTCCCCACCGGCCGGGGCCGACTCCTCGCCCTGCGTGGAGGTGAGGCCGAAGTCGGTCAGGACGACCCGGCCGTCCTTGGCGATCAGTACGTTGGACGGCTTCACGTCCCGGTGCACGATGCCCACGGCGTGCGCGGCACGCAGGGCGCCGAGGAGGGCGAGGCCGATGCGGGCGGCTTCACGCGGCTCGACCGGCCCGCGCCGCAGCGTCTCGTCCAGGGTTTCGCCGGGCACCCACTCCATGACGATCCACGGGAGTCCGTCCAGCATCTCGGTCGCGTCGAGCTCGTCCGGGCCCTGCGGGCCGAGGCGTTCGTCCGGCTGCTCCGCCTCGACCACGACGTCCAGGATGGTGACGGCGGCGGGATGGCCGACCCGGGCGGCGGCACGCGCCTCACGGTGGAGCCGGTGCGCCGCCCGCCGGTGTCCCTCGTCCTCCGGCGAACCGGGCAACCGCGGTTGCCTGACGGCGACTTCGCACTGTCCGAGCTCGTCGTGGGCGCGCCAGACGATGCCGGAGCCGCCGGAGCCGATGCGCTCCACCAGCCGGTACCGCCCGCCGACCAGCCGGCCCTGGGCGGCGTCCGTCCCGCCCCCGTCGTTGCTCATGCCCCATCAGTACCCTGCGGAGCGCGGGTATGTCGACGCGGGGCGGGCGGCGGCCGGTTCAGGTCCCCTCGATGTCCAGATTCTCGATCGCCGTGCGCGCCACCTCACGCCCACGGTCGGTGAAGTCGCCCTCCCCGGGGTAGCCGACGGTGAGCTCGTACATGTCGCCGCCGGGGTTCTGGAAGTAGAAGATGCGCAGTTCGCGCGGGCGGGACTGCCGGCTGTCGTCGGTCTCGTACCTGACGGTGTTCTCCGCCGCCTTCTTGCCCCGGTAGGTGGTCACCTTGGGGTTGGTCTCCGGGTTCTCCGGCATGTCCAGCTCGTAGCTGCCGCTCTCCTCGAACCCGGTGTCGTCGTCGTACATCTCGGCGGCCGCGGACCCGGCGATGGCCCGGCCGGTGTCCTCCGCCTTCTTGTCGAGGGACAGGGCGATCCAGATGCTGCCGCTGTGGTCGGTGTAAATGACCCGGTGTCCCCGGTTCGCCTCCGGGTCCGGCACGGTCCGCTCGTAGTGGGCCGGGACCGCCAGCGCGGCGGCGAGCTCCTTCTCCTGACGGACCTGCCAGCCGTCGGGCAGCGGCCCCGCGAACGGGTCGGCGAGCACCAGATACGCCGTCACCGCCGCCGCCACGACCGCCGCGCCGAGGCCGAGCCAGGCCCCGCGGCCGAACCGGACGCGTCTGCTTCCGCCGCCCTCGCCCCGCACGACCTGGGTGGGCCGGGCGGCGGGCGGGTGCGCGGCCGACTCCAGCAGGGCCCGCACCCGCGCGGCGTCCGGGCGGCGCGCCGGGTCCTTGTGCAGCAGCCCGTTGATGGCCTCGGCGAGCGGCCCCTGGGCGGAGGCGGGCGGTGCGGGCGTGGCGTTGAGGACGGACTGCAGGGTGGCCGGGGTGTTGCTGCGGCGGAACGGCGAGACGCCCTCGGTGGCCGCGTACAGCACCACGCCGAGGGACCACAGGTCGCTGGCGGGGCCCGGCCGCTGGCCCAGCACGCGCTCGGGCGCGATGTACTCGGGCGAGCCGACGAAGCCGCCGGTGTCGGTCAGACTGGTCTCGCCCTCGATCCGGGCGATGCCGAAGTCGGTGAGGACGACCCGGTCGTACCGGCCGAGCAGCACGTTGTCCGGCTTCACGTCACGGTGCAGGATGCCCGCCGCGTGCGCGGCCTCCAGCGCGCCGAGCACCTCCAGGCCGATCCGGGCGGCCTCGCGGGCGGACAGGGTGCCCTCCTGGAGGGCGTCGCCGAGCGAACGGCCCCGCACCAGCTCCATCACGATCCACGGCTGCCCGTCCACGACGGCCACGTCGTGGACGTCGACGACCGCCGGGTGATCGAGCCGGGCCGCGGCCCGGGCCTCACGGCGCATCCGCTCGAAGGCATTGGCCCGTTCGCGTTCGGGAAGATGGTCGGGGACGCGGGGCTCCTTGACGGCGACCTCCCGGTCCACCGTCTCGTCCTGCGCCCGCCACACGGTGCCCATGCCGCCATGACCGAGCTTGCCGATGAGCCGATACCGCCCGGCGATGAGACGCCCGGCGCCGGGATCCCCGTCCGTCGCCGCCGCGGCGGCCGTCCGGGGTGGCACGACCTGGGTGGGCGTCGCGTACGGGTTCCCCGGTACCGGCGCCTGCGGCCGGGGTGGTTGCAAGGCGAAACTCGTCGGCTCGTCGGCCCCGGATCGGGCTCCCCCGTCGCTGCTCATGGGTTCATCCATATCGCGCCAGGCACCCACGTATCCACCGAGGGCGCGAGCCGGTCACAGACCCGTGACTTCCAGCCGTGACGTATGCCCGCTTCAGGGCGTTTCGGGGTTCTCCGGCCGGCTCGCGGTGAGGGTGGGGGCGGGCGCCGAGGCGTGCGGGGAGGAGGGGCGGGCCGTGGGCGTGGCCGGGGCGGAAGGGGCCGGGCGCGTGGGCGGGGTGACGCCGTCGCCGTTGCTCTCGTCCCGCAGCAGGGCCGCGGCGGAGACCCCCGCGCCCGCCACGGCGGCGACCAGCAGCGCGGCCACGAGCACCCGCCGGGTGGGCTGCCGCATGAAGGGTTCCTCCCGCTCCTCCCCCCGGCCCGGGCCCGTCGGCGGCACGGACGCCGCCGCGCCTGTGGTGTCCTGCGGCTGCCCGTGCGGCACGTCCCGCACCACCGGGGTGTACCCGGGCGGTGGCGCCGACGGCGTCCGGCCCGTCGCGCGGAAGGCCCGCAGCATCCGCTCCGCCCGGTCCGCGTCCAGCCGACGGTCCGGGTCCCGTTCCAGCAGCCCCTGGACGACGGGCAGGAGCGGTCCGGCCTGCGGGGGCGGCTGGATGTCACCGACGACGACCGCGTGCAGGACGCCGCCCAACGAGTCGCGGTGGAACGGCGATTCCCCGCTGAGGGCTGTGCACAGCAGCGCGCCCAGCGACCACAGGTCGGACTCGGGCCCGGTCCTGAGCCCGGACATCCGCTCGGGCGCGGTGTACTCGGGCGAGCCGACGAAGGAGCCGTTCTCGGTGAGCGTGGGGGCGCCCTGGACCTGGGCGATGCCGAAGTCGGTGAGGACGACCCGGTCGGTGCCCTCCTCCAGCAGCACGTTCTCGGGCTTCAGGTCGCGGTGCAGGACCCCGGCCGCGTGCGCGGCCCGCAGGGCGCCGAGCAGATCGATGCCGATGCGCGCGGCCTCGGCGGCGTCGACCGGGCCCCGGCCCGCGATGCGGTCGGCGAGCGAGCCCCCCTCGATCAACTCCATGACGATGTAGGGCCGTTCGCCGTCCTCGACGACGTCGTGGACGACGATGATGTGCGGGTGGCTCAACTGGGCCACGGCCCGGGCCTCGCGCAGCGTACGGTCCCGCTGGCGGCGCGCCTCGGCCGCCGAGAGCGTCTCGTCGTAGGGGAGTTCCTTGACCGCCACGCCCCGGCCGAGCAACTGGTCCGTCGCCCGCCAGACCACGCCCATGCCTCCGCGCCCGAGCCTCTCCCCGAGCCGGTAACGGCCCGCGATGACACGCATGTTGTGCCCCTCGGTCCCCATGCGGCCATCATGCCCCACCGGACGGAACCGCTCCGGGGCGGCGAAACGCGGGTGGCCGAAACAGACGTCCCCGGGTCAGCGGCCGGACCGTCTCAGGAGGTCTTCTCCTGCCACCCCTGCAACAGCGCGGTGAACTGCTTGCGTGCCTCGGCCCAGTCCGCGGCGGGGGCCGACATGTAGAGCGCGTACTCGGTGCCGTCGCGGGCGACGTACGTCTCCTCGATGGCCCGGCGCGGACCGGGGAACGGGGTGTCCTTCGCCCGCGCGGTCCAGGTGTACTCCCACAGCGCGCCGTTCCGGTCGCGGTAGACGTTGCGCTCCAGCGTGAGCCGGCGGTAGTCGGCCAGTCCCTTCAGCTGCTGCTCCAGGTCGAGCTGGTGGGCGTACGGGTCGGAGAAGTCCGGGGAGGTGTCGACGGCGATCCTCACGAACTGCCGTCCGCCGTCCGGCGTGTAGTCGATCTGCCGGAGCTCGCCCTGCGGGCCGAAGGGCTTGCGCTTCCAGCCCTTGGGCAGGTAGAGGCTGAAACCCGCGGGGTCGTCCCGGCGGGTCCAGCCCTCCGGGACCGAACTGCCCGGCTGGGCCGAGGGGCCCACGGAGCCGGACGCGGTCCCCGGCGTGCGGCGGGAGTCGTCCCACTGCTGCAGCACCACGGCGGTGCCGCCGCCGATGATCGCCGCGAGTGCGACGACGAGGGCGAGGGTACGCAGCCGACGCCGCCGCCCCGCCCCGGACGACCGACCCGCACCCGCCGACTGCCCCCCGCCGGGCTGGTGTCGTGCACCGGGTTGGTGTCCGGCACCGTACGTCTGTGCCGCTCCGTAGGGCTGGGGCCCGCCGTATGCGTGTCCCCGGCCCTGATGCTGCGTCCCGCTGTGCGGCTGTCCGGCACCGGGTTGCCGGTGCGGTCCGTACGGGTGCGGGCCCGTCGGCGCGCCCGGGCGGCCGCCGGCGGTGGCGCCGCTCGGGGACGTGCCGGCCGGTGAGGCGCCGGACGTCGGCGTTCCGGTCGCCGGAGTGCCGGCCTGCGGCGGCAACGGCGTCCGCGTGTGCGCGCCGGAGCCGCCCCGACCGGAGCCGTGCCCCTGAGCGCCCTGTCCACCGGTGCCGTGCCCACCGGTGCCGTTGCCGTTCGGGCCGGTGCCGCTCCAGCCGGTGTCGTGCCCACCGGAGCCGTGCGGAGCCGTGCCGTTCGGGCCGGTGCCGGTGCCGGTGCCGGTGCCGGTGGGGCTCGTACCGGCCGTGGCCGTGCCGCTTCGGCCCTCCCCGTACGGCTGTGTCCCCCCGTACTGCGTCGGCACGTACGCCTGCGCCCCGTTCGGCCGGCGCCCCTCCGCCGCCTCGGCGAGCATCTGCTCCGCCTCGGACGGGTCGGGCCGGGTGGCGGGGTCCTTGCGCAGGAGCGCGGTGATGACGGGCGCGAGCGGACCGGCGTACCGCGCCTCGTCGGCCTCCTCCTCGACCACGGCCTGCATGGTGGTCAGCGGCGTGGTGCGGCGGAACGGCGAGCGCCCCTCGACGGCCGTGTAGAGCGTCGCGCCGAGCGCCCACAGGTCGGAGGACGGGCCCGGGTCGTGGCCGCGGACCCGCTCGGGCGCGAGGTAGTCGACCGAGCCGACGACCTCCCCGGTCCGGGTGATGGTCGTGTCGCCCTCGATCTGGGCGATGCCGAAGTCGGTGAGCAGCACCCGTCCGTCGCGGCCGAGCAGGACGTTGCCCGGTTTGATGTCGCGGTGCAGGACCCCGGCGGTGTGCGCGGCGCGCAGGGCCCGCAGCACCCACAGTCCGATCCGCGCCGCCTCGCGCGGCTCGACGCGCCCCTCCTCCTTGACCGCGTCGGCCAGGGAGCGGCCCTCGACCAGTTCCATCACGATCCACGGACGTCCGTCGTGCTCCAGCACGTCGTGCACGGTGACGACCGCGGAGTGGTTGATCCGCGCGGCGGCCCTGGCCTCGGCCCGGGTGCGGGCGAGCAGGATCGCCTGCTCGCTCTCGGAGACGTAGAGGGCGGCCGTCAGCTCCTTGATGGCCACAGAACGGTGCAGCACCTCGTCATGCGCACGCCACACCCGGCCCATCCCGCCGCTGCCGATGGCGTCGGCCAGCCGGTAACGGCCCGCGACGAGCTGGCCCTGCATCTGATTCACGTTGCCCCGCAATGGTCTTGACAGGGTCAGCGTAAGGACCCGCCCCTCCCCAGGGAACAAGCGGGGTGCCACGGTGACCGCACTGTGACGGTTGTCGCCTGCAGGGACGGGAGGTGACCGGAGGGGAGTTCAGGGCGCAGGGGCACATGCGCGCATGCCCGCCGGCCCCTCCGTCACGCGACAGCCGGTCACCCCGTCTCGGCGCAGCCGGTCACTCCGTCACGCGGTAGGTGGCCGCCGCCTGCTCGTACAGCCGTGTCACCTCGTCCCGCTCGGACTCCGGTCCGCGCACCTGGAGCACGTGGTAGTGCCCGTCGACGAGCATCGCGAGGTTGCGCACGTACAGCTCACCCCCGTCGTCGCCGGTCCAGGTGAACTGCCCCTCGGCCATGGTCCGTCCGCCGACCTCGATCGTCTTCAGCCCGGTGGAGGTGGCCCAGCTGGAGTCCCGGTAGGGCTGCAACTCGCGCTCCCGCTCCCGCTGGTAGGCCATCGGATCGGTGCCGTACTCCGACGCCTTGTCGCGGCCCGGTACCACGATGAGCTCGAAGTCGCCCTGCGCGTACACCACCTGGTCGTTGCCGCCCGGGGACCGGTCCCAGCCCTTGGCGACGGCGACCTGGAAACCGGCCGGGTCCTTGCGCAGCGCGAAACCGTCGGCGACGCCGGGTCCGGTGGTCTGCGTCTCGGAGGAACCGGCCGACGTGGACGGGCTCGTCTCCGGCGCGGGTGAGGTCTGGTCGGGCTTCGGCTCGCTGCTGGCGTCCGGCTCGGGCGCCCGGCCGGCCTCACCGGCGGCACCGGTGCGGTCCGTGCCCTCCGCGCCGCCGGTGTCCGACTTGGGCATGAAGAGCATGGCGTAGGCGATCGCCGCGGCCATCACGAGCAGCACCAGCACGAGCAGGGTGCGCCCGAGGCGGTGCGGTGAACGGGACTCCTTGGCCCGCTTGTGCCGCCCGTGATGCGCGGGCAGCCCGGCCCGCCGCCTGCGCACGAGCTCGCCCCGGCGGCGTACGACGGGCAGCCGGCCGGCATCGGCCGGGGGCGCCGCGACCACGTGCAGTCCGGCCTCCGGCTCGGGCGCCGAGCGCACCAGCGAGCGCAGCCAGCCGCGCAGTTCCTCGAAGTCGAGGCGCTCGGTGGGGTCCTGCCGCAGCAGCGACTCCACGACCGGCCGCAGCGGCCCGCACTCCTCGGCGTACGCGGGCGGTTCCGCGCACACCATCTGCACCAACTCGGCCGTCGACTCCTCCGGGTAGGGCGCATGGCCCTGCACGGCACGGAAGAGCAGCGCGCCCAGCGCCCACAGGTCGGTTGAGGGGCCGATGGGCGCGGCCAGCTGCCAGTTCTCGTGCACGGGTCCGGCCTGCTCCGGCGCCCAGCGTTCGGTGACCGGCCCGACGACCGCCATGCGCGCCTGCCGCGCCCGCTCGGCGGCCAGGGCCGTGGCCGGACCGCGCCGGGGCGCCGGGGTATGGGCGACCAGGTCGTCCCAGCGGGTTGGCTCGGAGGAGTCCGGGGCCGGGGGGAGGGCCGCCTGCTCCCGGCCCTGCGGCGAGAGGGCGCCGGCGGTTCCGCCGTCGGTGCCGCCGCGGGGCGTGGCGCCGTGCCAGGCGGTGGTGCGGGGCTTGCCGGCCACGCCGTAGGGGTCGGCTATCCGCCCCGGCGGGGAGGCGTCGGGCGCCGTGCCCTGCCCGGGGACGTAGGGGGAGCGGGCCGCGCCGTTGCCGTGGGGCCCCGGTCCGCTGTCCGGGGCGGACCGGGCGCCGGGCAGCGCCCGGGTGTTCTGCTGCGCCTCCTGGACCCGTGCGGCCGCCCGGGCACCCGCCCGGTAGGCGGCGATGGCCCCGGCGCGCGCGGCCCGCGGGTCGGTGTCGCCCGGACCCCGCCGCGCCGGCACGGCCGGGCCGCCGCCCGTCGGGTCCGCCCCGGCCGCCGGCAGTCCCCTGGCCTCCCGCGCCTCTATGGCGGCACGCCGCGCGGCCTCGGGATCGCCCGGGCCGCCGATGCCGACCGGCCCACCGGAACCGCCCCGGCCTCCGGCGCCTCCGAGGCCACCGGGACCGCTCACGCCGTTGGCCGGTCCGGTCCCGGGGCCCACGGCCTCCGGTCCCGGCGAGGACTCCTCGAACGGCGGGGGCGGCACCGGGTCGTAGCCGCACAGCGCTTCCTCCGCCGCGCCCACCGCGAGGCCGGTCAGCATCACCCGGCCGTCGTCGCAGACGAGCACCGTCCGCGCGGTGATGTTCCGGTGCACCCAGCCGTGGGCGTGCAGCACCCGCAGCGCCATGAGCACGTCGGAGGCCACCTCGGCCGCCCGGTAGGGCGTCAGGGGCTTCTCGGCGAGCAGCGCCGCCAGCGGACGCGCGGCCACCAGCTCACTGACGATCCACAGCGAACCGCCCTCGGCGAACACGTCGAAGACCTGGTCGAGCCGCGGATGGTCGGGGATCGCCGCCGCCGCCTGCGCGGCCTCGACCGCACGCCGCACCACCGGATCCGTGGGCCGCCGCACACCCGGACGCGCCCCGGGCCGTCGCACCCCTCCGTCACGTGCCGTGAAACCGTCGGGCAGCCCCTCCGCGTCGAGGACCTCCGCCTCGACGACCTCCGGCAACGGCACCTGCCGGACCAGGACTTCCTGCCCGCTGTAGGTGTCGAAGGCCCGGGTCTCGGTGAGTTCGTACTCGTCGGACGGCGGCAGCGGCAGGCGGTAGCGGTCGGCGAGAACCCGTCCCGCATAGTCGTCCACGTTGCCTCCCCCGTCGGCCCGGTCGGTCACATCCGTTCGCCCCACGGTCCGTTCCGGCTGCGCACGGTCCGCAAACATTTACGATACGTGCCGCAGGCAACCCGCAATGTGGGGATGACCAGATCTGCCTCCCCAAACCCGGGGTCGCTCATGCTCAGGACTTGGGTTCGAAGGTCTTCGTCAGCGTCCGCCAGGTCTCCTTGCGCAGCTCGCCGTCCCAGTCGGCCGCCTTGGCCGTGTACATCAGCGCGTAGCCCTGCCGGTCGTCGACGACGAAGCCGCGGTCGATCGTCCGGTACTTGGTGCCGCCGTCGGTGTAGGTGAACTCCCAGTCGGCGGTGTTCCAGCCCCGGTAGTCCACCTTCTCTATTCGGATCTTCTGGTACTGCGCGCGCTGCATGTAGCGCTCCTGGCTCTTCCAGTCCGCCACCGGGTCGCCCTTGGGCGTGGACGTCCAGGCGATCAGCAGCTTCTGCCCGTCGGGGCCGGTGAACCGGTCCCCGGCCGCCCCCGTGGACTGGTACTTCCAGCCCTTCGGCAGACCGATCGCGTACCCCTGGCCGCCCTGGTGCGTCGACTCGGCCGCCGTGCCGTCCCCGCCGGAGGAGCCGGCCCCGTCCGAGGCGCCGGACCCGCTGTCGGGTGTGTTGTTCGACGCCGGACCGGAGGGCTCGGGGCTCTTCGCACCGTCCGTGCGCGTGCCGTCGCTGTCGTCGCCCTTGGTGTCGGCGGTGCTCGGCGCGGTGGCGACGGTCTTGCCGCCGTCCTCACCCGCGCCCTGCGCGCCCTTGTCGTCCCCGCTGAGCACGATGGCGAGCACCGTGCCGATCACGGCGAGCACCACGACCACCGCGATGATCAGCAGCGTCCGCCGCGGGACCACGTCGGTGAGCGGCGCCCGGGGCGCGGGCCTGGCGGGCAGGTCCGGCGGCGGCATGACGGGCCATCCCGAACTCCTGCCACCGGAGCCGGTCTTCGTCTGCTTCTCACCGGCCGCGGGCTCGGCGGCCGACGCCTGGGCCGGCACCGGGCTCGACGACGCCCCGGCGGCCACGCCCGCGCTGCCGGACCGCTCCGCCCGGCCGTCCGGGCCGGAAGCGGCCTCGGCGGTCCCGGACGTGGCCGCGGCGGCGGCAGCCGAGCCCGTCGCCGCCTTGCGCACCGAGCGCAGGGCCCCGCGCAGCCGCTCCCCGGCCTCCTCGCCCCGCTTGCCTCCCGAACTCCCCTTGCCCGACGACCTGTCCGGCTGCGCCGGCAGCGGCACGACCTTCGTCGCGTCCAGCGGCTCCGCCGCGGCCTTGGCGGGCGCGTGGATGATCGCGTTCAGCATCGCGCGGGCGCCCGCGTCGTCGAGCCGCTGGGCGGGGTCCTTGGTGAGCAGCCCGTGGATGACGTCGGTCAGCGGGCCGGCGTTCTTGGGCTCCTCCAGCGGCTCGGTCATCACGGCCGTGAGCGTCGCTATGGCCGACCCCTTGTCGTACGGGGGCGCGCCTTCCACCGCCGCGTACAGCAGCCCGCCGAGCGACCACAGGTCGGCCGCGGGGCCCGGCTTGTGCCCGCGCGCCCGCTCCGGGGAGATGTAGGAGGGCGCGCCGACGAGCATGCCGGTCGAGGTGATGGACGGGTCGCCCTCGACCTGGGCGATGCCGAAGTCGGTGAGCACGACCCGGCCGTCCTCGGCGATCAGCACGTTGGACGGCTTCACGTCGCGGTGCAGGATGCCCTCGCGGTGCGCGGACCGCAGGACGTCCAGGACGGCGAGCCCGACCTCCGCGGCACGCTTCGGTTCGAGGAGGCCGTCCTCCCGGATGACCTCGGCGAGCGACTTGCCCTCGACGAGCTCCATGACGATCCAGGGCCGGTCGTCCTCCTGGACCACGTCGTACACCGTCACGGCGCTGTTGTTGCGGATCCGCGCGATCGCCTTGGCCTCGCGCAGCGTCCTTGTGATCAGCCGCCGCTTCTCGTCCTCGTCGATGTTCGACGGGAACCGCAGCTCCTTGACGGCGACCGTCCGTCCCAGGGTCTCGTCCTGGGCCCGCCAGACGGTGCCCATGCCACCGCGGCCCAGTACTTTGCCCAGTCGGTAACGCCCCGCGAGGAGACGCTCCTTGTTGTCCTGACGAGTGTCCTGACGAGATGTGCCCGCCCGCTCCGCCTCCGACATGCGTCCCCTCATACAACCCGCCCTGACAGAGCCTCCATTGTCTCTCACCCGACAAGTGCCCAGTGCCCAGGGTGCCCCCGGCCAACCGTCCACGGGTCCACCCCGTCGCAACCCGCCTGCGCCGCGCCCGGCACCGCCCTGCATGATGGGCCCTCGGCACCCGCCGCCCCAGGCCACCTCGGCCCCGACGCCCGACACCTCACCCCCCTCTTCTCTGCACTCCTTCACCTCGATACCGCTACACCCCGACGCCCCGACGCCCCGACGCCCCGACCGGGAGGTGCCCGCATTCCGTCGCTCCGGACGCTGCTGGTCCTGCCCCTGGCCGTGGCCCTGCTGGGGATGCCGCCCGCGGACTCCTCGGCCCTGTCCGTGCCGCCCACGGACGCCGTGCTGCCGTTGCTGGTGACCCGGGGCCGGGCGCCCGCCGCCGCCCTGCTGGCCCGGGAGGGGACCACCATTCGCTATGCCCAGGCCGGACCGGGGATCGCCCGGTCGGACCATTTCCGCGCCGGCAGCATCACGAAGACGTTCATCGCCACCGTGGTGCTGCAACTGGCCGCCGAGCACCGGCTGTCGCTGTCCGACACCGTGGAGCGGCACCTGCCCGGTCTGGTGCGGGGCGCGGGCAACGACGGCCGCGCGCTGACCCTGCGCTCCCTGCTCACCCACACCAGCGGTCTGTACGACTTCACGGCGGCCACCGACGGAACCACGCCCGTGACACCCGATCAGGCCGTGCGCATAGCTCTCACCCACCCCCCGGCCGAACGCGGCCGCTTCTCCTACTCGAACACCAACTACGTCCTGCTCGGCATGGTCATCGAGCAGGTCACCGGCGACTCGTACGCCGCCGAGACCGAGCGCCGCATCATCACCCCGCTGCGCCTGACGGGCACCTCCTTCCCCGGATCCCGCTCCTCGCTGCCCTCCCCGCACGGCCGCGCCTACGCCGCCGACGGAACCGACGTCACCGATCTCGACCCGCGGGCGGCCGGAGCCGCGGGCGAGATGGTGACCACGCTGGCCGACCTGGACCGCTTCTACACGGCCCTGCTCGGCGGGCGGCTGCTGCCCCCGCGCCGGCTGCGCGAGATGCTCGACACCCGTGCCGCACACGGCGCGTACGGCATGGGGCTGTTCCCCGAGAAGCTCCCGTGCGGCACGACGGTGTGGGGGCACAACGGGCACATATCCGGCAGCTACGTGCGCAGCGCGGCCACCGTCGACGGCCGGCGTGTCCTCACCTTCCGCGTGAACACGGACGCGATAGCCGATCCCGGTCTCGAACCCGCGGTGCTCGCGGCCGAGTTCTGCCCCCGCACCTGGTGAAACGACCGGGCTCCGAACGAAGATCCCACTCTCCGGCACTCGTTCGGGTGATGTGCGGCGGGCGGACGCACACCGGGACGGGCCGCCTACAAGGGCACGATGTCCGGCGCCCCGAGCCGCGCCGCGTCCGCCGTCAGGTCGTCCGGCTGCCGCTGCGACTCCCGCTCGGCCTCCACCCGCTTCTCGTAGTGCTGCACCTCGCGCTCGATCTGGTCCTTGTCCCAGCCGAGGACCGGCGCCATGAGCTCGGCGGCGTCCCGCGCGCTGCGCGTGCCCCGGTCGAAGGTCTCGATCGAGATGCGCGTCCGCCGCGTCAGCACGTCGTCCAGATGCCGCGCCCCCTCGTGCGAGGCCGCGTAGACGATCTCGGCGCGCAGGTAGTCGTCGGCCGCCGGCAGTGGCTCCCCGAGCGACGGGTCCTCGGCGATGAGTTCGAGGAGCTCCTCCGTCATCGCCCCGTAGCGGTTCAGCAGGTGCTCGACGCGCACCACGTGCAGGCCGGTCCGGGCGGCGATCCGCGCCCGCGCGTTCCACAGGGCCCGGTAGCCCTCGGCGCCCAGCAGCGGCACCTCCTCGGTGACGCACTCGGCGACCCGCATGTCGAGGCCGTGCACCGCCGCGTCCACCGCGTCCTTGGCCATGACCCGGTACGTCGTGTACTTGCCGCCCGCCACGACGACCAGCCCGGGCACCGGATGCGCCACGGTGTGCTCGCGGGAGAGCTTGCTGGTGGCGTCCGACTCGCCCGCCAGCAGTGGCCGCAGGCCCGCGTAGACGCCCTGGACGTCGTCCCTGGTGAGGGGGACCGCGAGGACCGAGTTCACATGCTCCAGCAGGTAGTCGATGTCCGCGCTGGAGGCGGCGGGGTGGGCCTTGTCGAGGTCCCAGTCGGTGTCCGTGGTGCCGACGATCCAGTGCCGGCCCCAGGGGATGACGAAGAGCACGGACTTCTCGGTGCGCAGGATGAGCCCGGTCGTGGAGTGGATCCGGTCGCGCGGCACGACCAGGTGGATGCCCTTGGACGCCCGGACGTGGAACTGGCCGCGCTCACCGACCATGGCCTGCGTGTCGTCCGTCCACACGCCGGTGGCGTTGACGACCTGCTTGGCGCGGATCTCGTACTCCCCGCCGCCCTCGACGTCCTGCACCTTCGCGCCGACGACCCGCTCGCCCTCGCGCAGGAAGCCCGTCACCCGCGCGCGGTTGGCGGCCTTCGCGCCGTAGGCGACCGCCGTGCGCACCAGTGTCGCGACGTAGCGGGCGTCGTCCATCTGGGCGTCGTAGTACTGCAACGCCCCCACCAGTGCGTCCTTCTTCAAGCAGGGCGCCACCCGTAGGGCGTGACCGCGCGTCAGGTGCCGGTGCATGGGCAGGCCCCGGCCGTGTCCGCGCGCCATGGACATGGCGTCGTACATGGCGACGCCCGATCCGGCGTACAGCCGCTCCCAGCCCTTGTGCTGCAGCGGGTACAGGAACGGCACGGGCTTCACCAGATGCGGGGCGAGCCGCTCCAGCAGCAGGCCGCGCTCCTTGAGGGCCTCCCTGACCAGGGCGAAGTCGAGCATCTCCAGATAGCGCAGGCCGCCGTGGATCAGCTTGCTGGACCGGCTGGAGGTGCCGGACGCCCAGTCCCGCGCCTCGACCAGGCCCGTGGACAGACCTCTGGTGACCGCGTCGAGAGCGGTGCCCGCGCCGACCACGCCTGCGCCCACGACCAGCACGTCCAGCTCGCGCTCGGCCATCGATGCGAGTGACTCGGCGCGCTGCGCCGGTCCGAGTGTCGCTGTCCTCACCGCTGCCTCCCGCTCATCGGTCGCGCCGACCGCACCCGTCGGGCGCAGCCCCGTCCGTATCCCCCTGCCCAAATTCTGACCGGGTTGCCCCACTTCAGCCACCACGGACCCTCAGCCTGTGGACAACGGTCACGGAACACTCACCGAAACTCGGCCAGCCAATGCCGCATATCGGTCATATTTACTCCTAGTCTGACATTGCGCTCGCCCGTCCTGTCCACAGGGCTTGCGCACCTGTCCCACTTCGGTTATCGGGAAGGACGGCCACGCCATGCCCGCAGATCTCGCCGTCATCGGACTCGGCCCGTACGGCCTGCCCCTGGCCCAGGCCGCCGTCGCCGCCGGCATCCCCACCCTGGGCTACCGGACCGGCCCCGAGGCCGGCTCGCTCAGCCCCGCCGAGCTGCGCCGGATGCTCTCGGGGGGCTTCCGGCCGGCCACCGACCCGGCCGAGCTGGGCCGGGTCCGCACGGCGGTGCTCTGCCCGCCGACCCCGCCGGGCGCGGACGGCACGCTCGACCTCGGCCAGCTGGAAACGGCCGCCCGCACCCTGGCCGCCCACCTGCGCCCGCACACCACGGTGATCCTTGAGTCACCGGTGCACCCGGGGACGACGGAGGACTTCCTGCGCCCGCTGCTCGAAGAGGGCTCCGGCCTGCGCGCGGGCCGCGACTTCCACCTGGCGTACTCGCCCAGCCGCGTCGACCCGGGCAACCGCGACGTCACGCCCGCCACCACCCCGAAGGTCATCGGCGGCCTCACCCCGGCCTGCACCGAGTCGGCCGCCGCGTTCTACGGCAGGCTGACGGACAAGGTGGTACGCGCGCGTGGGCTCCGCGAGGCGGAGACCGTGCAGCTGCTGGAGACGAACTACCGGCACGTGAACATCGCCCTCGTCAACGAGATGGCGGTCCTCTGCCACGACCTCGGCGTCGACCTGTGGGACGTCGTCCGCTGCGCGGAGACCAAGCCGTTCGGCTTCCAGGCCTTCCGCCCGGGCCCGGGCGTCGGCGGCCACTCGGTCCCCCAGGACCTGACCGGCCGGGCCGGCCGCGGGCTGCGCATGGTGGAGCTGGCCCAGCAGGTCAACAGCCGGATGCCCGGCTACGTCGTCCAGCGCGCCGCCACGCTCCTCAACGAGCACGGCAAGTCGGCCCGGGGCGCGCGCGTGCTCCTCCTCGGCGTCACCTACAAGCCCGACCTCGCCGACCTCCAGGCCACCCCGGCCCAGGAGATCGCTCAGCGCCTGATGGAACTGGGCGCCTCGGTCAGCTACCACGACCCTCACGTCCCCGCCTGGAGCGTCCTGGACCGCCCCGTCCCCCGCGCGGACTCCCTCTACGAGGCAGCGGCCGACGCGGACCTGACGATCCTGCTCCAGCAGCACCGCACGTACGACCTGCAGGGCCTGTCGGTGAAGGCGCAGCTCCTGCTGGACACGCGGGGCGCGGCCCCGACGGGGGCGGCGCACCGGTTGTGAAGGGGGGCGCGTGAGGTGCGGGAGCCCGGCGACTGCTGGCACGCGGCACCCGGCCCGGGTACCTTACGAAAACAGACGGAGCCCGCCGCAGAGGCCACTGCGGCAGGCTCCTGGATGGATCACGGAGTGTCCGCCCCTAGGTTCTTTGGGGGCGGCCGCTCACCATCCGAAAAGGGTGGAGCCCACCGCAGCGGGCACTGCGGCAGGCTCCTGGATGGATCACGGAGTGTCCGCCCCTATTCCTTGTGGGGGCGGCCGCTCACCATCCGAAAATCCGCAAGATCCACCTCCTCCGGCACTGCACCATCCGAAGACGGAGTCGGTCCCAGCGGGTGGGCTTGCGGTGGCGACCCATGGGCGCCCCCTTCCACGACGCCGCCCAGTGGCCCGGTGAACGGCTCGTCGGTGTCGGGCCGGGCCCCGAGGGCGGGGTCCGGACCGTGTCCTTGGAAGGGGGCACCCAGAGGAACCGGGGCGCCGATCACGGACATTAGCGGCTCACCACCGCCCCTCACCGACCCGAACGGCCCGAAGGCAACCGTGCGCCCCCTGGCGCCAACGAGCGCCCCGGCAAAGCCGCTTGGGCATGCGAAAGGCCCGGCCACTCCCCTGAGTGGCCGGGCCCTTTTGCGTGCGGGGCGGGTTACCGCCGGTGCTGCGAGTCCGCCACCGTGACCTCGACCCGCTGGAACTCCTTGAGCTCGCTGTAGCCGGTCGTGGACATGGCGCGGCGCAGGGCGCCGAAGAGGTTCATCGAGCCGTCGGGCGTGTGGGACGGGCCCGTGAGGATCTCCTCCAGCGTGCCGACCGTGCCGAGGGCGACCTTCTTGCCGCGCGGCAGCTCCTCGTTCACCGCTTCCATGCCCCAGTGGTGGCCCTTGCCCGGGCCGTCCGTCGCACGGGCCAGCGGGGAGCCCATCATCACCGCGTCCGCGCCGCAGGCGATCGCCTTGGGCAGGTCGCCGGACCAGCCGACACCGCCGTCCGCGATCACGTGCACGTACCGGCCGCCGGACTCGTCCATGTAGTCGCGGCGGGCCGCGGCCACGTCTGCGACCGCCGTCGCCATGGGGACCTGGATGCCGAGCACGTTGCGCGTGGTGTGCGCGGCGCCGCCGCCGAAGCCGACCAGCACACCGGCCGCGCCGGTGCGCATCAGGTGCAGGGCGGCGGTGTACGTGGCGCAGCCGCCGACGATCACCGGGACGTCGAGCTCGTAGATGAACTGCTTCAGGTTCAGCGGCTCGTGCGAACCGGAGACGTGCTCCGCCGAGACCGTCGTACCGCGGATCACGAAGATGTCCACGCCCGCGTCGACGACCGCCTTGGAGAACTGGGCGGTGCGCTGCGGGGAGAGCGCGGCGGCGGTGACGACGCCGGAGTCGCGGACCTCCTTGATGCGCTGCCCGATCAGCTCCTCCTTGATCGGGGCCGCGTAGATCTCCTGCAGGCGACGGGTGGCGGTCTCCGCGTCGAGCCCGGTGATCTCGTCCAGCAGCGGCTGCGGGTCCTCGTAGCGCGTCCACAGGCCTTCGAGGTTGAGGACGCCGAGGCCGCCGAGCTCGCCGATGCGGATGGCGGTGGCCGGGGAGACGACCGAGTCCATGGGGGCGGCCAGGAAGGGCAGCTCGAAGCGGTAGGCGTCGATCTGCCAGGCGATCGAGACCTCCTTCGGGTCCCGCGTACGGCGGCTGGGGACGACGGCGATGTCGTCGAAGGCGTACGCCCGGCGGCCGCGCTTGCCGCGCCCGATCTCGATCTCAGTCACGTTGGTGGCCTTTCCCTGATGCGTTTCAGCGTCTTCCAGTATCGCCGACGGGCACGCCGAGGGCGGCCCCGGATGCTCCGGGGCCGCCCTCGGGAGGCCTGGCCGCTACTTGCGGCTGTAGTTCGGTGCCTCGACCGTCATCTGGATGTCGTGCGGGTGGCTCTCCTTCAGGCCTGCCGACGTGATGCGGACGAAGCGGCCCTTGGACTCCATCTCCTCGATGGTGGCCGCGCCCACGTAGCCCATGGTCTGGCGCAGACCGCCGACGAGCTGGTGCAGCACGTTGGCCAGCGGGCCGCGGTAGGGCACCTGGCCCTCGATGCCCTCGGGCACGAGCTTGTCGTCGGAGGCGACCTCGGCCTGGAAGTAGCGGTCCTTGGAGTAGGACCGGCCCTGGCCGCGGGACTGCATCGCGCCGAGCGAGCCCATGCCGCGGTACGACTTGAACTGCTTGCCGTTGATGAACTGCAGCTCGCCGGGCGACTCCTCGCAGCCCGCGAGGAGGCTGCCCAGCATCACCGTGTCGGCGCCGGCGGCCAGGGCCTTGCCGATGTCACCGGAGTACTGCAGGCCACCGTCGCCGATCAGCGGGATACCCGCCGGGCGGGCCGCCAGGGAAGCCTCGTAGATGGCCGTGACCTGCGGGACGCCGATGCCGGCGACCACGCGCGTGGTGCAGATGGAACCGGGGCCGACGCCGACCTTGATGCCGTCGACACCGGCGTCGATCAGCGCCTGGGCGCCGTCGCGCGTGGCGACGTTGCCGCCGATGACGTCGACGTTCACGCTGGACTTGATCTTCGACATCCAGCTGAGGGCGTTGCTGTTGTGGCCGTGCGAGGTGTCGACGACCAGGAAGTCCACTCCGGCCGCGGCCAGCGCCTGGGCCCGCTCCAGCGCCTCGGGGCTGGCGCCCACGGCGGCGCCGACGATCAGCCGGCCCTCCGCGTCCTTGGCCGCGTTCGGGTACTGCTCGGCCTTGACGAAGTCCTTGACGGTGATCAGGCCCTTGAGGACGCCCGCGTCGTCGACCAGCGGCAGCTTCTCGATCTTGTGGCGGCGCAGCAGCTCCATGGCGTCGGGGCCGGAGATGCCGACCTTCCCGGTGACCAGGGGCATGGGGGTCATGACCTCGCGCACCTGACGGGTGCGGTCGGACTCGAAGGCCATGTCGCGGTTGGTGACGATGCCGAGCAGCTTGCCGTTGCCGTCGGTGACGGGGACGCCGCTGATGCGGAACTTGGCACACAGCGCGTCGGCCTCGCCGAGGGTGGCGTCCGGGTGCACCGTGATCGGGTCGGTGACCATGCCCGACTCGGACCGCTTCACCAGGTCGACCTGGTTGACCTGGTCCTCGATGGACAGGTTGCGGTGCAGGACGCCGACGCCGCCCTGGCGGGCCATCGCGATCGCCATGCGCGACTCGGTGACCTTGTCCATGGCGGCGGACAGCAGCGGGATGTTGACCCGGACGTTGCGGGAGATGCGGGACGAGGTGTCGACCGCGTTGGGGAGCACTTCCGATGCACCCGGCAGCAGCAGCACGTCGTCGTAGGTCAGCCCGAGTGTCGCGAATTTACCGGGCACTCCGTCGACGTTGGCAGTCATGACACCTTCCCCAAATGGCCTTGATCGGTGCGGATGTCCATGCTAACGGGAAGCACGGCTGTCTCATTCCACGGTTCCGGCCCGCACGGAGCTTCGTATGTTCGTACGGCAGCGGCGCACCGCCTGTTCAACGAAGGGCCGCCGAGGGCCTACTGCTCGGCCAGCGCCCGCAGCCGGCTCAGCGCCCTGTGCTGTGCGACCCGGACGGCGCCGGGTGACATTCCCAACATCTGGCCGGTCTCCTCGGCCGTGAGACCCACCGCGATCCGCAGCAGCAGCAGTTCCCGCTGGTTCTCGGGCAGGTTGGCCAGCAGTTTCTTGGCCCATTCCGCGTCGCTGCTGAGCAGGGCGCGCTCCTCCGGCCCCAGGGAGTCGTCGGGCCGCTCGGGCATCTCGTCGGACGGGACCGCCGTCGAGCCCGGGTGGCGCATCGCCGCGCGCTGCAGGTCGGCGACCTTGTGGGCGGCGATGGCGAAGACGAACGCCTCGAAGGGGCGGCCGGTGTCCCGGTAGCGGGGCAGTGCGAGGAGCACGGCCACGCAGACCTCCTGGGCGAGGTCCTCCACGAAGTGCCGGGCGTCGCCCGGGAGGCGGGACAGCCGGGTGCGGCAGTAGCGCAGCGCCAGGGGGTGGACGTGGGCGAGCAGGTCGTGCGTGGCCTGCTCGTCTCCGTCGACGGCGCGGTGGACGAGCGCGCCGATCGCCCCTTGGGCATGCACCGCCTCGTCGTCACGCATCGGTCCATGGTGCCCTGCGGCCGCCGGGTCCGCGGCATCGCGCCCGTTGTTGTGCACCGAAGCGTTATGAGCAGGTGCGCCGGAACTCATCCCCTGCGCCCTCCCCTTCCGCTCGACCGACTCGTCCCCGAGGAACTCCACACCCTCAAGGATGCGGCATCCGCGGCGAAACCAGCAGCGGGCCTCGGGCGGACACCCGGTCCACCCCCGCCCACCTGGTGTTCCGCGCCCGCACTGCCACCGCTGCGGACCGCGGGTCCATCGCCGGGACCTGCCGTTCGGATCGCCCCGGGGACGTGGGTCCTCGCCCGCCCGGGCCCTCGGCCTCGCCCGGGCCGGGGGAAGAGGCCCCCACCGCCGCCACCGGCCGCCGGCTCCCGCACGCGCGGGTGCGGCTCGCACGGGTGCGGCGCACACGGGTGCGGCTCGCGCGGGGGCATCCGCGTGCCCCCGCTCTCCGGCGCGCGCCGGAGGCCGCGTGTCGGAGCCGGCCCGGTCCGAACGACAGGCCCTAGCGCACCAGACCCCACCGGAAGCCGAGCGCCACCGCGTGGGCCCGGTCCGAGGCGCCGAGCTTCTTGAACAGGCGCCGGGCGTGCGTCTTGACCGTGTCCTCGGAGAGGAAGAGCTCGCGGCCGATCTCGGCGTTCGAGCGGCCGTGGCTCATGCCTTCGAGCACCTGGATCTCACGCGCCGTGAGCGTGGGCGCCGCGCCCATCTCCGCCGAGCGCAGCCGGCGCGGGGCGAGCCGCCAGGTCGGGTCGGCCAGGGCCTGTGTCACCGTCGCGCGGAGCTCCGCGCGGGAGGCGTCCTTGTGCAGATAGCCGCGGGCCCCGGCCGCGACCGCGAGGGCCACGCCGTCCAGGTCCTCGGCGACGGTGAGCATGATGATGCGCGCACCGGGGTCCGCGGACAGCAGCCGCCGGACCGTCTCGACGCCGCCCAGTCCGGGCATGCGTACGTCCATCAGAATCAGGTCCGAGCGGTCGGCCCCCCAGCGGCGGAGGACTTCCTCGCCGTTGGCCGCCGTCGTCACGCGCTCGACGCCGGGCACGGTCGCGACCGCGCGGCGGAGCGCCTCTCGGGCAAGCGGGGAGTCGTCGCAGACGAGGACGGAAGTCATGGCCGCCCTCCGCAGCTGATGCGCGTCACCTTGAGCCTCCAGGCTGGTACGAAATCGTCACCTGTGCGGTCGACCGTCTCGGACGCCTGCCCGAGCGCTTGTTCCTTCAACCGCCTCGCACTCTCAACGACGGTCACTCGAAAGAGTTACGGGGCCGGTTGCCATCTTCGGCACTCTACGTGAGGGCGCGGACACGGTGCAGATATGCGCTGCAGACCCTCGAACTTTCATCACAACCTATGCCCCATTCAGACCCATTTCTTCCGCTTTGGCAGTGTCTGGAGCTAGATTCGCAATGAGTCATATTTTCATCTCCTTAGATCGTAGTTGTACGGTCGTGGACACCGGATCCGCCAAGAACGGCTACAAGGGGTCACGTAATGGCAGATTTCTCCCGCCTTCCCGGACCGAACGCGGACCTGTGGGACTGGCAGCTGCTGGCTGCCTGTCGCGGGGTGGACAGCTCGCTCTTCTTCCATCCGGAGGGCGAACGCGGTGCGGCTCGGAGTGCTCGCGAGAACTCGGCCAAAGAGGTCTGCATGAGGTGCCCGGTGCGCGCCGAGTGCGCTGCCCACGCACTGGCGGTACGAGAGCCGTACGGCGTGTGGGGCGGGCTGACCGAGGACGAGCGTGAAGAGCTGATGGGGCGGGCGCGCAACCGGCTGGTGTCGGCGACGACATCCGGCGGGCACGCCGCCTCGAACAACTGAAGGAACGTTTCTGCTCGAAGGCACGCGCATGCGTGCCGTTGGTTTTTGGCGCGCGTTCGCGTGGGCCGGGCTAGCGGCGGGCGGCCCGGGCCAGCTGGTCGAGCGTGGCCGCCACCGCCGGGACCTGGGCGAGGTCGGGCAGCGTGAGCGCGACGATCTCCCGGCGCACCGCCGGCTCCAGCGTCACGGTGCGCACGCCCCGGGGCCGTACGGACTCGACGGCGAGCTGGGGCAGCACGGCCACGCCGAGGCCCGCGCCCACCAGGCCGACCACGGCCGGGTAGTCGTCGGTGGCGAAGTCGATGCGCGGGGAGAAGCCGGCCGTCGCGCACACCTCGACCAGCTGGCCGCGGCAGCGCGGGCAACCCGCGATCCACGGCTCCTCGGCGAGTTCCCCGATGGCGACCGACTCCGCGCCCGCGAGCCGGTGGCGTTCCGGCACGAGCGCGACGAGCCGGTCCGACAGCAGCGGCCGTACGACGAGGTCGTCCCACTCCTCGGCACCGGCCGCGCCCTCGTAGCGGAAGGCGAGGGCCACGTCGCAGTCGCCCTCCCGCAGCAGGCCGACGGAGGCGGGGGGCTCGGCCTCCTCCAGGGAGACGCGTGTGCCGGGATGGGCCTCGCGCAGGGCGGCGAGGGCGGTGGGGACGAGCGTGGAGCTGCCGCTGGGGAAGGAGACGAGCCGGACGCGGCCCGCGCGCAGCCCCGCGATGGCGGCGACCTCCTCCTCCGCCGCGGTGAGCCCGGCGAGGATCCCGGCGGCATGGCGCACCAGGGCCTCACCGGCCTGGGTCAGGCGCATCTCCCGTCCGGTGCGGATCAGCAACGGGGTGCCGACGGACGTTTCCAGTGCCTTCATCTGCTGGCTGACGGCGGGCTGGGTGCAGCCCAGTTCCCGTCCGGCGGCGGAGAAGGAGCCGGTGGCCGCGACGGCGCGCAGGACGCGGAGATGACGAGCTTCGATCACCCTTCGAGGATAAGCGACGATAAGCGAGTCTTTGGATCTCAGTCGAATAATGCGTCGACGCTTTGGGGCCGGGTCCCCTACCGTGCGGGCATGAAGCTTCTGTCTGTGAATCTGGGCCGTGCGAAGGCTGTGCCGTACACGGACAACCCGGAGGGGGTCACGGGGATCGACAAGCGGCCGGTGGCGGGGCCGGTGCGGGTGGCCGCGCCGGGGCCCAAGGGCGTCGGCGGGAGCGGCCTCGCCGGGGACGCGGTGTGCAAGCTGGAGCACCACGGCGGCGACGACCAGGCCGTGTACGCGATGGCCCGCGAGGACCTGGACGCGTGGGAGCGCGAGCTGGGACGGACCCTGGCCGACGGCGCGTTCGGCGAGAACCTCACGACGACGGGCCTCGACGTCTCCGGCGCCCTGATCGGCGAGCGCTGGCGCATCGGGCCCGAGGTGGTGCTGGAGGTGACCAGCGGGCGCATTCCGTGCCGCACCTTCCAGGGCCATCTGGGTGAGAAGGGCTGGGTGAAGCGGTTCACGCAGCGAGGTGCGCCGGGGGCGTATCTGCGGGTGATCGAGCCGGGCGAGATCCGGGCGGGCGACGCGATCGAGGTGGTGCACCGTCCCGGTCACGACGTGACGGTGGCCCTGCAGTTCCGGGCCGTGACGACCGAGCGGACGCTGCTGCCGCGGCTGCCGGCGGCGGGCGAGGCCCTGCACCCGGAGATACTGTGGGTGGCGCGGGAGTACGCGGAGAAGTACGGGAGCTGACAGCCGCTCACCGGGCCCTTCTCCACCGACCCTTCACCGGCGAAGGGCCCGCGGGCAAGCGGATGCACGTAGTCCAGGTCACTACCCTTCTGCCATGACAACGGCTCTGATTACGGGATCGACGGCAGGCATCGGGGCCGCGTTCGCGCGGCGACTGGCGGCCGACGGGCACAACCTGGTGCTGGTCGCCCGCGACACCAAGCGGCTGCGGGAACAGGCGACCGAGCTGCACGACCGGCACGGCATCGAGGCGGAGGTGCTGACGGCCGACCTCGCCGAGGACAAGGGCATCGAGGCGGTGGCCGACCGCCTGGACGACCGCAGGAACCCCGTCGACCTGCTGATCAACAACGCCGGTTTCGCCAACAAGGGGCGTTATCTCGACGTCTCCATGGCCGACGAGCTGCGGATGCTGAAGGTGCACTGCGAGGCGGTGCTGCGGCTGACGTCGGCGGCGACGGCAGCCATGCGGGAGCGGGGCCGCGGCGGTGTCGTCAACGTGGCCTCGGTGGCCGCGTTCGTGCCGCGTGGCACCTACGGGGCGTCCAAGGCGTGGGTCGTGCAGTTCACCCAGGGCGCCGCCCGCGACCTGGCCGGCAGCGGCGTACGCCTGATGGCGCTGTGCCCCGGCTTCGTCCGCACGGAGTTCCACGAGCGGGCCGGCATGGGTACGGACAACATCCCGGGCTGGATGTGGCTCGACGCGGACAAGCTGGTGGCCGCGGCCCTGCACGACCTGGCCCGCGGCAAGACACTGTCCATCCCGGACCCGCGCTACAAGGCCCTGATGGGGGCGGCGAAGCTGGTGCCGCGGGGGATGCTGGGGGCGGTGTCGTCTAGGACGGGGCGGAAGTACGGGCCGCAGTAGGCCGGTCCTGGAGCGTCTGCTGCCCGAGCGTGTCGACGACCAGCGGCACGGCACCGGGCTCCATGCGGACGATGGCCGGGAGTACTTCCTGGAGGGTCTCGTGCCTCAGCGCCTGGGCGACCAGCGCCCGGCCGCGGGCGGGCTCGACGACGGGGGCGAGAGCCACCCACGCGCGGACGACGGCGAAACGCGGTCTGTCCGCGGGCCGGACGCGGGTCAGTCCGAGAGCGCGAGCCAGTTCTTCGGCACGGGCGTGTTCGCCGGCCTCCACCAGGTAGGTCACCAGAACCGCCTGGTTGCTCTCCCAGCCCGGGCGCAGGGTCAGCACACGGGCACGCTCGTACTCCCCGGCCTCCACCAGCGCACGGACGACCGCCCCGCCGAAACCGGGCGGGCCGTCGTCGTCGAGCCGGGCCAGCAGGTGGTCACCCGCCTCGCTCCTGCCGAGCGTGAACCAGGCGGGCAGGAGGTCGGGGATCGCCCGGTACTCCAGCGGTTTCCGCTCGTCACGGGCCTCGGCCCGCGTCAGAGCGTCCTCGGCCGCCCGCCGGTCGCCCGCGGCGGCGAGAGCCACGGCGATGCGGGCCCAGCAGCGCACGCGGGAACGGGAGTCCGTCACCTCGCGGGTGAGTGAGACGGCCCGTTCCACCGCCCCGGCGTCGGCCAGTGCCCCGACGATCTCGGCGCGCGGCTGATCGCGCATGCGTTCGTCCAGATCCGCCACGAAGGCGAGGGCCCGTTCGAACTGCTCCGCCGCGCACAGCCGCCCGATCAGTGGCGTGAGCGCGAAGACAGCGCCGGGCTGGTGGCCCAGTCCACGGACCAGTTCCTCGGCGGCGTCGAAGCGACCGGCGTACGCCAGCGCCCGGGCCATCTGTACCGCATGGACCTGCTCGCCCGGGCCGACCGCGTCGGCATCCTCCACCGTGGGGACGCCCACCTGGTCCAGCACCGCCCGTGCGGCATCGCCGAAACCGGCCTCGGCCAGGATGATCGCGGTGTGCGCCGGGTCAAGGCTTCCGCCCCGCCTGGAGCGCCGGATCCCGGCCTCGGTGCGCGCGACCAGCTCGGCCAGCCGGCCGGAGTCGCGCCCGGATCTCACGGCGCCGCGTACGAGCGCTTCGTGGCCCTCGGTCGAGCCGAGCGACCTCGCCATCTCACTCGCCCGCTCCAGCTCACCCGCTCGGGCCCGTTCCTCGATCACCGCGCAGAGCGCCGGATCGCCGGGCTCCGTTTCCGTGTCCTTGCCCGCCAGCCGCTCCGCCCGGTCGATCTCACCCGCCTTGATGAGCGCGTTGACGACCAAGCGCACGGCCCTGTCACGGGCCTCCTCGTCGAGGAGACCGCGGGCCAGGGTCTCCGCCTTCACCAGGTCACCCGCTTGCGCCAGCCCCTCGACGACCGCCACTCTCGCGCCCGAGCGCACAGCCCGGTGCTCGATGCGCCCGACCAGTGCTCCGGCACGAGCCCGGTGCCCGGTCGCTGCCAGGGCCCGTACCACCCGTCGCAGCGCCCATCCGCGCTCGTCGGCGCCGTGGGACAACAGGGCGGCACGCTCGGCCCGGTCGAACGCGCCGGCCTCGGCGAGTGCCTCGACGACCTCGGCGAGCAGAGGCGACGGCGCCACCTCGGCGTCCACCGCCGCCAGAAGCGCCTCGGCCTCGCGGTCCCGTCCGGCCCGTCGGAGTGCTCCGGCGATCCGCGCCCTCGCCAGGGGCCGTGCCGCGGGGTCGGCGGACCGGGCCAGCGCCTGCGCCCGGTCGAGGTGGCCCGCCTCCGTCAGAGCCGCTGCCGCCGCCGCGAGACCGAGACCCCGTACCGGGTCGTGCTCCTGCCGGAGGCACAGCTCCCCGGCCCGGTCGACGGCCCCCGCGGCCACCAGGGCCCGGACGAGATCGGCCAGCAGGTCCACCCGGAGGTCGACGCCGGCGACAGCGGTGACCAGACGCTCGGCTCGGTCGAACAGTCCGGCGTCCGCCCAGCCGCGGCTCACCTCGGCAAGGGCGTGATCGCGCTCGTCGTCGAAGTCGAAGGGGTAGCGCTCGGCGGCCTGCTCCGCCTCCTCCAGCAGCCGTACGGCCTCCGCGCGTTCACCGGCGGCGAGTCGCACGGCCGCGATGTCCGCCAGCGCCAGGGCCCTCCAGTCGAGACTCGGGATGCTGCGGGCGAGCGCCTCCGCCCGGCGCACCCGGCCGAGGGTGGCCCAGGCCCAGGGGAAGGTGCGGGTGACGGTGTCGTTGCGGTGCTCCAGTTCCTCCCTCCTCAGCGAGAGCCGGACCAGGTCCGTCAGGTCGGGTACGCCCGCCTCGGTCACCATCTCCTCGGCGTTGCGTATCTCGGCGAGGGCCGCCGCGTCGCCGCCGGTGACATCGAGCATCCGGTCGTGGCGTAGTGCGTCCACGGCCCAGTCGACCGCGCGCCTCGGGTCCCTCGTCTCGCGCAGGAGCGCGAAGTAGCCCGACAGCAGGTGGTCCGGCGTTCCGTCCGGCCAGCCACGGTCCCGCCAGGTGTCCGCCCAGGCGTGCAACCGCTCCCGGTGACGGTCGAGTTCGGCGGTGCCGAGCATGTCCAGCGCCCGCTGGTGCAGCTCCTCGTGCCCGAGGAGGTAGACGTTCGACCTGACCTCGAACGTCCGCCCCGCGCGGGTGCGCAGGACGTCGCGTACGCGGTACGTGACCGCGCCGGTCAGGGTCGACAGGTCGTCGGCCGTCAGGCCGCCGTTGGCCGCTGTCACCAGGGCCAGCAGGTCGTACTCCAGGTCGCCTGCCTCGATCAGGCGCTTGAGCTCGCGTTCGGCTTCCGCGCGGATCGTCTGGGCGTACGGCGAGGGGGCGAGCGTGCGGACGACCGCGGGGTCGCGCAGAGGGTGCCGGTCCGGTACGTCGCCCGGCAGCGGCGGGTTCAGCCGGCCCGCCACCAGGACGCGCAGGCCGGACTCCGGTGAGGCGGGCAGCAGGCTGGCGATGCTGTGGGCCTCGGGACCGGTGGTGACGCCGCGGTCCTCGTCCAGGCCGTCGAGCAGCAGGACCAGGCGCTCGCCGCGTCCGGCGCGGGCACGGGCAGCCGCGCCGTACAGGTGCAGGAGGTGGGCTTCGCGGGTCGCCTCGGTCAGATGCGCGGGCAGGTCCTCGCCGGCCAGTTCGGCGAGCTGCTCCAGGACGACGTCGGCGTAGGCCACGACGTCGTTCTGGGCGCCCAGGCGGGCCGTGACGAAGAAGGGCACGATCCGCACGCCCCGGGGCGGATGCAGTGCGAACCAGGACAGCAGCGCCGTCTTGCCCGCCCACGCCTCCGCTCGCCACCAGGCGTACGCCGGGCCGGAGTCGGCCGTGCAGAAGGACGCCAGCTCGGCGAGTTCCCGCTCGCGGCCGACGAGTTCGGCGGGGGCGATCCTGCGGACCTGCTCCCAGTACGCCGAGCGCACCTGCCGGGTGAGGACGAGGTGGTTGTGGTCGCCGGTGACGGCCACGCCGATGTCCCGCCCCGCGGCCACCGACCGCGCCCCCCGTCTCCCCCACCAGCCCATCCCCTCATGATGCCAAAGCGCCGGGAGGCGGCACCCGGCCCTCGTGGGGACAATGGTGCTGTTCAGCCGGACCCAGGGGGGCCGGAGGTGGGGCGAGTATGACCTTCGTACAGCTCATCGAATGCAGGACCAGCCGGCTCGACGAGATGAACCGGCTGATGGACCGGTGGGTCGAGCAGACCCGGGGGAAACGGACCGCCACGCACAGTGTGGTGGCGAAGGACAGGTCCGACGCCTCGCACATCGTGGAGATCGTCGAGTTCCCGTCGTACGAGGACGCGATGCGGAACTCCGGGCTTCCGGAGACCGACCGGATCTTCCAGGAGATGGTGGCGCTCTGCGACGAGGCGCCGACGTTCACGGACCTCGACGTGGTGCGCGACGAGCAGCTCAACGCGGCCACCGCGCGCAGGTTCTTCGAGCTGGCGCCCGGGCAGGGTGACGCGCCGGCGTTCAACGACGTGTTCGCCGAGAACTATCACGACCACGACCCCGCGAACGTGCAGGACGTCATCGGGCTCGACGCGGTGCGGCGGGAGGTGGAGGTCTGGCGCGGCGGGTTCGACTTCTCCTTCACGATCGAGGACCAGATGGCGCAGGGCGACCGGGTGTGCACCCGGTGGACCTTCCACGGGCGGCACACGGGCGAGTTCCTCGGCATCCCGCCGACCGGCCAGGACGTCACCATGACCGGGACGACCGTCCACCGGTGCACGCCGGACGGCAAGATCGCCGAGGGGTGGTGGCAGTACGACCGGCTGGGGCTGATGCAGCAGCTGGGGGCGTTGGAGCCTACTGAGCTCTGACCGAGCCCTCACCGATCTCCGACCGCGCCTGATGGGGCTCCGACCTCGGCGGGGTGCTGCCGCGGGCCGGGTGCCGCACCGGGGCCGGGGCTGTGGTCGGCGGCTGGGCGCCGTCGCCGGGCGGCTAGTCGCCGCCGCCTCCGCCCCCGCCACCGTCCCCACCGCCGCCGCTGTCGCCGCCTCCGCCCCCGTCGCCGCCGTCCCCGCCGTCGCTGCCCCAGCCGTCGCCGCCGCCGGGTTCGTTGTCGTCGCGGTCGCGGCCCAGGTTGCTGAACCAGGGGCGGTCCCAGAGCTCCTCCTCCGTCTCCCGGCGGCGTTTCACCGCGCGGAACCTGGCCAGGCCCGTGGTGTCGCCCAGGCCGAAGGACACGGCGACCGCGTGGGCCATGACGGCGTCCAGGGGGTCGGGGCTCTCGTGGCGCACCTCGGCCAGCGGCAGCAGCACCGAGCCGGGCGGCGGGCCGGGCCACCGGGAGGGGCGGGTCAGCAGGGCGACCGGCCGGTCGTCACGCAGGAGCCGTGAACTCTCCGCGTTCTCGCGGCGCAGGGTCCAGACCCGGTCGGGCAGGCGGATCTCGACCCAGCTCTTGGACTTGCGCGCCTTCTTGCGCAGTTCGAGCCGTGCGGAGAGGTCGCCGACGTACAGGACCAGGCCGCCCGACCGGTCGGCGCTGTCGGGGCGGTAGCCGTACGGTGCGCGCAGCCGTACGACGGGGGCGTGCGGGCCCCAGACGTCCACGCGCACCGAGCGCCGGTCCACCGCGACCGTCACCGGTCCGGCGGGCCCGGGCGCGTGGCGGCGCGCGATCCACAGCGGTACGCCCTCCGACTGCGCCCGTGCGGCGAGAGCGGCCACGTGGTCCGGTCCCCCGCACCTGCGCACCGCCAGTTCGCCCAGGGCCCGGGCGAAGTCGGCGGCGTGACGGGTCCTCAGGGGGGTGGTGGTGCCGGTCACGCGGGTGACCGGGACGAGGGCGGGGCCCTGCGGCAGCGCCCCGAGAGGGCGTTCGGTGCCACCGCCGCCGAGCCAGCGGCCCCGCAGGAACGCTTCCGCCATGGCGGCCAGGTTCAGCTCGTCCAGCGGGGTCGTCCGGCCGCCCCTGCGGAGTCCGTCCTCGGTGAGCCGCACGGTCCGCGCGAACGGGTTGCGGGACTGTTCCCCGTACAGCGCCTGGTCCATTCCTGCCCCCCTGATGATCCGACTGCTGTGGCAGTAGACCGTTTCCGGCCCCGGTGCGGTTCCCGGGCCGGGGGCGGCACGGCGAAGGCCCGGCACCCCTTCTTCCGGGGTGCCGGGCCTTCGCTCGCTCGGGCTCGGGCGGACCGACGCCGTCAGCCCTCGGACATCAGCGCTCAGACATCAGTCCTCAGGCATCAGCCGTCAGGCATCCGTCCTCGGGATTCCGCCCTCAGCCGTCCTGCCTCAGTGGGCGTGGCCGTGGCCGTGGCCCGCGGCGGCCGGCTCCTCCTCTTCCTTCTTCTCGACGACCAGGGTCTCGGTCGTGAGGAGGAGGGAGGCGATGGAGGCGGCGTTCTCCAGGGCGGAGCGGGTGACCTTGACCGGGTCGATGACGCCGGCCTTGATCAGGTCGCCGTACTCGCCGGTGGCGGCGTTGTAGCCGCTGCCCTTGTCGAGCTCGGCCACCTTGGAGACGATGACGTAGCCCTCCAGGCCGGCGTTCTCGGCGATCCAGCGCAGCGGCTCGACGGCGGCCTTGCGGACCACGGAGACACCGGTGGCCTCGTCGCCGGTCTTGTCGAGGTTGCCCTCCAGGACCTTGACGGCGTGGACCAGGGCGGAGCCACCACCGGAGACGATGCCCTCCTCGACCGCGGCGCGGGTCGCGGAGATGGCGTCCTCCAGACGGTGCTTGCGCTCCTTGAGCTCGACCTCGGTGGCGGCACCCACGCGGATGACGCACACGCCGCCGGCCAGCTTCGCGAGGCGCTCCTGGAGCTTCTCGCGGTCCCAGTCGGAGTCCGTGGTCTCGATCTCGGCCTTGATCTGGGCGACGCGGCCCTGCACGTCGTCCTTGCTGCCGGCGCCGTCGACGATCGTGGTGTCGTCCTTGGTGACGGTGACGCGGCGGGCGGAGCCGAGGACGTCCAGACCGACCTGGTCGAGCTTGAGGCCGACCTCCTCGGAGACGACCGTGGCGCCGGTGAGGACGGCCATGTCCTGCAGCATCGCCTTGCGGCGGTCGCCGAAGCCGGGGGCCTTCACGGCGACGGCGTTGAACGTGCCGCGGATCTTGTTCACGACCAGGGTCGACAGGGCCTCGCCCTCGACGTCCTCGGCGATGATCAGCAGCGGCTTGGAGGCGTTGGCCTGGATGACCTTCTCCAGCAGCGGCAGCAGGTCCGCGATGGCGGAGATCTTGCCCTGCGTGATGAGGATGTACGGGTCGTCCAGGACGGCTTCCATGCGCTCCTGGTCCGTCACGAAGTACGGCGACAGGTAGCCCTTGTCGAAGGCCATGCCCTCGGTGAAGTCCAGCTCCAGACCGAAGGTGTTGGACTCCTCGACGGTGATGACACCGTCCTTGCCGACCTTGTCCATCGCCTCGGCGATGAGCTCGCCGACCTGCTGGTCCTGGGCGGACAGCGCGGCGACGGCGGCGATGTCGGACTTCTCGTCGATCGGGCGGGCCGAGGCGAGCAGGTCGTCGGAGACGGCCTTGACGGCGGCGTCGATGCCCTTCTTCAGGGCGGCCGGGGAGGCACCGGCGGCGACGTTCTTCAGGCCCTCGCGCACGAGCGCCTGGGCGAGCACGGTCGCGGTGGTCGTACCGTCACCCGCGATGTCGTTGGTCTTGGTCGCCACCTCCTTGACCAGCTGGGCACCGAGGTTCTCGTACGGGTCCTCGATCTCGACCTCGCGGGCGATCGTGACACCGTCGTTGGTGATGGTGGGGGCGCCGAACTTCTTGTCGATGACGACGTTGCGGCCCTTGGGGCCGATCGTCACCTTGACCGTGTCGGCAAGCTTGTTGACGCCGCGCTCGAGGGCGCGACGGGCGTCCTCGTCGAACTTCAGGATCTTCGCCATGGGAGCGTGAGCCCTCTTCCGGAAATTGGGATAACGACAACTGCGCCCCGGGCGCCCGGCTTATTGGCGATCGCGGGGGCCAGGGGCGCAGTTCAAAGCAAGGTGCTTCGGGTGAATTACTTCTCGATGATCGCGAGCACGTCGCGAGCCGAGAGGACGAGGTACTCCTCGCCGTTGTACTTCACCTCGGTGCCGCCGTACTTGCTGTAGAGCACGACGTCGCCGACGGAGACGTCGAGCGGAAGACGGTTGCCGTCCTCGAAGCGGCCCGGGCCCACGGCCAGGACGACGCCCTCCTGGGGCTTCTCCTTGGCGGTGTCCGGGATGACCAGGCCAGAGGCGGTGGTCTGCTCGGCGTCGAGCGGCTGGACCACGATGCGGTCCTCGAGCGGCTTGATGGCAACCTTGGAGCTGGTGGTCGTCACGATCCGACCTCCCCCTTCGGAGATCTCACGGGGTTAACTGTCTGAGGTGGCGACCAGGTGGATCCGTCGTCGCGGGTGCCGGACCTGCCCGTCGCTGTGTTGGCACTCTCCTGTGTCGAGTGCCAGAGCCGAGACTATGACCGCGATTAGCACTCGGTCAAGCGGACTGCTAATTGCCGACGGCGCGTCGGCCAGGCGACTTCTCTCCGCTGGGCCCCCGGTCGCCTACAGATGGTCCTCCAGCCGTCCCACCCGCAGGCCCTTCCCGTCGATCTCCCGCAGCAACCGCACCGTCCGCTCCGTCAGGGTCGCGGACGCGTCCCCCGACGGCACCGAGACGATGTCACCGGCGCGCAGCCCGGGCGCGCCGCGGGTGTACGTCAGTTCGCCGTCGGCGCCCAGGGACGCCCGCCACAGCACGACCGCCGCGATGCCGCAGTCGGCGGCGGCGCGCAGGGTCGTGGTGTCGTAGGTGCCGTAGGGCGGGCGGAAGAGGCGAGGGCGGATGCCGAAGCGGGCGTGCAGCTTGTGCTGCTGGCCGCAGATCTCGGCGCGCTGGCCGGCGTAGGGCAGGCCGCGCAGGGCCGGGTGGTCGAGGGTGTGGTTCTGCAGGGACGCGCCGACCGCGCGCAGCCGCGCGAAGTGGCCGTAGCCGGGCCCCACGACGCTGTCGGTGAGGAACATGCTGACCGGCAGGCGCCGTTCGCGGACGAGGGCGACGAAGCGGGGGTCGCGTTCGGCGCCGTCGTCGTAGGTGAGGAAGACGACCGGGTCGCGGGTGGGGACGTGGTCGACGACGGGTGGCAGGCGCCGGGCGGCGGGGGCCTGGTCCCGGGCGCGTCCGTCGGCGGTGCCCGGCCGCTCCCCCGGCGGCTGTGCGCAGCCGGCCAGCAGGGCCAGCAGCGCGCAGAGCGCCGCGGCGGCCGGCCGCCTCACAGGTAGTCCTCCAGCCGCCCCACCGCGTACCCCTCGGCCGTGACCTTGTTCAGGAAGCGGCGGATCATGTCCGGCATCGTGCCCTTCCACTCCGCGGGGCCCCGGAAGTGGGTGAGGACGATGTCGCCCGGGCGCAGGGCGCGGTCCGCCTCGCGGTACTCCCAGCGGTCGGCGAAGACCTCCTCGTTCCACAGCGGGACGTGGGTGATGCCGCAGGCCTTGGCGGCGCGCAGGGTCGCCCGGTTGTAGCTGCCGTAGGGCGGGCGGAAGAGGGCGGGGCGCTTGCCGAAGCGCTTTTCCATGTAGCGCTGCATGCCGCAGATCTCGCGCTTCTGCGCGCGGTAGGACAGGCCCGGCATGTAGCGGTGGCGCAGGGTGTGGTTGTTCAGGACCACGCCCCTGGCCTGCATCTTCTTGAAGTAGCGGGGATCGTCCTTGACGAGGTAGCCGCTGAGGAACGCGGTGTAGGGGACGTCCAGGTCGCTCATCATCCGCAGGAACGTGCGGTCCTTCTCGGCGCCGTCGTCGATGGTGAGGAAGACCACCTTGTCGCGGGTGGGGATCCGGGTGAAGACGGGCGGCAGGTTCGACTCCCGGTGTCCGGCCACCTGGAAGCCCTTGCGGGTCTTGATCCTCGGCTTGCGCTCGGGGGGCGGCGGGGCGGGCAGCGGGACCCGTTTCAGCTCCCAGCGGTGAGCGGCGGCGACCCGGGCGGCGTGCGCGGCGCGCAGTTTGGAGGCGTAGGAGTCGAGGGCGCGGGCCGGCGGCGCGTCGAGGGGCTGCTGCCCGCCGGCCGGGGTGACCTGGTCGCTGGCGCCGCCCTGCGCACAGCCCGAGGCGATGGCGGCGAGGGCGAGCACGGCCAGGCCGATCCGTGCACCGCCCGAGGCCCGGCTTTTGTCATTTTGTACGACTGCTCGCATGGTGCCGGATCCTCGCAGCCCGTCTCCGCGAACCCGCCCCGACACAGCGGCCCGGCGACCGGCATCCACCGACTGGCCCACACGACTCCCCCCGGACGTCCGTGGCCGACAATGACCGGGTGAACGACCTCGCCCTCCTCCTCACTCCCGAAGGCCGCGCCCTCCTCGACGAGGTGCGCGACACCGACCCGGCGCGGGAGCTGGCCGTCGCGACCCGGCTGCGCCGCGAGCACCCCGCCGAGCTGGTGTCGGCGGCGCTCGGGCAGGCACGGCTGCGGCAGCGGGCGACGGTGAAGTTCGGCGCCGAGGACGCGGGCCGGATGTTCTTCACGCCGAACGGGGTGGAGCAGTCGACCCGGGCGAGCGTGGCGGCCCACCGGGCCCGGCGCCTGGCCGGGTCGGGCGTGGCCTCGGTGGCCGACCTGTGCTGCGGCATCGGCGGTGACGCGATCGCGCTGGCCCGGGCCGGGATCCGGGTGCTGGCCGTGGACCGGGACCCGCTGACGGTCGCGGCGGCGCGGGCGAACGCCGAGGCGCTGGGGCTGGCGGATCTGATCGAGGTCCGGGAGGCGGACGTCACGGACGTGGACACGGCCGGCTTCGACGCCGTCTTCGTCGACCCCGCGCGGCGCGGCGGCCGGGGCCGGATCTTCGACCCCGAGGCCTACTCGCCGCCGCTGTCCTGGGCGGTCGCGGCCGCCCTGCGGGCCCCCCGCGCCGCGCTGAAGATCGCTCCGGGCATCCCGCACGAGGCGGTCCCCGAGCAGGCCGAGGCCGAGTGGATCTCCGACGGCGGGGACGTGAAGGAGGCCGTGCTGTGGTTCGGCACCGAGCCGGGCGCCGTCCGGGCCACCCTGTTGCCGGGCCCGCGCACCCTGCTCTCCCGCGGGCTGCCCGACCCCGGCGTCCGCCCGCCCGGCCGCTACCTCTACGAGCCCGACGGCGCCGTCATCCGGGCGCACCTGGTCGCGGAGGTCGCCGAGGAGGTCGGCGGCGGCCTGCTCGACGCGACCATCGCGTACGTCACCGCCGACGCCCTGCGGCCGACGCCGTACGCCACCGCCTACGAGATCACCGACCACCTGCCCTTCAACGTCAAGAAGCTGAAGGCGCTGCTGCGGGAGCGCGGGGTCGGCACGCTCACGGTGAAGAAGCGGGGCTCGGCGGTCGAGCCGGAGGAGCTGCGCCGGAAGGTCAAGCCGCAGGGGCCGCACGCGGCGACGGTGTTCCTGACCCGGGTCGCGGGAGCGCCGGCGATGCTGATCGGGCACCCCGCCTGACGCTCAGGGCTGCTCCGCCGCCCGGCGCAGCAGCAGGGTCCGTTCCCGTTCGTTGCGCGTGAGGGAGGCCGCCCGCTCGAACTCCGCCCGGGCCTCGGCGGCGCGGCCGAGCCGGGCGAGCAGGTCCCCGCGCACGCTGGGCAGCAGGTGGTAGTCGCGCAGGGCGGGGTCCGCGGCCAGGGCGTCGACGAGAGGCAGGGCGGCCTCCGGGCCCGTGGCCATCGAGACGGCCACCGCGCGGTTCAGCTCCACCACCGGCGACGGCGAGCGGGCGGCCAGCAGGCCGTAGAGGGTGGCGATCCGGGACCAGTCCGTCTCCGCGTAGGTGTGGGCGAGCGCGTGGCAGGCGGCGATGGCGGCCTGGAGGGTGTACGGCCCCGGGCCGCCGCAGGAGGCCGCCTCGGCCCTGCCGAGCGCGTCGATGCCCCGGGCGATGAGCATGCGGTTCCAGCGGGAGCGGTTCTGGTCCTTCAGGAGGACCGGTTCGCCGGAGGGCCCCGTACGGGCCGCCGTACGGGACGCCTGGAACTCCAGGAGCGCGGTCAGGCCGTGCACCTCGGGCTCCTTCGGCATGAGCGCGCCGAGCACCCGGGCCAGGCGCAGCGCGTCCTCGCACAGGCCCGGGCGGAGCCAGTCGTCGCCGGCCGTGGCCGCGTACCCCTCGTTGAAGATCAGGTAGATGACGTCGAGGACCGAGCCGAGCCGGGCCTCGCGGTCGGGGCCGTAGGGCACCTCGAAGGCGATGTTCCGCGTGGCCAGGGTGCGCTTGGCGCGGACGATGCGCTGCGCCACGGTGGCCTCAGGGACGAGGAAGGCGCGGGCGATCTCGGCCGTGGTCAGGCCGCCCAGCAGGCGCAGGGTCAGGGCGGTGCGGGCCTCGGTGGACAGCACCGGGTGGCAGGCGGTGAAGACCAGGCGGAGCAGGTCGTCGTCGATGTCGTCGGGGTCGGCGGGCTCCTCCGGGGGAGGGGTGGCCGACAGGTCGCGGCCGATCTCGGCGAGCTTGCGCGCGTAGTTCTCCCGGCGGCGGACCAGGTCGACGGCGCGGTTGCGGGCGGTGGCCATGAGCCAGGCGCCCGGGTTGTCGGGCACGCCGTCGCGCGGCCACTGCTCCAGGGCGGCGACCAGCGCGTCCTGCGCGAGTTCCTCGGCGATGCCGACGTCCCGGACGACCCGGGTGACGCCGGCGATGATCCGGGGCGACTCCATGCGGAAGACGGTCTCGATCGCCTGGGCGGTCCGGGAGGTGCCGGGTCCGGCGGTGGGCTGCGGTGTCACAACCCACCATCAGACACCCCGGGCACCTCCCCGCCAAGCAGGGCCGGTCAGCCCTCGGCGATCTGCCGGACCTCCGCCGTGATGGTCCAGTAGTCCTCGTGGGTGGCCAGGAACCGCTTGGTCCACTCGATGGCCTCGGCCTTGTCCTTGCACTGGCTGATCGAGTAGCCGCCGATGACCTCCTTGGTCTCGGTGAACGGCCCGTCGGTGACGGACAGCCGGCCGCCCTCCCAGGTCACCCGGGTGCCGTCGGAGGTCGGGGTGAGCCCGGCGGTGTCGAGCATGACCCCGGCCTTGGTGATCTCCTCCAGGAGCTTGCCCATCCGCTCCTGCAGCTCGGGGCTCGGGCCCTCGGCGGGGGCGTTCTTCTCGTCGATGCGGATCAGGGTGAGAAAGCGCGGCACGGTGACTCCTCGGTGCGTGGAGCGGGACCTCTCCCCGCTCTCACCCCTGCGTCGAACGGGAGACCGCCGGATCGACACCGTCACCGGATTTTTCCGGGGAATTCTTCCCGGACCGTGTCCGCGCAGGTCACCGCAGTGATTCCCACAGCTCCCGGGCTTCGGGCTCGTCGGCCACCACCCGGTTGGGGTCGGACGGCGCCCGCACCACCGGCATCATCGCCGTCCGGACCCGGCTCGACGACAGGTTCTGCAGGCTCTGGCCGAGGCGGGTGAGCTCGCTCAGGGAGTCCAGGCCGGTGTCGGTGGTGAGGCCGGCGGTCACCGCGTCCGCGACCCGGTACAGCTTGGCCGGGTCGGTGAGCAGGTCCTGGGCGGCGATGCGGTCCAGCAGGGCCTTGACCAGTTTCTGCTGCAGACCGATGCGGCCGAGGTCGCTGCCGTCGCCGATGCCGTGCCGGGTGCGGGCCAGGCCCAGGGCCTGGGTGCCGTCCAGGTGGTGGGTGCCGGCCTTCAGGTGCAGATGGCTGTCGTCGTCGGCTATGTCCTCGTCCGTGGTGACGGTGACCCCGCCGAGCGCGTCGACGAGCCGCGCGAAGCCGGAGAAGTCGATCTCGATGTAGTGGTCCATGCGGACGCCGGTCATCGACTCGACCGTCTTCACCGCGCAGACCGGGCCGCCGACCGCGTAGGCGCTGTTGAACATCGCGTACCGGGAGACCGCTGTCGAACCGCCGTCGGAGCGCGGGCAGGACGGGCGGGTGACCAGGGTGTCGCGCGGGATGCTCACCACCGTCGCGCCGGTCCGCCCCGCCTCCAGGTGGACGACCATCGCCGTGTCGGAGCGGGCCCCGTCGCTGTCGCCGCCGCCGAGCCTGCGGTTCTCCTCGCCGCTGCGCGAGTCCGAGCCCAGCACCAGGATGTTGAGCGCCTCGCCGGGCGGCGCCGGCGCCGAGGGCGAGGGCGTGGTCACCGGCTTCGGCGGGCGGTCGTCGCCCAGCGCGTGGTCGATGTCGACACTGGTGATGTTGTCGTTGAGGTGCCAGTAGGCCCAGCCCGCGGCACCGGCGGCGAGCACCAGCAGTCCCGCCAGCGTGAGGCCGGCGGTCCGCAGAGCGATCGACCGCCGGCCTGTCCTTGTGCCCTCGTCCCCGTTCGCGTCGTCTCCCGTCACAGACAGGAACATAAGTCCGAATTATTACGGGCAGGGGAATCAGGACGCGTTTTCTTCGGAAATTCTCAGACTTCGTGGCCTGGACTCACCTCAGGGACACCATGGGTACCTGAGGGCCCGGCGGCGGGCCGCGCGCCGGGCGTTCGAAAGTTTCGGCGTTGTATCCGACTGGCTTCGGCGCCTCACGCGGGCGGGGCCGTGCTGCTGCGCACCACCAGGCTGGTGGCCAGTTCCACCCGGGTCGCCGCCGGGACGTCCCGGTCCCGGCCGAGGTCGAGGACCAGCTTCGCCGCCGCCTCGGCCATCTCCGTCAGCGGCTGCCGCACGGTCGTCAGCGGCGGCCCGACCAGCGGGGCCACCGGCAGGTCGTCGAAGCCGACCACGCTCAGGTCCTCGGGGATGCGCAGCCCCAGCTCGCGCGCGGCCTCGTACAGCCCGAGCGCCTGGAGGTCGTTGCCGGCGAAGACGGCGGTGGGCCGGTCCGGGCGGCGCAGCAGTTCCAGACCCCGCCGGTAGCCGGCCTCGTGGTGGAAGTCGCCGTCCGCGATCAGCGAGGGGTCCACCGGCAGCCCCGCGGTCTCCAGCGCGGCCCGGTACCCGTCGACGCGGGCCCGGCTGCACATCATCCGGGAGGGCCCGCTGATCGCGCCGATGCGGCGGTGCCCCAACTCGACCAGATGCCGGGTGGCCGCGAGCCCGCCCTGCCAGTTGGTCGCGCCGATGGAGGGCACGTCGGCGCCGGGGTCGCCGGCCGGGTCCATCACCACGAAGGGGATGGAGCGGCTGGTGAGCAGCGCCCGCTGCGACTCGTCGAGCCCGGACAGCACGAGCACCACGCCGTGCGGCCGGCGGGCCGCCACCTGGTCGGCCCAGCTCCGCCCGGGGGTGAGCCGCCCGGCGCTCTCCGACAGCACCACGCTCAGCCCCGCGTCCCGGGCCACGTTCTCCACGCCCCGGATGACCTCCATGGCCCAGGCGCTCTCCAGTTCGTGGAAGACCAGGTCGATCAGGGGCGAACGGGTCGCCTCGGCCCGGCGGCGCCGGTAGCCGTGGGCGCGCAGCAGTTCCTCGACGCGGGCCCGGGTGGCGGGGGCGACGTCGGCCCGGCCGTTGAGGACCTTCGAAACAGTCGGGGCCGACACGCCGGCCTCGCGGGCGATCTCGGCGAGCGTGGCGGTCTGCGCGGTGCGCCCCTGCGTCCGGATTTGCGTCCGGCTTTCAACGGGCTCCGGGGATGTCATGGCGGCGATCGTATCCCTGCGGGCCCCCTTGACGAAGTCCTCGTGGCGCCATAGGTTCCCGGAACATTCGATATCGATATCGAAACATTCGTGGAAAGCGGGCTCGGGAACGGTCACCAGCGGCGTTCACGCGCTCGCCCGCACCGTTCGTGAGAGGGCCGCCCGTCCACCCGACAGGAGCTTCATGACCATCGCGCCCTGGCGTGACCCCGCCCTGCCCGCCGCCGCCCGCGTCGACGACCTGCTCTCCCGGATGACCCTGGAGGAGAAGACCGCCCAGTTGTACGGCGTGTGGGTGGGCGCCGCGACGGACGGCGACGGGGTCGCCCCGCACCAGCACGACATGACCGTCGAGCACTCCGAGGAGGAGTGGGCCGAGCTGATCACCCGGGGCCTGGGCCAGCTCACGCGTTCCTTCGGCACGGCCCCCGTGGACCCTGCGCTCGGCGCGCAGGCCCTGGCCCGCGCCCAGCGGCGGATCGCCGAGGCCGGCCGCTTCGGCATCCCGGCGGTCGCCCACGAGGAGTGTCTGGCCGGCTTCACCGCCTGGCAGGCCACCGCCTATCCCGTCCCGCTGGCCTGGGGCGCGGCCTGGGATCCGCCGCTGGTCGAGGAGATGGCCCGGCGCATCGGCGAGGACCTGCGCTCGGTCGGCGTCCACCAGGGCCTCGCGCCCGTCCTGGACGTCGTACGCGACCCGCGCTGGGGCCGCGTGGAGGAGACCATCGGCGAGGACCCCTACCTGGTCGGCACGATCGGCACGGCCTACGTGCGGGGCCTGGAGGCGGCCGGGGTCGTCGCCACGCTCAAGCACTTCGCCGGGTACGCCTCCTCGGCCGGCGCCCGCAACCTCGCCCCGGTGCGGGCGGGGATCCGCGAGTTCGCCGACGTCACCCTGCCGCCGTTCGAGATGGCGCTGCGCGAGGGCGGCGCGCGTTCGGTGATGGCCGCGTACAACGAGACCGACGGGGTCCCGGCCTCCGCGGACCCCGAGCTGCTGACCCGCTTGCTGCGCGAGGAGTGGGGCTTCACCGGCACGGTCGTCGCCGACTACTTCGGCATCGGGTTCCTGCAGACCCTCCACCGGGTCGCCGGCACCCCGGCCGAGGCGGCCCACGCGGCCCTCGCCGCCGGCATCGACGTCGAGCTGCCCACCGTCAAGTGCTACGGGCAGCCCCTGGTGGACGCCGTCCGCGCGGGGCAGGTCCCCGAGGAACTCGTGGACCGCGCGGCCCGCCGCGTGCTGCTGCAGAAGTGCGAACTGGGCCTGCTGGACGCGGACTGGACGCCCGAGCCGGACGGTCCCGTCGCCCTGGACTCCACCGGCAACCGGATCCTGGCCCGCCGCCTGGCCGAGGAGTCGGTGGTCCTGCTGGACAACCCCGACGGGCTGCTGCCGCTGGCCCCCGACACCCGCATCGCGGTGGTCGGCCCGCGGGCCGCGGACGCGCTGGCCATGCTGGGCTGCTACTCCTTCCCGTCCCACGTCCTCACCCACCACCCGGGCGTTCCGGCCGGCATCGAGATCCCGACCGTCCTCGACGCGCTGCGCACCGAACTGCCCGACGCGAAGGTGACGTTCGCGCAGGGCTGCGACGTGACCGACCCGGACACGGCGGGCTTCGACGAGGCCATCGCCCGCACCGCCGAGGCCGACGTGTGCGTGGCCGTGCTCGGCGACCGGGCGGGCCTGTTCGGCCGCGGCACCTCCGGCGAGGGCTGCGACGCGAGCGACCTCGGCCTGCCGGGCGTCCAGGGGGAACTGCTGGACGCCCTCGTCGCCACGGGCGTGCCGGTGGTGCTGGTCCTGCTGACCGGCCGCCCCTACGCCCTCGGCCGCTGGCAGGGCCGCCTGGGCGCGGTCGTCCAGGCCTTCTTCCCGGGGGAGGAGGGCGGCCCGGCGGTGGCGGGAGTGCTGTCGGGCCGCGTGAACCCCTCGGGCCGCCTCCCGGTGAGCGTCCCGCGGGAGCCCGGCGGGCAGCCCTGGACCTACCTCCAGCCGCCCCTGGGCCTGGCCGGCGAGGTCAGCAATCTCGACCCGACACCGCTGTACGCCTTCGGCCACGGCAGGTCCTACACCTCGTTCGCCTGGGAGGACGTCACGGGCGGCGACACGGAGATCGGTACGGACGGCGCGTACGACCTGTCCGTGACGGTGCGCAACACCGGCGAGCACGAGGGCGCGGAGGTCGTGCAGCTGTACCTGCACGACCCGGTGGCCTCGGTGACCCGCCCCGACGTCCGGCTGGTCGGCTACCGACGCGTGGCGCTCTCCCCCGGCGAGGCGGCCCGGGTGACGTTCCGTTTCCACACGGACCTCTCGGCGTTCACCGACCGTTCGGGCCGCAGGGTGGTCGAGCCGGGCGCCCTGGAACTGCGGTTGGCGGCGTCCAGCGCGGACGTACGCCACACGGCGCACCTCACCCTCACGGGTCCGGTCCGGGTCACCGGGACCGGACGGCGGCTGCGGTGCGAGACGGAGGTGGCGGGGGCGGGGTGAGTCTCAGGGGGCGGCCCGCGTCAAGTGGTCCGCTCCCGTGCGCGACTGCGAGAAGGCCGCCCCGTCCAGGACGGCGCCGGGGCCCTGCCCACCGCCGTGCCGGGAGCAGGCCCCGGGTGCTCCCGGTCAGTCCTCGTCCACCGACTCGAACCGCCAGCGGTGCACGGCCCGGGTGACCAACTCCTCGTCCGGTTCCGGCAGTTCGGGCAGCTCGGCGTCGTACGGGGCGTCCCACCAGGTGATGACGAGGACCCGGTCCTGCGGGGCGCGCAGGGTCTCGCGGCGCAGCGGCGCGCGGGGCAGTTCCCGGGCGCGGGCCCAGGCGAGCAGGTCCTCGCCCCGCCCGGGCACCGCCCGCGCCTCCCACATCAGGGCGACCGTCACGGGTAGAGGTTCTCCTTGCTGACCTCGTGCACGTGGTCGTGGCCGTGGCCGGGCACGTGCGGCTCCGTCACCGGCAGCGAGGAGTCCGCGGACAGGTCCCAGTCCGACGCGGCGCGGTTGCGGGCGACCATCTCGGCGCCGAGCGCGGCGACCATCGCGCCGTTGTCGGTGCAGAGCTTGGGCCGCGGCACCCGCAGCCGGATCCCGGCGGCCTCGCAGCGCTCCTGGGCGAGCGCGCGCAGCCGGGAGTTGGCGGCCACGCCGCCGCCGATCATCAGGTGGTCGACGCCCTCGTCCTTGCAGGCGCGGACGGCCTTGCGGGTCAGCACGTCCACGACCGCCTCCTGGAAGGAGGCCGAGACGTCCCGCACCGGCACCTCCTCGCCCGCCGCCCGCCTGGCCTCGATCCAGCGGGCCACGGCCGTCTTCAGCCCGGAGAAGGAGAAGTCGTAGGCCGGGTCGCGCGGGCCGGTCAGGCCGCGCGGGAACGCGATCGCGTTCGGGTCGCCCTCCTTGGCGTACCGGTCGATGACCGGGCCGCCGGGGAAGCCGAGGTTCAGCACCCGGGCGATCTTGTCGAAGGCCTCGCCGGCCGCGTCGTCGATGGTGGCGCCCATCGGGCGGACGTCGGAGGTGATGTCCGAGGAGAGCAGCAGCGAGGAGTGGCCGCCGGAGACCAGCAGCGCCATCGTCGGCTCGGGCAGCGGGCCGTGCTCCAGCTGGTCCACGCAGATGTGGGAGGCGAGGTGGTTCACGCCGTAGAGGGGCTTGCCCAGCGCGTACGCGTACGCCTTCGCCGCGGAGACGCCGACCAGCAGGGCTCCGGCGAGGCCGGGCCCGGCGGTGACCGCGATGCCGTCGAGGTCCCGGGCGCTCACCCCGGCCTCCTTCAGCGCGCGGTCGATGGTGGGCACCATCGCCTCCAGGTGGGCGCGGGAGGCGACCTCGGGGACGACACCGCCGAACCGGGCGTGCTCGTCGACGCTGGAGGCGACGGCGTCGGCCAGCAGGGTGGTGCCCCGGACGATGCCGACGCCGGTCTCGTCGCAGGAGGTCTCGATCCCCAGAACGAGGGGTTCGTCAGCCATGGATCTCGGTTCCTTGTACGGAGTTCTCGGGGGTGGTCAGGCGCATCACCAGGGCGTCCACGTTGCCCGGCTGGTAGTAGCCCCGCCGGACACCGATGGGCTGGAAGCCGAACCGCTCGTACAGCTTCTGCGCGCGCACGTTGTCCACGCGGCACTCCAGCATCACCTCGGCGCACTCGAAGGCGGTGGCCGCGCGCAGCAGTTCGGCCAGCAGCCGGCCGCCGAGGCCGGTGCCCCACAGCTCGCGGGCGACGGCGATGGTCTGGACGTCGGCCTGCTCGCCGGAGGAGACCAGACCGGCGTACCCGACGATCCGGGAGCCGGCCTCGGCGACCACGTACCGCCGGTTGGCCTCGGGCCCGCGGGCGTGGGCCAGTTCGGACCAGAACATGCCCCGCGACCAGGCGTCGTCGGGGAACAGGGCCCGCTCCAGCTCCAGCACGGGGTCGATGTCCCACCAGCGCATCTCGCGCAGCGCGCACGTCTCGGGATCGGTCACGGGATCGGTCACTTGGGGGTGACCACCTTGTAGTTCTTGGGGACCTGGGCGTCGGGGCGGCGCAGGTAGAGCGGCCGCGGCGCGGGCAGCTCCTCGCCGGCCGCGAGCCGCTCCGCGGCCAGCCGGGCCAGGGCCGCGGCGGACACGTGCTCGGGCTCGTGGGCCTTGGGGAAGGTGTCCGGGTAGAGCAGCGCGCCGGCGCCCACCGCGGGCAGGCCCGCGACCTGCTCGGCGATGTCGGCGGGCCGGTCGACGGCCGGGTCGGTGAGGCGGGTGCGGGAGTCGGCGTAGCGCGCCCAGTAGACCTCCTTGCGGCGGGCGTCGGTCGCGACGACGAACGGGCCCTTCAGGTCGGCGGCGTAGGCGAGGCCGTCCAGCGTGCACACGCCGTGCACGGGGACGCCGAGCGCGAGCCCGAAGGTGTCCGCGGTCATCAGGCCGACGCGCAGCCCCGTGTACGGGCCCGGGCCGATCCCGGCGACGATGCCGGTGACGGCGTCGAGCTTCCGTCCGGCCTCGGCGAGCACACGGTCGATCGCCGGCAGCAGCAGTTCCCCGTGCCGCCGGGCGTCCACCTGGCTCGACGAGGCGATGACGTCGTGTCCGTCGTGCAGCGCGACGGTGACGGCGGGTGTGGCGGTATCCAGAGCGAGCAAGAGCACGCAAACAGCCTACGGCTCCCCGGGGCCCGGCACGGCCGCGCCCGCCGGGTCGCCGCCTGCTGCTACCGTCACCTTCCGTCACGAGACATGCACGCAGGGGCACAACGTCCGGAGGTGGCCGCCGGTGGCCGTCAGCAGCTCGACGATCGTGGCCGGGCTCACCGCCGCGGCCCTGGCGACGGTCGGCTACCTCGCCCACCAGGCGTCCACGCACCTTCCCGCGGGGATGGGCCGGACCCAGGCGGGCGTCACCCCGGCACCCGGCACCTCGCAGGCACCTCCGGCCCGGAAGGACCCGGCCGCGCTGCCCGAGGGGTCGGGGCAGGGCGCGCGGGTGGTGTACTCGCTGCGCCGGGACCGGGTCTGGCTGGTCGGCGCGAACGGCGAGGTCGCCCGCACGTTCGAGGTGGACCCGAGCGCGGTGGACCCGGCCCCGGGGCGTTACGCCGTGACCTCCCGCTCGAACTCGGTCACCGGCTCCGACGGCGTCCCGGTCGAGCACGTCGTGCGGTTCACCAGCGTGGACGGGGTCGTGGTCGGGTTCAGCTCGGCCGTCGACGAGACGAAGGCCGCGCCCGACCCGAGGGTCCGTACGGGCGGCATCCGCGAGTCGCGTGCGGACGGCGACGCGATGTGGACCTTCGCGACGATCGGCCGCACGGTGGTCGTGGTCCGCTAGGACGTGTCCCAGGGCCCGCCGCGCGGCTCAGGCGGCCTCGCGGGGCTCCTCGACGGGCCCGGACAGCTCCGGCTCGGGAGCCCGCGGGGGCGTGGAGATCAGCGCCGCGGCCTCACCCGCCGCCAGCAGCTCCCGCATGGACACCCCGGCGACCGCGAACGGCAGCGGCTGGCCCTTGCTCTCTGTGGCCGACATGGCGCCTCCTGGTGGCCGGGGGCGGACGTAGTTAGGTAGACCTAACTACAGACTGGATACCATGTGACCACGGACGAGACACCGAACGCAACATCTTGCCGACGCCTTGTCGGAACGCCCGAGCGCACGGCCGGGCGGCCCGGGTCAGGCCGACAGCGCGCTCAGGTCCGTCGTCGCCCAGCGTTCGCCCACACCGGTGATCGTCATGTGCCGGACCTCGTCCGTCGTGTCGCCGACCGCGCGGTGGATGACGACCTGGAGGCGGTCCTCGGTCAGTTCCTCGACCTTGCCCTCGCCCCACTCCACGACCACCACGGACTCGGGCAGGGAGACGTCGAGGTCGAGGTCCTCCATCTCGTCCAGCCCGCCGGAGAGCCGGTACGCGTCGACGTGGACCAGCGGCGGCCCGTCGCCCAGTGAGGGATGCACCCGGGCGATCACGAACGTCGGCGAGGTGACGGCCCCGCGCACGCCGAGCCCTTCGCCCAGCCCACGGGTCAGCGTCGTCTTGCCCGCGCCGAGCTCCCCGCTCAGCATCACCAGGTCGCCCGCGCGCAGCAGTTTCGCGAGCCGGCGGCCCAGCTCCCGCATCTGCTCGGGGGACGTGACGACGATCTGGACGGAGGATCCGGGCTCAGCCGGGTTGTGCGGTGCTGCTGGTGCTTCCATAGCCCTTCACGGTAGCTCCTGCGGGCACCGCACCCGTGCGGGTGAGCAGGTCGGCGAGGCGGTCGGTGACCACTTCCGGGTGTTCCAGCATCACCAGATGCCCCGCGTCCGGCACCAGCACCAGCTCGGCGTCCGGCAGCAGATCCGCGATGGCCTCACTGTGCTCACTGGGCGTCACCAGGTCCTGCACCCCGGCCAGGACGAGGACCGGCAGTTCCGCGAAGCACCCGAGCGCCTCGGTCTTGTCGTGGTCGTTGAACGCCGGGTAGTACTCGGCGACCACGTCGATCGGGGTGCTCTCGATCATCCGCTCGGCGAACCGCGCCACGGCCGGGTCGACGTCCCGGGACGCGAAGGAGTACCGCTTGATGATCCCGGCGAACAGCTCCGCGGTGGCCCGGCGCCCCTTCTCCACCAGCTCGGCCCGCTGCCCCAGCGCCTTCAGGACCCCCGGCAGCACCCGCCGCACCGCGTTGACGCCCGCGACGGGGAGCCCGTAGTTGACCTCGCCGAGCCGGCCCGACGACGTCCCCACGAACGCGACCCCGACGACCCGCTCACGGATCAGCTCCGGGTACTGGTCGGCCAGCGCCATCACCGTCATGCCGCCCATGGAGTGCCCGACCAGCACGATCGGCCCCTCGGGCACGGCCGCGTCGATGACGGCCTTCAGGTCGCGGCCCAGCTGCTCGATGGTGACCGACTCGCCCCGCGCCTGCGCCACACCGCGCCCGGAACGGCCGTGGCTGCGCTGGTCCCAGTGCACGGTCCGCACGACGCCCCGCAGAGCGGCCCGCTGGAAGTGCCAGGAGTCCTGGCTGAGGCAGTAGCCGTGGCTGAAGACGACGGTGACCGGTGCGGGCGCCTTGCGGCCGAAGAGCCTGCGGCGGCGCGGCCCGATGGCCGGCGCGGCCTCCGGGTCGACGTCGTCGACCTCGTAGTACAGCTCCGTGCCGTCGTCGGAGAACGCCTTGCCGGGCATGCCGCGCAGCGACCCGTAGGGCCCCGCGGAGTCGAGGGCGAGCCGGGCCTTCTGGCGCATGCCCCGGCCGACCGTCATCCGCTCCAGGGCGACCCCGGCGGCCGCGCCCGCGGCCACCACGCCTATCGCCACGCCGGCGAGGCCCGTCGCCCGGCGCCAGCCCCCCGCCGCCCCCGCGGCGGAGGCCGCGACGGCCGCGGAGGCGACGTCGGCGACGACCTCCGCACTGCTCTCGCTCACGTACCGCTCCTCTTCGCCGGGCTGCCGGTCGGGTGACTCACCTGGTCGGATGATGCCGTGTGACTGTTGTTGCCCCTGTTACCAGGGTGCCTGTCGTTCCTCGCGTTCCTCGCGTGACCAGTCCTACCGGTGCGAGTTACCCGTCCTGTTCCTCATTCACGTAGACGCGGGGAACGCGCGTTCCGATCCGGGTCACGATCTCGTAGGCGATGGTTCCGGCCGCCTGCGCCCAGTCCTCGGCGGTGGGCTCCCCGCGGTCCCCGGGCCCGAAGAGCACGGCCTCGGTGCCCGGCGCGGGCGCGTCGCCGCCCAGGTCGACGACGAACTGGTCCATCGCGACCCGCCCCGCGATCGTCCGCCACTTGCCCTCGACCAGCACCGGGCCGGCCGAGGAGGCGTGCCGCGGGATGCCGTCCGCGTAGCCGAGCGGGACGAGGCCGAGGGTGGTCTCGCCGGGCGTGACGTACCGGTGACCGTAGCTGACGCCGTGGCCGCCCGGGACCTGCTTGACCAGGGCGAGCGAGGCGGACAGCGTCATCACCGGGCGCAGTCCGAAATCGGCCGGGGTGCCGAGTTCCGGGCTGGGCGAGATGCCGTAGGTGGCGATGCCCGTGCGGACCAGGTCGAAGTGGCTGCCGGGGAGCGTGAGGGTGGCCGGGGAGTTGGCGATGTGCCGGACCTCGGGCCGTACGCCCTGGCCCTCGGCGTGGGCGACCATCTCGCGGAACAGGCCCAGCTGGGCCGCGATGGAGGGGTGCCCGGGCTCGTCGGCGCAGGCGAAGTGCGACCACAGGCCGGTGACGCGCAGCAGCCCCTCGGCCTCGGCGCGCCGGGCCTCGCCGACCAGGGCGGCCCAGTCCTCCCCGGGCTGGCAGCCGTTGCGCCCGAGCCCGGTGTCGGCCTTGAGCTGCACCCGCGCGGGCAGGCCGGCCGCCCGGGCCGCCTCGGTGACCTCCCGCAGGGCCCACAGGCCGCTCACGGAGACGTCCAGGTCGGCCTCGATCGCCTCGCGCCAGGGTCCGCCGGGTGTCCACAGCCAGCACAGGATGCGGCCCGGCAGTCCGGCGGCGCGCAGGGCGAGGGCCTCCTCGGGGGTGGCCGTGCCCAGCCAGCTCGCTCCCGCCGCGAGGGCGGCACGGGCGCACGGCACAGCCCCGTGGCCGTACGCCTCGGACTTCACCACGGCCATCACGGCCGCGCCCGGGGCATGGGCACACAGGGCCCGCACGTTGGCCCGCAGGGCGGCCAGGTCGATCTCGGCGCGGGCCCGCAGGGGCGCGGTCCGCGGGGCTGTTCTCTCGCTCATCGCGCCCAGTGTCTCAGAGGGCCCCGGCCCGCCCGGGGCACCGGCCCCGCCAGCAGGTCGGCTACGTCCCCGGCCGCCGCCCCCACACGAACACCCGGTCGCCCTTCTTCAGCACGCCCCACAGCCGCCGCGCGTCCGCCACGGTGAGGTTCACGCATCCCATGGAGCCGACCGTGGTGTGCAGACTGCCGTAGACGCCGTGGAAGGCCTGCCCGCCGCTGAAGAACTGCGCGTACGGCATCGGAGTGTTGTACAGCGTCGACCAGTGGTTCTTGTGCCGCCAGTAGATCTTGTGCCAGCCGGCCCGCGTCCGGTACCCGGCCCGGCCGCTGCGGACGGGCACCACCCCGAACACGACCGTCCTGCCCTTCTGCACCCACATCAGCTGCCGGTCGAGGTCCACGCACACCACCGGGTGGCTGCGCACCGGACACCGACCGGCGGCGTCGGGATTCGCGCGCGCCGACAGGTACCGCATCCGCGCCCAGGTCACCGGCCCGGCGAACCCTATGGCCGGCTCGATCCCCTGCCGCACCTGGAACGCCCGGATCGCACGGCAGTCGGCCGCCGACTGCCGCCCGTCCACGCGCAGCCCCAGCCACCGCTCGACCTGCCGCTGGTGGGGCCCCGCCTTCCGCGTGCAGCTCACCCGCGCGACCGCCTCCCCGAGCGGCACGTACTCGACGAGCGCGTACGTCCCCGCCGCGGCGCTGCGCGGCTCGACGGCGTCCTCCTCGACGGACGGCGTGTACACCGTGGGCGGCAGCGCCTGGTCGGGCGTGTCCAGCGCCCAGGACTGCGCGGCCGCGGGCGCCACCCCCGGCACGAGCTCGCCCAGGGGCCCCGGAGCGGCCCCGGCCGCACCGACGGGCAGCACGGCGACAGCGGCGAGCAGCAGCGCGAGGACACGGCCGACGGTACGTCCACGGGTCATGCCCCCAGGGAAGCCCGCCCCCGAGGCCACCGTCCGACGCCGCGCGGCCCCGGTCACCCGGAGGCATCAGCCCCGGGCACGCGGCCGCCCCCGCCGACCCTCGACGGGCCTGACCTCGTACCCCCGGCACACGCCGACCAGCCGGACCCCGCCCAACGACTCACGCCCAACAGCTGACGCCGAACACACCCGCACCCGCACCCGACGACCCCACCCAGCTCTCCAGCCCGCATGGCGCTTGAGGACGAGGCCGTTCAGGCCGAAGCGGGGGCCCGGGGGCGGCAGCCCACTACCCCCGGACTCGGGCAGCAGCCGGGGCCAGGGACAGCAGCCCCCGCACCCCCAGCCGTCCGGCACCTGAGGACAAGGCCCTTCAGACCGAAACGGGGACCAGAGGGCGGCCGCCCCCAGAGTCGGACAGCGGCCGGGGCCAGGGGCAGCAGCCCCCGCACCCCCAGCCCGTCCGGCGCTTGAGGACAAGGCCCTTCAGGCCGAAACGGGGGGCCGGGGGCGGCAGCCGTCGGACTCGGGCAGCGGTCGGGGGCCCGCAGCGTCGGCGCTCAGGTCTGAGCAGGGCCCGGCGCCGCAGCCCCGGCTCGGGCGGCAGGGTCACGGTCGTCGTCACGCCAGCACGTTCCGCCACGCCTTCGGAATCGCCGCCGCCACATCGTGCGCCCCCACCGGCGCCCCGTCCGCCGCCAGCCGCCCGGCCAGCCCGTGCACGTACGCCCCCACGCTGCCCGCGTCCACCGCCGACAGTCCGGCCGCCAGCAGCGACCCGGCCAGCCCCGACAGCACGTCCCCGCTGCCCGCCGTGGCCAGCCACGACGTCCCCGTCGGGTTCACCCGCACCGCCCCGCCCCCCGAGTCGGCCACCAGGGTCGTCGACCCCTTCAGCAGCACGGTCGCCCCGTACCGCGCCGCCAGCTCCCGCACCGCGGCGAGACGCCCTTCCTCGACCTCCCGGCGCTCCACCCCCAGCAGCGCCGCCGCCTCCCCCGCGTGCGGCGTCAGCAACGTCGGCGCCCGGCGCGCCCGCACGGCCTCCGCGTCCGCCAGCCGCAGCCCGTCCGCGTCCACCAGCACCGGCACGTCCGCCGCCAGCACCTCCCCGACGGTCGCCGCGTCGTCGCCCGCCCCGGGCCCGACGACCCACGCCTGCACCCGCCCGGCGTGCTTCGGCCCCCGGTCCGACACGAGCGTCTCGGGGAACCGCGCGATCACGGCGTCCCCGGCCGGCCCGACGTACCGCACGGCCCCGGCCCCGCCCCGCAGCGCCCCCGAGACGGCGAGCACCGCGGCCCCGGGGTAGCGGGCCGACCCGGCCGCGATCCCGACCACTCCCCGCCGGTACTTGTCGCTCTCCGCCCGCGGCACCGGCAGCAGCCGGGCCACGTCCGCGTGCTGCAGCGCCTCCAGCTCGGGCTCGGCGGGCAGTTCCAGGCCGATGTCGACCAGCCGCACCGACCCGGCGTACTCCCGCGCCGGATCGATCAGCAGCCCCGGCTTGTGCGTCCCGAACGTCACCGTCAGATCGGCCCGGACCGCGACGCCCCGCACCTCTCCGGTGCCGGGGTCCACCCCGCTCGGCAGGTCGACGGCGACCACGGCCCCGCGCGACCGCCCGGCGGCCGCCGCCAGCGGCACCGCCTCCGGCCGCAGTCCGTCCTTCCCGCCGATCCCGACGATGCCGTCGACGACGAGATCGGCCCGCGCGACCAGTCCCTCGACGTCCACGTCACCACCACCCCCACCGGCCCGACCGCCTCCGCTCGCCCGGCCGGCCACGCCTCCCTGATCACCCGCAGCAGCCCGACCGTCCCCAGCCCCCCGACCGGCCCGGACGACCCGCCCCCCGGCCCGCCGCAGCGCCGCCAGACCCGCCGCGTGCGTCCGCTCCGGGGCGAGCAGCAGCGCCGTGACCCCGGCCCCGCGCCGGGCCAGCCGCGCCCCGGCGTACAGGGCGTCACCGCCGTTGTCCCCGCTGCCCACCAACAGCACCACCCGGCTGCCGTACACCCGCCCCAGCACGTCGGCACAGGCCGCGGCGAGCCCGGCGGCGGCGCGTTGCATCAGCGCCCCCTCCGGCAGCCGGGCCATCAGCTCCCGTTCGGCGTTCCTGACCGTGTCCACGCTGTACGCACTCCGCATGGAGGTCGAGTTTCCCGTACGACCCCCCGGCCACTCCCGCGCACCCGGCGCACCTTCCGTCCCGTGTCGGTCCTCCCGTGCCGGTTCCATTGACGCTCCGGCGCGCCTTTGCCAGACTCCCGGCGCGCAGAAAGCGCTTGCACACCCCCCACGTTCGACGAAACCGAGGCCCCCATGGGACGCAGAGCCGCATTACTGGCCGCCGTCGGCGCCACCGCCCTCCTCACCGCCGCCGGCACCCTGACCGCCCCCGCCAACGCCGCCCCCACGCGCGCCCTGGCCTGCGGGGACGGCTCCTTCCAGGCCGAGGCCGTGCGCAGCGGCAGCACCTGGACCGCCCGCCGCGGCGGCAGCACGGTGTACACCGGCACCGACCTGCGCGCCGCCGTGCAGGCGGCCGTCGACAGCCTCACGCCCGGCCGCACCGCGAAGGAGCGGGTCGTGGTCCGCGGCTCGGGCTCGATGGCGGCGGGCTCCCGCATCTCGCTGCCCAGCTACACCGTCCTCGACGTCTGCGGCACCATCGACGTCACCGGCAGCGGCTCGGGCGACCAGGCGCCGGTCTACTCCCGCGGCACCCGTGACGTGGAGGTCCAGAACCTCAGGCTCACGGGCACCCCGCTGTACGGCGTCTTCCTGCGCAACGTGCAGAACGTCGTGCTCGGCCAGATCGACATGCGCCTGGCCGCCGGTCTGGGCGTCCGGATCGACAACCGCGGCGACACCAGCCAGTGGACCCGCAACGTCCGCATCGACAACGTGTACGTCTCCGGCGCGTCCAGCCACGCGGTCGAGACCTACGGCGTGGACGGCCTGACCGTCGGCACGGTGACGGCCCGCAACGTGGGCGAGTCGGGCCTGCTGCTCAACCAGACCGTCAACGCCACCGTCGGCAAGGTGGACGCCGAGAACGCGGGCACCGGCACCGGCTACGCCGCCTTCCGCATGGCCAACCGCAACGGCCGGATCGGCAGCGGCTACCCCACCAACATCCGGGTCGGCGAGGTCGTCGCGCGCGGTGGCGGACGCGGCGTGTTCTGCGTCTCGGAGAGCGGCGGCGCCGTCATCGACCGCGTGACGCTCTCCCACACCGGCAACAACTCGGTCCTGATCGAGAACTGTCACAACGTCAGCCTGGCCGCCCGGAGCGGCACGATCACCGGCGGCGGCGAGCTGCGCCTGGCCGCACGCTCGGAGTTCCCGAACAACAAGGACATCACCATCCAGAACCTGACGGTCACCGACTCGGCCATCAGGGAGAGCCCGTGCGGCGAGAACACGACGTTCCGCAACATCACACGGGTCAACAGCAGCCAGTCGATCTGCTGACCCGTCCGCGCCCGCCGGCGCCCTCGCCCCGCGGCGAGGGCGTCACACGCGCAGGCGGCGCAGCGCCTCCATGGCCTCACGTTCGATGCGCGCGAGGTCGGACAGCACGGTGCCCGCCCGCACGAGGCACTGCTCGTCCCCCGACTCACCGGCCCGCGCGATCAGCGCCGCGACGTCCGTCCACAGGGCGGCCGCCTCGGCGTAGAGCGCGTGGCCGGTGCGCAGCGGCTCGCCGTCGAGCCACTGGCGGCACTCGGCGAGGAAGTCGCGGTAGAGGTTGCGGAACAGGGCGCCGCCGGTGCCGGCCTTCTCCATCAGCAGGGCGGCCTGCGGCAGGTCCCGCCGCGGGTCGGCGGCGCGCTGAAGCCAGCGGGGTACGAGCGTGCCGGCCTTCTCGATGCCCCGGTGGCCGAGGTTGGCGATGGGCGGGGCGAGGAAGGCGTCCGCGCAGGCGGTGACGGCGGGCACGATCCGCTCCCGCACCTCCGGCGGCCCGTCGGGGGCGGTGAGGGTGAAGGACCGGTGCCGGGCCGTCATCGGCCCGCGCGCGGCCCGGGCCCGGGCGAGCCCGGCCAGGCCGGTGGACACGGCGCCGCCCTGCCGCTCGGTGTCGACGAGGTGGGCGTCCTGCTCGTCGTAGCCGTACAGGGCGACCACATGGCCGCCGAAGTGCACCTTGGTGGTGAAGTAGTCCAGGTGGTAGCTGTCGAGCTGGAGCCCGACGGGCCGCCCGGCGTCGACGGCCGCCGTCACGTTCTGCCATCCCTTGCGGGCGGAGGCGGTCTCCCGCACCACGAGCTCCAGCCCGAGGTTGCGGGCCAGGTTCCGGGTGAGCTCGAAGGGCTTGACCCGCCCGCCGAGGAAGGGGAAGTCCATGTTCCTGCCGTCCCAGTAGACGAAGGACAGCCCGGAGCCGAGGCCGAAGAGCATGGGCTCGGACAGATCGATGCCCGCGTGCCGCAGGAGCACTCCGAGCGCCGTCGTCTCGCAGTGCTGTCCACCGCGGGGGTCGACGCCTCTCACCGTGGCCATGCCGCGCCTCCTGGAAGTCCGCTACGATCGGAGCAGGAATTGAACTTGTTCAAAAAGCTCTGACGGTCGTTCACCCGGGGAGGCCGCACCATGGCCGGATCCACCACACCCGCAGCGGGCGACACACCCGCCACCGCGCTCGGACCCACCGCACTCGTCCTCGGCGTCCTCTCCGCCCTCGGCACCTGGGCCTTCCTGATCCCCTGGTCGGTACTGGCGGGCGCACTGGCCGTCACCTTCGGCGCGATGGGCATGCACTACGCCCGCAAGGGCACGGGCCGGATGTGGACGGCCGCGACGGGCACCGTGCTGGGCGCGGCGGGCTTCCTCGGCACCTTCGTCCTCCTGTGGGCGATGTTCTGAGCCGTCGTCCCCGCGTCACGCCTCGGCGACGACGACGGCCGAGGCGATCCCCGCGTCGTGACTCAGCGACACGTGCCAGGACCGCACGCCGAGCTCGGCGGCCCGCGCGGCCACCGTCCCCGTCACCCGCAGCCGGGGCTGCCCGCTGTCCTCGACGTACACCTCGGCGTCGGTCCACAGCAGCCCGCCCGGAGCGCCGAGCGCCTTGGCCAGGGCCTCCTTGGCGGCGAACCGGGCCGCAAGGGAGGCCACACCCCGGCGCTCCCCACTGGGCAGCAGCAACTCGCCCCGTACGAACAGCCGCTCGGCCAGCGCCGGCGTACGCTCCAGTGCCGCCGCGAAGCGATCGATCTCCGCGACGTCGATCCCGACCCCGATGATGCTCATGCGCAGCACCCTACGGCGACCAGCCTCATCGGCATGGAAGGGGACGGCCTCACCGACCGCGAGCGCTACGGCGACCGGTATCTGAAGGAGCGCGACCGGTTCGCCGACCTGGCCCGGGACGCCGACTGGGACGGCCTGTTCGCCGAGCTGGTGAAGCATCCCGAGCGGGCGAATCTCGCCCGGCCCGGCAACCGCAGCGGATTCGCCCCGCTGCACCAGGCCGCCTGGCACGGCGCCGGCATCGCGGTCGTCTCCCGGCTGATCGCGCACGGCGCCTGGCGCACGCGGCGCACCCGGGACGGACGGCGCCCGGTGGACATCGCGCGGGAACGGGCCCACACGCACCTGCTGGAGCTGCTGGAGCCGGTCGCGGTGCGGCAACTGCCCGCCCCGGCCGACGTGTTGGAGCGCCACTTCCACGCGATGCTGCGGGAGCGCACCGGCCGCTGCTTCGAGGAGACCGAGCACCTGCTGCCCCCGCTGTCCCCCCTGACGGAGGGTCTCGACGTGCGGATCTTCTTCCGGGTGGCCGGCATGATGGGCGGCCTCCACTACCGCCTGCACGCGGACACGGTGCACGTGAACGGCACTTCGCGGATGGACGGCGACCACGGGGACTTCCACCGGGTGACCCCCGACGGCTGGACCAGGCTCCCGTACAGCCCCACGCCACCGCCTCCCTGGTCCTGCCCGTACTGAGCCCGCGATCTTGAACTCCCCCTCCCCCTTGTACAGTTCGCGATGACCGCGATGTGCACACGGCATCGCATGCAACGGGAGGAACGCACCACCATGAAGGTCAAGTCGCTGGGGACCGCGGCCACTTCGATGGCTCTCTTCGTCACGGCCCTCACCGGCACCGTCGCCACCGCGGGCACCGCCGCCGCGGCACCGCCGCAGGACTGCAGCAAGGCGATCGTGAACGTCAAGGCCAAGGAGACCGTCAAGGTCCGCACGGCGCCGAAGACCTCCGCCACGGCCCTGGGCATCTGGGGCAAGGGCAAGCGCGGCGGCGTCTGCAACGACGGCAAGGCCTACAAGGGCGGCTCGTACACGGCCTGCGGCAAGAAGAGCAACCTCTGGTACTACGGCGGCGACAAGGTCAACGGCTGGGTCCCGAAGACCTGCATCAACTGGTGATCACCCGGCCGGCCGGGTGAGGCGGGGCGGACGGCAGCGGCCGTCCGCCCCCTTCGCTCACTCCACGGTCACCGACTTCGCGAGGTTCCTCGGCTGGTCCACCTCGTTGCCGCGCGCCGTCGCCAGCTCGCACGCGAACACCTGCAGCGGCACCGTGGCCACCAGCGGCTGCAGCAGGGTCGGCGTGACCGGGATCCGGATCAGGTGGTCCGCGTACGGCACGACCGCCTCGTCACCCTCCTCGGCGATGACGATCGTCCGCGCGCCGCGCGCCCGGATCTCCTGGATGTTGGACACGATCTTGTCGTGCAGCACCGACCGGCCGCGCGGCGACGGCACCACCACGACGACCGGCAGGTCCTCCTCGATCAGCGCGATCGGCCCGTGCTTCAGCTCGCCCGCCGCGAACCCCTCGGCGTGCATGTAGGCGAGCTCCTTCAGCTTCAGCGCGCCTTCCAGGGCCACCGGGTAGCCCACGTGCCGGCCGAGGAACAGCACCGTGTTCTTCGAGGCCAGCGTGCGCGCCAGCTCCCGCACCGGCTCCATCGTCCCCAGCACCCGCTCCACCGCGCCCGAGATGGACGACAGGTCCCGGATCACCGCCCGGATCTCGTCGCCCCACTTGGTGCCCCGGGTCTGGCCGAGGTACAGGGCGACCAGGTAGCAGGCGACGAGCTGGGTGAGGAACGCCTTCGTGGAGGCGACGGCGACCTCCGGCCCGGCGTGCGTGTACAGCACGGCGTCGGACTCGCGCGGGATCGTCGAGCCGTTGGTGTTGCAGATGGCCAGCACCTTGGAGCCCTGCACGCGGGCGTGCCGCAGCGCCATCAGCGTGTCCATGGTCTCGCCGGACTGGGAGATGGCGATGACCAGCGTCTGCGCGTCCAGGATCGGGTCCCGGTAACGGAACTCGCTGGCCAGCTCCACCTCGCACGGGATGCGCGTCCAGTGCTCGATGGCGTACTTGGCGATCATCCCGGCGTGGAAGGCCGTGCCGCACGCCACGATGACGACCTTGTCGATCTCGCGCAGCACCCGCGGCGGGATCCGCACCTCGTCCAGGGTCAGCGAACCGGAGCCGTCGATCCGGCCCAGCAGGGTGTCGGCGACCGCCTTGGGCTGCTCGGCGATCTCCTTGAGCATGAAGTAGTCGTAGCCGCCCTTCTCCGCGGCCGAGGCGTCCCAGTCCACGTGGTAGGAGCGCACGTCGGCCGGGCGGCCGTCGAAGCCCGTCACGGTCACACCGTCCCGGCGCAGCTCCACCACCTGGTCCTGGCCCAGCTCGATCGCGGAGCGCGTGTGGGCGATGAACGCGGCCACGTCCGAGGCGAGGAAGGCCTCACCCTCGCCGACCCCCACCACCAGCGGGGAGTTGCGCCGGGCGCCGACCACCACGTCGGGCTCGTCGGCGTGCACCGCGACCAGCGTGAACGCGCCCTCCAGACGCCGGCACACCAGCCGCATCGCCTCGGCGAGGTCGGCGCATGAGGAGAACTCCTCGGCGAGCAGATGCGCCACGACCTCCGTGTCGGTCTCGGAGGACAGCTCGTGGCCGCGCTCCTGCAACTCGCCCCGCAGCGCCGCGAAGTTCTCGATGATGCCGTTGTGGACGACCGCGACCCGGCCCGCGTTGTCGATGTGCGGGTGGGCGTTGGCGTCGGTCGGCCCGCCGTGGGTGGCCCACCGGGTGTGGCCGATGCCCGTCGTGCCCGTCGGCAGCGGCCTGCCGTCCAGTTCCTTCTCCAGGTTGAGGAGCTTGCCGGCCTTCTTGGCCGTCGCGAGCCCGCCGTCGGCCAGGACGGCGACCCCCGCCGAGTCGTAGCCCCGGTACTCCAGCCGCTTCAGCCCGGCCATCACGACTTCCAGCGCCGACTGCGGCCCCACGTATCCCACGATTCCACACATGGGCGGCAGCTTAGGGTCGATTCCCGTGCCGAACGGGCCGTTGCGTGCCCGAAATCGGAGATTCCCACCGGGGTACGAACGGCTCGGTGCCCCGCTGTCAGACCTTCGCGCGATACGCCCTCATGGCCAGCGGATAGAACACCAGAGCGATGCCCGCCGCCCAGACCAGCGACCACAGCACCGGCTCCGCCACGGGCCCGCCGAGCAGCAGCCCACGGAAGGCGTCGGACAGATGCGTGACCGGATTGACGTCGCTCCACGCCTGCAGCCAGCCCGGCATGGTGTCGACGACGACGAACGCGCTGCTGGTGAAGGTGATCGGGAAGATCAGGGTGAAGGCGAACGCCTGCACCTTCTCCGCGTCACCGGCCAGCATCCCGATGAGCACCGCGCTCCATGAGACGGCCGCCGCGAACACCACCACCAGCAGCACGCCGAGCAGGAACCCGCCGAAACCGCCGGTGACCCGGAAGCCGAGCGCGAGCCCGAGGACGATCATCAGCACCATCGCCCAGACGTGCTTGGCGAGGTCGGCGGTGATGCGCCCGACGAGCGGGGCGGAGCGGGCGATGGGCAGGCTGCGCAGCCGGTCGAAGACGCCCTTGGTGAGGTCGGTGTTGAGGGCCATCGCCGTGTACACCGTCATGAACAGGGTGTTCTGCACGATGATCCCGGGCAGCGCGTACTTCAGGTACGCCTCCGGCGACCCGGCCATCTGCCCGCCCAGCACGTAGGTGAACAGGAACACGAACATGATCGGCGTGATGCTGTAGTCGACCAGTTCGAGCGGGTTGTGCTTGACGGCGACCAGGCTCCGCCAGGCCATGGTGAAGGTCTGCCGCACCCCGGCCAGGGCCGGCACCCGGCCCGAGGAGGTGACCGGTGCCGTGACGGTCGTGGCGGTCATGACCGGCTCACCGCCTTCGCCGGCTCGTCCTCGTCCCGGGCGTCCGCCTCACCGTCCTCCCCGGACCCGCCCGGTTCGGCGCGGTGCCCGGTCAGGGAGAGGAACACCTCGTCGAGCGAGGAGCGGCGCAGGGCCAGCTCCCCCACCGCGATGCCCTCCCGGTCCAGCGCGCGCACCACGGCCGGCATCAGCTCCGGGTCCTTCACCGGCGCGGTGACCGTCTCGCCCTCGATCCGCGCCTCGGGCCCGGCGGCCCCGGCCACCAGCGCGTGCGCCCGCGCGAGGTCCTGCCCGAGGACCGGCCGCAGCTCCAGCACCTGCCCGCCGACCTGCGCCTTCAGCCGGTCGGGCGTGCCCTCGGCGATCACCCGGCCCTTGTCGATCACCACGATCTCGTCGGCGAGCACATCGGCCTCGTTCAGGTACTGCGTGGTCAGCAGGGCGGTCGCCCCGTCCGCGACCAGGCCGCGCAGCAGGTTCCACAGCTCGCCGCGGCTGTGCGGGTCCAGGCCGGTGGTGGGCTCGTCCAGGAAGAGGATGCTGGGGCGGCCGACCAGGCTCGCCGCCAGGTCCAGGCGCCGGCGCATACCGCCCGAGTAGGTCTTGGCCGCCCGCCCGGCCGCGTGCGTCAGCTGGAAGCGCTCCAGCAGCTTCCCCGCCCGCGCTTTCGCCTCCCGCCGCGGCAGCCCGAGCAGCCGGCCGATGAGCAGCAGGTTCTCCGTGCCGGTGAGGTTCTCGTCGACCGCCGCGTACTGCCCGGTCAGCCCGACCAGGGACCGCACCACCCCGGCCTCCCGGACCACGTCGTGCCCGGCGACCCGGGCCCACCCCCCGTCGGGCCGCAGCAGGGTGGCGAAGATCCGCACCGCGGTCGTCTTCCCGGCACCGTTGGGACCCAGCAGCCCGAGCACAGTGCCCTTGCGGGCCGCGAGGTCGACACCGGCCAGCGCCTCGGTCTCCCGGAACCGTTTGACCAGGCCTTCCGCCTCTATCGCGTACGTCATGGGTCACCCCTCGCGGGTCCGTGGACCCCGGGCTGGGCCCACCCTTCCCACAACTGTGACGCACACCACTGACATTCCTCCCGTTGGCCGGATTTCTCCCCCGCCGGAGGCGGGAAGCGCCCGCGTGACGGATCCCACCTCACCGTCCGTTCGTACGCCCGTAACAATGGACTGTGATCTCTCCGGTCTCCTCGATGCCCCGGAGCGCCCACCGGCCCCGCCCGGAGGCGACTCCCTACGTCGACCTCACCCGAGCCGAATGGAGCGCGCTGCGTGACAAGACGCCGCTGCCCCTGACGGCCGAGGAGGTCGAGAAGCTGCGCGGTCTCGGCGACGTGATCGACCTGGACGAGGTGCGGGACATCTACCTCCCGCTGTCCCGGCTCCTCAACCTCTACGTCGGCGCCACGGACGGCCTCAGGGGAGCGCTGAACACGTTCCTCGGCGAGCAGGGCTCCCAGTCCGGCACCCCGTTCGTCATAGGGGTCGCCGGCTCGGTCGCCGTCGGCAAGTCGACGGTGGCCCGCCTGCTGCAGGCCCTGCTCTCCCGCTGGCCCGAGCACCCGCGCGTCGAGCTGGTCACCACCGACGGCTTCCTGCTGCCCACCCGGGAACTCCAGGCCCGCGGCCTGATGTCCCGCAAGGGCTTCCCGGAGTCCTACGACCGCCGCGCCCTGACCCGCTTCGTCGCCGACATCAAGGCCGGCAAGGACGAGGTCACGGCCCCGGTCTACTCCCACCTGATCTACGACATCGTCCCGGACGAGCGCCTGACGGTCCGCCGCCCGGACATCCTGATCGTCGAGGGCCTGAACGTCCTGCAGCCCGCCCTGCCCGGCAAGGACGGCCGCACCCGCGTCGGCCTCGCCGACTACTTCGACTTCAGCGTCTACGTCGACGCCCGCGTCGAGGACATCGAGCGCTGGTACCTCAACCGCTTCCGCAAGCTGCGCGCGACCGCCTTCCAGAACCCGTCCTCGTACTTCCGCAAGTACACCCAGGTCTCCGAGGAGGAGGCCCTCGACTACGCCCGCACCATGTGGCGCACGATCAACCGGCCCAACCTGGTCGAGAACATCGCCCCCACCCGCGGCCGCGCCACCCTGGTCCTGCGCAAGGGCCCGGACCACACGGTGCAGCGCCTGAGCCTGCGCAAACTGTGACCGTTACGCTGCCGCCATGCTGCATCTGCGCCTGATCACGCCGTCCGAGAAAACCGGGGACGTGGTCCGTCTGATCGAAGGGACGGTCGGCACCACGCATCTCGTCGTGCTGCCGGGCGCGGCCCGCGACCCCGCCGGCGACGTCGTGATGTGCGACGTGGCCCGGGAGGCGGGCGACGAACTCCTCGGCCGCCTGCGGGAACTGGACCTGGAGGACTGCGGCTCGATCTCCGTCGAGAACATCGACCTGTCGCTGTCGAAGCGGGCCGACGAGGCGGAGTCGGAGGCGCCGGGCGAGGGCGCGGACGCGGTGCTGTGGGAGCACCTGACCGACGCCACGCACGAGGAGTCGACGCTGTCGGTCACCTACCTGGCGTTCCTCACGCTGGCCACCATGATCGCGGCCTGCGGTGTGGTGCTGGACAACGCCATCCTGATCGTGGGCGCGATGGCGGTGGGCCCGGAGTTCGGCCCGCTCGCGGGCATCTGCACGGCGGTGGTGCAGCGCGCGCCCCGCCTCGCGCTGCGCTCGCTGACCGCCCTGCTGGTGGGCTTCGCCGTGGCGATGGCGGTGACGGTCGGCTTCAGCCACTTCATGGACGCGGTGAACCTGTTCAGCGAGGAGAAGCTGGAGAGCGACCGTCCCAACACCGGCTTCATCTACGCCCCCGACTGGTTCTCCTTCGTCGTGGCGATCCTCGCCGGCGCCGCGGGCACGCTCTCCCTGACCTCCGCCAAGTCCGGCGCCCTGGTCGGCGTCGCGATCTCGGTGACCACGGTCCCGGCCGCCGCCAACGCGGCGGTGGCCCTCAGCTACGGCGACATGAAGCAGACCTGGGGTTCGACGGAACAGCTCCTGCTCAACCTGCTGGGCATCATGCTGGCCGGCACCCTGACCCTGCTGACCCAGAAGTGGCTCTGGCGACGCCAACAGCAGCGTACCTAGGGGCGCGGGGAACGGCGCGACAAGCCACGACGAACCCGCAGCCCGCCACACACAGCACCCCCGCCCCGAACCCGGAACGGCCGGCTACCCCAACGCCGACTTCACGACGTCGGCCAGCCGCCCCGCCACGGACCGAGCCTGCTCGATGTCGGCCGCCTCCACCATCACCCGGACCAGCGGCTCGGTCCCGGAAGGCCGCAGCAGCACCCGCCCGGTCTCCCCGAGCTCCCGCTCCGCGTCCGTCACGGCCGCCGCCAGCTCCGCGGACGTCCTCACCCGGGACTTGTCCACGTCCGGCACGTTCACCAGCACCTGCGGCAGCCGCTCCATCACCGAGGCCAGCTCCCGCAGCGGACGCCCGCTCCCGGCGACCCGCGCCGCCAGCAGCAGCCCGGTCAGCGTGCCGTCCCCGGTCGTCGCGTGGTCGAGGATGATCACGTGCCCGGACTGCTCGCCCCCGAGCGCGAACCCGTGCTCCTTCATCTCCTCCAGCACGTACCGGTCGCCCACCGCGGTCTGCACCAGCCGGATGCCCTCCCGCTCCATGGCGAGCTTGAACCCGAGGTTCGACATCACGGTCGCCACGACCGTCTCGGACCGCAGCGCGGACCGCTCCCGCATGTCCAGGGCGAGCACGGCGAGGATCTGGTCGCCGTCCACCTCCTCGCCGGTGTGGTCCACGGCGAGGCACCGGTCGGCGTCACCGTCGTGCGCGATGCCCAGGTGGGCCCCGTGCTCCACGACCGCGGCCTTGAGCTTGTCCAGGTGCGTCGACCCGCACCCGTCGTTGATGTTGAGCCCGTCCGGCTCGGCCCCGATGGTGACGACCTCGGCACCGGCCCGCTGGAACGCCTCGGGCGAGACCCGGGCGGCGGCGCCGTGCGCCTCGTCCAGGACGACCTTCAGCCCGTCGAGCCGGTTCGGCAGGACACCCAGCAGGTGCTCGACGTACCGGTCGAAGCCCTCGTCGTAGTCCCGCACCCGGCCCACGCCGGCCCCGGTCGGCCGGTCCCACGGGGCGCCGGTGCGGTGCTCCTCGTAGACGGACTCGATCCGGTCCTCCAGCTCGTCGGCGAGCTTGTGGCCACCGCGCGCGAAGAACTTGATGCCGTTGTCCGGCATGGCGTTGTGGCTCGCGGAGAGCATCACACCCAGGTCGGCGCCGAGCTCCCCGGTCAGGAACGCCACCGCGGGCGTCGGCAGCACACCGACGCGCAGGACGTCCACACCGGCGCTGGCCAGGCCCGCGACCACGGCGGCTTCCAGGAACTCCCCGGAGGCGCGGGGGTCACGTCCGACGACCGCGGTCGGCCGGTGCCCCTCGAACGTGCCCGCCTCGGCCAGTACGTGCGCCGCGGCAACCGAGAGGCCCAGGGCCATCTCCGCCGTGAGATCCGCGTTGGCGACACCGCGCACGCCGTCCGTGCCGAAGAGTCGTCCCACAGTGGTGTCCTCCGTATTGCTGAAGAGAATGCGGCTCACATTCCCGAGTACGTCCCCTGAGACTGCCGGGGGCCCGTACGGGTTGTGTAAACGAACCGCCCCGGCAGCACAACCGTGCCGCCGGGGCGATCGAGGCGAAGCCAGTCGCGAGGACGGGCGACGCGCTTAGCGCTTGCTGTACTGCGGAGCCTTGCGGGCCTTCTTCAGACCGGCCTTCTTGCGCTCGACCGCACGGTCGTCGCGGCGGAGGAAGCCGGCCTTCTTCAGCGGGCCGCGGTTGTTGTCGACGTCGGCCTCGTTCAGCGCGCGGGCGACACCGAGACGGAGCGCACCGGCCTGGCCGGAGACACCGCCACCGGCGATGCGGGCGATGACGTCGTAACGGCCCTCGAGCTCGAGAACCTTGAACGGCTCGTTGACTTCCTGCTGGTGCACCTTGTTCGGGAAGTAGTCCTCGAGGGTGCGACCGTTGATCTTCCACTTGCCGGTGCCCGGGACGATCCGGACGCGGGCGATGGCGTTCTTGCGACGGCCCAGGCCGGCGGCCGGCTGGGGCTCGCCGAAGCGGGACGCCATGGACTCCGAGGTGTACTCGCCCTCGACGGGGACCTCGGACTCGGTGGTGTAGCTGTCGATGTCAAGCTCTTCGAGCGGCTGCTCGGCAGTGGTCTCGGCCACGATTCTCCTCAGATTCTGTTCAGTCTTAGGGGGTGGCCGGACTTACTGCGCGACCTGGGTGATCTCGTACGGCTGCGGCTGCTGCGCGCCGTGCGGGTGCTGGTCACCCTTGTAGACCTTCAGCTTCGAGAGCATCTGACGGCCCAGAGTGTTCTTGGGGAGCATGCCCTTGACGGCCTTCTCGATGGCCTTCTCGGGGTTCTTGTCGAGCAGCTCGTCGTAACGGACGGAGCGCAGACCACCCGGGTAGCCGGAGTGGCGGTACGCCATCTTCTGGGTCCGCTTGTTGCCGGAGAGGTGCACCTTGTCGGCGTTGATGATGATGACGAAGTCACCAGCGTCGACGTGCGGCGCGTAGATCGGCTTGTGCTTGCCCCGGAGAAGGGTCGCTGCGGTGGAGGCGAGACGGCCCAGGACGACGTCCTGAGCGTCAATGACGTGCCACTGGCGCGTCACATCGCCGGGCTTGGGGCTGTACGTACGCACGGTTCGTAGCCTTCGCTTCGAGTGAATGGTCCTGAACAGGTCACCGAAACGATCACGACAGCCTTGACCGCACTGCGGTGACGCAAACCGCGTGCTGGTCGCTGGTCATCGGCCCGGTGGACCGGTGTAAGGGCCCGTCCCGTGAGAATGAGCAAGCCAATACACAACGAACAAGCAGAATACCGGGGCGTTCGACAAGGGTCAAAACGCGGGATCACCGGCGCCGGAGGCTCCCCGGCGTGCACAGCGCGGCACACAGCGTCACGACCCTGCGCAGGGTCCCCCGCCGGACCGGCCGCACGTACGGGAACACCGACGAGAGCACCACATCGGCCAGCGATCCGGCGCACCACCGCACCACGGAGCCGCCCCCGCGCGCCCGCCGCCCCGCCCGCACCACCCCGACCAGCACGGACGGCCACACCCCGAGCGCGGCGGCCGGCCCCACCGCCAGACAGACCAGCAGCACCACGGCCGGCAGCAGTCGCCCCAACCACCCGCAGATGTCGCCTTTGCCCGTGCGCATGGGAGGAACGCTAGGGGCTGCGGGGCCCGTCCAGGCGGACCAGCACGCCCCATGTCCCGTCTAAGATGCGCCCCATGAGCTTTGGGCAGGGGGGACCTCAGTCCCAGTGGGATCCCTGGAAACCGCAGTCGCAGCAGCCCTGGAACAGCGGGGGCGGCCAGTCCCCGGACTGGGCAGCGCTCGCTGAAGCCTCCGAGGCCCGCAACAAGCGGCGCCGCCTGCTGCTCGTCGGCGGCGGCGCGCTCGCCACGGTCGCGATCGGCACCGCCGTCGCGGTGGCCGTGGTCTCGGCCAACGGCGACGGCCGCCCCAACAGCCCGGCCTCCCTGCCCTCGGCGGACATCCCCAGCGGCACGGCCTCGGCCCCGTCGTTCGCCCCGACCAGCGCCCCTCCCCCGCTGGACCCGAAGGACTTCATCGCCAGCGCGAAGAAGGACAAGGCCCCGCTCAGCCCGGAGACGCTCTTCCCGGGCACCCAGCTGACGATGGGCGACACCGTCTACAAGAAGGGCCCGACCGCCGACACGAGGAACTGCGCCTCGGCCGCCGGCGGCACCCTCCCCAAGGTCCTCACCGCCAACGACTGCACGCGCCTGATACGGGTGACGTACGTCAAGGGCGGCATCGCCGTCACCATGGGCGTGGCGGTCTTCGACACCGAGGCCCAGGCGCTCAAGGCCAAGAGCCAGACCGACAAGAAGAGCTTCGTGAAGTCGCTCTCGGGCGGTGGCGTGAAGGGCTTCTGCGAGTCCGCCATCTGCAACACGACGAGCAACTCCTACGGCCGCTACGCCTACTTCGCCAACGCGGGCTTCACCAGCGGCAAGGACGTCACCACGAAGGACACCGAGGTCTTCCGCACCAGCGACGACCTCCAGCAGTTCACGTTCAACCAGATCCGCCGCCGCGGCGAGGCCCAGGCCTCGGCCGCGGCGAACGAGTAGCCCCGGCTCAGCAGCACCCGGCCGACGGCAACGACCGCTTGTTCCGCGCCTCCTTGCTGCGCGCGGCGAGCAACTCGTCGGCCGGGTAGCCGACTTCCTCCAGCGTCAGCCCGTGCGGCCGGACGACGTGCACCGCGGAGTCGCGCACCCCGGCCGCCAGCACCTTCGCGGGCCAGTCCGGCGGCCGGTGCCCGTCGCCCACGAACAGCAGCGCCCCGATGAGCGAACGCACCATGTTGTGGCAGAAGGCGTCGGCCCGCACGGTGGCCGTGATGATCCCGTCCCCGCCGCGCACCAGGCTCAGCTCCTGCAGCGTGCGGATGGTGGTGGCGCCCTCCCGCTTCTTGCAGTAGGCGGCGAAGTCGTGCTCGCCCAGCAGCCCGCGGGCGGCCTCGTTCATGGCGTCCACGTCGAGCGGCCAGTCGTGCCACAGCACGTGGTTGCGCAGCAGCGGGTCGACGCCGCCCGGGTTGTCGGTGACGCGGTAGGCGTACCGCCTCCACACCGCCGAGAACCGGGCGTTGAAACCGCTGGGCGCCTCTCTGAGGGCCCAGACCCGTACGTCCCGGGGCAGCCGCCCGGCGAGCCGCTTGAGCAGCTTCTGGTGGTGCTCACGCCAGACGTCCTCCGGCAGATCGACGTGGGCGACCTGCCCCCGGGCGTGCACCCCGGCGTCGGTCCGCCCGGCCACGGTCAGCTCGTACACGGTGTCCCCGGACCGCGTCACGGTCCGCAGGGCGTCCTCGATCTCCCCCTGCACGGTCCGCCGCCCCCCGGCCTGCTTCGCCCACCCGGAGAAGTCGGTCCCGTCGTACGACAGGTCGAGCCGTACCCGGACATGACCGGGTGCCACTTCCTCACTCACCCCTGGATCCTCTCACCCACACGAAGACGGGCCCGCCCCCTCGAAAGGGAACGGACCCGCCGACAACGCCCTCAGGGGCGCGGGGAACTGCGCGAACAGCCACGGCGAACCGCGAGCCGCCGGTCCCCGGCAGACGCTTACGCGTCCTTGGACTCCTCGGTGTCCTCGGCCTTGGTCGTGTCGACCTGAGCCTCGGCAGCCTCGGCGTCCTTCGCGGCACGCTTGGTCGCGGCCTCGGCCTCGCCGGTCGCCTCCTGCGCCACCGTCAGCGCCTCGACCAGCTCGATGACGGCCATGGGCGCGTTGTCGCCACGGCGGTTACCGATCTTGGTGATGCGGGTGTAGCCACCCGGACGGTTCTCGTAGCGCGGGCCGATCTCGGTGAAGAGCGTGTGGACGATGCTCTTGTCCGTGATGACCTGGAGCACCTGACGGCGGTTGTGAAGGTCGCCCTTCTTCGCCTTGGTGACCAGACGCTCGGCGTACGGACGCAGCTTGCGCGCCTTCGCCTCGGTGGTGGTGATCCGACCGTGCTCGAAGAGCGACTTCGCGAGGTTCGCGAGCATCAGCTTCTCGTGCGCGGCGCTGCCGCCCAGACGGGCACCCTTGGTGGGCTTCGGCATGGTGTTTCTCCTAGGTGTCTGCCCCGGCCGTATCAGGTACCGGGGTCAGTATCCGAGCAGGCGGTCGCCTGTCGGAGATCCGGGGCGCCTTTCGACGCCCCGGAGGATCCACGCCCCAAGGGGCGCGGGGAACTGCGCGACCAGCCACAAGGGGCCGGCAGCCGAATCAGTACTGCTCGGTCTCCACGAAACCGGCGTCGGCGTCGTCATCGGCACCGAACGCGTCCGCGGCGGCGGTCGGGTCGAATCCGGGCGGGCTGTCCTTCAGGGCCAGGCCCATGCCGGCCAGCTTCGCCTTGACCTCGTCGATCGACTTCGCACCGAAGTTGCGGATGTCGAGCAGGTCCGCCTCGGACCGCGCCACGAGCTCACCCACGGAGTGGATGCCCTCGCGCTTGAGGCAGTTGTACGACCGAACGGTGAGCTCCAGCTCCTCGATCGGCAGCGCCAGGTCGGCGGCGAGCGCGGCGTCCGTCGGGGACGGACCCATGTCGATGCCCTCGGCGTCGATGTTCAGCTCGCGGGCGAGACCGAACAGCTCGACCAGGGTCTTGCCGGCGGAGGCCATGGCGTCGCGGGGACGCATCGCCTGCTTGGTCTCGACGTCGACGATCAGCTTGTCGAAGTCGGTCCGCTGCTCGACACGCGTGGCCTCGACCTTGTACGTGACCTTGAGGACCGGCGAGTAGATCGAGTCGACCGGGATGCGGCCGATCTCCTGGCCGACCTGCTTGTTCTGCACGGCGGAGACGTAACCGCGGCCGCGCTCGACCGTCAGCTCCATCTCCAGCTTGCCCTTGCCGTTGAGCGTGGCGAGGACGAGGTCGGGGTTGTGCACCTCGACACCGGCCGGGGGCGCGATGTCGGCGGCGGTGACCAGACCCGGACCCTGCTTGCGCAGGTACATCACGACCGGCTCGTCGTGCTCCGAGGAGACGACCAGCTGCTTGATGTTGAGGATCAGGTCGGTGACGTCCTCCTTGACGCCCGGCACGGTGGTGAACTCGTGCAGGACGCCGTCGATGCGGATGCTGGTGACAGCGGCACCGGGGATCGACGACAGGAGGGTGCGGCGGAGGGAGTTGCCGAGGGTGTAACCGAAGCCCGGCTCCAGCGGCTCGATCACGAACCGGGAGCGGAATTCGTCGACGACCTCTTCGGTCAACGAGGGACGCTGAGCGATCAGCATGTGTGGATCAGATCCTTCAGTCGTGGGCGCCCGCTATTTGACGCCCGACTCAGACCGCCCCGGCAAACGGGACGGGTACTGCAAGGGTACGGGCGATACGGCCCTTTCACGGAGCCGTACCGCCCGGAAACCTCGGTCTGCGCGAAGCAGCTCCGCGTCAGACGCGGCGGCGCTTCGGCGGACGGCAGCCGTTGTGCGGGGTCGGGGTGACGTCCTGGATGGAGCCGACCTCGAGGCCCGTGGCCTGCAGGGAACGGATCGCGGTCTCACGACCGGAACCCGGGCCCTTCACGAACACGTCGACCTTGCGCATGCCGTGCTCCTGGGCGCGGCGGGCAGCCGACTCGGCGGCCATCTGCGCGGCGAACGGCGTGGACTTCCGGGAGCCCTTGAAGCCGACGTGGCCGGCGGAGGCCCAGGAGATCACGTTGCCGGACGGGTCCGTGATCGAGACGATCGTGTTGTTGAACGTGCTCTTGATGTGCGCGTGGCCGTGAGCGACGTTCTTCTTTTCCTTGCGGCGCACCTTCTTGGCAGCGCCCTGACGACCCTTGGGGGGCATCTATAACTCCTACGGGAGGTGGTCGGTCCTACAGCGAAGACCGTGGACAGGCGTCCGCTGTGGACTACTTCTTGCCCGGCTTCTTCTTGCCGGCGATGGCGCGACGCGGGCCCTTGCGGGTACGCGCGTTGGTGCTGGTGCGCTGGCCGCGGACGGGCAGACCACGACGGTGGCGCAGACCCTGGTAGGTACCGATCTCCACCTTGCGGCGGATGTCGGCCTGGATCTCACGACGGAGGTCACCCTCGGTCTTGATGTTGTTGTCGACGTACTCGCGGATCGCGACGAGCTGCTCCTCGGAGAGGTCGCGAACGCGGGTGTTCGGGTCGACGCCGGTGGCGGCCAGCGTCTGCTGCGAGAGGGTCCGGCCGATGCCGAACACGTAGGTGAGGGCGATCTCCACGCGCTTGTCGCGCGGGATGTCAACACCGGAAACGCGTGCCATTCAATGGCTCCAGTTACTTGTCGGAGGTCTTCCGCAGAACCGACTCCCAGCCGCCGTACCAGGTACGAACTGGGTCCCCGGCCTCCGACCGGGGGTGTCAGGCGGCACATGTCCGCCTGGGTCCTGCGTATGAACTATTCAGCTTGCGTCGCGCGAATCTCTGCGATGGATGCAGAGGGATCGGTCGTGCGTCAGCCCTGGCGCTGCTTGTGGCGCGGGTTCTCGCAGATGACCATGACCCGGCCGTGACGGCGGATCACCCTGCACTTGTCGCAGATCTTCTTGACGCTCGGCTTGACCTTCATGGGGTGAGGTTCTCCGGGTCAGTGCCGGCAGCCCGAACGCACGAGGCGCCGGGACACAGGCAAGATCTACTTGTAGCGGTAGACGATCCGGCCACGCGTCAGGTCGTACGGAGACAGCTCCACCACGACCCGGTCGTCAGGGAGGATGCGGATGTAGTGCATACGCATCTTGCCGCTGATGTGTGCCAGGACCTGGTGGCCGTTCTGGAGCTCGACCTTGAACATGGCGTTCGGAAGAGACTCGACGACAGTGCCCTCGATCTCGATGGCACCTTGCTTCTTGGCCACGCTTCGCCCTTCGAATCGACTACCTTGATCGACTCCGTGCGACCGCACGCAGACATGCGGGTACACAAGAGCCGACGAGTCAGTCTACGTCAGGCCCCTCGGAAACACGAATCGAGAAAGCCTGCCCGTACCGCAAGAGCTTTAAGCCCGCCCTGAGGGGGCGCGCGGAACCGCGCGAGCGACCCCCACCGGCGCGCGGTCGCGGACGGCCCTCAGCCCAGCGGATCCGGCGCGGCCTGGATCCCCATCTCGGCGAGCTTCGCCTTGCCCCCGTCGGGAGACGTCAGCACCAGCGGTCCCTGTTCCGTGAGGGCGACCGAGTGCTCCCAGTGCGACGACCACGTACCGTCCGTGGTGACGACCGTCCAGTCGTCCTCCAGGACCTCCGTGCGCGGCGTCCCCAGCGACACCATCGGCTCGATCGCGAGGCAGAACCCGGGCACCAGCTTCGGACCCTTGCCGCGCCGGCGGTCGACGTAGTTCAGCAGGTGCGGGTCCATGTGCATCTCGGTGCCGATGCCGTGCCCGCCGTAGTCCTCGATGATCCCGTACTTGCCGCCGCCCGGCTTGGGCTGGCGGCGGATGTACGTCTCGATCGCGCGGGAGATGTCGACCAGCCGGTTGCCCTGCTTCATGGCGGCGATGCCGGCCCACATCGACTCCTCGGTCACCCGGGAGAGCTCGATCAGCTCCGGGGCGTGACCGGAGCCGACGAAGGCCGTGAAGGCCGCGTCACCGTGCCAGCCGTCGATGATCGCGCCGCAGTCGATGGAGATGACGTCCCCGTCCTTGAGGACGACGTCGTCGGAGGGGATGCCGTGGACCACGACCTCGTTCACCGACGTGCAGATGGTCGCGGGGAAGCCGCCGTAGCCGAGGAAGTTCGGCTTGGCGTTGTGCTCGGCGAGCACCTTGCGGGCGACTTGGTCCAGATCCCTGGTGGTGGCCCCGGGGACGGCGGCCTCGCGGGTCGCCGCGTGAATGGCGGCGACGACCAGCCCCGCCTCGCGCATCTTGGCGATCTGCTCGGGGCTCTTGATCTGCACCATGGGGGCTACGGCCTTTCTGGACCTTCGGCGACGGTGAACGTCTTCAACGATACGGGGCCGGACGCCGGCCCCGCCCACACAGCAGCCGCGGCCCCCGAGGGGACCGCGGCCGTAGCTGCGTACGAACGACTACTTCTCGTCCTCGCCACGCTTGAGCGCCTCCATGGCGCGCCGCGTGACGTCCTCCACCTTGCCGAGCGCCGAGATCGTGACCACCAGGCCCTGGGCCTTGTAGTAGTCGATGATCGGCTCGGTCTGGGTGTGGTAGACCTCCAGCCGCTTGCGGACGGTCTCCTCGGAGTCGTCGTCCCGCTGGTAGAGCTCGCCGCCGCAGACGTCGCAGACGCCTTCCTTGGCCGGCGGCTTGTACGTCACGTGGAAGACGTGCGCCGACTCGTTGCGGCAGACCCGGCGGCCGGCGATCCGCTTGACCACCTCGTCCTCGGGGACCTCCAGGTCGAGCACCGCGTCGAGCTGCATGCTCTCGGACTCCAGCAGCTCGTCCAGCGCCTCGGCCTGGGAGACGTTGCGCGGGAAGCCGTCCAGCAGGAAGCCGTTCTCGGCGTCCGGCTGCTCCATGCGGTCCTTCGCCATGGCGATGGTGACCTCGTCGGGCACGAGGTTGCCCGCGTCCATGTAGGACTTCGCCAGCTTGCCGAGCTCCGTCTGCCGACTGATGTTGGCCCGGAACAGGTCGCCCGTGGAGATGTGCGGGATCGACAGGTTCTGGGCCAGGAACGCGGCCTGCGTTCCCTTACCGGCACCCGGCGGCCCGACGAGGACGATACGCATCAGCGGAGGAACCCTTCGTAATTGCGCTGCTGGAGCTGGCTCTCGATCTGCTTCACGGTCTCGAGACCGACACCCACGATGATCAGGATGCTGGTCCCGCCGAACGGGAAGTTCTGGTTTGCCCCGAAACCAACCAACGCCATCGTCGGCACAAGAGCGATCAGACCCAAGTACAGCGAACCCGGCCAGGTGATCCGGTTGAGCACGTAGCTCAGGTACTCAGCGGTCGGTCGGCCAGCCCGGATGCCCGGGATGAAGCCACCATACTTCTTCATGTTGTCGGCGACTTCCTCGGGGTTGAAGGAGATCGCCACATAGAAGAACGCGAAGAAAACGATCAGCAGGAAGTACGTGATGATGTAGTACGGGTGGTCGCCCTTGACGAAGTGTTGCTCGATCCAGGTCTTCCAGCCCGAGTTGCCTCCGGCGAACTGCGCGATCAGCGCGGGGATGTAGAGCAGCGACGAGGCGAAGATGACGGGGATCACACCCGCCTGGTTCACCTTGAGCGGGATGTAGGTCGACGTACCGCCGTAGGAACGGCGGCCGATCATGCGCTTGGCGTACTGCACCGGGATACGGCGCTGGGCCTGCTCGACGAAGACGACCAGGCCGACCATGACGAGGCCGACCGCGATCACGGTGCCGAACTCGATCCAGCCGTCGGCCAGCGAGCCCTGCTCCTTGATGGCCCACAGGGCGGAGGGGAACGTGGCGGCGATCGAGATGAACATCAGGATCGACATGCCGTTGCCGATGCCGCGGTCGGTGATGAGCTCACCGAGCCACATCACGGCGGCCGTACCGGCGGTCATGGTGATGACCATGGTGATGGTGACGAAGATCGACTGGTCCGGGACGATCTGGCTGGCCACCGGGCAGCCCTGGAACAGCGCGCCGCTGCGGGCGGTGGCGACGAGGCCGGTGCCCTGAAGGATGGCGAGGGCGATCGTCAGATAACGGGTGTACTGCGTGATCTTCGCCGTACCGGCCTGGCCCTCCTTCTTCAGGGCTTCCAGGCGCGGGATCACCACGGTCAGCAGCTGCAGAATGATGCTCGCCGTGATGTACGGCATGATGCCCAGGGCGAAGATCGTGATCTGCAGCAGCGCGCCGCCGCTGAACATGTTGACCAGGCCGAAGAGACCCTGGTTGGCCTGGGCGTTGTCGATACAGGTCTGGACGTTCCGGTAGTCGACGCCTGGGATCGGGATGTGCGTACCGACCCGGTAGACCACGATGATGCCGAGCGTGAAGAGCAGCTTCTTGCGCAGGTCGGGCGTCTTGAACGCCCGGGCGAACGCGGTGAGCACGGTGCCTCCTGCGACCCCCGCGCAACTGCGTCAAGGGTGACGGTCTTGAGGTTCGACGAATAGGTAACGGTCAACTGCCGCTCAGAGTGCCGGAAGTGCAGCACCCTGTGAAAAGAGGGCAGTGCAGGCCACCTTACCGGCGCGACTGCCGCCCTAGGAACGACCAACCGGGGATACCCCATTTGTGGGGTATCCCCGGTCGGGATCGCTCAGGTCATCGAGACGCCTGTGGAAGTCAGACGAGCTCGGTGACGGAACCGCCGGCGGCGGTGATCTTCTCCTTGGCGGAGCCGGAGACGGCATCCACCGTCACCTGCAGCGCCACGGAGATCTCGCCCTGGCCGAGGACCTTGACGAGCGCGTTCTTGCGAACGGCGCCCTTGGCCACCAGACCCTCGACGGTGACCTCGCCACCCTCGGGGTAGAGCGCGGCCAGCTTGTCGAGGTTCACGACCTGGTACTCGGTCTTGAACGGGTTCTTGAAGCCCTTCAGCTTCGGGAGACGCATGTGGAGGGGCATCTGGCCACCCTCGAAGCGCTCCGGAACCTGGTAGCGGGCCTTGGTGCCCTTGGTACCACGACCGGCCGTCTTACCCTTCGACGCCTCACCACGACCGACACGGGTCTTGGCGGTCTTGGCGCCCGGGGCGGGACGGAGGTTGTGGATCTTGAGCGGGTTGTTCTCCGCCATGATCAGTCGACCTCCTCGACCGTCACGAGGTGGCGGACGGTGTGCACCATGCCGCGGAACTCGGGGCGGTCCTCCTTGACGACCTGCGTGTTGATCCCCTTGAGACCAAGGGAGCGCAGGGTGTCACGGTGGTTCTGCTTGCTGCCGATGTAGGACTTGACCTGCGTGATCTTGAGCTGCGCCATGATCACACACCCGCCCCGGCACGAGCGCGCAGCAGAGCCGCGGGGGCGACGTCCTCCAGGGGCAGACCACGGCGGGCCGCGATCTCCTCGGGACGCTGCAGGCCCTTCAGGGCCGCCACGGTCGCGTGCACGATGTTGATCGCGTTGTCGGAGCCGAGCGACTTCGACAGCACGTCGTGGATACCGGCGCACTCGAGCACTGCACGCACCGGACCACCGGCGATAACGCCGGTACCCGGGGACGCGGGCTTGAGCAGCACGACGCCGGCAGCCTTCTCACCCTGGATGGGGTGCGGGATGGTGCCCTGGATACGGGGGACCTTGAAGAAGTGCTTCTTGGCCTCCTCAACGCCCTTGGCGATGGCGGCCGGCACCTCCTTGGCCTTGCCGTAGCCGACACCCACGGTGCCGTCACCGTCGCCCACCACGACCAGCGCGGTGAAGCTGAAGCGACGACCACCCTTCACAACCTTGGCGACGCGGTTGATCGCGACGACGCGCTCAACGTACGCGGTCTTCTCGGCGGCAGCAGCGCCGCCGTCACGGCCCTTCCGGTCCCGCCGCTCGCCGCCACCGGCACCGCTTCCGCGGCGCTGGGGTCCAGCCATTGGATTACCTCTCTCTTTCCGCTAGCTACAAGCGGCTCAGAACTTGAGCCCGGCTTCGCGGGCGGCGTCCGCCAGGGCGGCGATGCGCCCGGCGTACTGGTTGCCACCACGGTCGAACACGACGGCCTCGACACCGGCGGCCTTGGCGCGCTCGGCGACCAGGGCGCCGACCTGCTTGGCCTGCGCGGACTTGTCGCCCTCGCCACCGCGGATCGAGCTGTCCAGGGTGGACGCCGACGCCAGGGTGTGGCCCTTCAGGTCGTCGATCACCTGCGCCACGATGTGGCGGTTGGAGCGGGTCACGACCAGACGGGGGCGCTCCGCCGTACCGTTGATCCGCTTGCGGATCCGGATGTGACGGCGCTTGATCGCGGCGCGCTTGTAGGCGTCGCCCTTGAGGATCTTCTGCCCGTATGCCATGGCTTACTTACCCGCCTTTCCGACCTTGCGGCGGATGACTTCGCCCTCGTACTTGACGCCCTTGGCCTTGTACGGGTCGGGCTTGCGCAGCTTGCGGATGTTGGCCGCAACCTCGCCGACCTTCTGCTTGTCGATGCCCTCGACCGAGAAGCGGGTGGGGGCCTCCACCTTGAAGGTGATGCCCTCGGGCGCCTCGACCAGGATCGGGTGGCTGTAACCGAGGGAGAACTCCAGGTTCGAACCCTTGGCGACAACGCGGTAACCGACACCGCTGATTTCGAGCTTCTTCACGTAACCCTGGGTCACGCCGGTGATCATGTTCGCCACCAGCGTGCGGGACAGGCCGTGCAGGGCCTTGTTCTGACGCTCGTCGTTGGGGCGGGTGACGTTCAGGACGCCGTCCTCACCCTTGGCGATCTCGATCGGCGCCACGACGGTGTGGGTCAGCGTGCCCTTGGGGCCCTTGACCGAGACCGTCTGGCCGTCGATGGTGACGTCCACGCCGGCGGGAACCGCGATGGGGAGCTTGCCGATGCGCGACATAGCTGTTTCCTCCGTTCCCTTCCGCTACCAGACGTAGGCGAGGACTTCCCCACCCACGCCCTTCTTGCCGGCCTGCTTGTCGGTGAGGAGCCCGTGCGACGTGGAGATGATCGCCACGCCGAGGCCGCCGAGCACCTTCGGCAGGTTGGTGGACTTCGCGTACACCCGGAGACCGGGCTTGGAGATCCGCTTGATGCCCGCGATGGAGCGCTCACGGTTGGGGCCGAACTTCAGCTCCAGGACGAGGTTCTTGCCGACCTCGGCGTCCTCGACCTTCCAGCCCGTGATGAAGCCCTCCTGCTGGAGGATCTCCGCGATGTGAGACTTGATCTTGGAGTGCGGCATCGACACCGAGTCGTGGTACGCCGAGTTCGCGTTCCGCAGACGCGTAAGCATGTCTGCGATCGGATCAGTCATGGTCATGAATTGGCCTTCGGCCTCTCTCGCCGGGGTTTCCTGGTGCGCCATCCCTCTCCCCGATCCGAGACGGGACGGGTGCGGCGCGGTGGACCTACGGCGTAGTAAGTCGTACGGGCGTGACAGGCGCCCAACCCCACAAGCCTAAGCCATGCGGGGCGGGCCCCTGTCCACCCAGATGCTTACCGAGAGTCTTCCGGAATCCCTGAAGTGGGGATTACCAGGAGCTCTTGGTCACGCCCGGCAGCTCGCCACGGTGAGCCATCTCACGAAGGCACACGCGGCACAGGCCGAACTTGCGGTACACGGAGTGCGGGCGGCCGCAGCGCTGGCAGCGGGTGTAGCCACGCACACCGAACTTGGGCTTGCGAGCAGCCTTCGCGATCAGAGCCTTCTTCGCCATCTCGCTCACGCCTCCTTGAAGGGGAAGCCGAGGTGACGAAGGAGCGCGCGGCCCTCAGCGTCGTTGGTCGCCGTGGTCACCACGGTGATGTCCATACCCCGGGTGCGGTCGATCTTGTCCTGGTCGATCTCGTGGAACATGACCTGCTCCGTGAGACCGAAGGTGTAGTTGCCACGGCCGTCGAACTGCTTGGGGGACAGGCCGCGGAAGTCGCGGATGCGCGGGAGCGCCAGCGACAGGGTGCGGTCCAGGAACTCCCACATGCGGTCGCCACGAAGCGTGACGTGGGCACCGATCGGCTGGCCCTCACGCAGCTTGAACTGCGCGATGGACTTGCGGGCCTTGGTGACGGCCGGCTTCTGACCGGTGATCGTGGTGAGGTCGCGGATGGCGCCCTCGATCAGCTTGGAGTCGCGGGCGGCGTCGCCCACACCCATGTTGACCACGATCTTGACGAGACCGGGGATCTGCATGACGTTCTCGTACTTGAACTCGTCACGCAGCTTGCCCGTGATCTCCTCACGGTACTTCTGCTTCAGACGCGGAGTGGTGGTGGTAGCCATCAGATGTCCTCACCCGTCCGCTTGGCAACGCGGATCTTGTTGCCTTCGTCGTCGAAGCGGTAACCGACGCGGGTCACGACCTTCTTGCCGTCCTTCTCCACGACCAGCTGGACGTTGGAGACGTGGATCGGCGCCTCGGTGGTGACGATGCCGCCGGCCTGCGAACCGCGAGCCGTCGGACCGGCCTTGGTGTGCTTCTTGACCCGGTTGACACCCTCGACCAGGACACGGTCCTCACGGGGGAAGGCCGCGATGACCTTGCCCTGCTTGCCCTTGTCCTTACCGGTGATGACCTGGACCAGGTCGCCCTTCTTGATCTTCATGCTCACAGCACCTCCGGCGCGAGGGAGATGATCTTCATGAACTTCTTCTCGCGCAGCTCACGGCCGACCGGGCCGAAGATACGGGTGCCACGAGGGTCGCCGTCGTTCTTGAGAATGACGGCGGCGTTCTCGTCGAAGCGGATGTACGAGCCGTCCGGACGGCGGCGCTCCTTGACGGTGCGAACGATGACCGCCTTGACGACGTCACCCTTCTTCACGTTGCCACCGGGGATCGCGTCCTTGACGGTGGCGACGATGACGTCACCGATACCCGCGTAGCGGCGACCGGAGCCGCCGAGCACACGGATGCAGAGGATCTCCTTCGCACCCGTGTTGTCGGCGACACGCAGTCGCGACTCCTGCTGGATCACGTCTATCTCCTGTTTGTCTGCCGGTTCCCCGGGGGCCGCTCACCGAGCGGCCCCCGGAGCCTGGCGGAACTGTCCTGCGGGGTTTGCCCCGCAGGAATTACTTGGCCTTCTCGAGGATCTCGACGACGCGCCAGCGCTTGGTCGCGGACAGCGGCCGGGTCTCCATCAGGAGGACGCGGTCGCCGACACCCGCGGCGTTCTGCTCGTCGTGGGCCTTGAGCTTGTTCGTACGACGGATGACCTTGCCGTACAGCGCGTGCTTGACGCGGTCCTCGACGGCGACGACGACGGTCTTGTCCATCTTGTCGCTGACGACCAGGCCCTCACGGGTCTTGCGGAAACCGCGGTCCGTCTTGGTCTCTTCAGTCACGTTGCTCTCGCTCATGCGCTCTCCACCGTCTCGATGCCCAGCTCGCGCTCACGCATCAGGGTGTAGATCCGCGCGATGTCCTTGCGGACGGCCTTGAGCCGACCGTGGTTCTCGAGCTGGCCCGTCGCCGCCTGGAAGCGGAGGTTGAACAGCTCTTCCTTGGCCTCGCGGAGCTTGTTCAGAAGCTCCTCGTTGCCCAGCTCGCGCAGCTCCGACGCCTTGGTACCGGCCGACATCACGCTTCACCTGCCTCGCGCTTGACGATCTTGCACTTCATCGGCAGCTTGTGAGCCGCACGGGTCAGGGCCTCGCGCGCGATCTTCTCGTTGGGGTACGACAGCTCGAACATCACGCGTCCGGGCTTGACGTTGGCCACCCACCACTCCGGCGAACCCTTACCGGAACCCATGCGGGTCTCGGCCGGCTTCTTGGTGAGGGGGCGGTCCGGGTAGATGTTGATCCAGACCTTGCCGCCACGCTTGATGTGACGGGTCATGGCGATACGAGCCGCTTCGATCTGGCGGTTCGTGACGTACGCCGGGGTCAGCGCCTGGATGCCGTACTCGCCGAACGCAACCTGCGTGCCACCCTTGGACATGCCGTTGCGCTTGGGGTGGTGCTGCTTGCGGTGCTTGACCCTACGGGGGATCAGCATGACGGTCAGGCCTCCGTTCCGGTGCTCTCAGCCGGAGCGGCGGCGGGAGCCTCGGCCTTGGGGGCCTCGGCGCCGGCAGCCTGCTGCGGCTTGCGACCACGCCCGCCACGCTCGCCACCGCGGCCACCACGGGCCGGGCGGTCGTTGCCACCACGGGCCGGGCGGTTGCCGGCGCGGGCAGCGGCGTTCTCGGCGCGGACCTCGGCGATGTTCTTGACGTCGCCCTTGTAGATCCAGACCTTCACGCCGATGCGGCCGAAGGTCGTCTTGGCCTCGAAGAAGCCGTAGTCCACGTTCGCGCGGAGCGTGTGCAGGGGCACGCGGCCCTCGCGGTAGAACTCCGAGCGGGACATCTCGGCGCCACCGAGGCGGCCACCGCACTGGATCTTGATGCCCTTGGCGCCGGCCTTCATCGCCGACTGCATGCTCTTGCGCATGGCACGGCGGAAGGAGACGCGGGAGGAGAGCTGCTCGGCGACGGCCTGGGCCACGAGCTGAGCGTCCGTCTCGGGGTTCTTGACCTCGAGGATGTTCAGCTGGACCTGCTTGCCGGTGAGCTTCTCGAGGTCACCGCGGATGCGGTCGGCCTCGGCGCCGCGGCGGCCGATGACGATGCCCGGACGAGCGGTGTGGATGTCCACACGCACGCGGTCACGGGTGCGCTCGATCTCGACCTTGGAGATGCCGGCGCGCTCCATGCCGGACGTCATCATCCGACGGATGGCGACGTCTTCCTTGACGTAGTCCTTGTACAGCTTGTCGGCGTACCAACGCGACTTGAAGTCGGTCGTGACACCGAGCCGGAACCCGTGCGGGTTTACCTTCTGGCCCATTACCGGGTTCCTTCCTTGCTGCTGACGACCACGGTGATGTGGCTGGTCCGCTTGCGGATCCGGTAGGCACGGCCCTGGGCGCGCGGCCGGAACCGCTTCAGGGTCGGACCCTCGTCGACGTAGGCCTCGGAGATGAAGAGGCTGTCGACATCGGTGTGGTCGTAGTTGTGCGCGGCGTTGGCGATGGCGCTGTCCAGCACCTTGCCGACCGGCACGCTCGCGGCCTGCGGGGCGAAACGCAGGACCGCCTGAGCCTCCGTGGCGTCCATGCCACGGATGAGGTCCACCACGCGGCGGGCCTTCATGGGCGTGACGCGGATGTACCGCGCCTGGGCCCTGGCTTCCATGGTTGTCCCTTCAGTGTCTGTCATGGTCGATTGCACCCCGCCGACTAGCGGCGCTTCGACTTCCGGTCGTCCTTGACGTGGCCCCGGAAGGTGCGGGTCGGCGAGAACTCGCCGAGCTTGTGGCCGACCATCGACTCGGTGACAAACACCGGGATGTGGGTCTTGCCGTTGTGCACCGCGAGCGTGTGGCCGAGCATGGCCGGCACGATCATCGAGCGACGGGACCAGGTCTTGATGACGTTCTTGGTGCCGGCTTCGTTCTGGGCGTCCACCTTCTTCATCAGGTGGTCGTCGACGAAGGGCCCCTTCTTCAAGCTACGAGGCATCTCAACCCGTCCTTAGCGCTTCTTGTTCGTCTTGCGGCGGCGGACGATGTACTTGTTCGACGCCTTCTTGGGCGAACGAGTACGGCCTTCCTTCTTGCCCCACGGGGACACAGGGTGGCGACCACCGGAGGTCCGGCCCTCACCACCACCGTGCGGGTGGTCAACCGGGTTCATGACCACACCACGGACGGTCGGGCGAACGCCCAGCCACCGCTTGCGGCCCGCCTTGCCCCAGTTGATGTTGCTCTGCTCGGCGTTGCCGACCTCGCCGACGGTGGCGCGGCAGCGGACGTCGACCAGGCGGATCTCACCGGACGGCATGCGCAGGTGGGCCATCTGGCCCTCCTTCGCGAGCAGTTGCACCGAGGCGCCGGCGGAGCGGGCGAACTTGGCGCCGCCGCCGGGACGCAGCTCGATGGCGTGCAGCGTCGTACCGACCGGGATGTTGCGCAGGGCGAGGTTGTTGCCCGGCTTGATGTCGGCCCCGGGACCGTTCTCGATGCGGTCGCCCTGCTGCAGGCCGCGCGGCGCGAGGATGTAGCGCTTCTCGCCGTCGGCGTAGTGCAGCAGCGCGATGCGCGCCGTGCGGTTGGGGTCGTACTCGATGTGCGCGACCTTCGCCGGCACGCCGTCCTTGTCGTGACGACGGAAGTCGATCACGCGGTAGGCGCGCTTGTGGCCACCACCCTGGTGGCGGACGGTCACACGACCGGAGTTGTTACGGCCACCCTTGCTGTGCAGGGGGCGGACCAACGACTTCTCCGGCGTGGACCGCGTGACCTCGACGAAGTCGGCGACGCTGGAGCCACGGCGGCCCGGCGTAGTCGGCTTGTACTTGCGGATTCCCATTTCTCAGTCCTCGTCCGATATCGGACGATCCGACCCGCTTACGCGGTCGGACCGCCGAAGATGTCGATACGGTCGCCCTCGGCGAGGGTCACGATCGCGCGCTTGGTGGACGCACGCTGGCCGAAGCCGGTGCGGGTCCGCTTGCGCTTGCCCTGGCGGTTGATCGTGTTGACCCCGGTGACCTTGACCGAGAAGACCGCCTGGACGGCCTGCTTGATCTGGGTCTTGTTGGCGCTCGGGTCGACGATGAACGTGTACTTGCCCTCGTCGAGGAGCGCGTAGCTCTTCTCGGAGACGACCGGCTTGAGCAGCACGTCACGGGGGTCCGTGAAGGACTTGCTCAGCGGGGTCTCGACGGTGTTCTTGCCCTCGGCGGCGTGGCGACGCGCCTTGGCGACGCGAGCGGCCTTGGCCTTCTTCGCCGCCTTGGAGGCGATTGCGGGGTGACGGATAGCCATCAGACCTCGCTCCCTTCGGTGTCATTGGCCTTCGGGCCGGACACGAAGGACTCGAAGGCGGCCTTGGTGAAGACCACGTCGTCCGAGACGAGAACGTCGTACGTGTTCAGCTGGCCCGGCTCCAGGATGTGGACCTGGGGCAGGTTGCGGGCGGACAGCCACGCGGCCTCGTCGGCGCGGTCGACGACCAGGAGCAGGTTCTTGCGCTCCGAGATCTTGCCGAACAGCGTCCGGGCGGCCTTCGTCGACGGGCTGTCGCCCTCGACGACGCCGGAGACGACGTGGATGCGGTTGTGGCGGGCCCGGTCGGTGAGGGCGTGACGCAGGGCGGCAGCCTTCATCTTCTTCGGGGTCCGCTGCGAGTAGTCGCGCGGCACGGGACCGTGCACGACGCCACCACCGGCGAACTGCGGCGCGCGGGTCGAACCCTGACGGGCGCGACCGGTGCCCTTCTGGCGGTACGGCTTCTTGCCACCGCCGCGGACCTCGCCACGGGTCTTGGTCTTGTGCGTGCCCTGACGGGCAGCGGCCAGCTGTGCGACGACGACCTGGTGGATCAGCGGGATGCTGACCTTCTCAACGCCGAAGATCTCCGCGGGGAGCTCGACGGAACCGGCCTTGTCGCCCGCCGGCGAAAGGATGTCAACAGTGCTCATTACCTCAGGCCCCCTTGGCCGCGGTGCGGACCAGGACGAGGCCGCCGTTCGGACCGGGAACCGCGCCCTTGATGAGCAGCAGACCCTTCTCCGCGTCAACGGCGTGGACGGTCAGGTTCTGGGTGGTGACCCGCTCGTTGCCCATGCGACCCGCCATGCGGAGGCCCTTGAACACACGGCCCGGGGTGGCGCAGCCACCGATGGAACCGGGGGAGCGGTGCTTGCGCTGGGTGCCGTGTCCGGCGCCGAGGCCACGGAAGTTGTGGCGCTTCATGACACCGGCGAAGCCCTTGCCCTTGCTCTTGCCGGTCACGTCGACCTTCACGCCGGCCTCGAACACCTCAGCGGTGATCTCCTGGCCCAGCGTGTACTCGGAGGCGTCCGCGGTGCGGATCTCGACGAGGTGGCGACGGGGGGTGACGTCGGCCTTGGCGAAGTGGCCCTTGAGGGGCTTGTTCACCTTGCGCGGGTCGATCTCGCCGAAGGCGATCTGGACGGACTCGTAGCCGTCGACATCGTTCGTGCGGACCTGGGTGACGACGTTCGGGCCGGCCTTGACGACGGTGACCGGGACGACGCGGTTGTTCGCGTCCCACACCTGCGTCATGCCGAGCTTCTCGCCCAGGATGCCCTTGATCTGCTTAGCCATCTCTCAGATCACCGGCCTCAGAGCTTGATCTCGATGTCGACACCGGCCGGGAGGTCGAGTCGCATCAGAGAGTCAACGGTCTTGGGGGTGGGGTCGAGGATGTCGATCAGGCGCTTGTGCGTGCGCATCTCGAAGTGCTCGCGCGAGTCCTTGTACTTGTGCGGCGACTTGATGACGCAGTACACGTTCTTCTCAGTGGGCAGCGGCACCGGGCCCGCGACCGACGCACCAGTGCGGGTCACCGTCTCGACGATCTTCTTCGCCGAGGAGTCGATGACCTCGTGGTCGTAGGCCTTGAGCCGGATGCGGATCTTCTGTCCCGCCATGGCTACTCAGTAGTCCTGTCTCTCTTACGCTCTGGAACCCGGTGGATTCCTTCTGCTGCCTTCGTTCCTCCGACCCACGCGGTCGGGCGTGTCGCGCTCCCGCTGACACAGATGCCCCTTGTTCGAACATCCCTGCGGGATTGCACACGGCCCTTCCGGTACCGCGAGCCGGGGGCGGAAGGCCCACCGGGTGCCTGGCCGGTGCCGCACCTTGCTTCCCGAAAGATTCCCGTACGTCCGCCCCAGCGCTGCCGCGATGGCAGTTAGGGCGACGAGTACTGTGGGACTCGCTTCCGGTCCTCCCGGCGGGAGGCGCGCAGCATCAACACTCGACCGAGCAACTCGGACAGTCTGCCATACGGGGCAAGGCCGACGCCAATCGAGCCGGAGAGAATACCCCGGGGGTGACGAAGGTCAAACCAGGGGCGCGCGGGCGTGCGCGGGGCGGATCGGAAGATCTGGGCTTCCGCGGCCCAGGAGGATCCGCTCCGGGGCTGAGAGCTGGAGGCCCGAGGTTGTCAGGATCTGTCGCCGGGTGGCCGCGGCGCGCGCTGGGGGTGACGAAAGGCTTGGTAGTCGTACTCCTCTTCGAAGATCACGACCAGTGCCTGCGCATCGTGGGACAGGAGGACGAGATCGCCGCCCAACTCCCGACGCAGTGATCCGGCCCACCCCGGGCCGGTGACGGCACAGTCGAGCCACGGAAAGAGTTCCATCCCGGTGCGCACATAGAACCTCGCGCCGATTCCGGCTTCTGCGGCGAAATCTTCGATCCAGCGATCCACCTCGTCGTCACTCGCCTCGTCCCCGATCCGCGAGGCCGGTACCGAGTCGGTCCGCTGGAATTCAGCCAGTGCCCTCGCGGGCCAGTCAGGCATCTCGCCGTCCTGGCGGTAGCCCTGGGTGCGCACGCCGCCCAGTCGCTCCGGGAGCCGTGCCGCTTCTGCCTCTTCCTTGCGCCTCTGAAGCTTCTTGCGCAGTTCTTCGCTCGGCACTAGGTACCTTCCGGGTAATAGAAGTGGTGCTTGTCCCCGACTTGCTGGTAGCGCTGCCCCATCATGTCGACGTTTCTGCCCCCGCCCTTGGGCTGTCCGGCATGGAAGTGCGGATGCGGCGCGTTGGGGTCATTGGTGTGATTGACGACAACGCGTGTGCCCTCGGGTGTCTCGTACTGGTAGTACCGCCCATGGGAGCCGGGGCTCTCGTCGTACACGTAGTTGCTCGTCCTGTGCCGCATGGCCGGATCGTCACCGACCGTCCACTGACGGGTGGGCGGCTGGCTGCGCGGGACACCCGCCCGGTCCTTGGCGGCGTTGAACGCCTCTTGCCGTGTGTCGAAGTTCCGGTTGTACGGAGCGAGGCCGAGCGGGTCCGCCCAGGTGTGGGGGTTGTGGACGTAAGCGGTGGGGTTGGGTGCGGGTTCGATGCCCAGCGGGTCGGGGGAGGCGTACCGGGCCGTCTCCGGGTCGTAGTAGCGAAGGTAGTTGTAGTGAAACCCCGTCTCGGGGTCGTGGTACTGACCGGGGAATCGCAACGGTGTGTACGCGGCGCTTTCCGTCGGCCACGTGGTGAGGCCCCAGAGGGTGCTGCGTGACCGCCACGCGATGGAGCCGGACTCGTCGACGAGCTCCGTGGGTGTCCCTACGAGGTCGGTGACGATGGCGAAGAAGCGGGAGTCGATCTCTTCCTGGAGGGATGCGTCGGTGAGGCGCTCGGTCTGCGTCAGGGGGAACAGACCGTCGTGATCCCACGTGAGGATGACCGGGTGCGGCAGGTGGGAAGCGGTGGTGATCTGCTCGGTGACCGTCTGCCCGTCCCAGGTGAAGAGCGTTTCCTCCAGAACCGTCACGCCGTCCGCAGCGAGACGCTGCTTCGCTGTCCGGCGGCCGAAGGGGTCGTAGCGGTAACGCCAGGTCGTCCCGTCAGGGGTGATCACCGAGATGAGGCGATCCTCGGCGTCCCACTGGTAACGCCATACGTCGGGCTTTCGCGACAGGCGGACCTTGCGCCGCACCACGATCCGTCCCGCTCCGTCGTACTCGTACCGGACAGAACCCGCCCGCGTGAGGCGGTTTCCGGTGTAGTCCCGCTCTCCTCGGGCCTCCTGGCCCGGGTGGTGTGCAGGCCAGGAGCCGCGGGTCTGGTTGCCTGACGCGTCGTAGGCATAGGACTCGGTCCACTCCCGGGCACTGACTTCTGTCACACGGCCGGCGTCGTCCAGGCCGAACGCCACCGGGCCGTGCGTGGGGTCGTCGATACCGACGAGGGCGCTGTCCGGGCGGAAGGAGTAGGAACGGCGTTGCACCAGTCCCTCCGGTGTGGTCACCGTCAGGTCCGTCGGCCGCCCCGCGACGTCTCGCCCCTGCGCAATGGTGAGCGAGTCACCGATCAGGCGGCGCACCTCGCGGCCTGCGGCGTCGTAGTCGAAGTCCACGGCATGCCCCGAGCTGACCAGCGACGTCATGCGGCCCACCGCGTCGTATCGGTAAGCGGCGCGGGCACCGGTGGGCGTCGTCCTCTCCGTACGCCGACCCGCCACGTCGTAGCCGAACCGCAGGGTGCGTCCGTTCACCGCTGCGGAGACGAGCCGCCCCGACGCGTCGCGCTCCCAGGCCATGGCACAGTCAGGGCTCGACAGGCGCAGCCTCCTGCCGAGACGGTCGTACTCATACGTCGTGACGGCACCGTCCACGCGCTTCGTCGTGAGTCGACCCACCTCGTCGTACTCGTATTCGACTGACTGTCCCAACGGGTTGATGCGGGCCACCAGGCGGCCCGCCGCATCGTGCCGGTAGATGACGCGACGGCCGTCGAAGTCCTCCTCCGCGACGAGCCGACCAGCGGGATCGTACTCATATGTCCAGGTCAGGCCGCTGGGAGCCGTGACCTTGGTCAGTCGCAGCGAGGAGTCGTGCTCGAACTCGTAGCGAGCTCCGTCGGGGCCTGTCCGCGCAGTCAGCAGGTCGAAGTGTGTGTACTCGTAAGTGAAGTCACGGCCATCAGCGTCCGTGTGGCGAATGCAGTTGCCTTCCCCGTCGTACACCCACGACTGTTCCGCACCGTCCGGACCGAGTGTGCGAGCGAGATGCCCCTCCACGGTCCACCAGCGACGGGTCTGCGCTCCCAGTGGGTCCGTGATCAGATGGGTCCGGCCGAACGCGTCATGGTGTTCGGTGAAACGGTTGCCCAGCGGATCGGTCACTTCGGTCACCAAGCCGGCAGCTGTGCAGCGGACGTGCGTGGTTTCTCCGAGCGCGTCGGTGACCGCCGTGAGACGGCCGGCGTCGTCGTAGGTGTAGCGAACCGTCACCCCGGTGGGATCGGTGACAGCAGTGCAGTTGCCACGGTCGTCGTACTCCCGCTGCCAACGAGCGGCTTCGGGCAGGAGGACGGCCGTGGGAAGCCCGAGATCGTTGTACGTGTACCGGGTGACTTCGCCGTCCGGGTGGGTGATGGTCAGGGGCCGGCCCGCCGAGTCGTAGGTGAACCGTGTGGTGTGGCCCAGTGCGTCGGTGTGGGCCAGCACATGGTGGTTGTCGTCGTACTCGGTGCGCGTGGTGTCGCCGTTGGCATCGATCTCGGCCACCACCTGGGAACGGTCGTTGACCAGGAATCGGCTCACCGCGTGCTCGGCAGTGGTGAGGGTCGTGACCGCGAGGTCCGGCCGGTCGGCGTGCGTGCCGTCGTAGGTCAGAGTGATGGCGATGTGGCCGGCCTCTCCGCCCTCGGCCGTGCAGCGGTCCAGCGCATCGTAGGTGTACTCGTAGCGGCTGCCGTTGCTGTCGGTCCACGAGGTGACACGCAGACGCTCGTCGTAGGTGAAACGGAGCGCCGCGCCCGAGGAGTTGACGACCTCGGTGAGGTTACCGTCGGTATAGCCATATCGCTTGACGGTGATGTCGGAACCGTCGTCGGCCGCTTCGGCCAAGGCCAGCGAGGTGATCAGGCCGTCCTCGGCGGTGAGCTTCAGGTGGTAGCCGCCCGAGTGCCTGATGTCGGTCGGAGTCCCGGCGCTGTCATGACGGAAATCAATGGTGTGGCCGTTGCGGTCGGATATCCGCTCCAGCAGTGCCAGGCCGTCGCATGGTCTGCCGAAGGTCCGGATCCGGCCGGTGACGAGGTCGGTCACCGTGTACCCGCCGTCGTCCAGCCGGGTCAGGGGCCAACGGGGACCGACGTCCGGCAGCTCCGGTGATGCCGGGTCGTGAGGGTGCGGGTATGCGAGCAGCAGGCCGTCCTCGGTGACGAGGACGACGCCTTCCTCGTCGATCTCCAGCCGTTGGTCCAAGGTGGAGGTCCAGCTGGGGCCGAACCACCAGCCAGTGGCGTATCCCGACTCCACCCGGCGCTCGAAGGCCAAGGGCAGCAACCCCGGAAGCTCCACGTCGGTCTGCGGAAGGAACATCCTGCCCGTGGCCATGTCGACCGGGTCACTGCCCTTGGACCGTACGACGCTCTTGACCCGGTTGTGCGCGCCCTTGGCCCCGTCCGCGATCATGCGTCGGGCGCTCTTGCCGAGGCCGCGAACGGCGAGCCCCATGCCTCTCAGCCCACCCCTGATGCCCGCCATCGCGGCCATGCCGCCCTTGAGCCCCTTGGCCAGCCCGCCAAGCGTGGTCAGGCCCTTCATCCCCGGGATGCAGTCCAGCGCCGCCAGCCCCACATCCCATAGGGACGCTCTGCCCTTGGAATATTTGTAGAGCGTGTCGGCGAGCACCACCGCCGCCGCGATCAGCACGATCGCGCCCAGGATCGGCCCGCCGATGATCATCGCGACGATGCCGACGACGGCCACGACGACCTTGCACACCGCGACGACGGTGTCCCAGTTGTCGACGAACCAGTCGCCGACCTCCTCCCACCACGACCGGTTCTGGATGCCGGCGTCCGAGGCCTCGTCGATCTTCGACTTCGCCTCCCGCGCGGCCTCCTCGCGCATCTTGCGCGCGTCCTCGGCCATCTTCTTCGCCGCGGCCAGGGCGTCCTGCGCGTCGGAGACGTCCGACTGGGCCTTCGACTGCGCCGACTTCGCGTGCTGCACATCCCGTGTCGCCGCACGGACCTTCGCCTCGTCCGGCTTGTCCGCGTCGGACTTGCTGCCGGTCGGGTCGTCCTTGTACTTGTCCGCCTCCTTGCCGGCCCGCGTCACCCACGAGTCCGCCGAGGCGAGGCGGGACTGGGCGGAGGAGAGGCTGTCGCGGGCTTCACGGCCCTTGCGCAGGGCCTTGTCCGCCAGGGACTGCGCGCGTTCCAGCTTCGGCCAGAAGTCCGCCAGCGCGTCCCCGCACATCTCGTAGGACTTCTTCAGCTTCTTGAGGTTCTTCGGGACGTCGGCGAAGTCCTCCTTGAAGACGTCGGCCGACTTGCCCGCCCACTCCAGCAGCGTCCCCTCCCCCGCCATGCCCTTGACCAGACGGAGCGCGTCGGAGACGTCGTCGGCGAAGTCGTGCAACTGCTTCGCGAGTGTGCGCACACGCTGCGGATCACCAGGGGTCGGGTCCTTGTCCAGATCCAGGACATGCCAGTCCGTCGGCCTGTGGCCCGCCATACCGCAACCCCCGTCACGCCCGCACCTACATCAACAGCCGTATGCGGTGGTGAACTTATCGCACGATCCGGCGGGCACCCTCGATGGCGTCCGCGAGGTGAAGCCACCAGGCTTCCAGCTTGTCCCGCACCGCCTGGCGCACCCACCGTCGCTTGAACCACGGCGGCAGTTTCCGGAACGGCACGAACGTGAGCGTGTCCCTGATGGCATGCACCGCGAAGCCGCCCGGGCCTTCGGCGCGCAGGGCCTCGTACAGTTCCGGGGTCAGCTCCCCGTTCAGCCGTGCCGCGTGGCCCGCCGCCGTGAAGGCGAACCCTCGCCGGTCGGCGTCCGGCAAGTGCATCGCCCTGATGATCCGCGGCGACACCTCCGCCAGCGTGCAGTGGAAGACCAGACCGATCACGGCCGTCCCGACACCGGTCTCGCCCCGCTCGAACGCGGCGTCCCATTCCGCCGGGTCGTCGAGGCCCAGCAGACCCTGCCCGCTCGACCAGTCCCACGCGGGAGCCATCAAGCCGTGAACCGGAACGTGGACGTGATCGCGTCGAAGATGTCGAAGAACGAGTCCGCCAGGTCCAGCACCTGGCTGCTGCCCGCGACCAGGGCGACCTTGCCCTCCTGCCCCGGCACCGGAACGTACGTCTGCATCAGCACGGCCCGGACGGTGCGGTTGAGTTCATCACCCGGGACGGCGATGTCCTCGATGCCGTGGGTGCGCGCCGCCGGGCCGACGCCCGGGATGTCGACCGTCGTCACCTTGCGCCAGGAGTCGCCTTCCCGCCTGGCCTCCTTCACCGCGAGCTGGCTCGCGATGGCCGCCGGGTCGTTGGACAGCGGCTCACCGCGCTCGTTGCGACCGCCGACCAGGGAGACGGTCACGGACCCCGTGATCGGGGTGTCGCCGCCGAAGTTCTCCGCCATGCAGCCGCAGTACAGCGCGCCCGACTTCCACGCGTCCGCCGCGGCCCGCCGGAGGAAGTCGACGTAGGTGTCCCGGTACTGCTCCAGCTCCGGCCGCTGCCGCACCCGCTCGGTCACCATCCGCCGGATCGAGTCGTCCCGCGACTCCGGCCGGACGTCGAACTCCCACCACGACTCCGGCACCTTGATCCGGAAACCGCCCCGCTCGACGGTCAGGGTCTCCATGTACCGGGCCATGACGCCGGCCTCCCCGTTCTCTCGACCACTCGTGCGTTCATCGTCCCATCGCACGAGGGCGGGACGTCCCTCAGCCCTCCCTGACCGTCCAGAAAGGCGAGTCCTTCGACGGGGCCGGGCGCACGGTGAGCGTGTCGAAGTCGATGTCCACGTCCACGACCGGGTCCCCGACCGGAAGCCGGCCCCGGTCGCGGCAGGGCGTCACGCGCCATGGCGATGAACGCGTCCTCGATCGCGTCCAGGTCGAGATCGTCGGTGGCGGGATCCGACGTCACGCGGGAAGACTTGACACGAAGCCTGCCCAGGCCCCGGGCGACACCGCCAGTCGAGGGCCCTGCGTGTGCTTGGAGTCCCGTACAAGGACGGTCGCGGTGTCCGGGGCTATCGCGACCTCCACGCAGGAGTTGCCGTCCGTGCCGCTGCTGTAGCTGCTCTTGAACCAGGCCAGTTCGGTGTTGCGGGTCATGTGTCTCCCAGCACTCGCTCGATGAAGGCCAGCGACTCCCGAGGGGGGAGGGCCTGCGCACGGATGGTGCCATAGCGCAGCTCAAGGATGCGGAGCTGCTTCGGATCGGTGGTCGGCCGCCCGCTGAAAGCACCGTCGGACCGACCAACCGCCGTACCGTCCGGGAACTTCAGCAACTCGATCTTGCCGTCGACCCCCGGGTGGGCATCCGTGTCGGTCGGCATGACCTGCAAGGCGACGTTGCGCAGACGTCCGACCTCCAACAGCCGTTCGAGTTGCTGCTGCCACACCATTGTGCCTCCCACCCGCCGACGCAGTACCGCCTCTTCCAGGACGTAGTGCACCGACGGAGCCGGTTCACGGGCGAAGACCGACTGCCGGGCCATCCGGGCGGCCACCATCCGTTCCACATCGTCCGGTGAGTACGGCGGCTGCGCTGCCTCGAACAAGGCCCTGGCATGCGCAGGTGTCTGCAACAGCCCATGCACGCTGTTGCACTCGTACACCCCGATCTCCACCGCCCGCCCCTCCAACTGCGCCAGCTCCCGCACCTTCTTGGGATAACGGACCCTCTTCACGTCCTCCCACGTCGCCGCGATGAGCCCACCCGCCCCCAGCACCCGGTCCGCCGCCGCGAGGTACTCCTGCCGGGGGATCCGCTTCCCGCCCTCGATCTTGTAGACCAGGTCCTCCCCGTACCCCACCGCCGCCCCGAACTCCGCGGCCCGCATCCCCACCGCTTCCCGCCGCAGCTTCAGCTGCCGCCCCACCGTCGCGATGACGGCGACACCCCACTCGTCGTCGGGGTCCACCTCCCACCCCGGCTCGTCCGCCTCGCACTTGAGCCGTCCCTTCTCCGCCGCCTCGGCCGTCATCCCGCACCCTTCCGTCGTACGCCCCTGCCTCAGCGCCCTACCCGTACGCCCGGAACCGACAGCCCGGACACGACCGGACAAGCTCCGGACAGTCACCGTACGCACCCGCTGAGTCACTGTTCACGGTAGGCGCACCCGGCCATGCTGGGTGACGTGAAGCAGAACTCCCCCACCGAGACCGGATCCGAACTCGCCCTCCGGGTCCGCAACTTCAGCGTCCGGCTCTCCCCCACCGCCCGCGGTGCCCGCCTCGCCCGGCTCCTCGTCGTCGAGCAACTGCGTTCCTGGGGGCTGCCGTCGGACCGGGCGGCTCAGGTCGTGGCGGAACTGTCCGCCAACGCCGTCACCCACGGCCGCGTCCCGGGCCGCGACTTCCGCCTGCTCCTCTACGTGGTCGGCGGCACCCTGCGCATCGAGGTGACCGACACCCGCGACGACCGGCACCCGGCCCCCCGGTGCCCCTCCCCCGACGCCGAGTCCGGCCGCGGTCTGCTCCTCGTCGACGCGCTCGCCGACCGCTGGGGCGTCACCCCGGGCCTTTCGCCCCGCAAGACCGTCTGGGCCGAGATCGACCTCTGAGGCCGGCCTCGGCTCCGCCCCTCCTTAACGCCGCCTTAAGCAGGCTTTAAGCGAACCGGAGGTCAGCCGGCCGGCTCCAACTCAACGCAGTTCAGCGGGGGTTGACGGACCAATCGGGCAGTTGGTTGTGCGGTGAACCGTTCGTAACATCCCTCCACGGCCGACACCGTCGGCCCACTCCCCCCATCCCCCACAGACAAGGTGTGTTCAGCCATGGCTGCTCAGCGCACACGCCGTCGCAGGCTCGGCGGGCTCGTCCCGCTGGTCTGCGCCTCCGTCACCGCCGCGTTCACCCTGACGGCCCTCGGCCCGTCCACCGCACAGGCCGATGCCGCGAACACCTCCACGACCACCTCAGCGGCCGCCCTGACCTGGTCCGACGAGTTCAACGGCGCCGCCGGCAGCGCCCCGGACCCGGGCAAGTGGACCGTGGAGACCGGCGGCTCCGGCAACGGCAACAACGAGCTGCAGTACTACACGAACAACAGGGACAACGTTGCCCTCGACGGCAACGGCAACCTGGTCATCACCGCCCGCAAGAACACCGACCCCGGGCTGCAGTGCTGGTACGGCGCCTGTCAGTACACGTCCGCCCGGCTCAACACGGCCAGGACCTTCACGCAGGCGTACGGCCACTTCGAGGCCCGGATCAAGGTGCCGCGCGGCCAGGGCATGTGGCCCGCGTTCTGGATGCTCGGCAACGACCTGGGCAGCGTCGGATGGCCGAACAGCGGCGAGATCGACATCATGGAGAACGTCGGTTACGAGCCCGGCACCGTCCACGGCACCCTGCACGGCCCGGGCTACTCCGGCAGCGGCGGCATCGGCGCGGCGTACACGCTCCCGGGCGGCCGGGCCTTCGCCGACGACTTCCACGTCTTCGCCGTCGACTGGACGCCGGGGAAGATCACGTGGTCCGTCGACGGGCAGACGTACCAGACGCGGACCACGGCCGACCTGGGCGGCAGGAAGTGGGTCTACGACCACCCCTTCTTCCTGATCCTCAACCTCGCCGTGGGCGGCAACTGGCCCGGCAGCCCGGACGGGAACACGCAGTTCCCGCAGACGGTGACCGTGGACTACGTCCGTGTCTCCACCTCCGACGGCGGCGGCTCCGGCGGCACCACCGGCGCCATCAAGGGCATCGGCGGCATGTGCGCCGACGTCGCCGGCGCCTCTTCCGCCGACGGGACGCCCATCCAGCTCCACAACTGCACCGGAGTCGACGCCCAGAAGTGGACCCTCGGCGCTGACGGCACCGTCCGCGCGCTGGGCAAGTGCCTCGACGTGCGGGGCGGCTCCACCGCCGACGGAGCCGCGGTCCAGCTCTACACCTGCAACGGCACCAAGGCCCAGCAGTGGGTCCACACCGCGGCCCGCGACCTGGTCAACGTCGGCGCGGACAAGTGCCTGGACGCCAAGGGCAACTCCTCGGCCGACGGCACCCCGCTGCAGATCTGGACGTGCACCGGCGCCGCCAACCAGAAGTGGACGGTCGGCTGACCGTCCGGCCCCGGCGGCACCCACGGCCCACCCCCCACACAGACGCCCCCGGCTCCTTCACGAGCCGGGGGCGTCGCCGTCCCCCACGGCACGGCAAAGGGGCCCGTACGACCGAAGTCGTACGGGCCCCTCCGAGCCACTCAGGTCAGCAGACCCTCAAGCCAGTCCGGAGACTCACTTGGTGATCTTGGTGACCTGGCCGGCGCCCACGGTCCGGCCACCCTCACGGATGGCGAACTTCAGGCCCTCCTCCATGGCGACGGGCTGGATGAGCTCCACCTTCATCTCGGTGTTGTCACCCGGCATGACCATCTCGGTGCCCTCGGGGAGGGTCACCACGCCGGTCACGTCCGTCGTACGGAAGTAGAACTGCGGGCGGTAGTTGTTGAAGAACGGCGTGTGGCGGCCACCCTCGTCCTTGGACAGGATGTAGGCCTGAGCCTCGAACTCCGTGTGCGGCGTGACCGAGCCCGGCTTGATGATGACCTGGCCGCGCTCGACGTCCTCGCGCTTGATGCCACGGAGCAGCAGACCGACGTTCTCACCGGCCTGGCCCTCGTCGAGCAGCTTGCGGAACATCTCGATGCCGGTGACCGTGGTGGTGGTCTTCTCGGTCTTGATGCCGATGATGTCGACGGTCTCGTTGACCTTCAGGACACCACGCTCGATACGGCCGGTGACGACCGTACCGCGACCGGTGATCGTGAAGACGTCCTCGATCGGCATGAGGAACGGCTTGTCGACGTCACGCTCGGGCTCGGGGATCGCCGTGTCGACGGCGGCCATGAGCTCGAGAACCGAGTTGCCCCACTCCTTGTCGCCCTCGAGGGCCTTCAGAGCGGAGACCTTGACGACGGGAACGTCGTCGCCCGGGAACTCGTACTCGGAGAGGAGCTCACGGACCTCGAGCTCGACGAGCTCCAGGATCTCCTCGTCGTCCACCATGTCGGCCTTGTTCAGGGCGACGACGATGTACGGGACGCCGACCTGGCGGGCCAGGAGCACGTGCTCCTTGGTCTGCGGCATCGGGCCGTCGGTGGCGGCGACCACGAGGATGGCGCCGTCCATCTGCGCGGCACCCGTGATCATGTTCTTGATGTAGTCCGCGTGACCGGGGCAGTCGACGTGGGCGTAGTGACGCGTCTCGGTCTGGTACTCGACGTGCGCGATGGAGATGGTGATACCGCGCTGGCGCTCCTCAGGAGCCTTGTCGATCTGGTCGAAGGCCGAGGCCTCGTTCAGGTCCGGGTACGCGTCGTGCAGCACCTTGGTAATGGCGGCCGTGAGGGTCGTCTTACCGTGGTCGATGTGACCGATGGTGCCGATGTTGACGTGCGGCTTAGTCCGCTCGAACTTCGCCTTCGCCACTGGGGTCCTCCTGGGAGTGGTTCTGGTACGCCTTACTTCATCGGCGCCAGGTGATCTTTGCTGGAAAGCCCGGGCCTCGGGGCATTCTCACCACGATTGCGGCGGAATGCCCCTCAAGGCTCCGGAGTCAAGCCTACGGCGTGTAGACGCGGTGCGTTACTCGCCCTTGGCCTTCGCGATGATCTCCTCGGCGACGTTCCGGGGAACCTCGGCGTAGGAGTCGAACTGCATGGAGTAGCTCGCACGGCCGGACGTCTTGCTGCGCAGGTCGCCGACGTAGCCGAACATCTCCGAGAGGGGCACGAGGCCCTTCACGACGCGGGCACCGGCCCGCTCCTCCATGGCCTGGATCTGGCCACGGCGGGAGTTGATGTCGCCGATGACCTCACCCATGTAGTCCTCGGGCGTGGTGACCTCGACGGCCATCATCGGCTCGAGCAGCACGGGGCTGGCCTTGCGCGCGGCCTCCTTGAAGGCCTGCGAACCGGCGATCTTGAACGCGAGCTCGGAGGAGTCGACCTCGTGGTAGGCACCGTCGAGCAGCGTCACGCGGACACCGGTCATCTCGTAACCGGCGAGGATGCCGAACTGCATGGCCTCCTGCGCACCGGCGTCCACCGAAGGGATGTACTCCTTCGGCACACGGCCACCGGTCACCTTGTTGATGAACTCGTACGAGGCGTCGCCGCCCTCGATCGGCTCGATCGCGATGATGACGCGGGCGAACTGGCCGGTACCACCCGTCTGCTTCTTGTGGGTGAACTCGACCTTCTCGACGGCCTTGCGGATCGTCTCACGGTAGGCGACCTGCGGCTTGCCGACGTTGGCCTCGACCTTGAACTCACGGCGCATACGGTCGACCAGCACCTCGAGGTGCAGCTCGCCCATACCACCGATGATGGTCTGGCCGGTCTCCTCGTCCGAGTGGACCTGGAAGGACGGGTCCTCCTCGGCCAGGCGCTGGATCGCGACGCCGAGCTTCTCCTGGTCGCCCTTCGACTTGGGCTCGATGGCGACCTGGATGACCGGCGCCGGGAAGTCCATGGACTCCAGGATCACCGGGTTCTTGTCGTCGGACAGCGTCTCACCGGTGGTGGTCTGCTTCAGGCCCATGACGGCGACGATGTCGCCGGCGCCCACCGACTCGATCTCCTCACGCTTGTTGGCGTGCATGCGGTAGATCTTGCCGATGCGCTCCTTCTTGCCCTTGACGGAGTTCAGCACCTGCGTGCCGGACTCCAGGCGGCCCGAGTAGACCCGGACGAAGGTGAGCTTGCCGAGGTGCGGGTCGCTCATGATCTTGAACGCGAGCGCGGCGAGGGGCTCCTCGTCCGACGGCTTGCGCGCGATGACCTGCTCCGGGTCCTTGACGTCGTGACCCTCGATGGCCTCGACGTCGAGCGGGGTGGGCAGGTAGCGCACGACCGCGTCGAGCAGGGGCTGGACGCCCTTGTTCTTGAACGCGGTGCCGCAGAACACGGGGGTGACGGTGGTGCCGCCGCCCTTGCCGGACGCGATGGTGATGCGACGGATCGCGGCGTAGAGCTGCTCCACGGTGGGCTCGGTGCCCTCCAGGTACAGCTCCATCAGCTCTTCGTCGTTCTCGGCGACGGCCTCGAGCAGCTTGCCGCGGTACTCCTCGGCAGCCTCGAGGTGGGTGTCCGGGATGTCGACGGTGTCGTACATCTCGCCCTTGGTCGCCTCGGCCGACCAGACCAGGGCCTTCATCGTCACGAGGTCGATGACGCCCTTGAAGTCCGCCTCCGCACCGATCGGCAGCTGCATGACCAGCGGCTGCGCGCCCAGGCGGTCCGAGATCATGTCCACGCAGCGGTGGAACTCGGCGCCGGTACGGTCCAGCTTGTTGACGAAGCAGATGCGCGGCACGCCGTAACGGTCGGCCTGGCGCCACACCGTCTCGGACTGCGGCTCGACACCGGCGACGCCGTCGAACACCGTCACGGCACCGTCGAGCACGCGCAGGGAGCGCTCCACCTCGACGGTGAAGTCGACGTGACCCGGGGTGTCGATGATGTTGATGGTGTAGTCGTCGCCCTCGAGCGGCCAGTGGCAGGTGGTGGCAGCAGAGGTGATCGTGATGCCACGCTCCTGCTCCTGCTCCATCCAGTCCATGGTGGCAGCGCCGTCGTGGACCTCACCGATCTTGTACGAAACGCCGGTGTAGAACAGGATCCGCTCGGTGGTGGTCGTCTTGCCCGCGTCGATGTGGGCCATGATCCCGATGTTGCGGACCCTGGCCAGGTCAAGCGAAGTGGTAGCCATAAGGCTTCAGTCTTCTCTCGGTCTCGATGGGGTCTGCGACTACCAGCGGTAGTGCGCGAAGGCCTTGTTGGACTCGGCCATCTTGTGCGTGTCCTCGCGCTTCTTCACAGCGGCACCGAGGCCGTTGCTGGCGTCGAGGAGCTCGTTGAGCAGACGCTCGGTCATGGTCTTCTCGCGACGGGCGCGGGAGTAACCGACGAGCCAGCGCAGCGCCAGGGTGTTGGCACGGCCGGGCTTGACCTCGACCGGGACCTGGTAGGTGGCACCACCGACACGGCGGGACTTGACCTCGAGGGTCGGCTTGATGTTCTCGAGAGCGCGCTTCAGCGTGATGACCGGGTCGTTGCCGGTCTTCTCGCGCAGGCCCTCCATGGCGCCGTAGACGATGCGCTCGGCGGTGGAGCGCTTGCCGTTCAGCAGCACCTTGTTGATCAGGGAGGTCACCAGAGGAGAGCCGTAGACCGGGTCGATGATGACCGGGCGCTTCGGGGCGGGGCCCTTACGAGGCATTCTTACTTCTCCTTCTTGGCGCCGTAGCGGCTGCGGGCCTGCTTGCGGTTCTTGACACCCTGGGTGTCGAGCGAGCCGCGGATGATCTTGTAGCGAACACCCGGCAGGTCCTTCACACGGCCGCCGCGCACGAGCACGATGGAGTGCTCCTGCAGGTTGTGTCCCTCACCCGGAATGTAGGCCGTGACCTCGATGCCGCTGGTCAGACGCACACGCGCGACCTTACGCAGGGCCGAGTTCGGCTTCTTCGGGGTGGTCGTGAACACACGCGTGCAGACGCCACGACGCTGAGGGGAACCCTCGAGTGCGGGCGTCTTGTTCTTCTCGACCTTGTCCTGCCGGCCCTTGCGGACCAGCTGCTGGATCGTAGGCACTACTTCTCCGGTTTCTGTGTGCCGATGGGTACAGCTAACCTGGAACGTCGCCGACCCACGCGGTCGGGTGTGTCGAATCCCGCGGACTCCCGCCGCCAGGCAGAATTAAGCGCAGATTACGGTGGCCGCTTACGGCTCGACGTGCGGTTGATGGCACGCACGAGAGCCAGGGCACACCCCAGGCACAAGGTCTGAGCGTACCTACCGCATTCGCTGCGGTCAAAACAAATGGGCACCGCCCGCATCGGTATGCGGGACATGTCAAGACCCACGGCCGTCTTCGATCTTCAATTCAGCGGCAGCTGTCCGATTTGCATACATTACCGGTGTCCCCGGCCGGGCGTCATCCGGCCGCGATCGACACCAGGGTCAGCAACACCAGGACGAATGCCCAGCCGGCGGTGGACAACCACCCGAGCACCAGCCCGGTCAGGGCCAGCCCGTCCCCCAGATCGCCCCGGCTGCGGATCTCGGACCGCGCCACATGCCCCAGCACCACGGCCGGAAGCCCGGTCAGCCCCATCGTCGGCACGCACAGCAGCCCGCACACGGCGGCGGCGACCGCCTTGCCGTTGGTCTGCGGCCGCGGCACCGGCAGGAACGCCGGCGGCACGGCCACGGTCGGCAGGGACTGCGGCACCGGCCCCTGGGGCAGATCGGCGACGAGCAGCGCCAGCTCCCCCACGGTCCGCGCCGCGTACGCCCGCGCCACCCGCTTCTCGAACTCGGCGTGCTCCATCCGCCCCTCGCCGTACCCCGCTCTGAGCACGTCGACGGCCCGCTCCCGGTCGGCGTGCGAGGCCAGCATGGACGACCCGCCGTGACCCTGCCAGGGCTGCCAGGGCTGCCAGGACGGATAGGACGGCTGCGACACGGAGCACCTCCCCCGGAGCCGGAGTCCTTCCATGATGCGCCGAAGCGCCGCTTCCGGCACCGGGGCGTCCGCCTCGGGTTCCGCGTGTCGGCCACGCCGGCAGCCCACGAGAGGCCCCCTGACGCCTCCACCGGGACCACCGGGACCCGCCCGGGATCCACTGGGCCACCGGGTCCCGACCGGCCCGGCAGGGGGCGTCCGGCGGCCGGAGAAACGCGTCCGGCGGGCGAAGGGCTCGTCCGGGCACGCCGAAGGGCGGTCACCCCGCAGGATGACCGCCCTTCGTCTCAAGCGACTCGCTTACTGGTTGTACGGACCGTAGTCGTAGTCCTCCAGCGGAACGGCCTGGCCGGAGCCCGTGCCGAACGGCGAGTAGTCGATGTCGTCGTAGCCGACGGCCGAGTACATCGCGGCCTTGGCCTCCTCGGTCGGCTCGACCCGGATGTTGCGGTAGCGGGACAGACCCGTACCGGCCGGGATGAGCTTACCGATGATGACGTTCTCCTTGAGGCCGATGAGGCTGTCGGACTTGGCGTTGATCGCCGCGTCCGTCAGAACTCGGGTCGTCTCCTGGAAGGAGGCGGCCGACAGCCAGGATTCCGTCGCCAGCGAGGCCTTGGTGATACCCATCAGCTGCGGACGACCGGAGGCCGGGTGACCGCCCTCCTGGACCACACGACGGTTCTCGTGCTCGAACTTCGAGCGCTCGACCAGCTCGCCGGGCAGCAGCTCGGCGTCGCCGGACTCGATGATCGTCACGCGGCGCAGCATCTGCCGGATGATGATCTCGATGTGCTTGTCGTGGATCGACACACCCTGCGAGTTGTAGACCTTCTGGACCTCGCCGACCAGGTGGACCTGGACGGCACGCTGGCCCAGGATGCGCAGCACGTCGTGCGGGTTGGTGGCACCCACGGTGAGCTTCTGGCCCACCTCGACGTGCTCGCCCTCGCTGACCAGGAGACGGGCGCGCTTGGAGATCGGGTAGGCCGTCTCGTCGCTGCCGTCGTCCGGCGTGATGACGATCTTCTTCGTCTTCTCGGTCTCCTCGATCCGCACGCGGCCGGAGGCCTCGGAGATCGGGGCGACACCCTTCGGGGTACGGGCCTCGAAGAGCTCGACCACACGCGGCAGACCCTGGGTGATGTCGTCACCGGCCACACCACCGGTGTGGAAGGTACGCATCGTCAGCTGGGTACCGGGCTCACCGATGGACTGGGCGGCGATGATGCCGACCGCCTCACCGATGTCGACCAGCTTGCCCGTGGCCAGCGAACGGCCGTAGCACATCGCGCAGGTGCCGACGGCGGACTCGCAGGTCAGGACCGAGCGGGTCTTGACCTCCTCGACGCCGCGGGAGACGAGCTCCTCGATGAGGACGTCGCCCAGGTCGGTGCCGGCCGGGGCCAGGACCTGACCGTCGACCACGATGTCCTCGGCGAGGCAGCGCGCGTACACGGACGTCTCGACGTCCTCCGCCTTGAGCAGGGTGCCCTCGGCGTTCCGGTCGGCGATCTTCAGACGCAGACCGCGCTCGGTGCCGCAGTCCTCCTCGCGAATGATGACGTCCTGGGAGACGTCGACCAGACGACGCGTGAGGTAACCCGAGTCGGCGGTACGCAGAGCGGTGTCCGCCAGACCCTTACGGGCACCGTGCGTGGAGATGAAGTACTCCAGCACGGACAGGCCCTCACGGAACGACGCCTTGATCGGACGCGGGATCGTCTCGTTCTTCGCGTTCGACACCAGACCACGCATACCGGCGATCTGACGCATCTGCATCATGTTGCCTCGTGCACCCGAGTTCACCATCATGAAGATCGGGTTGGTCTTCGGGAAGTTGTCGTTCATCGCCTCGGCGACCTCGTTGGTCGCCTTGGTCCAGATCGCGATGAGCTCCTGCGTGCGCTCGTCCTTGGTGATCAGACCGCGCTCGTACTGCTTCTGGACCTTCTCGTCCTGCGCCTCGTAGCCGCGGACGATCTCCTTCTTCGCCTCGGGGACGACGACGTCGGAGATCGCGACGGTGACGCCGGAGCGGGTGGCCCAGTAGAAGCCGGCCGCCTTCAGGTTGTCGAGCGTCGCCGCCACGATGACCTTCGGGTAGCGCTCGGCGAGGTCGTTGACGATCTCGGAGAGCTGCTTCTTGCCGACCTCGTAGTCGACGAACGGGTAGTCCTCGGGCAGCAGCTCGTTGAAGAGCGCGCGGCCCAGCGTGGTGTTCAGCCGGAAGCTGTCACCCTGCTGCCACTCGGGCTCGCCCTCCTCGCGCGCCGGCGGGGTCCAGCCGCGCGGCGGGATGGTGCCGACCGGGAAGCGGACGTCGATCTTCGACTGGAGCGACAGCTCGCCCGCGTCGAAGGCCATGATCGCCTCCGCGACCGAGGCGAAGGAACGGCCCTCGCCCTTGAGGTCGCGCATCTCGCCGTCGGTGGTGAGGAAGAACAGACCGAGGACCATGTCCTGGGTCGGCATCGTCACCGGGCGGCCGTCGGCCGGCTTGAGGATGTTGTTCGAGGACAGCATCAGGATGCGGGCCTCGGCCTGCGCCTCCGCGGACAGCGGCAGGTGCACGGCCATCTGGTCACCGTCGAAGTCCGCGTTGAAGGCGGTGCAGACGAGCGGGTGGATCTGGATGGCCTTGCCCTCGACCAGCTGCGGCTCGAAGGCCTGGATGCCGAGGCGGTGCAGCGTGGGCGCACGGTTCAGCAGAACCGGGTGCTCCGCGATGACCTCTTCCAGCACGTCGTACACGACCGTGCGGCCGCGCTCGACCATGCGCTTGGCGCTCTTGATGTTCTGCGCGTGGTTCAGGTCGACCAGACGCTTCATCACGAACGGCTTGAAGAGCTCCAGCGCCATCGCCTTCGGCAGACCGCACTGGTGCAGCTTCAGCTGCGGACCGACGACGATCACGGAACGCGCGGAGTAGTCCACGCGCTTGCCGAGCAGGTTCTGACGGAAGCGGCCCTGCTTGCCCTTCAGCATGTCGCTGAGGGACTTCAGCGGACGGTTGCCGGGGCCCGTGACCGGGCGGCCACGACGGCCGTTGTCGAACAGCGCGTCCACGGCCTCCTGGAGCATGCGCTTCTCGTTGTTCACGATGATCTCGGGCGCGCCGAGGTCGAGAAGCCGCTTCAGGCGGTTGTTGCGGTTGATCACACGGCGGTACAGGTCGTTCAGGTCGGAGGTCGCGAAGCGGCCACCGTCCAGCTGCACCATCGGACGCAGGTCCGGCGGGATGACCGGCACGCAGTCCAGCACCATGCCCTTGGGGCTGTTGCTGGTCTGCAGGAACGCGGAGACGACCTTCAGGCGCTTGAGCGCACGGGTCTTCTTCTGGCCCTTGCCGGTGCGGATGATCTCGCGGAGCTTCTCGGCCTCCTCGTCGAGGTCGAAGGACTCCAGGCGCTTCTGCAGCGCCGCGGCACCCATCGAGCCGTCGAAGTACGTGCCGAAGCGGTCACGCAGCTCGCGGTAGAGCAGCTCGTCGCCCTCCAGGTCCTGGACCTTGAGGTTCTTGAAGCGGTTCCACACCTCGTCGAGACGGTCGATCTCGCGCTGCGCGCGGTCGCGCAGCTGCTTCATCTCGCGCTCGGCGCCCTCGCGCACCTTGCGGCGCACGTCGGCCTTGGCGCCCTCGGCCTCCAGCTCGGCCAGGTCGGTCTCGAGCTTCTTGGCGCGGGCCTCCAGGTCGGCGTCGCGGCGCTGCTCGATCTGCTGACGCTCGACGGAGACATGGGCCTCCAGCGAGGGCAGGTCGCGCGTGCGGCGCTCCTCGTCGACGTACGTGATCATGTACGCCGCGAAGTAGATGACCTTCTCGAGGTCCTTGGGAGCCAGGTCGAGCAGGTAGCCCAGCCGGCTCGGGACACCCTTGAAGTACCAGATGTGCGTGACGGGCGCGGCGAGCTCGATGTGGCCCATCCGCTCACGGCGCACCTTGGCGCGCGTGACCTCGACGCCACAGCGCTCACAGATGATGCCCTTGAAGCGGACGCGCTTGTACTTGCCGCAGTAGCACTCCCAGTCCCGGGTCGGACCGAAGATCTTCTCGCAGAAGAGTCCGTCCTTTTCGGGCTTGAGGGTGCGGTAGTTGATGGTCTCGGGCTTCTTGACCTCGCCGTGGCTCCACTGACGGATGTCGTCAGCGGTAGCCAGACCGATCCGGAGCTCGTCGAAGAAGTTGACGTCGAGCACTATGCGTCAATCCCTCTCAGGGTTGTAAGTCTTTGGTCTGAAACGGGGGTCCTGGGGCCGGACGGGCTCACGCGGAGCCCGTCCGGACTCCCGTCAGACCTCTTCGACGCTGCTCGGCTCGCGCCGGGACAGGTCGATGCCGAGCTCCTCCGCAGCGCGGAAGACGTCCTCGTCGGTGTCACGCATCTCGATGGACATACCGTCGCTGGACAGCACCTCCACGTTCAGGCAGAGGGACTGCATCTCCTTGATGAGCACCTTGAAGGACTCGGGGATGCCGGGCTCGGGGATGTTCTCGCCCTTGACGATGGCCTCGTAGACCTTCACGCGGCCGGTGACGTCGTCGGACTTGATGGTCAGCAGCTCCTGGAGGGCGTACGCGGCGCCGTAAGCCTCCAGCGCCCACACCTCCATCTCACCGAAGCGCTGGCCACCGAACTGGGCCTTACCACCCAGCGGCTGCTGGGTGATCATCGAGTACGGGCCGGTCGAGCGGGCGTGCAGCTTGTCGTCGACCAGGTGGTGCAGCTTGAGGATGTACATGTACCCGACCGAGATCGGGTCCGGGAACGGCTCACCGCTACGACCGTCGAACAGCCGCGCCTTGCCGGTCGGGAGCACCATGCGCTCGCCGTCCCGGTTCGGGATGGTGTGGTTGAGCAGACCGGCCAGCTCGTCCTCGCGGGCACCGTCGAAGACCGGTGTCGCGACGTTGGTGCCGGGCTCGACCTTGTCGGCGCCGATCGCCTGCAGGCGCTGCGCCCACTCCTCCGCGAGGCCGGAGACGTCCCAGCCGCGGCTGGCGAGCCAGCCGAGGTGGATCTCCAGGACCTGTCCCGGGTTCATTCGGGACGGCACACCCAGCGGGTTGAGGATGATGTCGACCGGGGTGCCGTCCTCCAGGAACGGCATGTCCTCGATCGGCAGGATCTTCGAGATGACGCCCTTGTTGCCGTGACGGCCGGCGAGCTTGTCACCGTCGGTGATCTTGCGCTTCTGCGCGACGTAGACGCGCACCAGCTGGTTCACACCGGGGGGAAGCTCGTCGCCCTCCTCGCGGTCGAAGACGCGGACGCCGATGACCTTGCCGGTCTCGCCGTGCGGCACCTTCAGCGAGGTGTCACGGACCTCACGGGCCTTCTCACCGAAGATCGCGCGCAGCAGGCGCTCCTCGGGGGTCAGCTCGGTCTCACCCTTGGGGGTCACCTTGCCGACGAGGATGTCGCCGGCGATGACCTCGGCACCGATGCGGATGATGCCGCGCTCGTCGAGGTCGGCGAGGACCTCCTCGGAGACGTTCGGGATGTCCCGGGTGATCTCCTCGGGGCCGAGCTTGGTGTCACGGGCGTCGACCTCGTGCTCCTCGATGTGGATCGAGGAGAGGACGTCGTCCTGCACGAGGCGCTGCGACAGGATGATCGCGTCCTCGTAGTTGTGACCCTCCCACGGCATGAACGCCACGAGCAGGTTCTTGCCCAGCGCCATCTCGCCGTTCTGGGTGGCCGGGCCGTCGGCCAGGACCTGGCCCTCGATGATCCGGTCGCCCTCGTTGACGATGACCTTCTGGTTGACCGAGGTGCCCTGGTTGGAGCGGGCGAACTTGGCCAGGCGGTACGTGATGTACGTGCCGTCGTCGTTGGCGGTGGTGATGTAGTCCGCGGAGACCTCCTGGACCACACCGGGCTTCTCGGCCTTGACCACGTCGCCGGCGTCGACCGCGGAGCGGTACTCCATGCCGGTGCCGACGAGCGGGGACTCGGACTTAATCAGCGGCACGGCCTGACGCATCATGTTCGCGCCCATGAGGGCACGGTTGGCGTCGTCGTGCTCGAGGAAGGGGATCATGGCGGTCGCGACCGACACCATCTGGCGCGGCGAGACGTCCATGTAGTCCACGTCCTCGGGGCCGACGTAGTCGACCTCGCCGCCCTTGCGGCGGACCAGCACGCGGGCCTCGGCGAAGCGCATGTCGTCACCGAGCGTGGCGTTGGCCTGCGCGATGACGAAGCGGTCCTCCTCGTCGGCGGTCAGGTAGTCGACCTCGTCGGTGACCTGGCCGTCGATGACCTTGCGGTACGGGGTCTCGACGAAACCGAACGCGTTGACCCGGCCGTAGGAGGCGAGCGAGCCGATCAGACCGATGTTCGGGCCTTCGGGCGTCTCGATCGGGCACATGCGGCCGTAGTGCGAGGGGTGCACGTCACGGACCTCGAAGCCGGCCCGCTCACGGGAGAGACCACCCGGGCCAAGAGCCGACAGACGGCGCTTGTGGGTGAGACCCGACAGCGGGTTGTTCTGGTCCATGAACTGCGACAGCTGGCTGGTGCCGAAGAACTCCTTGATGGAGGCGACGACCGGCCGGATGTTGATCAGGGTCTGCGGCGTGATCGCCTCGACGTCCTGGGTCGTCATCCGCTCGCGGACGACACGCTCCATACGCGCCAGACCCGTGCGGACCTGGTTCTGGATGAGCTCGCCGACGCTGCGCAGGCGGCGGTTGCCGAAGTGGTCGATGTCGTCGGTCTCGACGACGATCGAGGTGCCACTGTCGCCGACCGTCTCGGTCTCGCCCGCGTGCAGCTTCACCAGGTACTTGATCGTCGAGATGATGTCCTCGACGGTCAGGATGCCCGCGTCCAGCGGAGCGTCCGCACCCAGCTTCTTGTTGACCTTGTAGCGGCCGACCTTGGCCAGGTCGTAGCGCTTGGGGTTGAAGTAGAGGTTCTCCAGCAGCGTCTGCGCGGCCTCACGCGTGGGGGGCTCGCCCGGACGCAGCTTGCGGTAGATGTCGAGCAGCGCGTCGTCCTGGCCCTGGGTGTGGTCCTTCTCCAGGGTGGCGCGCATGGACTCGTACTCGCCGAACTCCTCCAGGATCTGCTCGGTGGTCCAGCCGAGCGCCTTGAGCAGGACGGTGACGGACTGCTTGCGCTTGCGGTCGATGCGCACACCGACCATGTCGCGCTTGTCGATCTCCATCTCCAGCCAGGCACCCCGGGACGGGATGATCTTGGCGGAGAAGATGTCCTTGTCGGACGTCTTGTCGATCGAGGAGTCGAAGTAGACACCGGGCGAACGGACGAGCTGCGACACCACGACACGCTCGGTGCCGTTGATGACGAAGGTGCCCTTGTTCGTCATGAGCGGGAAGTCGCCCATGAAGACCGTCTGGGACTTGATCTCGCCGGTCTCGTTGTTGGTGAACTCAGCGGTGACGAAGAGCGGGGCCGCGTACGTGAAGTCGCGCTCCTTGCACTCGTCGATGGAGTTCTTCGGCGGCTCGAAGCGGTGGTCGCGGAAGGTCAGCGACATCGACCCGCTGAAGTCCTCGATCGGGGAGATCTCCTCGAAGATCTCCTCGAGCCCGGACTTGGTGGGGACGTCCTGACCGTTCTCGAGAGCCTCCTCGACCCGACTCTGCCAGGCGGTGTTGCCGAGCAGCCAGTCGAAGCTCTCGGTCTGCAGCGCGAGCAGGTTCGGAACCTCGAGAGGCTCCTTGATCTTTGCAAAAGAGATGCGCAGCGGGGCAGTGCTGGCGGCGTTGTTCGTATTCGCGGTCGAGGCGTTGCGCGAGGCGGCCAAGAGGGGGTCCTTCCGAGGGCTCGGACTCACTACGCGCGTACCGGCCCCTCTCCCGTACACGGAGACAAGCTGTGCCCACAGGGCCGAAAGGCCAGGTCAGGCATGTCTTGTCATCGATGCTCGGGCGAGGGCAGACCCCTGGTGACGGGCAGGGGACAGCTAACAGGCAGCGCAAAGGGTCAGTGTAGCCACTTGGCACACTGATGTCCAGTGCGGGTTCTGGAACCCGTGTTCACCCTCGTTGTTCCACTCCTGCGACAAGGCCCTGCCCTCAACGCACGTTGATACTGCCCTCTTCGCCGCCGATCCATGCCTCGGATTGGATCCTTGTGACGACGCGTCCTGAGAATTGCGCGCTGCGTGCGGTTCGTCAAGGCCCCCCTGCCCCCGAACCCGGGCCGCCCGGAGACACGACGAAGATCACCATACCCCCCGTCACGGAGGCCGCAAGGCAACCGTGGCCGCACCCCGGGAACGCCGAAGAGCGACCACCCGGATGGATGATCGCTCCTCGGCGCTTACGCGTTACACGCCCAGCGGGACGTGTTGTGGATCCTGGCGGATCCGGGAGGTCTTACTTGACCTCGACGGAGGCACCGGCGCCCTCGAGGGCCTCCTTGGCCTTGTCGGCGGCCTCCTTGTTGACCTTCTCCAGAACCGGCTTCGGCGCACCGTCGACCAGGTCCTTGGCCTCCTTCAGGCCCAGGGAGGTGAGCTCACGCACGACCTTGATGACCTGGATCTTCTTGTCACCGGCGCCGGAGAGGATGACGTCGAACTCGTCCTTCTCCTCCGGGGCCTCGGCGGCGGCGCCGCCACCCTGGCCGGCGACGACGACCGGGGCGGCCGCGGCGGCGGTGACGTCGAACTTGTCCTCGAACGCCTTCACGAACTCGGAGAGCTCGATGAGGGTCATCTCCTCGAACTGCGCGAGCAGGTCTTCCTGAGACAGCTTCGCCATGATGGCGGTCCTTCCACTAAATCGGCAGGTGCCGGATGTACATGTGAGGCGGGCGTACTACTGGCCCGCTACGGTCGCCGCGTTCAGGCAGCGGCGGCCGGGATGCGAGCCGAGTTACTCGGCACCGCCCTGCTCGTCCTGCTTGGCACGGAGCGCGTCCACGGTGCGGACGAGCTTCGACGGCAGCGCCTGGAAGACAGAGGCAGCCTGGGACTGCTTGCCCTTCATGGCACCGGCCAGCTTGGAGAGCAGAACCTCGCGGGACTCGAGGTCCGCAAGCTTCTTGATCTCATCGGCGGACAGCGCCTTGCCGTCAAGGACACCGCCCTTGATGATGAGATTCGGGTTGTCCTTGGCGAAGTCACGAAGACCCTTCGCCGACTCCACCGGGTCACCGGTGACGAAGGCGACGGCCGTCGGACCAGCGAAGAGCTGGTCCTCGAGCGTGATCCCGGCCTCGTTGGCCGCAATCTTGGTCAGCGTGTTCTTCACCACGGCGTACTGGGCGTTCTCACCGAGCGAACGACGCAGCGTCTTGAGCTGCGCCACGGTGAGACCGCGGTACTCGGTCAGCACGGCGGCGTTGGAGCTGCGGAACTTGTCCGTCAGCTCGGCAACCGCGGCAGCCTTGTCGGGCCTCGCCATAGAGCCTCGGCCTCCTTCCGGGTGATTCGGACCGCGCGGACCCGAAGGAGGACTGGGGAAAACGAAACGCCCCGGCGCAAGCGCACGGGGCGTAGCTCGACCGGATTCACGCACGCACGGGGGCGGCGGGCTCCGGGAGCTTCTCCTGTGTCACCTGCGCGGGTCGTCCGCCGTTCAGCGGATCCTTCGGCCACCGCGCCCTCGTCCGAGCGCGCGGTAACGACCAGCGGTCTTTGGCTTCTGTAGGAGCGTACGGGAACGGGTCGCTGTCAAGCAAATCGCCCGTGCGGCGGACCGGCGGGACCGGACGGGTCAGCTCGCGTCGAGGTCCTTGAACAGGTCGGCGAGGTCGGCGACGTCCTTGGCGGGCGGGGCCTTGATCTCCACCGGCTCGTTGTAGTCGAGGAAGGTGATGGTCATGTCGAGCGGGCCCTTGTCGGTGTCGCCCTTGGTGCGGAACTGCTTGGTGTGGTCGTCACCGTCGATCCACATGTCCATCGTGAGCTTGTCGACGCCCATCTTCTCGTACTGCTTGATGCTCTTCTCGCGCCGCTCGCGGGTCTGCGCGTCCTCCTTCTTGAGGGAGGCGCGCAGGTCGGCGAGGGTGACGGTGCCCGAGTAGTGGGTCGTCTCGACGCCGTCGACCTTCTCGGTGCCGACCTTCTTCACGTCCTTGGCGCCCGTGAGGAAGGTGGACTCCGCCGCCGGGTTCTGCTCGGCCTGGCTGGGCGATCCCAGCTGGTCCAGCTCCTTGCCGGCGTCCGAGCCGGACAGGTCGAACTTCATCCAGGTCTTGCCGTCCATCTCCTTGGCCATCTCGGCTCCCCCACCGATGTACATGGCCTTGTCGACGAGGCGGATCTCCGTCTCCCCGGCGGCGGCCGCCTGGCCGGACGCCGAGACCTTCATGCTCATGGCGATCGTGGGCTTCAGGCGCATCGACGCCTCGCCCTCGACCTTGCCGGACTCCGGCGCCGTACCGCTCATGCGGTAGTGGAGGGACGTGATGTCCTCCGTGTTCTTCGCCGCCTTGGCGACGGCGGCGGCCGGGGTCATCTCCGGCGACTCCGACTTCCCGGCTCCGCAGCCGACCGCGCCGGCGGCGAGCAGCAGGGCACCGAGACCGGCGGCGGGTATGGACTTGTTCATAGATTCCCCCCAAGGAATACATGCTTGCTGCACAGCAAGGCGGCGAGCCTATCCCAGGGGGGCACAGATGATCTATCGGGATTGCGGGCCTCAGGGCCTCCCGGTCCCCTGCCGTACGAGGTCCTCGAAGTCCCCGGTGTCGGACCGCGGGGGCCGCTCGGCACGGACCCGTACGCCGTAGTCGCCGTAGTGCGCGGTCTGGGTCATCAGGCCGTCGGCCATCCGCGCCTTCTCCACCTTCTTGACCAGCAGGTCGCGCTCGTTCACCCAGATGTCGACGGTCTCGGAGGTGACGCCGGCCTCGGTGAGCCGCTTCCTCAGGGCGTCGTCGGTGACGTCCGCCGTGTCCACCGTGCCGGACCAGTGGGTGGCGGGCCGGCCGCGCACGGTCTCCTCGCCGGCCTTGCGGACGTCCCCGGAGGAGAGCAGCAGCCTGACGGACTGGTGCGGCGTGCTGGAGCGCATCTGGTCGCCCAGGTGGGCGCCGGAGCCGCCGGCGAGGGCTTCGAGGTCGTCGTAGCCGTACCGGATCCAGCGCTTGCCACCGGCCTTCTCGGCGAACTTCTCGCCCATGCGCGCGTAGTACGCGTCGGGCAGGTAGCGGGCCTCCATGGAGGTGGTGCCCAGCCGGCGCATGGTGTCGGCGATCGTGCCGCCGGTGTACGTGATGGTCAGGGTGCCGGTGATGCCGTCGCGCCAGCCGAGGGTGCCGTGGGCGGTCATGGACATCAGCGAGCCCATGGTCGTCGTGGACTCGACCCGAGCGGATCCGGCCCGCTCGGTGGCGCGCTCGGCGGAGCGCAGGGCGGCCAGGGAGCTGCCGCGCGGGGCGCGGTCGTCCCCGCCGGGGCGGTCGGCGGGGTCCGGGGAGGTGCAGGCGGCCAGTGCCGCCAGCGCGGTCGCCGCGAGCGCCAGGCCCGCTCGGCGCACGGTCGTGCCCTGCATACGTCCCCCGTTCCCATCCGGTTCCCGCACGTTAACCCAGGCCGGGGACGCGCGTACCGGAAAAGGGAACGGGCCCCGCACCTGTGAGAGGTGCGGGGCCCGTGACCGGTTGCGTGAGCCGGAAGGCTCAGACCGCGGCCGGGTCCTCCTCGACGAGGAGGTTGCGGGTGCGGTTCGGGTCGAGCGGAATGCCGGGGCCCATCGTGGTGGTGATGGCGGCCTTCTTGATGTAGCGACCCTTGGCGGCGGACGGCTTCAGACGGAGGATCTCCTCCAGCGCGGCGCCGTAGTTCTCCACCAGCTTGGTGTCGTCGAACGACGTCTTGCCGATGATGAAGTGCAGGTTCGAGTGCTTGTCGACGCGGAACTCGATCTTGCCGCCCTTGATCTCGGTGACGGCCTTGGCGGTGTCGGGGGTGACGGTGCCGGTCTTCGGGTTCGGCATCAGACCACGCGGACCGAGCACGCGGCCGAGGCGGCCGACCTTGCCCATGAGGTCCGGGGTGGCGACGACGGCGTCGAAGTCCAGACGGCCCTTCGACACCTCGTCGATCAGCTCGTCGGCGCCGACGATGTCGGCGCCCGCGGCACGCGCGGCCTCGGCACGGTCACCGGTCGCGAAGACCAGGACCCGGGCGGTCTTGCCGGTGCCGTGCGGGAGGTTCACGGTGCCACGGACCATCTGGTCGGCCTTGCGCGGGTCGACACCCAGGCGGAAGGCGACCTCGACGGTGCCGTCGAACTTGGTCGTGGAGGTCTCCTTGGCGAGACGGACGGCCTCGAGCGGGGCGTAGAGCTTCTCCCGGTCGACCTTGGCGTCCGCAGCGCGAAGGGACTTGCTGCGCTTGCTCACTACTGCTCCTGTGGATTCTTAGGAGTCGTGGTCCGGGCCGAGCAGGCCCTGCCACTACTGCTTGTCTACGAGGTGGGTTCTCAGCCCTCGACCGTGATGCCCATGGAACGGGCGGTGCCGGCGATGATCTTCGACGCGGCGTCCAGGTCGTTGGCGTTGAGGTCGGGCATCTTGGTCTCGGCGATCTCGCGGACCTGCGCCTGGGTGATCTTGGCGACCTTGGTCTTGTGCGGCTCGCCGGAGCCCTTCTCCACGCCCGCGGCCTTGAGGATCATCTTCGCGGCCGGCGGGGTCTTCGTGATGAAGGTGAAGGAGCGGTCCTCGTAGACCGTGATCTCCACCGGGATGACCCAGCCACGCTGCGACTCGGTCGCGGCGTTGTAGGCCTTGCAGAACTCCATGATGTTGACGCCGTGCTGACCCAGCGCGGGGCCGACCGGCGGGGCCGGGTTGGCGGCACCGGCCTGGATCTGGAGCTTGATGAGCCCCGTGACCTTCTTCTTCTTGGGAGGCATAGCTCTCCGGGTCCTTTCGGTTCGGGTCCTGCCCGCGCCCGGGGACCACCCGGATGCAGGCATACCGCACAACGATAACGGGTATGGATGCGCGGCCAAAAACCGAGCAGGTCAGACAAGCGCCGGAGCGTTCGCCTGACCTGCGCGGAAGCTGTGAGTCCGGAAGAACCTAGTTCTTCTGGATCTGGTCGAAGGAGAGCTCGACCGGCGTCTCGCGGCCGAAGATCTCCACGAGGCCCTTGACCTTCTTCGAGTCGGGGTTGATCTCGTTGATGGTCGCCTGCAGCGTGGCGAACGGGCCGTCGGTGACGGTGACCGAGTCGCCGACCTCGAAGTCCAGCACCTGGACCTCGACCTTGCGCTGCGGAGCCGGCTTGCCCTCGGCCTCGGCGGCCTCGCGGGCGGCCTTCTCCTCGGCCTCCGGGGCGAGCATCTTGACGATCTCGTCCAGGGTCAGCGGGTACGGGTCGTAGGCGTTGCCCACGAAGCCGGTCACGCCGGGGGTGTTGCGGACGACGCCCCAGGACTCGTTCGTCAGGTCCATGCGGACCAGGACGTAGCCCGGGAGCTTGTTCTGCTTGATCGTCTTGCGGTCGCCGTTCTTGATCTGGACGACCTCTTCCTGCGGCACCTCGGCCTGGAAGATGTAGTCCTCGACGTTGAGCGAGACGGCGCGCTGCTCCAGGTTGGTCTTCACGCGGTTCTCGTAGCCGGCGTAGGTGTGGATGACGTACCACTCGCCGGGCAGGACGCGCAGTTCCTCGCGGAGCTTCTCGATCGGGTCGCGGTCGTCCTCGGGCTCTTCCTCGGCCTCGGCCTCGACCTCTTCACCGGTCTCGGTCTCCGCCTCGGCGGCGTCGTCGTCCGCGACGGCGTCGGCAGCCTCGACCTCGGCGGAGGTCTCGGTGTCCTCGCTGTCCGCGCCCTCGACGGTGTCGAGCTCGTCCTCGACGGACTCGACGGGCTCGATGGCGTCGTTCACGTTCGGGTCAGACACGGTGGCTGCTTCTTCCTGGATACATAGGGGTGGAACATGCGAAAGGAGCGCCGGGTACCTCGGCGCTCTTCGCGGGCTGCTCAGCCGAACACGTACTTGGCGGCGTGGCTGAGCCCATAGTCAATCACGGTGACCAGGCCGATCATGATGACGACGAAGATGATCACCACGGTCGTGTACGTCGTGAGCTGGTTGCGGCTCGGCCAGACGACCTTGCGCAGCTCCGCGACGATCTGGCGGTAGAAGAGGGCGAGCCGCTTCAGCGGGCCCTTCTTTCCGCGCTTGCCGCCCTTGCGGGTCTTCTTGGACTCCGGCGCCTCGTCCTGGGCATCAGGCATGTCGATGGAGCCCACGGCGTCCGTCACTCGTCCTCACCTGATTCCGGGTCGTGGCCGTGCCGCGCCCGGTCTGAGCCGCACGGCGGTGCATTGCTGTACGTACATGCGCACACATCCTGGCGAAGGTGTGTGTAGCAGGGCCGGAGGGACTTGAACCCCCAACCGCTGGTTTTGGAGACCAGTGCTCTACCAATTGAGCTACGACCCTTTGTGTGTCCCCCAACGTACCGCATCCGTCCGGATGCTTGGTGTGCACCGGACGGGCGCGGCCTGCGAGAGGCCAACGAGGTGAGAGTGTACGTGGTCCGCGGCCGGTCGTCGAACAGATAGGGCCGCGGGACGGGCACGTTGGCGGAAGATCGCCTGCCGTGAGGCCACCGGATGCCGGGATATCGGCTGAAGATCGACCTGGCCGCACGCGGGATCCGGACTGGTGTTCAGGGGTTTGCCCGGCGTTGTTCAGTCTGTGAAACCCCCGTGCCGCCCGGGTTTCCTGTCTGAAACGATGGGGCCCATGAGCGCTGCAACCCCTCCCACCGAGCGCCGGGTCTCCGCCCGAGTCGGCGCGATCTCCGAGTCCGCCACCCTCGCCGTGGACGCCAAGGCCAAGGCCCTCAAGGCCGCCGGGCGGCCGGTGATCGGCTTCGGCGCCGGTGAGCCCGACTTCCCGACCCCGGACTACATCGTCCAGGCCGCGATCGAGGCCTGCAAGAACCCCAAGTTCCACCGCTACACGCCGGCCGGTGGTCTGCCCGAGCTGAAGGCCGCGATCGCCGCGAAGACGCTGCGCGACTCGGGCTACGAGGTCGACGCCTCGCAGATCCTCGTCACCAACGGCGGCAAGCAGGCGATCTACGAGGCCTTCGCCGCGATCCTCGACCCGGGCGACGAGGTCATCGTGCCCGCGCCGTACTGGACGACCTACCCGGAGTCGATCCGGCTGGCCGGGGGTGTCCCGGTGGAGGTCGTCGCCGACGAGACGACCGGCTACCGCGTGACCGTGGAGCAGCTGGAGGCGGCCCGTACGGAGAAGACGAAGGTCGTGCTCTTCGTCTCGCCGTCGAACCCGACCGGCGCGGTCTACAGCGAGCAGGAGACCGAGGCCATCGGCCGCTGGGCCGTGGAGCACGGCCTGTGGGTGCTGACCGACGAGATCTACGAGCACCTCGTCTACGGCGGCGCCTCCGCGGTGTCGCTCCCGGCGGTGCTGCCCGAGCTGCGCGACAAGTGCGTCGTGGTCAACGGTGTCGCGAAGACGTACGCGATGACCGGCTGGCGCGTCGGGTGGATCATCGGCCCGAAGGACGTGGTCAAGGCCGCGACGAACCTGCAGTCGCACGCCACGTCCAACGTCTCCAACGTCGCCCAGGCCGCGGCGCTGGCCGCCGTCTCCGGTGACCTGGACGCCGTGGCGACGATGCGGGAGGCGTTCGACCGGCGCCGCAAGACGATCGTGCGGATGCTGAACGAGATCGACGGCGTGGTCTGCCCGGAGCCGGAGGGCGCGTTCTACGCCTACCCGTCCGTGAAGGCGCTGGTCGGCAAGGAGATCCGGGGCAAGCGGCCCAAGGACACGGTCGAGCTGGCCGCGCTGATCCTGGAGGAGGCCGAGGTCGCGGTCGTGCCGGGTGAGGCGTTCGGTACGCCCGGGTACCTGCGGCTGTCGTACGCGCTGGGGGACGAGGACCTCGTCGAGGGCGTGAGCCGGATCCAGAAGCTGCTGGCGGAGGCCAGGGACTGACCTGTGCCTCACGCGAGGCGCCGGCGGGCCGTTCCCCTTGCGGGGAGCGGCCCGCTTTTTCTCGTCTGCCCGTGCGAGCAAGACCACGTTCGGGGAAACCGCTACCGGGACGGCTGAGGCGTGCGGCAGGATCTTGGGATGGAGCGTGTACGTGATGTCTCTGAGCTGCCGAAAGCCCATCTGCACCTGCACTTCACCGGGTCGATGCGGCCCTCGACGGTGTTGGAACTGGCCGACAAGTACGGGGTCCGGCTGCCCGACGCGCTGAGTGAGGCGCTGATCAGCGGGGAACCGCCGAGCCTGCGGGCGACGGACGAGCGGGGCTGGTTCCGCTTCCAGCGGCTGTACGACGCGGCGCGCTCGTGCCTGCGGGAGCCGGAGGACATCCAGCGGCTGGTGCGGGAGGCCGCGGAGGAGGACCTGCGGGACGGGTCGGGGTGGCTGGAGATCCAGGTCGATCCGACGTCGTACGCGCCGCGGCTGGGCGGGCTGATCCCGGCGCTGGAGATCATCCTGGACGCGGTGGAGACGACCTCGCGGGAGACCGGGCTCGGGATGCGGGTGCTCGTCGCGGCGAACCGGATGAAGCATCCGCTGGACGCGCGGACGCTGGCGCGGCTGGCGGTGCGGTACGCGGACCGGGGCGTGGTCGGGTTCGGGCTGTCCAACGACGAGCGGCGGGGCATGGCGCGGGACTTCGACCGGGCGTTCGCGATCGCCCGGGAGGCCGGGCTGCTGTCGGCGCCGCACGGGGGTGAGCTGACCGGGCCGGCGTCGGTGCGGGACTGTCTGGACGACCTGGGGGCGGACCGGCTGGGGCACGGCGTGCGGGCGGCGGAGGATCCCCGGCTGCTGAAGCGGCTGGCGGACCGGCAGGTGACCTGCGAGGTGTGTCCGGCGTCGAACGTGGCGCTGGGGGTGTACGAGAAGCCGGAGGACGTGCCGTTGCGGACGCTGTTCGAGGCGGGGGTGCCGATGGCGCTGGGCGCGGACGACCCGTTGCTGTTCGGCTCCCGGCTGGCGGCGCAGTACGAGATCGCGCGGGTCCATCACGGCTTCACGGACGCGGAGCTCGCGGAACTGGCCCGGCAGTCGGTCCGGGGGTCGGCGGCCCCGGAGGGGGTGAAGGAGGAACTGCTGGCGGGGGTGGACGCGTGGCTGGTGTCGTAGCGCCCGACGCCGAGTGCGGGTCGCCGCCGCGCCGGGGGGGGTGTCCGTCCTCGGAACGGCGCGATGGGGTTGCGTGCCGACTGACTGTGCGTCGACGCGCCGACCGCTGCGGGCGGACACCCCCCGGCACGTCCCCTGGCGTACGACGGCGGGTGCGGGTCCGCCCTGGCCGCGGGCATGCGTGCGCTCCGCCGGGTTGCGGGCCCACCCGGCACCAGCAGCAACGCCGCGGTGGCTACAGGCTGACCCCGACCGTCACCGGCTCGTTGACCAGGGTGATGCCGAAGGCCTGGTGGACACCGGCCACGACCTCGCGGGCCAGGGCGAGGAGGTCCTCCGTCGTCGCGCTGCCGCGGTTCGTCAGCGCCAGCGTGTGCTTCGTGGAGATCCGGGCCGGACCGTCCCCGTACCCCTTGGTGAAGCCGGCCTTGTCGATCAGCCAGGCCGCGGACGTCTTCGTACGGCCCTCGCCTGCCGGGTACGCCGGCGGCTCCACCTCGTCGCCGAGCCGGTCGCGCACCCGCGCCCGGAACGTGGCGAAGTCCGGGTCCGTGAGGATCGGGTTGGTGAAGAACGACCCGGCCGACCACGTGTCGTGGTCCTCGGGGTCCAGGACCATGCCCTTGCCGGCCCGCAGCTTGAGCACCGTCTCACGGGCCGAGGCGAGCGGGACGCGGTCGCCCGGCTCGACTCCGAGCGCCCGGGCCGTCTCGGCGTAGCGCAGGGGCGCGGAGAGGCCGTCGGCGTCCTCCAGGGCGAAGCGGACGCGCAGGACCACGTAGCGCTCGGGGTCGGACTTGAAGCGGCTGTGGCGGTAGGAGAAGGCACAGTCCTCGTTGGAGAGGGTGACCGTCTCGCCGGTGCGGCGGTCGTAGGCGACGACCTCGGTGATCGTGGAGGAGACCTCCTGGCCGTACGCCCCGACGTTCTGGATGGGCGTCGCGCCCGCCGAGCCGGGGATGCCGGCCAGGCACTCGATGCCGGCCAGGCCCGCCTCGACCGTACGGGCGACCGCGTCGGTCCAGACCTCGCCGGCGGCGAGCTCCAGGCTCGTGCCGTCGAGGGAGAAGCCCTCGGTGGCGATGACCAGGGCGGTGCCGTCGAAGCCCTTGTCGCCGATGACCAGGTTCGAGCCGCCGCCGATGAGCAGCAGGGGCGTCCCCGTCTCGTCGGCTTCCCGGACGACGGCGACGACCTCGTCGTCCGTCGTGGCGGTGACCAGCCGGGTCGCGGGTCCCCCCAGCCGGAAGGTGGTCAGCGGGGCGAGGGGGGCGTCGTGGAGTTCCTGCACGGGCTCAAGAGTACGAGACGGCATCGGAGGCCCCCGCACGCGTGGGTGCGGCCCCCGTCGGACGGACGTGGGCCGCACGCGCGCGTGGTGACGGTCAGGGCAGGCGGCGCAGCGCCTCGGTCCAGGTGATCGGGAGGTCGTCGCTGCTCGCCTGCCAGGTGGTGAAGGACGCGTCCCGCATCTGCGGGGCGAGACCCCGGGCGGCGGGTCCGTGGGCGCCCGCGCGGACGAAGGCGTGGAGCGCGTCCTTCGACTCCCAGGCCGACAGGGTCCAGAAGGTCCGCCGGAAGGGCTTCGCCCTCAGGGTGGCCCCGTAGGCGCCGGGGCTGCGGCGGACCTGCCGCCAGACGGCGGGGGTGCCGGCGAGGAACTTCAGCGCTCCCCACAGGGTGCGGGTCTCGAAGCGGGAGGCGAAGACGTGCACCTCGGTGCCCTGGGGCGGGGTGTTCGGGACGGTCCAGGGGAGGGTGGGCATGGCCGTTTCTCCTTGTCGGGGTCCTGAGGCCGGGGGGTCAGTGGGAGGCCGTCTCCAGCACCGGCGCCGGTTCGGCCGGGGCGGCCTGCGGCCCGGTGCGGCGGCGGCTCGGGATCAGCAGGGCCGCGACACCCGCCAGGGCGACCACCGCGGAGCCCGTGACCAGGGCGGGCCGCATGCCGTCGACGAAGGTCCGGCCGGTCTCGTAGCCGCCCTGGGCGGAGAAGATCGACGCCATGACGGCGATGCCGAGCGCTCCGCCGACCTCGCGCAGGGCGTTGTTCGCGCCGGAGGCGATGCCCTGCTCCCGGGGCAGGACGCTGGACATGACCAGGTGGGAGGCGGGGGCGAAGAACAGGGCCATGCCGATCCCGCTGATGATCAGGGCGGGCAGCTGGGCGGCGTAGGAGGCGTCCGCCGTGGCCACGACCGCCATGTAGCCGAGGCCGAGGGCCTGGAGGAAGAGGCCCGCGGCGACGACCGGGCGGCCGCCGATCCGGTCGGCCAGGATGCCGGCGACGGGGGCGACGAGCATCGGCATGCCGGTCCAGGGCAGCATCCGCAGGCCCGCCTCGGTGGGCGAGTAGCCGAGGACGCCCTGCATGTACTGGCTGAGCAGGAAGATCGAGCCGAACATGCCGAGGAACATCAGCAGGCTCGCCGCGTTGATGCCGGAGAACGCCCGGGAGCGGAACAGCCGCATGGGGAGCATGGGGTTCTTGGCGCGGGTGCTGTAGAGGACGAAGCCGGCCAGCAGCGCCGCGCCCGCGAACAGGCCCGTGAGCACCAGGCCGCCGGTCCAGCCGTCGACGGGGCCGCGGACCAGGCCGTAGACGATGCCGAAGAGGCCGCCGCTGGCGAGCAGGGTGCCGGGGATGTCGAGGGGGGCTCCGGTGCCGTGGGACTCGGCGAGACGGAGACGGGCGAGCGGCAGCAGGGCCAGACCGAGCGGGACGTTCAGCCAGAAGATCCACTGCCAGGAGATGTGTTCGGTGAGGGTGCCGCCGACCAGCGGCCCGGAGGCGACGGCGAGTCCGTTGACGGCGCCCCAGATGCCGTAGGCCATGCCCCGCTTGGCGGCGGGCACGGCCGCGGTCAGCAGGGTGAGGGTCAGCGGCATCATCACGGCCGCGCCGGCGCCCTGGACCGCGCGGGCGGCGATGAGGGAGTCGATGCCGGGCGCCATGGCCGCCGCGGCGGAGGCGCCGGTGAAGACGGCGAGTCCGGCGAGGAAGAGCCGGCGGCGGCCGAAGCGGTCACCGAGGGCCGCGCCGAACATCAGCAGGACGGCGAAGGTGAGCGTGTAGGCGCTCACGGTCCATTCCAGGTCGTGCAGGCCACCGCCGAGGTCCTCGCGGATGGAGGGCAGGGCGGTGGTGACGACGAGGTTGTCGAGGGCCGCCATGAATCCGGCGACGCTGGTGATGACGAGGGCCCAGGCGGCTCCCCCGCGGCGTGCGGTCTGCTGTGACATCGCTCCCCCAGGAGTGTGTGCTGTGCTCTGCGATGATCGATTAGTTATTGATTACTAACTTTCGCGGACATGAAGCGGCGCAGCGCAACCGGCTTCCCGGGTCAGTGCTGCAGCCGCCCCTTGGCGCGCGCCGAGGGGTACATGCCCTCCCAGACGCGGTGCTCGGGCGGGAATCCCATGGCGACCAGGCAGTTGATGAGCATCCCGTACGCCATGAACTGGGTCGTCTCGGCGGGGTCGGCCCCGAGCGGCAGATGGACGGTGTCCCACAGCCGCATCCAGCCGGCCCGCACCGACTCGCCGAACTCGTGGTCGCCCTCCTCGTCGGCGGCCTTCACCGCGACGTACATCTGCATCTGCATCAGGAGCCGCTCGGGCCGCTCCTCGATGACCTTGGTGTACGCGTTGCCCATGGCGTGCAGGGCCTCTTGGCCTTCGAGCCCTTCGGAGGCCTCCGCGAAGGTGCGGATGGTGTCCTCCACACAGCGCTCGGCCGCGGCCAGGAAGATCGCCTTCTTGCCCGGGAAGAGCCGGAACAGGTAGGGCTGCGAGACCCCGACGCGCCGGGCGATCGCCTCGGTCGACGTGCCGTGGTAGCCACCGCGGGCGAATTCGGTCGTCGCGGCCCGGATGACGCTCTCGCGTCGCTCCTCCGCACTCATCCTGGGCATGCAGCTAAGTTAGTACTCAATCACTAACTACGTCAAGCGGGTACCGCCGGATCTCGCGAGCGAGGGGCGCCCTCCGGCGGAAGGGCGCCCCTGACCTCGTCCCTCTCGCCGGCTCAGGCCAGCCGGACGACCGCCCGCGACATGCCCAGCACCTTCTGTCCGGCGCAGGTCGCCGTCAGGTCCACGCGGACGGTGTTGTCGTCGAGCTTGGCCGCGACCTTGCCGCCGACCTCGATCACGGCACCCAGGTCGTCGTTCGGGACGACGACGGGCTTGGTGAAGCGGACGCCGTACTCGACGACGGCACCCGGGTCGCCGGCCCAGTCGGTCACCACGCGGATCGCCTCGGCCATCGTGAACATGCCGTGGGCGATGACGTCCGGCAGACCGACCTCCTTGGCGAACTTCTCGTTCCAGTGGATCGGGTTGAAGTCGCCGGAGGCACCCGCGTACTGCACGAGGGTGGCGCGGGTCACGGGGAACGTCCGCCCCGGCAGTTCGGTGCCGACCTCGACGTCGGACCAGGAGATCTTCGCCGTCATGGGATCGCTCACGCCTCCTCGGCCGCGCGGGCCACGAGCTTGGTCCAGGCGGTCACGACGTGCTCGCCGGCCTCGTCGTGGACCTCGCCGCGGATGTCCAGGATGTCGTTGCCCGCGAGGGACTTGATCGACTCGATGGTCGAGGTGACGGTGAGCCGGTCACCGGCCCGGACCGGGCGGCGGTAGGCGAACTTCTGGTCGCCGTGCACCACGCGGCTGTAGTCCAGGCCGAGCTGGGGGTCCTGGACGACCTCGCCGGCGGCCTTGAAGGTGATCGAGAACACGAAGGTCGGCGGGGCGATCACGTCGGGGTGGCCGAGCGCCTTGGCGGCCTCCGCGTCCGTGTACGCCGGGTGGGCGTCCCCGACCGCCTCGGCGAACTCACGGATCTTCTCGCGGCCCACCTCGTAGGGCGCGGTGGGCGGGTACGTCCGCCCCACGAAGGACTGGTCGAGCGCCATGGCTCGGCACCTCCTGGTAGCTCTACTGACCGGTATGGGTCACTCAACGACGCGAGGCCGCCCCCGATCTCTCGGGAGCGGCCTCGTGTACGAGCCTGATTTATCGCGTTTCGCGGTGCGCGGTGTGCGCGTTGCAACGCGGGCAGTGCTTCTTCATCTCCAGGCGATCCGGGTTGTTACGCCGGTTCTTCTTGGTGATGTAGTTCCGCTCCTTGCACTCCACGCAGGCCAGCGTGATCTTCGGGCGGACGTCGGTGGCAGCCACGTGAGTGCTCCTAAGACGAACGGATGGACTGTATTAACGCAAGAAGAGTAGCCGATCGAAGGACCGACCCCGCAATCGGCTACTGAGAGTAGCGGTGACCGGACTTGAACCGGTGACACAGCGATTATGAGCCGCTTGCTCTACCGACTGAGCTACACCGCTTTGATGTGGTCCGGCCCCGCCTCGCGACGGAACCAGTCACACCAGAGCCCCAAAACGGAATCGAACCGTTGACCTTCTCCTTACCATGGAGACGCTCTGCCGACTGAGCTATTGGGGCGAGCGATGAAGACATTACACGCTCGCCCGCCGTTCGCCCAAATCCGTTTCGGGGCACCCGCCCGGGCCGCCCGCCCCCGTGTTCCCGCCGTTCCGCGCACCCGACCACGCCGGGACCGCGCCGGGGACCACACCAGTACGACTATTGCGCTCCTCCCCGCGACGGGCGGGGGGCCGCCCTAGGCTCGTCTCACTCTGAGTGATCATGCGTCCTCGCGTGCACAGCCCGAGCCCCTGGAGCGCGATGCCCGACAGCCAGCCACAGCCGCCACGTCCCCCGTCGTCCTCGCCGGGCCCCGGAGAGACGTCGTCGTTGCTGCTGTGCGGAGCGCGGCTCACCGACGGCAGGACCGTGGACGTGCGGCTGGACGGCGGGCGTATCGAGGCGGTCGGCACGGCCGGCAGTCTGGGCGGCACGCACGCGTGCGGCGCCCGGATCGATCTGCGGGGCTATCTGCTGCTGCCGGCCCCTGCCGAGCCGCACGCGCACGCCGACACCGCCCTGTCGGCCGACCGCGAGGGCCCTGCCTCCCACGAGCCCCAGGACGTCCAGCGCCGGGCGACCGAGGCCGCGCTGCTCCAGCTCGGGCACGGGACGACGGCGCTGCGGGCGCACGTGCGCGTGGGGGACGTCCAGGGGCTGGGTGCGCTGGGGGCGGTGCTGCAGGCGCGGCGGGCGCTGCGGGGGCTGGCGGAGCTGACGACCGTGGCGATGCCGCGGGTGCTGACCGGGGTGGCCGGGGCCGACGGGCTGGCGATGCTGCGGGACGCGGTGAAGATGGGCGCCTCGGTGGTGGGCGGCCGGCCCGACCTCGACCCGGATCCGGCGGGGTACGTGGAGGCGGTCCTGGAGGTGGCCTCCGAGCACGGCTGCCCCGTCGACCTGCACACGGACGCCGGGGACCCGGCACGGCTGGCCCGGCTCGCGGCGATGGCGGGCGGGCTGCGCCCCGGGGTGACGCTCAGCCCGTGCGGCGACCTCGGCCGGCTGCCCTCCGAGGTGGCCTCGCGGACGGCGGACCGACTCGCCGCGGCCGGGGTGGCGGTGGTCTGCCTGCCACAGGGCGGCTGCTGCGGGGTCGAACAGCGGGGCACGGCGCCGGTACGGCTGCTGCGCGCGGCCGGGGTGCGGGTGGCCGCCGGGAGCGGGGCGCTGCGGGACGTGTCCAATCCGGTGGGGCGTGGCGATCCGCTGGAGGCCGCCTTCCTGCTGGCCTCGCGTCACGGGTTGTCGCCCGAGGAGGCGTACGACGCGGTGAGTTCGTCGGCGCGGGCGGTGCTGGGGCTGCCCGAGGTGCGGGTGGAGGCGGGTTTCCCGGCCGAGTTGCTCGCGGTGCGCGGGGACCGGCTGGCGGGGGCGCTCTCGCTGGCGTACAGCCGGGTGGTCGTGCACCGGGGGCGCGTGGTGGCGCGGACCAGCGCGGTGCGGGAGTACTGCAGTTCGACTGCCGCGGTGGAACTGGGACTGCCGCGTCAGGGGCGGGGGCAGGTGTCCTAGGACGGGCAGGCAGCGGGCCGGCGGAGGGGCGTCGGTGGCACGGGTCGTGCGGCGGGCGGGACTTCCCAGACGTGGCACGGGTCGTGCGGCGGGCGGGGCCGTGCGGGCGTACGGTCGAAGGCATGCGCATTGTCATCGCTGGTGGTCATGGTCAGATCGCGTTGCGGCTGGAGCGGTTGCTCGCCGGGCGCGGGGACGAGGTGGCGGGGCTCATCCGCAAGGCCGAGCAGGCCGACGACCTGCGGCAGGCCGGTGCCGAACCGGTCGTGCTCGACCTGGAGTCGGCGTCCGTGGACGAGGTCGCCGAGCGGCTGCGGGGCGCGGACGCGGCGGTCTTCGCGGCGGGCGCGGGCCCGGGCAGCGGGGCGGCCCGCAAGGACACCGTCGACAAGGCCGCGGCGGTCCTCTTCGCGGACGCGGCCGTCCAGGCGGGTGTGCGGCGGTTCGTGATCGTGTCGTCGATGGGCGCCGACCCGGAACACCGGGGCGACGAGATCTTCGACGTGTATCTGCGCGCCAAGGGCGAGGCCGACGCGTACGTGCGGAGTCTGGACGCCCTGGACTGGACGGTCCTGCGCCCCGGTCAGCTCACCGACGACGCCGGCACCGGCCTCGTCCGCCTGGAGGCGCACACGGGCCGCGGGCCGATCCCGCGTGACGACGTGGCCGCCGTCCTGGCCGAGCTGGTGGACACCCCGGCGACGGCCGGGCTCACGCTGGAGCTGATCAGCGGCTCGGCGCCGGTGTCGGTCGCCGTGAAGTCGGTCGCCGGCAACTGAGGCGGCCGCTCCGGCCGGCCCGCCCGGAACAGGCCAAGGACCCGCCGGCTCGCTCGGCAGGTCCGGCTAGAACAACGGTAGTTGGCCCGGGAAGTCCGGAACCGTGTAGCCGTCCAGGGACGGCTGCTCGGGGCCGGGCAGGGCGTGGCGGCGGGAGCCCGGGCACGAGGTGAGTTCGCCGTGCTCGCGGGCGCCGGGCGGGTCGTGGCGCGCGTACCGCCCGGCGACGACGGCGATCTCGCGGCGGCACTCGGGGCACGTTCTGCGACGGGAGGACATGGGGTCAGTGTGCCGCGCGGGCGGCGCCGGTACGCCTCTCCCCTGGCCTGGCCTGTCCCCAGCCCTCAATCCAGCTGCCTGCTCCATCGATTGGCTTCGCTTGATTGTGACCGCGTGGTCGCTCCGGCAGGGTCGAGCGGCCCGCGCGGTCATCCCAGCCACGCTCACCCCGTCGCCGCTCAGCCCGTCGCCGTACCGAACCAGCGGGACAGCCCGGGCAGCAGGTCCCGCTGGTCCTCGCCCACCCACGCCACGTGGCCGTCCGGGCGGAGCAGGACCGCGGGGACGTCCGGTTCCCCGCCGGTGTTCACGACGTGGTCGACGCGGTCCTCCCAGCCCGTCACCGACAGCCGTCCGCCAGTGTGGTCGAGCAGCAGACCGCGGCCCTCGCGCATCCGCTCGTAGAGGCGCCCCTGCCGCAGCCGCACGTCCCGGAGCCGGCGGCCGAGCAGTGGGTGGCCCTCGCCGAGGTCGTAGCGGACCGAGACGGCGGTGACCTTCTCGGTGAGGTACCGGTTCACCTCCTCGAACCGCATCAGCTCCGCCAGCAGCCCCCGTACGGCCCGCGGCCCCGGCTCGGGTGTCAGCAGGTGCATCTGCGCGCGGGTGTTGTCCAGCACGGCGGCGGCCACCGGGTGGCGTTCGGCGTGGTAGGTGTCCAGCAGGCCCTCCGGTGCCCAGCCGCGCACCTCCGCGGCCAGTTTCCAGCCGAGGTTGAAGGCGTCCTGGAGACCGAGGTTGAGCCCTTGCCCGCCGGTCGGCGGATGGATGTGCGCCGCGTCGCCGGCCAGCAGGACCCGGCCGGTGCGGTAGCGCTCGGCCAGCCGGGTGGCGTCACCGAAACGGGAGAGCCAGCGCGGTGAGTGGATCCCGAAGTCGGTGCCCGCGCACGTTCGCAGCCGCCGCCTGAACTCCTCCAGGGTCGGCGGGATCGTGCGGTCCCCGGCCACACCCTCGGCCGGCACGATGACGCGGTACAGCCCGTTCCCGGTGGGCATGGCGCCGAACCGGAAGTGCGTCCGGCGGACCTCGGCCGTCACGGCCGCCAACTCCTCCTGTGAAGCGGTCAGTTCCATCTCGCCCAGGAGCGTCTCGGCCCTGCTCGGCTCGCCGGGGAAGCCGACGCCGAGCAGCCCGCGCACCGTGCTGCGGCCGCCGTCGCAGCCGACGAGGTAGCGCGAGCGCAGCCGGGTGCCGTCGGACAGCTCGGCCGTCACACCGTCGTCGTCCTGGCTCAGCCCGGCCAGTTCGTGGCCGCGCCGGATCCCGGCACCGGCCTCGGCGGCGTGCTCGGCCAGCAGGCGCTCGGTGACGGGCTGCGGGATGCCGAGGACGTACGCGTGCGCGGTGTCCAGCCGGGCGGGCCGGGGCGCCGTGATGCCGGCGAAGAACCCCCCGGTCTCGTGCCCGGTGCCGAGCGACAGGAACCGCTCCAGCAGGCCTCGCTGGTCCAGCACCTCGATGCTGCGCACGTGCAGGCCGAGCGCGCGCGTCTGCCCGGTCGGCTCCGCCAGCCTCTCCAGCACGACCACGTCCACGCCGTGCAGCCGCAGCTCGCCGGCGAGCATCATGCCGGTCGGCCCGCCACCGACGATGATCACATCGAACACGACAGCCCCCTGTTCCTACGCCCTTTCCGGGCTCAGGCGGAGGATTCTGCGCCCTGCCGGGGGCCTTGCCGCAAGTCCCCCCGTGCGCTATATCTTGAGAGTGGCAGGGAGTATCCGACTCCTTGCCTTTCTGCTTTTCTCCCTTTTTCTCTCCGCTTATCAGCTGGGCCGCCTGTGTGTCTTTTCCGGTGACCGGGTGTTCGTGTCGCCTCGCACCCGCAGGTCCCAGATGATCCTCCCCATGGGATCTCGTGTGTCCGAGGTGGAACTGCCGCCTCTTTTCTGCCCGCTGGAATCGGCCGTCCATCCGCGCGCCCGGCAGATCGAGAAACGCGCCGAGGAGTGGATCGCACGCAGCGGCATGTGCGCTTCCGAGGAGGAACTGGCCTGGGTCGTCGCGACGCACAGCACCGACTTCTACGCCCGGTTCGTCCCGGACGCCGACGACGACCGGCTGCTCGCTACGGCCCTGTGGGTGTACTGGGGCTTCGGCTTCGACGACGCGCGCTGCGACCGGGGCCCGCTCAGCACGCGCCCGGCGCAGTTCAACGCGCTGGCCTGCCAGGTGCAGCGGGCGTGCGAGAACGACACGGCGGCCGGCACGGACCGGTACATCGGGGCGCTGCGGGACATCGTGCGGCTCTTCCGGTCGCTCGGGACGCCCGCCCAGGTGGGCAGGTTCGCGCACGCGCACCGCGCCTGGCTGTCGGGCGTGGCCTGGCAGGTCGGCAACCAGGCGCTGGGGCGGATGCCCGGCCTGAACGACTTCCTGACGATGCGGCTGCTGTCGGCGGGCGGCGAGCCGACCTTCGCGATGCTGGAGATCGCCGACGGAGCCGAGGTGCCCGACCGCGACCTGTACCGGCCGGCGGTACGGGCGCTGAAGGAGATGGCCATCCTGGTGGCGGCCCTCGACAACGACCGGCACTCACTGCCCAAGGAGCGGGCCCGGGACCAGGCCGACCAGAACATCTACACCGTCCTGATGCACGAGCGGGACCTGACGCTGCAGCAGGCGGTCGAGGCGGCGAACGGGTTGCGGGACCGCGTCCTGCTGCGGTTCCTGCGGTTGCACGACCGGGTCCGCCCGACGGCCGGCCCGGAGCTCGCGGCCTACTTGCGGGGGCTGCGCCACGGCATCCGCGGCAACAACGAGTGGGGCCTGCGCGTACCCCGCTACCTCAGCCTCGGACGGTGGCCCGACGCCATGGAGGACACCGCGCTGACCTGGGCGCAGGATCCGTCGGACACCCGCCCGGGTCCGCTGGAGGGTGCTCCGGACGTCGCGTGGTGGTGGGACGACGATCTCGCCTGAGGCCCGCTCAGCGGCCCGTGGCCAGGTCCAGCGTCCACCAGGGTCCCCCGTGGCCGGGCGCGACGCCGACCCCCGCGTGGGTGTACCGGCAGGTCAGGATGATGGCCCGGTGCCCGGGGCTGTCGATCCAGGTGCGGACGGCGGCCTCGGGCGTGCGGGGACCCGCGGCGATGTTCTCGGCGGTGTGGCCGGGGTCGAAGCCGGCCGCCCGCATCCGGGCGGCCGGGCCGCTGCCGTCGTCCCCGGTGTGGGTGAGGCGCTGCCGGCGGGCCATGTCGGCGCTGTGCCCCTGAGCGGCCCGGTTGAGGGAGGCCAGCAGCCGCACGGGACGGCAGCCGGCCTGGACCCGGTGCCGGTTGACGGCGGCGACGACCTCGGCCGCCGCGCTGTCGCGGGACCGCTCCGGAAGGGCGTACGCCGTGCCGTCCCGCGGTGCCCTGTCGGGTCCGGGTCCGGGGCCGGGTCCGGGCGCGGGTGCGGGTGCGGGCGGGGGCCACGCGGGTGCCTCGTAGTGCGGCGGTGGCGGCGGTACGTGTGGCGGTGGCGGCGCCACGGGCGGTCCGGTCCAGGCGAGGAGAGTGCCTCCCAGGGCGAGCGCGGCCCTGCGCATCCCGGTCATCTTTTCTCTCTTCTTTTCTCTGCGTCCGTCGGAGTCAGCCCGGAGTCGCCGGAGTCGGCGGAGTGCGATGCCCACCGTACCGATATTTAATTCCGCTGTTGTGTCCAGCCGTTCCTTCGAGGGAATGCGGCATTTCCCGCGCCGGTACGGGTGACTTTCGTGACTAGGCTGGGACGCGCTCGTTCTCTCTTCCCTTTCCTGCTCTTCCCCTTCTTTTCCTCGTGGAGGTTTCTCATGTCGCTGCGGGTTCGCCGCATCGCTGTCGTGTCGCTCGCCGCACTGGCTCTCACCGCGGGCGGGACGGTGATGGCCGCCGCCGCTTCGGCGCAGCCGGCGGCCGCCGCCATCGGCAACCCCGGCCCCGACGGATTCGGGGGCGGCGGCCACGGCCACGACCGGCCGCTGCACTTCGGTCCGTTCGAGTTCCCCCGCTACGGCTCCGTCTCGGGCGGCTTCTCCTGGGGCGTGCGCGACTAGCGGGACCTGACCGTGCCGAGGGCCGCCCCACGGGCGGCCCTCGGTCGTTCGCGTCGGGTGCGGGGAGAGCGGGCGGGTCAGCGCTTCAGGGTGGTCGCGCTGGCCACCAGGACCAGGACCACGCACCCCAGGATGAGCAGCGCGTCGCGGACGAACAGCCCGGTGACCCCGGTGTGCGTGGCGGCCTCGCCGGCTGCCTGCACGGCGTACGTCATCGGCATGGCCTTGGCCACCGCCGACAGGGCGCCGTGCATCTCGTCGCGCGGGACGAACAGGCCGCAGACCAGGAACTGCGGCAGCACCCCGGCGGGCAGGAACTGCACCGCCTGGAACTCGTTGCGCGCGAAGGCACTGACCAGGAGCCCCAGCGCCAGCCCGAGCAGTGCGCCGAGCATGGCGATGACCATCAGCAGATACGCGGGGCCCTTGATGTCCAGGCCGAGCGGGCCGATGGACAGCAGCGTGGACAGGACGGCCTGGAGGAGCGCCAGAAAGGCGAAGGCGAGGCTGTAGCCGAGCACGATGTCCAGCCGTCGCACGGGCATCGTCAGCAGTCTCTCGGCGGTGCCGGTGGTGCGCTCCCGCAGTGTCGACACGGACGCCACCAGGTACATCACGATGACCGGGAAGATGCCGAAGACCTGCGGCCCGACTCGTTCGAACGTGGCCTCCGAGTCGTGGAACATCAGCTTCAGCAGCACCATGAGCATGCACGGGATGCCCAGCAGCAGCGCCGTGCTGCCCTTGTCTCGGGAGATCTGCTGGAGCACCCGGACCGCGGTCGCGCCGGTGATGGTGGGCGAGAACGGCAGCCGTTCGGCCAGTCCGAGGCCGCTCACCGGGCCGGGTCCGTGGCGAAGTAGGCCCGTTCCGCCTCGGGGGCGCCGCCCTGGTCGAGCAGGCCGGGCAGCGTGGGCAGCAGGCTCTGCGCCGCCGCCCGCCGCCGGGCGCGTTCCTCGGCCTCGGTCGCGGCCTGCACGAGGTGCATGAACGCCTCTTCCACGTCGTCGCAGCCGGTGTGCTCCAGGAGCGTCTCCCGGTCGGCCCCGGCCAGCAGCCGCCCCGCCCGCATCAGCAGCAGCCGGTCACAGCGGTCGGCCTCGTCCATGACGTGACTGGAGACCAGCAGGGTGGTGCCCTCCTCGGCCAGCCGCTGGAACACCAGCCACAACTCCCGGCGCACCATGGGGTCGAGGCCGACGGTCGGTTCGTCCATCACGAGCAGGTCCGGCTTGTTCAGCAGCGCCACGGCCAGGGAGACCCGCGAGTACTGGCCGCCCGACAGCCGGGCGACCAGCTTGTCCGCGTACGAGGCCAGGTCGACCTCCTTCACCACGCGCACCACGGCGTCCTCCCGGCGCCAGCCGCGCATGCCGAGGGCGGCGGCGAAGTAGCGCAGGTTCTCCAGGACGGTCAGGTCCGCGTAGACCGACGGGGCCTGGGTGACGTAGCCGACGCGGGTGCGCAACTGCGGTGCGCCGGCCGCGTAGCCGAGGACCTGGACGTGGCCGGCGGTGGTCTGCTGCACGCCGACCACGGACCGCAGCAGCGTCGTCTTGCCGCAGCCGCTCGGCCCGAGCAGGCCGACGATGCAGCCGCGGGGAACGGTGAAGCTGACGTCCTGCAGGACCGTGTGGCGGCCGCGGACCACCCGCAGTCCGTAGGCGGCCACGGCGGGAAGGTCCCCCGGCAGCGCTGGGCTGGTCTCGGTCTGCTGCACGACTCCACTGAGTTTCGTCACGTTCGGCTCCGCTCGCAGCGGCCGGAGCGCCGGACGGCGCCGCCCGGCGCGGCTGCGGCGGCGGGTCGGGGCTTGGGCCAGGAGGCGGGTCGGGGCTTCGGCCAGGGGCGCGGCGCGGCTGCTGTGGGGCACGGCGGCCGTGGGCCGCCGCACAGACAACGGCCCACTTGCACCGAAGTCACGGCTTTTGTCCCCGTCCGTTCGGGCGCCCGCCTCACGGCATGTGGCGATCAGGCCTCGCGGTGCGTCATCGCCCAGGCGATGTCCTGGAGTTGACGGTAGGTGTCGGGGGTCGGCCGGGCCCAGGACAGCGCCCGCAGCGCGGCCGACACCTGGCGGCGGGCCTCCTGCTCGGCGGCCTCGCGGCCTCCGGCCTCCTCCACCAGGGAGCGTGCCAGGGCGACGTCCCGCTCGTCGAGGGGATGCGCGGCGGCGTACAGCGCGCGCAGCCGCTCGGCCGCCGCGCCCTCACCGGCCAGGGCCGCCACGACGGGCAGCGACTTCTTCCGTGCCGCCAGGTCGGACCCGACCGGCTTGCCGCTGCGCGCGGTACGGCCCCAGATGCCCAGGACGTCGTCGGCGCACTGGAAGGCCACGCCCAGGCGGCGCCCGAACTCCCTCAGCCCCCGCACCCGTTCGGAGTCCGCCCCGGCCAGGATGCCGCCCAGGGCGCACGAACAGCCGATCAGCGAACCGGTCTTGCCCTCCGCCATGGCGAGGTACTGGGCCACCGACACCTCGGGCGCCTTCTCGAACGCCACGTCGCGGCTCTGCCCCTCGACCAGTTCCAGCAGGGTCGTGACCAGTTCCTGCACCGCCTCGGCCGCCCGCTGCGGGGGAACGTCCGCGAGCGCTCGCAGCGCCGACACGAGCAGGGCGTCGCCGGTCAGCACCGCCGCGGGGGTGCCGAACACCGACCAGGCGGCCGGCCGGTGGCGGCGCAGGGCGTCCCCGTCGATGACGTCGTCGTGCAGCAGCGTGAAGTCGTGCACCAACTCCACGGCCACCGCGCCCGGTACGGCGAGGTCCGGGCTGCCGCCGACCGCCGCGGCGGACAGCAGGGACAGCGCCGGGCGGACGGTCTTGCCCGTACGTGCGGCGGCCTCCACCGGTGTGCCGTCGGCCTCGCACCAGCCGCGGTGGTAGCGCGCCACCCGGCTCTCGGCGGCCGGCAGCGCGGCCACGGCCGACCGCAGGGCGGGGTTCAGCAGGTCGTCGACCCAGCCCAGACGAGGGAACGAGCCGACCGGGGCGTGGCCGGTGATCTGCGCCATGTACTGCTCCTCAGAACCGCGAAGGGGGGCCGCGCCGGCAGGGACCGCCGCGCCGCGTGACCCGCCTCAGTCAAGCGGTGGCCACCCGCCCCGAGAAGCCGCGCCGCACGGCCCGCCGAAAGATCACTTGGCCGGACCAGCCTTAGTACCGTGCATCAAGCCGACAATCGGCCGATGGTGCCGGGGAGTTGCCCGGCCGGTCGCAGAAGTCGTGGTCAGAGCCCGCCGACAGCGTGCCGCGGGACGACCGTCGTCAACTCCCGGCTGACGCCGAGGCGGCGCGGCATCGTTTCTGCATACGGCCGCCGAGTGATCCCCGCGCGCGTCCGACCGCCCTGCTGGACGACGGGGCGCTCATCCTGCTGGGCGTGATCGCTTCCCTGGCACGCGCCTGTGCTGCCGCCCTGACGGGCACCGCCTGCACCTTCGCCCTGTCCTGCCCCGCCCACGCCGCCGCGAGATCCCTGCCGCTGGACCAAGCCGTCGCCGCCCTGCCGCAGGCGGCCGAGTCCCGCGACGGGTACGAGCGGGCCAAGTTCCCTCACTGGAACGCCGGCGCGAACCCCGACGACGACTGCGACACCCGCGCCGAGGTGCTGATCGCCGAGGCGATCGATCCCCCGGCCACCGGCCCGGGCTGCACGCTGCGGGGCGGCACCTGGTCGTCCTACTACGACGCCCGCCAGGTGGCCTCGGCCGCGGCCATGGACGTCGACCACCTGGTGCCGCTGCCCGAGGCGTGGGACTCGGGCGCCTCCCAGTGGACGGCCGCCCGCCGCGAGGCGTTCGCCAACGACCTGGGCGACCCGCGCAGCCTGGTGGCCGTGTCCGCCGCCGCGCACCGCAGCAAGGCGGACCAGGACCCGGCGCAGTGGCTGCCGCCCAACACGAAGGCGACGTGCCGCTACCTGGTGGAGTGGACGGCCGTGAAGCTGCGCTGGGGCCTCACCGCGGACACGGAGGAACGCGAGTCCCTCACCCGCCTCGCGGAAGCCTGCCCGGACACGACGGTCACGTACACGCCGGCGCCGTAGGCGGATCGCGCGGGTGCCTGGGGCGGGGCCTGCGAGAGGGCGGGTGGACGGCCGGGTGAAACACATCACTGAACTCCGGGCTCCGCTCCCTCCGAGGGGAGGGCACAACGAAAGACCCCCTCTCGCCTGCGTCTCCGCAGATGAGAGGGGGTCTTCCCCAGTGTGGCGGCGCCAGGATTCGAACCTGGGAAGGCTGAGCCGGCAGATTTACAGTCTGCTCCCTTTGGCCGCTCGGGCACACCGCCGGGGTTGCTGCTCGTCGAACCGCTTTTTTCGGCGGTACTCCGTGGCAACGACGTAAACGATACCCGATGTGGAGGGGTGCTTCGCCACCCGATTGATCGGCGCCCGGAGGGCGGGGGGTGGCTAGGCTTGTCCGGATGCGGCCGGGGCCTGAACGGGCCCGGCGGCCGCCCCGTACGCCGGTACGCAGTCACGCACCCCGATACAAGGAGCCACAGGACATGGCCGACTCCAGTTTCGACATCGTCTCGAAGGTCGAGCGGCAGGAGGTCGACAACGCACTGAACCAGGCCGCCAAGGAGATCTCGCAGCGCTACGACTTCAAGGGCGTGGGCGCCTCGATCGCCTGGTCCGGCGAGAAGATCCTGATGGAGGCGAACTCCGAGGACCGGGTCAAGGCCATCCTCGACGTCTTCCAGTCCAAGCTGATCAAGCGCGGCATCTCGCTGAAGGCCCTGGACGCGGGTGAGCCCCAGCTCTCCGGCAAGGAGTACAAGATCTTCGCGTCGATCAAGGAGGGCATCTCCCAGGAGAACGCGAAGAAGGTGGCCAAGACCATCCGCGACGAAGGCCCCAAGGGCGTGAAGGCGCAGGTGCAGGGCGAGGAGCTGCGGGTCAGCTCCAAGAGCCGTGACGATCTGCAGGCCGTCATCACCCTGCTGAAGGGCAAGGACTTCGACTTCGCGATGCAGTTCGTGAACTACCGGTAGGCCGGTAGGACGCTGGGTTCGGGGCGGGTTCCTGTTCGGTGCCCGCCCTTCTCGCTGCCTGCGCTGCGGGCGTGGCCCGTGGGCGTGGTCAGTCGCGGGAGTTGCCGAACAGCAGGCGGTAGGCGATCAGGAGGACGAGTGATCCGCCGATCGCCGCCGCCCAGGTGGCGCCGTCGTAGAAGTCCTTGGTGATCGGGTGGTCCATCCAGCGGGCCGATATCCAGCCGCCGATGAACGCGCCCGCGATGCCGATCAGGGTGGTGCCGATGAGGCCGCCCGGGTCGCGTCCCGGCAGCAGGAACTTCGCGATCGCCCCGGCCAGCAGTCCCAGGATGATCCAGCTGATGACGGTCATGCCGTGAACCTGCCCTTTCAGGCTGTGCCCGCACTGTCGCGGCCCTGTGAGCTCGCTCCCCGCGGGCCGTGCCCGTGCGTCGTACGTCGGGTCTCCCGGGTGCGTCGTCCTTGCCGTACCCGTTCACGCCCTCTTGGTGAGGAGGACGTCCTGGCTGCGTGTCCCGGTTGCGCTGATCAGTAGGGTGCGACGCATGACTGCCTCCGGCTCCTCCGCCATCTCGGGTTCCTCCGGCACCCCGGGTTCCTCCGCCGCTTCGGGCTCCGGGCTGCGCCGCACGCTCGGGGTGGGGGACGCCGTCGTCATCGGACTCGGGTCGATGGTGGGGGCCGGGATCTTCGCCGCGCTCGCGCCGGCGGCGCACGCGGCCGGCTCCGGGCTGCTCGTCGGGCTCGCCGTCGCTGCCGTGGTCGCGTACTGCAACGCCATGTCCTCGGCCCGTCTCGCCGCCCGTTATCCCGCCTCGGGCGGCACGTACGTGTACGGGCGGGAGCGGCTCGGGGACTTCTGGGGCTATCTCGCGGGATGGTCGTTCGTGGTCGGGAAGACGGCCTCCTGTGCGGCGATGGCCCTCACCGTGGGCACCTACGTCTGGCCGGAGCAGGCGCACGCGGTGGCGGTCGCGGCCGTCGTGGCGCTGACCGCGGTGAACTACGGCGGCATCCAGAAGTCCGCCTGGCTGACGCGGGTGATCGTGGCCGTGGTCCTGGCGGTCCTCGCTCTCGTGGTGGTCGTGTGTCTGGTGTCCGACGAGGCCGATGCCGGCCGGCTGGACATCGGGGCGTCGGGCGGTGCGGGCGGTGTGCTGCAGGCGGCGGGGCTGCTGTTCTTCGCGTTCGCCGGGTACGCCCGCATCGCCACGCTCGGCGAGGAGGTGCGCGACCCGGCACGCACCATTCCGCGCGCCATCCCGCTGGCGCTGGGCATCGCGCTGGTCGTGTACGTGTGTGTGGCGGTGGCTGTCCTTTCGGTTCTGGGGTCGGGCAGGCTGGGGGACGCGACGGCACCGCTGGCCGACGCCGCGGAGGCGGCCGGGATGCCTTGGCTCGTGCCGGTGGTGCGGGTGGGGGCGGCCGTGGCCGCGACGGGCTCGCTGCTCGCGCTGATCCTGGGGGTGTCACGCACGACGCTGGCCATGGCCCGGGACCGGCATCTGCCGAGGACGCTGGCGGCGGTGCATCCCCGCTTTCAGGTGCCGCACCGGGCGGAGCTGGCCGTGGGCGCGGTGGTCGCGGTCCTGGCCGCCACGGTGGACGTCCGGGGCGCGATCGGGTTCTCGTCCTTCGGTGTGCTCGCGTACTACGCGGTGGCCAACGCCTCGGCCTGGACTCTGGATCGGGCACCGGCGGCGCGCGTGGTGCCGGTGGTGGGGCTGGTCGGGTGCGGGGTGCTGGCGTTCTCGCTGCCGGGGGTGTCCGTGGCGGTGGGTGCGGGGGTGCTGCTGGTGGGGGTTGTCGCTTATGGGGTGCGGCGGAGGATGCGGCCGGGAGCCGGTCGGGCGGTGTAGGGGTGTGCGGGATGCCCTGTCGGCGGGAGTTCCGGCTCGCTGAGTGGCGGTGTCCCCGCTAACCGCTCGCTGAGTGGCGGGGCCCTGCTCGCTGAGTGCCGGGGCCCTGCTCGCTGAGTGCCGGGGGCGCTGCTCGCTGAGTGGCAGGGCCAGCTCGCTGAGTGGCGGGTGGATCCCCGCTCCCTGGTGAACCGGGCTCGCAGCGTGTCTGCCTGCGTGCGGAGGGAAGTACGGCCTGGCTGGTCGCTGTTGTGCGTGCCTGCCGTGGCTCGGGGCTGCGCTGCGTTTGCTCGTTCGTGGTCATGGGTTCATCATGCGGGCCGCCGCCGACCGCCGGGTGGGCCTGTGGATAACTCGTGGCCTGTGGAGAACCGGGTGGGTCAGGGCCCGTTCCGGGCCGGGGATCCGGGTCGGGCTCGCGCCGTCAGCGCACCACGAACGGCTCGTCCGTGCGCACGATGTCGCGGCCCAGCGGGAGCAGCGAGACGGGGATGAGCTTGAAGTTGGCGATGCCCAGCGGGATGCCGATGATCGTGACGCACAGGGCGATCCCGGTGGCGATGTGGCCGAGGGCGAGCCACCAGCCCGCGAGGACCAGCCACAGGACGTTGCCGACGCAGGACGGCGCGCCCGCGTCGCGTCGTTCGACCGTGGTGTACCCGAAGGGCCACAGGGCGTAGACGCCGATGCGGAAGGCCGCGACGCCGAACGGGATGCCGATGATGGTGATGCACAGGAGCAGGCCCGCCAGCATGTAGGCGAGGAACAGCCAGAAGCCGCTGAAGACGAGCCATATGACGTTCAGGATGGTCTTCACTGATTCCCACCTGCCATCTTCTCGAGCCGGGCGATGCGTTCCGCCATCGGCGGGTGTGTGGAGAACATCTTCGACAGGCCCTGGCCGGGGCGGAACGGGTTCGCGATCATCATGTGGCTGGCCGTCTCGATGCGCGGCTCGGGCGGCAGCGGGAGCTGCTTCGTGCCGTGTTCGAGCTTGCGCAGGGCGCTGGCCAGGGCGAGGGGGTCGCCGGTGAGCTGGGCGCCGGAAGCGTCCGCCTGGTACTCGCGGGAGCGGCTGATGGCCAGTTGGATGAGGGACGCGGCGAGCGGGCCCAGGATCATGATCAGCAGCATGCCGAGCAGGCCGGGGCCGTCGTCGTCGTCGGAGCGTCCGATCGGGATCAGCCAGGCGAAGTTGACCAGGAACATGATCACGGAGGCGAGGGCGCCGGCGACCGACGAGATGAGGATGTCGCGGTTGTAGACGTGGCTGAGCTCGTGGCCGATGACGCCGCGCAGCTCGCGCTCGTCCAGCAGGCGCAGGATGCCGTCGGTGCAGCACACGGCTGCGTTGCGCGGGTTGCGGCCCGTGGCGAAGGCGTTCGGCGCCTCCGTCGGGGAGATGTACAGGCGCGGCATGGGCTGGCGGGCCTGCGTGGAGAGTTCGCGCACCATGCGGTAGAGCCCCGGGGCCTCGAACTCGCTCACCGGGCGGGCGCGCATCGCGCGGAGGGCCAGCTTGTCGCTGTTCCAGTACGCGTACGCGTTGGTGGCCAGCGCTACCAGGACGGCGATCACGAGCCCCATGCGGCCGAAGAAGCTGCCGATGACGATGATGAGTGCGGACAGTCCTCCGAGGAGGACTGCTGTCCTGAGCCCGTTGTGCCGGCGGTGCACGGTACGCCCTCCAAGTGGTGCGGCAGGGGGACCCTCGCTTGCTGTTCTGCGGTGCCACTGGTGCCGTGGTGCCACGTCCAGTGGACCCTCCCGTACTGGTCAACGCCAGGCGGGGAGCACTAGTTCCCTTGTGCGCGCGGGGCCGGCCCTTGACCGTACGGGTGACGGCGCCGGGAAGCGGCACGCGCGCGTGGGGCCGAGTGCCCTGCGCGCGCGTGGTGAAAGCCGTGTGGCGTCGTTTCCGTGAGTGGTCGGTCCGCTCCGCTCGGTCGGCTGGGTCAGAAGAGTCCGGTGTCGGTGAAGCGCAGCACCAGCTGGGGTGCACCGGACAGGGCGACGCCGAGGACGCCGGTGACGGCGAGCGCGGCGGTGACGGGCGCGGGGACCCGGTGGGTCGCGGCCTCGCCCTCGGGTGCGGCGCGGAAGAGCAGGGCCGTCCACTGGAGGTAGTAGAACAGCGCGATGACGACGTTCACGGCCATGATCACGGCCAGCCAGCCGAGGCCGGCGTCGACGGCCGCCGAGAAGACGGTGACCTTGGCGAAGAGGCCGATGATGCCCGGCGGCAGCCCGGCGAGGCAGAGCAGGAAGAACGCCAGGAGGAGCGCGGACAGGGGGTTCGACGCGTACAGGCCGCGGTAGTCGGCGATGCGATTGAGGAGCTTCGTCCGGCCGACGAGAGCGGCCACGGCGAAGGCCCCGAGGTTCACGGCGCCGTACATCAGGGCGTAGGCGACGGTGGAGCCGATCGACCTCTCGGCGTCCCCGGAGTACGCGGCGGCCGCGATCGGCACCAGCAGGTAGCCGGCCTGGCCGACGGACGACCAGGCGAGCAGGCGTACCGCGCTGTACGCGCGCGTGGCCTGCTGGCGGAGGGCTCCGACGTTGCCGATGGTCATGGTGAGCGCGGCCAGGGCGGCCAGGGCCGGGCCCCAGACGTCGGCGTACGACGGGAGGGCCACGACCGTGACGAGGATCAGGCCGCTGAAGCCGACCGCCTTGCCGATGACCGACAGATAGGCGGCGATCGGCAGGGGCGCGCCCACGTAGGTGTCGGGGACCCAGAAGTGGAAGGGCACGGCGGCGGTCTTGAAGGCGAAGCCGACCAGGGTGAGGACGACGCCGGTGTCCGCGAGCGTGTGGAGCTGGCCGTCGACGTCCTGGATGCGGTCGGCCACCTGGGTCAGGTACAGGGTGCCGGTGGAGGCGTACAGGAAGCTGATGCCGAGGAGGCTGACCGCGGTGGCGGTGACCGAGGACAGGAAGAACTTCAGGGCCGCCTCGGAGGACTTCCGGTCGCCGTACTTCAGGCCGACCAGCGCGAAGGCCGGCAGGGACGCGACCTCCAGGGCGACGATCAGCGTGGCGAGGTCCCGGGAGGCGGGCAGGAGGGCGGCGCCGGCCGCGGAGGACAGCAGCAGGAACCAGTACTCCCCCTCGGGCAGCGTCTTGCGGGCGTCCTTCAGGGCGGTGACCGACAGCAGGGCGGCGAGGAGCGCGCCGCCCAGGACGAGGAACTGGATGACCAGGGTGAAGCGGTCGGCCGTGTAGCTGCACACGGCGGCGTCGCCGGTCAGGCAGAAGGTGCTGCGGTCGCCGTCCAGGAGGGGCAGCAGCATGAGTGTGGCGGCGGCCAGCCCGGCCACCGACGTCCAGCCGAGGAGCGCCTTGCGGTGCTCCGCGACGAACAGGTCGGCGACCAGCACGGCGAGTGCGACGACGGCCGCGATGGTGGGGGGCGCGATCGCGAGCCAGTCGACGGACTGGACGAGGGAGGCGGCCAGGGGCTGGGCCGGGGAGCTCATCGGGTGCCTCCTGCGAGGAGCTGCTGGACGGCCGGGTCGCTCAGGCCGAGCAGGGCCTTGGGCCACAGGCCCGCGACGACGGTGAGGACGACGAGCGGGGTCCAGGCCGCGAACTCGTACGAGCGGACGTCGGTGAGCCTCGGGGCGTCCTGCGGCAGGGCGCCCATGCAGACGCGGCGGACCACGATCAGCAGGTACGCGGCCGTCAGCAGCGTCCCGAACGCGCCGATCGCCATGAAGGTGAGGAAGGCCGCGCGGTTGAGGCCTTCGGCGGGCCGGAACGCGCCGAACAGGGCGAGCATCTCGCCCCAGAAGCCGGCCAGGCCCGGCAGGCCGAGCGAGGCGACGGCGGCGAAGGCGAGGAGGCCGCCGAGGCGGGGAGCCTTGCCGTACAGGGCGGCGCCGGTCTCCTCGGCGAGGGTGTCCAGGTCGGTGGTGCCGGTGCGGTCCTTCAGGGCGCCGACCAGGAAGAAGAGCAGGCCGGTGATGAGGCCGTGGGCGATGTTGGCGAACAGGGCGCCGTTCACGCCGGTCGGGGTCATCGTGGCGATGCCGAGCAGGACGAAGCCCATGTGGCCGACGGAGGAGTAGGCGATGAGGCGCTTCAGGTCGCCCTTCGCGCCCTGCTTGGCGAGGGCCAGGCAGGCGAGGGATCCGTAGATGATGCCGACGACGGCCAGGGCGGCGAGGTAGGGGGCGAAGGTGCGGAAGCCGTCCGGTGCGACGGGGAGCAGGATCCGGACGAATCCGTAGGTACCCATCTTCAGCAGGACGCCGGCCAGCAGCACGGAACCGACGGTCGGGGCCGCGGTGTGGGCGTCGGGCAGCCAGCTGTGCAGCGGCCACATCGGCGTCTTGACCGCCAGCCCGATCCCGATCGCCAGTACGGCGATGACCTGCACTGTTGTGGTCAGCGACCGGCCGTTGTCAGTGGCGAGTGCCATCATGTCGAACGTGCCCGCCTCCAGCCCGATCAGGAGCAGGCCGAGCAGCATGACCACGGATCCGAGCAGCGTGTAGAGGATGAAGCGCCACGCGGCCTGGCTCCGGCCCTCGCCGCCCCAGCGGGCGATGAGGAAGTACATCGGGATGAGGACCATCTCGAAGGCGAGGAAGAACAGCAGCAGGTCGAGGACGGCGAAGGTCGCCAGCGTGCCGGACTCGAGGACGAGCAGCAGGGCGACGAAGGCCTTCGGGGTCGGACCCGCGGGCATCTTGAAGTACGAGTAGAGCGCGCAGAGGAAGGTCAGCAGCGCGGTCAGGACCAGAAGGGGGAGGGAGATGCCGTCGATGCCGAGGTGGATGCGCACGTCGAGTGCGGGGATCCAGCTGATGTCGGTGCTGGCCTGCATCTTCGACGGCTGGTCGTGGTCGAAGCCGAGCGCGAGGACGATCGCCGCGATGAGGACGGCACCGGTGGCGGTGACGCCGTGCCGCAGCACGGCCTGCTCGGGTGACGTCCCCTTCAGCCCGGGCGGGGCGGGCAGGAGAGCCGCGGCGGCGCCGAGGAGCGGGCCGACGACGACGAATGCCAGAAGGAACTGCATCACGGACTCGTTGATATCGATCACGCCTGCTCACGCTCCCGTGGCGACGAGGACGACGGCGACCGCGAGGACGACGGTGCCGGCGAGCAGCGCGCTCACATAGGTCTGGACGTTGCCGGTCTGGGACCGCCGCACGGCGGTGCCGAGCCAGCGGGGCAGCGCACCGGCACCGCGCACATAGGTCTCGACGACCTCGCGGTCGAGGAACCGTACGAGACTCGCTCCGGCCTGCACCGGGCGGACGAAGAGGGCCGTGTAGACGGCGTCCAGGTGGAAGCCGGCGGCCGCGTGCCGGTGCAGCGGGCCGAGCAGGAGCCGTCCGGGGTCGGCGGGGTCCGGGGCGTGGGCGATGTCGCCGTAGGCCGGCTCGTGCGTGGCGATGGCTTCCGCCTCGACCCTGGCGGCGTCGCCCTCGGGGTGGGCCGCGACGGCGCCGAGCGGTACGCGGGCCGCGAGGGCGGTGGTGTGGCGCCAGGCGGCGTAGGTGACGAGGCCGCCGGCCAGGGCCAGGCCCGTGCCGAGGACGGAGGTGGTCAGGGTCGGGCCCAGGTCGCGGCCGTCGAACCAGTCGGGCAGCACGCGGAAGGCGAATCCGCCGAGGGCCAGGGAGGGGACGGCCAGCACCCACAGCACCACGGTCATCGTCAGCGGCTGCCTGCCGTGGTCGGGGGCTTCGGCGCCCCGGCCGCGGAAGGCGAGCAGCCACAGGCGTGTCGCGTAGGCGGCGGTGAGGACGGCCGTGAGCAGTCCGGTGACGAGGACGATCCAGCCCGCGGCGGCGGGGGCGTGCTCGGTGTGTCCGGTGACGACGTGCTCGGCGACGCCGAGGACGGCCTCCTTGGAGAAGAAGCCGCTGAACGGCGGGATCGCGGCGAGCGCGAGGAGCGCCACGGTCATCGTCCAGTAGGCGTCGGGGATCCGGTCGCGCAGGTTCCGCATGCGGGACATCGCGGCGAGGGAGTTGGTGCCGGCGGCGTGGATGATCACGCCGGCCGCGAGGAACAGCAGCGCCTTGAAGGCGCCGTGGGACAGGAGGTGGAAGACGGCGGCGCCGCGGTCGCCGACGGCGAGGGCGCCGGTCATGTAGCCGAGCTGGCCGATCGTCGAGTAGGCGAGGACACGTTTGATGTCGTCCTGGGCGAGCGCGGCGAGGGCCGAGCCGGCCATGGTGACGGCGGCCATGACGGCGAGGACGACCATCGCGGCCTGGGAGGCCTCGAAGACCGGGAGGAGACGGGCGATGAAGTAGACACCGGCGGCGACCATCGTCGCGGCGTGGATCAGCGCGGAGACGGGGGTGGGGCCCGCCATCGCGTCGGGGAGCCAGGTGTGCAGCGGGAACTGCGCCGACTTGCCCGCCACGCCCGCCAGGAGCAGCAGGGCGATCACCGTCGGGTGGTCCAGCCCGCCGCTCGCGACGGTGCCGAGGATGCGGGTGATGCGGAAGGAGCCGGCGTCGGTGGCCAGGGCGAACAGGCCGATCAGGAAGGGGACGTCGCCCAGCTTGGTGACCAGGAAGGCTTTGAGGGAGGCGGCGCGGGCCTGAGGGGTCTCCCAGTAGTGGCCGACCAGGAAGTAGGAGCAGATGCCCATGACCTCCCAGCCGACCAGCAGCACCATCAGATCGCCGGAGTAGACGACCAGCAGCATCGCGGAGGTGAACAGGGAGACGAGGGCGGCGTAGGAGGGGTACCGCGGGTCGTCGCGCAGGTAGCCCGTCGAGTAGATCTGCACGCAGGAGGCGACCAGGCCGACCAGGACGGCGGCGAGGGCGGCGAAGCCGTCGATGTGCAGGGCCAGTTCGACGGGGACCGAGCCGGTGGGGGTGAGCTCCGCGGCCGCGTCGACGGCCGCGTCGCCGCCCTGGCGCACCGCGACCAGCGCGGCGAGCACCAGAGCGGCGAGCGTCGGCAGGACGGCGAGGGGGCGGACGAAGCCGGGGGCGGTGCGGCCCAGCAGCAGGCCGGCGACGGCGCCGAGGAACGGAAGGAGGGGGACGAGGACGGCGAGGGTGGTCGTGGTCACGCGGTGGCCTCAGCCTTCTGGGCCTCGTCGGTCGGGCCGGACGTGCGGGCGTCGTGGCCGGGTCCGTCCGGGCCGTCGGGGTCGTGCCGTTCGGCGGTGTCGCGGAGCTTGTCGATGTCCGAGGTGCCGCGGTTGCGGTGGACGGCGAGGACGATCGCCAGGCCGATGCCGATCTCGGCGGCGGCGATGGCGATGGTGAACAGGGTCAGGGCCTGGCCGGAGTGCAGCGTCTCCTCGGCGGCCTTGCTGAGCCAGACGTCGAAGGCGACCAGGTTGAGGTTGACGGCGTTGAGCATCAGCTCGACCGACATCAGGACCAGGATCGCGTTGCGGCGGGCGAGGACGCCGTAGAGGCCCGTGCAGAAGAGGAGGGCGGAGAGCACGGCGGGGTAGGCGAGGTGCATCAGCGGGTCCCTTCCTGCTCGCTCGGGGCGGCCGGGCCACTCGCGGCAGGAGGGCTTCCGGGCGGGGCGGGTTCAGCCGCGGTCGCCGCTTCGGCCTTCGCCTTGCGGGACAGGACGATCGCGCCGACCAGGGCCGCGAGGAGGAGAACGGAGAGGGCCTCGAAGGGGAGGACCCAGTTCTGGAAGAGGCTCGCGCCGGTGGCCTCGGTGGAGCCGGCGGCGGGGCCGTCCAGGTCGATCCAGGTGGTGCGGAAGGCGTCTACGACGACCCACACCAGGGCGGCGGCCGAGGTGACGGCCACGGTGAGGGCCGCCCAGCGGTTGCCGGAGTCGGCGTCCGGGGAGCGGCCGATGGGGGCCCTGGTGAGCATCAGACCGAACAGGAGGAGCACGACGACGGAACCGACGTAGATGAGGACCTGCACCCAGGCGATGAACTCGGCGGTGAGCAGGAGGTACTCGACGGCCAGGCCGCCGAGGGCGACCACGAGCCAGAGGGCGGCGTGCACCAGTTGGCGGGTGGTGACGGTGACGATCGCGGCGCCGAAGGTGACCAGGCCGACGAGGAGGAAGGCGATCTCGACGCCGGTCGGGGAGAGGAAGCCCTGGGTTTCGGCGGCGGTGGGGGCCGGGCCGGTGGCGAGGAGACCGGCGGTCGCGGCGAGGGGGGCGGCGAGGCTCATTCGTGGCCCTCCTGCCTCGGGGCTGGCTGATTCGGCTCGGGCTGAATCGGCTTCGGCCGGCCCGGGCTCGGCTCGTCGGGGCTGCTCGGCTCGTCGGTGCTGCTCGGCTCGTCACGGCTGCTCGGCTCGTCCGGGCTCGGCTGGTCGACCTGTTGCTTGGAGGCGCCCTGGGGGCGGGTGGGCTGTTCGGCGGCGCGGGCCTGCTCGTCGGCGTGGGATGTGGTGGCCGGCGGGGTCTGCTGGGCGGCCAGCTTCTCGGCGGCCTTGCGGGCGGCGGCGAGTTCCTTCGGCTCCTCCGCGCCTGGGTCGAGGGCCGGCGGGGCCGGGACGGTCCACATCCACTCCCGGAGCTTGTCGCGCTCGTGGGTGAGGTCGCGGATGTCGGTCTCGGCGTACTCGAACTCCGGGGACCAGAACAGGGCGTCGAAAGGACAGACCTCGATGCAGATACCGCAGTACATGCACAGGGAGAAGTCGATGGCGAAGCGGTCGAGGACGTTGCGGCTGCGTTCGCGGCCGCCCGGGGCCGCCGGGGGGACCGTCTCCTTGTGGGAGTCGATGTAGATGCACCAGTCCGGGCACTCGCGGGCGCACAGCATGCAGACCGTGCAGTTCTCCTCGAACAGGCCGATCACACCGCGGGAGCGGGGCGGGAGCTCGGGCTGGACGTCGGGGTACTGCGCGGTGACGGACTTCTTCGTCATCGTGCGGAGGGTGACGGCCAGGCCCTTGGCCAGGCCACTTCCTGGGATCGGGGCCATGGTTACTGGATCACCACCTTGACGATGCCGGTGAGGGCGATCTGGGCGAGGGAGAGGGGGACGAGGAGGGTCCAGGAGAGCTTCTGGAGCTGGTCCTCGCGCAGGCGCGGGTAGGTGACGCGCAGCCAGATCACGAGGAAGGCGAGGACGGCGGTCTTCAGCAGGGTCCAGACCCAGCCGAGGCCGTCGGCGCCCCAAGGGCCGTGCCAGCCGCCCAGGAAGAGGACGGTGGTCAGGCCGCACAGGACGACGATCCCGGCGTACTCGGCGAGGAGGAAGAGAGCGAAACGAAGGCCGGTGTACTCGGTGTACGCGCCGAAGATGATCTCCGAGTCGGCGACGGGCATGTCGAAGGGCGGGCGCTGGAGTTCGGCGAGGCCGGCGACGAAGAAGACGATCGCGCCGACGATCTGCCAGGGCAGCCACCACCACTCGAAGGCGTCGAGGATGCCGGGGAGGGAGACGGTGCCGGCCGCCATCGCCACCGAGGCGGCCGTCAGGAGCATCGGCAGCTCGTAGGCGAGGAGCTGGGCGGCGGTGCGCAGGCCGCCGAGGAGGGAGAACTTGTTCGCGGAGGCCCAGCCGGCCATCAGCGAGCCGAGGACGCCGACGCCCATGACCGCCAGGACGAAGAAGACGCCGGCGTCGATGACCTGCCCGACGGCTCCCTCGTCGGGGCCGATCGGGATGGCGAGCAGGACGAGGAGGTAGGGCAGGAGGGCGACGGCGGGAGCCAGTTGGAAGATGCGGCGGTCGGCGCCCGCGGGGACGACGTCCTCCTTCTGCGCGAACTTCACGCCGTCGGCGATCAGTTGGGCCCAGCCGTGGAAGCCGCCGGCGTACATGGGGCCGAGGCGGCCCTGCATGTGGGCCATGACCTTGTGCTCGGTCTGGCCGATGATCAGGGGGAAGGTGAGGAAGACGACGAAGACGATCAGGAGTCGCAGGGTGACGTCGAGCACGTCGTTCACCGCGGGCCTCCTGTGGGATCTGTCGGGTCTTCGGGCTGGACCGGTTCCGTGGGCTCGGTGGGTGCCCCGGGCTCGTCGGCTTCTTCGGCCTCGCTGCGTTTTCCGGGCTCGGTGGGTGTTCCGGGCTCGGTGGGTCCTGTGGGTCCTGTGGGTGCTTCGGGCTTGGGCTTGGGCTCGCCCGGGGCTTCCGGCGCGTCCGAGGGTTCCGGGTCCGGCAATGGCGCCGCCTCGGGGGACGGTTGGGGTGCCGGTTCGTCGAAGGCGGGGCGGGCGTGGTGCCACGGGGCGTCCGAGCTGCGCGGCGCGCGTGGGGTCCGGCCCGGCTCGCTGTCGGCGCGGTCGGCCACGGCCCGCTGGCTCGCACTGCCCTCGGACGCGCTCCGCGCCCGGCGCGGCCCGGCGGGCGTACCCGGCTGCGTGCGCTGCGACGCCGGGTCCGACGCCACCGCCTCAGGCCCGGACGCCGAAGAAGTCGCCTCGTCGGACGCCGCCTGGCTCGCCGAGCCCTCCGACGCCGAACGCGCACGACGCGGACCCGCCGCAGGCGCCGCGCCCGTCTCACCCGCCGCAGCAGACGATCCGGCCACTCCACCCGCAGCCGCCGCCTGACTCGCCGAACCCTCCGACGCCGAACGCGCACGACGCGGACCCGCCGCAGGCGCCGCGCCCGTCTCACCCGCCGCAGCAGACGATCCGGCCACTCCACCCGCAACCGCCGCCTGACTCGCCGAACCCTCCGACGCCGACCGGGTGCGACGCACCGGGCGGTCCCCCGCTGCGCGCACCGGGCGGTCGCCCGCCGTGCGGGTCGGACGGTCGCCCGCCGTGCGGGCCGTGCCTCGGGCCGGGCGGGCCGGGGCCGGAGGGAGTTGGCCCTTCAGGGGGCCCCATTCGTTCGGGTCGGGCACGCCGGGCGGGAGCATCTGGCGGCGCTTGGGGCCGCCGTGCTCCGACTCGCCGGGTTCCTTCGCGCCGGGCCAGGCCTTGGCGACCCGGGCGGCGAGGACGAAGTCCTTGCGCAGGGGGTGGCCCTCGAAGTTCTCGGGGAGGAGCAGGTGGTCCAGGGCCGGGTGGCCCTCGAAGGTGACGCCGAACATCTCGTGCGTCTCGCGTTCGTGCCAGGCGGCGCCCGCGTAGACGCCGATGGCCGACGGCAGGGCCGGGGCGTCGTGCGGGACCGTGGTGCGCAGCAGGAGACGGCGGACCGGGGCGAGCGCGGCGACGTGCGCCGAGACGCGGAAGCCCGTGCCCGGTTCGTCGACCGCGCTCAGCCAGTCGAAGTAGGTGCAGCCGAGCCGGTCGCGGGCGGTCTCCAGGGCGGTGATCCAGGCAGCCGGCGGTACGTCGACCGTCAGGACCTCGTAGGACTCCTCGGCGGTGGCGCCGGGGCCGAAGAGTTCCCCGGCGTCGGCGGGGAGCCAGCCGACCGCGGTCATCGGCCCTCCCCGGACGTCGAGCCGGAGCCCCCGGCGGGATCCTGCGCGGGGGCCGGCGGCTGCACCAGGCCGCTCTGCAGCGCCGCCGTCGAGGGGCGCCCCGCATCCGTCGCGTACCGCTCCCCCAGCGACTCGCGGGCGATCTTCTCCTGGAGCTTGAGGATGCCCTGCAGCAGCGCCTCGGGCCGGGGCGGGCAGCCGGGGACGTAGACGTCGACGGGGATGATCTGGTCGACGCCCTTGGTGACGGAGTACGAGTCCCAGTAGGGGCCGCCGCAGTTGCTGCACGCGCCGAAGGAGATGACGTACTTGGGCTCGGGCATCTGCTCGTAGAGGCGCTTGACGGCCGGGGCCATCTTGTCGGTGACCGTGCCGGAGACGACCATCAGGTCGGCCTGGCGCGGCCCGGGCGCGAACGGGATGACGCCGAGGCGGATGAAGTCGTGGCGGGCCATCGACGCGGCGATGAACTCGATGGCGCAGCAGGCGAGGCCGAAGTTGAAGACCCACAGCGAGTAGCGGCGGCCCCAGTTGAGGATCACCTTCATCGGCTCGGGCGCGAGACGCGCGAGGGCGCCGAGCCGCTTCGGCTCGGGCAGCAGCACGGGCTCGGGGGTCACGTCCATGCCAGGACGCCCTTCTTGTAGGCGTAGAGCAGGCCCACGGCCAGGAAGCCGAGGAAGATGAACATCTCCACCAGGGTCGTCGCGCCGTAGCCGGGGGCGGCGAAGACGGTGGCCCAGGGGAACAGGAAGATCGAGTCGACGGCGAAGATCACGTAGAGGAACGCGTAGACGTAGTAGCGGACCTGGGTGTGGGCCCAGCCCTCGCCGACGGGGTCGACGCCGCACTCGTACGTCAGGAGTTTCTCCGGCGTGGGCACCACGGGCCGCAGCAGGCGGCCGGCCCCGAAGGCGACGGCGACGAACAGCACGCCGACGACGGCGAGCAGTCCGACGACCGAGTAGGACTGGAAGTAGTCCGCCGCGACGACGGTCGTGGTGACGACGGTCCGTTCCGGCACGTCCGTCCCTCGCTCCCTGAAACTCGGACTGGATCCTGCGCCGAGACCGCGGCGTCCCGGTCGGCCGGGAGGCGTCCCGGCCCTGCCGGGAAGCGGGCGCCGCTGTTCGACGATCTGTACGCACGGGAGTCTAGGCCCTGATAAAGGCAGGGTAAGCAGCCCGTCACACCCCGGCATGCGGGGGTGGGGTTTTCCTCAGTCGATCCTGGCGGTCCACCTCATGGCGCGGTGGTGCGCCGCCGGGCACGCTTACGCGTATGACCGAACGCTTCCCGTCCCCCGGCACCTCCGGGGCCACGACGGCGGCCGGGCGGGACGACCGCCCGCCCCCGCCCCGCCTCGCCTACGACCGGCACACCTGGAAGGAGATCGCGCACCTCCTGGCGAACCTTCCGGTCGCGCTGCTCGGCTTCACCTATGTCGTGACGGTGCTGTTCACCGGCCTCGGGCTGACCCTCACGGTGGTCGGTTTCCCGCTGCTGGCGGCGGGGCTCATGGGGGCCCGGCAGCTGGGCAGGATGGAGCGGGCCAGGGCCCGGGCGCTGCTCGGGGTGCGGGTGGACGAGCCGAGCCGGCTGCGGTTGCGCGGCGAGGGCGGTTTCGTCCAGCGGTTGTGGATGCAGTTGAAGGACCCGGTGGGCTGGCGCACGGTGCTGTACGAGTTCGTGCGGCTGCCGTGGGGGGTCTTCACGTTCTCCTTCACGCTGGCGTCGCTGTTCGTGCTGTGGCCGGTGCTGCCGTTCGTGGCGCGGGGTCTGACCAACGTGGACCGGGCGATGGTGCGCGGTCTGTTGTCGCCCTCGGACGAGCTGGAGCGGCGCATCGCGGAGCTGGAGTCGGACCGCGGGGTCGTGGTCGACACGGCCGCGGCGGACCTGCGGCGCATCGAGCGGGATCTGCACGACGGGGCGCAGGCCCGGCTGGTCAATCTGGCGATGGGCCTGGGTCTGGCCAAGGAGAAGGTGCTGGAGGACCCGGACGCCGCGGCGGCGATGGTCGAGGAGGCGCACGGCGAGGTGAAGCTGGCGCTCCAGGAGTTGCGGGACCTGGCCCGGGGCATCCACCCGGCGGTGCTGACCGACCGCGGCCTGGACGCGGCCCTGTCCTCGGTGGCCTCGCGCTGCACGGTCCCGGTCAAGGTGACCGTCGACCTGCCCGCCCGGCCGGCCGCCGCGATCGAGGGCATCGCCTACTTCACGGTCTCCGAGTTGCTGCAGAACGTCAGCAAGCACAGCCGGGCGAAGTCGGCGTCGGTGGAGGTGTGGCGCACAAACGACCGGCTGCTCATCCAGGTGTGGGACGACGGCCGCGGCGGCGCCCGTCTCGACGGCGGTACGGGGATGAAGGGTCTGGCCGACCGGCTGGACGCCGTCGACGGTCTGTTCGTCCTGGAGTCGCCCGAGGGTGGCCCGACGACGGTCACGGCGGAACTGCCGTGGCGCGACCGGTCGGAGGCCGCCGGGTAGGGAAAACCCCCCGTCCAAGACGCCGACGGCCTCCATGGTCCGCCGACCTGCGGCGGAGCAGGGTGGAGGTAGCAGAGCACAGCCGCAGGACGAGGAGAAGGACGACGCCGATGGCCACGGAGTACGGACAGGGATACGGGCTCGACAGCGGGTCCGGGTTCCCCGGGAGCACCGAACGGCGGCACCGGCTGCCGGCCGCCCTGCGCGCGCCGGTCGAGGGCCGCACCTGGCGCGAGCTCGGGTACGTGCTGCTGAGCCTGCCGATCAGCATCCTGCTGTTCACCTACGCGGTCACGATGGTGTCGCTGGGGGCGGGCCTGCTGGTGACGTTCCTCGGCATCCCGGTCCTGGCGGGGGCACTCGCCGGCTGCCGCGGCATCGGGGCGCTGGAGCGGGCGCGGGCCAGGGCGCTGCTGGACCTGGACGTGGCCGAGCCGGAGCCGCTGCGGATGAAGCGGCAGGGCGCGCTGGCGTGGACGGGCGCCGTCCTCAAGAGCGGCACCTCCTGGCGGGCGCTGCTGTACTCGGTGCTGCATCTGCCCTGGGCGGTGTTCTCGTTCGTCGTCACGGTGAACGTCTGGGCGCTGGGCTGGGGGCTGCTGAGCTACCCGCTGTGGTTCTGGGTGTTCCCGGCGTACGCCGGGCAGGACGGGATCCAGCTGTACGGCGACGAGACGCACCGGGTCTACCTGGACAACCCGTTCGAGATCACGGTGACGGCGCTGGTGGGTCTGCTCTTCACGATCGCCACGCCGTGGATCGTGCGGGCGCTGACCATGGTGGACCGGCTGCTGGTGCACGGTCTGCTCGGGCCTTCGCGGCTGGCCTCGCGGGTGGTGGAGCTGGAGTCGGACCGCGGGGTCGTGGTCGACACGGCGGCGGCCGACCTGCGGCGCATCGAGCGGGACCTGCACGACGGGGCGCAGGCCCGGCTGGTGGCGCTGGCGATGGATCTGGGCCTGGCGAAGGAGAAGCTGCAGGAGGATCCGGAGGCGGCCCAGCGGATGGTGGACGAGGCGCACGGCGAGGTGAAGACGGCGCTGCAGGAGCTGCGGGACCTGGCCCGGGGCATCCACCCGGCGGTGCTGACCGACCGCGGCCTGGACGCCGCCCTGTCCTCGGTGGCCTCGCGCTGCACGGTCCCGGTGCAGGTCGAGGTCGACCTGGCGGAGCGGCCGGCGCCCGCGATCGAGGGGATCGCCTACTTCACGGTGTCGGAGCTGCTGCAGAACATCAGCAAGCACGCCCGGGCGACCTGGGCGGGCGTGGAGGTCTGGCGGACGGAGAACCGGCTGATGCTGCAGGTCGTGGACAACGGCGTGGGCGGCGCCGAGGTCGCCCCGGGGTCCGGGCTGGCGGGCCTGGCGGAGCGGCTCGACGCGGTGGACGGGATCCTGGTGATCGACTCGCCGGCGGGCGGCCCGACCCGGGTGACGGCCGAGCTGCCCTGGCGCGGGGAGCACGTGAGGTGATCCCCGCGGGGGCCCGGCCCCCGCACACACCGTGACGGCCGGAGGGCACCGCCCTCCGGCCCCGGCCGTTGTCCGTCCACGACCCGAACGGGTCGGCCGAGAAGCCTTTCCCGCCCCACACACCCCCCGGGCCTGAAATGCTGGTACCCGTCGCACGGGTGGGCGCGGAGCCGTAGTGGGCCGCGGACGGGCGGCACCGGGCTGTGGGGGGCCGAAACATCGTGGAGGACAGGGTGCGGGTGGTCATCGCCGAGGATTCCGTGCTGCTCAGGGAGGGCCTGACCCGGCTGCTGACCGACCGGGGGCACGACGTCGTCGCCGGGGTCGGGGACGGCGAGGCGCTGATCAAGACCATCACGGAGCTGGACGCGCAGGGCGAGCTGCCGGACGTGGTCGTGGCCGACGTGCGCATGCCGCCGACGCACACCGACGAGGGCGTCCGGGCGGCGGTGCGGCTGCGCAAGGCGCACCCGGGGCTCGGTGTGCTGGTGCTGTCGCAGTACGTGGAGGAGCGCTACGCGACGGAGCTGCTGGCTGGCTCCAGCCGGGGCGTGGGCTACCTGCTGAAGGACCGGGTGGCGGAGGTCCGGGAGTTCGTGGACGCGGTGGTGCGGGTGGCCGAGGGCGGGACGGCCCTGGACCCGGAGGTGGTCGCCCAGCTGCTGGGCCGCAGCCGCAAGCAGGACGTGCTGGCGGGGCTGACCCCGCGCGAGCGGGAGGTGCTGGGGCTGATGGCCGAGGGGCGGACGAACTCGGCGATCGCCCGGCAGCTGGTGGTGAGCGACGGGGCGGTCGAGAAGCACGTGAGCAACATCTTCCTCAAGCTGGGGCTGTCCCCGAGCGAGGGCGACCACCGCCGGGTGCTGGCCGTGTTGACGTACCTGAATTCGTGAAACTCGTGACATGTGGGTCGGAGCGTCTCGAAGGTCTCAAAGTCGTGTCCAACATGCGAATGACCCAGGGAAGGCGATCCTTGCGGTCGTAGGGTTGATCTGGGAGGGCCTGCGGGAAGGCCTGTCCCGGACAGCCGCCTCTAGGGAGGTCCAGTTCAGTGACCAGCCAGGTCAGTAGCCCAGCGGAGCAGGCCGACGGAGCAGTCGTAGGAGAGCAGCGCAAAGCGGCGGGCGCGAAGGACGTCCGGCGCCTGGACCGGGTGATCATCAGGTTCGCGGGGGACTCGGGTGACGGTATGCAGCTCACCGGTGACCGTTTCACCTCGGAGACCGCGTCGTTCGGCAACGACCTGTCGACCCTGCCGAACTTCCCGGCCGAGATCAGGGCGCCCGCCGGAACGCTGCCGGGTGTGTCGTCCTTCCAGCTGCACTTCGCCGACCACGACATCCTCACACCCGGGGACGCGCCGAACGTGCTGGTGGCGATGAACCCGGCGGCACTGAAGGCGAACATCGGGGACCTGCCGCGCGGCGCGGAGGTGATCGTCAACACGGACGAGTTCACCAAGCGGGCGATGCAGAAGGTCGGCTACGAGGCGTCGCCGCTGGAGGACGGGTCGCTGGACGGCTACCACGTGCACCCGGTGCCGCTGACCACGCTGACCGTGGAGGCGCTGAAGGAGTTCGACCTCACCCGCAAGGAGGCCGAGCGCAGCAAGAACATGTTCGCGCTGGGCCTGCTGAGCTGGATGTACCACCGGCCCACGGAGGGCACGGAGAAGTTCCTGCGGTCGAAGTTCGCCAAGAAGCCCGGCATCGCGGCGGCCAACATCGCCGCGTTCCGGGCCGGCTGGAACTTCGGCGAGACGACGGAGGACTTCGCGGTCTCCTACGAGGTCGCGCCGGCGGCCACGGCGTTCCCGCCGGGCGTCTACCGCAACATCTCGGGCAACCTCGCCCTGTCGTACGGTCTGATCGCCGCCTCCCGGCAGGCGGATCTGCCGCTGTACCTGGGGTCGTACCCGATCACCCCGGCGTCGGACATCCTGCACGAGCTGAGCAAGCACAAGAACTTCGGCGTGCGGACCTTCCAGGCGGAGGACGAGATCGCCGGGATCGGGGCGGCGCTGGGGGCGGCGTTCGGCGGTTCGCTGGCCGTGACGACGACGAGCGGCCCGGGCGTGGCGCTGAAGTCCGAGACGATCGGGCTCGCGGTCTCGCTGGAGCTGCCGCTGCTGATCGTGGACATCCAGCGCGGTGGCCCGTCGACGGGTCTGCCCACCAAGACGGAGCAGGCGGACCTGTTGCAGGCGATGTACGGGCGCAACGGCGAGGCGCCGGTGCCCGTGGTCGCGCCGCGGACGCCGGCGGACTGCTTCGACGCCGCGCTGGAGGCGGCGCGGATCGCGCTGACGTACCGCACGCCGGTGTTCCTGCTCTCGGACGGCTATCTGGCCAACGGCTCCGAGCCGTGGCGGATCCCGGACCTGGAGGAGCTGCCGGACCTCAGGGTGCAGTTCGCGCAGGGCCCGAACCACACGCTGGACGACGGCACCGAGGTGTTCTGGCCGTACAAGCGGGACCCGCAGACGCTGGCCCGTCCGTGGGCGATCCCGGGCACGCCGGGTCTGGAGCACCGGATCGGCGGCATCGAGAAGGAGGACGGCACGGGCAACATCTCCTACGCCCCGGCCAACCACGACTTCATGGTGCGCACCCGGCAGGCGAAGGTCGACGGCATCGACGTCCCGGACCTGACGGTGGACGACCCGGACGGCGCCCGGACCCTGGTGCTCGGCTGGGGCTCGACGTACGGGCCGATCACGGCGGCGGTGCGGCGGCTGCGCAGGGCCGGCGAGTCGATCGCGCAGGCGCACCTGCGCCACCTCAACCCCTTCCCGCGGAATCTGGGCTCCGTGCTGGAGCGTTACGACAAGGTGGTGATCCCCGAGATGAACCTCGGGCAGCTCGCCACGCTCATCCGGGCGAAGTACCTGGTCGACGCCCACTCGTACAACCAGGTCAACGGCATGCCGTTCAAGGCGGAGCAGCTCGCCGCGGCTCTGAAGGAGGCCATCGATGGCTGAGACGTCCCCGACAGGCACCGGCACCGTCGAAGCGCTGTCCCTGGTCCCCAAGGCCGAGGGCCGGCAGTCGATGAAGGACTTCAAGTCCGATCAGGAAGTGCGCTGGTGCCCGGGCTGCGGCGACTACGCCATCCTCGCCGCGGTGCAGGGCTTCATGCCGGAGCTGGGGCTGGCGAAGGAGAACATCGTCTTCGTCTCGGGCATCGGCTGCTCGTCGCGCTTCCCGTACTACATGAACACCTACGGGATGCACTCCATCCACGGCCGCGCCCCGGCCATCGCCACGGGTCTGGCGAGCTCCCGCCGGGACCTGTCGGTGTGGGTCGTCACCGGTGACGGCGACGCGCTGTCCATCGGCGGCAACCATCTGATCCACGCGCTGCGCCGCAACGTCAACCTCAAGATCCTGCTGTTCAACAACCGGATCTACGGTCTGACCAAGGGCCAGTACTCGCCGACCTCCGAGGTCGGGAAGATCACGAAGTCGACGCCGATGGGCTCGCTGGACGCGCCGTTCAACCCGGTGTCGCTGGCGATCGGCGCGGAGGCGTCGTTCGTGGCACGGACGGTGGACTCGGACCGCAAGCACCTGACGGAGGTGCTGCGCCAGGCCTCCGCCCACCAGGGCACGGCCCTGATCGAGATCTACCAGAACTGCAACATCTTCAACGACGGCGCCTTCGACGCCCTGAAGGACAAGCAGCAGGCCGACGAGGCCGTGATCCGCCTGGAGCACGGCAAGCCGATCCGCTTCGGCGCCGACCAGGCCAAGGGCGTCGTGCGCGACGAGCTGACCGGGGACCTGAAGGTGGTGCCGGTGACGCCGGAGAACGAGGGGCGGATCCTCGTCCACGACGCGCACTCCCCGTCCCCGACCACGGCGTTCGCGCTGTCCCGGCTGGCCGACCCGGACACCCTGCACCACACCCCGATCGGCGTGTTCCGCTCGGTCGACCGGCCCGTCTACGACACGCAGATGGCCGACCAGCTGGACCACGCGATCGAGCAGCACGGCAAGGGCGATCTGTCCGCGTTGCTGGCGGGCGGCGACACCTGGACCGTCGTCGGCTGACCGGCCGCACGAGCCGAGGGGCCCGGGACCGCTACGAGGCGGCCCGGGCTTCGTCGTACGTACGGCGTGCCCGCTCCACGTCGTCCATCCGCCGCTGCGTCCACAGCGCGAGGGCCCGGACCTGCTCGGCGGCCTCGCGGCCGAGGCCGGTGAGGGAGTAGTCGACACGGGGCGGGATGACGGGCTTGGCGTCGCGGTGGACCAGGCCGTCGCGCTCCAGGGTCTGCAGCGTCTGGGTGAGCATCTTCTCGCTGACCGCGCGACCGCCCTGGGCGCCGATCGCCCGGCGCAGCTCGCTGAAGCGGCGCGACCGGTCCAGGAGCTCGATCAGCACGAGCACGCCCCAGCGGCTGGTGACGTGCTCCAGGACGAGCCGGTGCGGGCACAGCGCCTCGCTGCCACTTACTGTCATGCCAGTACCTTACTTCAAAGTGGGTACTTTCCAACAGTTAGCGCCGCTCCTATGGTTAGTGACATCGCACCCCACAAGGAGAGTCCTCACCATGAGCATCGTCGTCACCGGAGCCACCGGACACCTCGGCCGTCACGTCGTGGAGCAGCTGCTGGAGAAGGTCCCGGCCGAGCAGATCACCGCGGTCGTGCGCGACGCGGAGAAGGCCGCCGGCTTCGCGGAGCGCGGCGTCCGGATCGCCGTCGCCGACTACAACGCGCCCGCCTCCTTCGACGGCCTGTTCTCCGCCGGTGACAAGGTGCTGCTGATCTCGGGCAACGAGTTCGACAAGGGTCGCGTGCAGCAGCACAAGGTCGTCATCGACGCGGCCGGGGCCGCCGGTGTCGCCCTGCTCGCCTACACCAGCGCCCCGGGCACCCTGACCGCCGCGCTCGCCGACGACCACCGCGGCACGGAGCAGCTCCTGCTGGACTCCGGCGTGCCCTACGCGCTGCTGCGCAACGGCTGGTACCACGAGAACTACACCGAGAACCTCGCCCCGGTGCTGGAGCACGACGCGGTCGTCGCCGCGGCCGGCGAAGGCAAGCTCTCCTCCGCCTCCCGTGCCGACTACGCCGCCGCCGCCGTCGCCGTGCTGACCGGCGAGGGCCACGAGAACAAGACGTACGAGCTGGGCGGCGACACCCCCTGGGGCTTCGCCGAGTACGCGGCCGAACTGAGCCGGCAGACCGGCAGGGAGATCACCTACCAGCCCGTCCCGCCCGAGGCCCTGGTCTCCCTCCTGACCGGCGCGGGGCTGCCGGAGCCGTTCGCGCAGATCCTCGCGGGCGTGGACGTCTCCATCGAGAAGGGCGAGCTGGTGGTGTCCACCGGCGACCTGTCCCGCCTCATCGGGCGCCCGACCACTCCGCTCGCCGAGGCCGTCGCCGCCGCGCTCAAGGGCTGACCTCCCCCGCTCCCCCGCACGCCCCCGCCCTGTCATGACCGTATGCCGATACGGGCATGACAGCCGGGGGCGCCCGGCGTTACCGTCGAGCACGCGGACAGGACGTGCGAAGGAGGGGCCCGTGACGCGCAAGCCGAGGGGTGAGCGGCACATAGGACTGCTGAACGGCTTCGCGGCCTACGGCATGTGGGGCCTGGTCCCCCTGTACTGGCCCCTGCTGAAGCCGGCCGGGGCGACGGAGATCCTGGCCCACCGGATGGTGTGGTCGCTGGTCTTCGTCGGTGCCGCCCTGCTCGTGCTGCGCCGCTGGGCCTGGGCGGGCGAGCTGCTGCGACAGCCGCGCAAGCTGGGCCTGATCACGGTCGCCGCGACGGTGATCACCGTCAACTGGGGCCTGTACATCTGGGCCGTGAACTCCGGGCACGTCGTCGAGGCCTCGCTGGGCTACTTCATCAACCCGCTGGTCACCATCGCGATGGGCGTGCTGCTGCTGAAGGAGCGGCTACGGCCGGCCCAGTGGGCGGCGGTGGGCACGGGCTGCGCCGCGGTCGTGGTGCTGACCATCGGCTACGGCCGGCTGCCGTGGATCTCCCTGTGCCTGGCCTTCTCCTTCGCCACGTACGGGCTGGTGAAGAAGAAGGTGAACCTCGGCGGTGTGGAGTCGCTGGCCGCCGAGACCGCGATCCAGTTCCTGCCCGCGCTCGGCTTCCTGGTGTGGCTGGGCACGCGGGGCGAGGCCACCTTCGCCGCCGAGGGCGCCGGGCACGCGTTGCTGCTCGCCTCGGCCGGGATCGTCACCGCGCTCCCCCTGGTCTGCTTCGGCGCGGCCGCGATCCGTGTGCCCCTGTCCACCATCGGTCTGCTGCAGTACCTGACGCCCGTCTTCCAGTTCCTGCTCGGCGTCTTCTACTTCCACGAGGAGATGCCACCGGAGCGCTGGGCCGGCTTCGCGCTGGTGTGGCTGGCGCTGGCGTTGCTCACCGGTGACGCGCTGCGCACCGCACGCCGGGCCTCCCGCGCGCTGACCACGGAGATCAGCGCGCCCAGCACCACCAGGACGACCGGGACGACCAGCGCCGCGCGGAACGCCGACAGCGTGGCCTCCGGACCGGGCCCGGTGGACGCGAGGCCGTAGACGGCGGTCACCGCCGAGATGCCGATGGCGGAACCGAACTGCGTCGCCGTGGTCAGCAGCCCGCCGGCCAGGCCCTGCTCCGACTCGTCGACCCCGGCCGTCGCCGCGATGGTCAGCGGCCCGTAGGCCAGGGCGAACGCGAGGCCGGACAGCAGCAGCGTCGGGAACATCATCGCGTAGGACCAGTCCATGCCGACCGGCAGGAACAGGGCGTAGGCGGCCACCCCCAGGAGGAATCCGCCGAGGATGACCCGGGCGTTGCCGAAGCGGTTGACCAGCCTGGGGGTGAGGGTCGGCGCGAGGACCGCGTCGACCCCCATGACGATCAGGGCGACGGCGGTCTGCAGGGAGGACCAGCCGCGCAGTTCCTGCAAGTAGAGCGTGACGACGAACTGGAAGCCGAAGAAGGCGCCCAGGAAGAGCAGCGCTCCCAGGTCGGCGCGGACGACCGGGCCTCGGCGCAGGAGCCCCAGGCGCACCAGCGGGTCCGGGCAGCGCCGCTCGAACACGACGAAGGCACCGGCCGTCAGCAGGGCCGCCAGCCCCGAGACCAGGGTGAGCGGCCAGTCGCGCAGGCCGTGCTCCAGGCGTACGACGGTGTAGGCGGCCAGCAGCATGGCGCCGGCGGCGGTGATCGCGCCGGGCAGGTCGAAGGTGCGCCCCCGCGCGGGCGGGGCGTCCTGCCGGGGCACCAGGCGCGCGGCCGTGACGAGCAGGCCGGCCGTCAGCAGCACGGGCGCGAAGAACACCCAGCGCCAGCCCAGCTCGGTGAGCAGGCCGCCGATGACCAGGCCGAGGGAGAAGCCGGCCGCGCCGGTCCCGGCGAAGACCAGCAGGGCCTTGTTGCGCTTCGGCCCCTCCTCGTAGGAGGTGGTGATCAGGGAGAGCGCGGCCGGGGTCATGAACGCGGCGGCGACGCCGGTGACGAACCGGGCGACGATCAGCATCCAGCCGTCCGCGGCGAGACCGCCGAGTCCGGAGAAGGCGAGGAAGACGGTCAGCCAGAGCAGGAACATCCGCCGTCGTCCGAGCAGGTCGGCGGCGCGGCCGCCGAGGAGGGTGAAGCCGGCGTATCCGAGCACGTAGGCGCTCAGCACCCAGGCCGCCGTGCCGGTGGACAGGCCCAGGTCGGAGCGGATGGCCGGAACGGCCACCGCCATCATCGCGACGTCGGCGCCCTCCAGGAAGATCGTCCCGCACAGGACGAGCAGCAACGCCCAGGCCCGCGTGCCCATGCATCAACCCTCCTCCGACACGGGCCGGCCACGCAAACGAAGGGCGGTCCCGCCGGTGCGGTACAAGTGGGCGCATGACGCAGACACCGGCACCGCCCGTCCCCGTGCACTGGAAGGTCGTCATCGACGCCGGCGACCCGCACGCGCAGGCCGACTTCTGGGCCGCGGCGCTGCGGTACGAGGTCGAGGACAACAGCGCCCTCATCGAGAGGCTGCTCGGCCTCGGCGCCCTGCCCGAGGAGGCCACCGTCGACTTCCACGGCCGCCGCGCCTTCCGGGACCTGGTCGCCGTCCGGCACCCCGAGGACCCCTTCGAGCCGGAGAGCGGGACCGGGCTGGGCAGGCGGCTGCTGTTCCAGCGGGTGCCCGAGGCCAAGACGGTCAAGAACCGGCTCCACCTCGACCTGCACCCGGGCGAGGGACGGCGCGAGGAGGAGGCCGCCCGGCTGGAGGCGCTCGGGGCGCGGGTGCTGCGGCGGGTCGAGGAACAGGGCGGCGCGTGGCTCGTGATGGCGGACCCGGAGGGCAACGAGTTCTGCGTGCAGTGACGGCCGAGGGGCCGGACGTGGCCGCCAACCACGTGGCTGGATAGGTGTCTTGACGGAGAGTCAGTAACAGCTTCACCATCCAGGCACCCCATTCACTGTGGGCTGCCCGTGGACACCCCACGCGCGGCCCCAAGGGAATCCGGAGCCCCCACATGAAGCTCTCCGTTTCCGCGCGCGCCGCCGCCGCGGCCGGCCTGGCGACCGCCATGCTGCTGACCGGCGGTGCCGTGGCCGACGCCGCGTCCTCCGCACCCTCCGGAGCGGCCGCAGCGCCGGACATACCCCTGGCGGGTGTCAAGGCCCACCTGTCCCAGCTGCAGTCCATAGCCACCGCCAACGGTGGCAACCGCGCGCACGGCCGCGCCGGCTACAAGGCCTCGCTCGACTACCTCAAGGCCAGGCTGGACGCCGCCGGGTACACCACCACCGTCCAGCAGTTCACCGCCTCCGGCCGCACCGGTTACAACCTGATCGCCGACTGGCCCGGCGGTGACGCGAACCAGGTCGTGATGGCCGGCTCGCACCTCGACAGCGTCTCCTCCGGGCCCGGCATCAACGACAACGGGTCCGGCTCGTCCGCCGTCCTGGAGACCGCTCTCGCCGTGTCCCGGGCGCAGTACAAGCCCACCAAGCACCTGCGGTTCGCCTGGTGGGGTGCCGAGGAGCTCGGCCTGGTCGGCTCCCGCTTCTACGTCAGCCGGCTGGCCACCGGCGACCGCGCACGGATCAGCGCGTACCTGAACTTCGACATGATCGGCTCCCCGAACCCGGGCTACTTCGTCTACGACGACGACCCGGCGATCGAGAAGACCTTCAAGGACTACTTCACCGGCATCGGCGTCCCGACGGAGATCGAGACCGAGGGCGACGGCCGCTCCGACCACGCGCCCTTCAAGAGCGCGGGCGTACCGGTGGGCGGCCTGTTCACCGGGGCCGGCCGGGCGAAGACGGCGGCGCAGGCGGCCAAGTGGGGCGGTACGGCCGGGCAGGCCTTCGACCGCTGCTACCACTCCTCCTGCGACACCACCGCCAACATCAACGACACCGCCCTCGACCGCAACAGCGACGCCCTCGCGTACGCGGTGTGGGAGCTGTCGGAGTAGCCCCCGGGCTCGCCTACGACCGGGCGGCGCGGGCGGTGAGCCGGCCCATGCGGGCGCGGGCCGACTCCAGCTCCTCGATCTCCTCGGCGGCGGGGCCGCCTTCGGAGGCCAGCTCGGTCCACAGGCCGACCAGGCCCCGTCCCAGCTCCAGCCCCAGGGCCGGATCGCGCACGGCACGCCAGGCGGTGGCCGCGCTGCGCACGTTGCCGTAGGCGCCCTCCGCGTCGCCGGCGCGGCGGCGGGCAGCCGCCAGGTCGAGCGAGAGGTGGAAGGCGCGGAGCGGGTCGCCGGCCAAGTAGGCGATGTACGCGGTCAGTTCGCGCAGCCGGAGCACCTCCGGGTGCTCCGGCCCCAGCGTCTGCGAGGCCTGTGCGACGGTCCGGTCCGCCAGCTCGGCCGCGGCGTCGATGCGGCCCTCCTTCACGGCCTCGTTGATCCGCGCGACCGGCTCCGCGAGGAGCGCGGGCGCGGCGGAGTCGCCCGGGGCGCCGAGGGGTTCGTCCCCGAGCACGGCCTCCGCGACGGCGTCGAAACCGCGGGCGGGGGTGGGCTTGGGGTCGGGATCGGAGGCGAGCAACGCGGCCTCCGGGACCGCCTCGGCCCGTCCCCCGGACGTGCTCCCGGGAACAGGCAACGGCCGCACGCCCATGGGCGCGTGACCGGACTCGGACCCCGGGAGCGGCCGGGCGTCCATGGGCGCGTGACCGGACTCCGGACCCGGGAGCGGCCGCACGTCCATGGGCGCGTGACCGGACTCCGGACCCGGAAGCGGCCGGGCGTCCATGGGCGGCGGTGGGCCGAACGCGCCCGTGGGCGGTGCGACGGTGCCGGGCGGCGCGGGCGTGTCCTGCGGCATGGCAGGGGGTGTGTCCTGGGACGTGGCTGGAGGCGTGGCCGGCGAAGCGTCCTGGGGCGTGGCCAGGGGTGCGCTCTGGGGCATGGCCGGCGGTGCGCTCTGGGGCATGGCCGGGGGCGCGTCCTGGGGCGTGGCCGGGGGCGTGTCCTGCGGTGCGGGTTCCTGGACGGCGCGCAGTTCGAACGTCGGGACGGGCTGGCCCGACGGCTGCGGCTCGGGCACCGCCCGCAGCGGGAACGTCGGGGTCGTGCCGGGCGCCGGTTGCGGTACGGGGCGCAGGACATGCGTGGCCCGGTCCCCCTCGGGCCGCTCGGGCCCGGCCGGAGTCGAGGACGCCGTCTCGGCACGCTCCTGGCGCGAGGGCTCGGTGAAGGCCGGAGGGGACGACCCGGCCGGGTCTCCCGCGTGCACCGGACCGGCCGGAGGCATACGCGGCGGCGTGTGCACCGGACCCGCCGGAGGCATGGGAGCGGGCCTGCCCTGGGCCAGGGCGGCCTGGCCGGACCCGGGCGTCTGCGCCGGGGCGGGCGGGAGTGGGTCCTCGGACCCGGCCGGAGGCGTGCGCAGGGGCTCGGAGGTGAAGTGGCTGGAACCGTCCGGGTCGACGCGGAGCGGGACGACGTAGCCGATGCGTTCGTCGTGGACCGTGGCGAGGACGGGGTGGCCCGTGGCCAGGGCGATGTGGTGGAGGCGGCCGAGGACGGCGTGCTGGATCTCCTCGCCGGGGGCCGCGAAGACACGGACGCCGCCGACCGAGGCGCCCTCCGACGCCCCGCCCGCTCCCGGGTCCGGTACGGCCCCGGGGACGTGGACGTCGATCGGCGCCGCCGGGCTCGCCGCGTGTGCGGCCTGCTTCTGTTCCCGCTTCTTCTCGCGGCTGAGTCGCGACATCGTCCCCTCACTGGGCGTCGTACACCTAGTGTCGAGTGTGTCCGCTCGCCCTCGTTTCTCACGTCACCGGGGTGTCACAGGCTCGTCCCAAGGCCCGTGTGCCCGGAATGAGCCGTTCCGTGGGGCGTGAGGACCGGGTGCACGAGGGAGGAGAAGGGCATGCACACAGGCATGCGACAGGGACCGGAGATCTGGCTCAGGCCCCCGGTGACGGGCCCGGGCACGGGCCGTCCGGAAGCCGCGCACGACCGTGCCGCGGCACGGCGTTTCTCCTGGGTCGGTACGCACGGCGGGGCCGGCGTCTCCACCCTCGCGGCGGTCTACGGCGGTCATGACAGCGGCCGCAACTGGCCCGGGGCCGGTGCCCCGCCGTCGGTGCTGCTGGTCGCCCGGACGCACGCGGCCGGCCTGGACACGGTCGCCGGCGCGGTGGAGGTCTTCCGGCGCGGCCAGGCGCCCCCGGAGCTGGACCTCGACGCCGTCGTCCTGGTCGCGGACGCCCCGGGCCGGATGCCGCGTCCGCTCGCCCAGCGGGTGAAGGCTCTGGAGTCGGTCATCGACGTGTACCGCGTGCCGTGGGTGCCGGCCTGGCGGCTCGGTGAGCTCGGCCGCCCGCCGCGCGAGACGGAGGCCCTGGCCCGCCTGACGGGAGTGGCGCGCTGACGGCCGTACGGCTGTCGGCCGGGGACATCGCGGCGGGCGTCCGTACCCGGGAGCTGCGCGCGGTCGACGTCGTCACGGCGGCGCTGGAACGGATCGACCGGGCGGACCCGCAACTGTGCGCGTTCGCCGAGGTGTGGCACGAGGAGGCGCTGCGCAGGGCGGCGGAGGTGGACACCCTCCTGGACGCGGCCGGGACCGACGACTCCGGCGGAAGCGGGACACTGCCCGAGGGGGCCAGGGCCGACGACTCCGACCGAGGCAGGGCGCTGCTCGACACAGCCAAGGCCGACCGCTCCGACCGAGGCAGGCCGCTGCTCGACACAGCCAAGACCGACCGCTCCGACCGAGGCAGGCCGCTGCTCGACACGGCCAAGACCGACCGCTCCGACCGAGGCGGGGCGTTGCTGCTGGCCGGTGTGCCGGTGGCCGTCAAGGGGCGGCACGGGCTGCGTGCGGCGGGGCCGTTGCTCGCCGCCGGTGCCGTCGTCGTCGGGGCGACCTCGGTGCCCGGGCCGGGGACGCCGTGGCAGACCTGGGGGCTCGGGGCCCGGGGCCGGACCGTCAACCCGTGGCGGGCCGACCGGACGCCGGGAGGCTCCTCGGCCGGGGCCGCGGTCGCGGTGGCGGCCGGACTGGTGCCGCTGGCGACGGGCGGCGACGGGGCCGGGTCGGTGCGGATCCCGGCGGCCTGGTGCGGGGTGCTCGGGGTGAAGACCACGAACGGACGGCTCGCCTCCGCCGACCGCACGGGCCTGGCCGCACCGGGCGTGCTCGCCCGCTCGGCGTCGGACGCGGCGGCGTGGTGGCAGGTCGTGTCGGGCGAACCGGCGGCCGCCCGTCCGCCCCTCCCCCTCACCGCCCTCTGGTCGCCCGACCTCGGCTTCGCCGGGCCGGACCCGGAGCCCGTCGCCCTGGCCCGGGCGATGACCGAGCGGCTCGATGCGGCGGGGGTCGTACGGCTCGTGCGGCCGCGGGAGCCGTTGCGGCTCCTGGACCCCGGGCCCGCGTGGCTCGCCCTGCGCGCGGCCGGGGCCGGGCCGTCCGGCAGCGAGTCGGCGCCCGGGCCCGGCCTCGCCGCCGCCCACCGTGTCCGGGCCGGGAACGACCGGCGGCTGGCCGGGCTGTTCACCGAGGTCTGCCTGCTGCTGACGCCGACGGCCCCGACCGCCCCGCACGGTCACGAGGGGCCAGGCGACCGCTACTCCACCTCGCTCACCTGGGCGTTCAACCTCAGCGGACACCCGGCGCTGAGTCTCCCCGCGGGCTTCGGCCACGACGGCTGCCCGGCCGGCCTCCAGCTCGTGGCCCCGCACGGGCAGGACGCGCTGCTTCTGGCCGTCGCACGGGAGGCGGAGAGGCGTCTCGGCGGCTGAACTTCCCTCTCCCGCCCCCGGCGGGGACACCGACGGGCACCCTTGGCAGATTTACTTGCGTACGCATATGATGCAAGCGCGCATAATTGCTGCGCGCCGAGCAATTCAGAGGGGACCGCCATGACCCGCCGCTTCCTTTTCGTCCTGGGCAGCGCCCGCGCCGACGGCAACACCGAACTGCTGGCCCGCCGAGCTGCCGAGCAGCTGCCGCCGGGCGTCGCACAGCAGTGGATCGACCTCACCGAGCACCCGCTCCCCGACTTCGAGGACCTGCGGCACGACAGCGACCACGTCCGCCCGACCGAGGGCAGCACGGCCCTGCTGCTCGACGCCACGCTCGCCGCGACGGACATCGTGATCGCCTCGCCTCTGTACTGGTACTCGGTCTCCGCGCAGACCAAGCGCTACCTGGACCACTGGTCCGGCTGGCTGCGCACGCCCGGCATCGACTTCAAGGCGACCCTGGCCGGACGCACCCTGTGGGGCGTCACCGCCCTGGCGCACGAGGAGGAGGTCGTCGCCGACCCGCTGGTCGGCACGCTCAGCAACTCCGCCGCGTACATGGGCATGCGCTTCGGCGGGGTGCTGCTCGGCAACGGCAGCAAGCCCGGGGACGTGCTGAACGACACCGAGGCCCTGGCCCGCGCCAAGACCTTCTTCGCACAGGAGGCACCGCTCGCCCGGTTCCTGTACGAGCAGTGAGGCCCACTGGCGGCCCGCCCGGTCAGCGCGCCTAGGCCGTGATGTCCTTCGTCGTGAAGCGCGCCCAGGCCGCCGTGCCGAACACCGCCGCGTACAGGGCCTGCAGGCCGAGGTTCCGGGTGAGGTCGTCCCAGTAGACCGGCTCGCGCATCAGGTCGGCGAAGGACAGCCAGTAGTGCGAGAAGAAGTACGGCTGCAGGGCGTCCAGTTGCGGGATCTGGTCGAGGATCTGGACCGTGATCAGCAGGCCCACCGTCGTCGCCATCGCCGCGATACCGCTGTTGGTCAGCGTCGACACGAACAGGCCGAGGGCGGCGACGCCCGTGAGGGACGCGGCGACGGCCAGGGCGATCAGCAGGGCTCTGCCCAGGCCTTCGGCGAAGCCGATCCGCGTACCGGAGATGGTCGTCAGGTCGCCGAGCGGGAAGAGCAGCGCGCCGACCGCCAGGGCCGAGACGGCGACCACCAGCGTGGCCGCCAGGCAGAACAGGACGACCGTCGCGTACTTGGTGAGCAGCAGGCGCGTCCGGCCGGCCGGGGCGACCAGGAGGTAGCGCAGCGTCCCGGCGTTGGCCTCGCCGGCGATCGCGTCGCCCGCGACGACACCGACCGCCATCGGCAGGAAGAACGGCAGCGTGGCGGCCAGAGCGGTGAAGACCAGGAACAGGCCGTTGTTGGTGATCTGCGGGATGAAGGCCGGACCGCCGCCCCCGCCGCCGGGCGAGGAGCCGTCACCCGTCTCGATCCTGACGGCGATGCCGACCAGGACCGGCACGCCCGCCAGGACCGCCAGCAGGGCGAGGGTGCGCCAGCGGCGGAAGGTGGTGGTGAGCTCGTTGCGCAGCAGCCCGAACGTCCACAGCGGGCTCACCGGCCGTGCGGCCCGCGCCACGTCAGCCCGCGACATCGAAGCCCTCCCCGGTCAGTGCCACGAACGCGTCCTCCAGCGAGGCCCGTTCGACCGTGAAGCCGCGGACCCGCACCCCCGCCGCGACCAGCGCGGCGTTCACCTCGGCCAGGTCGCGGTCCGGGACCTCGCCGGTCACCCGGTCGCCGGTGACGGTGATGTCGCCGACGCCCTGCTCCTTCAGGACGCGGGCCGCCTCCGCCCCGTCCGGTGTGGTCACCACGAGCAGCCCGCGCGCTCCGGCGGCCAGCTCGGCGACCGGCCCCTGGACGAGGAGCCGTCCCTGGGCCATCACGGCGGCGTGCGTGCAGACCTGCTCGATCTCGTCGAGGAGGTGCGAGGAGAGGAAGACGGTCGTGCCGTCCGAGGCGAGTGCGCGGATCAGCGTGCGGATCTCGCGCATGCCCTGCGGGTCCAGGCCGTTGGTGGGCTCGTCGAGGACCAGCAGCCGGCGCGGCTGGAGCAGGGCCGCGGCGAGGCCCAGGCGCTGCTTCATGCCGAGCGAGTACGCCTTGGCCTTCTTGCCCGCCGCGGCCGTCAGACCCACCCGGTCCAGGGCGGCGGCGACCCGGGCCCGCCGGGTGCGCGGATCGGCGGCCGGGTCGGCGCAGTCGTAACGCAGGAGGTTGTCGCGGCCGGAGAGGAAGCCGTAGAGGGCCGGGCCCTCGATGAGGGCGCCGACGTGCGGGAGCACGGCGCGGGTGGCCCTGGGCAGGGGCCGCCCGAGGACGCGTGCCGTGCCGGAGGTGGGCTCGATCAGGCCCATCAGCATGCGGATGGTGGTGGTCTTGCCGGAGCCGTTGGGGCCGAGGAAGCCGAAGACGCTGCCCGCCGGGACGGTCAGGTCCAGACCGTCCACGGCGAGCTGTCCGCCGCGGTAGCGCTTGGTGAGCGCGCGGGTGGCGATGACCGGTTCCCCGGCCTCCTGCTCGCCCGGCTGCTCCGGCTCCGTGGCGGACGGTTCGCCCATCGGCTTCCTCGTTCTCTCGGCGTCCCGCGCCGGGCCTGTGCCCCGCGGGTGTACGGGACCTACTTCCCGGCGTCGGCCGCCTTCACGAGCGCGTCCTTGGTCACGGCGCCCACGTAGACCTTGCCGTCGTCGGTGATCAGGGCGTTGATCAGACGGGTCGAGAAGACCGTGCCCGAGCCGAACTTGCCGGTGACCTTGTCGCCGAGCGAGTCGAGGAAGCCGCCGAACTGGCCGGCCGCCTCGCCGGAGGGCACGCCCTCGCCGCCGGTGTCGAAGGTGGCGATGGCGTTCCAGCCCTCGCCGATGGTCTGCATGCCGTCGGGGCCCTTGCCGAGGTCCTCACCGGGCTTCGGGGCCTTCTCGGCGTGACCGCGCGCCTCGCCCTTCTCGAACTCCTTGCCGAACTCCTTGCCGAACTCCTTGCCGGCGTCCTTCTCCTCGGTGACCTTCGCGCCCTTGGGCGGGGTGAAGTCGAAGGTCGAGGCGGCCGGCTTGGCGAAGCTGACCTGGGTGAAGCCCACGTCGACGACGGCGGCGCCGCCGCTCGCCGGGGTGAGCGTGAACTTCAGCGGCGTGCCCGTCTCCGCGTCCACCGCGACGGTGATCGCGCCGACGGTCGAGCCGGACTGCCGGGGCTCGACCAGCAGCTTGTAGGCGTCCCGGCCGGCGACCTGGGCGGTGCCGTCCACGGTCACGGAGGTCGTGTCGTCCACGGCCTTCAGGGCCTTCGCGGCGAAGTCCTTCGGCGTGGCCGGCGGCTGCCGGTCCTTGTCGCGCTCCGGGCTCTCGGAGGCGGTGCCGTGGTAGACCTCGTTGGACTTGCTGTCGTAGGCCCAGACGTCCTTGCCGTTGTGGACGATGCTGTACTCGGCGGCGTTCTCCAGCAGCGACAGCTTCTGCCGGTCGGGGCCGTCGGCGGCGACGCGCAGGGTGTGCGTGCCGGTGGCCAGTTCGGTGAGCTTGGCCGTGGGGTCGGCGGAGGAGCCGCCCTCGCCGCGGCCGGCGGCGCCGGACATCAGTCCGGACTCCAGGCCGCCGAGGTCCGGCAGACCGAGGTCGGTGCTGATCTTCACCGTGCCGGAGAGCTGTTCGGTGTCCGACTCGGCGATCTTCTGGATGAGCTGCTGTGCGGTGATCTTCGGAAGGTCGGGGTCACCGGAGTCGGCGAGTGCGGGGACCAGGCCGATCGTCGCGGCCGCCACCCCCACCACCGTGACCGGGACGACGTACCGCGCGGCCTTGCGCCGCCGGGAGTGCTGCTCGTCGACCTCCCCGCCGGTCGTGCTGTCGTCGGATGCGTACGGTGCCATGTGTGCCCTACCTCCGTGGTCGGCGGCGGCTGTCCGTGTCGTCCACGCACTCGTCCCTGAGCCGCCATTCTCACCCGAACAGGTGAGGAGTGGTGTTTTCCGTGGTTTCCATCTGACCAAATCGGCCAGGGAGATACGTCAGACCCCGGACTCAACTCCGCGTACTGCTGGGGTATGACACGGGAGGGCGGCTTCTCCCCCGACCCGTAGGGGTCGGGGGGCGGCGGGCGGTCAGCCGGCCCGGTGCACCACCGCGTCGCACAGTTCCACCAGGGCCGTCTTCGCGGCGCACTCGGGCAGCGGCGCCAGTGCCGAACGGGCGTCCTCGGCGTAGCGGACGGTGTCCCGGCGGGCCTGTTCGAGCGCCGGGTGGGCGCGCAGCAGGCGCAGGGCCTCAGCGTGCCGCTCGTCGTCGGTGAGGTCGGAGTCCAGCAGCTCGCACAGGGCGAGGTCCTCGGCCAGCCCGAGCCGGGCCGCCCGCTCGCGCAGCCGCAGCACCGGCAGGGTGGGAATGCCCTCGCGCAGGTCGGTGCCGGGGGTCTTGCCGGACTCGTGGGAGTCGGAGGCGATGTCCAGGACGTCGTCGGCGAGCTGGAAGGCGACGCCGAGCCGCTCGCCGTACTGGGTCAGCACGTCCACGACCGTCTCGTCGGCGCCGGACATCATCGCGCCGAACCGGCACGAGACCGCCACCAGCGAGCCGGTCTTGCCGCCCAGCACGTCCAGGTAGTGCTCGACGGGGTCGCGGCCGTCCTGCGGTCCGGCCGTCTCCAGGATCTGGCCGGTGACCAGCCGCTCGAACGCCTCGGCCTGCACGCGCACCGCCTCCGGGCCGAGGTCGGCCAGGATGTGCGAGGCGCGGGCGAAGAGGAAGTCGCCGGTGAGGACCGCGACGGAGTTGCCCCAGCGGGTGTTGGCGCTGTCCACCCCGCGGCGCACGGCGGCCTCGTCCATCACGTCGTCGTGGTACAGCGTGGCGAGGTGGGTCAGCTCCACGACCACGGCCGACGGCACGATCCCGGGGGCGTGCCGGTCGCCGAACTGGGCGGCGAGCATCACGAGCAGCGGCCGGAACCGCTTGCCCCCGGCCCGCACCAGGTGCTGGGCGGCCTCCGTGATGAAGGGCACCTCGCTCTTGGTGGCCTCTAGCAAGCCTTCCTCGACAGCCGCCAGTCCGGCCTGGACATCGGCTTCCAGAGCCTGGTCCCGCACGCTCAGCCCGAACGGCCCGACGTCGGTCACGAGGGGTCTCCTGTCTGCTGGTGTCTGCCGGTGCTTACGCGGATTGTCGATAGGTCGCTGCCATCACTCGGATCAGCGTATCCGGTCACGTTTCGATCACCGCCAGCGCCCATGGTTACAGGCCGGGTGGTATCCGATCACGACCGCTATGTTTTCGATCAGCTCATAAGAACAGACATGTTCCGACTTACCGGGAATTCACGGTCTATGTGGTATTTGCACCATTGATGAAGCAAATTCCACTTGCGGGGCATTGCGCCCCGGGTTGTGATCAGTGAATTGAATCACTTCCGGCCCTCTGCGGCCCCACCCGGGCACCGAGCGGTCCCGCCCTTCGGCGAGAGCGAGTTGAGGCTTGGCTCACGCAAAGGATCAAGCCGCCCATTACCCCCCGATCAAGGTCATCCGGCGCCTTGTGTGACTCCGGTGCTTGTTCCCGGCATGTGCTCTCGCATACGTTCCGGCCCAGTCCGGCGGACCGCCGAATCCTGCCGCCGCCCGGACTCCCCACACACACCGACTCACTCACGCAGGGCAGGAGCGGGGGACCCAGGTAAGTCGCCGGTCCGTGACACGGACCGGCTCGGGGTGAAGCCGCGCACGACAGCACCACGCCGTGTGCGGCCGGGCACCTCCCGGCCCGAACCCGACAGCTCACCTCGCAGGCGCCGGAGAGGAACATCACCATGCCCGGACGAGGTAAGCACCGTCGCCCCAGAAGGAACCCGATCTCCCGTGGTGTCGCCGTCGTCGGCACCGGCGGAGCGGCACTGACCCTCCCGCTCCTCGGCGCCACGCACGCCGGCGCCGCCGAGCCCCAGAGCGCGCCCGCCGCGCAGACCGTGCCGCAGGCGGCCCAGCCCGCCAAGTCGCTCTCGTACACCGTGACCAAGGGCGACACGCTCTACGGCATCGCGGAGAAGTACGACGTCTCCGGCGGCTGGAAGCAGCTGTACAAGGACAACCGTGGCGCCGTCGGCGACGACCCGAAGGTGATCCACCCGGGGCTGAAGCTGAAGGTGGAGACCGCGAAGGCCGCCGCCCCGAAGAAGGCGACGCAGTCGTCCGCCCCGGCCAAGCCGGCCGGTGGTGTGACCCAGGCCACCCCGGCCGCCGCGAAGACCTACGCGAACAACCTCGACGGGTGGATCCGCGAGGCGCTGGACATCATGGCCCAGAAGGGCATCCCGGGCTCGTACGACGGCATCTACCGCAACATCATGCGGGAGTCGTCCGGCAACCCGCAGGCGATCAACAACTGGGACTCGAACGCCGCCAAGGGCACCCCGTCCAAGGGCCTGCTCCAGGTCATCGACCCGACCTTCGCCGCCTACCACGTGTCCGGCACCCCGTACGACCCGTACGACCCGGTCGCCAACATCACGGCGGCCTGCAACTACGCGGCCGACCGCTACGGCTCGATCGACAACGTCAACGGCCCGTACTGAGCCGTCCCGCCCAGCAGTCGTTCGAGGACGACGGCGATGCCGTCGTCCTCGTTCGACAGGGTGATCTCGTCGGCCACGGCCTTGAGTTCGGGATGGCCGTTGGCCATCGCGACGCCGTGCGCCGCCCAGTCGAACATCGGGATGTCGTTGGGCATGTCACCGAAGGCGATGGTGTCCGCGGGCCGCAGCCCCAGGTGCTCGGCGGCCAGTGCCAGACCCGTCGCCTTGGTGACACCGCACGGCTGGAGCTCGACCGTGCCCGGCCCGGACATCGTCACCGTCGCCAGTGAACCCACCACCGAGCGGGCCGTCGCCGCCAGCTCGTCGTCCGACAGGTAGGGATGGCGCAGCAGCACCTTGCTGATCGGCTCGCCCCACAGCTCGTCGCGCCGGTCGACCCGCACCGCGGGCAGTGTCGGGTGCGGCATGAGATAGCCCGGCTCGATGAGCGTGAGCCCGTCGACCCCGTCCTGGTCGACCGCCGCGTACACCTCCCCCACCTCGGCCTCGATCTTCCCGAGGGCCGTCTCGGCCAGCTCCCGGTCGAGCGTGACGGACCACAGCAGCCGGTTCGCGCCGGCGTCGTAGACCTGCGCGCCCTGCCCGCACACCGCGAGCCCCGTGCACCCCAGGTCGTCCAGGAGCGGCCGCACTCTCGGCGCCGGGCGACCGGTCACCACGAGGTGCTGGGCACCGGCGTCCGCCACCCGCGCGAGCGCGGTGAGGGACCGGTCGGACAGGGTGTCGTCGCCGCGCAGCAACGTCCCGTCCAGATCGGTGGCGATGAGTGAATATGCGAGGGGTGCGGCCATGATCAGAGAATACGGACAACGCGCCCGTTCGTTTCATCGCACGGCGCACGCCGATTGCCCGGTTGAGGGCCTCTGCACCGGTTGGCAACAACATGGTCCGCTACCTACCCGAGGGGCCGCATCGAGCGGTACCTTCCAAGTGTCCAGGGGGGACTTGATCGGGGGGTCAGGTTGAGCAGTGGGCGCATTCGCGTGGCCGGGCCCGGGGAGCTCGGTGAGCAGGAGAGGGAGCGCTGGCGTGCGCTGCGCGCCGCCTCGAAGACACCGCGCAACCCTTTCATGGAACCGGAGTTCACCGAGGCCGTCGGTCTGGTGAGGCCGCGGGCCCGGGTCGCGGTGGTCTACGAAGGGCTGGAGCCGGCCGGCTTCCTGCCCCATGAACGCGGCCCGTGGGGGCAGGGCCGGGCCATCGGGCTCGGGGTCTCGGACGCGCAGGGCGCGATCCTGCGCCCCGGCCTGGATCTGGAGCCGGGCGAACTGCTGCGGGCCTGCTCGCTGTCGTCCTTCGCCTTCGACAACCTGGAGGCCGAGCAGCGGCTGTTCGTCCCGCACGCGGCGGAGGAGCACGCCACCTACGTGGTCGACGTGGAGAAGGGCTACGAGACCTACGAGACGGTGCTGCGCGCCCAGTCGCCGAAGTTCCTGAAGACGACCCTGGCCAAGGAGCGCAGGCTGGGCCGGCAGGTCGGCGAGGTGCGGTTCGTGTTCGACGAACGCGACCCGGCCGCGCTGCGCACCCTCATGGAGTGGAAGTCGGCGCAGTATCGCAGGACCGGCCGCCGGGACCGGTTCGCGCAGGAGTGGATCACCCGGCTCGTCGGGCACCTGGCCCGCACCCGGGCACCGGAGTGCAGCGGCACCCTGTCCGTGCTGTACGCCGGTGAGCGGCCCGTCGCCGCGCACTTCGGGCTGCGCTCGGCCTCGGTGCTGGCCTGCTGGTTCCCGGCCTACGAGCCGGAGTTCGCGAAGTACTCGCCCGGGCTGGTGCTGCATCTGCGGATGGCCGAGGCGGCGGCCGCCGCGGGCATCGGCACGCTCGACCTGGGGCGCGGCGCGGCCGAGTACAAGGACGCGCTGAAGACGGGCGAACTGCCCGTGTACGAGGGTGCGGTGACGCGGCCGGGGGCGGGCGCGGCGCTGCACTGGCTGAGCCGCGAGCCGGCGCGCCGCGCACACAGCTTCGTCCGCGGCCGGCCGCGGCTGGCGGCGCTGGCCGCGCGGACCCTGAAGGGCGCGGCCCGGCTGCGCCGTACCTGACGACGAGGGGGGAGGGCGCATGGCCCGTTCGGCGCGTGCGCAGGAGGAGATACGGCGGTTCCTGGCCATCGGGTCGGTACAGGTCGCCGAGCTGGATCTGAACGACGAGGGGGCGGTGCTCAGACCCGGCCCGGGCAGTCCTCCGGTGACGCCCGGTGAGGTGTTCGTCCTGGTCAGACGCCACGGCCGCCCGGTGGGCACGCTGCTGGCGCGGGTACCGGAAGGAGCCGATCCGCGAGCCGTGCTGGCGGCGCGTGCGCGGGCGGAGTGCGCCGGGGCGGATGCCGGCGAGGCGGTGCAGCCGACTCGGGCGGAGCATGCCGGGGCGGATGCCGGCCGGCCGGAGGAGCCCCCTCGGGCGGAGTGCGCCGGGGCGGACGCCGCGGTGCCGGTGGAGGTGCCGCAGGCCAGTGTCGTCGTGGCCACCCGGGAGCGGGCCGGGCAGCTGGCCCGGGCGCTGGACTCGCTGCTGGCCCAGGACCATCCGCGGTTCGAGGTCGTCGTCGTCGACAACGCGCCCGTGACGAGCGAGACGCGGGAGCTGGTCGAGCGGAAGTACGCCGAGCGCGTGCGGTACGTGTGCGAGCCGGTGCCGGGCCTCGCGGCGGCGCACAACGCGGGGCTGGCGGCCGTGCGGGGCGAGGTCGTCGCCTTCACGGACGACGACGTCGTGGCCGACCCGCGCTGGCTCACCGAGCTCACCGCTCCGTTCGCCGCCGACGCCCGGCTGGGGTGCAGCACCGGACTGATCCTGCCCGCGCGGCTGACGACACCGGCCCAGGTGCTGCTGGAGAGCCACGGCGGCTTCGCGAAGGGCTTCACTCCAAGGACGTACGACCCGGCGGACCCGCCGGGCGACGAGCCGCTGTTCCCGTTCACCGCCGGGCGGTTCGGCTCGGGCGCGAACATGGCGTTCCGTACGGAGGTGCTGCGTCGCGTCGGCGGCTTCGACCCGGCGACCGGGGCGGGTACGGCCGCCCGGGGCGGTGACGACCTCTACGGCTTCGTCCGGGTCCTGGCCGAGGGCCACCGGCTGCGCTACACGCCGTACGCCCTGGTCTGGCACCACCACCGGGAGACCTGGCAGGACCTGGAGACGCAGGCGTACGGCTACGGTGCCGGACTCACCGCGTATCTCACGGCGGTGCTGGTCAACCGGCCCGCGCTGCTGCCGGCGTTCCTGGCGCGGCTGCCGCGCGGCCTGGCGCACGCCCGGTCCCTGACGGCGGTCCGCGAGACGGAGGGGGCGGCCGGTGGCGGCACGCCGGGGGACCACGACGCACGCACCCACCCCTGGCCACGGCGCCTTTCCCGCCTGCAGCGCAGAGGAATGGTCTACGGACCGGTCGGCTATCTGAAGGCGCGGCGTGCGCTGCGCGCGAGTGTGCGGGGGGCGGGATGAGGACACCGACGAGTACGCGCGGCGAGGGCCAGGGGGACGGCAGAGGCCGGGCGGAGCGTGCCACCGGGGACGGCGAGGGACCGATAGCCCCGGCGAACACCGCTGCCCGGCACGGGGTCGAGGCACAGTCGACAGCGGCAGGCACTGGTGCGCGGCACGGGGACGCGGCACCGGTGACCCCGGCAGGCACCCACGGCCCGCGCGGGGACGGGACACCGACAGACCCGGCAGGCACCCACGGCCGACGCGGGGACGGGACACCGACAGACCCGGCAGGCACCCTCGGCCCGCGCGGGGACAAGGGGCCGGCAGACCCGGCGCGCGGCGGCGGGCAGCGGGGGGATGCGGCTGATGGGGGCGCGGCTCGGGACGCGAAGGACGCGGTCGGGGCTGGTCGTTCGGCGGTCATCCCCGTCTTCCTCTACCACTCCGTCATGGACGATCCGCCCGACTGGATCGCCGAGTTCACCGTCACGCCGAAGCAGTTCGCCACGCATCTGGACGCCGTGGTGCGCAGCGGGCGCACGCCCGTGACGATCAGCGCGGTCGCCGATCATCTGGCCGGGCGGGCGCCCCTGCCGCCCCGGCCCGTGCTGCTCACCTTCGACGACGGGTTCGCCGATCTGCCCGGACCCACCGCCGAGGCGCTGGCCGAACGGGAGCTGCCCGCCACCGCCTATCTCACCACCGGCGCCCTCGCCCCGGGCGGCCGCAGTCTGCTGCCGCCCGCCCCCATGATGTCCCTGGCCGGCGTGGCGGAGCTGGAACGTTCCGGCATGGAGATCGGCAGTCACACGGTCACGCACGCGCAACTCGACACGCTGTCCGCGAAGGACCTGGCGTACGAACTGCGCACCTCCAAGGCCGTGCTGGAGGACGCCCTCGGGCACGAGGTCCGGCACCTCGCCTACCCGCACGGCTACAACAGCCCGCGCGTGCGCGCCATGTCGGCCCGGGCCGGCTACGAGACCGCGACCGCCGTCCGCCACGCCCTCAGCTCCGACCACGACGAGCGGTACCGCATCGCCCGGCTCATCGTCCGCCGCGGCCACACCGTCGCCGACGTCGAGGCCTGGCTGGCCGGGACGGGTGCGCGCGTCGCGCCGTACCGGGACGGGCCGAAGACGATCGCCTGGCGGTGGTACCGGCGGACCCGCGCACTGGTGCGCGGGCCCGAGTTCGCCGGCTGACGCGGCCGCCCCGGCTACTTCAGCGGCTGGTTGAGATACGGGTCGGCGACCGCCTTGCGCAGGCTGTCCCAGGCCGCGTCGTCGGCCAGGGCGAGGTTGCAGTGCGGTCCGGGGTCGCGGTAGTTCCACTGCAGGGCCGCCTTCACGCCCTCCAGGCCCTTCAGCACCCCGGGCACCTGCGCGTACCACTCGGCCTGCCGCTGCGGGCGGGCCGAGTCCGCCGCCGTACCGAACTCGGAGAGCATCAGCGGCTTGTCGTCGGAGATGTTCTTCCGGATCCACTCGTGCGTGGCGTCCTGCGTCTGCGCGAAGGTGAGCCAGCCGGTGTTGTGGCAGCGGTAGTAGTTGTACTGGTTGTAGCCGATCCAGTCGACGTACTCGTCGCCCGGGTACATCTTCCTGATCACGTCGGCGTGGTCGAGATACCCCGTGGTGATCCACGTCCACACCACGTTGTCGACGCCCAGTTCGCGGAACCGGTCGTGGATGTGCCGGTAGGCCTTCACGAACTCGGCGGGCGTGCCGTTGGCCGGGGTGCGGGTGTCCATCTCCAGGTCGAAGGAGAGGAACACCTTCCTGCCGTAGTCCTTGATGCGCCGGGCCTGGACGTCGATGACCGTCCGGTCCAGCCGGCCGTCGGCGATCTGCTTCCAGGTCGGCTGCTGCCGCTTCGTACCGCCCCACCACTTGCTCTCCCAGGACAGCAGCAGCAGGCGATCCTCGCCGACGCGCTGTTCCTCCGGCGTGAGCAGCTGTCCTTCACGGCGGGTGCCCTCGGGCAGGGACATGTCGTGGTACGTGTACACGATGTCGAGCGGGCGGCCCACGCGCTTCTCGTAGGCCCGCACCTTCTCCGGCAGGTCGTCCCGCTCGTGCGGCACGAACGCGCCGAACCAGGCGCCGCAGGGCGGTTCCAGGAGCTGTGTGGGGCGGCAGTCCGCCTTGGCACCGGCGGCTCCCTGGTCCTGCGGCCCGGAGGCGTCCCGCAGGGCGAGGACGGCGACCAGGACCGCGCTGACGACCGTCGCCGAGGTGATCAGCAGGCGGCGCCGGCTCGACGCGAACGGGCGGGTGGCCCGCTGTTCCTCCAGCGGTGGCCTGCGGTGCTGTCCGGCCGGATGCTGCCCGCGGCGAAAGGGACGGTGGGGACGGTTGAACCTCACGGAGCGGAACCCTTCGGTGTCCTCGGTGTCGTCCGCGCCGGCGGGGAGGCGCGCAGCGGCGGACAGAACGCGGCGAGTGTGGTCAGCAGCGTCAGCGTCAGCAGCACCCGCTGCGCGCTGAACGTGTGCGTGGCGATCAGCACGGTCGCCACGAGCATCACGGCGCTGATGCTCAGGAACAGCGTCAGCATCAGCCGTTCCAGCAGGTCGGAGTGGCGGGCGAAGTCGGGGTCGCGGCGCTCGACGGGCCCTTCCGCGGGCCGCGCCGCGAACGCGGGGGCGCAGACCCTGACCAGGGCCGCGCCCGGGCCCGCCGCGAGGAAGAGCGCGACCGCGGCGCCCCGCAGCGGCGACCCGCCGGGCAGGGCGAGCGCGGCGAGCGCCAGCCAGCCGGTGAACGGCGGCAGCATCCGGACCACGAGCTCCTGCGGTGTCATCGCTCTACTCCCCCCGCCTGCTTCAGTTCGTAGAGCCATCCGGCGCCGTTCTCCGCGACTAGCCGGAACCTCGGCGAGGCGGCGACCGAGTCCTGGATCCGGTCCAGCTGCTCCCTCGTGAGCTGCCCGTTCATCTCGGAGTTGGCCAACTGCCCCTGGGTGAGCAGGAAGTAGGCCCGGGCCGGCCGCTCCACCCCGGCCATGTCGCCGGCGAGCGTGGCGGCCGGGTCCCGCACGATCCGGTCGACATGGCTGCGGGCGTCGTCCAGGAACCAGTAGTGGTCGACGCTCCAGTAGGAGTCGTAGGCGAGCGGGTAGTTGCGGTTGGCGGCCACGACGAGCGAGCCGTCGGGTGCCTGGTCGAACAGCTGCCGTACGAGGGCGACTTCCTGCGGCGGGAAGTAGTTGATCCGGTCCTTGCCGGAGTAGGCCGGGACGAAGGCCAGCGTGCCGCCGAGCAGCGCGGCCAGCGGCACCCAGGTGCCGGCCCGCAGGCGGTTGCCGCGGGCGGGTCCGGTCCGTGGGCCGTCGGCGGCCTGCGCGGCGGCGTCGGCGGCGAGCGTGCGGACCTTGGGCAGGATCGCCGCGGCGGCGAAGAAGGCGGCTCCGGGCAGCATGAACAGCAGCACCCGGAAGATCATCTCGCTGCCGTAGCTGCTCGCCGCGAACATCGGCAGCGGGGCCGCCGCGATCAGCAGCAACGGCCGGGCGCGGTGGCGCACCACCCGCTGGCGCAGCACCCCGGCGGCCGCGAGCAGCAGGACCGAGCCGGACAGCAGCCGGGCCGCCCAGGAGGTCGCGATGGCGCCCGTGCCGGTCGGGGTGGCGCCGTAGCCGGTCTCGACGTTGGCGCCGACGTCGCCCACGGAGCGGATCATGTCGGGCATCGCGGCGGACAGGAAGGGCAGCGCGGCCGTCAGGCACCAGGCCAGGAAGATCACCACGGTCGTGACCACCGGGACCCAGTCGCGGTAGCGGCGGCTGAGGCACAGGGCGGCCAGGCAGACGACCAGCATCCCCGGGGTGAGCTGGTGGGAGATGACGATCGCCGTGATCAGGAGCGTGATCACCACCGTCCACACCGCCTGCCGCGGCCGCCCGCCGTGTGCGGCGGACCGGCCGAAGCGGCGCAGGACGACGGCGAGGACGGCGACGTGCAGCGCGTAGGCCACGGACTGGGGCGAGAAGTAGTCCTGCCCGACCCAGTTGGCGACGTAGAAGAGCCACACCGCGGTCCAGATCAGCCGCCGGTCCTCGGTGAAGGTGCGGTAGATCAGCAGCAGCGGGAGCAGCAGCATCAGACTGGAGACCAGCGGCCACCAGGCCATGAACATCGCCGACGACTCCACCCCGAGCAGCCGCACCAGGGCGGCCTGCGCGGCGAAGAAGCCCGGCCACTGGTCGTACACCGCCATGTCGCCGACCTGGTCGGCCGTCTGCAGGCCGCCGGCCGTGAGCAGGTGGTCGATGACCGCGTCGTGCTTCCACGCCCAGGCGTAGAGCGGGGTCGGGTAGAGCACGGCCTGGGTGGCCCGCTCCATGACCAGCAGGCCGAGGACGTACGCCGCCGCCCAGGCGCCCGGCCGGCGCGGATCGCGGACCGTGAACCAGAAGCCGGCCGTGAGCACCACCAGCCCGGCCCAGAACGTCGGGTGCAGCGCGGTGACCAGACCGTAGTCGTCGAGTCGTGAGACGTCCGTGTGCCGTACCGCGTAGACCCACAGCGCGAGCGCGGCGAGCAGCGGCAGGCCGGGCCAGGCGAGCGCGCCGCGGCCCGGCCGGACCGGGCTCAGGTCGGACAGGTCGGTCACGGGCTCGTGGACCGCACTCGACGACTCCGTGGACGACGGGCTGGAGGACTGGCTGGCGGTCTCGGGGGTGCCGCCGGGGGTGTTCGCGCCGTCGCGTGCCGGTGTGGGTTCTGGCGTGGATCTCTCCTTTGGCGTTACTGGCGGACGCACGGTGGTTCCCCCCTGGCGGTTCGGCTCTTCGCGGCCCGGTTCGGCCGGTCCGGCTCTCGGTTCGGTCAGTCGCTGGGCCGTCGGTCGGCCGTGTGCTCGGACGGGCGCTCGGCCGCGGGCCCGGACGGGCGCTCGGCCGGGGGCCCGGACCTACGCTCGGCTCTGTGCTCGGCGGGACGGTCGGCGATCCGGTCGGCGATCCGGTCGGCCGTGCGGCCCGCGGTCGTGGCGGTCGTGGTGGTCGTGACGGTCGTGCGGGTGGGGCCGGCCGGGCCCCGGGAGGACGCGGCGCGGCGGCCGAGCGGCAGGAGCAGCGCGAGTACGCAGAGGGCGGCGAGCAGGGGCGGCGCGGCGGGTGCGAGCGCCTCACGCCACACCCAGCCGGCGACCGCGACCAGGTACAGAAGCCCCCAGCGCCCCGGCCAGGTCAGCCGTCCGCCCGCGCTCGCGAGCAGCAGCCACAGCGGGACGAGGCACAGCAGCTGGCAGGCCGGCGGCGCCCAGCGCAGCAGCGCCTCGGGGCCGTGAAGCCCCAGTGCGTCCGCGAGGAAGCCGGCCGTCTTCTCGTACAACGCCCCGTCCACCGGCCGCGGTTCCCGTCCGAGGGCGACCGGCGCGGCGTACAGGGCGAGCAGGGTGGCGTACAGAGCCGTCCCGGGCAGCCAGGGATCGCGCCGGGCACACAGCGTCACGGCGGCGGCGAACACCACGAGCAGCAGACCTCCCGCGGCGAGCGACGGCAGCGGCAGGCCCTCCAGCAGCTGACGCCCGGTCAGTGCCGTGTCGGACGCCCGGTCCAGCCAGGGCAGGTCCCGCAGCGGCGCGAGGAAGAACACCGCGGCCACGCCGAGCAGGCCCCAGAGGGCACCCCGCAGCCGCCGCTCCCACGGCTCCTGCCCCGGGGGCGGGTCCGCGGACTCCTGCGGCGGTTCGCGGGTGGGCCCCTCCTCGCGCACGATCAGGGCCAGCGTGTCCGCCTGCAGCGCCTCGCGTTCGTAACCGGGGCGCCCTATGAACAGCGTGACCGTGTCCTGGTCGCCGTCCGTGGGCTGGTAGGCGGCCTTGCGGGCCCAGCTCGTGCCGTACCCGGCGGTGGCGTTCAGCTTCGCCCAGCGGGTGCCGTAGGAGGGGTCGGCCGGCGCGCGCACGGCGGGTGTGCGCTCGTCGGGCCGCAGGGCGGCGCGCAGTCCGGCCATGGAGACGACGGCGATCAGGGTCATGCTGAGCAGCACGGCCCAGCCCGCTCCGGCGATCCCGGCCGGAGTGAACAGCACGGCCGCGCTGCCCAGCACCAGGGCGCACATGGCCCCCTGGAGCGCGGCGAGCACACCCGTGCGCCCCTGGACGCGCAGGACGCCGATGTACAGCTCCACCACGACCCGGGGCAGCGCGCCGAGCGCGAGCAGCCGCAGCACGGTCGAGCCGTGCTCGGCGTAGTCCGGGCTGAAGGGCGTGAGGATGTACGGGGCGAACAGGACGAGGACCAGCACGACCGGGACCAGCAGCAGCGTCATGCGCCGCAGGGCCCCTTTGACGCCGTCGGCGAGCTGGCGGGGGTCGTGCGAGGCGTGCGCGGTGAGGGAGGAGGCCATGTTGATGGCCATGAACTCCATCGTGCCGCCGACGGTGTAGGCGACGTAGAAGTAGCCGTTCTCCGCGGCGCTGAAGCGGACCGCGACCATCACCGGCAGCAGGTTGATCATCGCCAGGCTGAACAGCGCGCCCAGCGAGTCACCGGCCAGGAAGCGGCCCATGTCCCGGATCTTCGGGGGCTCCTTGTCGCGGTCGGCCTCCGCCTGGCGCGGGATGAGCCTGCGGAAGATCAGCCAGCCCAGCGGCAGGGTGGAGAAGGCGATCGCCACCGCCCAGGAGACGAAGATGCCGAGGACGGGCAGCGTGCCGGCGAAGACGGCCAGCAGGACGAGCTTGCCCACCGAGAACACCGCGTTCCCGGCGGGCACCCACTCCGCCTTGCGCAGTCCGGTGAGCACCCCGTCCTGGAGCGTGAGCAGCGCCCAGGCCACGCACGCGGCGACGAACACCGCGCCCGCCAGGGGCGTGCCCAGCGGCGCGTACGACGCCCCCCACGCGTCGAGCGTGAGCAGGAAGACGGCCGCGGCGAGCGCCACGATCAGCGAGCTGGCCACGTACGTGCCCCACACCAGGCGTCCGGTCTCGCGTCCCGCGCGGGGGACGAAACGGACGACAGCGCCGATCATGGTCGTCGCCGTGATGCTGGCCAGCAGCCGCATCGCGGCGATGGCCGCGGAGCCCTGGCCGACGGCCTCCTCCGTGTAGTAGCGGGCGGCCACCAGCCAGAAGCCCAGGCCCAGCACGGCCGAGACACCGGTGCTGAGCATGAGGAAGTAGGCGTTCTTGAACAGCGAGTCGTGCGTGTGCTCGCTGTCGGCAGGTTTCGGTCCGCCGCCGGCGCGCGCGGTGGCGGGCTCGTGCACCTGGATCTCAGCCACGGGACTACCCCAGCCCTCCCGGTGTCGGTCCGCTCCGGGACAGCCGTCCCGGAGCGTCGACCGGTCGTGCCCCGGAGCGCTCCAGCACCTCCACGACCGTGCGCGCCCGCAGCGGGTCCACGGGCAGTGCGTGCCGGGCGAACCAGCGGGCCGCCTCGGGGGCCGGTGAGGGGTCGGTGAACCGCGCGCCCGCGTAGTCGTCCAGCGGCGGGTCGTAGAGGTAGCCGACGACGACGCCCCGGTCCGCCAGGGCCGCGATCGCCGCGTCCCGGTCCTCGACGAACAGCGGGACGCGGAACAGCGGTTGCGTCCCCTGCGCGTCGCGCGGCTTGGCCCAGGGCGTGGCCAGCAGCAGTTCCGTGCCCGCCCGGCAGGCGTCCAGCACGTCGTCCAGCCGGTCGAGCTTGCGTCCGATGCGGCCGAGCCGCAGCCGGCCGGACTCCAGGCGGTAGTCGTGCATGTCGACGCGCAGCCACGGGTGGTGAGCGTCGAGCCCGGGCGCCCGGCGGGCGGCCAGGGCGAGTTCGTCCGGGCGCAGGGGCATCCGGATCTCCTCGCGGTCGGCCAGCCCGAGCAGCCGGATCGCGGACCGGGCGGCCCGCCGCAGCCGCAGCCCGCGCACGGCCGCCTCGGCGTACGGCCTGACCGCGAAGGCCAGTTCGGAGCTGATCCGGCTCGGGGTGAGCAGCCGCGCCCGGGTCTCCTGCACGGCCCGGCGCAGGTCCGGGTCGGCGAGGGACAGCATGCCGCCGGCCTTGGCGCCGACGTGCTTGGACAGGCTGAACACGGAGGCCTCGCCCCACGCCCCGACCGGCCGGTCCCCCACCCGGCTGCCGATGGCGTGGGCCGCGTCCTCGAACAGCGGGATGCCCAAGGCGTCGCACGTGTTTCTCAGGCGCGGCGCCGGGTCGGGGTTGCCGTAGAGGTTCGTGGTGAGCACGGCCGACACCGAGCTCCACACCTCGTCCGGCACGGCATCGATGTCGATGGACGCGTCGAGCGGGTTCAAGGGCGCCTGCACCGGGCGCAGTCCGGCGGCGAGCACCACGAAGAAGATCACGTCGTCGTTGACCGGCGACATCAGCACCCGTCCGCCGGGCGGGCACCAGTGGCGCAGCGCCACGTACAGCCCGAAACGGCACGACGGTACATACACACATTCCCGGCCGAGCCGCAGGCGCATGGTCTCTTCCAGCCGCTTCGGCCGTGAACCATGCCGCACCGAGCCCGGACCGGCCTCCCCAATGGCCATCCGCCCCCCTGGTGTGCCGTCGGAACGCCCCCTCCCCGAGGCCTTCCGGCACCCGCCCAGAGTCGCCCCGTTCGCACCGCTCCGTCAAGATTGCGTCGCGTCCTGTGGATAACTTCCGGCACGTACACATGTGCGGTCCCGTCCGCCGCGCCCGTCACCGCCGGCGGGTTCCTCCGGTCGCACCCGGCTCCACCTGCCCCGTTCTTCCCGCTCGCCCCCGCGGACCCTGCCCAGGACCGGTGTGTCACCCGTAACGTGTGGCACGACCACGGACACGTGGCGACGACATGGCGCACCCGAAAGCGAGGCAGCACCCGATGCCCCCCTTCGATGTCCCCGAGGGCGACCCCTTCGGTCCGCACAACCTGCCGTACGGCGTGTTCTCCCTTCCCGGCTCCGAGCACCGGACCGTGGGCGTCCGGCTCGGCGACCATGTGCTGGACGCGGGCGCGGCGGCCCACGCGCTCGGCTCCCCGTACGCCTCCCTGCTCGCGCAGCCGAGCCTCAACCCGCTGCTGGCCGCGGGCCGCACGGCCTGGTCGGACGTCCGCCGGGCGCTGACGGCCTGGGTGACCGTGCCCTCCCACCGCGAGACCGTCGGGAAGCTGTTCCACCCGCTGTCCTCGGTGGAGCTGCACCTGCCCTTCGAGGTCGCGGACTACGTCGACTTCTACGCCTCCGAGAACCACGCGCGAAACGTCGGGCGGATGTTCCGGCCCGACGCCGAGGATTCCCTCACCCCCAACTGGAAGCACCTGCCGATCGGCTACCACGGCCGCTCCGGCACGGTCGTCGTCTCCGGCACGGACGTCGTCCGTCCCTCGGGCCAGCGCAAGGCGCCCGGCGACGCCGCCCCCGTCTTCGGCCCGTCCGTCCGGCTGGACATCGAGGCCGAGGTCGGCTTCGTCGTCGGCGTGCCCTCCCGCATGGGCCGGCCCGTGGCGCTCGGCGACTTCCGCGAGCACGTCTTCGGCCTGTGTCTGCTGAACGACTGGTCCGCGCGCGACATCCAGGCCTGGGAGTACGTGCCGCTCGGCCCGTTCCTCGGCAAGTCCTTCGCCACCTCTGTCTCGGCGTGGATCACCCCGCTGGACGCCCTGGAGGAGGCGCTCGTGGCGCCTCCGGCCCGGACGCACCCGCTGCTGCCGTACCTGGACGACAACGACGAGGAGCCCGGCGGCTACGACCTGCGGATCAGCGTCGCCGTCAACGGCCACGTCGTCTCCGAGCCGCCCTTCTCCACCATGTACTGGACGGCCGCCCAGCAGCTGGCCCACATGACCGTCAACGGCGCCTCCCTGCGCACGGGTGACCTGTACGGCTCCGGGACGGTCAGCGGGCCGTCGGAGCGCGAGCGCGGCTCGCTGCTGGAGCTGACCTGGAACGGCCGCGACCCGCTCGAACTCCCGGACGGCAAGCGGACCTTCCTGGAGGACGGTGACGTGGTGACGCTCTCGGCGTGGGCCCCCGGGCCCGACGGTGTCCGGGTGGGACTGGGCGAGGTGACGGGACGGGTGGTCCCGGACTGATCCGCGGTGGGTCGGGCCCAGGACTGAACCCCGGTGGGACGGGCCCAGGACGGACCCAGGACGGACCCGAACGAACCCGGCAGGACGGTCCCCGTGGACGCCCGAGCGGTCCGGGCCGGCGGGCCATCGCCCCTCGCGGCCCTTCCGTTGGCGTCCGGCTCCTGACGCACACCGCCCGGGCCCGTCATACTGGGCGACGGGCGGTGTGCCCGTACCCGCGCGGTGCACGGCACGCCGGCCGCGCTCGTCGCGGTCACGCGTGCGCACGGCAGCCGAACCCCGGTGGGCACGGCGGCCGGACCCCGGTGGGCACGGCAGCCGGACCCCGGTGGGCACGGCAGCCGGACCCCGACGGGCACGGAGACCGCGTCACCCGTGCGCTCGCCGGGCGCGGCACCCGCGCACGGTGACCGCCCCCGCCGCACGACCCGTAGCCGCCCCTTTTCCGACCAGGAACCGGAGCCCGTGGCCATGACCGTCTGCCTGCTCCTGCTGAGCGTCGTCGCCGTGACGGCCGCCGTCCCCGTCCCCCAGGCGCTCACCCGGGCCTCGTGGCCGGAGCGGGAGCCGGTGGTCGCCCTGTGGGTGTGGCAGTGCCTGGTCGCCACCGTCCTGCTGTGCTGCGTGACGGCGCTCGCGCTGGGCGCGGCCGCCGTGTTCGGCACGGTCCGCGCGCAGCTCTTCGCCCCGGCTCCGCCCGCGGTGACCGCCGCGTACGACCTGTCCGCCGCCCCGCCCTGGGCCGCCGCCCTCACCGTGCTGCTGGCCTGCGGCGCCGCCTGGACGACCGCGATGCTCGCGCGGGAGCTCGTCGAGGCACGCCGGCGCAGGGCCCGGGCCCGCGCCCATCTGCGCGAGCGTGCCCCCGACCTGCCGGCCGGCCTGCCCGCCGCCAAGGGTCCACTGCTGGTTCTGGAGGACGAGTACCCCGACGCCTGGTGGATGCCCGGCAGCCCGCCCCAGCTGATCGTCACCACGGGCGCCCTGCACCGCCTGACGGGCCACCAGCTGGACGCCGTCCTCACCCACGAGCGCGGCCACGCCCGGGCCCGCCACGACTGGCTGCTGCACCTGTCCACCGCTCTGGCCACCGGCTTCCCCCGCGTCCCGCTGTTCGCCCACTTCTGCGACCAGACCCACCGCCTGGTCGAACTGGCCGCCGACGACACCGCCTCCCGCCGCTGCGGCCACCTGACCACCGCCCTGGCCCTGATCGAGCTCAACCAGCACCGCGGCGTGCTGTCGTGCGCCTCCAGCCACCGGCTGCTGGGCGAACGGGTCGACCGGCTCCTCGAACCGCCGCCCCGGCTCGGCCGCAGGCACCGCGCCCTGACGACCACCACGGCCGCGCTCGTCCCGCTGCTGCCCCTGCTGATCGCCTTCGCCCCGGGCCTGACGGCGCTGTCGTAGCCGCACCGGGCCGGCGGCCGGTGGCGGATCTGCCCGTCGGCGCCGCGAACACGCAGGTCGAACGGGGAACCGGTCGCCCTCCCGGTGGCGCAACATTCCCGCAACACCACTTTTCCTATCGGATAGGTATGGTCCGATCCATGCCGACCGACCGCATCCGAGACCACGCCGGACAGGGCGCCGCGACCACCGTCGCCGCCCACCGCGCGCGGCGACGGCTGCGCGCCGACCGGGCCCGGCAACTGGCGGACCTGCTCCGCCGTCAGCTGCTCACCGGCGACTTCGGCGAGGGCGTCCTGCCCCACGAGTCGGCACTCGCCGCCGACTACCGCGCCAGCCGCAACACGGTCCGCGAGGCCCTCGACCTGCTGCGGTCCGAAGGGCTGGTGGAACGGCAGCCGGGTGTCGGCACCGTGGTCGTGGCCCACAAGTACCCCCACGGCCTCGACCGGCTGATGGGCCTCGCGGAGACCCTGCGCGAACACGGCCACGTCACCAACGAGGTCCGCGCCATGGGTCCCGCCCCGGCGCCCGTGCCCGTGGCCGCACGCCTCGGCCTCGCGCCCGGCACCGACGTCCTCTACATCGAACGCCTGCGCCGCCTCAACGGCCTTCCCCTGTCCCTCGACCTCACCTACATCCCCCTCGACATCGGCACCGGACTGCTCGGCGCCGACCTCGAGAACACCGACGTCTTCCGCCTGCTGGAAGCCGTCACCGGCCGGCGCCTCGGCCACGCCGAGATCACCCTGGAGGCGGTCAGCGCGGACACCCACTCCGCCGCCGTCCTGGAGGCCCCGCGCGGCGCCGCCGTCCTCATGCTGGAACGCCTCACCCACCTCGCGGACGGCCGCCCGGTCGACCTGGAGTTCATCCGGTTCCGCGGCGACCGCATCGCCATGAGCGGTCTGCTGCACCGGTCCGTCTGACCCACCCGCTCGCGCACACTCCTGGAGACAGCCATGCCCTTGGTGCCCCAGCGGGCCGACGTGCCCGTGACCATCGACGAGTCGAAGTGCATCGACGGCTGCACGCTCTGTGTGGACATGTGCCCGCTGGACTCCCTCGCCATCGACGAGCGCAACGGCAAGGCCTACATGCACGTCGACGAGTGCTGGTACTGCGGCCCGTGCGCGGCGCGCTGCCCCACCGGAGCCGTCACCGTCAACATGCCCTATCTGCTCCGGTGAGAGGCCCGAACCGTCATGAAACGCACAGTCGTCGCCGTGTCCGCCGCCGTCCTGCTGCTCCCGCTCAGCGCCTGCGGCGGTGACGCCGAGGCCGGCGGCGGCTCCACGGTGACCGTCACCGTCGGCTACCAGTCCCGGACGATCAACACCGTTACCGCGGGCACCCTGCTGCGCTCCCTCGGCTCCTTCGAGAAGCAGCTCAACGCCCTGGACGACGGCGTCCGCTACAAGGTGAGCTGGCAGGACTACGCCACCGGCGCCCCGATCACCGCACAGATGACCGCCGGGAAGATCGACATCGGCTCGATGGGCGACTTCCCGCTGCTCATCAACGCGGCCCGCGGCAAGCAGCTCGACCGGCCCACCCGGCTGGTGTCGGTCACCGGCTACAACCTGCGCGGCGGCCTCAACACCATCGTCACCGCACCCGGTTCCGAACTGACGTCCTTGAAGGACCTGAAGGGCAAGAAGGTCTCCACCAGCGTCGGATCCGCCGCCGACGGCACGCTCGTGCGGGCCCTGCAACGCGCCGGCATCGACCCGGCCGACGGCATCGAGAAGCTCAACCAGCAGCCGGCGGTCGGCGCCTCGGCCCTCGCCGCCGGCAGCACGGACGCCCTGTCGCAGTTCGTCGCCTGGCCGGGCCTGCTCGCCTACCAGGGCAAGGCGAAGGCGCTCTACGACGGCGCCCGGCTGAACCTGCCGACCTTCCACGGCGTCACCGCCCGGGAGGACTTCGCCGAGCGGCGCCCGGCCGTGCTGGAGGCGTTCCTGAAGGCGCAGGCGGAGGCTACCGACTACCTGAACGAGCACCCGGTGGACGCCGCCGAGAAGGTCGCGAAGGCGACCGGCCTGCCCGCCGAGGTCGTCTACCTCTACAACGGCGCTCACGGCATCGCCACCTTCGATCCGGCGATCAAGCCCCGGCTCGTGGCCGCCCTGAAGCAGGACGTGTCGGTTCTGAAGTCGGCCGAGCTGACCGGCGACGTGGACGTCGACTCCTTCGTCGACGACCGGTACGTGAAGAAGGCCCTGGGAGCGGCGGCGTACCGCGACCGGCTGGCCTCGAAGCCGGCCCCGGCCGCGAGCGAGGCCTGGCCCGAAGGCGCCTCGAAGACCCTCACGTTCACCTCCCCCTCCGCACTGCTGCGTCATGTGGCCCGGCACCGCGACGCCCTGCGCGCCGCCTACGTCCCCGACACCACCACCGGCACCCTCTGGTTCGCCGACCGGGCCGTGTGGGTGGCCGACGGCGACACGCTGCTGCCCTTCGTCGCCCCCGACACCGCGCGGGCGTACATCGCCGGGCACGCCGGGGCGCGGATCGTCTCCTACGCCGACGCCCTGGAGCGGGCGTCATGAGGCGGTATGCGCTCCGCCTGCTCTCGCTGGCCTCCGCTCTCGGCCTGTGGCAGGCGCTGACCGGCCTGAACGTCGATCTGTGGCTGCGGTTCTCGCAGTTCCCGACGGTCGCCGACGTGGCCCGCGCCTTCGCCGCACGGCTGTCCGGGCCGGACTACTGGACGGACCTCACCGACAGCCTCACCCGGATCCTCACCGGCTTCCTGCTGGCCGCCGTCCTGGGCGTGGCCACGGGCGTGCTCGTGGCCCGCTCGCGTCTCGCCGAGGACCTGCTCGGGCCGGTGCTGGAGGTGATCCGCCCGGTCCCGGCGATCGCCCTGGTCCCGGTCGCGATCCTGTTGTTCCCCTCCAACGAGCAGGGCATCGTCTTCATCACCTGCACCGCCGCCTTCTTCCCGGTCCTCGTCTCCACCCGGCACGCCGTGCGCGCGCTGACCCCTGTGTGGGAGGAGGCGGTGCTCACCATGGGCGGCGGTCGGTGGCGGATCCTGGGCTCGGTCGTCCTGCCGGGCGCGCTGCCCGGCGTCTTCGGTGGCCTGTCCGTCGGCATCGGCGTCTCGTGGATCTGTGTGATCTCCGCCGAGATGATCTCCGGCCAGTACGGCGTCGGCTACCGCACCTGGCAGGACTACACCGTCGTCGACTACCCGGGCGTCTTCGTCGGCATGGCCACGATCGGCGTGCTCGGCTGGCTCACCTCCACGGCCGTGGAACTGCTGGGCCGCCGCCTCACCCGCTGGCTCCCCCGCACCGCCTACGACCCCGCCGTCCGGACGCCCCGGCCCCCGCGGCCCGCACGCCTCACCGGAGGCGGACAGCCGACGCCCGCCGCGCCCCCCGCCCGGCCCGGCGGGGCCCGACCCGAGGAGGCACGCGATGAGCACCTCGTCTGAGACCGTCCCGGGCACGTCGCCCGAGCCGGGGACCGTCCCGGGCACGTCGCCCGAGCCGGAGGCCCGAGCCGCGGGGACGGCAGGGCGCGGTACCCGGCTCGTCCTCGCCGGTGCCCGTCTCGGCCGCCCCGGCGCACCCGCCCTGGACGGCGTCGACCTCGATGTCGCGCCCGGTGAGATCCTCACCGTCGTCGGCCCGTCCGGCTGCGGCAAGTCGACCCTGCTGCGCACCCTCGCGGGCCTGCTGGCGCCACTGGCCGGAGAGCTCACCCAGGACGGCCACCCGCTGTCCGGCCCCGCCGCCGACCGCGCCCTGATCTTCCAGGAGGATGCCCTGCTCCCCTGGCGCACGCTGCGCGCCAATGTCGAACTGCCGCTCGCCATCCGGGGCGTCCCCCGCGCGGAACGCCGGGACCGGGCCCGGGCCTGGCTGGAACGGGTCGGACTCGGCGCCCACGCGGGGCAGTTGCCGCACCGGGTCTCCGGCGGACAGCGCCAGCGCGTCCAGCTGGCCCGCGCCCTGGCCGCGCGCCCGCGCGCCGTCCTGATGGACGAGCCGTTCGGAGCGCTCGACGCGCAGACCCGTGCCGGCATGCAGGACCTCCTGGTGGAGGTGCTCCGGGGCACGGGCGCCACCGTCGTCTTCGTCACCCACGACGTGGACGAGGCGCTGTTCCTCGGCGACCGCGTGGCCCTGCTCGCCGCGGGCGGTGTCGCCGCCGTCCGGGACGTACCCCGCCCCCGCGACCGGGGCGCGCACGACGACCCCGCGCGCCTGGCCCTGCGGCGCGACGTCCTCACCTCGCTCGGTACGTGAAAGGCACCCCGGTGACCATCTCCGTGAACTCCCCCGTGGGCACCCCCCTCGCCGTCCCTCCCCTCGCCGACGCAGAGGAACTGACCTGCGACGTCCTCGTCATCGGCGGCGGCACCGCCGGCACCATGGCCGCCCTGACCGCCGCCGAGCACGGCGCGAACGTGCTGCTGCTGGAGAAGGCGCACGTCCGTCACTCCGGCGCGCTCGCCATGGGCATGGACGGTGTCAACAACGCCGTCGTGCCGGGCCGTGCCGAACCCGACGACTACGTCGCCGAGATCACCCGTGCCAACGACGGCATCGTCGACCAGTCCACCGTCCGCCAGACCGCCACCCGCGGCTTTTCGATGGTGCAGCGGCTGGAGTCCTACGGCGTGAAGTTCGAGAAGGACGAGCACGGCGACTACGCGGTCCGCCAGGTGCACCGCTCCGGCTCCTATGTCCTGCCCATGCCGGAGGGCAAGGACGTCAAGAAGGTCCTCTACCGGCAACTGCGGCGGCGGGAGATGCGGGAGCGGATCCGCATCGAGAACCGGGTGATGCCGGTGCGTGTCCTCACGGCGCAGGGGCGTGCCGTCGGGGCGGCCGGTTTCCACACTCGCACCGGGCGGTTCGTCCAGGTCCGCGCGGGCGCGGTCATCCTCGCCACCGGCGCCTGCGGCCGCCTGGGCCTGCCCGCCTCCGGCTACCTCTACGGCACCTACGAGAACCCCACCAACGCCGGCGACGGCTACGCCATGGCCTACCACGCCGGGGCCGAGCTCACCGGCATCGAGTGCTTCCAGATCAACCCGCTGATCAAGGACTACAACGGCCCGGCCTGCGCCTATGTCGCCAACCCCTTCGGCGGTTACCAGGTCAACCGGCACGGCGAGCGCTTCGTCGACTCCGACTACTGGTCGGGCCAGATGATGGCCGAGTTCGCGGCAGAGGTGGCGTCCGACCGGGGCCCGGTCTACCTCAAGCTGAGCCACCTGCCGGAGGAGTCGGTCTCCGCGCTGGAGTCGATCCTGCACTCCACCGAACGCCCCACCCGTGGCACCTTCCACTCCGGCCGCGGTCACGACTACCGCACGCACGACGTCGAGATGCACATCTCCGAGATCGGGCTGTGCGGCGGCCACTCCGCCTCCGGTGTCCGCGTGGACGACCACGCCCGCACCACCGTGCCCCGCCTGTACGCGGCCGGCGACCTGGCCTGCGTGCCGCACAACTACATGATCGGCGCGTTCGTCTTCGGCGACCTGGCGGGCGCGGACGCCGCGCAGTACACCGCCTACGAGGGAACACTGCCGGCGGACCAGCTGCGCGAGGCGCACGAGTTGATCTACCGCCCGCTGCGCCACCCCGACGGCCCGCCCCAGCCCCAGGTCGAGTACAAACTGCGCCGCTTCGTGAACGACTACGTCGCCCCGCCCAAGTCCGGCGCCCGGCTGTCGCTGGCCCTGGAGGCGTTCGAACGGATGCGGGACGACATCGCCGCGATGGGCGCCCGCACCGCGCACGAACTGATGCGCTGCGCCGAGGTCGGCTTCATCCGCGACTGCGCGGAGATGGCCGCGCGTTCCTCCCTGGCCCGCACGGAGTCCCGCTGGGGTCTCTACCACGACCGGCTCGACCACCCCCGGCGGGACGACACGTCCTGGTTCCACCACCTCGATCTGCACAAGTCCCCCTCTGGCGCGATGGAGTTCACGGCTCGTCCCGTGGCTCCCTATCTCGTTCCGGTCGACGGTTTCGATCCGGTCGGCGGCGCGTCCCGGCCCATCGGCGAGGTGCACGCCGAGGACGTCGCGACGGCGGGGTCCCGCGATCTGGCACCGGTGGCGGCCGGGGCCGGCGTCCCGGAGCCGGAGCGGGCTGTCGCCGCACCCGCCGCCTCACCCGCCGCCCCCGCGGGCGGACGGTCCTCCGCCCGCCTCCTCGAACTCGTCGCCCTCGCCGACGAGGAGCCCGAACTCGACGCCCTCCAGCCGTACCTGGCCGACCCCGCGCCCGCCGTCCGGCGCGAGGCGGTCGCCGTGCTCACCGAGACGCTGCCGCCGGGGACGGGTCCCGCCCTCGCCGCGGCCCTGGGGGACACCGCCGCCGAGGTCCGTGCCGCAGCGGCCGCGTCCCTGCGCGAGCTCGTCGAGACGCTCCCTCCCGAGCCCGGCCTGCGCGACGGTCTCGCCACCGCCCTGGACGAGCCCGACCCGGTGGTCCGGGCCGCCGCCCTGGACGTCCTGCGCGCCCTGCGCCTCGGGGACCCCGGCCTGTTCGCGGCCTCCCTGGGCGACTCGGACCTCTCGGTGCGGATCGAGGCCGTGCGCGCCCTGGTGTCGGTCGACGCCGCAGACGCACTGGCGGGCGCGGCGGCCACCGACCCGTCCCGCGAGGTCCGGGTGGCGATCGCCAAGGGCCTGGCCACCGTGAGGGCGGAACGGCTGTCCGCCGGAGCGCCGCCGGGCGAGGGCGACGCCGTCGGGGCCGACCCGGTCGCCCACGCCCTCACCGGGCTGCTCGACGACCCCGACGCCCTGGTGCGCGCGGCGGCCTACGGAGCACTGGGCACGACCGGTTGCCCGGCGCCCCTGGCCGGACGCGCCGTCGCCGCCCTGGCGGAGCCGGCCTGGCAGGTGCGGGCCGGTGCGGCGACGGCCCTGTCCGTCGCCGCACCCGACGTGGCCGTCCCCGCGCTCGCCAAGGCCCTCGCGGACGCCAACGCCGATGTCCGCAAGGCGGCCGTCCTGGCCCTGACCCGGCACCGGTCCTCGGCGGAGGCCCGAGCGGCCCTGGCCACGGCGACGACGGACTCCGACGCCGACGTCAGGGCATACGCGTCACGCGCGCTGTGACCTACGGGGCCTGCGGGTCCGGTGCCGGGCGGCCGTCTCCCGACCGGGTCCGCAGCTATATCCAGTCGTCGGGCTCCGGCTCCGCGTCCATCTCGGGCCAGTCGTCCGGGTCCTTCCCGCCCGGGCCGGAGGCCCGAGCCGGAGCCGGCGAGGTCGAGTCGGGCGCCGGGGCCGCTCCGGGCGGCCCGCCCAGTGAGGCGAGCACGCCGAGCACTCCTTCGCCGTAGGTGGCGAGCTTCTTCTCGCCCACCCCGCTGATCCCGCCGAGCTCGCTCACCGACGCCGGCCACGCCAGGGCGATCTCCCGCAGCGTCGCGTCGTGGAAGATGACGTACGCCGGGACGCCCTGCTCGCGGGCCTGCTCGGCCCGCCAGGCGCGCAGGGCCTCGAACGCCGGCAGCAGCTCCTCGGGCAGCTCGGCGGCGACGGTTCTGCCCTTGCGCTCGCCCCGCCCGGACCCTCCGGAGGACCCGGACGACCCGGAGCGCGAGACCACCGGCTTCTTCGGCTCCTTGCGCAGCGGTACCTCCCGCTCCCGCCGCAGCACCGCTCCGCTGGCCTCGGTCAGCACCAGCGTGCCGTAGTCGCCCTCCACCGCGAGCAGCCCTTGGGCGAGCAACTGCCGTATCACGCCCCGCCATTCGCCCTCGGTCAGGTCTTCCCCGATGCCGAACACCGACAGCTGGTCGTGGTCGAACTGGATGACCTTGGCGGTGCGCTTGCCCAGCAGGATGTCGATGATCTGCACCGCACCGAACTTCTGCCCGCGCTCCCGTTGCAGCCGCACCACCGTCGAGAGCACCTTCTGCGCGGCGACCGTGCCGTCCCAGGTCTCCGGCGGGGTCAGGCACGTGTCGCAGTTGCCGCAGCCGGCCGGGTCCGGGTCCTGGCCGAAGTAGGCGAGGAGCTGGCTCCGGCGGCACTGGGCCGTCTCGCACAGCGCCAGCATCGAGTCGAGGTGGGCCTGGGCCCGCCGCCGGAAGGCCTCGTCGCCCTCGCCGGACTGGATCAGCTTGCGCTGCTGGATGACGTCGTTGAGCCCGTAGGCCATCCAGGCCGTCGACGGCAGTCCGTCGCGGCCGGCCCGGCCGGTCTCCTGGTAGTACCCCTCGACCGACTTGGGCAGGTCGAGGTGGGCGACGAAACGGACGTCCGGCTTGTCGATGCCCATGCCGAAGGCGATGGTCGCCACCACGACCAGGCCGTCCTCCCGCAGGAAGCGGGACTGGTGGGCCGCGCGCGTCCCCGCGTCCAGGCCCGCGTGGTAGGGCACGGCCTCGATGCCGTTGCGGCTGAGGAACTCGGCGGTCTTCTCCACCGAGTTGCGCGACAGGCAGTAGACGATGCCCGCGTCGCCCGCGTGCTCCTCGCGCAGGAAGGCCAGCAGCTGCTTCTTCGGGTCGGCCTTGGGCACGATCCGGTACTGGATGTTGGGCCGGTCGAAGCTGGCCACGAAGTGGCGGGCCGACGGCATGTTCAGCCGCTCGGTGATCTCCCGGTGCGTCGCCCGCGTGGCCGTGGCCGTGAGCGCGATCCGCGGGACGTCCGGCCAGCGCTCGCCGAGCAGCGACAGCGCCAGGTAGTCGGGCCGGAAGTCGTGGCCCCACTGGGAGACGCAGTGCGCCTCGTCGATGGCGAAGAGGGAGATCTTGCCGCGGGAGAGCAGATCCAGGCTGCTCTCCAGGCGCAGCCGCTCCGGCGCCAGGTACAGCAGGTCCAGCTCGCCGGCGAGGAACTCGGCCTCCACCATCCGGCGCTCGTCGAAGTCCTGCGTGGAGTTCATGAACCCGGCCCGCACGCCCAGGGCCCGCAGCGCGTCCACCTGGTCCTGCATCAGGGCGATGAGCGGGGAGACGACCACGCCCGTACCCGGCCTGACCAGGGACGGGATCTGGTAGCACAGGGACTTGCCGCCGCCGGTGGGCATGAGTACGACGGCGTCGCCGCCGGCGACCACGTGCTCGATGACCGCTTCCTGCTCGCCGCGGAAGGCGCCGTAGCCGAAGACCCGGTGGAGCGCGGTCAGTGCCTCGCTCGCGTCGGCGCCGAGCGGCCCGGCCGGTCCGTCGCCGGCAGCGCCGGATCCACCGCCGAACCCGGCCGCGCTCCCGGCACCGAACCCGGCGCCGGCCTCCGCGTCCGCCCCGGCATCCGTCCCCGCCCCCGTACCGACGTCCGTCTCGGCGCCCGTACCGGCCTCGGTCTCAGCGCCCGTACCGGCATCCGTCCCGGCGCCGGTCACCGTGCCTCGTTCCGTCATCACACCCGTCCCGCCCGTCGCGCCCATCGTTGCGTCCCCCGTGCGTCGCGCCTCGACCACTGCGTCCACCATAGGCGCCCGCACCGACAGCCCCGGAGTTATCCACAGGTCCCGGCCGATGGGGCGAGAGCGGCCCACACTCCCGTTCGACTCAGCCCAATGGACGGCCCGTCTGGCACGCCCCCACCCGTCGGGCGAAGCTGCTCACGCGGCCCGGGTGCGGCCCGCGTCCCACGCCCCCCGTCCGTCCCTCCCCCCGGCGGGCGCCACCGCGTCCTCCTGACGAGCGCCCGCCCGGGCGTCCCTCTCCGCAAGGAGCACTCGACATGCCCCCCGTCCAGACCCTCAAGGCCGCCTGCGTCCTCGCCCTGACCACCGCGCTCGCCCTCACCGCCGCCCCTGCCCTCACCGCCGCCCCCGCCCACGGCGCCGGGCACAGCACCGCAATCGGCACCGGAATCGGCACCGGACACGGCCACGACTCCGCACCGGAGCTGATCCAGACCTACGCCGCCACGCGCCACTACCAGCACGTGAAGCGCGCCCAGCGGGACGGCTACCTCCCCGCCGGCCCCTGCGCCGCCCGGTCCGGCGAGGGCGCCATGGGCTACCACTACGTCAACCAGCGGCTGATCAACTCCACCGATCCGGTGAAACCGGCCGCGGTCGTCTATCACAGGGACCGGCACGGCAAGCTGCGCGCCGGGGCCGTGGAGTGGATCGTCCGGGACGCCGACCAGAACGTGGAGACGGACCGCGACCGGCCGGTCATGTTCGGCGACCGCCACTTCGAGGGGCCGGAGGAGATCCCCGGCCTGGGCGTCGTCTACACGCTGCACGCCTGGATCTTCACGGACAACCCCAGGGGCGTCTTCCACCCCTGGAACCGCAGGGTGCAGTGCCCCTGACCCGCACACGCGAAGGGACCCGGCCCCCTGAGGAGACCGGGTCCCGCGCTCGCTCGGGCGTTCAGCGGACGAACACGCCCGCCTGCCCCGCCAGGTCCAGGAAGTACTGCGGCGCCACACCGAGCACCAGCGTGACCGCCACACCGACGCCGATCGCCGTCATGGTCAGCGGCGACGGCACGGCCACCGTCGGGCCCTCGGGCCGCGGCTCGCTGAAGAACATCAGCACGATGACACGGATGTAGAAGAACGCCGCGATCGCCGACGAGATCACACCGATGACGACGAGCGGGGCCGCCCCGCCCTCCGCAGCCGCCTTGAACACGGCGAACTTCCCGGAGAAGCCGGACGTCAGCGGAATGCCGGCGAAGGCCAGCAGGAACACCGCGAACACGGCCGCCACCAGCGGCGAGCGCCGGCCCAGCCCCGCCCACTTCGACAGGTGCGTCGCCTCGCCGCCGGCGTCGCGCACCAGCGTGACCACCGCGAAGGCGCCGATCGTCACGAACGAGTACGCGGCCAGGTAGAAGAGGACGGACGAGACACCGTCGGGCGTGGTCGCGATGACACCCGCGAGGATGAACCCGGCGTGCGCGATCGACGAGTACGCCAGGAGCCGCTTGATGTCGGTCTGGGTGATCGCGACGATCGCACCGCCCAGCATGGTGACGATCGCCACGGCCCACATCACCGGCCGCCAGTCCCAGCGCAGGCCGGGCAGGACGACGTACAGCAGCCGCAGCAGCGCGCCGAAGGCCGCCACCTTGGTCGCCGCCGCCATGAAGCCGGTCACCGGGGTCGGCGCGCCCTGGTACACGTCCGGTGTCCACATGTGGAAGGGCACCGCGCCCACCTTGAACAGCAGGCCCATCACCAGCAGCGCGGCGCCGACCAGCAGCAGCGCGTCGTTGCCCATGGTGTCGGCGAGCGCCGGGTTCACGTCCTGGACGGTGCCGTCGACGACCTGCGCGATCGTCGCGTACGACATCGAGCCCGCGTAGCCGTACAGCAGCGCGATGCCGAACAGCGTGAACGCGGAGGCGAAGGCACCCAGCAGGAAGTACTTGACCGCCGCCTCCTGCGACATGAGCCGCTTGCGGCGGGCCAGGGCGCACAGCAGGTACAGCGGCAGGGAGAAGACCTCCAAGGCCACGAACAGCGTCAGCAGGTCGTTGGCCGCCGGGAAGATCAGCATGCCGGCCACGGCGAACATCAGCAGCGGGAACACCTCGGTGGTGGTGAACCCGGCCTTGACCGCGGCCTTCTCGCTCTCGCTGCCCGGCACGGACGCGGCCTGCGCGGCGAAGGAGTCCACGCGGTTGCCGTGCGCCACCGGGTCCAGGCGCCGCTCGGCGAAGGTGAACAGGCCGACCAGGGCCGCGAGCAGGATCGTGCCCTGGAGGAACAGGGCCGGTCCGTCGACGGCGATCGCACCCATCGCCGCGATGCGCGCCTTGGTCGTGCCGTAGCCGTCGGCCGCGAGGGCGACGACCGCGGCGAAGGCGGCCGCCAGCGCGACGACGGAGACGAACATCTGGACGTAGTAACGGGATTTGCGCGGTACGAACGCTTCGACCAGGATCCCGACGATCGCCGCTCCGACGACGATCAGGGTGGGCGCCAGCTGGCCGTACTCGAACTCGGGCGCGTCGATCTTGGTGATCGGCTCGGCCGCGGTTGTCCACAGGCTGTGGACGGCTGATGCGCTCACTTGGCCGCCTCCACCTCGGGCTGGGGGTCCTTCTTCTGAACGTCGGACATGGTCTGCTCCACCGCGGGGTTGACGATGTCCGTGACGGGCTTCGGGTAGACGCCCAGGAAGATCAGCAGTACGACCAGCGGGGCGACCACCACGAGTTCCCGCGCCTTGAGGTCGGGCATGGCGCTGACCTCGGGTTTCACCGGGCCCGTCATCGTCCGCTGGTAGAGGACGAGGGTGTAGAGCGCGGCGAGGACGATGCCGAAGGTGGCGATGATGCCGATCACCGGATAGCGCGTGAACGTGCCGACCAGGACGAGGAACTCGCTGACGAACGGCGCCAGCCCCGGCAGCGACAGGGTCGCGAGGCTGCCGATCAGGAAGGTGCCGGCGAGCACCGGGGCGACCTTCTGCACCCCGCCGTAGTCGGCGATGAGCCGCGAGCCTCGCCGGGAGATCAGGAAGCCGGCGACCAGCATCAGCGCGGCCGTCGAGATGCCGTGGTTGATCATGTACAGCGTCGCGCCGGACTGGCCCTGGCTGGTCATCGCGAAGATGCCCATGATGATGAAGCCGAAGTGGGAGATCGACGCGTAGGCCACCAGCCGCTTGATGTCGCGCTGGCCGACCGCGAGCAGCGCCCCGTAGATGATGCTGATCAGGGCGAGGACGAGGATCGCGGGCGTGGCCCACTTGCTGGCCTCCGGGAAAAGCTGGAGGCAGAAGCGGAGCATCGCGAAGGTGCCGACCTTGTCGACGACCGCCGTGATGAGGACCGCGACCGGGGCCGTCGACTCCTGCATCGCGTTGGGCAGCCAGGTGTGCAGCGGCCACAGCGGCGCCTTCACCGCGAAGGCGAAGAAGAAGCCGAGGAACAGCCAGCGTTCGGTGCTGGTCGCCATGTCGAGCGTGCCGTTGGCGCGGGCCTCGGCGATCTCCTGGAGCGAGAAGTTCCCGGCGACGACGTACAGGCCGATCACCGCGGCCAGCATGATCAGGCCGCCGGCCAGGTTGTAGAGGAGGAACTTCACCGCGGCGTACGAGCGTTGCGTCGCCGCCGTCTTCTCGCCGTGCTCGTGGGCACGGTCCCCGAAGCCGCCGATGAGGAAGTACATCGGGATGAGCATGGCTTCGAAGAAGATGTAGAAGAGGAAGACGTCGGTGGCCTCGAAGGAGAGGATCACCATCGCCTCGACGGCCAGGATCAGGGCGAAGAAGCCCTGCGTCGGCCGCCACCGGCTGCTGCCCGTCTCCAGCGGGTCGGCGTCGTGCCAGCCCGCCAGGATGATGAACGGGATGAGCAGGGCGGTGAGCCCGATCAGCGCCACGCCGATGCCGTCCACGCCCAGTTCGTAGCGGACGCCGAAGTCGGCGATCCAGGCGTGGGACTCGGTGAGCTGGTAGCGCTCGCCGCCCGGGTCGAAGCGGACCAGGACGACGATCGCCAGCACGAGCGTGGCGAGCGAGAAGAGCAGCGCCAGCCACTTGGCGGCGGTGCGCCGCGCGGCCGGTACGGCGGCCGTGGCGATCGCCCCGATCGCCGGGAGCGCCGCTGTCGCTGTCAGCAGGGGAAAGGACATCGGTATCAGACCGCCCTCATCAGCAGGGTCGCGGCGACGATGACCGCCGCGCCGCCGAACATCGAGACCGCGTAGGAGCGGGCGAAGCCGTTCTGCAGCCTGCGCATCCGCCCGGAGAGGCCGCCGACCGAGGCCGCCGTGCCGTTGACGACGCCGTCGACCAGGGTGTGGTCGACGTAGACCAGGGACCGCGTCAGGTGCTCGCCGCCGCGGACCAGGACGACGTGGTTGAAGTCGTCCTGGAGCAGGTCGCGGCGGGCGGCCCGGGTGAGCAGCGAGCCGCGCGGGGCGACGGCCGGGACCGGGCGGCGGCCGTACTGCGCCCAGGCGAGGGCGACGCCGATGACCATGACGGCGACCGTGGACAGCGTGACCGTGAGGGCGCTGACCGGCGGGTGGCCGTGGTCGTGCCCGGTGATCGGCTCCAGCCAGTGCACGAACCGGTCGCCGATGCTGAAGAACGCGCCGCCGAAGACCGACCCGACGGCCAGCACGATCATGGGGATCGTCATGACCTTGGGCGACTCGTGCGGGTGCGGCGGGGTGTACTCGCCGCGCGTCTCCGCCGCGGGCTCCACGTCCGGCTGGGCCGGGGACGGCGTCGGGGCGTGGCGCCAGCGCTCCTCGCCGAAGAACGTCATCAGCATCACGCGCGTCATGTAGAACGCGGTGATGGCCGCGCCGAGCAGGGCGCACGCGCCGAGGATCCAGCCCTCGGTGCCGCCCTTGGCGAACGCCGCCTCGATGATCTTGTCCTTGGAGAAGAAGCCGGACAGGCCCGGGAAGCCGATGATCGCGAGATATCCGAGGCCGAAGGTGATGAAGGTGACCGGCATGTACTTCCGCAGGCCGCCGTACCTGCGCATGTCGACCTCGTCGTTCATGCCGTGCATCACCGAACCGGCGCCGAGGAAGAGACCGGCCTTGAAGAAGCCGTGCGTCACCAGGTGCATGATCGCGAAGACGTAGCCGATGGGGCCGAGGCCCGCGGCGAGGATCATGTAGCCGATCTGCGACATGGTCGAGCCGGCCAGGGCCTTCTTGATGTCGTCCTTGGCGCAACCGACGATCGCACCGAACAGCAGCGTGACCGCGCCGACGATCGTGACGACCAGCTGCGCGTCCGGGGCGCCGTTGAAGACGGCGGCGGAGCGGACGATCAGGTAGACGCCCGCCGTCACCATCGTCGCGGCGTGGATGAGGGCCGAGACCGGGGTCGGGCCCTCCATCGCGTCCCCGAGCCAGGACTGCAGCGGCACCTGGGCGGACTTGCCGCAGGCGGCGAGCAGCAGCATCAGGGCGATCGCGGTGAGCTTGTCCTCACCGGCCGCGCCGGCGAGCCCGGCCTCTCCGTGGCTGCCCAGCACCGGCCCGAAGGCGAAGGTGCCGAACCACAGGAACATCAGCATGATCGCGATGGACAGGCCCATGTCGCCGACGCGGTTGACCAGGAAGGCCTTCTTCGCGGCCGTGGCGGCGCTGGGCTTGTGCTGCCAGAAGCCGATCAGCAGGTAGGAGGCGAGACCGACGCCCTCCCAGCCGACGTACAGCAGCAGGTAGTTGTCGGCGAGGACGAGGATCAGCATCGCCGCGAGGAACAGGTTCAGGTAGCCGAAGAAGCGGCGGCGCCGCTCGTCGTGCTCCATGTACCCGACGGAGTACAGGTGGATCAGCGTCCCCACGCCCGTGATCAACAGGACGAACGTCATGGACAGCTGGTCGAGCTGGAAGGCGACGTCCGCCTGGAAGCCCTCGACCGGGATCCAGCTGAACAGGTGCTGGCTCATCAGGCGCTGGTCGGCGTCCTGGGCGAGCATGTCGCTGAACAGCACCAGGCCGAGCACGAAGGAGACGGCCGCGAGCAGCGTGCCGAGCCAGTGGCCGACGGCGTCCAGCCGGCGTCCGCCGCACAGCAGGACCGCCGCTCCGAGCAGGGGCGCCGCCACCAGCAGCGCAATCAGGTTCTCCACTTTTCTCCCGACCCCTTACAGCTTCATCAGGCTGGCGTCGTCGACCGAGGCCGAGTGGCGGGCACGGAACAGGGACACGATGATCGCGAGCCCCACCACGACCTCCGCGGCGGCGACGACCATCGTGAAGAAGGCGATGATCTGCCCGTCGAGGTTGCCGTGCATCCGGGAGAAGGCGACGAACGCGAGGTTGCAGGCGTTGAGCATCAGCTCGATGCACATGAACACCACGATCGCGTTGCGCCTGATCAGCACGCCGGTGGCGCCGATCGTGAAGAGCAGGGCCGCGAGATAGAGGTAGTTGACCGGGTTCACTTCGATGCCTCCTCGGGCCGCTTGAACGTGGCCGGTTCGACGGCCTTCCGCTCCAGGCGCTCCTCGGCCCGCTGCTCCAGGGCCCTGAGGTCGTTGAGCGCCTCCTGCGACACGTCCCGGACCTGGCCCCGCTCGCGCAGCGTCTTGCTGACGGTGAGGTCGGAGGGGGTGCCGTCGGGCAGCAGGCCCGCGATGTCGACCGCGTTGTGCCGGGCGTAGACGCCGGGCGCCGGCAGCGGCGGCAGGTACTTGCCCTCGCGCACGCGCTCCTCGGCGAGTTCGCGCTGCGTCTTGGCGCGCTCGGTGCGCTCGCGGTGGGTGAGCACCATGGCGCCGACGGCGGCCGTGATGAGCAGGGCGCCGGTGATCTCGAACGCGAAGACGTACTTGGTGAAGATGAGGGCGGCGATGCCCTCCACGTTGCCGCCGGCGTTCGCCTGGCCGATGCCGTTGAACTCCGTCAGGGAGGCGTTGCCGATCCCGGCGATCAGCAGGACACCGAAGCCGAGTCCGCACAGCAGGGCCAGCCAGCGCTGGCCCTTGATGGTCTCCTTCAGGGAGTCCGCCGCGGTGACGCCGACCAGCATCACCACGAACAGGAACAGCATCATGATCGCGCCGGTGTAGACGACGATCTGCACGACACCCAGGAAGTAGGCGCCGTTGGCGAGGTAGAACACCGCCAGGATGATCATGGTCCCGGCGAGGCAGAGCGCGCTGTGCACGGCCCGCCGCATCAGGATGGTGCACAGGGCGCCGATCACCGCGACGGTGCCGAGGATCCAGAACTGGACGGCCTCTCCGGTGGAGGTGGAGTAGGCGGCGAGCTGGGCGGTCATCGGCCGATCACCTTCTCCGATGCCGGTTCCGTCCCGCCGAAGGTCGTGTCGGCCTCCTGCACGACCTCGCCCTTGGAGTGGGCGACCTGCCGCTCGGTGCCGGGCGCGGCCTCCGTCACCAGGCCGCGGTAGTAGTCCTGTTCGTCCGTGCCCGGGTAGATGGCGTGGGGTGTGTCGACCATGCCCTCCTCCAGACCGGCGAGCAGCTGCTCCTTGGTGTAGATGAGGTTGGCGCGGCTGGAGTCGGCCAGCTCGAACTCGTTGGTCATGGTCAGCGCGCGCGTGGGGCACGCCTCGATGCACAGGCCGCACAGGATGCAGCGGGCGTAGTTGATCTGGTAGACGCGGCCGTACCGCTCGCCCGGCGAGTAGCGCTCCTCGTCCGTGTTGTCCGCGCCCTCGACGTAGATCGCGTCGGCGGGGCAGGCCCAGGCGCACAGCTCGCAGCCGACGCACTTCTCCAGGCCGTCCGGATGGCGGTTGAGCTGGTGCCGTCCGTGGAAGCGCGGGGCCGTGGTCTTCGGCTGCTCGGGGTACTGCTCGGTCAGCCGCTTCTTGAACATGGCCTTGAAGGTCACGCCGAAACCGGCCACCGGGTTCATGAAACCGGGCTTGGTGTCCTTGGGTTCCTCGGCCTGCGAACGCTCGATTTCCTCAGCCATCGGACGCCTCCTTTCCCTCCGTAGATCCGCCCACAGATCCGTCACTGTGAGTATCGGGCCCACCACTGACAATCAGCTCCCGCTCACGGCGCGAGGGCCGTCGCGGAACCGGCGGCAGTTCCTGTCCCGGCAGGGGCGGTACGGGGAACCCGCCGGCCATCGGGTCGAAGGCGGCCGGGGCCTCGGCCGGCTGCTCGGCCTGCCTGGTCTTCTCGCGGAACATGTCGGCCACGAAGGAGAGCAGCAGCAGGGCGAGCACGGCGCCGCCGACGTAGAGGGCGATGTCGGCGAAGTCGTAGCCCTCGTTGCGCAGGGCCCGGACGCTGGCGACGAGCATCAGCCAGACCAGCGAGACCGGGATGAGGACCTTCCAGCCGAGCTTCATCAGCTGGTCGTAGCGGACGCGCGGGAGGGTGCCGCGGATCCAGATGAACATGAACAGCAGCAGCTGGACCTTGACGGTGAACCACAGCAGCGGCCACCAGCCGTGGTTGGCGCCTTCCCAGAAGGTGCTGATGGGCCAGGGGGCCCGCCAGCCGCCGAGGAACAGCGTGGTGGCGACGGCCGAGACGGTCACCATGTTGACGTACTCGGCGAGCATGAACATCGCGAACTTGATCGACGAGTACTCGGTGTTGAAGCCGCCGACCAGGTCGCCCTCGGACTCCGGCATGTCGAAGGGGGCGCGGTTGGTCTCGCCGACCATGGTGACGATGTAGAGGATGAAGGAGACCGGCAGCAGCAGGATGTACCAGCGGTCGGTCTGCCCCTCCACGATCGTCGACGTCGACATCGAACCGGAGTAGAGGAACACCGAGGCGAAGGCGGCGCCCATCGCGATCTCGTAGGAGATCATCTGCGCGCAGGAGCGCAGACCGCCCAGCAGCGGGTAGGTCGAGCCGGAGCTCCAGCCCGCCAGGACGATGCCGTAGATGCCGACCGAGGCGACCGCGAGGATGTAGAGCATCGCGATCGGCAGGTCGGTGAGCTGCATCGTGGTGCGCTGGCCGAAGATCGAGATCTCGTTGCCGGCCGGGCCGAAGGGGATCACCGCGATCGCCATGAAGGCCGGGATGGCCGCGATGATCGGCGCGAGGACGTACACCGCCTTGTCCGCGCGCTTGACGATCACATCCTCCTTCAGCATCAGCTTGATGCCGTCGGCGAGCGACTGGAGCATGCCCCAGGGGCCGTGCCGGTTGGGGCCGATGCGCAGCTGCATCCAGGCGACGACCTTGCGCTCCATGACGATGGAGACCAGCACGGTCACCATCAGGAAGGCGAAGCAGAACACCGCCTTGATGACGACCAGCCACCAGGGGTCGGTGCCGAACATGGAGAGGTCTTCAGCGGCGAGGGACGACGGGCTCATGCCTCCACCTCCTTGGGGGCCTCGCCGGCGAGGGTCGCCGGGCCGATGCGGACGAGGGAGCCGGGCCGCGCCCCGGTGTCGGAGGCGACGCCACCGCCGGTGGAGTTCAGCGGGAGCCACACCACCCGGTCGGGCATGTCGCTGATCCGCAGCGGGAGTGCGACGTCGCCCTCGGGGCCGGTGACCGCGAGGAGGTCGCCGTCCTTGACGCCCGCCTCGGCGGCCGTGGCGGCCGACACGCGCGCGTGTGCGGCGTGCCGCGTGCCGGCGAGGGCCTCGTCGCCCTGCTGCAGGACGCCCTGGTCGAGCAGGAGCCGGTGCCCGGCGAGCACGGCCTCCCCGGCGGCCGGGCGGGGCAGCGCGGCCGCGGTCTCCAGGGGCTCGGTGGCCCGCGGTCCGTCCCAGGCGCCGAGCCGGTCGATCTCCGCGCGCACGGTGCGCAGATCGGGCAGCCCGAGGTGGACGTCCATGGCGTCGGCGAGCATCTGCAGCACGCGCGCGTCGGTGGGTGCGAGGGTGCGGGTCATCTGGTCGGGCTTGAGCGCCGCCTCGAAGAAGCGGACCCGGCCTTCCCAGTTGAGGAAGGTGCCGGCCTTCTCGGCGACCGCCGCGACGGGCAGCACCACGTCGGCCTCGCGGGTGATCTCGCTGGGCCGCAGTTCGAGCGAGACCAGGAAGCCCACCTCGTCGAGCGCGGCACGCGCGCGTGCCGGGTCGGGCAGGTCGGCGAGCTCCACGCCCGCCACCAGCAGCGCCTGGAGTTCACCGGTCGCGGCGGCTTCCACGATCTGGCCGGTGTCCCGGCCGTAGCGGTGCGGCAGACCGGCCACGCCCCAGACGGCGGCGACCTCGTCCCGCGCGCGCGGGTCGGTGGCCGGGCGTCCGCCCGGCAGCAGCGACGGCAGCGCGCCCGCCTCGACCGCCCCGCGCTCCCCGGCCCGGCGCGGGATCCACACCAGGCGGGCGCCGGTCGCGGCGGCGGTGCGGACGGCGGCCGTCAGACCGCCGGCCACCGCGGCCAGCCGCTCGCCGACGACGATCACCGCGCCCTCGGCGCGCAGCGCCTCGGCGGCGCGGGCACCGTCGTCCGCCAGGCCGACCCCGCTCGCGAGCGCGTCCAGCCACTCGGTCTCGGTGCCGGGAGCCGCCGGGAGCAGGGTGCCGCCGGCCTTCTCCAGGCCCCGGGTGGTGTGCGTGGCGAGCGAGAAGGTCCGCTGCCCGTGCTTGCGCCAGGCCTTGCGCAGCCGCAGGAAGACGCCGGGCGCCTCCTCCTCCGCCTCGAAGCCCACCAGCAGGACGGCCGGGGCCTTCTCCAGCGCGGTATAGGTGACGCCCGTGCCGTCGAGGTCCCGGCCGCGCCCGGCGATCTGCGCGGCGAGGAAGTCGGCCTCCTCGCCGCTGTGCACGCGCGCGCGGAAGTCGATGTCGTTGGTGTCGAGCGCCACGCGCGCGAACTTGCTGTAGGCGTAGGCGTCCTCGACGGTGAGGCGGCCACCGGTCAGCACGCCGGTACGGCCCCGGGAGGCGAGCAGCCCCTGGGCGGCGATCTGCAGGGCCTCCGGCCAGGAGGCCGGTTCCAGCTCACCCTCGGCGTTGCGCACCAGGGGCGTCTGGAGCCGGTCACGCTGCTGGGCGTACCGGAAGGCGAACCGCCCCTTGTCGCAGATCCACTCCTCGTTGACCTCGGGGTCGTTCGCCGCGAGCCGCCGCATGACCTTGCCGCGCCGGTGGTCGGTGCGCGTGGCGCAGCCGCCGGAGCAGTGCTCGCACACCGACGGGGAGGAGACCAGGTCGAAGGGGCGGGAGCGGAATCGGTACGCCGCCGAGGTCAGCGCTCCCACGGGGCAGATCTGGATGGTGTTGCCGGAGAAGTACGACTCGAACGGGTCGCCCTCGCCGGTGCCGACCTGCTGGAGCGCGCCCCGCTCGACCAGCTCGATCATCGGGTCGCCCGCGACCTGGTTGGAGAACCGGGTGCAGCGGGCGCACAGCACGCACCGCTCGCGGTCGAGCAGCACCTGGGTGGAGATCGGGACGGGCTTCTCGTAGGTCCGCTTGCGGCCGTCGAAGCGGGACTCGGCGTCGCCGTGCGACATGGCCTGGTTCTGCAGCGGGCACTCGCCGCCCTTGTCGCAGACCGGGCAGTCCAGCGGGTGGTTGATGAGCAGGAGCTCCATCACACCCTTCTGGGCCTTCTCCGCGACCGGGGAGCTGAGGTGGGTCTTGACGACCATGCCGTCGGTGCAGGTGATGGTGCAGGAGGCCATCGGCTTGCGCTGGCCCTCGACCTCGACGATGCACTGGCGGCAGGCGCCGGCCGGGTCCAGGAGGGGGTGGTCGCAGAACCGGGGGATCTCGATGCCGAGCTGTTCGGCGGCCCGGATGACCAGGGTGCCCTTGGGCACGCTGATCTCGGCGCCGTCGATCGTCAGCGACACGAGGTCCTCCGGCGGGACCGCCGCCTCTCCCCCGCCGGAGGGAGAGCTGGTGGTCACGGTCATGCGTTCACCTCCGTGCGGTCGGCCCAGGCCGTCGACTTGGCCGGGTCGAAGGGGCAGCCCCGGCCCGTGATGTGCTGCTCGTACTCCTCGCGGAAGTACTTCAGCGAGGAGAAGATCGGCGAGGCGGCGCCGTCACCGAGGGCGCAGAAGGACTTGCCGTTGATGTTGTCGGCGATGTCGTTCAGCTTGTCGAGGTCGGACATCTGTCCCTTGCCGGCCTCGATGTCGCGCAGCAGCTGCACGAGCCAGTAGGTCCCTTCGCGGCAGGGCGTGCACTTGCCGCAGGACTCGTGGGCGTAGAACTCGGTCCAGCGCGTGACGGCACGGACCACGCAGGTCGTCTCGTCGAAGCACTGGAGTGCCTTCGTGCCGAGCATGGAACCCGCGGCGCCCACTCCTTCGTAGTCGAGGGGGACGTCGAGGTGCTCGTCGGTGAACATCGGGGTCGAGGAGCCGCCCGGCGTCCAGAACTTCAGGCGGTGCCCGGGGCGCATCCCGCCGCTCATGTCGAGGAGCTGGCGGAGCGTGATGCCGAGCGGCGCCTCGTACTGGCCGGGGCTGGCGACGTGACCGGAGAGGGAGTAGAGGGTGAAGCCGGGCGACTTCTCGCTCCCCATCGACCGGAACCAGTCCTTGCCCCGGTTCATGATCGCGGGAACCGACGCGATCGATTCGACGTTGTTCACCACAGTCGGGCACGCGTAGAGGCCCGCGACGGCGGGGAAGGGGGGACGGAGCCGCGGTTGACCCCGGCGGCCTTCGAGCGAGTCGAGCAGTGCGGTCTCCTCACCGCAGATGTACGCGCCCGCGCCCGCGTGCACGGTGATGTCGAGGTCGAGTCCGCTGTCCAGGATGTTCTCGCCGAGGAAGCCCGCCGCGTACGCCTCGCGTACGGCCGAGTGCAACCGCCGCAGGACGGGGACGACTTCACCCCGCAGATAGATGAAGGCGTGCGACGACCTGATCGCGTAGCACGCGATGATCATGCCCTCGATGAGGCTGTGCGGGTTCGCGAAGAGGAGCGGGATGTCCTTGCACGTCCCGGGCTCCGACTCGTCGGCGTTGACAACCAGATAGTGCGGCTTTCCATCGCCCTGCGGGATGAACTGCCACTTCATGCCCGTCGGGAAGCCGGCGCCGCCGCGTCCGCGCAGACCGGACTCCTTGACGTACGCGATCACGTCGTCCGGCGTCATGGCGAGCGCCTTGCGCAGCCCCTCGTAGCCGTCGTGCCGCCGGTACACGTCCAGCGTCCAGGACCTGTCCTCGTCCCAGAAGGCCGACAGCACCGGTGCGAGCAGCTTCTCGGGGCTCATGTCTTTCAGCTCGGGTGCCAAGGTCATCACTCCCCCTCCTCGGCTGCGGGCCCGGCCGGGTGGGCCGGGTCGGAGGCCGACGTGTCCTGCGGCGCGTCGTGCGAGCTCAAGTGCTCCGTCGGTGACGGGTCGTGCGGTGCCCCGGTGCGGGCCGCCTCACCGCGCGGGTGCACCACGCGCGCGGGGGACGCCTCCCCCTTGGCGAGCTTCAGGCCCACCAGGGAGGCCGGTCCGGCGCTGCCCCCGGACTCCACGGCGCCGTCCCGCTCGTCGGGGAAGCCGGCCAGGATCCGGGCGGTGTCCTTGAAGGTGCACAGCGGCGCCCCGCGCGTGGGCGTGACCGGGCGTCCGGCGCGCAGGTCGTCGACGAGGCGCTTGGCGCTGGAGGGGGTCTGGTTGTCGAAGAACTCCCAGTTGACCATCACGACCGGCGCGAAGTCGCAGGCCGCGTTGCACTCGATGTGCTCCAGCGTGACCTTGCCGTCGTCGGTGGTCTCGCCGTTGCCCACGCCGAGGTGCTCCTGGAGCTCCTCGAAGATGGCGTCCCCGCCCATGACGGCGCACAGGGTGTTGGTGCACACCCCGACCTGGTAGTCCCCGCTGGGACGGCGCCGGTACATGGTGTAGAAGGTCGCGACGGCGGTGACCTCGGCCGTGGTCAGGCCGAGCACGTCCGCGCAGAAGCGCATGCCGGTGCGCGTGACGTGCCCCTCCTCCGACTGCACCAGGTGCAGCAGCGGCAGGAGGGCGGAGCGGGAGTCCGGGTAGCGGGCGATGATCTCGCGCGCGTCGGTCTCCAGCCGGGCCCGGACGTCGTCGGGGTAGGCGGGTGGGGGCAGTTCGGGCATGCCCAGGCCGACGCCCCGCTCGGAAGACGAAGTGGTCACCGGTCGACGCCTCCCATCACGGGGTCGATGGACGCGACGGCGACGATGACGTCGGCGACCTGGCCGCCTTCGCACATCGCCGCCATCGCCTGCAGGTTGGTGAAGGACGGGTCGCGGAAGTGGACCCGGTAGGGGCGGGTGCCGCCGTCGGACACGACGTGCACCCCGAGCTCGCCCTTGGGTGACTCGACCGCCGCGTAGGCCTGTCCCGGCGGGACGCGGAAGCCCTCGGTGACCAGCTTGAAGTGGTGGATCAGGGCCTCCATCGAGGTGCCCATGATCTTCTTGATGTGGTCGAGGGAGTTGCCGAGCCCGTCGGGGCCCAGGGCGAGCTGGGCGGGCCAGGCGATCTTCTTGTCGGCGACCATGACCGGGCCGGGCTGCAGCCGGTCCAGGCACTGCTCGACGATCCTGAGCGACTGGCGCATCTCCTCCAGGCGGATCAGGAAGCGGCCGTAGGCGTCGCAGGTGTCGGCGGTCGGGACGTCGAAGTCGTACGTCTCGTAGCCGCAGTACGGCTGGGCCTTGCGCAGGTCGTGCGGCAGGCCGGTGGAGCGCAGGATCGGGCCGGTGGCGCCGAGGGCCATGCAGCCGGCCAGGTCGAGGTAGCCGATGTCCTGCATGCGGGCCTTGAAGATGGGGTTCCCGGTGGCGAGCTTGTCGTACTCCGGGAGGTTCTTCTTCATCTTCTTCACGAACTCGCGGATCTGGTCCACGGCGCCGGGCGGCAGGTCCTGGGCGAGGCCGCCGGGGCGGATGTACGCGTGGTTCATCCGCAGGCCGGTGATCAGTTCGTAGATGTCGAGAATGAGTTCACGATCACGGAATCCGTAGATCATGATCGTGGTGGCGCCGAGCTCCATGCCGCCGGTGGCGATGCACACCAGGTGCGAGGAGAGGCGGTTCAGCTCCATCAGGAGCACGCGGATGATCGAGGCGCGGTCCGGGATCTGGTCCTCGATGCCGAGGAGCTTCTCGACGCCGAGGCAGTACGCCGTCTCGTTGAAGAACGGCGTCAGGTAGTCCATGCGCGTCACGAACGTGGTGCCCTGCGTCCACGTCCGGTACTCGAGGTTCTTCTCGATGCCGGTGTGCAGATAACCGATTCCGCAGCGGGCCTCGGTGACGGTCTCGCCCTCGATCTCCAGGATCAGGCGGAGCACGCCGTGCGTGGACGGGTGCTGCGGGCCCATGTTGACGACGATGCGCTCGTCGTCGGCGCGGGCCGCGGACTGGACGACCTCGTCCCAGTCGCCGCCGGTGACGGTGTAGACGGTTCCTTCGGTGGTCTCCCGGGGGGAGGCGTGCGAAGTGCTCATGAGTACGACCTCCGCTGGTCCGGAGCCGGGATCTGGGCGCCCTTGTACTCGACGGGGATGCCGCCGAGGGGGTAGTCCTTGCGCTGCGGGAAGCCCTGCCAGTCGTCCGGCATCATGATCCGCGTCAGGGCCGGGTGGCCGTCGAAGACGATCCCGAAGAAGTCGTACGTCTCGCGCTCGTGCCAGTCGTTGGTCGGATAGACCTCGAACAGGGACGGGATGTGCGGGTCGCTGTCGGGGGCGCTGACCTCCAGGCGGATCACCCGGTTGTGGGTGATCGAGCGCAGGTGGTAGACGGCGTGCAGCTCGCGTCCCTTGTCGTTCGGGTAGTGGACGCCGCTGACGCCGGTGCACAGCTCGAAGCGCAGGGCCGGGTCGTCGCGCAGGGTGCGGGCGACGCGGACGAGGTGCTCGCGCTCGATGTGGAACGTCAGCTCGTCGCGGTCGACGACCGTCCGCTCGATGGCGTTCTCCGGAAGCAGGCCCTGCTCCTCCAGGGCCCCCTCCAGCTCGTCGGCGACCTCGTCGAACCAGCCGCCGTAGGGGCGGTTCGCCGGTCCCGGGAGCCGGACCGAACGGACCAGGCCGCCGTAGCCGGAGGTGTCGCCGCCGTTGTTCGCGCCGAACATGCCGCGCTGGACGCGGATCTCCTCGCCGCCCTGGCCGCGCTGGCCCGGGAGGTTCGACGCGCTGAGGTCCTTCTCGGGGTTGGCGCCACCCGCGCCACCCTCGCCGTTCGCGCCGCTCATCGCAGCAGCCCCTTCATCTCGATCGTGGGCAGGGCCTTGAGCGCCGCCTCCTCCGCCTCGCGGGCGGCCTCCTCGGCGTTCACGCCGAGCTTGGAGGACTGGATCTTCTGGTGGAGCTTGAGGATGGCGTCCATCAGCATCTCCGGCCGTGGCGGGCAGCCGGGCAGGTAGATGTCGACCGGCACGATGTGGTCGACGCCCTGGACGATCGCGTAGTTGTTGAACATGCCGCCGGAGGAGGCGCAGACCCCCATGGAGATCACCCACTTGGGGTTCGGCATCTGGTCGTAGACCTGCCGCAGCACCGGCGCCATCTTCTGGCTGACCCGGCCGGCGACGATCATCAGGTCCGCCTGGCGCGGCGATCCCCGGAAGACCTCCATGCCGAAGCGCGCCAGGTCGTAGCGGCCGGCGCCGGTGGTCATCATCTCGATGGCGCAGCAGGCGAGGCCGAACGTGGCCGGGAAGACCGACGCCTTGCGCACCCAGCCCGCGGCCTGCTCGACGGTGGTCAGCAGGAAGCCGCTCGGCAGCTTTTCTTCGAGTCCCATGACGTGTGGCCCCTCAGTCCCATTCCAGGCCGCCGCGCCGCCATACGTACGCGTACGCGACGAAGACGGTGAGCACGAAGAGCAGCATCTCCACGAGCCCGAAGATCCCCAGGGCGTCGAAGGTGACGGCCCAGGGGTAGAGGAAGACGATCTCGATATCGAAAATGATGAAGAGCATCGCCGTCAGGTAGTACTTGATCGGGAAGCGCCCGCCGCCGGCCGGCGTGGGGGTCGGCTCGATACCGCACTCGTAGGCCTCGAGCTTGGCCCGGTTGTACCGCTTGGGCCCGATCAGCGTGGCCATGACCACGGAGAAGATCGCAAAGCCTGCCCCGAGGGCTCCCAGTACGAGGATGGGCGCATAAGCGTTCACCGCTCCTCGCTCCTCTCAGTCGGCACTGACTGCTGGCGGTTAGCGTCGGGCTCACGTCCGCCTCAGCAGCCCCGCGAACCCCGCCCGCCCCGGCGAAGATCGGGAACATGTGAAGCAGGTCACAAGCCCAACCGCGTGCATCTTATGCCCGACGCTCTGTGATCTGCGACACGGGGTATTGCACAAGCTTTGTGATCTCCACCACCTGACGATCGATCATGAAGTCGGATGAGCGGTGATCTTCACACGCGAAGCGTCCGAGTGATCACCAGAGGTGACATTTTGGCTCGTCAGCGCAGCTCGGAGGGCGCGTCTCAATATCAAGAGAGTTCGCGTGCATGCAAATTGGCGGTGGGCGGGATCTCTTGATAGAGGCGCGTTCACACCTCCGGGGGCACAGAGGGCGGGGTGTGGACGCGTGAGCGCGTTCACGATCTTCGCGGCGCCGTGATCCGGCCGTGATCCACGCGCCGGGGACGCGACCGCCGGGGCAACCGTTCCGTGACCTCCGCCACATTGATGAGAGCCGCGTGAGAACGGGGCTTGGCCAATCAACCCAACCAGTGGTAGGTGCGGGGCAATTCGGGCGTATTGATCAAACACCGTGATCACAGGCCGGTTACAGTGCGCCCGCAATGTCCGTTACGGCGTCAATAAAGGGCCTCGTTCGGGGATTTTGGGCCCCGCGTTGAACAACTGTGGCGCAGCACACGTTTCTTGAAGATATGAAGGAGCCCCTGGTACCGGTTGTTCCCATGTCCCACACCGCTCACATACGCAGCCACCGGAAGCCCCGCCGCAGCGCGACCTCTTCGATCGCCATGCGTGCCGGAGTTGCCGGTGGCGTTCTCAGCATGGCAGCGGCGGGTGCGTCGGCCTCGGCGAACGCCGCCGAGCCGGTGACGCAGACCATCGAACTGCCCACCCTGACGGCCGACATGTCCGCCGCGGTCGCCCAGTCCGCGGCCGCCACGCAGCAGGCCGCCGCGAACTACGAGCTGCGCGCAGAGCGTGACGCCGCCGCCGCCAAGGCCGCGGCGGAGGCCAAGAAGGACCTCGCCGAGGCGAAGAAGAAGGCCGAGGCCAAGAAGAAGGCCGCCGAGGCCGCCCGCAAGGCCGCCGCCGAGCGTGCCGAGCGCAGCGCCGAGCGCGCCACGCTCTCCGCCTCCGCCTCCACCTCCACGTCGGTCTCGGCGCCCGCCAGCGGCAGCGTCGCCACCGTCATCGCCTTCCTCAAGGCACAGCTGGGCGACGCCTACGTCATGGGCGCCACCGGTCCCAACGCCTGGGACTGCTCCTCCCTCGTGCAGGCCGCGTACAAGCAGGTGGGTGTGGACCTGCCGCGCATCTCGCAGGACCAGTCGATGGCCGGCACGGACGTGCCGCTCTCCAACGTCCAGGTCGGCGACATCCTGTACTGGGGCGGCAAGGGCTCCGCGTACCACGTGGGTGTCTACATCGGGAACGGCCAGTACCTGGACGCGGCCAACCCCTCCAAGGGCGTCGTCATCCAGGACCTGTCGGGCTACCCGGCGTCGGGCGCGGTGCGCGTCCTCTGACGTCACTTCACCACTGATACCCGCATAACGGGCAAGAGGGTCGCTGCCGCCGGTCGGCAACGGCCCTCCCGGCCTGTCCGGGCTCACCCCGCGCACCCCGGCACGCCCAGACGCCCCTCCAGGGCCCCTGTGAGCGCCTCGCCGGGGCCGGACGCGCCCGGAGGTCCGAGCGCGCGCCGCGGCCCGCCCACGCGCCGCAGGGGCTTCGACCCCGGCGGCCGATACGACTCCCGGGCCGATCAGCCCCCTATGCCCGAATCATCCCCGCGCGGCGGTGCCTTGACGGGACATGAGAAGCCGACGGCGTCCGGTGTGCGAGCGTGCGGACACAGGACGGCAGCCGACGTGCCGGGGCAGGAGCGTGCGGACACACGACGGCAGCCGACGACCCGGGGCGCGAGCGGGCGGACACATGACGGCAGCCGACGACCCGGGCGCGGACGTGACGACGCGCCGGCAGCCCGGCGCACCGGCGAGACGACGCGCCGACGGCCCGGCGCGCGACGAGGTGGACGCGCGCCGGGCCGTCGGCGTGACTGCTCCGAGCCGCCCGTCAGGCCTTCGGCGCGACCTTGCTCAGCCCGTTGATGATCCGGTCCATCGCGTCGCCGCCCGTCGGGTCGGTGAGGTTCGCGAGGAGCTTCAGCGTGAACTTCATCAGCAGCGGGTGCGTGAGGCCGCGCTGGGCGGCGATCTGCATGACCTTGGGGTTGCCGATGAGCTTCACGAAGGCGCGGCCGAGGGTGTAGTAGCCGCCGTAGGTGTCCTTCAGGACGCGCGGGTAGCGCTGGAGGGCCAGCTCCCGGCCGGCCGGGGTGGAGCGCGCGTGGGCCTGGACGATGACGTCGGCGGCGATCTGGCCGGACTCCATGGCGTAGGCGATGCCCTCGCCGTTGAACGGGTTCACCAGGCCGCCGGCGTCGCCGACCAGCAGCAGGCCCTTGGTGTAGTGCGGCTGGCGGTTGAAGGCCATGGGGAGCGCGGCGCCGCGGATCGGGCCGGTCATGTTGTCCGGGGTGTAGCCCCAGTCCTCCGGCATGGAGGCGCACCAGGCCTTGAGGACCTCGCGCCAGTCCAGCTCCTTGAAGGACTCGGAGGTGTTGAGCACACCCAGGCCGACGTTGGAGGTGCCGTCGCCCATGCCGAAGATCCAGCCGTAGCCGGGCAGGAGGCGGTCCTGGGGGCCGCGGCGGTCCCACAGTTCGAGCCAGGACTCCAGGTAGTCGTCCTCGTGGCGCGGGCTGGTGAAGTACGTGCGGACCGCCACGCCCATCGGGCGGTCCTCGCGGCGGTGCAGTCCCATCGCGAGGGAGAGCCGCGTGGAGTTGCCGTCGGCGGCGACGACCAGCGGGGCGTGGAAGGTGACCTCGCGCTTCTCCTCGCCGAGCTTCGCGTGCACGCCGGTGATGCGGCCCGTGCGGTCGTCGACGATCGGCGCGCCCACGTTGCACTTCTCGAACAGCCGGGCACCGGCCTTCTGGGCCTGCCGGGCGAGCTGCTCGTCGAAGTCGTCGCGCTTGCGGACCAGGCCGTAGTCCGGGAACGAGGCGAGATCCGGCCAGTCGAGCTGGAGGCGCACTCCGCCGCCGATGATCCGCAGACCCTTGTTGCGCAGCCAGCCGGCCTCTTCCGAGATGTCGATGCCCATCGCCACGAGCTGCTTGACGGCGCGCGGGGTCAGGCCGTCGCCGCAGACCTTCTCGCGCGGGAACTCGGTCTTCTCCAGGAGCAGTACGTCGAGTCCGGCCTTGGCGAGGTGGTACGCGGTGGTGGAGCCGGCTGGCCCCGCGCCGACGACGATGACATCGGCGGTGTTTTCGGAGAGGGGCTCGGTCACGGCGGGATCTCCCCAAGGTTCGAAATCTGCGTGCCGACCGGCACAGGACACGGGCAGTCTATTCAGCGCCCTTGATCACCCGGCTGAAGGGCCGCCCCCGACGCGAGACTTCCGGTGACGCTACGTAATCGAGTGTCACAGAAAGACACCTGTCGCTTCCGGCCGCCACCGGGCCGGAGTTACCCTTCCTGTACCGCTGGGGGTGACATCTGTGCACATATCCCACAAACCACCCGAGGTGCGGGTACCGCGCCTGGTCGGTCTGATGGCCGTGGACGCCCGCGAGACGGCCCGGGCGCAGGGACTGTTCCTCAACGCGCCGGACCGGCCCGACTTCCATCTCGCCGTGGTCGACTACGTGGTCCGGCAGTACCCGCAGCCCGGTGCCGAGGTGCCGCGGGACTCGATGGTCTACGTCTGGTTCGACTTCGGGCCGGGCGAGGGCGGCGGGGGCGTGCACGAGCCGCGCGTCCCGAGTCCGCCCCGGGGCGGACTGCGCCGGGAGCTGGACGAACCGGGCGACCCGTACATGGTGCTCAGCGACCGCTAGACCGTGTCCGCCGGGTCTCAGTCCTTCTTGAAGCCCCGGTGCAGGGCGACGATCCCGCCGCTCAGGTTGCGCCAGGCCACCCGCGACCAGCCGGCCCCGCCCAGCCGTTGCGCCAGGGCGGGCTGGTCGGGCCAGGCGCGGATGGACTCGGCGAGGTAGACGTAGGCGTCGGGGTTGGAGGAGACGGCCCGGGCGACCGGCGGCAGGGCGCGCATCAGGTACTCGGTGTAGACCGTGCGGAACGGCGCCCACGTGGGGTGCGAGAACTCGCAGATCACGATCCGCCCGCCGGGCCGGGTCACCCGGTGCATCTCGCGCAGCGCGGCGTCCGTGTCCTGCACGTTGCGCAGCCCGAAGGAGATGGTGACGGCGTCGAAGCTGTCGTCCTTGAACGGCAGCCGCGTCGCGTCCCCGGCGGTGTAGGGCAGCCAGGGCTGGCGCTGCTTGCCGACCTGGAGCATGCCCTGGGAGAAGTCGCAGGGGACGACGTAGGCGCCGGTCCGCGCGAAGGGCAGCGAGGACGTTCCCGTGCCCGCCGCCAGGTCGAGGATCTTCTGCGCCGGGCGCGCGTCGACCGCCTTGGCGACCTCCTTGCGCCATCGCCGGTCCTGGCCGAGGGACAGCACGTCGTTGGTCAGGTCGTACCGTTCCGCCACGTCGTCGAACATCGAGGCGACTTCGTGCGGCTGCTTGTCCAGGGATGCGCGGGTCACGGAGCCATTCTTGCAGCACGCCCTCCGGGCAGGAGCCGGGGTGCGCGCCGTGCCGCCGCGTCCTCCCCCCACCCGCACGGCAGCACGAACACCGCGGTCGGCACCCGGCTTCGGCGCAGCAGCCGGGTGCGGCGTGCGGAGGTGTCGACGGACACGGGGCCTTCGGAGGGCCCGTTGCCGCGTTTGCGGCGGTGACCGCGCGAGGCACGGTTCTCGATGGCGGTCCGGAACGCATTCCCCGGACACGGGACACCGGAGCGACTTCACGTGCCCTAAACTCGGGTCTCCTTGTGAGCAAGTCAGGAGAAAAGACCCGGGCCGTCCTTTCTCCGAGAGTTCTCGAGCATGCCCGCGGAACGCGTCTGTGCCCCACCTTCGTGAGACGTTTGCGGCTGGGAAACGTACTGAGCCTTGACCCCTGAGATCTCGCGAGAACGGGAGCGCGCCGTATGAGGAGTCTGCGGAGACCGGCCGCCGCGGCCGGCTGTCTGATCGCCCTCGCCGCCACGGGCTGTTCGGGCCAGGACAGCCCGGCCCGCGCGGCCCCCTCGGCGACGGCGGCGCCCGGCTCCTCGGCCGTCGCCGGCACCTCGTACGCCCCGTACGTCAGCGCCACCGAGGCCGCCGGCACCGACACGGCCGGCTCCCCCACGACGTACAACCTGGCCTTCGTCATGGCCGAGGGCCGTGACTGCGCGCCGCGCTGGAACGGCACCCACGCCCTCGGCGACCCGGCGGTCGCCGCCCGCGTCGCGGCGCTCAAGGAGGACGGCGGCCGGGTCCGGGTCTCCTTCGGCGGCGCCTCCGGGAAGGAACTCGCGGCGAACTGCGACAGCGTCTCCGCACTGGCGGCGGCCTACGGCAAGGCCCTGGACGCGGCCGGCACCACGCTCGCCGACTTCGACATCGAGGGCGACGACCTGTCCGACTCGGCGTCCGTCGCGCTGCGTTCGCGGGCGATCGCGCGGTTGCAGGAGGAACGGGACGATCTGGAGGTCTCGTTCACCCTGCCCGTGATGCCCTCCGGTCTGGACGGGGACGGCCTGGCGCTGCTCGCGTCGGCCAACGACCACGGCGTGCGGGTCGCCACGGTCAACCTGATGACGATGAACTACGGCTCGTCCTACGACGGTGACATGGGCGGCTACGCGCTCACCGCCGCCCGGGCCGCGCACACGCAGCTGAGGAAGGTCTTCGGCACGTCCGACGGCGAGGCCTGGCGGGGCATGGCGCTCACCTCGATGATCGGCGTCAACGACGTCGCGGGTGAGACCTTCACGCTCGCCGACGCGGCCGAGGTCCGTGCCTTCGCCGAGGAGAAGGGCATCGCCTGGGTGTCGATGTGGTCGACGGCCCGGGACCGGCAGTGCGCGCCCGGCACCGACACCGGTGAGGCGGCCACCGACTGTAGTGGTGTGCGCCAGAGTTCGGGGGCGTTCGCGAAGGCCTTCGCGGGCTGAGCCCCCGCTTCAGCGGGCCCGGTACACCAGCCGGCCGGCCAGCACGGTCGCCACGCAGCTGGCCGCGCCGCGCTCGCGCAGGGCGCTCTCGTCGGGCACGTCGAACACGGCCAGGTCGGCCCGGCCGCCGATGGTCAGCGGGCCGTGGACCGTGCCGCGCAGGTCGTGGCCCTCGGCGAACGGGTCGAGGTCGGGCCGCTCGCCGAGCAGCGTGCCGGGGGCGTTCGTGGTGCCGACGACGGTCAGGCCGGAGCGGGCGACCGCCATGGCCACCAGCGGGTCGCGGAAGCGGGCCCCGGGTGAGGCGACGGCCGTGGTGCCGTAGCGCAGCATCCGCTGCACGCCGCGCCGCACGCTGCCCGACCAGCGGGACTCGCCCAGCTCGCCGAGGGCGGCCAGCCGCTCGCCCCACAGGGGTTCCTCGCCCAGCTCGCCGGCCTCGCGCGGGTCGGGGTGGTAGCACTGGCGCAGCAGCCACAGGGGGTGCCACTGGCGCAGGCCCGGGGTGAGCACGCCCGGCCAGCGCCGCACGCGCGCGCCGGGCGTCTCGTCGGCGACGTCCTCGTACGGTCCGACGGCCGTGATCCGGTCGCCGTCGACCGCGACCGCTCCGTCCGTGACGGGGTCCGCACCCGCGGGCAGGACCAGCGGGGCGGCGTGGATCGTCAGCACGGCGGGGCCGGCCGGGCTCAGTTGGACGCGAGCAGCTTCAGCTCGGGGTGAGCCGTGCCGCCCTCGATGGCCGTGGAGGAGATGTGCGAGACCACGCGGTCGTCGACCGGGTCGTTCGCCGGGTCGTCGTGCACGACGAGGTGCTCGTAGGTGGTGGACCGCTGGGCGGGGACGCGGCCCGCCTTGCGGATGAGGTCGATGATCTCCATGCGGTTCGACCGGTGCTTGGCTCCGGCCGACGACACCACGTTCTCCTCCAGCATGATCGAGCCGAGGTCGTCGGCGCCGTAGTGCAGGGAGAGCTGGCCGACCTCCTTGCCCGTGGTCAGCCAGGAGCCCTGGATGTGGGCGATGTTGTCCATGAACAGCCGGGCGATGGCGATCATCCGCAGGTACTCGAAGAGCGTCGCCTGCGTCCGGCCCTTCAGGTGGTTGTTCTCGGGCTGGTAGGTGTACGGGATGAACGCACGGAAGCCGCCCGTGCGGTCCTGGACGTCGCGGATCATGCGCAGGTGCTCGATGCGCTCGGCGTTGGTCTCGCCGGTGCCCATGAGCATGGTGGAGGTGGACTCCACGCCCAGGTTGTGCGCGATCTCCATGATCTCCAGCCAGCGCTCGCCCGACTCCTTCAGCGGGGCGATGGCCTTGCGGGGCCGCTCGGGCAGCAGCTCGGCGCCGGCACCGGCGAAGGAGTCGAGGCCGGCGGCGTGGATGCGCTGGATGGCCTCCTCCACGCTCACCTTGGAGATCCGGGCCATGTGCTCGACCTCGGACGCGCCCAGCGAGTGGATCACCAGCTGCGGGAAGGCGTCCTTGATGGCCTTGAAGTGCTTCTCGTAGTACTCGACGCCGTAGTCCGGGTGGTGCCCGCCCTGGAACATGATCTGGGTGCCGCCCAGCTCGACCGTCTCGGCGCAGCGGCGCAGGATGTCGTCGAGGTCGCGCGTCCAGCCCTTGGCGGTGTCCTTGGGGGCGGCGTAGAAGGCGCAGAAGCGGCAGGCCGTGACGCAGACGTTCGTGTAGTTGATGTTGCGCTCGATGATGTACGTCGCGATGTGCTCGGTCCCCGCGTACCGGCGTCGCCGTACGGCGTCGGCGGCGGCCCCCAGCGCGTGCAGCGGGGCGTCCCGGTAGAGCACGAGCGCCTCGTCCGGGGTGATCCGCCCACCGGCGGCAGCACGGTCGAGGATGGGCTGAAGGTCGGCCTTCTCGGTCACCGGGCGTCCCTTTCGTAAGGGTTCTGGACGGACCCGCCCAGCGTACGCCAGCGGTCCGGACGACCGGACGCCAGGCTGTCCGGGGCCGGCCCCGGACCGTCGGGACGGGCGGCGGGGCGCGCCGCGTGCAGGGAGGGCGGGGAAGCCGGGCGAGCGGCCCCTGGTGTTCCGGGTGTTCGCGGCCCCTGCCGTGGTCGGTGGCGTGGTCACCGGCTTACGGCTGCGCCGCATGGCCGGCGCGCATCGGAGCCGGCCGCTGGCCGGCTGGACCCGGTTGCTCGGTGCGCCGCTCGCCGCGTACGGCCTGTGCGTGGTGTGCCGGGTCGCCGCCGGCGTCGGGGGATGACCCGCGTCGGGCGGCGGCCGGGTCAGGCCGTGTACGCGCCGATCAGGAGGCCCAGGAGGGCGCCTGTGATCAGGAACGGGCCGAACGGGATGGCCGTCTTGCGGGTGGCGCGGCGGGTGAGGACCAGGGCGGCGCCGTACAGGGCGCCGAGGAGGAAGCCGGCGAAGGTGCCGAGCATCACCGTGGGCCAGCCGTACCAGCCGAGGACCGCGCCCGCGCCGAGGGCCAGCTTGACGTCGCCGAAGCCCATGCCCGCGGGGTTGACGAGGAAGAGGACGAAGTAGCCGCCGCCGAGGGCCAGGGAGCCGAGGAGGGCGGTCGTCCACTCCCCCGCGTGTTCGGGGACGAGGGCGGTGAGGCCGAGCAGGGCCAGGGCGGCCGCGGCGAAGGGGAGGGTGAGCGGGTCGGGCAGGCGCCGGACCCGGAAGTCGACCACGGTGAGCAGGACTCCGACCGGGGCGAGCAGCAGCCAGACGCCGACCTCGGGGCGGGTGCCGGTCGCGGCGGCGAGGGCGGCGCAGACGGCCGCCGTGGCGAGGGCCAGGGGGACCGTGCGCGGACCGTACGCGGGTTCCGCGCAGGCCCGGCAGGAGGCCGGGCCCAGCCAGCCCCGGACCGCGTGCCCGCCGGGGCACTCCCGCCGCCACGGCTCGCCCGAGGGCGCCGAGAACCGGTAGGCCGCCCTCGGCAGCAGCGCTCCCGCCGCCGCGCCCCACAGCGCGGCGGCCAGGACCAGCAGCCCGGTGCTCATCCCACCGCCGCGATCGCGTCACGCCACGTCGGCAGCAGCTCGTCGAGCAGCGCCTCCGTGCGCGGCGGCAACCCGCGGGCCCCGCTGCGGCGGACGAGGTCGGTGGCGAGGGCCGTCAGCCGGTCCGCCTCGCCGGTGGCGTGGGTCGCGCGCAGCAGTTCGTGCCACAGGCGCTCGTCCTCCGGGGCGGTGCGCAGCGCCGCGTTCAGCGCCTCGATGGCCTTCTCCGCGCGGCCCTTCTCCATGTGGAACGCGCACAGCGCCAGCCCTGTGTCGGCGACCAGCAGCGGCAGTTGCGCGTCGACGATCTCGTGGGTGAGCCACCGGTAGCGCCCCTCGGGCCGGTCGGCGAGCAGCGGTCCGCGCACCAGCACGAGCGCGTCGGTGAGCAGCCGCCCGCGCACGGCCCGGCTGCCGACGCCCCTGCCCTGCGTGGCCTCGTAGTACAGCGACCGCAGCACGTCCAGGTCGGAGACGACCGACGGGGCGAGCGTGAGCCGCCCGCTGTCGTCGGTGCCCAGACGGGGCGTGCCGTCCGGGTCGGTGCCCAGCCAGTCGCGCAGCCGGTCCAGCAGCGCGCCGCGCACGTCGTCGGTGACCCCGCGCGGCCACAGCGCCGAGGACAGCACCCGCGGGTGCACGCCCTCGCGGTGCAGGAGCAGCAGCGCCAGCGCCTCGTGCAGCAGGGCGCTGCGGTCCCCGTCCGGGGTGTCCAGGCCGATGATCTCGTACGGCCCGACGAGCCGTGCGTAGACGGCCGGGCGTCCCTGCTCGCTGATGTCGACGAGGAACGGCGGCCGGTGGGCCGGGTCGCCCTCGGGCCGGCTCTCCGGGTCGCTCTCGACGAACAGCTCCACCACGGCGCGCTGCTGGGCGGCGGGGAGCAGCTGGGCGTCGAGTTCCAGGCCGAGGAGCGGCGCGAGCAGCTTGCCCTGGCCGGTGATCTCCATCTCCCAGGCGGCGCCGGGCAGATCGCCGGTCTCGGTGCCGACGAGGTAGCCGATGCCCAGCCGGCTCGCGTCGGCGGCGAGTTCGGCGAGCTTGACGGCGTCCTCGGCGGAGGGCTGGGCGGCGAGCAGGACGAGGTGCGGGGCCCAACGGGTGTGCTGTGCGGGGCCGGTGCGCCCGGTGAGCACCGAGTCGTGCCCGGCGGCGCCCAGTGCTCCGCGCCGCTGCCGCGTCTCGGCCTCCATGGTCTCGACGAGCGCCTCGACGTCCTCCAGGTGCCGGATCCGGTTCGGGGCCAGCGGCGTGAGGTCCTCGCCGAAACCGACGAGCGTGATGGTCATGCGGTCGGACCACCCGTTGGTGGCCAACTCGGCGGCCACGGAAGCGAAGACGGCAGCCCGGTCGGACTCCCGGCCGGAGAGCGACACGATGCCGGGCACGGCCTCCAGGTTCAGCAGCAGCCGCGAGTCGTCCATGGTGCCGAGGCTGACGAGGCCGGGATAGGGCGCGGCCGTGTCGACGTCGCCGTAGCCCTCGGCGTCCGCGCGGGCCAGCATCCAGAACGTCTGGTCCTGCCCCTGCTGCCAGGGCGCGGGCGGCTTCCCCGAGGGCTGGGCGAGCTGGAGGTGCAGGTCGCCGTTGCTGAGCCAGGCCGCGTACACCACCGGCAGCGCCCGCGACTCCTCGGCGAGGGAGGCGGCGAGCCCGCGCAGGGACCGGTCGAGCAGCCGGACGCCCTCCGGGTCGGCGCCGACGAGCAGCGCGTCCTGGACGTCCTGCGCGTCCCCGCCCGGCGTGGGCGGCTCCATGCCGCGCCGCCCGCCGACGGAGCCGAACGCCGACTGCCACAGCGCCTGCCGGCGCCGCCGTCCGAGGGCACCGAGGAGGCCGGCGGCGAGCAGGGGCGCCGCCAGGAGCGCTTCGGGGAGGCCGAAGGCGCTCCCGGACCCGGTGGCCGCCGTGGCCTGCTGCCGGTCGCCGTCGGGGGCGGGCCGCTGCTGCTCGGGGACGGACACCTGGGCGGCGCCCCCGCCGGTGTGCCCGTGCTCACCGCCCCGGCCTCCCGTGGCCCCGCCGTCCCGGGCGCCGGCTCCGCCGCCACCCTGGGCGTGGTCGCCGGTCTGCGCGTAGTCGGCGATCTGCTGCTGCACGTCGGGCGGGACGTCCGGTGCCTCGCCGGGCATCTCGACGAGTTCACCGCCCCGCGCGTCGCCCGGCATCTCCATGATCCAGCCGGGCCGGATGAGGCTGGCCTCGGAGAGCCTGGAACCGTCCGGCTGCACCCGGTCCTTGTTGAGCTCGAAGATCTCCTTGTAGCGCCGCCCGTCACCGAGGTGGCGTTCGGCTATCTCCCACAGCGAGTCGTGGTGCCGTCCCTCGGGCGGCTGGATGCGGTAGTACTTCGTGTCGCCCTGCCGGGCCGTACTGCCGCCGGCGTCGGCGTGGGCGGCGGCGTGCGAGGCCTGCTCGGCGAGGGCGGCGGCCGCACCGGAGGCCTGCTCCTGCTGCTGGGCGAAGAGCCCGGGCGTGGCCTGCGCCGCGGCCACGGTCGGCTTCTGGTGGGCGTCGTATCCCTGCCCGAGCTGCGACAGCCCCGGCGTGAGGCTTGCGGCGGTGGCGCCGACGAGCAGCAGCGCGGCGACGAGCTGGCGCGCGAGCAGCTGACTGGGTCCGGCGCCCGGCACCCGTCCCGGCACGCCGACGCCCGAGAGCGCGGCCTTCATCTCCACCAGCACGCAGGCGGTGAACTGCGCCCACGCGAACCACACGATGACGGTGAGGATGTTGAGGAAGGTGTGGACGGTGATCTCTTGCTGCAGCCAGTCGAGGCTCGGCACGCCGTCGGGCAGCGGCCAGCCGATCTGCGTGGCGAGCGCGAGGGGCACGCCCACGAGGAGCACGGCCAGCGCGACGAACGCGAGGAACGCCTTGACGAAGTCCCCGAACGACCGCCGCCGGATCCGCACCGGCTGCGGCGTCCGGTTCCTCGGAGCCGTCGTTCCCGTCGTGTCTCCCGTCGAGCTTGACGAGCTTGAGGTGCGGCGTCGCGGCATGGCGGGTGTCCTGGGGTCGTGAGGGGACGTGCGTGGACTGCGTGAGGCCGAGCTGTGGGGTGTGGGTCTGCTGAGCCTACAGAGATCTTATGGACTCACCGTTGGGAGGCGCATGAGGGCCGGGATACGGTGCTGGAACGATCAGGGCGCAGGACATGCCGGACGTGGGGGGACCGCCGTATGGGACAGGGCAAGAGTGATCTCGCGCTCCCGCTGACCGAGTTGGAGGGGTTCGGGCGTCGGCTGCGTTCTCTCAAGACCCGGTTGAATCACACCAAGAAGCTTTTCGAGTCCTACCAGGACGACATCGGCGACGGCAGCGTCAATGACGCGCTCGGGGATTTCGAGTCCAACTGGGAGGACGGGCGCGAGGACATCGGCCAGCAGTTGGACGCCCTGGCGAGTATGTCCGACGCTGTCGTGCGGGAGTTCAAGAAGCTCGATGACGAGCTCACCAAGAAGGTGAACGACGCGATGAAGACCGAGGACAAGCGGAAGGCGAAGTGACCGCTGTCCCGGGAGACGGGAAAAAGGCCCCGGTTCCGACCGACCGGGGCCTTTTCCGTGCGTCGCGACGCGCGCGTCAGGAAGCGACGACCGCGTTGAGGTGCAGGTCCGCCGCGATGCCCTGCGGGGAGACGGCGAGGCCCACGCCGCCGCCGACACCGGCGGTCAGGCCGGCGGCCGTGGTCTCGACGTAGAGACCGGCAGCGGCGCCGGCGCCCGCGGCGACACCCGCCTGGCCGCCGGCGATGCCGTCCAGTTCGGCGTCGGACATCTGAGCGGTCTCGATCTGCGGGGTGAAGGCCATGGGAGGCGGTTCCCTTCGTTTCGGCAATTCCGGCGTGCTCAAGCGCGACCGATCAAAGCACGCGGGGATTACGGGCGGCCAGCCCGGAGTTCGGTGCGCGCGGTGGAAAAGGGCGCCCGCATTCATGTGTGTGGGCGTTCGGTCACCGGCGGGCCCGTTCTCTTCACATCTTCCGCCGTATCGCGGTACACGCGGGTGCGGTGCGGCGGGGGAAATGCGCCGGGATCCGTCCACGGCCGGTGTTTCCGCGACCTCGCGGTGAACGGTGTGCAGATCCCTGGAAGGTTCCGCCCGCGGTCGTCAGCCGACCTGGTTCTCCGCCACCGCCTGGCCGCGCACGGTCACGTCGCCGCCGTAGAACATCCCGGTGAAGACCGGGGAGTAGGTGAGCTGCACCTCGACCTCGACGGCGTCGGCGTTCGCCGCGACGCAGTGGGTCGCCGCGATGTCCGCGCCCGTCATGTCCATCTCGCGGGCGAAGGCCTTCACGCGGGCGTCGCAGTTCGCGAAATTGATGGGCGCCGGGCCGCCCTCGTTCTCGTAGAGCGCCTCACGGTCGATGTCCTGGGCGGCGTAGCGGGCGGCCTGTTCGGCGATGTCCGCGGCGCGTTCACGCTTGGAGATGGACAGGCCGCCGTCGATGACGAACGCGGAGAGGGAGAGGAAGACCAGCGCGAAGATGATGACCGCGCCGGCCCCCGAGCCCCGGTCGTCCAGCTGCGTCCGGCGCGCGGCCCACCAGGAGCGCACGGTCCGCGGCATGTGTCTCACGCCGACCTCCGGAACGGGTCGAGCGGGGAGCTGAAGCTGGCCGACAGCCGTGTCGGGATGTCGAGGCCGAGCATGGCCAGCCCCCGCACCTGGCAGCTCACCTCGACCGTGAAGATGGTGTCCGGTTCGAAGCCCTGGCTCGTCTGGACGACCGAGACCGGCCCCGAGCAGACGTCGGCCAGATTGGCCTCAGCGGCCTTCTTCGCCTCGGCCATGGCCAGGGCGTGGTTCTTCTGGATGGAGCCCGCGCGGGCCGCGTCCCGGGCCGCGCCGTCCAGGGCTCCGCGGCCGTCCACGAGTTGCCCGAAGGCCACCAGGACGAGGATGAACAGGATCATCACCGGTGCGAGGATCACGACCTCGACGGTGGACAGACCGCTGTCGTCGGCCTGCCGGCGGGTCCCCGGCGGGGAAGACGAGCCGGGCATCAGTTCCCCTCCTCCTGGACGAACCGCTCCACCGGTCCCACCGACTGGGCGTGCACCGTCAGATCGAACCCGGGGAAGACCGTGGGGACGCGTGCCTCGATCTCCACTCCCACGGTGTTCTGCTCCGGCTGCAGCATCGTCACGTCCGGCGACAGGACCAGCTGCGGGCCCAGCTGCTGGATGTAGCTGTCGACCACGTCCCGTGCCTCGCCCCGCCATCCGCCCGGCTGTTCGTCGGCGGTGGCGCGGGCCTTGCGCGCGCCCGCCTGGGCCGCCGCCTGGGCGACGTGGTCCGCGAAGAAGTACAGGGCGAACTGCACGGTCGCGAAGATCATGAAGAACAGGACCGGGGTGAGCAGCACGAACTCGATGGCGGACATGCCCGAGTCGCCGCCGGCGGCCGCCCGTCTCCGTGCGGCCTCCACTCTGCGGCGTATCCGTCTGCCCAGCGCTGCCGGCATCCCCGTGAACCCCGTTGTCCTTGGAAACGTCAGCAGGTCTTGCCCGCGTCCGCGCCCTTGATGCAGTCGCCGACCTTGTTGGCGCCCTCGCTCAGCGCGGCGTTGATGATGGCGGCCACGACCCCGACGATCGCCACGACGACCGCGGAGATGATGACCCACTCGACCGCGGAGGCACCGCGGTCCAGCTCGCCGGAGCGGGCCCGCTCGGTGCGGGCCCGGAGGAAGGTGACCAGGAAGTCCACGGCGGGGATGCCGGTGTGGAAGGTGCGTCCGTTCATGACGTCTTGTCCTTTCGAGATCCGTTCGGAGGTTCTTCAGTTGGGAGGCCGGCTCACTGCACCTGGAACACCCGCATCGCCGCCGGAAAGATCAGGAACACCAGGAACCCGGCGCACAGCAGCAGCTGCGCCACGAGCATCGACTGGGACTTCTCACCCGCGCTGCCCTCGATCTCGGCGAGTTCGCGGTGCCGCATGGTCTCGGCCCGGGAGGCGAGGGACTCGCGCACCTTCGCGCCGTCGTCCGCGACCAGGGCCAGCGAGGCGGAGAGGTCCTTGAGCTCCTCCACGCCGATCTCCTCGCCGAGCGCGCCCAGCGCCTGCCACTGGCTGACGCCGGTGATCCGGGCGTCGGCCAGGGCGTTCCTGATGCGCTGGTTGGCCCAGCCGTCGGAGACCTCGGCCGCCGCCATCAGGGCCTCGGGCAGACCACGTCCGCCGGCCAGGCTCATCGACACCAGGTCCAGGTAGGCGCCGATCACGCGCCGCAGGTCGCGCCGCTTCTCGGCGGCGTCGCGCCGTACCTCCAGGTCGGGCAGGAAGAAGAAGACCACCGCGAAGAGGAGGGCCAGCCAGACCGGGATGATCGGGCTGCTGCCGACGCCCAGCGTCCAGACGACGGCGAAGAGGAACGGGCCGAAGAACAGACCCGCCACACCCAGCAGCACCTTCGTCGCCAGGAACTTCTCCCAGCTGCGCTCCAGGACCGCGAGGTCGGCGCGCAGCGAGCGCTGCTCCCACCCCTGCTGGAGGTAGAACTCGCTGACCCGCAGGCCCACTTCGGCGCGCAGCGCGCCCAGGCGGCCCGTCTCGCGCTCGACGCGCGCCGACGCGTAGGCCGAGCCGCGCGCCCGCATCGCGTCGATCCGCGCGACCTGCGCGATCGCGCTGCGCTTGGCGGGCATGAGGGCGCGGACGAGGGCGTACAGGCCGAGGCCGATGACGGCGCCGACGACGAGCGGCATGGTGAGGTTCACCGGCGTGCCCCCTCTTCCTGCGGCAGCGTCTGCTGCGGCTGCTGCTGCGCCGGCGTCCTGGGCCGGACGAACTGGACACCCGCCTGGTCGCGGACGAGGAAGCGCTCGGGCGTCTCGATGGTGGACAGCTTGCGCAGCCACCAGAAGCCGAGCGCGAACAGGCCGCACACGCAGGCGAGGACGAGCTGCCCGACCGCCGTGCCGTACGGCTCGACGAAGTCGCGGTTGAAGATGGACAGGCCGAGGACGAAGGCGATGGAGACCGCGACGACGATCTGCACCGACCGCCGGGTCGAGGCGCGCTGTGCCATCACGCGCTGGCGCATGTCGACCTCCTCGCGCGCGGACTTGGCGAGCGCGCCCAGCACCTGACGCAGACCGGGCCCACGCAGCCGGGCGTTGAGGATCAGGGCCGCGACGATGATGTCGGCGGAGGCGTCGTCGATCTCGTCGGCGAGCTGCTGGAGCGCCTCGGGCAGCGGGGTGCGGGCGCGCAGCCGGTCCACGAGGGCGTCGAGGTGCGGGCGAAGGACGGGGGCCGCGGCGCGGGCGGAGGCCGGGATGGCCTGTTCCAGGCCGACGGCGCCGGCGATGGTGTCGCGCAGGGACTCCGTCCAGGAGGCCAGGGCCTCCACGCGGCGCATGGCGGCCCGCTCCTCGCCGGCACCGCCGAAGAGGCGGTCCCAGAAGAAGACGAGGACACCGGCCGCGATGCCGGCGACCGCCCAGCGGGTCAGCAGCAGGACGACGAGGCCGACGATCGCGGCGAGGGACCCGCGCTGCCCGGCGAAGCGGATCAGTTCGCTCGCCCGCTGGGCGGCCTTCTGCTTCTCGTGGTCGGGTTTGGCGGGCAGCCCGCGTACGGCGACGATCAGCAGGGCGAGCCCGCCGCCGACGGCGACGCCGCTGCCGATCGAGTACAGAACCTCGGTGGAGAACAGGCCGCCCATGGAGCCGAGCGAGCCGAGTGCGGCGAGAGTCGTCGTGTTCATCGCCGGCTCACCCCCAGGTCCCGGTCGGCCGGTAGCCGTGTGCCATCAGTTCCTCCAGGCAGGCAAGGGGGGCGTGCGGCACGACCCGGCCGTCGGGAGTCTCCGCGAACACCTCGCTGGACAGGACCCGGCCGTCGACACCGTTGACCTCGCGGACGGAGGTGACCATGCGCTGCAGTCGGCCGCCGTTGCCGAAGTCGTTGCGCCGCTGGATGAAGACGACGAAGTTCACGGCACCGGCGATCAGCATCTGGCTGGCCTCGATGGGCAGTCGCTCGGAGGCCTGCAGCGCGTAGGTGGAGATGCGGTTGAACACCTCGCTGGAGCTGTTGGCGTGGATCGTCGACAGCGAGCCGTCGTTGCCCTGGGACATCGCGTTGAGCATGGTGACGATCTCGTCGCCGAGGACCTCACCGACGATGACCCGGGAGGGGTTCATGCGCAGCGACCGGCGCACCAGCTCCGCCATCGAGATGGCGCCCTGGCCCTCGGAGTTGGGCAGGCGCTCCTCGAAGGCGACGACGTTGGGGTGCAGGTCGGGGAAGGTGTCGAGGCCGAGCTCCAGGGCCCGTTCGACGGTGATGAGGCGCTCGTGCGGCGGGATCTCGTTGGCGAGGGCGCGCAGCAGCGTCGTCTTTCCGGCGTTGGTGGCACCGGCGATCATGATGTTCTTGCGGGCGCGGACCGCGCAGGCCAGGAAGTGGGCGACCTCGGGGGTCAGCGTGCCGTTTCCGACGAGGTCGGAGATGAACACCTTGCCCATGCGCGCGCGGCGGATGGACAGCGCCGGGCGCCGGGCCACGTCCATCACGGCCGACAGTCGCGACCCGTCGGGCAGCCGCAGGTCCAGCTGCGGGTTGGCCGAGTCGAACGGCCGGGACGACAGGCCCGAGTAGGCGCCGAGGACCTGGATGAGCTCGATGAGCTCCTCGTCCGTCTCGGCGACGGGGTCGCCTTTGACCTCGCGGCCGTCGGCGTACCCGACGAAGACCTGGTCGCAGCCGTTGATGTCGATGTTCTCGACCTCGGGGTTGTCCAGCAGCGGCTGGAGCCGGCCGACGCCGAACAGGGCGGCGTGCACGGCGGCCGCGTACTGCTCCTCGGTCTCGGCGTCCAGCGGCGTACGGCCCGCGTTGATCTCCGCGCGGGCGTACTCCTCCAGGATCTGGGCTATGACGGCACGCGCGTACTGCCGTTCGTCCTCCGTGGACATCGGAGTGACGTTGTTGAGCTGGTCCTGCCGGCGCTGTTCGGCGATACGGTCGCCGGCGTCCTGACGGAACCGCTTGACCAACTGGTGGTCGACAGCGGTCATGTGCCGGCCCCCGCGTGGCCCTGGGTGTGACCCGCCTGCTGATGCGGGACGTGCGGGGCCTGCTGGGCATGGTTGCCCTGCTGGGCATGGTTGCCCTGGTGGGCGTGGTTGCCCTGCGGGACGTGCGGGGCCTGGTTCGCCTGGGCGGAGGCGGCCCAGGCGGCGCCGTACTGCTGGTGGATGTCGGCGGCGACCTTGCGGGCCGAGCGGATCAGCAGCGACTTGTCGAGCCGGCCGCGCCTGCGGCCGGCCAGCTGGTCGGCGCCGGCCGGGTCGTCGGCGATGGTGCCGACCACGCGGGCGCCGGTCTGGGCGTGCACCAGCATGTCGTTGACCTGCGAGGCCAGCTTGCCCGCCGTGCCGGTGTCGGCGATCAGGACGACGCCGATGACCGGGTTGGCGAGGGATGCGGCGCCGCGCGGCCCGCCGTGCAGCTTGCCCGCGAGGGCGGCGGCCCGGTCGCGCACCCGCGCGAGGGACTCCGGCTCGGTGCGCGACAGCAGCAGCACCAGGGAGGCGTGCGGGAACAGTTCGAGGGCCGGGGTGTCACCGCTGATGCGTCCGCAGTCGGCGATGACGTCCGCGGCGGCGTGCGGGGAGTCGGCGAGGGAGGCGAAGGCGTGCCCGAGGGTGGGCCACAACCCGGCGAGTCCGGCGGCCTGTTCGGCGATGCCGAGCCCGACGAGCACCTCCAGTCCGCCGCTGAGCGGCTGGACGTGGTCCCAGAGCTGGTCCGGCACGAGGCCGCGGCGCGCGGTCGCGGCGATGGAGAGCATGCCGGTGTTGGGGTTGAGCGGTCCGCCGTGCGCGGCCGCGCTGCGGTAGACGAGGTCACCGCCCGCCGGGTCCGTCTCGGCGAGCAGGACACGCCGCGGCCAGACCGCCGCGAGGGCGACGGCCGCGGTGGTGACGCCGGGGGAACCCTTGTCGGCGGCGAGAGCGATGAGCGCCATGGGGTGGGTGCCGCCTTCTAGTTGCCGGGGACGTGCACGATGGCGACCTCGCCCGCGGCCGCCGCGGTGGCGAGCGCGGCCGCGTCGGCCTGGTCGACGAGGAGGGTGAGCGAGAGGTTGCCCGTGCTCACGGTGGCGTCGTCGTCCTCGGCGACGGTGTTCACCCGCGCGTCGTCGACGAGGGCGCCGCCGGCGGAGGAGGTGCCGCCGCCCGTGCCGGAGCCGTTGCCGGAGTTGTTCGAGCCGGAGCCCCCCGTCGTGCCGACGCGGTAGGCGGAGACGACGTCACCGGCCTTGATGTCGGAGGGGTAGTGGCCCTCCTTCAGGGCGAGCCCGACGGAGGCCTTCCCGGCGGGCAGGCTGGCCTTCTTGGCGAACATCTCACCGACGGCGAGGGTGCCCGGGTAGAGCGTGGACTTGGCCTTGTACGTCTTGATGGTGTCGAGCTGCGCCCACTCGACGTAGTGGATGCTGTCGTCCCTGGCGACCATGACGGAGGTCACGTCGCTGTCCTTGAGGGAGTCCCCGGCCTGGACCTGGTTCTTCACCATGACGACCTCGATGCGGTCGCCGGCCTGGAGCACGAGCATCGTCGCGCCCAGCGCGCCCACGAGGATGAGCAGCACGGCGAGCGCGGCCAGTGCCGGTTTGCGCTCGCGAGGCGGCGTGGGAAGCCGGTCACCGACCGACGGCTGAGCCGGAGCGGCGGACCGACCGACGCCCGCCCCCGTACGCTCTTGGATCTTCACGCAACCGCTCCCCGTACACCCAAGATGTTATTGACCAAATGGGACACTTCGCACTTCTCGGCCCGCTGAAGTGGCGCCTGAGCTGGCGGAATAGCCAGCGCCGAAGTGAGTGTCAAGCCAGGGCACCGTATCAGCCGCACATAAGCCCCTCAAGGCGCCTCAGGCCCCACCGACCCCAGGCCGCGGCCCGTTATCCCTCTGCAACGTCCGCCCCGCTGCGCCCGGCTGGCACCAGCCGCGCAACGCACCGGCACCTGTGCACCAGCGAATCCGGGACACCGCCAACCGCGCGCCCCGGGGGACCGGTTGGCCACGTGCCGGTCATCACGTCTGCACGATTCACTCACCAAGTCGGGACCGCGCCGTTACGGTCTCCCGTCTCTCCGGGAGGCGGCTCCGGCGTACGTCCGGCACCGTCCGGACACCCCTCCCTGGAGCCGGCCGCCGGACCCGGAACGCCAAAGCCGTTCGTTCCAGGGCCGGTTGCTCCACGCCGATCTGTAGCACTCGCGAAGCTCTTAGTAGAGTGCCGCGCGGACAGCGATCGGACCGCGGGGGGCTCACCGGTGGAAGCAGTCACGTCGAACCACGTGCACGCAGGGCTGATACGGACAGCGCACCGTGGCCGCAGCCGCGCCCTGCTGTTCCTCCTCACCCTCTGCGCGCTGACGGCGCTCTTCGCAACCGCCACCCCCGCCCGGGCCGAGACGCCCGGCGCCCCCACCCAGGCGGCCTATCTCGCCGACCGCCTGCGGGAGCGCCCGGTCTATGTGACGGACCAACTGCCGCGCGCCGTACCGCGGTCCACCGCACCCGAGTTCGCGCGGCTCGCCAGGACGACCGGCGTCCCGACCTACGTCCTCGTCCTGGCCTCCGAGAGCGTCCGGGACGGCGAGGCGCTGCTCGGCGCGGTCCACGACCGGCTGGGACGGGACGGGCTGTACGTACTCGTCGACGACCACGGGGTGACGGATGCCACAGCCTTCGGCGTGCGCGCTCCCGCCGACGACGCCTGGAGCACCCAGCTCTACGAACTCCCCTACGACGCGGGCCCCCTGCTCAGCTTCGAGCGGTTCGCCGAGGTCGTCGCCCAGGGGCCGGAGAAGGCCGCAGCCCGTGCGGCGGCGGCTCGCGCGGCGTACGAGGACGACGAGCCCGAAGCGATGTACATCGGTCCGTCCGACCGCCGCAACCAGTCGTTCGTCACCGGGATCCTGCTCACGGGCGTCCCTCTGCTGATCCTGCTGCTGGCGGCCCACGGACGCCACCTGCGCCGCCGTTACGCGGGAGCCGCCCGGAAGCCGGACCCCGCGGCACGCCGGAAGCCGGCCGCGGCCCCGGTCGTCCGCGTCGTCGCCGTCGTCGCCTCGGCCGCTCTCGCCGCCGCCGCGGTGGCCCTGACCGCCACCGCCGTCTTCGACCAGACCGCCTCCAGCGGGACGAAGCCGCCCACCCCGGCGGAGATGTCCGCCCGGGCCGAACGCGTCGCGGCGGGTCTGCGGCAGGACCCCGTCTATACGGATCCGGAGAGTCCACGCGTCCTCGACGCCCGCCGGCTCGACCGGCTGCACCAGCGGATCGACGACTTCCGGCGCTCCGACGGCGGCGGTCCGGTGTACGTCGCGCTCGTGCCGCAGACGTCGGAGAACGAGTCGGCCGGCGACGCGGAGCTGTTCGCCGCGGCGGTGCACGCCAAGGTCGGCGAACCCGGGGTGTACGTCGTCGCGGACCCGGCCGACGGCACGATCGACGCGTACAACCACGGCCTGCGGCTGGACCGCGACCGCCTGTTCTTCGATCTGCCGGACGCCATCACGCTCGGCGACAGCAGGGCGGACCGGTCCGAGGACCACCTCCTCGGCGAACGCCTCGACGCGCTGATGACCTTCCTCGACCGGACGCCCCGCACGGACCGGCCCGTCGAGGGCGCCACCCCCGCACCCGCCCCGAGCCCCGCCGAGGACACCGCCCTCCCCCCGCTGTTCGCCACCGACTTCTGGCCGGGGCTGGTGGTGGGCGCCTTCGCGGCCCTCCTGCTCTCCGCCGTGCTGGCCGGGGTGGCGGCGCTCGTGCTGCGCCGGCGGCGCCCGGCGACGGAACCGTTCGCGCGACTCCCCTTCACGGCACCCACGCAACCGTCGGCGTCCTGGCTGCGGCGCACCGCGTACGCCGAGCTGCGCGCGTTGGTCAGGGAGTTCGCCGAGCGCGAGGACCAGCCCCGCGCCTGGGACCGCCTGGACGCCGCGCTGCTCCTCGTCGACAACGACCCCGGCCGGGCCCGCCGGCCGGGGACGGACCCCGCGACCCTGGTCACCGTGATCGTCCTGGCCCGGGCGGGCCGTGCCGCGCTCACCGGCCGCGACGACGACCTGTGCTGCGGCGTCAACCCCCTGCACGGGCCCGGCGTACGGCTCTCCCACGTCCGGGTCAGCGCCACCGGCCGACGCCTGCTGCCGGTCTGCGAACTGTGCCGCGACACCGCCATCGCCGACCCCCTCGGCATCCCGCCCCGGCTCCTGAGACTGCCCGCCCCGTCCGGCGGCGACCGCGTCCCCTACTACGACGCCACGGACGGCCCACTGACCGCGGTGCCCAGGGGAATCGCCCGGGTCGTCGAAAGGGTGAGGGAGACGGCCGGTGTCCACTGACGCGAGGCCCGTGCGCGAGCCCTTCGTGGCACTGCTGCTGACGATCCACGACGAGGCGAGGGAGACCACCGGTGCCCACTGACACCAGACGCACCACCACAGCCCTCGCGGCACTGCTGCTGACGTTCCACGACGAGGCGAGGGAGACCACCGGTGCCCACTGACACCAGACGCACCGCCACGGCCCTCGCGGCACTGCTGCTGACGATCCTGGCCGTCACACCGGCCCGCGCGGCGGACGGCCCTGGGGGCATCGGCGGCCCTGGCGGCATCAGTGCCCCCGCCGGCCCTGCTCACCCCAGTAGCCCCGCCGGCCCTACTCACCCCAGTAGCGACGCCAGCCCCGGGCAGCGCATCGCCCACGCGCTGCGCAGCTCGCCCGTCTACGTCGACGAGGCCTACACCGACGCCGTACCGCCCGCCCGGCAACGGCAGTGGGCGGACCGGATCCGTCGCACCGGCCTGCCCCTCAAGGTCGTCCTGACGCCGCTCACCAAGGGCGACGCCTTCGACGGCGACTCCGCCGTGCTCGCGGGCACGGTCCGCGACCGGCTCCCCGCACAGCGGGAACTCGTCCTCATCACGACGGACGGCGACTTCCCCGACTCCCTGCGCGGGTTCGAGTGGCCCGCGGACAAGCACCAGGCCCGGGAAGCCGTGGCCGCCACCGGCTTCCTGGACGAGACACGGAACGCGGGCCTGGCGGACCTGACCGCCAAGGCCGTGGACCTGGTGGCGGAGGGCAGGGGCGAACAACGCTACGCGGAGGCGACGAAGAACCTCCGGACCTCCGCTCCACAGGCCGGGAAGGAGAGGTCCGGAGGCCCCGACTGGTGGCTGCTCGCCGCCGCCCCAGGGGCCCTGGCCCTCACCGCCCTCGTGGCCCACGCCCTGCTCCGCTCCCGCCGGGCCGCTCCGGCCGTGCCGCACCTGGTGTTCGCGACCGCCCGGGCCGCCGACGAGGCGGAACTGCGCCGCAGGGCGGAGGCGGAGGTCCTGGCCCTCGGCGAGGCCGCACATGCCGCGGACGTCACGACGACACCCGGCATCCAGACCGCCCTCGACGCGTACGCAGCGGCCGCCCGGGCCCTCGACGAGGCCCGGGGCCTGCCGGACCTGGCGGGCGTCCTGGCCCTGGCACGGGAGGGCCAGGACGCTCTCGACGACACCCCCGGCCTCCCCCTCTGCTTCTTCGACCCCCGGCACGGCCGCGCCACCCTCCGCACGCCCTGGCGCCGACTCGGTCACCGGGACCGTCTCGACGTGGCGGTGTGCCGCACCTGCGCGGACGCCCTACGGGACCGCCGCGCCCCTGAGGTGCTGACGGACCGGGACGAAGACGGCCGTCCTGTGCCCTATTTCGAGATGCCGCCGGAGCGGAGCGTCTGGGCGGCGACGGGGTACGGCTCGCTGATGCCGGTGTCGGCCGGGTTCAGCAGGCACCGAACCGTAAGCCCCACGGGAGAGGAACGGCAGACATGACCGTGGCGGCGGACGAGCCGGGGAGCGAGAGACCGATGCGCCGCGCCAAGGCGGCACGCGTCACAACGGGTATCGCCGCGGTTGCCGTCGCGCTGGTCCTGGCCCTGGCGTTGACGTCGTCGCCGGAGCGATTCGGCCTCTCCGCCTCCCCTGAGGTCTTCGAGAACGTCCACGCCGTGGGCCGGTCGTCCGAGGCATTCATCTTCGTATGGGCCCTGATCGCTCTCCCTGTCGCTGGCCTGCTCCACACTCCGTCGGCCTTGGCCAGGCGGGCTCGCGTCGGCACCGGTTGGGCGCTGGTGGCCGGATACTGGCTGTACGTGATGCTGATGGCGGCGGTGGCCTGGGAGGTGGCGGGGTTCTTCCCGGCGACCGACGCTCCCGGCAAGCAGGGTGGCTTGTTCGGCGCGGCGATCCTGCTGGTCGTCTCCCCACCGCTGTTCGTCGTCGGCTCGGGCGGCGTGTTCCGCGAGGGACGAGAGCGCGGGACGCCGGTCCGGGACCAGCTCACGGCGTTCGCGATCCTGTGCTGCGGCGTCATCGGCCTGGTCGCGGGCCTGACCACCGGCTACAACTTCTCCTTCCCGCGCGCCGGCTTCCCGGCCGTGTTCCTTCCCGGCGGCGCGCTCTGGGGCCTGACGGCGGGGGCAGCCGTGGGCATGGGCATCGGCGCGCTGCTGACGGCCTCGCCGGACACGCGCCGCAGCATGAGCGACGACGCGAAGAGCTTCGCCCGGACGGCGACGGCCTTGCTCGCGCTCTGCCTGAGCCTGTCCCAACTGGGCTGGCTGCTGCCCAGTTGGGCGGTGGCCCTCATCGGACTACCGGCGCCCTTCGTCCTGTTCGCAACGTCGGGACGCTTCGCGTGGTCGGAGCGCTGGGTCCAGTACCGGCAGATCGAACTGCCGAAGGGGGTCCTCTACTGAGCCGATCCCGCCAAGGTGAGCCCCATACCTACCCTCTTGCCCTGTTCACTCGGAAATTCGCGCTGGTGAAACCGAAAACCTCACCGGTACCGTCAGTGCTCGTACTGCACATCTGTCTTTCACGGGGAGCCACTGTGAAGCGCCGCACCTTGCCCGCCGCTGCCGCACTGACAGCGACGGCGGTACTGCTGTTGACGGCCTGCGGCAGCGGGGACGACAAGCCGGCCGACAACGACAAGATCGCAGGAGCCGACCAGGGGGCGGAGACCCCGAAGGAGTCCGCCGACCCGTCAGCGGCCGAGGCCGAGGACAAGCCGGACGGCGTGGACGTGTCCCTCCCGAAGGACATGAACCTCGTCTTCGACTGGCAGAAGCCGAAGAACGCGAACGAGGCGGCTGCGATGGATGACGCGGCGAACTTCGTCCGGGCGATCTACCGGGGCGTGCACAAGCGCACGTCCAATGACGCGGCCGTGACCGCTTACGCCACAGGCAATGGGCTGAGGTACGCGAAGACGCAGATCGACGTCAGGCTCGAAGGCGGCTGGACGGCCACCGGTACCCGTCGCCACTACGAGGCAACCACTCGGTCCGCACCGAACGGCAACTCGGTCGAGGTCGCGTTCTGTGTCGACTCGACCAAGTTCTACTCGAAAGAGGTCAAGACCGGGAAGGTCCTGAAGGGCGAGCCCAGCATCAAGGACTTCGACTACTTCAAGATCATCATGACTAAGGTCGTCACGGGAGAGGGCCTTTGGCAGGCCTCCAAGGTGTACGTCCAGCCCAAGGCGGCGAAGTGTCAGTGAACAGGTCACGGCATACGGCAAGCATCGCCAGCGCAACCGCCCTGACTCTCGCCTTGAGTGTCATCGCGCTCGCGCAACCCGCTCACGCGGGCGAGGAGCCGGGCAACACCCAAGGTTCCGACATCGAGCAGTCGGGTGGAGGTGACGGCAACGCTATCTACGCCGCCGCCCGTATCCGGTACTCCGGCTCCGTTGCCAAGAACGGCAGCACCGGCAACGTGACGTCCGCCGATGTCAAGTGGACGCCGCCGCCCTGCTGGTACGCCCCCTACCTCGGAGCCAAGGACTTCAAGAAGAAGATGTCCAAGGACCTCGAGAACCAGCTCAGCGCGCCCGGCATGGGAGGCCATGCAGGCGCAGCCCTCAACGAAGTGCAGCGCCACTACGAGGACGACTACGGCTGGACCGACACTCCCGGCTACAAGGATTACAACGTCGACAAAGACGGTCAGGGGATGTTCTGGGCTGCTGTGGAGAACCCCAACGAACCTGACCCCCTCCTGCGGGGCTCGTGCAACGACCTCCCCTTCTGGGTCGACAACGGCGAAGCCCCGCCGCCCCAGTACGAGCAGGCGATCAGGCCCGAGATGCTCGCTGCGCTGGCCTACCAGCACATGGAGCTGCCGGATACGAAGGTCACCCTCGCGCCCGAGGCGGAGACCAAGGTGAACCTGCCGACGTGGGCCTGGCTGGACAAGGCCGTCTTCGACGAGGTGCAGGCCACGGCGGCCATCAACGTCCCCGGCTTCAACATCCAGGCCACCACGACCGCCAGGCCGGTGGCCCTCAAACTGCAACCGGGCACCGAGGACGCCGAGACGTACCCCGCCTCCGGCGACTGCGTCATCAACAACGACGGCTCCATCGGCGAGCCGTACGCGAAGGGCAAGGCCGACCGGACCCCACCCTGCGGCCTGAAGTACCTCCGCTCCTCCGGCAACGGCACGTACAAGCTCCAGGCCACCATCACGTGGGACATCGCCTGGACAGGCACCGGCGGCACGGGCGGCGACCTCCCCAACGGCACGTTTGGCAACGAACAGGCCGTCACGGTCCAGGAAATCCAGTCCGTCAACCGCTGATAGCTGTCCATCAGTACAGACCACGAGCCCGGCCGGAGAAGTAAGCGTGTCGAACGACGCAGACCTCAAGGTGAATGTCGACCTTCTTGTGGAGTCGGAGTCCCGACTCAGAAAAATCAAGAGGGAGTTCAAGAACCTGGGCAATCACCGCGACGACATGCGCGAGCACTGGGGCAGCGGTGACATCACGGGCGCCATGGACGAATTCGTGGACAACTGGGACGACTACCGCGAGAGCCTGCTCACCCACATCGACGCTGTGGGAAAGCTGATCAAGGCCACCATCGACGGGTTCACCGGCTTGGACGCCGAGCTTGCCAAGGAACTGCGCAAGAAGGAAAAGAAGAAGTGACAACGGCTCCCAAAGCCCGGCCTCGCAATTGGCATCCCCTCGCCGAGTCCGACCCCGTCCCGGGCGACGCGGACGAGATACGGTCCGAGGTCAAGCGGATGAAGGGCGTCGCGAGCTCCCTGCGTGAGCAGGCCCGTCTCCTCCGCGGTATCGGCAACGACGACGAGCTGAAGGGCAAGTACGCCGGTGCCCTTCGCGAGGAGTCCGAGGGTTTGGAGAAGAAGCTCCGTGACGTGGCCGAGCGCTACGAGAACGTCCACAGCTACCTGACCAGCTGGGCCGGTGAACTGGAGGGCTTCCAGATCCAGGCCGACAAGGTACTGGCCAACGCGAAGAAGGCGCAGGAGGAAGCTGACGCCGAGAAGAAAAGGGCGGAGACGAACAGGCCCGGTCCCGGCGAACCCAGTCCTTCACCGAGCGGCACCGACCACGATCCGCTCATCGAATACCGGTTGCAGCTCAACCGGATCACGTCGGAGCGCGACGAGCGTGCCGCACACTACGCGGACAAGATCCGCGATGAACTCGACGACGCCATTGAGGACAGTTTCTGGGACGACGCCAAGGGCTGGCTCCACGACAACGCCGAGCTCTTCAAGACGATCGGTGACCTGGTCGGAGATCTGAGCGGCATTCTCGGCATGCTCGCCATCATCACGATGCCCTTCCCACCTCTCGGAGCCATCTTCGCCACGGCCGCCGCTGTGACCAGCGGCATCGCCCTGATCAGCCATCTCTTGGCGAAGGCCGGCGGAGCAGACGTCAGCTGGTTCAGCGTGGGTCTTGAGGCCCTGGGGGCCATCCCCGGCATCAGCGCATTCGCCAAGGGCGTCAAGGTGGCCGACGGTGCGATCGCGGTGGCACGTGCACGGCAACTCGGCAAGGGAGTCCGCGGCGTCACCACGATCGGTCGGAACATCGTCGGAATAGGCGACAACGTGGCCGGAGCAGTGAGCTTCACGGTCAAGGGAAAGACCATCGGCTTGTGGGGGCTCAAGCACGGTGGCCTCATCAAGGCCGAGGGGCTGATGGGGCGCATGACGCTGGTGGCCGAGAAGACCGTTCACAATGGCCAATGGCTCGGTACCCGAGGATGGAATCTGCTCAACAGGGGAGAACGGACGATCGACCCCATGAGCAACTTGGGCCGCGGTATCGACGCCGGCCTCAAGATCGCCCCCAAGCTGGTTTCAATCCCCACGCACGTAGGCGAACTCATCAATCCCGGCGACCGCTTCCACGAATCGGTCGCTTCATGACGAGGGCTGGAATCCCAATGGACTGGCACCCAGATACCGACGAGATGCAACTGGCACGCTACCCGGTCTCGTTCGCGACCGGAACCGCCGCGTCCGTGAAGGGGCGCCGCTCATTCCGCGACCGGCAACGCAATGACATCGAATCCCAGTTGCCCGGTTGGCCCGAGCGGGGCACCTTCAAGGTGCGCCGTCTGCCCAGCAGAATCGGAGTGCAGATCAGCCACACCCTTTCGGGCATCTTCGCGGTGGCTTGGGGAATTTTCTCCGAACTGCTGGGCGGCGGGGTGACCAATCCCGAGCCGGGGCGCGGCAAGCTGGAGGACAGAGAGAACGAGGTCGACGATTTTCCCGTCCTGTGGGCCGACGCACAGGACACCGCCCGTGGGCTGCCCTGGCAGCTCGATCCGTCCCGACGACCGCATGGCTACGTCTCGGAGATCGTCCTGACCACTCGGCGTCTCCTCGTCCTGGGATCCGGCACAGTTCTGTGGGAGACACCTCGGGACAACATCGCCGACGTTACAGGCAAGCGCTTCAGCGTCGGCCGCAGGGACTTTCAAATCACCTTTCAGGACGGCTCCTGGGCCAGGCTGACGACCAACGCCTCCCCCAGCACCGTCGAACTGATCGGCCTCCTGTCGGGAAGTCACCGTCGACTGTCCGAGGTCGAACTCTCACCCGCCCAGCGCGAGCGGCTCTCCGGCTTCGCGTCGTCACTACCGGCAGATGTCGCGCGCCCTGTCATCACAGAACTGCCTAGTGGCCTGGTGCGAGTGGAGTTCACCCTTCCCGGACACAGACAGGGCATCGTCTCCGAGTCACGGGGTTTCGTGATGAACGAGGCCGGCCAGGACGCGGCGCCCGCTCCCGGAGACATCGAACCGAGCAAGGCGTGATGAGCACCAACCGCCCGGCACTGTCCGGCATCCCGACAATTCTTGACGATCCGGCCATCCCTCCCCTCTGGTTCGTGGCGCCCGAGGGCTTTCACGCCCTGCCCGTGGACGCCGAGCCAGGTGCCCGGCTGTCCGCCGCCGACGCCTTCGCCCGCGAACTCTTTCCCGAGGGTGACGCCCACCTGTGGGAGTCGGCAGCACCCTTCTACGCCGGACTCACCGAGGTTTTCGCAGACGCCGGGCTGGCGTACTCGGCGATGGGGGTGTTCAGCGACGACCACGGCGGTGTCGTGCACTTCTCCTTTACCGTCGGCGCGATCGAGTCACCGTACGCAACTCCGGACGAGGCCGCGGGCGCGATCGTGCAGTCCCTCGGCCGGGACCCCGGGAATGACAGTCGCCGCATCACGCTGCCCTGCGGACCCGCGGTGTCGAACATATCCATCCGCGAGGTCACGATCGGTGCAGAACTCACCGCGACCGGCGATGAGACGAAGCTCCTCACCGGCCAGATCCAGGTCTTTGTCCCCTTTCCGACCCAACGCTTCATAGCGATATTCACGCTGAACACCGCAGCCATGGAGTACTGGGGTGAAATATGCGACATGACCGTGGCAGTGCTGGAAACGGTGTCCTTCGAAAATCCGCAGGAAATACCTAGTCGTTGACTTGCGAAAAGACCTAGTCGTTGACTTGCGATGTGCCCCATGGGGGCAGTTCCTCGCGCCATCCACCCAGCGTTACGGTCAGCGCTCGTACCGCACCTCTGCTACAGGGAGCCACTGTGAAACGCCCCGCATCGCCCGTCACCGTCCTGTTGACGACGGGAGTACTGCTGTTGACGGCCTGCGGTAGTGGGAACGATGAGTCGACCGACAACAACAAGGTCGCCGACACCAGCCAGAGCGCTGAGATGCCCAAGACGCCCACCGAGCCGCCAGCGGCGCAGGCCGGTGAGAAGCCCGACGGCGTAGACGTGTCCCTACCCAAGGACATGAACCTCGTCTTCGACTGGAGTAGGCCACAAAGCGCGAATGAGGCTGCTGCCATGGATGACGCCGCCAACTTCCTCCGCGCCATCTATCGCGGCGTCGACCAACGTTCCGCCGAGGAAGCGGCCGTCACCACGTACGCCACCGAAGGCGGACTTCACTACGCGCAGGCCCAGATCGACGAGTGGATCAAGGGCGGCTGGACGGCGACCGGCACCCGTCGGCACTACGACGTCACCACACGGTCAGCCGGGAACGGCAAGTCGGTGGAGGTGGGGTTCTGCGCAGACACCAGCAGGTTCTACGGCAAAGAGATCAGGACGGGAAAGGTCCTGAAGACCAAACCGAGTCTGAAGGATTTCGGCTACTACAAGATCGTGATGGTCAAGTCAGTGGCGGCGGCCGGGGTATGGCAGGCGTCCAAGGTATTCGTCGAGAGGACGGTGGAGCAGTGTCGATAGAAGGATCCGCCTTCTCCGAAAGGGTTCCACCCAGGAATCACCGGCGTAAGAGGCTGACGACCCTCCGCGACCGCTGCCGGGCCGACACTGCACATCTGGGAGCCACTGTGAAGCGCCGCCCATTGCCCGTTGCTGCCGCGCTGATGGTGACGGCCTCGCTGCTGTTGACGGCCTGTGGTAGCGGAGACGAGAACTCGAAGAGTAACGACGAGACCGCAGCAGGCGCCGATGTGAGCGTTGCGACCACGTCGGTCTCACCGAACACCGGCGCATCCGGTCCCACCAACAGGTCTGAGATCACCTTGCCCAAGGGTGTGGAGAACAGGTTCGGCAGCTGGAAGACAGGTGACCGAGCGGAGGACGCCGTGCTGTCCGACGTCGCGCAGACGGTGAACGCGGTGGACGATGCGATCCTCCGTGGCGACACGAACTCGACGGCACTCGCCTACTACCGCCAGGGCGAAGCGCTCGCGAGCGCTCAGAAGTGGGTCCGGGCCTGGCTGGAGGAGGACCTCACGTGGACGGGTGTCACGCGCTACTTCAGCCCGAAGGTCGAGGTCGCGGACAGTGACACGGCCGCCGTCATCTACTGCGCCGACGAGAGCAAGGCCTACAACAAGAACCGCAAGACCGGGAAGGTGGACAAGGCACCCTCCGACGAGAGCCCATACGTCACGTACAGCACTCGGCTCAAGAAGAACAGCAACGAGGTCTGGCAGACCACGGAGGTGTTGTCCAAGCGAGGGGACAGGACGTGCGCGTCCTGACTCGCTGCATCGCCACGGCCGGCTGGAAGTCGAAGTGATACACGGGCTCGCCGACCAACACATGACCTCTAGCGGCGTTCACTATCGTGTCCCGCTGAACTAGGGCATGAGAACCCACTTCAGAGGTCCACCGTCACAGTCTGGGCAATGCTGTCCGTGGCCTCTTCCAATTCTTGCGTAATACCAGGCACCGTCCACGACACCAGCAACATGACGGCGCTCTCTGCGCCAGCCGGAAGAATCCCGTACGTCAGTGTCTCCATCAGCACGCCAGGGCCGCGGCGTGAAGCCGGACCAGCGGCAAAGTCCTGACGGATGCGCACGGCATGGCCGACCGGCAGGTCCACACGGGAAATTTGCGGAGGGCCGAAGTCGTCGGCGCTAAAGGTCTCAGCCAGCCAATCCAGAGTGATCACGGGAACCGTCTCGTCAGGATGGAGCAGGTCGACTTCCAGGATCGCCAGGGCACTGTCGAACCCGTCGGGGAAAAAGGCGAACGCATAGAAGGGGTCTCGGCTGCGGCTGTCTTCGGCTCGGGCGAGCAACTCCTTTCGCAGCGTCCGCTTGTCCAGTTCGTATCCCGCCGCTGCACTGCGGTCTCGCAGTTCCGCTGCTGTGCTTTTGGCCCAGCCCTTGACGTCGTCCGACGGCTCGACCGGAAGCGACACCCAGTCCGTTGGTACGACGATGCCGCAGGCACTGATATCACTCATGTCCGCCGTCACCCCCCACCCAGGCCAACGAGGCGGCCACAGCGTCGAAGAGTTCAACCATGGCGTCCGCGATCTGCACCAAAGGCGTCGAGAAGGTCAGCAGCAGCCAGGCATCAGTTGCGGGAACCGGCAGTTGGTAGTCGAGCGTGACCGACGGAAGAGTCTCGCCGGGTGAACCCGGCATATTGGGCGGAACGGGCTGCTCCGACTGCCCTGTCGTCCTGCGAGTGCGCACCGCAGGCCCCGAAGACAATTCGACGACGGACACTTCCAGGTCCTCGTCGGCGGAGAGGTAGGCAGCGATGTCCCTCGCCGTGAGCGGCCCTTCACTCTTCGGCGGCAGAAACGTGACGAGAAGAGAAGCCGGGATGGTCAAAGCGCCGGCCTTCTGCAGGCTCAAGTAGAGCTCGATACCACCGTCCCGGAACGCTGCGGCCGCTTGGGCCAAGAGGCTGTCCCGCAACTGCTGCTTGAGGTGCGGTGCGTTGTCGACTCCCTCGAACTGCCGATTGATCAGTGCGTCGACTGAGCGCTCGCGGAGCTCCGGTTCGATGCGCACGCGGAACCACCCCTCCGGCAGAAGTAGGCGGTAATCAATAGGCGGTGCCACGTTTTCCGCGCCTTTCAGCATGTTCACGAGTGCTCCGGTCCGGTCGGCTGCTCTCATACGTGGGCCTCTGCCTTCTCGATCACCTTGTCGTACGAAAGGCGGCTGACAAGCGCAATCGTAGCGGCGGGAACCAAGGCCGCAGCGATGGTCAGCGCGGACAACAAGCCCGCCACGAACGCTGATGAATCATCGCTGAAGAGTCCGGCGAGCAGCACGGCACTGAAGAGCGGAAGCGTGAGGAGTTCGTTCCTGCCGATGACGGAGCGCTGCCAATCAGTTTCTCGGCGAACTTCCTTCCCCTCCATGGGTGACATCTTGCGGGCATCCGCACCAAGCATGTGCCCCTGCCACCAGCCGCTGCTGTTCTTGTCCCGGTCCAACTCCTCGTCCGACACTGGAACTCCCAGCGCTGCTTGCAGTTCCTTCCATCGCTCGGGTCCCTGCTGCCCCGCAAACCAGTCTCTCCAAGGCAGCAGTGCCCGGGCTTCACCTCTGCCGTCCCGGAGCTCCACAGCGAGCGGCTCGCCCGTCACAGGAGCGACAAGTCGCACCACTCGCGATACACCGTGCATACCGGCCCGTCCGAGCCAGCGCTCTTCCCCGACCGTATTGGTCAGGATCACATCACCGGGAAGCACACGCACGGAGGCCGTTCGCAAGAACCGTCGGGTCGCACTGCCTGCTGGCGATGGCCTGATCACCGAGGCGTCAGCGAACACACCAGTCGTCTTGTTCCGCCACCAAGCCGTGACACGGACAGCGCCGTCCGATGCAGGGATCAGGAAGAGAGCGCATGCAGCAACAGGCATGGCTCGCGTCAGATCAGCGGCGAAGGCAGTGACGAGAGCGACGAGCCACCCGAACATGCCGAGCCCGCGTACCCAGCTGTGCCAGCGCGGCAGGTCGGCATGGGCAGCACGATCCGGCCGGCTTCCTGTGCTGTCGCCCTGAGCTTCCGCACGGCCGCTGGGCTGCGAACCCTCCTCAAGCGCAATCCCGAGGCTGGCGACCAGGTCGCTGAGTCCAGTCCGCTTTAGACACTTCGAAGGGTCAAGGTCCATGGCACCGACCACACCAGCCTCAGGCAACCATGCTGCGAGCGGTACGTGCAGAAGGTCTCGTTCCCCTTCCCCCTTGAACGTCAGGACGCCCCAGCGTTTCATGGGGTGCTTCTGCACCGTCTCCCAGAGGTCAGCAGGCGGATGGAAAACCGCACGGCGAATACCATCGGCACCGACCGCGTACCGGCGTTCCCCAAGCCGAGCGTCCCGCACCACCAAGGTGCGCCCTTCGGCATAGAGACGGGCCCGACGCACGACATGCGTGTGATGGGGCAGCGCACCCGCGGGACGAGCCGTCGGCTCGGCCGGTTGTGGTAGCGACGTACTCAGTCGAGGCTGCTCAGCCATTGCTTACCCTGATCATCCGTTACTCGTTGTGGTGGCACCCTTGATACCGGTGGCCGACCAGACGCCGTCATCCAATCCCTGCACCCCGACAAGATCACCGATCTTCCCCGTGATTTCGCCCTTGTCAAGCAAGTCAGTAGTGGACGCTACAGCTGTGGAGCCGGCCCAGATCCGGGTCTGAGTCTCGAACACGTCGCTTGCGGCTCTCACCGCATCGTCGGCACGTAGGCCGTCGGACATCTCGTCAAGGCTCCTTTGCAGGCTCGTGATTCCGGGATCATTCAGCCCCGGTCGAACCCCCGACCAATTGTCGGCCTGCCCGAGCTGCCGGACGTCACTCCAACGCAGATCTTTGACGGCTTTGAGGCTGTCCATCGATTCTCTGTAGATCAGTTTCGGGTTAAAGGCATCTGCCATCCTCTGGGCACCGGGGAACCAACCCTTTGGCGCCTTGCCAATCGCCTCGACGCCAGCCTTGCCTCGCAAGGCTCCGCCACTTTCCCGATTGGCCCGCTTCCAGGCGTCATTGACAGCCTTCTTATAAGCGGCAGATCCGGGTTTCGCCTTGATGCCCTCCCTAAGAGCCTTCGCTCTCGCGGATCGCCCAAGTGTTTTTGCCGCCGCCGACGCGCCCTTCGCGCCGGCTAGGGCGCCTCGACCGATGCCCAACGTAGCGATTCCCACGACGTCGAGGGCGACGTCGAACCAGCTCCCCTTACCTCCTAGCGCCAAGAGGGTGTGCCCCACGAGTGAAATCAGGGTGGCCACTAGGGCGATGGTACCGAGAACACCGGCAAGGACCTGCCCGACAATCGGAATCCATCCGACCATGAGTGCCAGTGTCCCGCAAATGGTCGACACCCAACCGGAGAATTTGAGGACGTCCTCTATCCAACCGGAATTGTCGTTGACCCAGTCCTTGAACTTGTCCCATGCGTCGTCTTTGAGGCCATCGTTATCAATTGCGTGACGGATGGAATCACGTGCCCTCTTTGCGGCAGCATCACGCACGTCCTTGGCTGCTTCCAAGTGTTTCTTGGCTCGTTCCAGAGCCGCACTCGCCGCGTCTTGGCGCTTCTCCAGCTTCTGGCGGTCCGGATCGTCGTCGCCTGTCGATTGGGGAAGCTTGCCGATCGCGGAACTGCTCGCGTTCTGCTCGTCATGAGCGTCTCGGGCATCGCGGAGCGCCTTGTCAGCCATGGTCTGAGCTCGGTGAAGTTCCGAGGCGTACTGGCTTGAGCAGCCGCCCTCGACTACCTTCTCCCCGAGGGCATCAGCGGCGGCATCGTAGCGCTTGAACGCCTTCCGCAACTTCCCTTCAGCCTCTTCGGCATCCTTGCGGAACTCTTCGGCCGTCTTGCTCTTCCACTCGTCAACAGACGCAAGCGCTTTGATTTCGTCCGCTTGCTTCTTGATAGCCTCGGCAGTCTTCCTCAGCTGTCGCCCCAGCTTGGCGACCTCATCTGGATCGCCAGGGATCGGGTCGGCGGCCTCCCCGATAACCGCCCACTCCTCGGAGCGCGGGCGTGTCACTTGGCACCTCCCCCGGCAGCGGGCTTCTTTTTTCCTGCGTTGCGCAATGCCTCGGCAAGATGGTGATCGACGTCCTCGTACGCCTTCGCCGCCGTGGAGAGCAACTTCGAAAGGTTCTCCAGCTCCTCCGTGAGGCGTTCCCGGTGAATCTTCCAGTTGTCGCCGAAATCATTGAATACATCGACAAGCCCTTTATCACCCAAGGTGGCCACGCCCAGCCCTTCGGCCGGATTAGCGTTCTTGTCGAACTCCCGGTGAATCTTCGACAGAGACTTGGCGCTTTCCTTGATGCGTTCGATATCGGCAGTCTGGTCCGACACGGATCCCCCCGCTGCGAGTCGTCCTGGTGCGGCCGGGGTGGGGCGGACCGCTCGGCCCGCCCCACCGCATTGCATTATCTAGCAGAAGGTCACTTCCGAGCCTGCTTCGCCAGTTCCTCGTCGATCTGCTCGAACTTGTCCGCCGCCATGGTCAGGTAGTCACCCATGCCGTCCAGACCGTCCAGCGTCGTCTTCGTGCCCTGCACGAACTCGTCGAAGTTCTCGTCGAACGCCTTCGACGAGCTCTTCGTGACATAGCCGGACTGCACGAGGTTGTTGATGTACTTGCGGAGGCCCTCGAGCTTCTCCTGGAGCTTTTCCTTCTCCTTCACGACATGCTTGGCAGCTTCCCGCATGTCCTGATATGTGATGTCAAGGTCCTTGGCCATGAAGCCGCTTCCTCTCACAACGCCGCAGGGCCAACCCCCGTGGCTCCCTGTGTGCGGACTCGTCGGCCCGTGAGCCGAGTTGCCGATCGCACGTGGCAACCGGTGTGATCGTCCGCTCTTGCGCATGCAGCTTACGGGTGTGGCCTGTGGTGCCACATCCTCGGCTTGTGAACGAGGCGTCGTGAAAGCGTGCACGAGATTGCCATTGGGAACATCACCGCACCTCCCCATTGCCCCGTCACCGCACCGAACGGATATCGTCCTTACGGCTGTGACCCCAGTGACGGGAAGTGACTGGAGCGGACGCAGCAACGGACACCACAGCGGCCACACGGCCCAGTGGCACGGGGAGGACAAGTCGTGCGCCTGACTCTGACCGTCGTCGACCCGTACGGCGGTGGCACCGCCGACGTCGTGCTCGATGCGGATCCTGAGTCCACCGTGGGGGACATCGCCCAGGAGCTCGCCAAGCAGGTCGGGCACAGCGGGGCGCAGGTCATCCCGCTCGGGCAGCACCGGCACGCACCGGCCGGCAACGCGCCCCTCGTGTACGTGGACGGATACGCCGTCGATCCCGCCGCCACCGTCGTCGGCTCGCCCCTGCGCGAGGGCGCCGTCGTCAGCCTCCAGGATCCCTCCGGTTGTCTGCCGGGCGAGCCCACCGGGCTGGTCGAGTTGCGGGTCGTCGGCGGGCCGGCCGCCGGGTTCGTGCACCGGCTCGGCGTCGGCCGCTACGACATCGGCAGCGGCGCCGCCTCCTACGTCCGCATCGACGATCCCGAGGTCGACGCCCGGGCCCTGACCCTCTCCGTCGCCACCGACGGCACCTGCCGGGTCGCCGTCCACACGGACAAGGAGCACGTCACCCTCGACGGCACTCCCCTCGCCGGCGACGACAAGGAGACGTCCGGCGGCGACAAGGGCCGTAAGCGGAAGAGCAAGAAGGGCGAGCAGGAACAAGACGCCGACGACGGGCCCGCCGAGTGGCCCCTCGGGGCGCAGATCGGGGTCGGGAACACCCTCCTCGAACTCACCCGTTACACACCGCCGAACGCCGCGCTCAAGTGGTCCGACGACGGCATCGGGCTGGACTACAACCGGCCCCCGCGGCTGCGCCCTCCCGAGCGGCAGACCACCTTCCGGCTGCCCTCGGCGCCCCGCGATTACGAGGCCCGCCCGCTGCCCTGGCTGATGGCGCTGACGCCCCTGGTCGGCGCCGTCGTGTCGGTGATGATCTTCCAGCGCTGGTACTACCTGATCATGGCCGCGCTGAGCCCCGTCCTGCTCTTCGCGAACTACTACAACGACAAGAAGCACGGCCGTAAGTCGCACGCCAAGCAGGTCCAGGAGTACGAGGAGCAGAAGGAGCGGATCGAGAAGGACGCGCAGGACGCCCTCGTCGCGGAGCGGAACGACCGGCGGCACGCCATACCCGACCCGGCGACCGTGCTGGCCCTCGGGACGGGACCCCGCACCCGGCTGTGGGAGCGGCGGCGTACCGACCGTGACCATCTGCTGCTCCGGGTCGGGACCGGCCGGTTGCCCTCCGAGGTCGTGCTGGACGACCCCGAGCAGGACGACCACCGCCGCCAGGTGACCTGGAAGATCGAGGACGCCCCGGTCGCGCTGCACCTGCGCACCCTCGGGGTCGTCGGCATGGCCGGGCCCGGCGACTCGGCCCGGGCGCTGGGGCGTTGGGCCGTCGCGCAGGCGGCGGCGCTGCACAGCCCGATGGACGTGCAGTTCTACGTGCTCAGTGAGAACGCCGCGCGGGAGTCCTGGGACTGGGTGCGCTGGCTGCCGCACGCCCGCCCCTCCGGCGGGCAGGACGTCAACGCGCTGATCGGGACCGACGCCGAGACCGTGGGTGCCCGGATCGGCGAGCTGACGCAGATCCTCGACGCCCGCAAGAAGGCCGCCGAGCAGAACAGGGCGCAGGGCTCGACGTTCAGCGACCCGGACATCGTGGTGGTGTGGGACGGGTCGCGGCGGCTGCGGTCCCTGCCCGGCGTCGTACGGCTGCTGCGCGAGGGGCCGTCGGTGTCCATGTTCGCCATCTGCCTGGACGCCGAGGAGCGGTTCCTGCCCGGCGAGTGCCAGGCGTACGTCGTCGCCGAGCCGAAGGCCGAGGAGTCCGAAGCCGACCGGCAGCTCCAGCAGCAGGGACAGCGGGAGGCGCAGCCGGTGGCCGGGGGTTTCCCCTCCTTCCAGGCCTGGCACGCCACCGCCCCGCAGCCCGAACAGGCGGGCCGGGTGGAGAAGTTGCGGCTGCGCGTGGAGGAGGCCGGCGCCGAGCGGCTGACGGACGTACGGCCCGACTTCGTCTCCCCGGCCTGGTGTCTGCGGCTGGCGCGGTCGCTGTCGCCGCTGCGGGACATCAGCGGCGAGACCGAGGACTCGGCGCTGCCGGGCTCCAGCCGGCTGCTGGACGTGCTGCAGCTGGAGCCGCCGACCAGTGACGCGATCGTCGCTCGCTGGCGGATGGGCGGGCAGTCGACGCTGGCCGTGATCGGCGAGTCGTACGACGGGCCGTTCGGGATCGACATCCGCAAGGACGGACCGCACGGTCTCATCGCCGGTACGACCGGTTCCGGCAAGTCGGAGCTGCTGCAGACCATCGTGGCGGCGCTGGCGGTGGCGAACACGCCCGAGAACATGACGTTCGTGCTGGTCGACTACAAGGGCGGCGCGGCCTTCAAGGACTGTGTGCATCTGCCGCACACCGTCGGCATGGTGACCGACCTCGACGCCCATCTCGTGGAGCGCGCGCTGGAGTCGCTCGGGGCGGAGCTGCACCGGCGCGAGCACATCCTGGCCGCCGCGGACGCCAAGGACATCGAGGACTACCAGGACCTGGTGCGCCGCGATCCGTCGCACCGGCCCGTGCCCCGGCTCCTCATCGTCATCGACGAGTTCGCCTCGATGGTGCGCGATCTCCCCGACTTCGTGACGGGGCTCGTGAACATCGCCCAGCGAGGGCGGTCCCTCGGCATCCACCTGCTGCTGGCGACGCAGCGGCCGTCCGGCGTCGTCTCCCCCGAGATCCGCGCCAACACCAACCTGCGGATCGCGCTGCGCGTGACGGACGGCGGCGAGTCGACCGACGTGATCGACTCGCCCGAGGCGGGGCACATCTCCAAGAGCACCCCAGGCCGCGCGTACGCCCGTCTCGGGCACGCCTCGCTGGTCCCCTTCCAGTCGGGGCGTGTCGGCGGGCGGCGGCCGGGTGCCGCCGACCCGGCCGTGCTGATGCCCTGGGTGGGTCCGCTGGCCTGGGAGGATCTCGGCAGGGCGGCGCTGGCCAAGCCGAAGGCCGAGGCGCGGGAGGACGAGGAGATCACCGACCTGAAGGTCCTGGTGGACACGATCCGGGACGCCAACCGCTCCCTCGGCATCCCGCCCCAGCACAGCCCGTGGCTGCCCGCCCTGGACGAGACGCTGCTGCTGGACGAGATCGAGCTGCCCGCCTTCGCCGGCGGGCCCGGCAGGCTGGCGCCGGCGCCGTACGGCATCGAGGACCTGCCGGCGAGCCAGTCGCGCCGTCCGGTCGTGGTGGACTTCTCCTCCTTCGGGCATCTGATGATCGGCGGCGCGCCGCGCAGCGGCCGCTCCCAGGTGCTGCGCACCCTGGCCGGTTCGATCGCACGCACCCACTCCGTCGCCGACGTGCACCTGTACGGCATCGACTGCGGCAACGGCGCGCTCAACGCCCTGACGCGGCTGCCGCACTGCGGGGCGGTGGTCGGGCGCAACCAGACCGAGCGGGTGGTGCGGCTGGTCAACCGGCTCAAGGGCGAGCTGGGCCGCCGCCAGGACCTGCTGTCGGACAAGGGCTTCGCGGACATCGGGGAGCAGCGGGCGGCGGTGTCCGAGGACGAGCGGCTGCCGCACATCGTGGTGCTGCTGGACCGCTGGGAGGGCTGGGTGCCCACGCTCGGCGAGATCGACCACGGCTCGCTCACCGACGAGTTGCAGACGATGATGCGCGAGGGCGCGAGCGTCGGCATCCACCTGGTGCTCACCGGTGACCGGACGCTGCTGGTGGGCCGGATCGCCACGCTCACCGAGGACAAGTACGGTCTGCGGCTGGCGGACCGCAGCGACTTCTCGTCGCTCGGGATCCCGGTGCGCAAGGTGCCGGAGGAGATCCCGCCGGGCCGTGCCTTCCGCAACGAGTCCGGTACGGAGACGCAGTTCGCGCTGCTCGCCGAGGACACCAGCGGTCAGGGCCAGGCGGCGGCGCTGGCGGCGATCGGCGAGGCGGCCACCGCACGCGACGCCGAAGTGCCGCGCGCGCGACGCCCGTTCCGCGTGGACAGCCTGCCCAGCCGGATCTCCTTCCCGGAGGCGTGGGAGCTGCGCGACCCGGACGCGGCCCGTTCGCGGTTGTACGGTCTGGCCGGCATCGGCGGTGACGAGATCGTCGGCTTCGGGCCCGATCTCGCCCAGGGCGTACCGGCGTTCGTCATCGCGGGCCCGGCCAAGTCGGGCCGCTCGACGGTGCTGCTGAACTTCGCGCACTCGTTCCTGGCCCAGGGCACGCGCCTCGTGATCGCGGCGCCGCGCCAGTCGCCGCTGCGCGGGCTCGACGGCACGGACGGCGTGCTGAAGGTCTTCACCGGCGACGACATCGACGAGGACGACTTCGAGGAGCTGATCGACCAGGCGTCCTTGGAGGAGCCGATCGCCGTGCTCGTCGACGACGGGGAGATCCTGGAGGACTGCGACGCCGAGAGCCAGTTGAAGAAGCTGGTCTCGCGGGGCGCCGAGCGGGGCCTCGCCCTGGTCATCGCGGGTGACGAGGAGGACGTGTGCAGCGGCTTCTCGGGCTGGCAGGTCGACGCGAAGAAGGCCCGCCGCGGCATCCTGCTCTCCCCGCAGGAGTCCTCCAGCGGCGACCTCATCGGCGTCCGCCTCTCCCGCAGCATGGTCGGTGGCCAGGTCGCCCCGGGCAAGGGCATGCTGCACCTCGGCGACGGCGAGCTGCGCACGGTCGTCGTCCCGGGCTGAGGCGATGAGCGGCGGTTCGGCGAAGCCGAAGCGGAGGAGGGCGGCGGGGGCCGCGCTGCGATACGAGCACCGGCCGGGGCGGCCGCAGGCCGACGAGCCGAGCAAGCGGGACTGGGGGTGCGCCTGGGGGTGCCTGGTCCTCCCCGGCTTCGTCGTCCTGCTGATGCCGGTGGTTCTGTTCGACATGCACTGGGGCCACGCGCTCTGGGGCGACTTCGCCCCGGCGTGGCCCGGCGGGGCGTACGTCTTCGCCGGCACGGTCGGCGCCTCGGTGCCGCTGGTCTTCCTCGCCTGGGTGGCGCCGCTGGTCCGGATGGACTGGAAGAAGAGCAAAGCGCGTTCGCTGGCCTGGGCGATCGCGTCCCTGCCCGGACTGGCCGCGGGTTACCTGGTCACCGGGGTGATCAGCGCCACCGTACGGCCCAAGCGGCGCCGCGACTGGGACGGCGACTGCCACCGCGAGGGCGGCCCCTGCTGGGTGCACGTGCACTACCCGTGGCTGTGGGCCGTGGGCCTGGCAGCCTGCCTGGCGGTGATCGCGCTGCTCATCGGCCTGTTCGTCGGGCACGTGCGCCGGTCGTCCGCTACCGCACCTTCGACAGCCGCGCCTGCGGGCGGCCCGACTCCGCGCTCTCCGAGCGGTACTGGAGATCGTCGCCCACCGGTGTGAGCCGGACGGTCGTGGGGGCCGGGTTGCAGCCGCTGTGGTTGGTCTTCGCGCCGACCGACGTGGCGACGAGTTCCTTCTTCGTCACCTGCTTCAGCGTGAGGACGTCCACGCAGACGCCGCCCAGCTGGTCGGTCTGCCGGACGCGTCCCAACTCCTGTCCGACTCCGGCCCGTTGCACGGTGACCCGGAACGTGCCGAGCGGCAGCCTGCCGTCCAGGGCGGTGCCCTGGCCCTCCCATGTGCCGAGGTAGGCGGCGGGCACCGTACCGGACGGGGCGGAGCTCGCGCTCGCCCCGGGCGGCGAGTAGGCGTCGGTGCTGCCCGAACCCCCGTCGTCCCCGCCGCCCCCGCCCGGCAGCAGGTCGAAGACGAGGACCGACCCGATCGTCACGGCGGCCATCGCTCCGGCGACGGCCAGGGCGACGGTGCAGCTCAGCCTCCGCACCCGCCCCTCGCCCTCGGGCGTGGAGGTCGCGGCGACGGAGAGGGACACCTTGCCGGGCCGACGGCCCTCGGAGGGGACGACGGTGTCCTCGCGGTGCGCGTCGCGGGGTTCGGGTACGGCGGTGGGGGCCGGTGCGGCTGACGCCGGTCCACGAGGTGTGGCCGTCGGCCCGTCCATCACCGGGGGCGGTCCGAAGACCCCCGCGCCACCCGAGCCACCCGTCACGCCGGGGCCGGCCTGGACACCCTCGGCCCCGCTCGCCTCCGGCTCCGCCACCGACGGGCTGCTGAACCCCACCGGCCCCGAGGGCGCGCCCGCCGCCGTCGCCTCCAGGTTCAGCAGCCGTACGGCACTGCGGCTGACCTGTTCCACCAGCGTTCCCGGCAGCCAGCCACCCGCGACCAGACGGGCCGCCCCGTGGGGAGCGAGCCGCCGGGCCAGCTCCGCCGGGGCCGGCCGCGCGCCCGGGTCCTTGGCCAGGCAGGCCGCCGTCAGGGAGCGCAACTCCCCGTCCAGCAGGCCCAGTTCCGGCTCCTCGTGCACCACCTTGTAGAGCAGGGCCGCCGAGGAGTCACCGGGGAAGGGCGGTTCGCCGGTCGCCGCGTACGCGAGGACCGCGCCCAGGGAGAAGACGTCCGCCGCGCCCGTGACGCCCTTGCCCAGGATCTGCTCGGGAGACATGTATCCGGGCGAGCCGACGGAAACGCCGGTGGACGTCAGGGACGCCGTGCCGTCGGTGGCCCGGGCGATGCCGAAGTCGATCAGCAGCGGCCCGTCCAGGGTGAGCAGGACGTTCGACGGCTTCACGTCGCGGTGGACGAGCCCCAGCTCGTGCACCGCCGTCAGTGCCTCGGCGAGCCCCGCCCCGAGCGCCCGTACCGTGTGGGCCGGCAGCGGCCCGACGTCGGCGACGGCGGCGGACAGCGACGGGCCGGCGGCGTACGCCGTCGCCACCCACGGCACCCGCGCGTCCGGGTCCGCGTCCAGCACGGACGCCGTCCAGGCACCACCCACCCGGCGCGCGGCCTCGACCTCGCGCCGGAAGCGCGCCCGGAACTCCTCGTCCAGCGCGAAGTGCGGATGCACGATCTTCACCGCGACCGTGCGGCCCCCGGCGCTGCGGCCCAGATAGACCCGGCCCATGCCGCCGGAGCCCAGCCGGCCGAGCAGCCGGTAGGGACCCACGACCGTGGGCTCGTCGACGTCGAGCGGCCGCATGGCGTCACCCCTCCCCCGTAGGCGCCGTGGGGGCGCTCCCCGGCCCCGGCACGCCTGCACCTCCCAGCAGAGTAGTGCCGGGGCACCGCCGGGCTCACGGCTGGAGCAGGTCCACCTTCACGTCCGCCGGGAAGCCGGTGGTCGGGCCGACCCGCCGGGCGAACTCGGCGACCGCCTCCAGCTGGGGTCCGCCGAAGCGGAAGTCGAGGGTGGTGAAGTACCGGGCGAGGGTCTCCTCGTCGAAGGCCTCCCAGCGGGCGGCCTGCTCGGCGACCTTGCCGACCTCCTCCAGGGAGAGGTTGCGGGAGTCCAGGAACGCCGCGTGCACCTTGCGCGTGATGGCCGGCTCGCGCTCGGCGTACTCGCGGCGCGCCGCCCAGACCGCGAAGACGAACGGCAGCCCCGTCCACTCCTTCCACAGCGCGCCCAGGTCGTGCACGTCCAGGCCGTAGCGGGGGCCGTCGAGCATGTTCGCGCGCAATGCCGCGTCGCCGATGAGGACGGCGGCGTCGGCCTCCCGCATCATCAGGCCGAGGTCGGGCGGGCAGGTGTAGTAGTCCGGCTGGACGCCGTAGCGCTCGGCGAGGAGCAGCTGGGCGAGGCGGACGGAGGTGCGGGAGGTCGAGCCGAGGGCGACCCGGGCGCCGTCCAGCCGGTCCAGGGGGACCTGCGAGACGATCACGCAGGACATGACCGGGCCGTCGCAGCCGACGGCGATGTCGGGGAAGGCGACCAGGTCGTCGGCGTGCTTGAGGAACTCGACCAGGGTGACCGGACCGATGTCGAGATCGCCCTGCACCAGCTTCTCGCTGAGCTTCTCCGGGGTGTCCTTGGTGAGCTCGAAGTCGAGGAGCGTGCCCGTTCTGGCGAGCCCCCAGTACAGGGGCAGGCAGTTCAGGAACTGGATGTGGCCGACGCGCGGCCGGGTGCGAGGATTGTCCACATCGTGAGGCTAGCCCTCACGGCCCACGGGTCCGCGTCCGGCCCCGCCGTCGGGGCTCCGGGCTCCGCTCACGGCCGCTGCGCCAGTCGGCCGGGGGATGTTCAAACATTCGGGTGACGTGATCTTGACCCCTATTGCATTCCGGGGTCCGCGTGCTAGGCTCGTCGCAAGTTGCAGTTTGGTTTCCCTTGCAGTACAGAGCCTGCGGAGCATGTGACCGCGGGCTCTCGTCATTCTCAGACATACGCACTTGTGCAGAATTCACTCTTCACACTTGCTGGTTCTGGAGCAGGGCAACCCTTTTGAGCCCAAGGAGGGCTTATGGCTACCGGAACCGTGAAGTGGTTCAACGCCGAAAAGGGCTTTGGTTTCATCGCCCAGGAGGGCGGCGGCCCCGACGTCTTCGTCCACTACTCCGCGATCAACGCGCAGGGATTCCGGTCCCTGGAGGAGAACCAGCAGGTGTCTTTCGACGTCACGCAGGGTCCGAAGGGCCCGCAGGCTGAGAACGTCACGCCGGTCTGATAGCAGTACCCAAGGAGCCCCGCGCCGCAAGGCGACGGGGCTCCTGCCCTTTTCGGGCCCTTTCGCCCGGTGAATTCCGGGCGAATTCTCCCCGTGCGAGGATGGGCCGATGGGGAAAGATCAGCAGAACATCGGGGAGGACGGCGGTACGGCGCCCGCCGACAGGAGCCCGGCGACGGCCGTCTCGCTCGGCCTGTCGCTCGGCCTGTCGCTCGGCACGGCGGCCGGTCTCGTGCTGGGCATCACCGTCTTCGACAACGTGGGGCTGGGGCTTGCCCTGGGCCTGGGCCTGGGCACGGCGATCGGCGCCGGGGCCGGCCTCGGAGCGGGGCAGGCACGCGCCCGCGCGTCGGGGGGCGGAGAGACGCCGGGCGGCCCCACGGACTGACCACGGACCGAACCCCGAGGCAGTGGTCAGCCGGCCCCACGACCACCGGCCCGGTCAGACGCGCTGATGGGCCGGCCCGGTGCGGCGGAGGGCCTGGGCGGTGTCACTGGTGGGTCGGCCCGGTGCCGGTGGCGCGGCCGGGGTGGTGTCGCTGGTGGGCTGGGACGGTGTCGGGGGCGCGGCCGGGGCGGTGGCGCTGGTGGGCCGGGACGGTGCCGGGGGTGCGGCCGGGGTGGTGTCGGGGGTGGGCAGTAGGGTCACCGGCCATGACCGACGCCGACTTCCTGAGCGAGACCCGTACCTTCTACGACACCGTGGCCGAGGAGTACGCCGAGCGGTTCCGGGACGCCACCACCCCGCTGGACCTGGGTCTGCTGTACGGGTTCGCGGAGCTCGTGGGAGAGGGCGGCGAGGTCGCCGACCTCGGATGCGGGCCCGGGCGGGTGACGGCGTACCTGGCCTCGCGGGGGCTGTCGGTCTTCGGGCTGGACCTGTCGGAGTCCATGCTGGCGATCGCCCGGCGCGAGCATCCCGCGCTGCGGTTCCGGCAGGGCTCGATGCTGGACCTGGACCTGCCGGACGAGTCGCTGGACGGTGTCGTGGCCTGGTACTCGACCATCCACACCCCCGCCGAGCACCTGCCCGCCCTGTTCGCCGGCTTCCACCGCGTCCTGCGCCCGGGCGGGCACCTGCTCCTGGGCTTCCAGTACGGCGAGGAGCCCCGCCGCTACGAGGAGGCCTTCGGCCACCGGGTGTCCTTGAGTTTCCACCGCCGGCGGCCGGAGCGGATGGCCGCACTGCTGGAAGGGGCCGGCTTCACGGTGCGGGCGCGGACGGTACGGGAGGCCGACGAGGAGCGCGGCGAGCCCGTTGCCCAGGCGGCGCTGGTGGCCCGCAGACCGACCACATAGCCGCCGAAGCCGCCCCACAGACGACGGAGGGCGGCCTGCTCACGGACGCCCGCGCCCGGGTCCTGCACGCCGCGAACGGCGCGGTGCCGTTGGTCTCACGGCGCTTCCGCCGCGTCCCTCCCCGCCACGTACCCGAACGTCATCGCCGGCCCGATCGTCGACCCGGCCCCCGCGTAGCTGCGGCCCATGACCGCCGCGCTCGCGTTGCCCGCCGCGTACAGGCCGCGGACGACCGTGCCGTCCTCGCGCAGGACCCGCGCGCGGGCGTCCGTGCGCAGGCCGCCCTTCGTGCCGAGGTCACCGGGGACGACGCGGAAGGCGTGGTAGGGCGGGAGCCAGAGGGGGGCGAGGCAGGAGTTCGGGAGGACCGAGGGGTCCGCGTAGTAGTGGTCGTACGCGCTGTCGCCGCGATGGTGGTCGGTGTCCCGGCCGCGCAGGGCGAGGGTGTTGAAACCGTCCACGGTGGTGCGCAGGGCCGTCGGCGGGACGCCGATCGACGTGGCCAGGGCGTCCAGTGTCCAGGCCTTGTGCGCGGCGCCGGAGTCGTACCAGTCGCCGGGCAGCGGCAGGGTGGGGGCGATGTCCTTGAACAGGTACCGGTTGCGGTAGTTCTGGTCGACGATCAGCCAGCACGGGATGGCCGGGTCGGTGTCGTGCACGTCGTACATGGTGTGGACGACGTCGCTGTAGGGCGCGGCCTCGTTGACGAAGCGCCGGCCCGCCCGGTTCACCAGCAGCCCGCCGGGCAGGGTGCGTTCGGCGAGGCAGAACCAGGGCTGCCCGGGCAGCGGGATCGCCGGGCCCCACCAGGCGTCGTCCATCAGGTCCAGGGCCGCGCCGAGCCGCTGCCCGGCGCGGATGCCGTCGCCGGTGTTCTCCTTCGCGCCGACCGTCCAGTCCGTGCCGATGGGCTGCCGCTGGAAGTGGTCGCGCATGGCCGCGTTGTGCTCGAAGCCGCCGGAGCCGACGATGACGGCCCGGCGGGCGCGGACCAGGCCCGGCGCGCCGTCGCGGGTGACGACGGCTCCGGTGACCGTGCCGTTCTCGACGTGCAGGTCGGTCAGGGGCGTGTTCAGCCACACCGGCACCCCGGCGGAGCGCAGCCCCGCGCGCAGCCCGGCCGCGAGGGCCTGCCCCATGGTCAGGGGCTTCTGCCCGAGCAGCGCCGCCTTCGTGCCGCGGGCCAGACACTGGGCGGCGACGGCGGCGCCCCGGGCGTTCACGGCGGCCAGGGCGAGCCACTTGTAGTCGGCGCTGAAGACGACCATGCCGGCCGGGACGTCCAGGTACGGCGGGTTGAGCCGCTCCAGTTCGGGGCCGAGGACGGTGCCGTCGAGTTGGTCGGGCTCGATGGAACGGCCGCCCGGCAGGCCCCCGGGCAGCTCCGGGTAGTAGTCGCTGTAGCCCTCCATCCAGCGGAAGCGGAGCGGGCTGTTGGCCATGACGAAGGAGAGCATCGCCGGGCCGTGGGCGAGGAAGGCGCGCTGCCGGTCGGCGGGGACGTCGGGGCCGGCCACGGCGGCGAGGTAGGCGGCTGCCTTCGCGGGGGTGTCCGGGACGCCGGCCGCCAGGATCACCTCGTTGTTGGGGATCCAGATCCCGGCCCCGGAGCGGGCGGTGGAGCCGCCGAAGGTCGGCGCCTTCTCCACGACCATGCAGCTCAGCCCCTGCCGTGCCACGGTCAGCGCGGCGGTCATCCCGGCGGCGCCGGAGCCGATGACGACGACGTCGTACGTGCCGAGCGGCGGCAGGTCCGCCGCCCGCGCACGCTGCCGCCCTCCCGCGGTGACCGCGAGCCCGGCCCCGGCAGCCCCGGCGGCCCCGGCGAGCAGTCGTCTTCGGGACGGGCCGCCGGCCGTCCCCGCGGAGTTCGCGCTGGTGGTCATGGCCGCTCCCGCCCGGCGAGGAACACGAAGGGTGGGGACTGTCGCGCGGGGGCCTGAAGAAGTCAAGGCCCGCCCAGTAAGGCCGTTCTGGGTTGTCCTATTCGAGGCCGATGGCCGCGCAGTCCGCCCGGTACTCGGCGGTGCAGATGTCCTTCACCGTGTACACCCCGTCGGTGATCACGGTCTCCTTGATGTTGTCCCGGGTGAGGGCGACCACCGGCACCAGCATCGCGGGGATGTTCTTCCGCGTCGGGCTGTCGACCGTCTCCCGGGTCAGCGCGGCGAACTCGATCGAGCGGCCCTGGACCTTGGCCACGGCGATCTTCGCGGCGTTGGTCGCCTCCAGCAGGAAGGACTTGTACACGGTCATGTACTGCTCCCCCGACACCACACGCTGCACCGCGTCCAGGTTCGCGTCCTGGCCGGTCACCGGCGGCATCTCGGTGGCGCCCGCCTCCTCCAGCGCCTCGATGACGGCACCGGCCATGCCGTCGTTGGCCGAGTAGACCGCGGCGATGTTCTTCAGCCCGACCGCCTTGATCGCCTTCGCCATGTTGGCCTTGGCGATCGCGGGCTTCCACTCCTTGGTGTCGTACTGCTGGACGATGTCGACCTGGCCCTGGAGTTCGCTCAGCGCGCCGTCCTTGAACCGGGCCGTGTTGGGGTCGGCGGGGTCGCCGTTCATCATGACGACCTTGCTGTTCTCGGCCTTCTCCCCCAGTTCGCCGATGAGCGCGCGGCCCTGTACCTGCCCGACGAGTTCGTTGTCGTGGGAGACGTACGCGTCGATGGGGCCCTCGGCGAGCCGGTCGTAGGCGACGACCGGGATGCCCGCGGCCTTGGCCTTCTTCACGTCCGGGGCGATGGCCTTGGAGTTCACCGCGTCGACGAGGATGACGTCCACCTTGTCGGCGATCATCTGCCGGAACTGCTCGCTCTGTCTGGCCACGCTCGCCTCGGCGTTGGCGTAGCGGACCTTGCCCTGGTTCTCGGTGAGGGAGGCGACCTCCTGCTTGATGAGCGGGTGGTCGAACCGCTCGAAGCGCGCCGTGTCCCGGTCGGGCAGCAGCAACCCGACGGTGATGTCGTTGCCCTTCTTGCCCCCGGCCGAGTCGTCGCTCCCGCCGTCACCGCACGCGGCGAGGGACAGGACCGACACGGAGACCGCCAGACCTGTGGAGAGATGACGCACGGCGGCCCGGCGGGTGTTACGCGCTTTCACTGGTGGTGCCTTCCGAGGTGGGGGGATCATCGCGACGTGGAGGTGGCAGAAAGCCAACGGCGAGACACCGTGCGTCGTCAAGAACCAGGTGTGAAGACCTCGCAAAGGTGCCTTACCGCGGGTACAGGCCCTCCACCTCCGTCGCGAAGGCGCGCAGGATCGTCTCTCGGCGGAGTTTCATCGACGGGGTGAGGTGGCCCTCCTCCTCCGTGAAGTCCCGGGGGAGGACCGTGAAGCGGCGGATGGACTCGGGGCGGGAGACGAGTTTGTTGGCCTCGTCGACGGCGCGCTGGAGGATGGCGCGCAGTTCCTCGTCGTCGGCGAGGAGGACGGGCGGGACGGGGTGTTTGCCGTTCATGCGGCGCCAGTGGGTGATGCCGGCCTCGTCGAGGGTGATGAGCGCGGTGACGTAGGGGCGGCCGTCGCCCAGGACCATGCACTGGGAGATCAGGGGGTGCGAGCGCAGCCAGTTCTCCAGGGGGGCCGGGGCGACGGACTTGCCGCCCGCGGTGATGAGGAGTTCCTTCTTGCGGCCGGTGATGGTGAGGTAGCCCTCGTCGTCCAGTTCGCCGATGTCGCCGGTGGCGAGCCAGCCGTCGGGCGCGGCGGACACGACGCCGCCGGCCTGCGGGTCCCAGTAGCCGCGCAGCACGTGGTCGCCGGCGACGAGGATCTCCCCGTCGGCGGCGATCCGGACGCGGGTGCCGGGCAGCGGCCAGCCGACCGTGCCCAGGCGCGGCTTCAGGGGCGGGGTGACGGTGCTCGCGCCGGTGGTCTCGGTGAGGCCGTAGCCCTCGAAGATCTCGATGCCGGCTCCGGCGTAGAAGGCGGCGAGGCGGCGGCCCAGCGGGGAGCCGCCGCAGATGGCGTAGCGGACGCGGCCGCCCATGGCGTTGCGGATGCGGCGGTAGACCAGCGGGTCGTAGAAGGCGCGGGCGGTCTTCAGGGCGCGGGAGGGGCCGGGGCCGGTGCCCGTCTGGCGGGCCTCCACCGCCTCTCCGTAGCGCTGCGCCACCGACACCGCCCGGTCGAACGAGGCCGCCCGGCCGCTCGCCTCGGCCTTGGCGCGGGCCGAGTTGAAGACCTTCTCCAGCATGTACGGGATGGCCAGCAGGCAGGTCGGCCGGAAGCCGGCCAGGTCCGGGAGGAGGTCGTCGGCCTTGATGCTCGGCGCGTGCCCGAGCCGGACGCGGGCCCGGACGCAGGCGATCGCGACCATGCGGCCGAAGACGTGGGACATGGGCAGGAACAGCAGGACCGAGGCCTCTTCGCTGGTCCGGTCCCGGAAGACGGGGTAGAGCAGCTCGATGGCGTTGTCGACCTCGGCGAAGAAGTTGCCGTGGGTGAGCGCGCAGCCCTTGGGGCGGCCGGTGGTGCCCGAGGTGTAGACGAGGGTGGCGAGGGTGTCGGGGCCGAGCATGCCGCGCCGTACCTCGACCTCCTGGTCGGTCAGGTGGGTCCCGGCCTCGGCGAGGCGGTCCACGTGGCCCTTCTCCACGACCCACAGGTGCTTGAGGTCGGGCAGCCGCTCGCGCTCGGGGCCGAGGGCGGCGGCCTGTGCGGTCGTCTCGGTGAGGAGCGCGACGGCGCCGGAGTCCTGGAGGATCCAGCGGGCCTGGAAGACGGAGGAGGTGGGGTAGACGGGGACGGTGACCAGTCCGGCGGCCCAGGCGGCGAAGTCCAGGACGGTCCACTCGTAGATCGTGCGGGCCATCACGGCGACCCGGTCGCCCGGCGCCAGCCCCTCGGCGATCAGCCCTTTCGCCACGGCCGTCACCTGGGCGGCGAACTGTGCCGCGGTGACGTCGCTCCAGTGCCCGTCGGCGTTCTTGCGGCTGAGCACCACGGCGTCGGGGGCCGCGCTCGCGTTGTCGAACGGCAGGTCGGCGAGCGACCCGTGGGTCCACGGCGGTGCCAGCGGCGGTACGGACGCCTCCCGTACCGCTCCGTCGAGCCGCTTGACCTCGGGCTCGACCAGGACCGGTCCGCCGTACACGTCGCCGCGGGCGGAGGAGGGATACGCAGTGGACACGGGCGGCTCCTGGGGCGTGCAGCGATGGACTGCTTGCTGCATGACGTACGTGCCTCGCACGCCGAGGCGCTCAACCGGCTGAATCCCCAGAAAGGGGTTACTGCCGGTAGGAACGGGATCGTACGGCGCTCACGTGGCGGCCTTGTGCGGGTTCGGGGATGGTCCGGGGCCAGGCCTGTGCATGCTCGGAGGTTATGTGAGGGTCTCTCAGCTTCCGGCCGTCGTCGCCTCAGGCCCGTTCCAGGACCGCCGTCACGCCCTGCCCGCCCGCAGCGCAGATGGAGATCAACCCCCGTGCGGGGGCGTCCCGTTCGGCGAGCAGCTTGGCCAGCGTGGCCACGATCCGGGCGCCGGTGGCGGCGAAGGGGTGCCCGGTGGCGAGGGAGGAGCCCGCGACGTTCAGCCGGGCCCGGTCGACCGTACCGAGGCCGCGCTTCTCCCAGGCGGCGAGCGTCGCCAGCACCTGTGAGGCGAACGCCTCGTGGATCTCGACGAGTTCGAAGTCGTCCAGGCCCAGGCCGGCTCGTTCCAGCATGCGCGGAACGGCGTACGCCGGTGCCATGAGCAGGCCGTCCTCGCCGCCCGCGACGTCCCCGCCGACGAAGTCGACGGCCGCCGTCTCGTACGCCGTGAGGTACGCCAGCGGCTCCAGTCCGCGCGCGCGGGCCCAGTCCTCGCTCGCCAGCAGCACGGTCGCCGCGCCGTCGGTCAGCGGGGTCGAGTTCCCTGCCGTCATGGTCGGTTCGGGGTGGTCGAGGCCGAACACCGGCTTGAGGGCGGCGAGTTTGTCCACTGTCGAGCCGGGGCGCAGGTTCTGGTCGCGGGCGAGTCCGCGGAAGGGCACCACCAGGTCCTGGAAGAAACCGCGTTCGTAGGCCGCGGCGAGCCGCTGGTGGCTGGTCGCGGCGAGTTCGTCCTGCGCCGCGCGGCCGATGCCCCAGGCCCGGGCGGTGACGGCGGCGTGTTCGCCCATGGACAGGCCGGTGCGCGGCTCGGCGTTGCGCGGGATGTCGGGGACGAGGTGCCCGGGGCGGACCTTCGCCAGCGCCTTCATCCGCCCGCCGAGCGTCTTCGCCCGGCGGGCCTCCAGCAGGACGCGGCGCAGGGAGTCGTTGACGCCGAGGGGCGCGTCGCTCGCGGTGTCGGAACCGCCCGCGATCGCCGAGTCGGTCTGACCGAGGGCGATCTTGTTGGCGGCGGCGATGACCGCCTGGAGGCCGGTGCCGCAGGCCTGCTGGATGTCGTAGGCGGGGGTGCGGGGGTGGAGCGTGGAGCCGAGGACGGTCTCGCGGGCCAGGTTGAAGTCGCGGCTGTGCTTGAGGACCGCGCCGGCGACGAACTCGCCGACCGCGCCGGGCCCGTCCAGGCCGTACCGCTCGACGAGGCCGTCCAGGGCGGCGGTGAGCATCTGCTGGTTGGAGGCGGTGGCGTAGGGGCCGTCGGAGCGGGCGAAGGGGATGCGGGCTCCGCCGACGATCGCCACGCGCCGGACCGACGGCGACAGCTGCTGGGGGCTCATCTCGACCTGCTCCTTGTCCGTGCCATACCCTTACCTCCGGTAACCTTACTCCAGAGTAAGCACCTTTGCCCCGCGCTGTTTCACCGCGCTGTTTCGCCACGCCGCCCCGACCGCACTGCTTCGCCGGAACCAGGAGTCGCCATGGCCGACCGCTATCTACGCCTCACGGGTACCGCGCCCGGCCGCTTCCTCACCCGCCGGCTCGGGCTGCCGCAGCCCGCGGCGCTGGCCCGCTGGTCCCCCGAGCACCCCGCCCTGGACGGCGGCCTGCGCCACCTGACGGCCGGGACGTCCGCCCTGGACCTGGCCCCGGTGCTCGCCAGGACGGGACTCGGACCGGGCGGGGCGAAGGAGCCTCCGGGCGCCGTCGTCCTGGACGCGACCGGCGTGCGGGACGTCGAGGCCCTGGCCGAGGTGCACGCGGCCCTGCATCCGGTCGTGCGGTCGGTCGCCCCGAGCGGCCGCGTGCTCGTGCTCGGCGCCCCCCTCGACCCGGCCGACCACCACCAGGCCGCGGCCCAGCAGGCCCTGGAGGGCTTCACGCGCTCGCTCGGCAAGGAGATCGGCCGGGGCAGGACCGTGAACCTGGTCCGGCTGACGGACGCGGCCGCCGCCGAGTCGACGCTCCGGTTCCTGCTGTCGCCCAAGTCCGCCTACGTCAGCGGCCAGGTGATCGAGGTCGGACCGCTCCACGAGAGCCCCGCCGCCCTGGACTGGGACCGCCCCCTGGCCGGGCGCACCGCCCTGGTCACCGGCGGCGCCCGGGGCATCGGGGAGGCCGTCGCCGAGACGCTCGCGCGGGACGGGGCCCGGGTGGTCGTGCTCGACGTGCCGCAGGCCGAACAGGACGCCCGGCGCGTCGCCGACCGGATCGGCGGCACCGCCCTGCCGCTGGACATCACCACCGCCGACGCGGGCGCGCGGATCGCCGAGGCCCTCCCGGACGGCCTGGACCTGCTGATCCACAACGCGGGCATCACGCGTGACCGGCGGCTGGTGAACATGCCGGCCGAGCGCTGGATCTCCGTGCTGGAGGTGAACCTGGCGAGCGTGCTGCGCACCACGGACGCCCTGCTGAAGGCCGGGACGCTCAAGCGCGGCGGCTCCGTCGTCGCCACGGCCTCGATCGCCGGTCTCGCCGGGAACGCCGGCCAGACGAACTACGGGGCGAGCAAGGCGGGCGTCGTCGGACTGGTCCGCTCGCTGGCCCCGCGCGCGCTCGACGAGCACGGCGTGACGGTGAACGCGGTGGCGCCCGGCTTCATCGAGACGAAGATGACGGCCGCGATCCCGCTGTTCATCCGCGAGGCCGGCCGCCGGATGAACTCCCTGGCGCAGGGCGGTCTGCCGGCCGACGTCGCCGAGACCACCGCCTGGCTCGCCCACCCCGCCTCCGGCGCGGTCAACGGCCAGGTCGTCCGCGTCTGCGGCCAGAGTCTGCTGGGGGCGTGATGACCGGCGCCCCTGTCGTCCTCACCGGGTCCCCGTCCCTCGGCCCGCTGCTGGCCCGCGGTGCCCTGCTGTCCCCCTTCAAACGGCCCGCCCCCGACGCGGCGTTCCCGCGCACCCGGCTCGTCCTGCCCGGCCTGCGCGTCGACCTCGCGCGGCTCGCGGCGTACGAGCGGGTGTGCGGCTTCCCCACCGGGGAGGACGCGCTGCCGGTGACCTATCCGCACGTGCTGGGCTTCCCGGCGGCCATGCGGCTGATGAGCGAGCGGGCCTTCCCGCTGCCGCTGCTGGGGCTCGTCCACACGTCGATCTCGATCACGCGGCACGCGCGGATGCCCGCCACGGGCGCGTACGAACTCTCCGTCCACGTCGAGGGGCTGGCCGCGCACCGGCGCGGCACTCAGGCGACGGTCGTCACCGGGGTACGCGACGGCGGGGACGTCGTGTGGGAGTCGCGCAGCACGTACCTGGCCCGGCACGGACGCCCGACGGAGGCCCGCCGGGAGGACGGGAAGCCCGCGCCCCTGCCACCCGCCGCCGAGCCCTCGCCGGCTGTCGCCGAGCCGCTGCCCGCTGTCGCCGAGTGGCGGCTCGGCGCCGACGTCGGGCGGCGCTACGGGGCCGCGTCCGGGGACCGCAACCCCATCCATCTCCACCCGCTCACCGCCCGGCTGTTCGGCTTCCCCCGGGCCATCGCGCACGGCATGTGGACGGCGGCCCGCTGCCTCGCCGCGCACGGCGCACCGGACGCCTGCCACGTCCGGGCGGACTTCCGGGCACCGGTCCTTCTGCCGGGGACCGTGACCTACGCGGCGAAGGGCCCCCGGTTCGAACTGCGGGGCCGGGACGACCGGGTGCATGTGACCGGGGAGGTCCTTCCCGGCTGAGGGGCGCCGGCCGGGCGGCTACCCGGCCCGGGTGTCCGTCCCCTCGCCGGGAGGGGACCAGGGCCGCCCTTCCATGAGGTCGCCGAGGCCGGCCCAGGCGAAGTTCATCAGGGTCGCGGCGGCCTGCCGGGCGGTGACGCCCTCTGTGGCGTTGGCCCAGGCCGCCAGGGACTCGGCGGCGCCGACCAGGGCCTCGGCGAGTCCGGCGACCTCGCGCTCGGGCAGGTCCGGGTCGCGGTGCGCCTCGCGGGCGCCGGCCAGGATCAACTGCGTCACGAACGCGACGATCTCCTCGCGCATCGCGGCGACTTCGGCGGCGAAGGGCTCGCCGTGCGTACGGGCCTGGAGGTGCAGGATCGACCAGGCGTCGGGGTTCTGGGCGGTGTGCGCGAAGAACGCGCCGAGGCCCTCCCACAGTTGCCGGTCGGCGGGCAGGTCCCGCCGGACACCGGCGCGCACCGCCTCGACCAGGGCCTTGGCCTCCCGGCGGATGCAGGCGGTGAACAGGTCTTCCTTGGAGTTCAGGTACAGGTAGACCAACGGCTTGGACACGCCCGCCAGTTCGGCGATCTCGTCCATCGAGGCGGCCATGTAGCCGCGCTGGCCGAAGATGCGCACGGCGGAGTCCAGCATCTGCTGTTCACGGACCGCACGCGGCATCCGCTTCGTCTTCACGGCACCCATACCGCTTAGCGTACGGGCCCCCGGCCGCCCCTCCGCCGGAAGAACCGGAGAGGGGCGGCCGGGGGCCCGTCACGTCGGGGCGTCCGGCGCGTCAGGCCGCGGCGGGCACCCGCTCGGGCTGCGCGTCGCGCGGCTCGTCGTCGTCCACCGCGAGGGCGGATCCGTGGGCCGTGGCGTAGGCGTCACGGTCGAGCAGGTTCTCGCGGGCCGAGACCAGGACCGGGATCAGCGCCTGTCCGGCGACGTTGGTCGCGGTGCGGATCATGTCCAGGATCGGGTCGATCGCGAGGAGCAGGCCCACGCCCTCCATCGGCAGGCCGAGGGTGGACAGGGTCAAGGTCAGCATGACCGTCGCACCGGTCAAGCCGGCCGTGGCGGCGGAGCCGACCACCGAGACGAACGCGATCAGCAGGTAGTCGCCGATGCCCAGCTGGATGTCGAAGATCTGGGCGACGAAGATCGCGGCGATGGCCGGGTAGATCGCGGCGCAGCCGTCCATCTTGGTCGTGGCGCCGAACGGCACCGCGAAGGACGCGTACTCCTTCGGCACGCCGAGCCGCTCGGTGACCTTCTGCGTCAGCGGCATGGTGCCCACGGACGAGCGGGAGACGAAGGCCAGCTGGATGGCGGGCCAGGCGCCCTTGAAGAACTGGACCGGGTTGACCTTGGCGACGACCGCGAGGAGCGTCGGGTAGACGCCGAACATCACGATGAGGCAGCCGACGTAGATGTCGGCCGTGAAGGTCGCGTACTTGCCGATCAGGTTCCAGCCGTAGGTGGCGATGGCGTAGCCGATCAGGCCGATGGTGCCGATCGGGGCGAGCCGGATGACCCACCACAGCGCCTTCTGCAGCAGGCTGAGCACGGACTCGCTCAGGGTGAGGATCGGCTGGGCCTTCTCGCCGAGCTTCAGGGCGGCGATACCGGCGACGGCGGCCATGAAGACGATCTGCAGGACGTTCAGCTCGGTGAACGGCGTGATGACGTCCGTCGGCACGATGCCGGTGAGGAAGTCGATCCAGGAGCCGGTGGTCTCGGGCTTCCCGCCGTCCTTGGGCGTGAGGCCGGTACCGGAGCCGGGGTTGGTCACCAGGCCGATGACGAGGCCGATGCTCACCGCGATCAGCGACGTGATCATGAACCACAGGAGGGTGCGCGAGGCCAGGCGGGCCGCGTTGTTGACCTTCCGCAGGTTGGTGATCGACACCAGGATCGCGAAGAAGACGAGCGGGGCGACGGCCAGCTTCAGCAGGCCGATGAAGGTGTCGCCGACCTTCTCCAGGGTCGTGACCAGCCAGGACAGGTCCTGGCTGCGGGCGAGCCAGCCGAGCAGCACGCCCAGGACGAGACCGGCGAGTATCTGGGCCCAGAAAGGCACCTTGAAGGACTTCGTGTGTGAGGACACGCGACTGACTCCGTTGGGGGGACGCGTAACGGCGGGGGGAACTGACGTGGGAGACGACGGGGGTTGCGTTACGTCAGGGACGACAGAAAGCGGACGCGCACCGACAGAGATCCACGTGCAGCCGCGCCACGAGCGGAGCGCTCAGGGGCGAATGAGGCACGACTGCTGACTTCATACACAGACCTTAACACCTGAGCTTTGAGGACCCCAAAGCCTGGCTTTGACAGGTGACGGGACACACACACCCATACAAAGGCAAAGCGCCCCGTGTCCGCGCATGTGCGGAAACGGGGCGCTGTTCGCCTGCGGAGGGGACCTTACGAGGTCTGCCCCTGGGCCCGGGCGGCGTCGTCGGCGACGTCCTCCTGGTTGCGGTTGGCGTCCAGGCCGGCCTTCATCCGGTCGACCCGCTGGGCGACCTGGATGGAGGCTCGGTCGCGCTCCTTGCGCAGCACGACGAAGCTGATCGGTGCGGAGATCAGCAGGGCGAGCAGGACGACCCACAGGCCGTTGCTGTCACCGAGGCCGCGCGGGGCGAGACCCGAGTAGACGGCGCCCCAGACGACCACGAGGCAGCCCACGAAGACACCGAGGCGCATCAGCGTGTAGCGGAGCATCTCAATCCACTCTTCCGTTTCGAACGGCCGGAACGAACACACCCAAAGGGGCACCGTCCAGTGAAGCACGCCGGACGGCCGATCTTGCAGGGGGGTCAGTGCAGCGGGAGGAGCATGATCACGTCGTCGCGGTCGTCGCCCGGCGCGACCCGGATGGCGCCCGGGATGCGGCCGACCTCCTTGTAGCCGCACGAGGCGTAGAACCGCTCCAGGCCGAGCCCGCCCCGGCAGGTCAGCCGGATCGCCTCGATCCCGTCGATCCCGCGGGCGGCTTCGGCGGCGGCGGCCAGCAGATCACGGCCGTAGCCCTTGCCCTGGTGACGCGGGTGCACCATCACCGTGTACAGCCACAGCCAGTGCGTCATCAGATGGTGCGTGTTGAGGGTGAGGAACGCGGTGGCCGCGACCCGCCCCTCCTCGTCGTGTCCGACGAGCAGCCGGATCCGCCCCTCGGCCATGGACGCGAAGTGCGTGACCAGCTGCGGCCGGATGTCCTCGCGCGTCACCGGGGGCACGAAGCCGACGGCTCCGCCTGCGTTGGAGACGTCGGTCCACAGGTCGAGGATGCCGTCGCGGAGCTCCGGGGTGACGGCCGGGTCCAGCGTGAAGGTAAGGGGCATGCGGGGATTGTAGCTATTACGAAAGGGCCCGTGCGGCCACTTTCAGATCCGACACCATCCCCTGGTAGGCCGCCTCCCGGTCGTCGGACCGCAGCACCGCCGACGGGTGCACGGTCGGCACCAGCCGCTCGGGCCGCCCGTGGATCTCCTCCTCCAGCACGGTCCCGCGTACCTGCGTGACCCGGAACGAGGACCCGAGCAGCGCCTTCCCGGCGGTGGCCCCCAGCACGACGATCAGCTCCGGCTCCACGACGGCCAGCTCGGCGGCGAGCCAGGGCCCGCACGCGCTCATCTCGCGCAGGTTCGGCGCCTTGTGGATCCGGCGCTTGCGCGGCTCGGCCTGGGTGAACTTGAAGTGCTTCACGGCGTTGGTGACGTAGGCCTCGCCCGGGTCGATGCCGGCGTCCGCCAGGGCCCGGTCGAGCAGCTTGCCCGCGGGCCCGACGAACGGCTTCCCCTGCCGGTCCTCCTGATCCCCGGGCTGCTCCCCCACGAGCATCACCCGGGCGTCGGCGCTCCCGGCCCCGAAGACGACCTGAGTGGCGTCCCGGTGCAACGGACACCCCCGGCACCCGGCAGCGGCCTTCCGCAGAGCGGGAAGACCGCCGCGTCCGGGAACGAACGGCTCAGCGGTATAGGCGTCTTCCGGCGCCCCGGTGGCAACCATGCCGGCCGGGTACCCACCTCAGGGGCGCGGGGAACTGCGCGAGCAACCCCCTCGCGCTGGAAAGCCGCACTCACACCCGCATGGCCTGCGGGGCATCGCGAATCGAGGGGTCGGGCCCCTCGTGCTCCCGGATGATCTCGTACCGCGTGTTCCGCTCCACCGGCCGGAACCCGGCGTCACGGATGAGATCCAGCAGATCCTCACGCGTCAGCTTGTTCGGCGTGCCGAAGTTGTCCGCGTCGTGCGTGATCTTGTACTCGACGACCGACCCGTCCATGTCGTCCGCACCGTGCTGCAACGCCAGCTGCGCGGTCTGCACCCCGTGCATCACCCAGAAGACCTTCACGTGCGGCACGTTGTCGAACAGCAGCCGCGACACCGCGAAGGTCTTCAGCGCCTCCGCCCCCGTCGCCATCTGCGTCCGGGCCTGGAGCCGGTTGCGGACCTTGCCGTCCTTCATGTCGACGAAGTCGTGCTGGTAGCGCAGCGGGATGAAGACCTGGAAGCCGCCGGTCTCGTCCTGCAGCTCGCGCAGCCGCAGCACGTGGTCCACCCGGTGCCGCGGCTCCTCGATGTGCCCGTACAGCATGGTGCACGGGGTCTTCAGACCCTTCTCGTGCGCCAGCCGGTGGATCCGGGACCAGTCCTCCCAGTGCGTGCGGTGGTCGACGATGTGCTGCCGTACCTCCCAGTCGAAGATCTCCGCGCCACCGCCGGTCAGCGACTCCAGACCCGCGTCGATCAGCTCGTCCAGGATCTCGGACGCGCTCATCCCGGAGATCGTCTCGAAGTGGTGGATCTCGGTGGCCGTGAAGGCCTTCAGCGACACGTTCGGCAGCGCGGCCTTCAGCTCCCGCAGGGACCGCGGGTAGTACCGCCACGGCAGGTTCGGGTGCAGCCCGTTGACGATGTGCAGCTCGGTGAGGTTCTCCGACTCCATCGCCTTGGCGAGCTTGACGGCCTCCTCGATGCGCATCGTGTACGCGTCCTTCTCCCCCGGCTTGCGCTGGAAGGAGCAGTACGCGCAGGAGGCCGTGCACACGTTCGTCATGTTGAGGTGACGGTTGACGTTGAAGTGCACGACGTCGCCGTTCTTGCGCGTGCGCACCTCGTGCGCCAGGCCGCCGAGCCAGGCCAGGTCGTCCGACTCGTACAGCGCGATGCCGTCCTCACGGGTCAGGCGCTCACCGGCCCTGACCTTCTCCTCCAGCTCGCGCTTGAGCCCGAGATCCATGCCCACACCTTTCTACGGAAACGTCCCCAACCGTACGCCCCCACCCTTCGGGCGGGAGGTGCCCCCATACGGCCCTCCGGGCCTAGACCTCTTCGGGCAGTTCCCCGACCCGGTTCTCCCACTTCGTGGAGAGCACGATGGTGGTACGGGTCCGGGAGACGCCCTTGGTCCCGCTGAGCCGCCGGATGATCTTCTCCAGGCCGTCCACGTCCGCCGCCCGCACCTTGAGCATGTACGAGTCGTCGCCCGCGATGAACCAGCAGTCCTCGATCTCCGAGAGGTCCCGCAGCCGCTGTGCCACGTCCTCGTGGTCCGTGGCGTCGGACAGGGAGATGCCGATGAGGGCGGTGACGCCGAGGCCGAGCGAGGCCGCGTCGACGGTGGCCCGGTAGCCGGTGATGACGCCGGCCGCCTCCAGCCGGTTGATGCGGTCGGTGACGCTGGGTCCCGACAGGCCGACGAGGCGTCCCAGCTCCGCGTAGGAGGCCCGGCCGTTCTCCCTCAGGGCCTGGATGAGCTGCCTGTCCACCGCGTCCATTGCGATCGAAGCCTTCCGCTGAAGTTGTCTGTGGTCCGATGAGTTCCGTGTGCGCGCTCAGCCGGCGCGGTGTGCTCCGCCGCCGAGCTCACCTTGCCAACGGCGGTAGAGCGTGTGCGGCACGCCCGCCGCGTCGAGTACGCGTCCGGCGACGAAGTCCACCAGGTCCTGGATGTGCGTCGCGCCCGCGTAGAAGGCGGGTGAGGCGGGCACCACGGTCGCGCCCGCGTCGTCGAGGGTGACCAGGTGCCGCAGGGTCTGGCCGTTCAGCGGGGTCTCCCGCACGGCCACGATCAGCTTGCGTCCCTCCTTGAGGGTCACGCTCGCCGCCCGCTGCAGCAGGTCCTTCGACAGCCCGAGCGCGACACCGGCCACGCTCGCCGTCGAGGCGGGCACGATGATCATGCCCTGGGTGGGGTACGACCCCGAGGAGGGTCCGGCGGCCAGGTCGCCGGCGCTCCAGTGCCGTACGGCGTCGAGGTCGACGGAGAAGGTGTCCGGCTTGCCGTCGGCGCCCCGGGCGAGCCATTCGCGCAGGTCGTCACGCCAGTGGGCGTCCCGGAACGAGATGCCCGTCTCGTCGAGGAGGGTGAGCCGGGAGGCCCGGGACACCACGAGGTCGACGCTCTCGCCGGCGGCGAGCAGGGCCCGCAGCACGGCGGCGGCATACGGGGTGCCGGAGGCGCCGGACACCCCTACGATCCAAGGCGTACGCGGCGTCTCGCCTGGCTTGACTGGGTTCACATCTCCGAGCCTATCCGGCCTCGCAGGGTGGGAACCGGCCCAGGGGTGCGGGGCGTTGCACGGAGGGGACGAGCGAGCACTGGGGGTCGCCATGCCGGGTCCGCGAGAAGCGTGGTCGACGGCGGACCGGGCGCCGGCCGCGGGCAAGCTGATGCTGGCCTGGGTCGCGCTGCTGTGGCTGCTGGAAGCGGTCGACGTGGCGACGGGTCACGCGCTGGACGGCTTCGGCATCACCCCGCGCGACCCGTCCGAGCTGATCGACGTCGTCCCCGCTGCCTTCGTCCACTTCGGCTTCGCGCACCTGGTGTCCAACACGCTGCCGCTGCTGGTCCTCGGCTTCCTGGCGGCCCTGTCGGGTCTGCGGCGCTTCCTGCTCGTCTGCGCGCTGATCATCCTCGTCGACGGCCTGGGCGTCTGGCTCATATCCCCGGCGCACACGAACACGGCCGGCGCGTCGGGCCTGGTCTTCGGCCTCTTCGGCTTCCTCCTGGTCACCGGCTTCGTGGAGCGCCGCCCCTGGGGCATCCTGGCGGGCGTCCTGATCGCCGCGATCTGGGGCGGCTCGATCCTGTCGGGCCTGGCCCCCACCCAGACGGGCATCAGCTGGCAGGGCCACCTCCTGGGCCTCCTGGCGGGGGTGGCAGCGGCGTTCGCCTTCCGCCGCCGGGCCGCGAGTCGAACCCTCACCTGGGAGGAACGCTTCTAGTCGCGGTCGCGCGCCTTGCGGTCGACCGGCAGGTGGGTGGTGGGGATGATCAGCTTGCCGAGCGGGGAGTCGAGGGTCAGTTCGTGACCGTACGGAAGGGTGTCCCGCCCGCGGTAGCCGTCGGGGCCGGGTTCCACATGGTCACGAGATGCCCTTGGAGCGGGTCGAGGACCAGGTAGTTGGCGATGCCGCGGGAGGCATACCAGCGAGGCTTCACCTCGTAGTCGCGGCGAACGCTCTCCGGTGACACCACTTCGGCCACGAGCTCGATCAAGTCGGCCGGGTAAGCGCTGTGGTTCTCGTCTTCCGCCTCCGCCGGGATGACGGCGAGGTCGGGGCAGAACTCGTTGGCGTCGTCGAACGGAAAGGCGACGTCGCTCACCAGGGCCCACTCGGGAGGCAACTGTCCCTCGACAATGTTCCACAGCCTCTGGATGGTCTTCCCGTGGAACGGCCTGACCGGGTTCATCACGATGCTGCCCTCGACAATCTCCGTCAGATAGCCGGGGAACAGGTCCTCCAGCTTGCTGAGCTGCGAGTGCAGGCGGTCGATGTCCGAGACGGTCATGGCGGCCTCCTTGGGATCCTGCACCCGATGGTAGGCCGCACCGTAATCACACGGTCAGACCCCGCACGAGGAGATCCAGCAGGGCGCACACGAACAGGGCGATGCCGATGAAGCCGTTGACGCTGAAGAAGGCCCTGTTCACGCGGGAGAGGTCGTGGGGGCGGACGATGGAGTGCTCGTAGAGGAACGCCGCCGCGACGATCAGCAGGCCCAGCCAGAAGAAGGCGCCCGCGTCCGTGGCCAGGGCGTACCAGACGAACAGGGCCGTCGTCAGGGCGTGGCAGACCCGCGCGCCCCAGATCGCCGCCGGGATGCCGAAGCGGGCCGGGACGGACCTGACGCCGATCTCGCGGTCGGTCTCCACGTCCTGGCAGGCGTAGATCAGGTCGAAGCCGCCGATCCAGATGCCCACGGCGAGCCCCAGGATGACCGCGTCCCAGGACCAGGAGCCGGTGATCGCCAGCCAGCCGCCGATCGGGCCCATCGCCTGGGCGAGGCCGAGGATGGCCTGCGGGAAGTTCGTGAACCGCTTGCCGTAGGGGTAGACCACCATCGGGATCACGGCGATGGGCGCCAGGGCCAGGCACAGCGGGTTCAGCAGGGCCGCCGCGCCCAGGAAGACCGCCAGGGCGATCAGCGCGCCCGTCCAGGCGTGCTTCACCGACATCGCGCCGGTCACCAGCTCGCGCTGCGCCGTGCGCGGGTTCCGCGCGTCGATCTCCCGGTCGATGATCCGGTTGACCGCCATGGCGAACGTGCGCAGGCCGACCATGCAGACGGTGACGAGCAGCAGCCGCCCCCAGTGGATGTTCCTGTCCCACTGGTACATCGCCGTGAGCGCGGCGATGTACGCGAAGGGCAGCGCGAAGACCGAGTGCTCGATCATCACCAGCCGCAGGAACGCCTTGGTGCGTCCCGGCTGCGGGATCGCGGCGGAAGCGGAGGTCACAGCCCGTACTCCTTCCAGCGGCGGTCCACCTTCGCCGCCGTCTCCGGGTCCGACTCGACCATGTCGGGCCAGCCGCCGTCGCGCGTGTAGCCCTCCTCGGGCCACTTCTTCGTCGCGTCGATCCCGGCCTTGCCGCCCCAGAACTGCTGGTAGGAGGCGTGGTCCAGATGGTCGACGGGGCCTTCGACGATGCTCAGGTCCCGGGCGTAGTCCGTGTTGCCCAGCGCCCGCCAGGCCACCTCGTGCAGGTCGTGCACGTCGCAGTCGGAGTCCACGACCACGATCAGCTTGGTCAGCGACATCATGTGCGCGCCCCAGATGGCGTGCATGACCTTCTGCGCGTGCTTGGGGTACTTCTTGTCGATCGAGACGATCGCGCAGTTGTGGAAGCCGCCCGCCTCCGGCAGGTGGTAGTCCACGATGTCCGGCACGATGATCTTCAGCAGCGGCAGGAAGAAGCGTTCCGTCGCCCGGCCCAGCGGCCCGTCCTCCGTCGGGGGCCGCCCCACGACGATCGACTGGAGCAGCGGCCGCTTCCGCATCGTGATGCAGTCGATCTTCAGCGCGGGGAAGGGCTCCTGCGGCGTGTAGAAGCCCGTGTGGTCGCCGAACGGCCCCTCGGGGAGCATCTCGCCCGGCTCCAGCCAGCCCTCGATCACGACCTCCGCCTGCGCCGGCACCTGCAGCGGAACGGTCTTGCAGTCGACCATCTCGATCCGCTTGCCCGCGAGGAACCCGGCGAACAGGTACTCGTCGATGTCCCCCGGCAGCGGTGCGGTGGAGGCGTACGTCACGGCGGGCGGGCACCCGAAGGCGATGGCGACCGGCAGCCGCTCACCGCGCCGGGCGGCCACCTGGTAGTGGTTCCGGCTGTCCTTGTGGATCTGCCAGTGCATGCCGATGGTGCGCTTGTCGTGCCGCTGGAGCCGGTAGAGCCCCAGGTTGCGCACGCCGCTCTCCGGGTCCTTGGTGTGGGTGAGCCCGAGGTTGAAGAACGACCCGCCGTCCTTCGGCCAGGTGAACAGCGCCGGCAGCCGCTCCAGGTCCACGTCGTCCCCGGTCAGCACGACCTCCTGCACGGGGCCGTCCTTCACCTTCTTCGGCGGCACGTGCGTCATCGCGCCGAGCTTGCCGAAGGCCTCCCGCACGCCGACGAACCCGTGCGGCAGCTCGGGCTTCAGCAGCCCGCCGATCCGCTCGGAGATCTCCGCGTACGACTTCAGGCCCAGGGCCTTCAGCAGCCGGCGGTCCGTGCCGAACACGTTCATCGCGAGCGGCATGCTCGACCCGCGCACGTTCTCGAAGAGCAGCGCCGGGCCGCCGGACTTCTGCACCCGGTCGACGATCTCCCCGACCTCCAGGTACGGGTCCACCTCGGCCTTGATGCGCTTGAGGTCGCCCTCGCGCTCCAGCGCCCTGAGCAGGGAGCGAAGATCGTCGTAAGCCATGGGGTCCAGTATCCCCGAGCGGCTACGCTGGCCTGGAACCACCCACCGCTTTGCTGAGAGGCCGCGCATGCTCCGGGTACTGATGTTCCTCGTGCCGCTGGCGCTGAGCGTGTACGCGTTCATCGACTGCATCAGCACCAAGGACGACGACATCCGTCACATGCCCAAGCCGCTGTGGGCGATCCTCGTGCTGCTGTTCCCGCTCGTCGGCTCGATCTCCTGGCTGATCGCCGGCAAGAAGCGCAGCCCGGCCGCCGAGGGCTGGTCCGGCGTCCGCGGCGGCCGCTCCCGGCAGCAGTGGGTGGCGCCGGACGACAACCCCGACTTCCTGAAGTCCCTCGACGACGACAAGAAGAAGGACGACGACCCCCGGCGCGACGAGTCCTGACCGGGCCTGTGAGAAACGGGTTGCCCTCCTGGCACGCGTGGTCGTCAATGGTGTTCCCACAGTGACCGCGGTCACTTCGTGCTCACCGGCCTTCAGGGGGACACCATGGAAACGCAGCAGCCACCGGGGCAGTGGGACGTCCCACCCCCGCCCGCGACTCCGCCCCGCACCCTGACCGACGTCGAACTCCGGGTCCACAAGCGCCTGTTATGGGTCGGCGGAGCGGCCTACCCGCTGCGGAACATCGCCCGGGTCTACACCTTCACGCTCCACCCCAAGCGCAAGGAAGCGGTCTTCCGCTTCCTGACCCGCGCCGGGATCACCCTCGCCGTCGCGATCGGCCTGTCGATCATCGGTGGCCTGACCTACCTCGCCGACGAGTCAGCGGCCGGCGGTCTGCTGGTCTTCGTCTGGATCTGCTCGATCGCGGCGCTGATCTACTTCTTCGTCGAGATGCTCTCCGTCGTGACGGCCCAGTCGCACTACGTCCTCGCCGTCGAGACGGCCGGCCCGTCCACCGCGATGGTCACCAGCCGGGACCCCCAGCACCTCGACCGGCTGGTGGGCTACGTCGCGGGCGCGCTGGAGAACCCCGACACCGAGTTCCAGGTGACGGTGGAGCGCCTCACGATCAACTCGCCGTCGAACTACCACTTCGGCGACAACGTCAACATGTACGGCGGCAACGGGAACGTGGGGATCGCGGCATGAGCGGCAACAACTACTACTACGGCGACAACGTCAACATGCACGGCGGCAGCGGCAACACGGGCATCGTGAAGCACGGCACGACCGGCGAGCCGGACCCCGCGCTGCGGCTGGCCCTGGCCGAACTGCTCCAGGGCGTGCGCGAGTTGCGCGAGCAGCTGCCGCAGCCCAGCGTGCAGCTCATCGACGAGTCCCTGCCGGTGCTGGCCGCGGACGCGGCGCCGCCGCAGGAGCGGCACCGGGCGCTGATGGCCGTCGCCGCGATCGCCGCGGCCGTGGGAGCCGTGGGGCAACCGGTCGCGGAGGCCGCGAACCGGATCCTGCAGATGCTGAGCGGGCAGTAGGTCAGCGCACGGCGGACAGAAACGCGGACCAGGCGGACCGGCCCACGACCAGGACCGGCCCGTCAGGGTTCTTGCTGTCGCGGACGGGGACGGTTTCGTCGTAACCGGGGGCTATTTCGATGCAGTTGCCGCCGTTGGCGTCGCTGTAGCTGCTCTTGACCCAGGTGAGCTCGGTCCGGTCCATGATGCGCGTACCTCTCCATCGTCTCGCGGATCAGAGCGGCGGACTCGGGAGCTGACAGGGCGTCCGCCCTGAGCACATCATAGGTGTGGCTGTGCCTCGCGAAGAGGGTCGGATCGTCGTTGAAGTGGCCGCGATCCAGCGATTCCGAATAGATCCAGTCGTGCCCGTCAGGCAGCTTGATGAGAGACATGGATCCGCTGGGACGGAACAAGCCGAGACGACCGGCCGGTGCGACCTGGACGCGGATGTTGGGTCGCTCGCCGACGCTGAGCAAGTGGGCGCACTGCTCCCGCATCACGGTCGCGCTGCCGATCATGTTGCGCAGGCAGCTCTCATCGAGGACGACGATGTAGAGCGGGCCTCCATCCGCCAAGAAGCGCTGCTGCCGACTCAGTCGGGCTCGCACTCGCTCCTCCACTTCCTCCCCGCTGACGAGCAAGGAGAACAACGCCCGGGCGTAGTCCGCCGTCTGCAACAAACCCGGCATGACGCGCTCCTGGTACTCCCGGAGAGCGATGGCCTCCTCATCCATCTCGGCCCGTCGCCGGAACCAGTCGGGATGCTCCACCTGCGGGTACCAGTCGATCTTCGCCCACAGCCGCGCCAACACCCCGCCCGTGACGAGGAGTTCGTCGCACGCCTTGGCGAAGGACTCCTGCGGCACCCTCGTACCGGCCTCCACACGGGCCACGTGCGAGCGGTCGCACGGGATCTGGCGTGCCAGACCCTCCTGCGTGAGCAGCGCGGCCTCGCGGAAGTGCCGCAGCACCTCTCCGAACACGGCGGCCGTACTCGCCCCCGACTCCGCTCCGCCATTGCGTCGGCCCACGGCAGCCCCCTCCGTGACAGTGCACCGGTGTCACACGCCAAGCATTGAAGCGAGCCATTCCCGTGCGCAACGCTCGGTACACCCAGAGTGACGGAGGTGCACGGAATGGAACCGGGAACGCTCGTTTACGACCCGCGGACGAACAGGGTCGGCGAGTACCAGGACAGGATCGGCCCGTACGTGATGCTGCGCCCGGTCGGCGGCGGCCGGGAGTGGCAGGCGGACGCGGCGCGGGTCCGGGAGGCGACCCCGGACGAACGGCTCAGCGCGGGCGTGCGCGCGGCCAACGACCGTTCCCGGGAAGGGCTGTCGGCTGATCCGAACCGGCCTCCGCTGCCGGTGCGGGGCTGCGCGGTGTGCGAGGAGCTGTCGGTCCGGCGGGACAGGGCGCGGGCGGCGTTCGACGCGAGCGCCGTGACGGACACGAACGTCCTGCTGCGCAAGCACCAGCGCGAGGAGCACGGCGGGGAGTCGGCGGGACGCCGCGTCTTCCGGTACGTGCCGTACACGATCGTGCAGGACGCGTCCGCGCTGCCCGAGTACCAGGCGTACTGCGTCTCGGGCGAGGACGTGGACTGCGGGGCGAGTTCGGGGCCCTGCCCCGCGCCCGGCGAGGTGGAGGAGTGGCAGCGCAGGCACACCCAGGAGACCCGGCACCTGCGCTACCGCCGCAGCTTCGCCGACTACGCGGTGCTGGAACGGCAGGGCGGCTGAGGACCCGGCCGGGTCTCAGGAACCTTCGGTCAGTTTCCGCAGCTCGGGCGGGAGGTCCTCGACGGACTCCGCGACGACGAGGCGGTGGGTCCCGGTGTCCTCGGCGACGGCGACCGCGACCGCGGGGTCCACGCCCCGCACGGCGTACGCGGTCGTCGCGACCGGGCCCTCCCCGTCGTCGCCGTCGCCGGGCGTGTCGTCGCAGGCCGGGCGGGTCGCGGGGCCGAGCGAGCGCCCCACGGGCACGGTGGTCTCCTCCCTGCCGAGGTAGGTGCGGCCGTCGTACTCGACGACGTAGGCGCAGGAGGGCGCGGGCTGCGCGCCGCCGTCCGTGGACGGGGGCGCGCAGCCCGCGCTCAGGGCGGCGGCGACGCCCGCCACCGCCGGGGCCCACGGGGCCCACGTCAGCCGGCCCGCCTTCATCGGTACGCCTTCATCGGTACGTCTCCTTCTGGAGCCCGGGCTCCGTGCGACGGTCACGTGACGAAGACGGGTGGGGGGCGGGAAACGTTCAGCTGCCGGGGGCGCCCTGGGCCACCAGTTGCCCGCCGCCCGCACCGCCCTCCGGGCCGAGGTCGATGAGCCAGTCGGAGGCCCGGATGACGTCGGTGTTGTGCTCGATGGTGATGACCGAGTGCCCGGCGTCGACGAGGCGCTGGAGGACGTCGAGGAGACGGGCGGTGTCGGCGGAGTGCAGGCCCGTCGTGGGTTCGTCGAGGAGGTACAGGGCGCGGCCGGTCGTGCGCCGGCCCAGTTCCCTGGCGAGTTTCAGGCGCTGGGCCTCACCGCCGGAGAGGGTGGTGGCGGGCTGGCCGAGCGGGAGGTAGCCGAGGCCGACGTCGGCCATGCGGCGCAGCCGGGCGGCGACCGCCGGGACGTCCGCGAACACGGTCAGCGCCTCGTCCACCGTCGCTGCGAGCACCTCGGCGATGTCGTGTCCCTCGTGGCGCACGGTCAGCACCTCCGGCCGGAAGCGGCGGCCCTTGCACGTGGGGCAGCGCACCTCCACGGCGGGGAGGAAGTGCATGCGGACGGTGAGGACGCCCGCGCCCTCGCAGCGTTCGCAGCGGCCCCCGGGCACGTTGAAGGAGAAGTGCCCGGCGGTGAACGCCCCCCGGCTGCGGGCGGCGAAGACCTCGCGGATCGGGGTGAAGACGTCCGAGTAGGTGGCCGCGTTGGAGCGTGGGACGCGGCTGATCGGCTCCTGGTCGATGAGGACGGCCTTGGACAGGTGCTCCCAGCCGTCGATGCCGTCGTGTTCGGCGGGCAGCTCGCCCGCCCGGTCGAAGTGGCGGCGGGCGGCCCGGCCGAGGATGTCCAGCAGCAGCGTCGACTTGCCGGAGCCGGACGGGCCGGTGACCGTCACCAGGCGGCGCAGCGGGATCCGTACGGTGAGGTCCTTGAGGTTGTGGGCCCGGGCCCCGCGGACGACCACGGCCGTGTCGCCGTCGCCGCGGGCGCGTGAGCGGGGGGCGGGGAGCCGGCCCGACAGATACGCGCCGGTCACCGAGCCCTCGGTGCGGGCGACCTCCTCCGGCGTGCCGGCCGCGACGATCCGGCCGCCGTCCCGGCCCGCGCCCGGGCCGACGTCGATCACGTGGTCCGCGGCGCGCAGCACCCCCAGGTCGTGCTCGATGACCAGCACGGTGTTGCCGAGGTCGCGCAGGCGGCGCAGGACGCCGATCAGGCGGGCGGTGTCGGAGGGGTGCAGGCCGATGGTCGGCTCGTCGAGGACGTAGAGGACGCCGGTGAGTCCGGAGCCGAGCAGGGCGGCCAGCCGCAGCCGCTGCGTCTCCCCGGCGGAGAGGCTGGGCGTGGCCTGGCCGAGGGTGAGATAGCCGACACCGACGTCGACCAGGCGCCGCACCCGCTCCTCCAGATCGGCGACGACCGGTTCGACGAGCAGCCACTCGTCCCCGGCGGACCGCTCGCGCAGCCCGGCGAGCCAGCTGCCGAGGTCGGTCAGCGGGAGCTGCGCGGCCTCCACGATGGTCAGGCCGTGCACGGTCACCGCCCGGCTCTCCGCACGCAGCCGGGTGCCGGCGCACTCCGCGCAGGGCTGCTTCACCAGGCCCTGCCGCTCGGCCCGTTCGCGGTACTCGGGGTCGTCGGCGCGCTCCTCGTAGCGGCGCAGCAGGGCCGTGGCGACTCCTTCGAAACGGCCCGCCGAGACGGTCCTCGGCGGCTCGGTGCCGGGGAAGTGCCTCCGGAACGCGGGGCTTTCGACGCCGTGGAGCAGCAGGTCCCGCTGGACGGCGTCGAGTTCGTCGACCGGCCGGTCCGGGTCGAAGGCGAGGCCGTAGTGGGCGGCGGCGGCGCGCAGCACCGGCAGGGCCCACTCGGTGTACTTGGCGTTCCAGCCCCGTACCGCCCCGTCGGCGACCGACCGGCCGCCGTCGACGAGGCGCTGCACGTCGGGGCGGATGACCTCGCCCAGGCCGGTGCAGGCCGGGCAGGCGCCCGCGGGCTTGTTGAACGAGAAGGAACCCATGACGAGTTCGGGCACGAGCGTGCCGCAGTGCGGGCAGGGCCGCTGCTCGGCCTCGGCGTCCTCGTCGGGCTCGGTGCCGTCGGCGTAGGAGGGCGGGATGCTCTGCCCGCAGTCCGGGCACGGCCGGACGCCGATGCGCGACCACAGCAGACGCAGGTAGGTGAAGACCTCGGTGACCGTGCCGACCGTGGAGCGGGGGCTGCGGTTGGTGTGGTGCTGGTCGACGCTGATGGACGGGGACAGACCGGTGATCGAGTCGACGGCGGGTTTGCTCACGAAGCCGGTGACCATGCCCAGCGACTCCAGGTACTGCCGCTGGCCCTCCTGGTGGAGGGTGTCGAAGGCGAGGGTGGACTTGCCGGATCCGGACAGACCGGTCATGACGATCAGCTTGCTCTTCGGCAGGGAGAGGGAGACGTTCTTGAGGTTGTTCAGCCGCGCACCGGTGACATGAATGCAGGGGTCAATGCAGGGGTCCATTCCTTCAAGTCTTCCATTGAAGTCCGTTGTTGAGACTTTGGCCGTGCGCACGCACCTCTTCCTGCCCTAACCTTCAAATCGATGTCGAACGACCGCCGCCTCCGCCCCGTCGACCTGGCCCGCCTGGCCGGTGTCTCGACGCAGCAGATCCGCAACTACGAGGACGCCGGGGTGCTCCCTCCGGCGGCACGGACCGCGTCCGGCTACCGCGTCTTCGGGGACGTGCACCGCCGCGCGCTGCTGGCGTACCGGACGATGCTCCGGGGCTACGGCCCGATGACGGCGACGGCGATCATGCGCGCGGTCCACGACGGGGACGTCCCGGGCGCGCTCGCCCGGGTCGACGCCGCGCACGCGGCGCTGCACGAGGAGCGGGTGTCCCTGCGGGCGGCGAGCGAGGCCCTGGAACTGCTGGCCCTGGAGCCCCCGGCCGCCCTCCCCCGCTCCGGCGGCCTGCGCATCGGCGAGGTGGCCGCTCTGCTGGGCGTCCGCCAGTCCGCCCTCCGCGTCTGGGAGACCGCCGGCCTGCTCACCCCGTCCCGCGAACGCGCCACGGGCTACCGCACGTACGAGCCGCCGGACGTCCGCGACGCCCGCCTGGTCCACACCCTGCGCCGCAGCCACTACCTCTTCACCCAGATCAAACCGATCCTGGACGACCTGCGCCGCGAGGGCAGCACGGAGGCCCTGCGAGCAGCGATCACCACCCGCACCGAAACCCTGACGACTCGCACCCGAGGGATGATCAGGGGTGCGGGGGCGTTGCACGCCTACCTGGAGGGCTCGGCCGGCTCCGGCGCCGTCAGCTCTCCCAGTGAGGGCTCGTGAGGGCCGCCCCGAAGTAGCCCTTCACCTCGCCCACGGTGATGCCGGCGCTCTTGCCGCACAGGTTGACCGAGCCGTTCAGCACAGGTCCGGACGCCGAGCCACGGGCGACCCACGCGCAGCCGTCGGAGTTCTCGGTCGGCGCACCGACGACCGTCTCGGCCTTGCCGTCCTTGGTGAGGTCGGCGAGGTGGACGGCGGTACCGAACCAGTCGCCGGTCTCCGCGGCGCCGGGGACCCCTGCCGTGTTCTGGGTGTAGGCGACTGCCTTGGCCGTGGTCAGGCCTGACGCGGAGCCGCGCAGCAGGACGGCGGTGCCCGCGGAGGCGAGGGAGCCGACGGCCTCCTCGGGGGAACCGACCAGGACATCGGCGTACCTGTCGCCGTCGGTGTCACCGACGCTCAGGGACCGGCCGAACCGGTCGCCCCACTCCGCAGTCCCGGGAACGCCCGGCGTGTCCTGGTGGAAGACCTTCGGCTTCTGCGCGGGAGTGATGCCCTGGGGGCCGCCGTGGAGGACCTGGATCTCACCGCCGCGGTGTGCGGCGGGGGTGAAGCCGTTGGCGACGGAGTCGTCGGCCGGGATGCCGGTGACCAGGTCGCCGTATCCGTCGCCGTTGACGTCGCCGACCTGCCCGGCGTAGCCGTCGGCGTACGGCAGGTCGATGCCCCGGTTGACGGACGTGTCCTCCGGGTCGGGGGCTCCGGTGTCGAGGGTCACCGGTCCGCGGACGTCGTCGTCGCTCGGACCGGCCAGGTAGAAGCGCTCGGCCCTGCCGTCGCCGTTCACGTCGCCCATGACCACACCACGAACGTTCTGCCGCCATTCCAGGTAGCGCTCGGCGGCCTGCCCGGTGCGGCTGAAGGGGCCGCTGTAGGAAGCGACGGCACAGAGGTCCGAGGCGACGCCGAGCTCGGGGGCCCCGTCACCGTTCATGTCACCGGCGGCGAGCGACAAGCCGAACCCGCAGGAGGACGTGTACTCGTCATAGCCGGCCGGAGGGGAGATGTTCGCGCCGCCCTTCAGCCCGTTCGGCCCGCCCCACACCACGGTCACCGAGCCCCGTGACTCGGCACCGTCCACGTCCTCGTCCGGGGCGCCGATGATCAGGTCCGCGTAGCCGTCGCGGTCCAGGTCGGCGCTGGCCACCGTGGCCCCGAAGTGGTCGAACTCCTCGGCGGTGCCGGGGACGCCGGTGGTCGACTGGGTGATGACCGTCCTGCGGGCGGTGCTCACCGAGGAGGCGGAGCCGTACAGCACGACGACCGAACCGGCCGCCTGTACCGTGCCGTTGGTGGCACTCGGAGCCCCGACGGCCAGATCGCGATAGCCGTCACCGTTGAAATCGTCCTGCACGGCGGCCGTGTTCGCCCCCTTGTAGGGCGCGGCGGCGGACGAGGCCACCGGTGTGAGGGTGACAGCGGCGGAAGCGGTGAGCACGGCGACCGCCGTGACTGCTCTGCGCAACGGGACTCCTTGTCTTGAACAACAGGCGCCCCCATGACGCGTGAGGCGTGCGCAAGGTTGTACGGCCGGGGTCAGACGGCTGCGGTGGGGCGCGGTTCTCCGTGGAAGACCTGGCGGGCGTGCCAGTCGCGGTGCTCGGCTGCGACAGGGCTCGTGCCCGGCTGCGGACCGATCAGTGGTCGGCCCGCGAGGGCGGTGACGTGCCGGCGGGCGGCGTCGCTGTGACCGACGAAGCGCTGCGAGACCAGGATGCGGTGATCGTCCCCCACGCCGAGGACGCCCTTGTCGAAGAGCTTGTGGTGCAGCGAGCACAGGCACAGCCCGTTCTCGATCTCGTCGGGTCCGCCGAACGCCCACCACCGCACGTGGGCGGCTTCGAGGCCGACCGGTACCGCGCCGATCCTGCCGTCGTATCCGCAGAAGGCGCACCGGTATTCGTAGGCGGTCAGGACGAGTTCCCTCATCCGCGGGTCCCGCCGCCTGCGCACCGCCGCGAGCAGCTCGGCCTCCGCCGGTTCCAGGTCGAGGCCGACGGCTTCGCACAGTTCCCCGTGCAGGGAGGGCGGGAAGTGCAGATCGAGCAGCAGACGCGCGATCCTGCCGAGCAGGTCGGGTTCGCGCCGCAGAGCCGCTTGCAGCTCCGGGGCGAGCCGCCCGGTGGCACCCGACTCGCGAAGATCACGTATCCCGCTGCCGGGACTGCCGGGTCCGCGGTCCGTCCGCACTTCCCAGACGCCGTCGCTGGTGAGGTGGTGGAAGGGGTAGGCCGGAGTCGTCTTGTGAGGCGGTCCGTACTCGGTGAGCAGCCGCTGCAGGTCCTGCTCCACCGCGGTGTATCGCAGCCCGCGATCGGCGTCCTCCTGAAACCGGCCGAGGGCGTAGAGCAGCAGCAGCGGCTTGTGCGGAGCCCGGATCCCGTTCCTCGCCCACTGCCGCAACGCCGCCATCCGCTCCAGCCAGTCCATGAAGGCTGATCGTAGATGGCATTGCTCGGTGCGCTTGCGGTATGCATTCAAAGGTATATACCGTCGATTGCATGACGGAACGGTGGGAGATCGAGACGAGAACTGCGCTTCGAGTTGGGCGGCGAAGCCGTGCGCATCCCGTACTGGCTCGCGCCGGGACGGCGGATCGTGCTGCTGACGGTCTTCCGCAAGACGAGGATGCGTGAAGCGGCGGAAGTCGAGCGCGCGCACCACGCCCAGAAGGTCTGCGAGGCCGAGCACGGCCCTGCTCAGCACACGCACGAGCGCCGCAAGGAGAGTTGATGCATCACAGCGCATGGCGGACGCGTCGGGCCCGGCAGCTTGCGGGTGAGGCGGTGGAGTACGACCAGGAGTACGTCGACGCGCGACTGGCCGGTGATCTCGGGCAGGCGGTCTATGACCGCCGGATCGAGCTGGGGCTGTCCCAGGCAGAGCTGGCGGAGCGGGCCGGGATGACCCAGCCCCAGGTCTCCCGGATGGAGGGCGGCGACACCGTGCCGACCCTCCCGCTGCTGCGGCGCTTGGCCAAGGCGCTGGACGGCACGCTGAGCCTGACGATCGACGAAGGTGACTCGCGTGTCACCTTCACGCCGCACGCCGCCTGAGTCGTCGGCGGGAGGGCCCGGTCGTAACCCGAAGGGCGCCTGCGACGGACCGTGGGTGCCCTTCGGGAGCGCGGCTCAGGGCCAGACCAGGCAGTACGGCTGGTGCCCCGCCTCGTGCAGGCGGTGGCTGAAGTCCTGCCATTCGTGGAGGAGTTGGTAGACGTTGAACGCGTCTCGCGGGCCGCCGCGGTCCGGGACCGTCGACCAGATGAAGGCCGCCGCTCCGACCGCCTCCTCGCCGATGCCGCGCAGCGGGTCGACGACCGTCATGGGGAGTTTGACGACCGCGTAGTCGGGGTGCAGGACGACCAGCTCCAGCGGCGGGACCTTGTGCAGCGGCACGCCCTCGATGCCCGTCAGGACCATCGCCGCCATGGTCTCCGGCTTGATCTTCGTGAACATGCCGTTCATGCCGAGCTCGTCGCCGCCGAGTTCCTCGGGACGCATCGAGATCGGGACGCGGGCCGCGGTGGCGCCGTCGGGCGCGCCGAAGTACTTGTACGTCACCCCCACCCGACCACCATTCCCGCTCCCGGCCCGAAGATCGTCCACTCGGCGTTCAGTACGTCCGTCGAGGCGCTCCGGTTCACTCGGCCGACCCGATGCCTGCCGTGTCTCCTGCGTGTCCTCCGCTTCGCGCCGGTGCCTTCCCCGCCGGGCACGTCGAGGACCCAGGTCATCGGTCCCCTCGCCCAGTCCGCCACCGCGATGCATATCTCCACCCGACTGCTTTTCCAGAACGCGTCGCCCCCGCCGCGCAACCCGATCATCGTGTCAGTGACCTCCCCCACGGCCGCCCGCCGAAACGTGCGCTGAAACATCTGTCCGCAGGATCTTCGCAGCCTCCGACCAGCGTGGGGCCGGTCGAGCTGTGTGTATCAGGTCCCAGTCTCGCAGACGACGGGGGCCCGGGGTCCGGTTGTCCCACGCCCTCGCCCGCGGCCCCCTGGCCTACCCTGAACAGGTCACTGGCACCCGGAGCCCGACTACGTCGGAGAAGGTCGGAGAAGTCGCAGGTCATGAGCGAACTGGCATATCCGTATGAAGCACCGGCCTCGCAGGCTCTGTTCGACCGCGCGGCGGCCGTCACGCCCGGCGGCGTGAACTCCCCGGTCCGGGCCTTCCGGGCCGTCGGCGGCACCCCGCGGTTCATGGTGTCCGGGACGGGCCCGTATCTGACGGACGCGGACGGCCGGGAGTACGTGGACCTCGTCTGTTCCTGGGGCCCCATGATCCTCGGGCACGCGCACCCCGAGGTGATCGCGGCCGTGCAGGACGCCGTCGCCCGGGGCACCTCCTTCGGCACGCCCGGTGAGGGCGAGGTCGCGCTCGCCGAGGAGATGGTCGCCCGGGTCGCGCCGCTGGAGCAGGTGCGGCTGGTCTCCAGCGGGACCGAGGCGACCATGTCCGCGATCCGGCTCGCACGGGGGTTCACGCAGCGGACGAAGGTGGTCAAGTTCGCCGGCTGCTACCACGGCCACGTCGACTCGCTGCTCGCCGCGGCCGGCAGCGGCGTCGCCACCTTCGCGCTGCCCGACACCCCGGGCGTCACCGGCGCCCAGGCCGGCGACACCATCGTGCTGCCCTACAACGACCTCGACGCCGTCCGCGAGGCCTTCCGGGCGCACCCCGGCGAGATCGCCTGCGTGATCACCGAGGCCTCCCCGGGCAACATGGGCGTCGTCCCGCCCGCCGAGGGGTTCAACCAGGGCCTGAAGGACATCTGCTCCGACAACGGCGCCCTCTACATCTCCGACGAGGTCATGACCGGTTTCCGGACCAGCCGCGCCGGGTGGTTCGGCATCGACGGCGTGGTCCCGGACCTGATGACCTTCGGCAAGGTGATGGGCGGCGGCTTCCCGGCCGCGGCCTTCGGCGGACGCGCGGACGTGATGGCGCACCTCGCCCCGGCCGGGCCCGTCTACCAGGCCGGCACGCTCTCCGGGAACCCGGTCGCCACCGCCGCCGGCCTCGCCCAGCTGCGGCTCCTCGACGACGCCGCGTACGCGAAGGTCGACGCCGTGTCGAAGGAGATCCAGGGCCTGGTCACCGAGGCCCTGGCCAAGGAGGGCGTCGCGCACCGGCTGCAGACCGCCTCCAACATGTTCTCCGTGTTCTTCACCGACCGGCCCGTGCGCAATTACGAGGACGCCAAGGCGCAGGAGTCCTTCCGCTTCACCGCGTTCTTCCACTCCCTGCTCGCGAACGGCGTCTACCTGCCGCCGTCGTCGTTCGAGTCCTGGTTCGTGTCCACCGCGCACGACGAGCGGGCCCTGCAGAAGATCGCCGACGCCCTCCCGGCGGCGGCCCGTGCGGCGGCGGAGGCGACGGCATGAGCGACGCGACGAACCCCGGCAGCGACAAGAGCGGTACGAACGGCAGGAGCAGCAGCAAGAGCGACCAGGACGTCACCGTCGTCCATCTCATGCGGCACGGCGAGGTCGCCAACCCGGACGGCATCCTCTACGGCCGGCTGCCCGGCTACCACCTCTCCGACCTGGGCCGCCGCATGGCCGACCGGGTCGCCGAGCACCTGGCCCCGCGGGACGTGACGTACGTCGTCGCCTCGCCGCTGGAGCGCGCGCAGGAGACGGCCGAGCCGATCGCCAAGGCGCACGGGCTGGATCTCGACACGGACGAGCGGCTGATCGAGGCCGAGAACATCTTCCAGGGCAAGACCTTCGGTGTCGGGGACGGGGCGCTGCGCAAGCCCGGCAACTGGCGGCACCTGGTCAACCCGTTCCGGCCGTCCTGGGGCGAGCCGTACGTGGACCAGGTCGTGCGCATGATGAGCGCGCTGGGCGCGGCGAAGGACAAGGCCCGCGGCCACGAGGCAGTGGTGGTCAGCCACCAGCTGCCCATCTGGATCGTGCGGTCCTACGTCGAGCGGCGGCGGCTGTGGCACGACCCGCGCAAGCGGCAGTGCACGCTCGCCTCGCTGACGACCTTCACGTACCAGGGCGACCGGATCGTCTCCGTCGGCTACAGCGAACCGGCCCGCGATCTCGTCCCGGCGCATCTCCTCGCGGGTGCGAAGCCGGTGAAGGGCAAGGACAAGGCGTTCGGCGCCTAGGCGGTCTCCCAAGGGTTGCCTGCCCCGGACGGGCTCTGGCCCTTTCCGATCGCTTCTGGCTCTTTCGTTACGGAATCTGCAAATTTGGGCGGAACCTCCCCGGCCATCACGTCCTCTGACTGGGTGACCACCAGAGAACGTGACGGATCGGGGAAGCCATGCGCCCTTACTCCCGCAGGGGAATGCTCTCAATCGGCGCGGGAGCCGCCGCCGCTGTCTCGCTCGCCGGGTGCGCCGGCCTCACGGGGTCGGACGATGCGAGCCACGCCGACGGTTCCGGCGGCGACACCGGCAAGGGCGGGTCCGACGCCGCGCCCAAGCCCACCGCCCGCCCGATCGGCGACGGTTCCACCGCCTACACCGGCAAGCAGCCCCACCAGCCCGCGAAGCCCGAACCGCTTCAGCCGGGCCAGGCACCCCCGCAGTTCGTCGTGTTCTCCTGGGACGGCGCCGGCGAGGTCGGCAACGGCCTCTTCCCGCGCTTCCTCGACCTGGCCAAGGAACACGGCGCGAGCATGACCTTCTTCCTGTCCGGGCTGTACCTGCTGCCCGAGTCGAAGAAGCGCCTCTACGACCCGCCGAACAACCCGCGCGGCGCCTCCGACATCGGCTACCTCACCGACGCGCACATCAAGGACACGCTGAAGAACATCCGCCGCGCGTGGCTGGAGGGCCACGAGATCGGCACGCACTTCAACGGCCACTTCTGCGGCGAGTCCCACGGCTCGGTCAAGAACTGGACGCCCCGGCAGTGGCGCAGCGAGATCGACCAGGCGAAGTCCTTCGTGAAGGAGTGGCGCACCAACACCGGCTGGACGGACCTGCCGGCCCTGCCGTTCGACTACGACAAGGAGCTCGTCGGCGGTCGCACCCCCTGCCTGCTCGGCCAGGACAACCTGCTGCCCACCGCCCGCGAGCTGGGCTGGCGCTACGACGCCTCCTCCCCGGGCGGGCGCCAGGTGTGGCCCGTGAAGCGGCAGGGCATCTGGGACCTGCCGCTGCAGCAGATACCTTTCCCCGGCCGCCGCTTCGAGGTCCTCTCGATGGACTACAACATGCTGGCCAACCAGTCCCTGAACTCCACCAAGGCGCCCGCGCACAACTACCCGGGCTGGCGCGAGCAGTCGGCCCAGGCGTACATCCAGGGATTCAAGCGGGCATACAAGACAAACCGGGCACCCCTCTTCATCGGCAACCACTTCGAGCAGTGGAACGGCGGCATCTACATGGACGCCGTCGAGGAGGCCTTCAAGCACATCGCGCGCGAGAAGGACAAGGGCGGCGATGTGCGTCTCGTCTCTTTCCGGCAGTACGTGGACTGGATGGACGCGCAGCGGCCCGAGGTGCTGGCGAAGCTGCGGACCCTCGATGTCGGGCAGCAGCCGGCGGGCGGCTGGCGGGAGTTCCTGAAGGCGACTCCCGAGGGATCGGGTGCGCCCTCCTCGAACGCCGCCTGAAATGCGGTTTTCCGCCCGCAAGGGGGGTGGGCGAGATCCCCGGAACGGACATGCGAAACTTTTCACATGAGTGCCGCCAGCCGCGCCCCCCAGTGCTCGAACCGCACCCGTAGCCGCGCCGCCCTGCTCGCCGCCGGTGCCGCGGCTGCGGCGCTGGTCCTGTCCGCGTGCAGCTCCGGCGGGACGTCGGGCGGGGGCGGTGACACCAACTTCGTCCTGGGCAAGGACGGCATCGCCACGGCGGACAAGGGCGAGCGCGCCGACGCCCCGGACCTGTCCGGCAAGACCGTCGACGGCAAGCAGCTGGACGTCGACGACTTCAAGGGCAAGGTCGTCGTCGTCAACGTCTGGGGCTCGTGGTGCCCGCCCTGCCGCGCCGAGGCCCCCGGCTTCCAGAAGGTCTCCGAGGACCTGAAGGACCAGGGCGTCCAGTTCGTCGGCATCAACACCCGCGACACCAGCACCGGCCCGGCCCTCGCCTTCGAGAAGACCTACGGGGTGACGTACCCGAGCCTGTACGACCCGACGGGCAAGCTGATGCTCCGCTTCGAGCGCGGCACGCTCAACCCGCAGGCCATCCCCTCCACGCTCGTCTTCGACCGGGACGGCAAGATCGCCGCCCGCTCGCTCCAGGCGCTGAGCGAGGAGAAGCTGCGCAAGATGATCGCCCCGGTCCTCGCGGAGAAGTGACGTGACCTCCGCAGTCACCACGCTCGCGGCGACGGGCTACAACGGCACGGTGCTCAACGGCGCCCTGCTGGCGGCCCTGCCCATCGCGCTGCTCGGCGGACTGGTTTCCTTCTTCTCCCCCTGCGTCCTGCCGCTCGTCCCCGGCTACCTCTCCTACGTGACCGGCGTCACCGGCACCGACCTGGCCGAGGCCCGGCGCGGCCGGATGGTCGCCGGCGCCTCCCTGTTCGTGCTCGGCTTCACCGCCGTGTTCGTCTCCTCCGGGGCGCTGTTCGGCTACTTCGGCGACACGCTCCAGGCCAACCGGGGCGTGCTCTCCAAGGTCCTGGGCGGGCTCATGATCCTCATGGGCGTGTTCTTCATGGGGCTGATGCCCTGGATGACCCAGCGCGAGTTCCGCTTCCACAAGCGGCCGGTGACCGGTCTGGTCGGGGCGCCGCTGCTGGGCGCGCTGTTCGGCATCGGCTGGACGCCCTGCATCGGCCCCACGCTCGCCTCCGTGCTGGCGCTCTCCTCCAACCAGGGCAGCGCGGGCCGCGGCGCCATACTGACGGTGGCGTACTGCCTCGGCCTCGGTGTGCCGTTCGTGCTCGCCGCGGTCGCCTTCCGCAAGGCGCTGGGCGCCTTCGACTGGGTCAAGCGCCACTACGTCTGGGTGATGCGCATCGGCGGCAGCATGATGATCATCACCGGTCTGCTGCTGCTGACCGGCGCCTGGGACGTCATCGTGCAGGACATGCAGTCCTGGTCCAACGGCTTCACTGTGGGGATCTGATCGATGAGCAAGACCGGCACCACCGACCCGGCCCCCGCCGGCGGCTCCGAGGACACCGACCTCGGCGACGCCGGAGCCCAGCTGTCCACCGCCCCCAAGGAGGAGGCGCCCACCCTGCCGTCCCTGGGCGTCATCGGCTGGGCCCGCTGGTTCTGGCGGCAGCTGACCTCCATGCGGGTCGCGCTGCTGCTGCTGTTGCTGCTCTCCCTGGGCGCGATCCCCGGCTCGCTGATCCCGCAGACCGGCATCGACGCCACCAAGGTCGCCGAGTTCCGCAAGAACAACCCCACCCTCGGCGACGTCTACGACAAGCTCGGGCTGTTCCACGTCTACAGCTCGGTGTGGTTCTCCGCGATCTACATCCTGCTGTTCGTCTCGCTCATCGGCTGCATCGTGCCCCGCACGTGGCAGTTCGTCGGCCAGCTGCGCGGCCGCCCGCCGGGCGCGCCCAGGCGGCTGACCCGGCTGCCCGCCCACACCACGTGGCGCACCACGGCCGAGCCCGAGCAGGTCCGCGAGGCCGCGCTGGCCCTGCTGAAGAAGCGCCGCTTCCGCGCGCACCTCGCCGGTGACGCGGTCGCCGCCGAGAAGGGCTATCTGCGCGAGGTCGGCAACCTCGTCTTCCACCTCGCCCTGATCGTGATGCTGATCGCCTTCGCCTGGGGCCAGTTGTTCAAGGCGGAGGGCTTCAAGCTGGTCGTCGAGGGCGACGGCTTCTCCAACACCCTCACGCAGTACGACGACTTCAAGTCCGGCAACCTCTTCACCCAGGACGACCTGAACCCCTTCAGCTTCCGCCTGAAGGACTTCACGGGCACCTACGAGATGAGCGGCCCCAACCGGGGCACCCCGCGCACGTACCAGGCGACCGTCGACTACAGCGAAGGCGCCTACGGCAAGGACCGGCACAAGACCATCAAGGTCAACGAGCCGCTCACCATCGGCGACACCAAGGTCTACCTCGCCGCCCACGGCTACGCCCCGGTCGTCACCGTCCGCGACGGCAAGGGGGACGTCGTCTACCGCGACGCGGTGCCGCTGCTGCCGCTGGACGGCTTCGCGACCTCCTCCGGCGCCGTCAAGGTCATGGACGGCTACCGCAACGCCAAGGGCGAGAAGGAACAGCTCGGCTTCCAGGCCTTCTTCGTGCCCACCTACAACGGCGGTGCGATGGTCTCCCAGTTCCCGGCGCTGATGAGCCCGGTGCTCGCGCTGAACGCGTACCACGGCGACCTGGGCGTCGACTCGGGCCTGCCGCAGAGCGTGTACCAGCTCGACAAGAAGAACATGAAGGAGTTCAAGGACTCCGAGGGCAAGCTGCTGAAGAAGCTGCTCAGGCCCGGCCAGACCATGCAGCTGCCCGACGGTGCCGGCTCGATCACCTTCGAGAAGGACATCAAGGAGTGGGCGCAGTTCCAGATCACCCAGCAGCCCGCCAGCGGCTGGGCCCTGGGCGGCGCCGTCGCCGCGATCTTCGGCCTGGCCGGCTCGCTGTTCATCCAGCGCCGCCGCGTCTGGGTCCGCGCGGTGCGGGGCGCCGACGGCGTCACCGTCGTCGAGATGGCCGGCCTCGGCCGCAGCGAGTCCGCGAAGGTCCCCGAGGAGCTCGGAGACCTCGCCGGGACCCTGTACGACCAGGCGCCCGCCGCGCCCGACCCCGCAGATTCCCCCGACCCCGACCAGGAGCCGGGCACCACGACCCCCGTACCTGCCGAAGGGGCTGAGAAGCAGTGACGCTCGCCGCCGCGACCAACGAGAACCTGGCCAACCTCAGCAATACGCTGATCTACTCCGCGATGGCCGTCTACACCCTGGCCTTCTTCGCGTACATCGCCGAATGGCTCTTCGGCAGCCGCAGCAAGGTCGCCCGCACCGCGGCCGCGCTCACGGCGAAGCCCGAGGCGAAGAAGGCGCCCGCCGTCACCGTCAACCAGGCGGGCGGCACCGCCGTGCTGGAGCGGCCGAAGGTCACCGTGCGGGCCGCGGCCGGCCAGCGGGACGTGCCGGACGGCCCGGGAGCGCACGGCGGTGACGCGCAGGGCGACCTGTACGGCCGCATCGCCATCTCCCTCACCGTGCTCGCGTTCCTGCTGGAGCTGGGCGGCGTCATCGCCCGCGCGGCCTCGGTGGAGCGGGCGCCGTGGGGCAACATGTACGAGTTCAACATCACGTTCTCCACGGTCGCCGTCGGCGTGTACCTCGGGCTGCTGGCGCTGAAGAAGAACATCCGCTGGCTCGGCCTGTTCCTGACCACCACCGTCCTGCTCGACCTGGGCCTCGCGGTCACCGTCCTGTACACGGAGAGCGACCAGCTGGTCCCGGCGCTGCACTCGTACTGGCTGTACATCCACGTCTCCACCGCGATCTTCTGCGGCGCGGTCTTCTACGTGGGCGCGGTCGGCACGATCCTGTACCTGTTCAAGGACTCCTACGAGAACAAGCTGGCGAGCGGCGGCCGTCCCGGCACCTTCGCGACCTCGGTCCTGGAGCGGCTGCCCTCCGCCGCCTCCCTCGACAAGTTCTCCTACCGCGTCAACGCCGCCGTCTTCCCGCTGTGGACGTTCACGATCATCGCGGGCGCCATCTGGGCGGGCGATGCCTGGGGCCGCTACTGGGGCTGGGACCCCAAGGAGACCTGGTCCTTCATCACCTGGGTCGCCTACGCCGGTTACCTGCACGCCCGCGCCACGGCCGGCTGGAAGGGCCGCAAGGCCGCCTACCTGGCCCTGCTCGCCTTCGCCTGCTGGCTGTTCAACTACTACGGCGTGAACATGTTCGTCTCCGGCCTGCACTCGTACGCGGGCGTGTAGCGCGGGGACTCCGCCGGCGTCTCACCGCCTGGTGTGGGGGGCGCGGTCCGCGACCGACAGGATGATGTCGCGCAGCCGGTCGGCGTACAGCCGCAGGTTCTTGTGCGCGACGTCGGTGTCGGGAAGGCGGGCCGCGAACCACAGCCCCTCGTGCAGCCGGGTGACCCACGCGCAGACCTGGTCGCCGTAGGACACCCGGATCAGCCCGTAGGCGTTGCGCTCGGTCCAGTTCGTGGAGTCCGGGATCGCGCGGGTGTCGGTGTACGACACGATCGAGTACATGTCCGGGGAGGTCGGCCGGAAGTCCGCGCCGAGCAGCCGCAGCACCCGGGCGAGCGGCATGCGGGCCAGCGGCCGGGCCGCGTGCAGCGCGTTGCGCACGGTCGTCAGCGCGGCGGGGAAGTCGGGCGTGCGGGCCACGGGCACCTCGATCGGCGCGCCGCCGACGTACCAGCCCACGGAGTCCGAGTACGCCGACCTCGCCCGGGTGTGGAAGGGCACCACGGTGCGGTAGACGGACTCGCCGCCGATCTCGTGGACGATCAGGGCGGTCGCCGCCAGCAGGCCGACCAGGGTGCCGCCGCAGGGGCGGCAGTACGCCTCGAACGCGGCGGCCGCGTCCGCGTCCACGAGCATCTCGCGCATCAGCTTCTGGGTGGGCAGCGCGTCGCCGGGCTCCAGGCCGAGGTCGACGGGGAAGCTCGGCAGCCGTCCGTCGCAGCGCTGGATGAAGTCCCGCCAGCGGGCGACGATCTCGTGGTCGGCGTCGATCCGGTCCGCGTCCGCCCGCTCCGCCTCGCAGAAGTCGACGTAGCTGCTGACCGGGGCCTGGTCGGGGGTGCGGCCGCTGCGGTGGGCGGAGTACAGCTCGTGGATCTCGGCCGGGATGCGGTAGATCGAGAACGCGTCCACGTTGCTGTGGTCGAAGGCCATGTACACGCTGGTGCTGTCGTCCCGGACGACCGCCGTGTAGATGAGGTTGGGCCAGCGCAGGGCGTCCGCGGTGGTGTCGAAGCGGTCCTGGAGGTGCTGGGCGAGGGCCGCGGGGTCGGTGAAGTCGCCGACGTCCTCGCGGTGCAGGGACACGGAGTCCGCGTCGAGCGTGAAGCGGCGGATGGAGTCGCCGGGCCCGCCCGCCCAGCGGAAACCGCTGCGCAGCGTCTCGTGCCGCAGCGTCCAGCCGCGCAGCGCCGCGCCCAGCGCGTCGAGGTCGGCCCGGCCGGGCAGGTCGAAGGCGGCTCCGATCCAGGTCGGCACGAACAGGCCGTCCTCCCGCACCGAACGGGCCGTCCTCAGGTGGGACTCCTGGATGTAGGCGGGCGGCCGGGAGTCCTCCGGCAGCGCCTTCGCCGTCGCGACGGTCGCCGGACTGAGCGTCCATTCGACGAGTCGTCCAGGCCGGACCTCGCAGCGCTGGATATCAGACATTCGCACAGGGCGTCTCCGTTCGCAGTTGGGACAGACCCGATCAACTCAATGGCGAGCCGGCTGCCGGACACACGGCCTGGGGCCGTATTTCAGGGGAACGGATGGCATCTCGAACGACGATCCGAGACCACGCCGCCGCCCCCGGTTGACGCCTGTCCGGTACACGCCCCCGGGCGGTGGCGAGCGTGTACTGTCCGTGCGGCTCGCGCCCTTTCGACACCCTTGGGGGTTTCATGCGCCGTCACGCGGACTCGGTCGAATCGATGGAGCAACTCGCGCTGGTCTGGCGGGCCATGGTGCTCGACCGTGACCCGCGCTCGGACGTCCGCGACCTGCCGGGGATCGCCGTGCGGTGGGCCGACTGCCGGTTCGCGTTCTGGAACTGCCTCACGCTGACGGACGTCGGCGCCGACGCCGGGCTGACGAAGCAGCGGCTCGACGAGGCGGCACGGGTGATGCGCGCCAAGGAGCGGCCCGGGTTCCTGTGGGTCTTCGAGGACCTCCTCGACGAGCCGGCCCGTGCCGGACTCGACGAGGCCGCCGACGCCGCCGGGCTCGCGTACGCCTTCCCGGGCACCGGCATGGCCGCCGACCTGCCGTCCCTGCCCGAACCGGCCCATCCCGACCTGACGTTCGCCCGCGTCACCGACGACGAGGGGCTGCGGGCCTACGCGGACCTCAACTCACGGGCCTACGGCTTCCCGCCGGAGGACGGCCGCGACGGCCTCGCCGGCTCCGCCCTCTGGAAGCGCGAGGTGCACGCCTACCTCGGCCTGCGCGACGGCGTCCCCGTCACCTGCGCCGCCACCGTGGCGGCCCAAGGGCGCCTTTTCGTCATCCTCGTGGCCACCGACCCGGCCTGGGAACGCCGCGGCTACGGGGAGGCCGTGACCCGCAAGGCCCTCCACGAGGGTTTCCGGGCCACCGGCCTGACCCGCGCCACCCTGCACGCCACGGCGGCGGGCGCCCCGGTGTACCCCCGCATCGGCTTCGAGCCGAACTCACCGATCCGGTTCTACGGGCTCAGGGGGTAGCGGCCGGCCCGTACCGGGCCGCTCACTTCGTCCCCACCGTCCGCAGCACCCCCACCACCAGCGCCCGGGCCACCGCCACCGTCTCCCGCAGTGACACCCGCTCCCCCGCGCTGTGCGCCACCTGGATGTCGCCCGGACCGAACTGCAGCGTGGGGATGCCGGCGGCGGTGTACAGGCGCAGGTCGCTGCCGTAGGTCGCGCCGCGTTCGCGCAGGGCGGGGCCGCCGGCCGTGTCGGACCAGGCGCCGCGCAGGACGCCGGGCAGGGGGTGGCCGTCGGGCAGGCGGCCGGGGGCGAACTGGCCGCCGGGCCAGGTCACGGCCGGGGGGTGGTCGCGCAGCCACGGGTCGGCCGCGCAGGCCTCGGTCACGCACTCCTCCAGGGCGCGGCGCGCGTCGGCCGGGTCCTCGTCGAGGCGCACGCCGAGCCGGCCCTCGGCGACCAGCAGGTCGGGGACGCTGCTCGCCCAGTCCCCGGAGCGCACCGTGCCGACGGACAGGGCGTAGGGGATGGGGTATTCGGCCAGCAGCGGGTCGGGGCCGGCGTTGCGTACGGTCTCCAGGCGGGCCAGGGCCCGGTGCAACGGCAGGTACGCGTCGATCGCGCTCACGCCCCGCTCGCGGGAACTGGCGTGGGCGGCCCGGCCCGGCACGGTGACGCGGAAGGTCAGGGCGCCGGCGTTGGCGGTGATCAGGGTGCCCGCGGTGGGTTCGGCGATGACGCAGGCGTCGCCGCGGTGGCCGCGTCGCAGGGTGCCGAAGGCGCCGAGGCCGCCGTCCTCCTCGCCGACGACGAAGTGCGCGGCGACCCGGCCGCGCAGGCGGATCCCGGCCGCGCGGATCGCGCCCAGCGCGGCGAGGTGCGCGGCGATGCCGGCCTTCATGTCGCAGGCGCCGCGCCCGTGCACGACGTCCCCGGTCACCCGGGGCACGAACGGGTCGCCGTCCCAGGCGCTGCGGTCGCCGGGCGGGACGACGTCGACGTGGCCCTGGAGGATGAGGGTGGGCCCGTCGCCGCCGTCGGGTGTGGTGCCGACCAGGCCCCATGCCTCGTCGCGGGGCGCCTCCGTGCCCGGGAAGTCCGGGTGGGCCCGCAGGGCGGGCAGGTCCATCGACCACAGGTCGGTCTCCAGGCCCAGCCACTCCAGCCGGCCCGCCAGTTGGTGCTGCAGCTCCGATTCCGCGGCGCTGCCGGTCACGCTGGGCACGGCTATGAGCTCCTGGAGGGTCCGCGCCAGGGCCGCCTCGTCGATCTCCGCCAGGGCGGCGGCCTCCTCGTCACTCAGCACGCTGCCGGTCCTCCCCTCGCCCGGGCCGCGACGCTCACGGCCCCGCCCCGGATATCTGCTCAGCCGGGGCCCTCCATGAACACCCGTGCGGGGAAACGGCCGTGCGGCCGGCGAGGGCCCGGCGGCCGTGGCGGAGTGGTGGAGGTCAGGCTTCCGGGATGCCGCCGCCGACCGTGAAGCCGATCACCGTTCCGCCTCCGTCCCTGCGCAGGGCGAACGGCGCGCCTCCGTGCGCGAGGGCCACCTCCCGCACGATGGACAGGCCCAGGCCGGAACCCGGCAGGGAACGGGCGTCGGCGGCGCGGTAGAAGCGGTCGAAGACGCGGTCCAGGTCGCCGTCGGCGATGCCGGGGCCCCGGTCGAGGACCTCGACGCGGATCGCGCCGGGCCGGGCGGGCCCGGCGACGACGATCTCGATGGGGGCCGTGCCGCCCTGGTCGAACTTGACGGCGTTCTCGACGAGGTTGGACAGCGCCCGGGTCAGCATCCCGGGCCGCCCGTCGGTCGTGGTGTCGCCGGCGGCGCGCAGCAGGATCCGCCGGCCGCTGCGGCGCCGGGCGAGGGCCGCGACCTCCTCCGCGAGGTCGGCGAGGTCCACCCTGCGCGGCGGTTCGCTGTCGGACTGCCCGGCCGCGAGGTCGACGAGCTCGTTGACCAGGTCGGTCAGCTCACGGGCCTCCTGCCCGAGGTCGGCGACCAGTTCCTCGCGGGTGGCGGGCGGGAGTTCGTCGATGCGGCGCAGCAGGGAGATGTTGGTGCGCAGGGAGGTCAGCGGCGTCCGCAGCTCGTGGCCTGCGTCCTGGACCAGGCGGCGCTGGTCCTCCTCGGACTGGGCGAGCCGGCCCAGCATGCGGTCGAAGGCCCGGCCCAGCCGCCCGACCTCGTCGTGTCCGGCCACGGGCACCTGGATGCCGAGGCGGCGGGTGCGGGCGACGTCCTCGGCGGCGTCGGTGAGGACGACCAGCCGGCGGGTGATCCGCCTCGCCAGCCACCAGCCGAACAGCCCGGCGCCGAGCACCACCGCGGCCACCAGCACGAGCGTGCGCCGCTGCAGTGCCCGCAGCAGGTCCTCGACATCGCTGAACTCCTGCGCGACCTGCACGGCCCCCCGGCCGTCGCCGAGGGAGACGGTCGCGACGCGGTAGACGTCGTCGCCGACGTCGACGTCCTTGTGCTGCACCACCCGGCCGGAGTCGGCCGCCGCGGCGATCCGTACGTCGGCCCGGACGACCGGCAGCCCCGGGCTGCCCGGGTCGACGATCCGCCCGTCCGGGCCCAGCACCTGCACGTCCGTGCGGGCGGGCCGCACCAGGTCGTGGCCCGGCGAGGCGGAGGAGAAGTCGCCGGGCGTCATCCGGTTCTCGCTGACCTCGTCCCGCAGGTCCTGCACGACCTCGTCGAAGACGGTCTGCTGGTCGACCCGCACCAGCCGCGCGGCCGCGCTGTAGGACAGGATGCCGACCAGGATCGTCACGGCCGCCGTCACCGCCGCGAACGACACCGCGAAGGTGGTGCGCAGCGAGACCAGCTTCGGCCGGCGTCCGGCCGGCAGCCGGCCCGGGCGGCCGGGGCGGCGCACTCAGTCCTCCCGCAGCACGTAACCCACGCCGCGCACCGTGTGGATCAGCTGCGGCGCGTCCGGCTCGTCGAGCTTGCGGCGCAGATAGCCGACGTAGACGGCGAGGTTCTTCGAGCCGGGACCGAAGTCGTAGCCCCAGATGCGGTCGTAGATCATGGAGTGGTCCAGGACGATGCCCGCGTTGCGGACCAGCAGTTCGAGCAGTTCGAACTCGGTGCGGGTCAGCTCCAGCTCGCGCGCGCCCCGCCAGGCGCGGCGGGCCTGCGGGTCCATGCGGATGCCGGCGGCCTCGACGAACCGCTCGGGCACCGGCCGGGGTGCCTCGGCGGGCGCGGGGGCGCTCACGGCGGCGACCGGGCTGGTGCGGCGCAGCAGGGCCCGCAGCCGGGCGAAGACCTCCTCCACGTCGAAGGGCTTCACCACGTAGTCGTCGGCGCCCGCGTCCAGCCCCGCGATCCGGTCGGCGGTCTCCACGAGCGCCGTCAGCATCAGCACCGGCGTGCGGTCGCCCTCGGCGCGCAGCACCCGGCACACCTGGAGGCCGTCGATGCCGGGCATCATCACGTCCAGGACGAGGACGTCCGGGCGGTGGCGGTGGGCCTGCGCCAGTGCCTCGACTCCGTCGGCGACGGCCATGACCTGGTAGCCCTCCAGGGTCAGGGCGCGCTCCAGGGCGTTGCGGATGGCGCGGTCGTCTTCGGCGAGCAGCACGGTGTGGGGCACGCGTCCAGTGTGCCCCGCCGCCGGGCCGGCGGGGCCGGATGAGCTGCGCCGGGGCGTCCTTCTTACTGCCCTCTCACCAGGGGACACGGCGCCCCGGGCGGGGTGCCCGCCGGTGCCCGCCGTGTCCTCACCGCCGGGTTCCGGCGAGGCGGGTGGCGTGCGTCGGGGCGTCCGGCACGTGCGCCGGGCGGCCGACGGCGAACTCCTTGCGCAGCACCGGTACGACCTCCTCGCCCAGCAGGTCGATCTGCTCCAGCACGGTCTTCAGGGGCAGCCCGGCGTGGTCGATCAGGAACAGCTGGCGCTGGTAGTCGCCGGCGTAGTCGCGGAAGGCCAGCGTCTTCTCGATCACCTGCTGCGGCGAGCCGACGGTCAGCGGCGTCTGGTCCATGAAGTCCTCCAGCGAGGGCCCGTGCCCGTAGACGGGTGCGACGTCGAAGTACGGGCGGAACTCGCGCACCGCGTCCTGCGCGTTCCGGCGCATGAACACGTGCCCGCCGAGCCCGACGATCGCCTGCTCGGGCGTGCCGTGGCCGTGGTGCGCGTAGCGCTCCCGGTACAGCTCGACCATGCGCCTGGTGTGGTCGGCCGGCCAGAAGATGTTGTTGTGGAAGAAGCCGTCGCCGTAGAAGGCGGCCTGCTCGGCGATCTCCGGGGAGCGGATCGAGCCGTGCCAGACGAACGGCGGCACGCCGTCCAGCGGGCGGGGCGTGGAGGTGAAGCCCTGCAGCGGGGTGCGGAACGTCCCCTCCCAGTCCACGACGTCCTCGCGCCACAGCCGCCGCAGCAGGGCGTAGTTCTCCAGGGCGAGGTTGATGCCCTGGCGGATGTCCTGCCCGAACCAGGGGTAGACCGGCCCGGTGTTGCCGCGGCCCATCATCAGGTCCACCCGGCCGTCGGCCAGGTGCTGGAGCATCGCGTAGTCCTCGGCGATCTTCACCGGGTCGTTGGTGGTGATGAGGGTGGTGGCCGTGGACAGGATCAGGCGCTCGGTACGGGCGGCGATGTAGCCGAGCATCGTGGTCGGGGAGGACGGCACGAACGGCGGGTTGTGGTGCTCCCCCGTCGCGAAGACGTCCAGGCCCACCTCCTCGGCCTTCAGCGCGATCGCGACCATGGCCTTGATCCGCTCGCGCTCGGTCGGCGTCCGGCCGGTGGTCGGGTCGGGGGTGACGTCCCCGACGCTGAAGATCCCGAACTGCATGGTCGCTCACCCTCCAGGTTGTTTACTGTTCAACCATACCTGGAGAGCGCCGTCACACCCCGGATTGTTCCCAGGCCGGATTCCTGCCCGTGCGCGCCAGCAGCCGCTCGAACGCCGACGCGCCCTCGGCCTCGGGCACCGGCTCCCCGAAGACGCCCATCCTCCGGGCCGTCGGCGCCAGCTCGTCCACCGCGCCGGCCAGCTCCGCCACCACCGCCTCGTCGGCACCCGGGTCGTCCTGGCCCGTCGCCCGCGCCAGGTCCCACACGTGCACCGTCAGATCGAGCAGTGCCATCGAGCCGACCAGCCGCGCCGGCATGCCCATCCCGCCGGTCGTGCCCTGCTCGGCACCGGGCGCCGACCAGGCCGCCACCAGCCGCTCCGCCTCCCGCGCCAGCCGCTCGCGCCAGTCGGGGCCCGCGGAGACCACGTCGGCCGGCTCACCGAAGTCCGCCGCCTCCTTCACGGCCAGCCGCTGGAACTGCACGATCACCTGGAACAGGTGATTGACCAGGGCCTTCACGTCGTACTCGGCACAGGGTGTGCGAGCCGTGAGCACCCCGTCCCCGATGCCCCGCACCACCGGCACCGCCCGCTCCCGGGCCAGCTCCAGCAGTTCACCGATTCCGTACGTCCGCACGTGGTTCGTGTCCATGCCCCGACCGTAGAAAGGACCGGGGCCGCCCTTCTTGAAGAAACGCGACGTACGATCCGGCCATGGAGGCACCCCGTCGCGACACCCGCGGGATCGTCGACCCGTCCGGGCTGCTCAGCCGCGTGCGGTTCCGCCGCCACGAGCCCGCCGAGCCGCTGCGCCGGTACGTCGAGTGGTACTGGCTGATCGACTGGGACCTGCCCGCGCCCTACGCCTCGCACATCGTCCCGCACCCGTCCGTCAACCTGACCTTCCAGTGGGACGAGGACGAAGGACCGCCCTACGCCGAGGTCACCGGCGTCGCCCTCGGGCTCTACACCAGGAAACTGACCGGCCGGGGCCGGGTCTGCGGGGTGAAGTTCCACCCGGGCGGCTTCCGGCCCTACACGCCCGGGGCACCGGCGACCCGGTGGACGGGCCGCGCCCTGCCCGCCCGCGAGGTGTTCCCGCAGATCACCGACGACACGATCCGCGCGATCGTCACCGGCGCCGGCGACCGCGCCCGGGTGGCCGCCCTCGACGCCTTCCTGCTCTCCCTGCCCTGCGCCCCCGACCCCCAGGCCGACCTCGCGATCGACCTGGTCCGGCGGATCCGCGCCGACCGCACCGTGCGCCGCGTCAGCGACTTCGCCCGCGCGCAGGGCCTGTCCGTACGGGCACTGCAACGGCTCTTCGCGGCCCAGGTCGGCGTCAGCCCCAAGTGGATCCTCCTCCGCTACCGCATCCACGAGGCCCTGGAACAGGCCGGCACCCGCACCGACGTCGACTGGGCCACCCTCGCCGCCGACCTCGGCTACGCCGACCAGGCCCACCTGGTCCGCGACTTCACGGCGACGGTGGGAGTCCCCCCGACGGCCTACGCGGCGGAGGCGACCACAACACGCTGACGGCCCCGACGGACCCGACCGACCCGGCCCCTTCCCCCAGCCTTCTGACCACCGCACTCCCCGCCCGCTCGGCGGCGACTCCGGTGGGGACCGGGAGGCGACCCGCCTCTCCACCAGCCTTGCGACGCCCCGCACGCCCATGCTCCGCATGCCCCACGCCCACCGCCCCCGACCGCTCGGCGGCGCCCCGCGCCGCCCCCGCCCCCGCCCCCGGCGGCAGGGGCCGTGCTGCGCGCCGTGCGCTCAGGGCACCAGCACCAGGCGTCCGCGCAGCCCGCCCTCGTCCAGCCGCGCATGCGCCTTCGCGGCGTCGTCCAGGGCGAACGTCTGCGCCACGCGCGTCTCCAGCACCCCCTCGTCGACCAGCCGCACCAGCTCCGCCAGTCGCGCCCCGTCCGCGCTCACCTCGACCGCACCGGTCCGCACCCCCCGCACCGAGGCCGGCTCGGCCTGCGGGATGACACCGAGGTACCGGCCCCCGTCGCGCACCCACGCCAGGGCCGGCTCACCGAGCACCGCGGCGTCCAGCACCGCGTCGAAGCCCCGGTCCGCGACCGTGTCACCCGTGGCATGCCCGGCCCCGAGGGACCGTACGAACCCCTCGTCCGCCGCCCGGGCCAGCCCGGTCACCGGTATGCCCCGGTGCGCGGCCAGCCGGACCGCGTACCCGCCGACCGCCCCCGCCGCCCCGGTCACCAGCAGCGACTGCCCCGGCTCCAGCTCCAGCAGGTCCAGGGCCTGCGCCGCGGTCAGCGCGTTCAGCGGCAGCGTCGCCGCGTGCACGGCGTCCACCGAGGCCGGCGCCGGCGCCACGGCGTCCGTGTCCACGACGACGTACTCGGCATGGGTGCCCAGCGGCTTGACCATGCCGTAGTCGAGCGCCACCACCTCGTCCCCGACTCGCCACGAGCCGGCCACGCCCACCGCGTCCACCCTCCCGGCGACGTCCCAGCCCAGCCCGATCCGCTTCCCCGCACCCCCGAAGACCCCGGCCCGCACCCCGGCGTCCACCGGGTTCAGCCCGGCCGCCGCCACCTTGATCCGCACCTGCCGGGCACCCGGCTCCGGCACCTCCGTCCGCACGACCTCCACGGCCTCCGGCCCACCGAACGCGTTCACCACGACCGCACGCACAGCGACTCCCCTTGACTGGTCGGTACCGGGATCTCCTCCCGGCCACTGACCGCAACCCTAGGAAGAGTTACTATCCAGCAGTAAGTAGTTACCTGGGAGTGCGTACCTACCCCGGAGGTGAGCCATGGCGACCATGACCGCGGCCCAGCGGCGCGAACAGGCCCGCGTCGAGTACGACGCCTTCCTCAGGAGCTGCCCCACCAACCAGCTCCTGGACCGCATCAGCGACAAGTGGGTCAGCCTCGTCGTCTCCGCGCTCGCCCCCGGCCCCCTGCGCTACAGCGACCTCGGCCGCAAGATCGCCGGCGTCAGCCCCAAGATGCTCACCCAGACCCTGCGCTCGCTGGAACGCGACGGCATCCTCACCCGCAGCGTCACCCCGTCCGTCCCCGTCCGCGTCGACTACGAACTCACCCCGCTCGGCAGCAACCTGGCCCTGCTGCTGACCGCCGTGAAGGACTGGGCGGAGACCCACTTCGACGAGGTCAGGGACGCCCGGGAGCGCTACGACGCCGAGAACGCCGACGCCTGACCCCGGGCCCCGCGTGCGCCCGGGCATGCGAAGCTGACCGCCATGTCCGTGCTGCGCTCCGCCACCCTCTTCGTCCTCGCCGCGCTGCTGGAGATCGGCGGCGCCTGGCTGGTCTGGCAGGGCGTGCGCGAGCACAAGGGCTGGCTCTGGGCGGCCGGCGGCGTCCTCGCGCTCGGCGCCTACGGATTCGTCGCGACCTTCCAGCCCGACGCCCACTTCGGCCGCGTCCTCGCCGCCTACGGCGGGATCTTCGTCGCCGGTTCGCTCCTGTGGGGCGTCGTCGCCGACGGCTACCGCCCCGACCGCTGGGACGTCGCGGGCGCGCTGATCTGCCTCGCGGGCATGGCCGTCATCATGTACGCCCCACGAGGGAACTGACCGCGGCCCCGCCCCGAGCGGGGCTCAGAACGGCTCGTCGGGCAGCAGACCCAGCTGCCCCAGGAAGTCCATCTCGTCGAAGTAGAGCCGGTAGTCCACGATCCGCCCGTCCTTCACGGTGGCGATGTCCACCCCGCGGATCCGCACCTCCTTCTGCGTCGGAGGCAGCGTCTCCCCGTTCGGCAGCTCCAGCGGCCCCGTGTTCCGCCCGCTGTAGATCCCCTCGTCGATGGCCGTGTCCCCGGCCTCGTAGGAGTGCAGCGTCCGGAACGTCGCGTCGGGAACCGCCTCCGTCATCGTCCTCCAGTACGCGACGATGGCGTCACGCCCGCGCAGCTCGCCCTCGTCGGGGGTGAAGGCGACCGCGTCCTCGGCGTACAGGTCGGCGACGACCTTCAGATCGGCGTGCGTGGTGACCGCGTCCGTGAGCCGGTCCATGACCTCACGTGCCTCACCCATGATCCACCTCCAGGGAAACAGGGGATCACCCGCCCTCATTCTCCCACCGCGGGCCCCTTCTATCCTGGCCGCGAGCCCGGCGCACCAGCCGGCCGGCCCACCCACCCGAGGAGCTCCCATGGCCACCGCCGTCCCGCCCGCAGCCTCCCGCATCGCCGTCGTCACCGGTGCGAGCAGCGGCATCGGCGCCGCCACGGCACGCCGACTCGCCGCCGCGGGCTACCGCGTGGTCCTCACCGCGCGCCGCAAGGACCGCATCGAGGCCCTGGCCGAGGAGATCACCGCGGCGGGCCACCAGGCCACGGCCTACCCGCTGGACGTCACCGACCGCGCGGCCGTCGACGAGTTCGCCACGGCCTTCCGGACCATCGGCGTCCTGGTGAACAACGCGGGCGGAGCGCTCGGCGCCGACCCGGTCGCGACCGGCGACCCGGCCGACTGGCGGCAGATGTACGAGACGAACGTCATCGGCACGCTCAACCTCACCCAGGCCCTGCTGCCCAAGCTGATCGCGAGCGGCGACGGCACGGTCGTGGTCGTCTCCTCCACCGCGGGCCACGCCACCTACGAGGGCGGCGCCGGCTACGTCGCCGCCAAGCACGGCGCCCACGTGCTGGCCGAGACCCTCCGCCTGGAGATCGTCGGACAGCCGGTCCGCGTCATCGAGATCGCCCCCGGCATGGTCAGGACGGACGAGTTCGCCCTGACCCGCTTCGGCGGCGACGAGGAGAAGGCGGCGAAGGTCTACGAGGGCGTCGCCGCCCCCCTCACCGCCGACGACGTGGCCGACACGATCACCTGGGCGGTCACCCGCCCCGCCCACGTCAACATCGACCTCCTGGTGGTCCGCCCCCGAGCCCAGGCCTCGAACACGAAGGTCCACCGGGAGGCATAACCCACAGCGGTGAACATCCTCGATCGCCCGAACGGCATGTGAACTGCCGATCTAGGCTCGCGCCACATGGTTCACACGACGGCCCCCGGCCGGGACCGGCATCCCGACCGAGGGCCTCGCCGACAAGGAAGTAGAGGCTTCCCCGTGGCTGACCGCGAGCCTAGTGCTCACCGCTTCATGGACCTCAAGGTCCCCGAGTACGCGTACATGTTCGGCTTCTTACAGGCGGACGGGCATCTGTCCCAGGGGGCAGGCCAGAGGGGCCGTCTGGCCGTCGAGATCAACGCCCGAGACGTCGCCCTTCTGCACAAGTTCCAAGAGCTGACGCCGTATTACAGCAGCATCACCGAACGCACGCGATCCACGAACTTCAGTGCTGTGCACACGTCGGTGATCTGGCGCCTGTGCTCCCTTGAGGCACGAACCACGATCAACGCCCTCGGCCTTCCCTACGGCCGCAAGTCGCAGACGATCGCCCCGCCTCCCGGCGCATTCTCAGCCCGCGACTACGTCCGAGGGATCATCGATGCCGACGGATCAGTGGGCTACACCGGGCAAGGCTTGCCCTTCGTCTCCTTGACCACCGCCAGCACCGCGATCGGTACCTTTCTGTGCTCCTACGCGGAGCAGGTCACGGGGGCTGAACGCACGCTCCGCCGCAACGCACGAGACGGCATCTACAACGTCCTCTACACGAAGGAGAACGCCCAGAGGCTGGCAGCAGATCTCTACTACGAGGACTGCTTGGCGCTGGAGCGCAAGAACCTCGCGGCCGCCTCGCTATCGGCATGGATGCGCCCGGCGGACATGAGGGTTGCTCCCGAGTGCCGCCGCTGGTCAGACGATGAGGACCGCGCACTGCTGCGGCTAGGCGATCACGTCCAGGCCGCCAAGGAACTGGGCCGGACCGAGAAGAGCTGCTGCATCCGCCTGTGGCGTCTGCAGACCAAGAGGCTTCCGCTGCCGGCCGACCAGCGATGAGGCAGAAGACGCCCCCGGTGCACACCGGGGGCGTCTTCGGTCAGCCCTTCACGCACACGAACTGCTTCAGCTTCGCCACGACCTGGACAAGGTCGCCCTGCTGACTCATGACCTGCTCGATGTTCTTGTAGGCGCCGGGAATCTCGTCGAGCACACCGGAGTCCTTACGGCACTCCACTCCCCGCGTCTGGTCCTCGAGGTCCTTGACCGTGAAGCGCCGCTTCGCCGCGCTCCGGCTCATACGCCGGCCGGCTCCGTGCGAAGCCGAGTTGAAGGCCTTTTCGTTGCCCAGGCCCTTCACTATGTAGGAACTGGCGCCCATGGAGCCGGGAATGATCCCGTACTCGCCGGAGCCCGCCCGGATCGCGCCCTTGCGGGTCACGAGCAGGTCCATGCCCTCGTACCGCTCCTCCGCCACGTAGTTGTGGTGGCAGGAGATCTCCGGCTCGAACGTCGGTCTGGCCTTCTTGAACTCCTTGCGGATCACGTCCTTGAGGAACGCCATCATGATCGAGCGGTTGTACTTGGCGTACTCCTGCGCCCAGAACAGGTCGTTGCGGTAAGCCGCCATCTGCGGGGTGTCCGCGACGAAGACGGCCAGGTCCCGGTCGACCAGACCCTGGTTGTGCGGAAGCTTCCGGGCCACGCCGATGTGATGCTCGGCCAGTTCCTTGCCGATGTTGCGGGAACCGGAGTGCAGGATCAGCCACACCGACCCCTCGTCATCGAACAGCAGTTCTATGTAGTGATTGCCGGATCCAAGCGTCCCCATCTGCTTGGCAGCGCGCTCCTCACGGAACTTGACCGCATCCGCCACCCCGTCGAACCGCCCCCAGAAGTCGTCCCACCCGGCCGTGCCGAAGCCGTGCAGGCGTCCGGGGTCGACCGGGTCGTCGTGCATGCCGCGGCCCACCGGGATCACCTGCTCGATCCGGGAACGCAGGCGGGACAGGTCGCCGGGCAGGTCGTTGGCCGTCAGGGACGTCTTGACCGCCGACATCCCGCAGCCGATGTCGACGCCGACCGCCGCCGGGCACACCGCGCCCTGCATGGCGATGACCGAGCCGACCGTCGCGCCCTTGCCGTAGTGCACGTCGGGCATGACGGCCAGGCCCTTGATCCACGGCAGCGTGGCGACGTTGCGGAGCTGCTGGAGCGCGCCGTCCTCCACCGTGGCCGGGTCGGCCCACATCCGGATCGGTACCTTCGCACCAGGCATCTCTACATACGACATAACGTCCCCAATCCCCCGTAAACGAACAGAAGTCTTCAAGAGCAAATACCGGAGCCAAGGTCGACGAAAGGGATTCCGGACCGGCGTCCACGGCAGTGCGTGCGATACACATTGTGTTCATCGGCCGCCCCACGGCGGCAAGCCGATTTCCGCGTCGAGAGGAGCCACCACGTGCAACGGAAGGCGTACGCGTCCGGTATCGCCGCGCTCCTCGCGGTGCTGCTGGCCGGCTGCACCGGCGGTTCGGGCGACGGCGGCACCACGGACGACTCCAACCCGGGCGACACCGGCACGGCGTCACCCGCCGCCGAGCCCGGCCGCTACCGCACACTGCCCGAGCCGTGCACCGCGGTCGGCGAGGGCACCCTCGACGAACTCCTGCCCGGCATCCGGCAGATCGGCGACGAGGAGCAGCGCGAGCGGGCCTACGAGGGCGCGCCCACGACGACGTTCGACACCGACCGCAAGGTCGGCTGCCGCTGGAAGGTCGACTCCCGGGACGCCACGGACCACCTGCTCGTGGACTTCGAGCGGGTCGTCTCCTACGACAACGCCGTCAGCGACGACAGCCAGGCCGAGCAGCTGTTCGCGGAGCAGGAGGCGGCGGCCCACCTGCCCGAGCCGACCACGACGGAGTCGGCCGTCGCGGGCAGCACCCCGGCGGGCGGTTCCTCCGAGGCCCCGAGCGGCTCCCCGTCCCCGTCCGGCTCCTCCTCGCCCCCGGCGTCCCCGTCCACGACCCCGACGGAGCTGCGGCCGCGCGTGCTGGAGGACCTGGGCGACGAGGCGTTCCTCGACGACGAGCTGAGCAGTTCCGGTTCGACCGCCAAGCAGCGGACGGTGACTGTGGCGTTCCGCACGTCCAACGTCATCGTGACCATCGAGTACGCGGAGCAGCCGGCGACCGTGGGCGTGGTCCCGGACAGCAAGGAAATGCAGGACAGGGCCCAGAAACTGGCCTCCCGGCTGGCGGATTCGCTGAGCGGCTGAGGCCCTTTCACGGCCCCTTCACGGGTGCCCGCAAAGCAGCCGAAGGAAGAACACACCGCTGCCTCACCGCGTACGGTGACCACTCGGACCCGTTCCGACCGCAGGGAACCACGAGCGTCATGAGTGAAGGAACCATGCAGCGACGAGCACAGCGAGAAGAGCGAGAGCAGCGAGCGAAGCGCCTGGGCCGCGTCCTTGTCTGCGCGGCCGCCGTCCCCGTGATGCTGGTCGCCGCCGGCTGCTCCTCGGACTCCGGCTCCGGCGAGAGCACGGACAAGGCCGAGAAGGCCGCCGCGTCGGCGTCCGCGAGCCCGTCGCCGACCGTGGAGGCGGCGGCGTACGGCAAGCTTCCGGAGCCGTGCAAGGCGTTGTCGAAGAAGACGCTGGAGGACCTCGTCCCGGAGAGCAAGTCGGGCAAGGAGGGCAAGTCGGACGACATTTCGACGCGTGCCAGCTGCTCCTGGAACAGCCTCGACAACAACGGCGTGAAGGGCTCGCAGTTCCGCTGGCTGAACGTGTCGATGCTGCGCTTCGAGTCGGACGTCACCCGCGGCGCGGCCGACAAGCTGGCGCAGGAGTACTACGCGAAGCAGGTCCAGGACGTGCAGGCCGTGGAGGGCGCCAAGGGCGTGAAGTCGGAGCCGGTGTCCGGGACGGGTGACCAGGCGACGGCGGTCCACTACGACCTGAAGAAGAAGGAAGGCACCTTCAAGCAGCAGACGATCGTGGCGCGCGTGGAGAACGTGGTCGTCACGCTCGACTACAACGGCGCGGGCCTGGCGGGCGACAAGACGCCGAGCGCCGACGACCTGCTGAAGGACGCGAAGAAGGCCGCGAAGGAGGCCGTCGCCGCGGTGTCCGAGGCCAACGGCGCGGGTGGCGGCAAGGCGAGCGGCTCCCCGTCGAAGTCCGCCTCGAAGTCCCCGTCGAAGTCCCCGTCCGAGTCGGCGTCGAAGCCGGCCTCCGGTGACGCCTCGGACGAGCCGTCGAAGGCGGCGTCGAAGTCGCCGTCCAAGAAGGCCGCGTAGCGGAGCCGAACAAGCCCGACGGGATCCGGCCACCCGTTCTCCGTACGCATGTGCCACCCTGTTGCGCGCAACAACTCGCAAGGGGAGGGGAGTACGGGTGGCCGCGCCACTGCAACTGACTCGGATGCACCGCGTTCTCATCGGCGTGGTCGTGGCCGGTGCCGTGATCATCGCCGGCATCGGCTTCGCCGGTTCGTACGCGGCGGTCCGCGAGTTGGCCCTGAAGAAGGGCTTCGGGGACTTCTCCTACGTCTTCCCGATCGGCATCGACGCGGGCATCTGCGTCCTGCTGGCCCTGGACCTGCTCCTGACGTGGATCAGGATCCCGTTCCCCCTGCTGCGTCAGACGGCCTGGCTGCTGACGGCGGCCACGATCGCCTTCAACGGCGCCGCGGCCTGGCCGGATCCGCTCGGCGTGGGCATGCACGGGGTGATCCCGATCCTGTTCGTCGTCTCGGTCGAGGCGGCCCGGCACGCGATCGGCCGCATCGCCGACATCACGGCCGACAAGCACATGGAGGGCGTCCGCCTCACCCGCTGGATGCTCTCGCCCGTCCCGACGTTCCTGCTGTGGCGCCGTATGAAGCTCTGGGAGCTGCGCTCCTACGAGCAGGTGATCAAGCTGGAGCAGGAACGCCTGGTGTACCAGGCGCGGCTGCGGTCCCGCTTCGGGCGGTCCTGGCGCAGGAAGGCGCCGGTGGAGTCGCTGATGCCGCTGCGGCTGGCGCGCTACGGCGTGCCGCTGGCGGAGACGGCCCCGGCGGGGCTGGCGGCGGCGGGCATCGAGCCGGCGCTGATCCCGCCGCCCCCGCAGCAGACGGAGGTGACGGCGGGCCGCCGTACGGCGGGCCCGGCCCCCGAGCCGCGCCGGGCGGCGCCCTCCGGCGAGCAGCGCCTGGAGCTCGACAGCAGCCCCGAGGCGCAGTACCCGGACCAGGACGCCGAGCCGGACCAGAGCCCGTGGTTCAACACCCCGCGCGACGTCGAGTACCAGGGCGGCTACGACCCGAACTACGACCCGGCCGAGCACTACGCGCAGTGGATCGCGGAGCAGCAGGAGGCCGAGCAGTACCAGCCCGAGTACGACCGTGAGCCGCCGTCCCCCGAGGACACCGGCAGCTTCCCGATCCCGGTGGGTCCGAACCGCACGCGCGAGCTCGGCGAGGGCGGTGGCACGCCCCCGGCCCCGGAGCCGGACGAGGAGGCGTACTACCAGGTGTTCCGCCAGTCGATCGACGGCAGCTACCCCACTCCCCGGGCGCTGGGCGACAACATCCAGGCCACCTACGGCACGACGCTGAGCCCCGGTGAGCTGAAGTCCCTCGTGGAGCGTTTCCAGAAGCGCCACTCGGCGGAGCTGGAGGAGGACCACATCGCCTGACGGCGACGCAGGAGAACGGAACGGCGGATGAGGGGCCCTCGTGCGAGGGCCCCTCATCCGCCGTTGTGCTCCGTCCGCGTGCCTACTCCCCGAGCAGGGCCCGCACCCGGTCCTGGCCCACCGCGAGCAGCAGCGTGGGCAGCCGCGGCCCGGTGTCCCGGCCGACCAGCAGGTGGTACAGCAGCGCGAAGAAGGACCGCTGGGCGGTCTTGATCTCCGGCGGCAGTTCCTTCGGCGTGGCATCGGCGGAGAAGCCGGCCTGCACCTTGGGCACGCCGTAGACGAGGTGGGTCAGCCCGTCGAGCGACCAGTGGTCGGCGAGTCCGTCGAGCAGCAGCCGCAGCGAGGCGCGGCCCTGCTCGTCGAGCGACTTCAGCAGCTCGGCGTCGGGCTCGTCGCGCACGATGGTGCGCTGGTCGGCGGGGACGTGCGTGTTGATCCAGGCCTCGGCCTTGTCGTAGCGCGGGCGGGCCTCGTCGAGCGAGGTCAGCGGCTGGTCCGGGTCGAGTTCGCTGAGGATGCGCAGCGCCTGGTCCTCGTGCCCGGCGGTGATGTCCGCGACGGACGCGAGCGTCCGGTACGGCAGCGGCCGGGGCGTGCGGGGCAGCTCGCCGGCGGCGGTGCGCACCGCGCGGGAGTGCGCGGCCACGTCGGCCGGCAGGGCGCTGCCGTCGGCGACCTTGGCGTCGAGCCGGTCCCACTCGTCGTAGAGCCGCTGGATCTCCTGGTCGAAGGCGACCTTGAAGGACTGGTTGGGGCGGCGGCGGGCGTAGAGCCAGCGCAGCAGCTGCGGCTCCATGATCTGCAGGGCGTCGGCCGGGGTGGGCACACCGCCCTTGGAGGAGGACATCTTGGCCATGCCGGAGATGCCGACGAAGGCGTACATGGGGCCGATGGGCTGCTTGCCGCCGAAGATGCCGACGATCTGCCCGCCGACCTGGAACGACGAGCCGGGCGAGGAGTGGTCGACGCCGGAGGGCTCGAAGATCACGCCCTCGTAGGCCCACCGCATGGGCCAGTCGACCTTCCAGACCAGCTTGCCGCGAGTGAACTCGTTCAGCCGGACCGTCTCCGAGAAGCCGCACGCGGTGCAGGCGTAGGTGAGCTCGGTGGAGTCGTCGTCGTAGGACGTGACGGTGGTGAGGTCCTTCTCGCAGTTGCCGCAGTACGGCTTGTACGGGAAGTAGCCGGCGGAGCCGGAGCTGCCGTCGTCCTCGGCGGCCGCGCCGGAGCCCTCGGCGGCCTCCAGCTCGGCCTCGTCGACCGGCTTCTGCCCCTGCTGCTTCTTGGCCGGGGCCTTCTTGGTGCGGTACTGGTCGAGGATGGCGTCGATGTCACCGCGGTGCTTCATGGCGTGCAGGATCTGCTCGCGGTACGCGCCGGAGGTGTACTGCTGGGTCTGGCTGATCCCGTCGAACTCCACGCCGAGCTCGGCCAGCGACTCGATCATCGCGGCCTTGAAGTGCTCGGCCCAGTTCGGGTGCGCGGAGCCCTTCGGCGCGGGCACGGACGTCAGCGGCTTGCCGATGTGCTCGGTCCACTCCGCCTTGTCGACACCGGGGATGCCCTCGGGCACCTTGCGGTAGCGGTCGTAGTCGTCCCAGGAGATCAGGTGGCGCACCTGGTGGCCCCGGCGGCGGATCTCGTCGGCGACGAGGTGCGGGGTCATGACCTCGCGGAGGTTGCCGAGGTGGATGGGGCCCGACGGGGAGAGGCCGGACGCGACGACGACGGGTTTGCCCGGGGCCCGGCGCTCCGACTCCTCGATGACCTCATCCGCGAAACGGGAGACCCAGTCGGTGGTCTCGGTGCTCTGAGCCACGATCGGCACGTCCTTCTTTCTGCATCGGGCAGCCGGTACGGTCGCACGGCTGACCGCCCCATTGTCCCAGACCGGCTCGCGCCCGGAAAAACGGCTTTACCCCCGTGGGATACTGGCCGGGTCCATCGATTTCCCCTAGGAGAACGGCACCCTCGCCCATGGCCTCGGTCACGTCCCTCAGCGACTCCGTCCACCAGCGCCTCGCGGCGGCCCTGTCGGCAGCTCTGCCGCAGGCCGGCTCCGCGGACCCGCTGCTGCGACGAAGCGACCGGGCGGACTTCCAGGCCAACGGGATCCTGGCCCTCGCCAAGAAGGAGAAGGCCAACCCGCGGGAGCTGGCGACCCGGGTCGTCGCGCAGGTGGAGTCGGGCGAGCTGCTCCGGGACATCGAGGTGTCCGGCCCCGGCTTCCTCAACATCACCGTCTCCGACCGGGCGATCACCGAGAACCTGTCCGCGCGGTACGCGGACGACACGGGCCGCCTCGGCGTGCCCCCGGCGGAGCACCCGGGCACGACGGTGATCGACTACGCGCAGCCGAACGTGGCGAAGGAGATGCACGTCGGTCACCTGCGGTCCGCGGTGATCGGTGACGCGGTGGTGCAGCTGCTGGAGTTCACCGGCGAGAACGTGGTCCGGCGGCACCACATCGGCGACTGGGGCACCCAGTTCGGCATGCTCATCCAGTACCTGGACGAGCACCCGCACGAGCTGGACCACGACTCGGCCGAGGTGTCCGGCGAGGAGGCGATGTCGAACCTCGACCGTCTCTACAAGGCCTCCCGCAAGCTGTTCGACTCCGACGAGGAGTTCAAGACGCGCGCCCGGCGCCGGGTGGTGGACCTCCAGGCGGGCGACGAGAAGACCCTCGCCATGTGGCAGAAGTTCGTCGACGAGTCGAAGATCTACTTCTTCTCCGTCTTCGAGAAGCTGGACATGGAGATCCGCGACGCCGACATCGTCGGCGAGTCCGGCTACAACGACATGCTCGCCGAGACCTGCCGCCTGCTGGAGGAGTCCGGTGTCGCGGTCCGCTCGGAGGGCGCGCTGTGCGTGTTCTTCGACGACATCAAGGGACCCGACGGCAAGCCGGTCCCCCTGATCGTGCAGAAGTCGGACGGCGGTTACGGCTACGCGGCGACGGACCTGTCGGCGATCCGGGACCGCGTCTTCAACCTGAAGGCCGACTCCCTGATCTACGTGGTGGACGCCCGCCAGTCGCTGCACTTCAAGATGGTCTTCGAGACGGCCCGCAAGGCGGGCTGGCTCAACGACGACGTGAAGGCGTACCAGCTGGCCTTCGGCACGGTCCTCGGCAAGGACGGCAAGCCGTTCAAGACCCGTGAGGGCGAGACGGTCCGTCTGGTGGACCTGCTGGACGAGGCGATCGACCGTGCCTCGGCGGTGGTCCGGGAGAAGGCCCAGGACCTCTCCGAGGAGGAGATCGCCGAGCGGGGCGCCCAGGTGGGGGTCGGCGCGGTGAAGTACGCGGACCTGTCGACGTCGGCCAACCGGGACTACAAGTTCGACCTGGACCAGATGGTCTCGCTCAACGGCGACACGTCGGTCTACCTGCAGTACGCCTACGCCCGGATCCAGTCCATCCTGCGCAAGGCCGGCGAGGTGCGGCCCGCCGCACACCCGGAGCTGGAGCTGCACGCGGCCGAGCGGGCCCTGGGCCTGCACCTGGACGCGTTCGCGGAGACGGTGACGGAGGCGGCGAGGGAGTACGCCCCGCACAAGATGACGGCGTACCTGTACCAGCTGGCGTCGCTGTACACGACGTTCTACGACAAGTGCCCGGTGATCAAGCCTCAGCCGCCGCAGGACATCGCGGAGAACCGCCTGTTCCTGTGCGACATCACGGCCCGCACCCTGCACCGGGGCATGTCCCTGCTCGGCATCCGGACGCCCGAGCGGCTCTGAGCCCGGGCCCGGACACGGCCGGGACGCACGGACGGACCGAGGGCGGCACTCCCCCGTGAGTGTCGCCCTCGGCGTTTTCAGGAGCCGTGGATCACCGGCAGTTGACCCACGTGTTGGACTTCATGTAGCGGCTCACGCTGCCGGTCTCCTTGTAGCCCCGCGGGACGACGCCGCTGGAGCCGCCGTGGTTCTTCTCGGAGAACCACTTGAAGTCGCAGGACGCGCCGTGGTTGTACCAGGACTTGAAGTTCTGGAACACGGCGAACTGGGTGAGGTCCCTGTTGGTGCCGGCGACCTTCTGCATGCGGCCGGTGTAGTTCTGCCCGGCCCAGACGCAGAACCAGCCCGACGGACAGTCCGAGGCGGCCTGCGGCGCGGTCTGCGCGGCACCGGCCGTGCCCGCGGTGCCGGCCAGCAGACCGCCGGTCAGCGCGATCCCCCCGGCGATGACGGCGAGCTTGTCGGCGATACGCATGGTGTGTCCCCCTTCGTGGTCGGCCGACCGTACCGGCCGGCTCGGGAACGAGACTGCGGCCCCCGCGCCCCGGTCCGCCACCATCGCCCCGAAAGTGACGTCCTCGCGGGACGTCCCGCCCGCCGACCTGCGGGGACGTCGTGCGCCTGGACGGTGCGGCGGGACGCTCGCGGCGGGGCGTGGCCGAATCGGGAGGGGCCGGCGGGGGGAACGGAACCGTTGTACGGGGCTCCGCGTGGATGCTGTTGCAGAATGCGGCGGTGAGGGACCGCTGACCACGGTCCGCACGCACGCGAGTGGGGGGAACATGTCGCGTTGGAAAGGGCTGCCCGAAGAACTCGACCCGCGGGTCCGCCAGTTGGTGGTGGGGCTGCGCCGGGTCAAGGACCGCAGCGGACTGAGCCTGCGCCGGCTGGCCGCGAAGACGGGCTACAGCACGTCGTCCTGGGAGCGGTACCTGTCCGGCAGATCGCTCCCGCCCCGGGAGGCCGTCGAGGCGATCGCCGGGCTCGGCGGTGACGACCCGGCCCGGCTGCTGGCGCTGCACGAGGTCGCGGCCGAGGTGTGGGGCAGAGCCCCCGACGTGACGCCCGCACCGCGCCCACCGGCGCCGGCGGACCCGGAGGCGCATCCAGAGGCGGATCCGGAGGCGGGCCCCTGGGCGGACCCGGAGGCGGATCCGCCCCGGGCGCACGGGCGGGCGCTGCGCGTCACGCTGGTCGCCGGTTCGGTGGCGCTGGTGCTGGCGGTCGCCGCCGCGGTCCTGCTCGCGGTGCGGCTCACGGACGGCGAGGAGCCGGTCGCGGCCGCCCCTCCGACCGCCTCGGCGTCGTCGGCCGCGCCGGCCCCCTCGGCCCGGGAGTCGGATCGCCCGGTGTACACCTGCCGCTCGGAGCGCATCGACGGCCGGTGGTACGCGGGCAACAGCCGTACCCTCAAGGCCGTCCTGGCGAAGGGGCACGCGGGCCCGGAGGTCGCCGAGGCCCAGTGCCTGCTGCGGGAGGCGGGGCTGGCGCCGGGGGCCGTCGACGGGATCTTCGGCCCGCACACGGAACGCGCGGTCAGGGATCTGCAGAAGCGTTCCGGGCTGGTCGTGGACGGCATCGTCGGCCCGCACACCTGGAAGGCGCTGCGGGAATGACACCGACCCCGGCGGCCGGGCTGCCCCCGGAGCGCGCCCGGCTGGTGTGCCGCCTGCGGGAGTTGAAGGACGGCACGGGCCTGAGTCTGGCGGCCCTGGCGGACAGGACCACCTTCAGCAAGTCGTCCTGGGAGCGGTACCTCAACGGCAAGACGCTGCCGCCGGATCAGGCGGTACGGGAGTTGTGCCGGCTGGCGGGCGAGCCGGAGGGCCGGTGTCTGGCGCTGTGGGAGCTGGCGGAGTCGGAGTGGAGCGGGCGGGCCGCCACGCCGCCGGCGAGCACCGGGACCCCGCGGGCGCCACAGCCGCCGCGGTCACCGGTGGCCCCGCGGGACGAACGGGCGGGCGGCCGGGGCCGGTTCATGGCGGTACTGGCCTCACTGTGCGCGCTGGCCGCCGGCGGCCTCTCGGTCGCCCTGGTGCTGCTCGCGGGGCAGTCGACCGAACCCCGCCCGGCAGCGCCGTCGCCGTCGGTCCCGGCGCCCCGCTGCCGGGGGAGCGCCTGCGAGGGCGGGAGCCCGATGCTGATGAAGTGCGGCACGGACCCGCGCACCCTCGCCTCGCACCGCACGGCCACGGGGGCCCACCTCGAACTGCGCTACAGCGCCAAGTGCGGGGCCGGCTGGGCGCGGATGTGGAGCACGCGCATCGGCGACCGCCTGGAGCTGAACGCGGCCGGTGCCGGGCGGCCGCACTCCGCCGAGATCACCGACGGCCTGGCCGCCCAGTCGTACGTCTACACGCCCATGACCGCGGCCCGTTCCGGCACGGTGCTGCGCGCCTGCTTCCGGCCGGTGACGGGAGCCCGGGGCGAGTGTTTCGAGGCCCGCCTGTGAGGACGGCCGGCCACGGTGTCAGTGGCCGGCCCTACAGTCACCCCCATGGCGACTCTCCCGAACCCCCTGCCCACCCTGGCGGCGGACCCCGGCGGCCGCGCGCTCGGACTGCGGCTGCCCGCCGGCGCGCTCGTCGACACCACGGCCGAGGGGCCCTGGCACGAGCCGTTGCTGTGGTGCGCGCGGGAGCGGGCCCGGCCGGGTGACCGGGAGCTGCTGGAGCCGGCCCGGCGCAGGGGCCTGCTGCCGGTCGTGCTGGACGTCGGGGGCGGCCACGGCGGCCCGGACCGCTGGGAGTTGGCGCCCGCGGACGTGTCGTACCCGGGGGACCACGACGCCGGGGAGGTACTGGCGGAGTACTGGCAGGAGCACGCGGCGGACGGCGCCCCCTGGCCGGGCGCGGACACGGCGCCGCTCGCGGAACAGGACCCGGACACGGTGGCCGCCGACGTGGGCGACGCCCTGCTGGAGGAGGGCGGCCCCTTGAAGGACCCCCGCCTGGCCCTCGTCCCGGCCCGCCGCAGCGCCGACATCCCGGCGGCGATCGGCTGGACCGGCGCGGTGCACCACGAGGCCGACGCGGGCCGGCTCGGCGCGGTCCTGCGCGACTGGGAGGACCGCTTCGGGATACGCGTCACGGCGCTCGGCTTCGACCATCTGCTGGTGTCGGTCGCCGCCCCGCCGGCCACGCTCGCCGAGGCGGAGGCCGTCGCCGCCGAGCACTTCGCGTTCTGCCCGGACACCGTCCGGCACGCCGCGGTCCCGTCCCTGCGGGCGTACGCCGAGCAGCGGGTTCTCGCCGGCCGGACCTGGCACTTCTGGTGGGACTGACCGGGGGGCCTAGTCCTCCGCCGCACCCTCCCGCAGCCCCTCGCCCAGCCTGCGCAGGCCTTCACCGATCTCCTCGGGCGTCTGTGTGACGAAGCACAGCCGCAGGGTCCTCCGGTCGGGCCGGCCGGCGTAGAAGGGAGCGCCGGGGACGTAGGCCACGTCGTGCCGCACCACCCGCGGCAGCAGCGCGGTCGTGTCGTAGGGCTCCGGCAGCCGCGCCCAGAGGAACATGCCGCCCTCGGGCCGGTCCCACACCGAGCCCTCGGGCAGTGCCCCGGCCAGCCCCGCGAGCAGGGCGTCACGGCGCGCGCGGTAGACCCCGGCGACGCGGCCGACGTGGGCGTCCAGGTCGTGGTCGGCGAGGTAGCGGGCGGCGGCGAGCTGGTTGACGGTCGGGGTGTGCAGGTCGGCGGCCTGCTTGGCGACGGCACAGGCCCGCCGCAGCTCCGAGGGCGCCCGCAGCCAGCCGAGCCGCAGCCCGGGCGCCATCACCTTGGAGAAGCTGCCGAGCAGTACCGTGCGGTCCTCGGCGCCCGGCCGGGAGGCGATCCAGGGCAGGCGTTCACCCTCGTAGCGCAGCTCGCCGTAGGGGTCGTCCTCGACGATCCACAGTCCGCGCCGGGCGGCGACGGCGGCCACGGCCGCGCGCCGGTCGGCGGGCAGCGTACGGCCGGTGGGGTTCTGGAAGGTGGGCACGGTGTACAGCAGCTTGGGCCGCTCGCGCACGACGAGTTCCTCCAGCGCCTCGGGGTCGAGCCCGTGCTCGTCGCCGGGCACGGGCACGACCCGCGCTCCGGCGAACCCGAAGGCCTGGAGCGCCGCGAGATAGCAGGGGTTCTCGACGAGGACGGTGTCCCCGGGTTCGAGCAGGGCGGTGGCCAGGAGCGAGAGTGCCTGCTGGGAGCCGGTGGTGACGAGCAGGTCGTCGGGCCCGGTGGGCAGCCCGCGGGCGGTGGTCCGGGCGGCCAGGGCGGCCCGCAGGGCGGGATCTCCCTCGGTCGTGGAGTACTGCAGCGCCCGCGCGGGCTGCTCGGCCAGCACCGCCCGGTAGGAGTCCGCGATGCCCTCCGCGTCGAACAGTTCCGGCGCCGGCAGCCCGCCCGCGAAGTTGATCACCTCGGGGCGCGCGGTGACGGCGAGGATGTCCCGCACGGGCGAACCACCGACCGCCCGCGCCCGCCCGGCGAGCGGCGGCACGGGCGAGTGAACGGGGACGCTCTCGGCGACGGTCATGACGGCTCCTTCGGCGACGGGACGACGTGCCCGCAGCCTAGGGACATACATGCCGCCTACAAGAAGTTTTCCGGCATACGGACAGGCACCGCCCGGCCGCCGGCCCACCCGCCCGGGCCCCGGCCGGTCCGCCGGAACTCCGCGCCCGTACGCTCGTCCGTCGACAGCCGACCGCACGGAGAGAGCCGCATGCCGACGCACGGGAACCCACGCGCCCTCGGCACCACCGGCCGCACGGCCGACCCGGCCGGTGCCCCACCTCCTCTCCGCCGGACGCGCCCCCTCCACTGGCTCCTGTTCACCAGCGCGTGCACAGCGACCTCGGTGTCCCTGGCATGGCTCGCCCCGACCCTCCCCCTGCCACCCTTCTCACGTGCCCCGGCCTTCCTCACCTCCGCGCTGGCGATCCCCCTGGCCCTCGTCGTCGTCCCCTGCGTACTGCTCCGCCGCATCACGCACAGAGAGCCCCCCAAACTCGCCATCGGAGCCCTCGTCATCACCCTGCCCGCCGCCATCGTGCTGGCGGTCGTCACCCGGGAGGCGGCCGAGGAACGGGGGCTGCAGGAACGCGGCCGGTGGACCGAGGCCGTCGTGGTCGACGTCGACAACGGCAAGACCGACGAGTGCGCGCTGCGCACCCGCGACGGCCGGGAGATCTCCCCTCCGCTGACGGACGGCTGCGACCCCGGGCGGCTTGAGCCGGGCGACCGGCTGCACGTGCTGTACGACCCCCGGGGAATGGCCGGTCCGCTGGAGGACGAGGGCGACGGGGTGGATCTGGACCCCGGCGCGTACACCGGGGTGATCGGCGGTCTGGCGGCGTTGACCGTCGCGGCCGGTGCATGGGGCTGCGCGCGGCTGAGCCGGGGCGACGCCTAGGCGCACCTCGTCTCCCAAGTCCCGGCTACCGACGGCCTGTTCGAGGTCCGGGCCCGGGCGTCAGGACGACGACTCGGTCGTGCCGGCCTTCACCCACTTCTCGCCGCCCAGCGGGAACTCGTACGCCGGTCGCCCGTTGTTGCCGCTCGTACGGAACGGCCGGCCCCGGTCGTCCACGGTCAGCGTGCCCTGCCGGCTGCCGCTGGACCACCGCAACTCCAGGTACCAGCTGACGTCGTAGGCGGAGGCGTCGGCGCTGATGTAGTAGACCTCCGGGTCGGACTCGCTCACCTTGAACGGGAAGTCGTCGTGGCCCGCCTCCGGCACGACGGCCGGCCGCGCCGCGTCGAGGGCGACCGTGAAGTACCGGGTCGGCACCCCGCCGCCGCAGCCCACGCCCGGGTAGCCCATGGCGTAGTCGTTCCAGGCGAGCGGCGCGCGTTTGCCGGCCATCCGGACCGTCAGCCCCTTGAGGACCACCGTCTCGTCCCCGGTGCCCTGCACGGTGACCTTCAGCAACTGCTGCCCCGACGGAACGGCGTCCATCGCGGCCACCCAGCCCGGCGCGTCCTGCTCCAGCGGCGGCGGCACCACGCGGCCCGGCGGGAGATTCACCAGGTATCGCTGGGAGCAGGGGCTCTCCCAGGCGTGCGGCTCGGTGTCCACGGTCAGCGGAGCCGGGCCGGCGGCGGGGGCGGCGTCCCGGCCGGGACGGTCCGTGCCGGTGGCCGAGGCGGAGGGAGCGGCGGACGCGGCGGCCCGCTTCCCCTTGTCCTTCCCCTCCTCCTTGCTCTGCCCGGACGGTGAGGCCGAACGGCCCGAGGGCGACACGGAGACGGCCGCGGGGCCGTCGCGCCGCGCATCCCGGTCCGACGCGGCCGCCGGACCGCTCCGCCCGTCGCCGTCGGTCCCCCCGGACGGCACGGCCACGGCGAGCCCGACCCCGCCGAGTACGACGGCCAGCGCGACACCGGCGAGGACGGCGGGCCGCGGCCGACGCGCACGACGGCCGACGGGCGGGGCCGAGAGCACCTCCACCGGCCCCTCACCCCCGGCCTCTCCGCCCGCTACGCCCTCGCCCGCAGCACGCTCGCTCACAGCGCCCTCGCCCGAACCCTCGGGCGCGGCACTGCCCGACTCCGCACCACCCGAACCCGGCCCCTCAGACCCCTCGCCCGCAAGGGACTTGGACGCGTCAGGCCCCGCTCCCCCCTTGCGCCCCCGCCCCGCATCCGCCAGCACCCACCGCCGGTGCAGCTCCACCAGCTCTGCGGGCGACGCCTTGCACAGCCGGGCGAGCCGCTCCACGGGCGCGTAGTCGGCCGGTACGGCATCCCCGTTGCAGTACCGGTGCAGCGTCGACGTACTCATGTGCAGCCGCCTGGCGAGCACCCCGTAGCTCAGTCCGGAGCGCTCCTTCAACTCCCCCAGCAACGCCGCGAATTCCTCCGCGGCCGTGCTCTCCGACACCGTTCCTCCAGCCCCCGTGTCCCGTTCCGCCGTTCCAGGGAACGGTCGTTTCCCCTGGTCAATGGCCGTGCGGGCGTTCCAGCGTCCCGGATGGCCCGCCGAGTGTGGCGGCCGGGACGGATCACCCCACAAGCTCTGGTCATCCAAGCACGCCGCTCCCGGCCCGCCGGTCGAGCGGGCCGCCTGGGGCCCACTTCCCCACCGCCTTTGTCCGAAAGGAACCCAGCCATGCGCAAGTACCACGCCCTCCCCGTCGCCCTCTTGGCCGCCCTCGCCCTCACGGCGTGCGAGGACGGCACGGGCACGCAGAACGAGGGCGCCGCGGCGAGCGCGTCGGTCACGACCGGCGCGAGCGGCGCCGGGGACCGGCCCGCCACCGAGCCCACGAAGAACACCGGGAACGCCCAGAACACGCAGCAGGCCTCCGAGGGCGGCGACACGGACACCACCGGCACCACCGGCACGACGGGAACCACCGGCGCCAACGGCAAGGGCAAGGGCACCGAGAAGGCCGGAAAGCCGGCCGAGCGGACGCGCGTCTCCTGCAACGGCTCCAACACCACCGTCACGGCCCGGCCGGTGCCCCGCCCGCTCAACCACATGCTGCTCACGGTCAAGAACACCGGCTCGACGACCTGCGACCTCACCTACTACCCGGTGCTCCGCTTCGACGAGATGCAGTGGGCCCCGCAGGCGGTCGAGGACTCCCAGCCGCAGGCCGTGACGACCCTGGCCCCCGGCGAGTCCGGCTACGCGGGCGTCCTGCTCTCGGCGGCCGACGGCAGCGGCGAGGCCGGCACGACCGGCCACAAGCTCACGGTCGGCTTCCAGGGCCGCACCCCGAACAGCAGCGGCGGCCCCTCCGCGCTCCCCGCCCTGCCGGCCAAGGGCGTGTACTACGACAGCACCCTGCGCGTCACCTACTGGCTGCGCGACATGGACCAGGCCCTGTCCTACTGAGCCCGGCCCCGCGGGTCACCGCCCTACTGCTCCCTCAGCTTCTGGGCCACTTCGGTGGCCCAGTAGGTGAGGATGTTCCGCGCCCCGGCCCGCTTGATGCCGGTCAGGGCCTCCAGGATCGCCCGGTCGCGGTCGATCCAGCCCTTCTCGGCGGCGGCCTCGATCATCGAGTACTCACCGGAGATCTGGTAGGCGGCGACAGGCACGTCCACGGCGTCCGCGACCCGGGCGAGGATGTCCAGGTAGGGCCCGGCCGGCTTGACCATCACCATGTCGGCGCCCTCCTCCAGGTCGAGGGCGAGCTCGCGCAGGGACTCGCGCGCGTTGGCGGGGTCCTGCTGGTAGGTCTTGCGGTCCCCCTGGAGCGAGGAGCCGACGGCCTCACGGAAGGGCCCGTAGAAGGCGGAGGCGTACTTCGCGGTGTAGGCGAGGACGGCGACGTCCTCCCGCCCGATCTGATCCAGGGCATCCCGGATCACCCCGATCTGCCCGTCCATCATGCCGCTGGGGCCGACCACATGGGCCCCGGCGTCGGCCTGCACCTGGGCCATCTCGGCGTACCGCTCCAGGGTCGCGTCGTTGTCGACCCGCCCCTGCGCGTCGAGCACCCCGCAGTGACCGTGGTCGGTCGTCTCGTCGAGGCACAGGTCGGACATGACCAGCAGGTCGTCGCCGACCTCGGCCCGCACGTCCCGCAGGGCGACCTGGAGGATCCCGTCCGGGTCGGTCCCCGGCGTCCCGAGCGCGTCCTTCTTCGACTCCTCCGGCACGCCGAACAGCATGATCCCGGAGATCCCGGCCGCGACCGCCTCCGCGGCCGCCTTCTTCAGACTGTCCCGCGTGTGCTGCACGACCCCGGGCATGGCCGCGATCGGCACCGGCTCGCTGACGCCCTCGCGCACGAAGGCGGGAAGGATGAGGTCGGCGGGGTGCAACCGGGTCTCAGCGACCATCCGACGCATCACGGGGTTGCTCCGCAGCCGCCGCGGCCGCGTACCGGGAAATGATCCGTACGTCGTCATGCCCTCTACGCTACGCCCGCCCCATACGTCCCGATGCCGACGCACTGTCGGCACTCGGCCGCCCCCTCGGCGCGTGGCGCGGGGCACCGCCCGGCCCCGCGATGCGTCCACCACCCGCCAGGTCCATCCTGAAATCAACAAGGAGAAGGACAAGGACCCCGACGGCCCGCCACCCCCTCGCCGCCGCCGTCCCTCCGTACCGGCCCCCACGGAGGACGCGATGACCGCCCCCCAGCACACCCCCGACCTGTTCGCCCTCTCGGAGATCTCCGGCCCCGTCCTGCGCCCCGGCGACGACGCCTACGCCGACGAGGTCACCGGCTTCAACCTGGCCTCCCTGCACACCCCCGACGTCGTCGTGGGAGCCACCGGCACCGACGACGTCGTCGCCGCGATGCGCTGGGCCCACGCCACCCGGACCCCCGTCGCCGTCCAGGCCACCGGCCACGGCGCCAACTTCCCCATCGAGCACGGCCTGTTGATCACCACGTCCCGTATGACGGACGTCCAGGTCGACCCCGCCACCCGCACCGCCAGGATCGCCGCGGGCGCGAAGTGGAGCCACGTGATGGCGGCCTGCGCCCCCCACGGCCTGGCCGGCCTGTGCGGCACCTCCACCGACGCGGGCGTCGTCGGCTACACCCTCGGAGGGGGACTCCCGGTCCTCGGCCGGGCCTACGGGTACGCCGCCGACCTGGTCCGCTCCTTCGAGGTCGTCACCCCGGACGGCCGGCTGCGCGAGGCCGACCCCCACCACGAGCCGGAACTGTTCTGGGCCCTGCGCGGCGGCAAGGGCAACGTGGGCGTGGTGACCTCCCTGGTCACCGAACTGCTCCCGCTGCCCCGCCTCTACGGCGGCGGCCTGCACTGGCACGCCGAACACACCGAGGCCCTGCTGCACGCCTGGTCGGACTGGTCCCGCACGGTCCCGGACGAGATGGGCAGCATGTTCTCGGTGCTGCGGCTGCCGCCCATCCCCCAGATCCCCGAGCCCCTGCGCGGCGGCTTCTGGGCCCGGGTCGCGATCGCCTGGCCGGGCGACACGGCCGAGGGCGAAGCGCTGATCGCCCCGCTGCGCCGCGCGGCCCCCGTGGCCGTCGACCTGGTGGAGGAGATGGACTACGCGGCCCTGGACCGCATCCACATGGAGCCCCAGGACCCGCTCCCCGCACGGGAGTGCTGCATGCTCCTGCGCGACCTGCCCCCCGACGCCCTGAGCGCGTTCCTGGAGCAGACCGGCCCGGCCGTCGGCGTGGACTACCCGCTGCTGGTGGCCTCGCTGCGGCACATGGGCGGGGCACTGGCCCGCCCGGCCCCCGTCGAGGACGCCGTCTGCGCCCGTGACGCCCGGTACTTCATGGAGTCGGTCGGGATCATGCCCGCGCCGCCCGTGGCGGAGGCCGTCGAACAGGCGACCCGCCGCCTCTACGCGGCCATGGCCCCCTACGGCACCGGGCGCACCATGGTCAACATCCACGGCACGCCCGGCGACGAACAGGACATCGCCCGCGCCTGGACCCCGGAGGTCTACGCCCGCCTGCGCCACGACAAGGCCACGTACGACCCGGACAACCTGCTGCGCTACGGCCACGCGGTGACACCCGCGTAGCCGCAGCCACCCAGCGGGTCGCCTACGTCGTCGACCGCCGCCGGCGCGCACCCGGCCGTCGCTCGCTCGGCCGGGTGACCGGGTCGCCGGCCTCCAGGGCCGCGGCCCGCCGCTTCGCGCCGAAGTCGGCCAGTGCCTCGGCCAGCTTGAGCACCGACGGCTCCGGAGCCATGACGTCCACCCGCAGCCCGTGCTCCTCGGCGGTCTTCGCCGTGGCCGGGCCGATACAGGCGATCACGGTGACGTTGTGCGGCTTGCCGGCGATGCCGACCAGGTTCCGCACGGTGGAGGACGACGTGAACAGCACGGCGTCGAAGCCACCGCCCTTGATCGCCTCACGGGTCTCCGCCGGCGGCGGCGAGGCCCGCACGGTCCGGTAGGCCGTGACGTCGTCGACCTCCCAGCCGAGCTCGATCAGCCCGGCGACCAGCGTCTCCGTGGCGATGTCGGCCCGCGGCAGGAAGACCCGGTCGATCGGGTCGAACACCGGGTCGTAGGGCGGCCAGTCCTCCAGCAGACCGGCGGCCGACTGCTCGCCGCTCGGCACCAGGTCCGGCTTCACGCCGAAGGCGATCAGCGCCTTGGCGGTCTGCTCGCCCACGGCCGCGACCTTGATGCCCGCGAAGGCACGCGCGTCGAGTCCGTACTCCTCGAACTTCTCCCGCACGGCCTTGACCGCGTTCACCGAGGTGAAGGCGATCCACTCGTAGCGGCCCGTGACCAGGCCCTTGACCGCGCGCTCCATCTGCTGGGGCGTGCGCGGCGGTTCGACGGCGATCGTCGGCACCTCGTGCGGCACGGCCCCGTACGACCGCAGCTGGTCGGAGAGCGACACCGCCTGCTCCTTGGTCCGCGGCACGAGCACCTTCCAGCCGAACAGCGGCTTGGACTCGAACCACGCGAGCTGGTCGCGCTGGGCGGCGGCGGAACGCTCACCGACCACGGCTATCACCGGCCGGCCGCCCTCGGGCGAGGGCAGCACCTTGGCCTGCTTCAGCGTCTGCGCGATCGTGCCGAGCGTGGCGGTCCAGGTGCGCTGCCGGGTGGTCGTGCCGGCGACGGTGACCGTCAGCGGGGTGTCCGGCTTGCGCCCGGCGGAGACGAGCTCGCCGGCCGCGGCGGCGACGGAGTCCAGCGTCGTGGAGACCACGACCGTGCCGTCCGAGGCGCCGACCTCCGTCCAGCACCGGTCCGACGCCGTGCGCGCGTCGACGAACCGCACGTCCGCGCCCTGCGCGTCCCGCAGCGGCACACCGGCGTACGCGGGCACACCGACAGCGCTCGCGATTCCGGGCACCACCTCGAAGGGCACCCCGGCGGCGGCGCACGCCAGCATCTCCTCGGCCGCGTACGTGTCGAGGCCCGGGTCGCCGGACACCGCACGCACGACCCGCCTGCCGCCCCGCGCGGCCTCCATGACAAGATGTGCGGCATCCCGCACCACGGGGACGGGCGCGGTGGTTGACGTGCCGTCAACTACCGTCAGCTGGGGCGTTCCTGTGCCCGGAGTCGGCTCCTGGGAAGGATCCGCGTCCGTGTGCACCTCGGAGACGCCCTGCCTGGCGTGCTGACGTACGACGTCGAGCACTTCGTGCTCGGCGACGAGGACGTCCGCGTTGGCCAGTGCCTCGACGGCGCGCAGAGTCAGCAGTCCCGGATCTCCGGGTCCGGCACCCAGGAAGGTGACGTGCCCGTGTTCAGGACCGGCGGAAAGGGTGGTGGGGCTCACTGTGCTCGCTCCCCCATCAGACCGGCCGCGCCCTGGGCGAGCATCTCGGCCGCGAGTTCGCGACCGAGCGCCATTGCCCCGTCGTGCGTCTCGGGCACGGGACCGGTGGTGGACAGCTGCACCATCCGCGAGCCGTCGGTGGTCCCGACGACGCCGCGCAGGCGCATTTCCTTGACAATCTGCCCGTCGGCCAGCAAGTCGGCCAAAGCGCCCACCGGGGCGCTGCAGCCGGCCTCCAGGGCGGCGAGCAGTGACCGCTCGGCCGTCACGGCGACCCGCGTGAACGGGTCGTCGAGTTCGGCGAGCGCGGCGACGAGGTCCGCGTTGCCCGCGGTGCACTCGATCGCCAGGGCCCCCTGGCCGGGGGCGGGCAGAACCGTGTCGACCGACAGGAAGTCGGTCACCTCGTCACCCCGGCCGATCCGGTTCAGCCCGGCGGCGGCCAGCACGACGGCGTCGAGCTCGCCCTTGCGCACGAACCCGATGCGGGTGTCGACGTTGCCGCGGATCGGGACCGTCGCTATGTCCAGGCCGTGGCTGCGGGCGTACGCGTTGAGCTGGGCCATGCGGCGCGGTGAACCGGTCCCGATGCGCGCTCCGGAGGGCAGGTCGGTGAACTTCAGCGCGTCCCGGGCGACGATGACGTCGCGCGGGTCCTCCCGCTCGGGCACGGCGGCCACGACCAGCTCGTCGGGCTGCGTGGTCGGCAGGTCCTTCAGGGAGTGCACCGCGAAGTCGACCTCGCCGTTGAGCAGCGCGTCGCGCAGGGCGGTCACGAACACGCCGGTGCCGCCGATCTGGGCGAGCGCCTCACGCGAGACGTCGCCGTACGTGGTGATCTCGACGAGCTCCACGGGCCGCCCGGTCACCCGGCTCACGGCCTCGGCCACCTGGCCGGACTGGGCCATGGCGAGCCTGCTCCGCCGGGTGCCGAGCCTCAGCGCCTTGTCAGTCATGCCGGGCCTCGGTCTCTCTGGGTGGTGCTGTCCTCGGCCCGGGAGACGGCGGCCACCGTCTCGGGGTCGAGGTCGAACAGGGTGCGCAGCGCGTCCGCGTACCCGGCGCCGCCGGGCTCGGCCGCGAGCTGCTTGACCCGCACGGTCGGCGCGTGCAGCAGCTTGTCGACCACGCGCCGCACGGTCTGGGTGATCTCCGCCCGGTGCTTGTCGTCGAGGCCGGGCAGCCGTCCGTCCAGGCGGGCGATCTCGCTGGCCACGACGTCGGCGGCCATGGTGCGCAGGGCGACCACGGTCGGCGTGATGTGCGCGGCCCGCAGCGCCGCCCCGAAGGCCGCGACCTCGTCGGAGACGATACGCCTGACCTGGTCCACATCGGCAGCCATCGGAGCGTCCGCGGAGGCCTCCGCGAGCGACTCGATGTCCACCAGCCGCACCCCGGCCAGCCGGTGCGCGGCCGCGTCGATGTCGCGCGGCATGGCCAGGTCCAGCAGGAACAGCACGGGTTCGGGCCGGTGCGGCTCCTCGGCCGGCTCGGGCCGGCGCCGCTCGGGGATCCGCCCCACGGTGGCCACGGTCGCGGCGAGCGCGGCGATGGCGTCGGTGTCCGCGGCCGGGTCGAGGGTGCCGGGGCGCGCCGGGGCCGCGGCCCGGCCGCCGCCGGCCGTGCCGTTGTCCACCCACGCCGCGTGCTGCTCCAGCTCGGCGGCGGCCATCCCGGCCACGGCGGCCTCGCCCAGCACGGAGAAGCCGGCGGTGCCCTGCACCGCGGAGAGGTCCAGCGGGCAGCCGTCCTCGGTGCCGAGGCCGGCGGCCGGCGTCCCGGCCTGCCGCGCGTCCGGCCCGGCCGTAAGGGCGGCACCGCCGGGCGTCACGGGTCCGTCGCCGTCGGCCGACGGCGCGGGCGCACGGCCCTCGACCGCCTGCGCGACCCCCTCGGCCGTCAGGACCAGGCCCGTCGCTCCGGTGCAGGAGACGGCGACGTCGGCACGTGTCAGCTCGACCGGCACCGATTCCATCGGGACCGCGCGGGCCAGCACGTCCGTGTCGTCGCCCTCGCTCAGGATCTGCGCGAGCCGCTCGGCGCGGTCGAAGGTGCGGTTGGCGACGACGAGCTCGGCGACCCCGGCCCGCGCGAGCGTGGCCGCGGCCAGGGAGGACATCGACCCGGCCCCGATGACCAGGGCCTTCTTGCCCTTGGCCCATGCCTGGACGTCGCCGCCCCGGGCCAGCTGCTCCAGGCCGAAGGTGACCAGGGACTGGCCGGCGCGGTCGATGCCGGTCTCGGAGTGGGCGCGCTTGCCGACGCGCAGGGCCTGCTGGAACAGGTCGTTCAGCAGCCGGCCCGCGGAGTGCAGCTCCTGCGCCCGGGCCAGGGAGTCCTTGATCTGGCCGAGGATCTGCCCCTCGCCGACGACCATGGAGTCCAGACCGCAGGCCACCGAGAACAGGTGGTGGACCGCGCGGTCCTCGTAGTGCACGTAGAGATAGGGAGTGAGCTCCTCCAGACCGACGCCGCTGTGCTGGGCGAGCAGCGTGGACAGCTCGGCGACACCGGCGTGGAACTTGTCCACGTCGGCGTAGAGCTCGATGCGGTTGCAGGTGGCGAGCACCGCGGCCTCGGTCGCCGGTTCGGCGGCGACGGTGTCCTGCACCAGCTTGACCTGGGCGTCCGCGCTGAGCGAGGCGCGCTCCAGGACGCTGACCGGGGCGCTGCGGTGGCTGAGTCCGACGACGAGGAGGCTCATGCCGGCATCACGGCGGGCATGTCCCCGTCGGGCCCCTGGTCGGCGGACTCGCCGCGGGCGGCGGCGGCCGGGACACCACCGTCGGAGGCGGCGGCCTCCTCACCGGCCTTGCGCTGCTCGTGGAAGGCGAGGATCTGCAGCTCGATGGAGAGGTCGACCTTGCGCACGTCGACGCCGTCGGGCACGGACAGTACGGTCGGCGCGAAGTTCAGGATGGAGGTGACACCGGCGGCCACGAGCCGGTCGCAGACGGCCTGGGCGGCACCGGCGGGGGTGGCGATGACCCCGATCGACACGCCGTTGTCCTGGATGATCTTCTCCAGGTCGTCGGAGTGCTGCACCGGGATGCCGGCGACGGGCTTGCCGGCCATGGCCGGGTCGGCGTCGATCAGCGCGGCGACGCGGAAGCCGCGGGAGGCGAACCCGCCGTAGTTGGCGAGGGCGGCGCCGAGGTTGCCGATACCGACGATCACGACCGGCCAGTCCTGGGTGAGCCCCAGCTCGCGGGAGATCTGGTACACGAGATACTCGACGTCGTAGCCGACACCCCTGGTGCCGTACGAGCCGAGGTACGAGAAGTCCTTGCGCAGCTTCGCGGAGTTGACCCCCGCCGCGGCCGCGAGCTCCTCGGAGGAGACCGTGGGCACCGAGCGCTCCGACAGTGCGGTCAGCGCGCGGAGGTACAGCGGAAGCCGGGCGACGGTGGCCTCGGGAATCCCTCGGCTGCGGGTCGCCGGTCGGTGAGTTCGGCCAGTTGCCACGGTGCTCCTGCGGGTAGAGCGGGGCTGTAGGCGGTCATACGTCCCTACATGACCGCCCCGTCGAATGCAGGCTATGTCTTTGTGAACGCGTGCACAAAGATGGTGTCCGATTTGCCCGCCCAACGTGACCGGGCTCACGCGCCCCCGGCGCCCGTGCGGGGAACCGGCGCGCAGGCACCACCGTTCCTTGTCTTCTGGGGGCAAAACCACACACTTCCTCAGTGAATCCCGCCCCCGAGACCAAGTCACCATCGATCCTAAGCGACGTTCCGGCCACTTTGTACTGCTCGGTCAGTCCGCTCACGGCCGCGCTCAGTCGGTCAGCGCCCTGCGCAGGCGGTCCTCGTCCACGCGCCAGAACGTGTGCTGCGCGCCGTCCACCAGCACGACCGGGATCTGCTCCCAGTACTGGTCGTGCAGTTCCAGGTCCTCGGTGATGTCCTTCTGCTCCCAGCGGACGCCCAGGTCGGCACAGACCTTCTCCACGACGACCTGTGCGTCATCACACAGATGACAACCGGGCTTGCGGATCAGCGTGACGAGCCGGTCCCGAGGGGGCTCGCGGCGGAAGAGAGGGCTCATTCCGCCATTGTCGCGCGCCCGGGAACGAGGGGAAGCCCCGCGGAGGGCCAGCGGACACGCCGGACGCGCCCGACCCGCACGGCATCTTTAACGACACGCTCGCCGAGAGTTCACAGGGTCCAAACCTCTCGACTCCGGAACCCCCGAACAAACTGGCTATGCTCACGCCATGGCCGCTCTCGGATGGCTCACCCCCCGTAGGCGCTCCGCCACGGCGCGGAGCGTTTTGGCAGGCGAGGCCTCGGCGGAGGCAGCACGCAAGTCCTCCCAGGAAGTCGCCGGCACGACCGAGGAACCGCAGTTCCCGGTGCACGGCGACGACCGGGCCGCCGCCTTCTTCGACCTGGACAACACCGTCATGCAGGGCGCCGCCCTGTTCCACTTCGGACGGGGTCTGTACAAACGGAAGTTCTTCGAGACCCGCGAGCTCGCCCGCTTCGCCTGGCAGCAGGCGTGGTTCCGGCTGGCCGGCGTCGAGGACCCCGAGCACATGCAGGAGGCCCGCGAGTCGGCCCTGTCCATCGTCAAGGGCCACCGCGTCGCCGAACTCCAGTCGATCGGCGAGGAGATCTACGACGAGTACATGGCCGAGCGCATCTGGCCCGGCACCCGCGCCCTCGCCCAGGCCCACCTGGACGCCGGACAGAAGGTGTGGCTGGTCACGGCCGCCCCGGTCGAGATCGCCACGGTCATCGCCCGCCGCCTCGGCCTGACCGGCGCCCTCGGCACGGTCGCCGAGTCCGTCGACGGCGTCTACACCGGCAAACTCGTCGGCGAGCCGCTGCACGGCCCCGCCAAGGCCGAGGCCGTCCGCGCCCTGGCCCTCGCGGAGGGCCTCGACCTGCGCCGCTGCGCCGCCTACAGCGACTCGCACAACGACATCCCGATGCTCTCGCTGGTCGGCCACCCCTACGCCATCAACCCGGACTCCAAGCTGCGCAAGCACGCCCGCCGGCTGGACTGGCGCCTGCGCGACTACCGCACCGGCCGCAAGGCCGCGAAGGTCGGCATCCCCGCCGCCGCGGGCGTCGGCGCGGTGGCCGGCGGCACGGCGGCCGCGATCGCCCTGCACCGCCGCCGCCGCTGACCGGTCGATCAAAGCGGGACACCTTCGTTTACCGGATGACAAACCGCGTAAATCCAACTGGCGTACCCCCACAACCTCGTGTCCAGTCCTCTTGGCTGGACACGGCCACAACACGCCCTGGACTCAGCCCCGATCCGAACCTTTCCGATCAACAACCGCTCACGCTCCGGCACTTGATCCGGCGTCATTCGGTTACGGAAGCGACGTAATCGATGATTTGAGCAACTCGGTGTAGCAGTGCCTGCACGAAGCGTTATTCTCCTCAGACGCAATCCGGTACCCCTCCGTCGCTACGACGGGTGAAAGGTCCCGCACTGCACGTGATGGAAGCTCTGCCTCTGGGAGTCCCGTGTACCCACACGTCGGGGTTGACGCCTCGGGCCTGGCTACGCTGCGCGCAACGGTCCTCGACCTGTTGCGCGGCTTCGTCCCCACCGCGTACGCCGTCCCCGCATTCGCCACCGCCGCGCCCGTCGGCCCGTGCTACGCACTGGCCGACGGCAGCGCCGCGGTCGGCAGACGAGGCCGCCCGTCCGGGGCGGCCACCGCCCGCCGCCCGGCGGCGGACAGCGACAGCGCCCGGATGATGGACCTCGTCGAGCGTGCCCAGGCCGGCGAGGCCGACGCCTTCGGCCGCCTCTACGACCAGTACAGCGACACCGTCTACCGGTACATCTACTACCGGGTCGGAGGAAAGGCGACCGCCGAGGACCTCACCAGCGAGACCTTTCTGCGCGCCCTGCGGCGCATCGGCACGTTCACCTGGCAGGGCCGCGACTTCGGCGCCTGGCTGGTCACGATCGCCCGCAACCTCGTCGCGGACCACTTCAAGTCCAGCCGCTTCCGGCTGGAGGTCACCACCGGCGAGATGCTCGACGCCAACGAGGTCGAGCGCTCCCCCGAGGACTCCGTCCTGGAGTCCCTCTCCAACGCCGCCCTGCTCGACGCGGTGCGGCGGCTCAACCCCCAGCAGCAGGAGTGCGTGACGCTCCGCTTCCTCCAGGGCCTCTCCGTCGCCGAGACCGCCCGGGTCATGGGCAAGAACGAGGGCGCCATCAAGACCCTCCAGTACCGGGCCGTGCGCACCCTCGCCCGGCTCCTCCCGGAAGACGCCCGCTGACCGCCCCGCACGCACGGCGACTGTCAACTCACAATCCGTGAAAGTCCGTTGACTTCGGCATTCGATCGTCCGGCGTCCGTAACCCAAGTGCCGCGCCGCTCGTTGTGCGGGATGCAGGCTCCCTGTGGTCACCCCCTGGCCGACTCCGATCACTCGATCGTGTGGTTGTCATCAGGGTGTGCAACCCTCAGGACCCCCTGGGGAGTCGACCGTCATGACGAGAGGAGGTGCCGCCAGTGATCGCGAACGTATCGGCGCACCGGCGGGCGAACGCCTTCGCCCAGGCCCTGGAGGAGCAGTCCGAGCCGGGCACGGCGGCGGCCGAGCAGTCCGAGGCCGCGGCACCGGCCCCGGCGGCCGCGGAAGCGACCGAGGGGGGCCGCCTGCTGGCGCTCGCCTCCGGTCTCGGCGCGCTGCCCAAGCCGCAGCTCGACCCGGAGGTCAAGGTCGTCCAGCGGGCCCAGCTGGTGGCCGCGTTCGAGGCCATGCTCCAGGAGGGCACCGCGGGAGGCGGGGCGACGGACCGCGCGGTCCCGGAGCAGCGCTCCACCCGCGCCCGTGGCGCTCACCGCGCGAGTTCCCTGAGGAAGTTCCGGCCCCGGTCCCGCCTCGCCAAGGGCCTCACCGCGGGCGGACTGAGCGTCGGCGTGGCCGCGAGCGCCTTCGGCGGAGTCTCCGCCGCCAGCTCGGACGCCCTGCCCGGCGACTCGCTCTACGGCCTCAAGCGCGGCATCGAGGACGTCAAGCTCGGCCTCGCCGACGGAGCGGACGAGCGCGGCCGGGTCTACCTCGACCACGCCTCCACGCGCCTCAGCGAAGCCCGTCGCCTGATGGAGCGAGGCCGCAGCGGCCCCCTGGACCACGAGTCCCTCGGCGAGATCCGCCGCGCCCTGTCCGGGATGCGGCACGACGCCTCCGAGGGTCACCGGCTGCTGAGCGAGGCGTACGCGCGCGACCCGGACTCACTGGGTCCCATCCAGGCCCTGTCGGCGTTCTCCCACTCCCACCGCGAGGCCTGGGGCGAACTGCGCGACCGGCTCCCCGTCCAGCTCGGGGACGTCAGCGACCAGGTGTCGTCGGTGTTCGACGCCATAGAGGAGGACGTCGCCCCGCTGCGCTCCCTGCTCCCCGAGCCCCCGGCCACGGGCGGCGGCGACGGCAAGCGGCAGGGCGCCTCCGAGTCGGCCCCCAGCGGCTCCTCCGGCACGGACCGCTCGACCCGTCCCAGCGACGGCGGCGGCCGGCACAGCGAGGAAGGCAGCACCGGCAGCGGCAGCCCCAGCCGCTCGGCCGGCTCCGGCCAGGAGGACGACGGCCTGCTCGGCGGCAACACCGGCGGCCTCCTCGACCCGCCGAAGGACACCGAGACCAGCACCTCCCCGTCCGCGGACGGCGCCACTCCCGCCCCCGAGCCGGATGTGACGCTCCCTCCGCTCCTGCCGGGCCTGCTGCCCGGTCTGGGCATCGACAGCGAGGACGCCGACTGACCGGTGATACGACGATGGGGCGCCCCCTCCTGGAGGGGGCGCCCCATCGTCGTATCTCAGAAGAAGACGGACCGCCGCTGCACCAGCAGCTTGTACAGCGTGTGCTGGATCTGCTCCCTGACCTGGTCGGTCAGGTTGAACATCAGCATCGGGTCCTCGGCGGCCTCCGGCGGGTAGCCGTCCGTCGGGATCGGCTCGCCGAACTGGATGGTCCACTTGGTCGGCAGCGGGATCGCACCGAGCGGGCCGAGCCACGGGAAGGTCGGCGTGAGCGGGAAGTACGGGAAGCCCAGCAGCCGGGCGACCGTCTTGGCGTTGCCGATCATCGGGTAGATCTCCTCGGCCCCGACGATCGAGCAGGGGATGATCGGCGTCCCCGCGCGCAGGGCCGTGGAGACGAAACCGCCGCGGCCGAAGCGCTGCAGCTTGTAGCGGTCCGCGAAGGGCTTGCCCAGGCCTTTGAAGCCCTCCGGCATCACCCCGACCAGTTCGCCCTGCTCCAGCAGCCGGGCCGCGTCCTCCGCGCACGCCAGGGTGTGGCCCAGCTTGCGGGCCAGCTCGTTGACCACCGGCAGCATGAACACCAGATCCGCCGCGAGCAGCCGCAGATGCCGGCCCGCCGGGTGGTTGTCGTGCACGGCGACCTGCATCATCAGGCCGTCCATCGGCAGCGTCCCGGAGTGGTTGGCGACGATCAGGGCGCCGCCCTCGGACGGGATGTTCTCCACGCCCTTCACCTCGACCCGGAAGTACTTCTCGTACAGCGGGCGCAGCAGGGACATCAGGACCTGGTCGGTGAGCTCCTCGTCGTAACCGAAGTCGTCGACCTCGTAGTCACCGGTGAGGCGGCGGCGCAGGAAGGACAGGCCGCTCGCGATCCGCCGCTCCAGGCCGCCGTCTCCGTCCGGGGACCGCTCCGGCCGCTGTTCCTCCGCTGTCACGGGAACATCATCCTGCTCGGCGGGCCCGGTGGGCAGGGGCTGCACCTCACGCACCGCCGGGGACTCCGTGCCCGGGCGGCGGTTCCCCCCGCTCCGGCGCCGCTGGGGGCGCTGCACGCCGCTCCCTCGGGACCGGTCGTCGTCGAACGGAATGACCTTGGCGTCCGCCATCGTTGATGCGCTCCTCAGTTGGCGCTCTGCGTCGGGGGCTGGCCGCCGCCCGCCAGGGGCAGCGCGGCGATCCGGTCGACGGCCGCCGCGACGGCCTCCGGCGGAAGCAGCCCGGGGCCCTGGCTGCGGGCGAAGTCCGCGAACGTCTCCGCGGTCGTGTACTTGGGCTGGAATCCCAGCGTCTCGCGCATCTGCCCGGTGGACACGACCCTGCCGTGGGTGAGCAGCCGGATCTGCTCGGGCGAGAAGTCCGACATCCCCAGCGTACGCACCAGCGAGCCCGCCCAGGTGACCGCCGGGAGCGGCAGGGGCACGGTGGGCCGCCCGAGGCGCCGCGAGCACTGGGAGAGCAGCAGCACGCCGTCACCGGCGATGTTGAAGGTGCCGCTGTTGAGCGTGCCCCGCCGCGGCTCGTGCGAGGCGATCCGCAGCACCTCGATCACGTCGTCCTCGTGCACGAACTGCAGCCGCGGGTCGTAGCCGAACACCGTCGGCAGCACGGGCAGCGCGAAGTACGAGGCGAGCGGGGTGTCCGCGGCCGGGCCGAGGATGTTGGCGAACCGCAGCACGCAGACCGCCACATCGGGCCGCCGGCGCGCGAACCCCCGTACATAGCCCTCGACCTCGACGGTGTCCTTGGCGAAGCCGCCGCTGGGCAGGGACTTGGGCGGGGTCGTCTCGGTGAAGACGGCCGGATCGCGCGGCGCCGAACCGTAGACGTTCGTACTGGACTTCACGACCAGCCGCTGCACGCTCGGGGACTTCTGGCAGGCACCGAGCAGCTGCATGGTGCCGATGACGTTGGTCTCCTTCAGGGAGGCCCGGTTGCCGCTGCCCAGCGGCGTGCCCGTCACGTCCAAGTGGACGATCGTGTCGGCGCCCGTCTCCGCGAGCACCCGCGCGATGCCGGGCTGGCGGATGTCGGCCTGGACGAAGTCCGCACCGCCCAGGTGGTGCTCGGGGGGCACCGCGTCCACGGCGACGACCCGGTCCACATCGGGGTCACGCTGGATCCGCCGGACGAACCGGCCCCCCAGCTGGCGGGCCACTCCGGTGACGAGCACGACCTTGCCCAAGATCAGCGCCTTCCTTCCAGAAAACCTCTTGTCCCGCCGCGTTCCCCCGCGGAGCCAACTTAGCGGGTCGGCGTTGCGCTGTGATGACCGCCCGATGCGCGAAGTGACGGAAGCAGCCGGATGCGGGAGCGGACATGCGTGTGGCCCCCCACCCGCGGGTGGGGGGCCACAGCAACGCTCTCGCGGCGTCCGCGTCGCGAACTTACTTCTTGTTGCGACGCTGAACGCGCGTGCGCTTGAGCAGCTTGCGGTGCTTCTTCTTCGCCATCCGCTTGCGCCGCTTCTTGATAACAGAGCCCACGACTACCCTCGCTCACTTCTCATCACTCGGTGTTTGGGCGCCATGGGCCCATACGACCTACGAGGGGCCAGCCTACCCGCCCGAGCGCTGAGGTCGTAATCGAGGGGGCCGGGGTGATCCCGAGTGCCCTGTGAGGGACCACCCCGCCCCAGCCGTCAGGCCGTTTCCACCCCCACGTAACTCTCGCGGAGGTACTCGTGAACCGCTTGCTCCGGGACGCGGAAGGACCGCCCCACACGGATCGCGGGCAGATGACCGCTGTGCACCAGCCGGTACACGGTCATCTTCGACACTCGCATCACCGAGGCGACTTCCGCCACGGTAAGGAACTGAACCTCGTTCAGAGGCCTCTCGCCAGCTGCAGCCATGACACACCTGAACCTTCCGCACTCGACGGCCACCGGCTTCCCCTTCCGGTGACTCTTCGTCGCTGCGTGCTCACTCCCCAATGTAGGGGCGGGTGATGCGAGTGGGGAAGAGGTGCACCCATCGGCGGCCTACTGTGACAGACACGCCCGATTGAGTACGTAGCGGGTAAGCGGCAGGTAGTAATCGGACCGCACGCCGTCATCAAGTGGAACGGCGACGGACACGGACCCCTCAGCCTCCCCCACGAACAGCGCCGGGTCGTCCGTATCGGCCGGACCGATGGCCTCGAACCCCAGCTGACCTGCTCCGCAGACCCAGCCGTGGTCTCCGATCACCAGCTCGGGAAGGGGCCCGCCGGCCTCCGCGGCAGCGGCCAGGACGGTACGAACCGGGAGCGGTGAGTGCGTATGTGCGCCGGGCTCACAACCGGGGCGTTCCGCGCCGGGGGCCCGCACCAGCGCGACTCCTCGTACGTAGGCGAGGTTGTACGTACGTAGACCGAACCGGGTCGTTATGTCGACACAGCGACCCTGCGCGGGGGTGAGGACGGCACATCCCGCCGCCGACAGCGCGTCTGCGAGAGCGGCGTAGAAACCGAGCAGCCGATGCGGGTGACCGGTGCCGAGGAGCACGGGCGCGCCCCGCCGGGCGACCTCTGCGAGACGGTCCGCGAAGGCGTCCAGCGCGGCCACCGTCCGGCCGGGGTCGATCACGTCCTGACCGGACGTCCGGCGGAAATCGGCCGGTACGCCACACCGGTCGGCCACCAATTCGACCACGTCCCGCTGCTCCCAGGCACCCTCGGGGTCGATACCGAGCAGCACACGGGGATCCCGCGCGGCGAACAGCCGGTAGCGGCGCAGACTCTCCTCCCGCGAGGTCGCCACCACCCCGGCGAGCCGCGCGCCGACCAGATGCGCACGAAGGGCTTCGGGGCTCAGCACACGGCGATCGTGCGCGACCGGACCCACAGGTGTCCCGGGAACGCACGAACACCGCACGGTCGGCGTAAGCCCCCCTGCGGACCCCTCCGGCCGGGCGCCTCGCGCGGGCCCTCGCCGGCCGGACCCGTCCAACGGGCCCTGCCGGTGGAGGGAATCCCCCGCGAGCCTCTCTCAGCCGGGCCCTCCTGCGGGCCCCGCCGACGGATGGAACCCTCGCGAGCCTCCGCGGGCCTCTCTCAGCCGGGTCCTGCCAGGCGGAGCCCCTTGCCCGAGCTCTTCCGGCCGGATTGCTCAGGCCAGCATCCCGCGCAGTGGGAAGACCGCCCGCCGTGTCGCCAGCACCGCCTGGTCCAGCCGGTCGGCGGGGTCGTAGCCCTGCTCCCAGCCGGGCCACTCCACCGGCCAGCGCCCGTCCGTCATCCGCCCCGGTGCCAACTGCCGCGTCTTCGCGAACACTTCCTGCCGCCACGACTCGGGGACCACCGTCTCGGGCGCCACGGCCTTCCCCGCCGCGATCGCGACCAGATGCGTCCACGACCTCGGCACGACGTCCACCACGGCGTAGCCGCCCCCGCCCAGGGCCACCCAGCGGCCCTCGGCGTGCTCGTGCGCCAGGTCGTGACAGGCCACCTGCACCGCCCGCTGCGCGTCCAGCGACACCGCCAGGTGGGCCAGCGGGTCCTCGAAGTGCGTGTCGGCCCCGTGCTGCGTCACCAGCACCTGCGGCCGGAAGTCGGCGATCAGCTCCGGCACCACCGCGTGGAACGCCCGCAACCACCCGGCGTCCCCGGTCCCGGCCGGCAGCGCCACGTTGACCGCCGAGCCCTCCGCGGAGTCCGCCCCGGTCTCCTCCGGCCACCCGGTCTGCGGGAACAGCGTCCGGGGATGCTCGTGCAGCGAGATCGTCAGCACTCGCGGATCGTCCCAGAACGCCGCCTGCACCCCGTCCCCGTGATGCACGTCGACGTCGACGTACGCGACCCGCTCGGCCCCCAGCTCCAGCAGCCGGGCGATGGCCAGCGAGGCGTCGTTGTAGATGCAGAACCCGGACGCGGCACCCGGCATCGCGTGGTGCAGCCCGCCCGCGAAGTTCACCGCGTGCAGCGCCTCGCCGCGCCACACGGCCTCCGCCGCCCCCACCGACTGCCCGGCGATCAGCGCCGAGACCTCGTGCATCCCCGCGAACGCCGGATCGTCCATCGTCCCCAGCCCGTACGACTGGTCCGCCGCCCCCGGATCCGCCGACGCGGCCCTCACCGCGGCGATGTAGTCCTCCCGGTGGACGAGCCGCAGCGTCGACTCCCCGGCCGCCTTCGCCGCGACCACCTCCACCTCACGGTCCAGCCCGAAGGCGTCGACCAGTCTCCGGGTCAGGGCGAGCCGGACCGGGTCCATCGGATGCCCCGGACCGAAGTCATAGCCCGTTACTGCCTCGTCCCACATCAGCTGTGCGCGGCCGCTCATGCCCGCCACCGTATCGGTCCGGTTGAGGCGCGAACGACCGGGCGTACACCAGCGTCACCAGCACCAACAGCATGGGCACGAGCATGGCCCCGCGGTAACTCCACAGATCACCGAGCGCCCCCACCAGCGGCGAACCGATCAGGAACCCCACGTAGTTGAAGATGTTCAGCCGCGCCACGGCCGCGTCCGAAGCCCCCGGGAACAGCCTCCCGGCCGCCGCGAACGTCTGCGGCACCAGCACGCACAACCCCAGCCCCAGCAGCGTGAACCCCAGCATCCCCACCCACGCCCCCGGCGCCCCGGCCACCACGGCGAATCCCCCGGCCGCCACCAGCGCCCCGCCCCGCACGACCGCCACGGCCCCGAAGCGCCGTACCCCGAAGTCCCCGATCGCCCGCCCCAGCAGCGTGGTGACCATGTACACGTTGTACGGCACCGTCGCCAGCTGCTCGGAGCTCCCCAGCACGTCCTGGAGATACTTGGCGCTCCAGTTGGAGACCGTCGAGTCCCCGATGTAGGCGACCGTCATCACCAGACACAGCGGCAACAGCCACTTGAAGACGACGACCTGCCCCTCGCCGTTCTTCTCCTCCCCCGCGGAAGCCGCCCCCCGGTCGTCCACGTACCACCGGCTGCCCACCAGCACCGCCGGCAGCAGCACCGCCACGACCGGCAGGTACGACACCCACAGCGCCAGATCCCAGTGGGCCCCGGCCCACGCCAGCGAGGCCCCGACGATCCCGCCGAGGCTGTAGGCAGCGTGGAAACTCAGCATGATGCTGCGCCCGTACGACCGCTGCAGACTCACGCCGAGCATGTTCATCGACGCGTCGAGCATCCCCACGGCGAGCCCGAACGCGGCGAGCGCGACGGCCAGCTCGATCATCCGCTCCCCGGCCCCGACCCCGAGAAGGGCCAGCAGCACCACGGGCTGCGACCACCGCAGCAACCGGCTCGGCGGCACCCGTCTCACCAGCCGCTCGGTACTCAGGCTCCCCACCCCGGCGAGGATCGGCACGGCGGCCAGAAACGCCGGCAGCAGCGCGTCGGAGACCCCGTACCGGTCCTGGATGGCCGGAATCCGCGTCACGAGCAGAGCGAAAGCGACCCCCTGCACGAGGAAACCGAACGCCAGCGAGGCCCTGCCGCGCCGCAGCACATCAGTCATGGCGGCGAGCGTAGGGCTCCGGCCTACCGGTGGGTAGATCCGGTCAAAGATGAATTCCGTTCAGCTTCCGCGCCCTCACACGAGCAGGCCGGGCAGCTCCGCCATGTCGGAGAAGAGCCGTCCGGCCCCGGCCAGCCGCTCGGCCGGCGTCATGGCTGTGAAGCCGTACACGTCCATCCCGGCCGCGACGGCCGCCTGCACTCCCAGCGGACTGTCCTCGATGACGACACACCGCTCCGGCGCGACCCCCATCCGCTCGGCCGCGTACAGGAACAGATCCGGTGCCGGCTTCCCCCGGCCCACGTCCTCCGAGCTGAAGATGAGCCCCTCGTCGAACCACCGGTCGAGTCCCGTCGCCCGATGTCCCACCCGGATCCGCTCATGGCTCCCGGACGACGCCACGCAGTACGGCACGGCATCGGCGACCAGCTTCTGCAGGACCTCCTCGACACCCGGCACCGGCTTCAGGTCCCGTTCGAAGGCGGCGAAGACCCGAGCGTGGAACACGTCGTCGAAGTCGTCCGGCAGCCGCTGCCCGGTCCGCTCGGCCACCAGGTCGTGAATGCGGTGCATGGCGGAGCCCATGTAGTCGCGCAGGGAGTCCTCGTAGGTGGTCGGGTGCCCGAGTTCGGTCAAATAGGCGGCCAGGAGCCGGTTGGAGATGGGCTCGCTGTCGACGAGGACACCGTCATTGTCGAAGATCACGAGGTCATGGCGCATGCCCCGAGCCTAAACGCAGAAAACCCCCGTACCTGTGGGTACGGGGGTTCTCTCAATAATTGTTCGGCGGCGTCCTACTCTCCCACAGGGTCCCCCCTGCAGTACCATCGGCGCTGTAAGGCTTAGCTTCCGGGTTCGGAATGTAACCGGGCG
>NZ_JBITSJ010000004.1:0-4327 GCF_044540525.1 Streptomyces sp. NPDC085932
CTTTGTACTCACCCTCTCGGGCTTTCCTCCGGGCGCTTCCCTTCGGTCTTGCGTTTCCGACTCTATCAGATCTTTTCTCGACCCGATTTCCTCGGTGCTTTCCAGGTTTCCGCTTTCGCGTTTCCCTTTCCGGCGGTTCCGACTCTATCAGATCCTTTCGGGCCTGATTCCCAGTCAGCGGGATTCGCCTTCGCGGCTGTTGGGCCGTTCCGACGAGTGAGACTTTAGCGGATTCCCCGGCTCCCGATCCAATCGGGGGCCGCGTCCTTTCGAACGTGGATTCCTCATTCCGCGAATACGCACGCCAATGAAACGACGACAGAGCTACTGCGTCGAGTAGTGGTGAGTACCTGCGGATTGGCTGCCCGGGGACCGACCGGAGTCGGCGCTCACGTCGGGCAACTCGGAGAACACTACGGATGGGGTCCGGGCGTGTCAACTCAGGGGTGGGCGGCACTCGCGGGGCGTACTGTGGGGCGCATGACGACGCGTACGTGCACCCAGTTCTGGTGGGCCGCCTGACGGCGGCCGTCCTCACGTATGCACTCAACGGCCGCCGCTTCGGCGGCCGTTCGCGTTTCTCCCTCCTGGTACACGAGGGGCGGCCGCTCGGGGCGGTGGTCACGACCAGGAGGTGGAGAAGAGATGACACGGGTCTTCAGCGGGGTCAAGCCGACCGGGCATCTGACGCTGGGGAACTATCTGGGGGCCATGCGGCGGTGGGCCGAGGTCGATCAGCACGCGGCCGACGCCCTGTTCTGCGTGGTGGATCTGCACGCGCTGACCGTGGACCACGATCCCGCGCGGGTGCGGCGGCTCAGCCGTCAGGCGGCGACGCTGCTGCTGGCGGCCGGGCTGGATCCCGAGCGGTGCACGGTGTTCGTGCAGAGTCATGTCGACGAGCACGCGCGGTTGTCGTACGTGCTGGAGTGCGTCGCCACCGACGGTGAGATGCGGCGGATGATCCAGTACAAGGAGAAGGCCGCGCGGGAGCAGCGGCGGGGTGGGAGTGTGCGGCTGTCGCTGCTGACGTATCCCGTGCTGATGGCCGCCGACATCCTGGCGTACGGGGCCGGCGAGGTGCCGGTGGGGGACGACCAGCGGCAGCACGTGGAGCTGGCGCGCGATCTGGCCGTGCGGTTCAACCAGCGGTACGGGCTCACGTTCGTGGTGCCGCGGGCGACGAAACCCGGGGTGGCGGCGCGGGTGATGAATCTGCAGGACCCGGCGTCGAAGATGGGCAAGAGCGACGACGTGGGGCCCGGGATCGTCTATCTGCTGGACGAGCCGGACGTGGTGCGCAAGAAGGTCATGCGGGCGGTGACCGACAGCGGGCGGGAGGTCGTGTACGACCGGGAGGCCCGGCCGGGGCTCGCCAATCTGCTGGAGATCCTCGCCGCGTGCACGGGTGGCGACCCCGAGCGGCTCAGTGGTGCGTACTCGTCCTACGGAGAGTTGAAGCGGGACACCGCCGAGGCTGTCGTGGAGGTGCTCCGGCCCGTGCAGGACAGGCACAAGGAGCTGTGTGCGGATCCGGCGTATGTGGAGCGGGTGCTGCGGGAGGGGGCCGAGCGGGCCCGGGGGATGGCCCGGCCGAGAGTGGATGCCGCGTACCGGGCGATCGGGTTGCTGCCGGCGGCGGAGAGGGAGGCGGCCGGGGCCGGGGTGTGACGGGGCTGCGGGGGCGGGTGCCGGTCCCGCCCCCGTGGTCAGCTGTTGTTGCCGGTGGCCAGGGCGCGGCTGCGGTCGCGGGCGGCTTCGAGGGCGGCGATGAGGGCGGCCCGTACGCCGTGGTTCTCCAGCTCGCGGATGGCGTTGATCGTCGTGCCGGCGGGGGACGTGACGTTCTCGCGGAGCTTGACCGGGTGCTCGCCGCTGTCGCGGAGCATCGTCGCGGCGCCGATGGCGGACTGGACGATGAGGTCGTGAGCCTTGTCGCGCGGCAGGCCGAGGAGGATGCCGGCGTCGGTCATGGCCTCGACCAGATAGAAGAAGTAGGCCGGGCCCGATCCGGAGAGGGCGGTGCAGGCGTCCTGCTGGGACTCGGGGACGCGGAGCGTCTTGCCGACGGCGCCGAAGATCTCCTCGGTGTGGGCGAGGTGGTCGGCGGTGGCGTGGGAACCGGCGGAGATGACGGACATGGCCTCGTCGACCAGGGCCGGGGTGTTCGTCATGACGCGGACGACCGGGGTTCCGGGGGCGAGGCGCTCCTCGAAGTAGGCCGTGGGGATGCCGGCGGCGCCGCTGATGACCAGGCGGTCGGCGGGGACGTGCGGGGCGAGTTCGTCGAGGAGGGTGCCCATGTCCTGCGGCTTGACCGTGAGGATCAGGGTGTCGGCGGTCTTGGCGGCTTCGGCGTTGGTCACCGGGGTGACGCCGTAGCGGGTGCGGAGTTCGTCCGCCCGTTCCTGGCGGCGGGCGGTGACCAGGAGGTCGGCCGGGGTCCAGCCTGCGCGGATCATTCCGCTGAGCAGGGCTTCGCCGATCTTGCCGGTGCCGAGGACTGCGACTTTCTGGGTCATGGCTTTCGGTGCCCTCCGGGGGTTGCGCGTCGTCCGGGTTCATCCTCGCACCCGGGGTCGCGGGGCGGGGGGCGTGTCCGGTGGGCGGGACGCGCGTCCGGGCCGGTCACATGGTGCGGCGGCGGAGGGTGGCCGCTCCCAGGGTGAGGACCAGCAGGGCGCATCCGGCGACGATCGACACGTCCCGGACGAAGGTGGCCGTCATGTCGGTGTGGTGGAGGACCTCGTTCATGCCGTCGACGGCGTAGGACATGGGGAGGACGTCGGAGAGGGCCTCCAGGGCAGGGTGCATGGTGTCGCGCGGGGTGAACAGGCCGCACAGGAGGAGCTGGGGGAAGATCACCGCCGGCATGAACTGGACCGCCTGGAACTCCGAGGCCGCGAAGGCCGAGACGAACAGGCCGAGGGCCGTGCCGAGGAGGGCGTCGAGGAGGGCCACCAGGAGCAGGAGCCAGGGGCTGCCCGTGACGTCGAGGCCGAGGAGCCAGAGCGCGAGGCCGGTGGCCAGGGCGGACTGGATGATCGCGAGGGTGCCGAAGGCGAGGGCGTAGCCGGCGATGAGGTCGCCCTTGCCGAGGGGCATGGCGAGGAGGCGTTCGAGGGTGCCGGAGGTGCGTTCGCGCAGGGTGGCTATGGAGGTCACGAGGAACATCGTGATCAGCGGGAAGATCCCGAGGAGGGACGCGCCGATGCTGTCGAAGGTGCGGGGGCTGCCGTCGAAGACGTAGCGGAGCAGGAGCAGCATCACGCAGGGGATGAGGATCAGCAGCGCGATGGTGCGCGGGTCGTGGGTGAGCTGGCGCAGGACCCGGGTCGCGGTGGCGGTGGTGCGGGACGCGCTGAGGGCGCGTGGGGGCGCGGTGGGGGTGGGGAGGGCCGGTGGTGTGGTCGTGGTGGTCATCGGGTCGTCTCCTTGGTGCGGGCTGCGGCCTTGGCCTCGTCGACCAGGTGCAGGAAGGCCTCTTCGACGGTCTCGGCGCCGGTGCGGGCACGCAGGGCGTCCGGGGTGGTGTCGGCCAGGAGTTCGCCCTCGCGCATGAGGAGGAGGCGGTGGCAGCGCTCGGCCTCGTCCATGACGTGGGAGGAGACGAGGAGGGTGGCGCCGCGGCTCGCCGCGATGTCGTGGAAGAGGGCCCACAGGTCGCGGCGCAGGACCGGGTCCAGGCCGACGGTCGGTTCGTCGAGGACCAGGAGTTCGGGGGTGCCGAGGAGGGCGACGGCCAGGGAGACGCGGCTGCGCTGGCCGCCGGAGAGGTTGCCGGCCAGGGCGTCGGCGTGGGTGGTCAGGTCGACGTCGGTGATGGCCCGGGTGACGTGTTCGTGGCGGCGGTCCGCGGCGGGGCGGCCCGGGTCGAGTATCGCGGCGAAGTAGTCGAGGTTCTGCCGGACGGTCAGGTCGTCGTAGACGGACGGGGCCTGGGTGACGTAGCCGATGCGGGTGCGCAGGGCCGGGTGGCCGGCGGGGTGGCCGAGGACGTCGAGGGTGCCGGTGACCTTGGCCTGGGTGCCGACGATCGCGCGCATGAGGGTGGACTTGCCGCAGCCGGAGGGGCCGAGGAGGCCGGTGATCCGGCCCCGGGGGACGGTGAAGGCGAGGTCGCGGAGGACGGTGCGGGGGCCGCGGGTGACGGTGAGGTGTTCGGCGTGCACGGCCGCCGGGTCCTGGCCGGTGGCGGGGTGTGGTGGGCCGGGAGCATTATTCATCATGCGATGAATAATGCTCCCGGGGGTGGGGGGCGTCAAGCAGTCGGTGTCGGGGCGGCCGGGGTCGGGGGTGGTCGATGTCTGGGGTGGCCGATGCCGGG
>NZ_JBITSJ010000004.1:4424-152774 GCF_044540525.1 Streptomyces sp. NPDC085932
GGGGACGGTCGACGTCGGGGCGGCCGATGCCGGGGACGGCCGATGCCGGGGACGGTCGACGTCGGGGCGGCCGATGCCGGGGACGGCCGATGCCGGGGACGGTCGACGTCGGGGCGGCCGATGCCGGGGACGGCCGATGCCGGAGCGCGACTTCAGGCGGTAGGGGTTCTGGCGAGCAGGAGGATGACCTCGTAGACCTCTTCGACCCAGCCGTCGGGGAACGTCCTCAGCAGGTGCTCGCGTTCGGTGGCGAGGAAGGCGGCGGTGTGTTCCTGGCCGTGCACCAGGAAGACCGAGTGGCTGCCGATGTTGGCCAGGTGGGTGTCGACCGGGACGCGGCGGCTCCAGCGGACCGTGCGGCGGGTGAAGTCGAGGCGGCCGGCGGGGTCGGCGGCGTGGGCGTTGACGTTGCGTTTCTCGGCCGAGACGTCGATGCCGAAGTGGCGGGCGGTGCGTTCGGCGGCCTCGGCGATCCAGGGGACGTCCAGGGCGTCGGTGTTCCACCACAGCGCGAGGGCGCCGCCGGGGCGCAGGACGCGGAGGGCCTCCGGGATCGAGCGGGCCGGGTCGGTCCAGTGCCAGGCCTGGGCGTAGGTGACGAAGTCGAGGGAGGCGGTGGCCAGGGGAAGGTCGTCGCCGGTGCCGCGGACGAGGGGGATGCCAGGGTGTGCGCGGCGGAACTGGGCCGCCATGCCGTCGCCGGGTTCCACGGCGACGACGTCGGCGCCGCGGGCGGGCAGGAGGGCGGTGGCTATGCCGGTCCCGGCACCGACGTCCGCGACGCGGGAGCGGGCGAGGGGCCGGCCGGCCAGGGCCTCCACCGCGTCGAAGAGAGGTGGGGGGTAGGTGGGGCGGTTGGCCGCGTACTGGGCCGCGGCGGCGTTGAAGGAGTGGGCCCTCGCGGAGCGCGGGGCCGGCTGGGGGGCCGGGGGGTGTGGGGGGTGTGGGGGCGAGGGCTGTGTGGCCGCGCGCTGTGTGACCGAAGGCTGTGTGGCCGCGCGCTGTGTGGGAGGGGGTTGTGTGGCCGAAGGCTGTGTGGTCGAAGGCTGTGTGGCCGCGTGTTGTGACGTGGGGTGCTGGGGTTGTGGGGGCGTGGCTTCGGTGGGGGTGCGGGCGGAGTCCGTCATACCGCCATGGTGGCCGGGGGCCGGAGGCCTGGCGGTGAGTTTTCGGTGTGAGCGGCGTCAGGCGCGGCGCTTCTTCGAGGGGTTGCCCGTGCGGCGGGTCGAGCGCTTCTCGTGCTGTTTGCGCGCTGCCTCGTACTCGGCGCGGTGGAGCCCCTCGCCCGGGGCCTCGGTGAGGGAGCGGAAGAAGTAGGCGAGGAGGGAGCCGACGAAGCCGATGGAGAGGAGGCCGCGCAGGGATGCCTGGCGGTCGGGGTCGGGGCGGCGGGTGAAGCCGTCCCAGGTGTGGCGGAAGGCCATGGCGCTGCAGACGGCGAACATGACGATCATGAGGAGCGAGACGAAGCCGCCGATCGCGGCGATCTGCAGGCCCTGGTAGGCGAGGCGCAGGACGACGCACGCGGCGACGGCCGCGGCGAGGGAGCCGGCGGCGACGGCGGCGCGGCGGGCGGCGTAGCCGTTGTCGTGGTGCAGCCAGGTCGTGCCGAAGAAGCGGAGGGGTTCGGGCTGCGGGCCGTCGTGGGTGGGGGTGCCGGTCTCTGTGCTCACGGCTCGATTATGGCTCTCCCGGGTGCCCGGGGTGCCTGCGGTGGTCCCTGCGGGTGGGCGGGGTGCGCGTCCAGGCCCGCGCAGCGGCAGCGGCGGTGGGTCGAGGCCGCGCCTGCGGATGAACCCCTCGTCGTCCCGGCCTGGACGGCCCCTGCGGATCGACACCCTGCACGGCGATGTGGCCCGCAGTGGGGGCGGGCCACACCGGCCTGTGCGGTCAGGAGCAGCGGGGGCGGATGTAGCCGTCGCTGCCCGTGTTCACATAGGCGTCCGAGACGTACTGGCCGCTCGCGATGTTGTCCCAGATGTTCGTCGTGCCGTAGGGGCCCGTGATCCACGTGCCGGGTGTCTGGCAGTGGATGGCGACACGGGATCCCGCGGGCAGGACCTTGACGATCGGGTAGCCCGTGCCGGGGCCGCTGCGGACGTTGACGCTGACGCCGGGTGCGATCGGGAACGTCGTGGCCGCTGCGGCCAGTGTGGTGACCACCGGCGCGGCGGTCCCTTCCTCCGGCCGTTCGGTGCGCTCGATCTCGACAGGCTCGACTGACATGGTGTACCTCCCCCGTTGACCCCATGGCTGCCATGGGGTCCCGTTGATTCCCCCGCATCACGCCTTCAAACACGTGTGCGTGACTTGCCGGTGGAGGCTGGCAAGCCGCCTCTGTCCCGAACGACTCATCGACTAGGCTCCGTGCGTCGCGCGCGCGGACGAACAGCACGGGGGTGGTTCCATGGCGCCACAGCGAAACGCCGGGGCGGGCGCGGAAGCGGAACTTCCTGAATACGCCGGTCACTACCGTCTGGAGTCCTGCCTGGGCTCGGGCGGGATGGGCGTGGTGCACCTGGCCCGGAGCACCTCCGGGATGAAGCTCGCCGTGAAGGTCGTGCACGCGGAGTTCGCCAAGGACCCGGAGTTCAGAGGGCGTTTCCGGCAGGAGGTGGCAGCCGCCCGGCGGGTCAGCGGGGCCTTCACCGCGCCGGTCGTGGACGCCGATCCCGAGGCCGGGCGGCCCTGGATGGCCACGCTGTACATCCCGGGTCCGACACTCGCCCAGGAAGTGAAGCGGAACGGGCCGCTGGCGCCGGCCCAGTTGCGCCGGCTGATGGCCGGGCTCGCGGAGGCCCTCCGGGACATCCACCGGGTCGGGGTCGTGCACCGGGATCTGAAGCCGAGCAACGTGCTGCTCGCCGAGGACGGACCGAAGGTCATCGACTTCGGCATCTCCCGCCCGGCGGACAGCGAGTTGCGGACCGAGACCGGCAAGCTCATCGGCACCCCGCCCTTCATGGCGCCCGAGCAGTTCCGGCGGCCGAGGGAAGTGGGGCCCGCCGCCGACGTGTTCGCCCTCGGGTCCGTGATGGTGCACGCGGCGACCGGGCGGGGGCCGTTCGACTCCGACAGCCCGTACGTCGTCGCCTACCAGGTCGTGCACGACGAGCCCGAACTGACCGGCGTGCCGGAGGAGTTGGTGCCGCTCGTGCGGCGCTGTCTCGCCAAGGAGCCCGAGGACCGGCCCTCGCCCGACGCGTTGATGCGGGAACTGCGCTCGGTGGCCGCCTCGTACGACACGCAGGCCTTCATACCGCAGCAGCGGGTGGAGGAGCAGCCGGTGGGGCAGGCGGCGGAGCGGGGTGAGCCCGTGCCCGTGGTCGCCTCCGGCGACGAGGGCGAGGAGCGTGTGGAGAAGGCCGCCCGGCGGCGGTTCGGCAGGCGCGGGGTTCTGGTCGCCGGGGCGGTCGGGCTGGTCCTGGCCGGGGCGCTGGCGTCGGTGTCGCTGGCCGGGGGCGGCGGTCCGGCCCCGGTCACCTCGCCGCGGACGACGGCTGCCGCGTTCTCCGGCTGGGAGGCGGAGCCCGTGGGCCGGGAGGGCGTGCCGCAGTGCTCGTACGCGAAGGGCTTTCTGCTCTGCGCCCGGAACGGGGTGGTGTTCGCCCTCGATGCCGCGGACGGCCGGGTGCGGTGGCGGCACGCGCTGGAGGGGGCCGATGCCGCGGGGCCGCCGGCCGGTCCGCCGGTCGTGACGGACGGTCTGGTGCTGGCGGGGCTCGGGCAGGGGCGAGGGCTGACCGCGCTCGACATCGCCTCGGGTGACGTGGTCCGGGACGCGGAGCTGCCCGTCCACGGGGGGTTGCGGGCCGTGGACGGCATGGTCCTGCTCACCGCGTCCGACGGCACGGTGAGCGGGGTGGAGGCCGCCTCCGGTGAGGTGAAGTGGAGCCATCGCGTCGCGGGCCAGGACGTGCCGTACTTCGTGTCGTTCGCCGGTGATCCGCTGGCCTACGCGGCGAGTGTGTCCGGTGACGGGGGCAGCACCCGGGTCACGGCGGTGGATCCGCGCTCGGGCGACGTGCGGTGGGACGCGCGGCTCGACGGCGGTCTGGAACCGCTCGGGACGGTGGACGGGGCGGTCGTCTTCCTCTCGGTCGACGCGGTCACGCAGGAGACCCGGGCCGTGGTGCGCTACGACCCCCGGAGCCGGAAGAGCGTGCGGGTTCCGTTGCGGGTGCCGCTGCAGCAGGCGATGGGCGGTGTGCGCGGGGACGTCGTGCACCTCATGGCGACGGGCGGTTCGCTGGTCGCGGTCGATCTGGCGGCGCGCGAGGAGCTCTGGCGGCTGGAGACGGGCGTCGTGCGGGGGTCCAGGCCGGTCGCCGACGACCGGCATGTGTACGTCACCGCGCCGGACGGGCGGCTGCTCGGCGTCGACGCGCGGCGCGGAAAGCTCCTCGGGGAGACGCCGCCACGGCTGGGGACGCGGTCGGACCGGGTCCCGGCCGCCCTGCCCGAGCCGGTGGTGGTGGGTGACCGGGTCTACGGCAGCGCACCCGACGGGACGGTCTTCGCCGTCAGCGGGCGCGCTCCGGCCGGCTGGTAGGACGGCACGGACGAGACCTCCCGGTGGCAAGGCGCGGCACGGCGGAGGCCCCCGGTCACGAGGCGCGGCACAGCCGAGGACCCCCCGTTGACGAGGCACGGCACAGCCGAGGACCGCCCCAGGCGACAAGGCGCGACACGGGCAAGGGCCGCCCCCCGTGACGGGAAGCGGCCCTCGGCCGGATGTTCCAGGCCGGATCGTGGCCGATCGCGGTCGCGTCGGCTCAGCCCAGCTTCGACACGTCCCGGACGGCGCCCTTGTCCGCGCTGGTCGCCATCGCCGCGTAGGCGCGCAGGGCGGCCGACACCTTGCGGTCGCGGTTCTTCGGGGCGTACCGGCCGTTCAGGGCCTGCTCGCGGCGGGCCAGCTCGGCGTCGTCGACCAGGAGGTCGATCGAGCGGTTCGGGATGTCGATGCGGATGCGGTCGCCGTCCTCGACCAGGGCGATGGTGCCGCCCGCGGCCGCCTCGGGCGAGGCGTGGCCGATGGACAGGCCCGAGGTGCCGCCGGAGAAGCGGCCGTCGGTGACCAGCGCGCAGGTCTTGCCCAGGCCGCGGCCCTTCAGGTACGAGGTCGGGTAGAGCATCTCCTGCATGCCGGGGCCGCCCTTGGGGCCCTCGTAGCGGATGACGACGACGTCGCCGTCCTTGACCTGCTGGGTGAGGATCTTCTGGACGGCCTCCTCCTGCGACTCGCAGACGACCGCCGGGCCCTCGAAGGTCCAGATGGACTCGTCGACGCCGGCCGTCTTCACGACGCAGCCGTCCACGGCCAGGTTGCCCTTGAGGACCGCCAGGCCGCCGTCCTTGGAGTAGGCGTGCTCGGCGGAGCGGATGCAGCCGCCCTCGGCGTCCTCGTCCAGGGCCTCCCAGCGCTCGGACTGGGAGAAGGCCTCGGCGGAGCGGACGCAGCCGGGGGCGGCGTGCCACAGCTCGACGGCCTCGGCGGACGGGGAGCCGCCGCGCACGTCCCAGGTCTTCAGCCAGTCGGCGAGGGAGGGGCTGTGCACGGAGTGCACGTCCTCGTTGAGCAGGCCCGCGCGGTGCAGCTCGCCGAGCAGGGCGGGGATGCCGCCCGCCCGGTGCACGTCCTCCATGTAGTACGTGCGGTCCTTGGCCACGTTCGGGGCGACCTTGGCCAGGCACGGCACGCGGCGGGAGACCTCGTTGATCTCCTCCAGGCCGAAGGGGACGCCCGCCTCCTGGGCGGCGGCCAGCAGGTGCAGGATCGTGTTGGTGGAGCCGCCCATCGCGATGTCGAGGGCCATGGCGTTCTCGAAGGCCGCGAAGGACGCCACGCTGCGCGGCAGGACCGTCTCGTCGTCCTGCTCGTAGTAGCGGCGGGTGATGTCCATGACGGTCTTGGCCGCGTTGACGTAGAGCTGCTTGCGGGCGGTGTGCGTGGCGAGGACCGAGCCGTTGCCCGGCAGGGACAGGCCGATGGCCTCGGTCAGGCAGTTCATCGAGTTGGCGGTGAACATGCCGGAACAGGAGCCGCAGGTCGGGCAGGCGTTCTCCTCGATGCGGAGGATGTCCTCGTCCGAGATCTTGTCGTTCACGGCGTCGGAGATCGCGTCGACCAGGTCGAGTGTGCGGACCGTGCCGTCGACGAGGGTGGCGCGGCCGGACTCCATGGGTCCGCCGGAGACGAACACCGTGGGGATGTTCAGCCGCAGGGCCGCGTTGAGCATGCCCGGGGTGATCTTGTCGCAGTTGGAGATGCAGATCAGGGCGTCGGCGCAGTGGGCCTCGACCATGTACTCCACGCTGTCCGCGATCAGGTCGCGGGAGGGCAGGGAGTACAGCATGCCGCCGTGGCCCATGGCGATGCCGTCGTCCACGGCGATGGTGTTGAACTCGCGCGGGATGCCGCCGGCCTCCCGGACGGCCTCGCTGACGATCCGGCCGACCGGCGCGAGGTGCGTGTGGCCGGGGACGAACTCCGTGAAGCTGTTGGCGACCGCGATGATCGGCTTGCGGCCGATGTCCGCACCCGGTACACCGGAGGCGCGCATCAGGGCGCGGGCGCCCGCCATGTTGCGGCCGTGGGTGACTGTGCGGGACCTCAGCTCGGGCATCGTCGCTCGCTCCTTCAGAGACTGCGTCAGAGGATTCGGGGATTTCTGACTGCTGTCGAGCGTACGCCGCTCATCCAGAGGGCGGGACGCGCTGTCCGGAATACGGGACGACTGTCTCGTCGGCGGCACACGCGGGGCTCACGGATCGGTCAGGTGTCCCTGGACGACCGGGGCCAGCCGGGCGATGATCTGCTCCGGGTCCGCCGAGGCCAGCGGTTCGACCCTGATGACGTAGCGCAGGATCGCCGTGCCCACGAGCTGGGCGGCGGCCAGCTCGGCCCGCAGCTCCGCGTCGGGCAGGTCCAGGCGTACGGCGATGCGGCGCAGCACCTGGGTGGCGACGATCCGGCGGAAGACGGCGGCGGCGGTGTCGTTGGTGAGGGCGGAGCGGACGATGGCGAGCAGGGGCGCGCGGGTCGCCGGGTTCTCCCAGACGCCGAAGAAGAAGCGGGCCAGCCGCTCGCCGACGCCGTCGAGCGGGCCCTCCTCGATGGCCTTCGGGGCCTGCAGCGCGGGTCCGAAGGACTGGGTGATGGCCGCTTCGAAGACCTGTTCCTTGGTGCCGAAGTAGTGGTGCACGAGGGCCGAGTCGACGCCGGCGGTCTTGGCGATGCCGCGCACGGACGTCTTCTCGTAGCCGCGCTCGGAGAACTCGTCGCGGGCGGCGGTGAGGATGCGGTCGCGGGTGTCGGCCGACTCCGTGCGCGGAGGGCGGCCGCGGCGGCGGGCGGCCGGTCCGGTGCCGGCCGGGGGCCGGTCGGTCATCGGCGCGGCACCTTCGCGGCCGAGGCCAGGTGGAGGCGGGTGAAGGCCAGGGCCTCGGCGAGGTCGGCCTCGCGCTCCGCGCTCGACATGGCGCGGCGGGTGTTGACCTCGATGACGACGTGGCCGTCGAAGCCGGTCAGGGCGAGCCGCTCCAGCACCTCGGCGCAGGGCTGCGTGCCGCGGCCGGGCACCAGGTGCTCGTCCTTGGCGGAGCCGCGGCCGTCGGCGAGGTGGACGTGGCCGAGGCGGTCCCCCATGCGGTCGACCATGGCCAGCGCGTCGGAGCGGGCCGTCGCCGTGTGGCTGAGATCGATCGTGAAGTGGCGGTAGTCGTCCTTCGTGACGTCCCAGTCGGGGGCGTAGGCGAGCATCTCGCGGTCGCGGTAGCGCCAGGGGTACATGTTCTCGACGGCGAACCGCACGTCGGTCTCGTTCGCCATGCGCCAGATGCCCGTGACGAAGTCGCGCGCGTACTGGCGCTGCCAGCGGAACGGGGGGTGGACCACGACCGTGCTCGCGTCCAGCTTCTCGGCCGCCGCGCGGGCCCGCTGGAGCTTCGTCCACGGGTCGGTGGACCACACGCGCTGCGTGATGAGCAGGCAGGGGGCGTGCACGGCCAGGATCGGGATCCGGTGGTAGTCGCTCAGTCTGCGCAGGGCCTCGATGTCCTGGCTGACGGGGTCGGTCCAGACCATGACCTCGACTCCGTCGTAGCCGAGGCGCGCGGCGATCTCGAAGGCCGTGGCCGTCGACTCCGGGTAGACCGAGGCCGTCGAGAGGGCGACCTTCGCGTCCGGGATCTTCACGGCTGGCTCTGCCATGCAGGACAGATTACGGGGTGCGGCGGGCAGGTCGTGGGGTGCCCGTTGGCCGTTGTGGTGATTGCCACGTGGTGGATCCGCGCGCGCCGGGTTCCCTACGCCGACTCCATGTGGTCGAGCCGGCGCAGGATCACGCCCTCGCGCAGCGCCCACGGGCAGATCTCCACGCACTCCACGCCGAACAGGTCCATCGCGGCCTCGGCCACCAGGGCACCGGCCAGCAGCTGGCCCGCCCTGCCCTCCGAGACGCCGGGCAGTTCGGACCGTTCCCGCTCGGTCATGCCGGACAGCTTCGGGACCCAGCTCTCCACGGACTCGCGCTTGAGTTCCCGCTGGACGTAGGGGCCCTCGGCGGAGCGGGCGGCGCCGGCTATGCGGGCCAGTTGCTTGAAGGTCTTGGACGTGGCGACGACGTGGTCGGGGGCGCCGAGCCGGCTGAACTCGCCGACCGTACGGGCGATCTCCGTGCGGACGTGGCGGCGCAGGGCCCGGACGTCGTCGGGGGCGGGCGGGTCGCCGGGCAGCCAGCCGGCGGTGAGGCGGCCGGCGCCCAGGGGCAGGGAGGCGGCCGCGTCGGGCTCCTCGTCCATGCCGTAGGCGATCTCCAGGGAGCCGCCGCCGATGTCCAGGACCAGCAGCTTCCCGGCCGACCAGCCGAACCAGCGGCGGGCCGCGAGGAAGGTCAGGCGCGCCTCCTCCTCGCCGGTGAGGACCTGCAGCTCGACGCCGGTCTCGGCGCGCACGCGGGCGAGGACCTCGTCGGCGTTGCGGGCCTCCCGGACGGCGGACGTGGCGAACGGCAGGAGGTCCTCGACGCCCTTGTCCTCGGCGGCCTGGAGCGCCCGGTGGACGACCGAGACCAGCCGGTCGACACCGGCGGGGCCGATCGCGCCGTCGGCGTCGAGGAGCTGGGCGAGGCGCAGTTCCGCCTTGTGCGAGTGCGCGGGCAGCGGGCACGCGCCGGGGTGCGCGTCCACCACGAGCAGATGCACCGTGTTCGAACCCACGTCGAGGACACCGAGTCTCATGTACGGAACGCTACTGCCAGCGGGGCCGTCCGCCGTCCTCGGTGCGGGGATACGGCCCGTACCCTGGAGGCGTGCCAAAGACGAAAAAGGCCAAGCGCGACAAATCACCGGGCGTCGCGGTCCCCGACGAGCAGGGGCTCGACTTCGCTCGCGCGTGGGTGGAGTTTCCCGATCCGGCGGACGACGAGCAGGTGTTCCGCTGCGATCTGACATGGCTGACCTCTCGCTGGAACTGCATCTTCGGCAGCGGCTGCCAGGGCATCCAGGCCGGCCGCGCGGACGACGGGTGCTGCACCCTGGGTGCCCACTTCTCCGACGAGGACGACGAGAAGCGCGTCGCCGAGCATGTGGCCAGGCTCACGCCGGACATCTGGCAGCACCACGCCGAGGGCACGGCCAACGGCTGGGTCTCCGAGGACGAGGACGGCGACCGGCAGACCCGGCCCTTCCAGGGGTCCTGCATCTTCCAGAACCGGCCGGGCTTCGCGGGCGGCATGGGCTGCTCGCTGCACATCCTCGCCCTCAAGGAGGGCCGTGAGCCGCTGGAGACCAAGCCGGACGTGTGCTGGCAGCTGCCGGTGCGCCGGACGTACGAGTGGATCGACCGGCCCGACGACACGCGTGTGCTGCAGGTGTCGATCGGTGAGTACGACCGGCGCGGCTGGGGCCCGGGCGGGCACGACCTGCACTGGTGGTGCACCTCGGCGACCTCGGCGCACGGGGCGGGCGATCCGGTGTACGTCTCCTACCGGCCCGAGCTGATCGAGCTGATGGGCAAAGCCGGCTACGACCGTCTGGTCGAGCTGTGCGAGGAGCGCCTGGCCTCGCAGCTGCCGCTCCTCGCGCCGCACCCCGCGGACCCGGTGGTCTGAGCCGGGCCCTACGAGGTGGCCGGGCTCGGGTCGCCGCTGCCCGGGGGCGGGGGCGTCGAGCCCGCCGGCTCGGTGGGTTCCGGGTCCGTCGTGGGCGTGGGGTCCGGGTCGGGCGACGGGGGCGGTGTGGTCGGCGTCGGGTCCGGGTCCGGGGCGGACGTCGTGGGCGTCGGGTCGGGCCGGGTCGAGGGCGGCTCGGCCGGGCTGCTGGGGCGCGGGCCGGGGCCCGGGGGGCTGGGCGCGCTGCCGTAGCCCTCGATGTGGACGACGGCTCCGACGGGGGCGACCGCCACCTGCGCGTGCCAGGGGCCGGCGGGCTCCCGCAGGTGGTCGACGTACACCTTGATCGTCAACGACTCGCCGGGGCGGAGCGTTCCCGAGGACTGGCTGAGGTAGAGCCAGTGGGCTCCCGTGGTGGCCGACCAGCGGACCGGCGCCGTCCCGGTGGCGGTGAGGGTGACGAGGGTGGTGTCGCCGCTGTTGTCCGCCGTGACCTCCAGGGCGGTCCCGCGGCCGGCGCCGGCGACGCCGATGACCTCGACGGAGACGTCGGCCTTGCCGTCCTTGCCGAACCGGGGGGCGGGCCGGGTGCCGGCGTTGCCGGTGTTCTCGTAGCCGCCGCCGGCCATCTCGCCGTCCAGGGCGAACGGGTCGTCCGCCTCGCGCGCGGAGGCCGAGCGGCCGTCGTGGCCCTCGCCGATCGGGGTGCCCCGGTAGGCGGCCCACAGGGCGAGCACGGGGGCGGCGACGACGGTGGCGACGACGGTCGTGGTGACGGCACGCGCGCGAAGCCGGTCCCGGCGGGCGGCGTGGTCCTTGGGGTCCATCGGGAAGCCGCGCCGGTCGAAGCGTGGCCCGGCGCTCCGCGCGCGCGGGTGGTGCGCCATGGCGACGTGCAGCGCCGCCCGGGGCGCCGGCAGGACGGGCAGTTCGGCGGGGGTGACGCTGTTGCCGGGCCAGCGGCCGGGGACGGCGCGCTCGGCGGCCCGGCGGCAGCGCGGGCAGTCGTCGACGTGGCGGACGAGCTCGCGGCGCAGCGCCGTGCCGAGCACCAGCCGGTCGTCGCCGACGAGGTGCGCGACGCTCGGACACGCCCCGGTCTCGACGACGGCGAGGGCCGCACGCGTGCGTTCCACCTCGCAGGCGGCGGAGGCGAGCAGGTCGCGGGCGGCCGCCTCGTCCATGCCGAGCACGGCGGCGACCTCACCCGCGGCGAGGTGGTGGCGCACGGCCAGTTCGAGCGCCTCGCGCTGCTCCGGGGTGGTGCCGGCGGCCTCCGGCCAGGCCAGCAGGGCCAGTTCGCGGCGGCGCCGCTCCTGGACCTCCTCCGAGAGGCCCGGGGCGGCCTGCCGGTCGGCGCGCTGCCGGTCGGAGCGGCCCGCGGCGTGGCTGCTCTGACGTTTCTGCTTGGCCTCGGCCAGCTTGCGCAGGCACGCCCAGCGGGCCAGCGCGTAGAGCCAGGCCCTGCGGTCCGCGGGCGCGTCGGGGACGTGCCGGCCGCGGCGCTCGGCGAGGGCGAGGACGTCGCCCAGGGCGGCGGTCGCGGCGTCGTGGTCGCACAGCACCGACAGGCAGTAGGTGAACAGGCCGTCCAGGTACGGCTCGTAGCGCGCGGGCGGACGCTGCGCCAGCGTGCGCGCCGCCCCTCGGTCGCGCGCTTCCCGGTGCGCCCGATGCGCGCCGGCCGTGCGGGTCGAGCGGGTCGAGATCTCCGGAGAACTGCTCATCATTCGGCGACCGTAGGCGGCCGGGAGGGGCGCCTTCCGACGGCTTGAGCACATTTAATCCGTACGGGTGAAACGATCCCTCAAACGGGGACACGGGCCCCTGGCTCCGGCCCCCGCGGGGGGTGGCGGAGCCCTGGCGCGTGAGCGGCCGGCGCCGTCCGGTGGCCGCGTTGTCAGTGGCGGGGGCTACGGTTCGGTCCATGGCTGCCCGTACGAAATCCACCAAGGACCGCCCGTCCTACCGCTGCACCGAGTGCGGCTGGCAGACGGCGAAGTGGCTCGGCCGCTGCCCCGAGTGCCAGGCCTGGGGGACGATCGAGGAGTACGGCACACCCGCGGTCCGCACGACGACCCCCGGCCGGGTCACCACCTCCGCCCTGCCCATCGGCCAGGTGGACGGCCGCCAGGCAGCCGCCCGCACCACGGGCGTGCCCGAGCTGGACCGCGTGCTCGGCGGCGGGCTGGTCCCGGGCGCGGTGGTGCTCGTCGCGGGCGAGCCCGGCGTCGGCAAGTCGACGCTCCTGCTGGACGTGGCGGCCAAGTCGGCGAGCGACGAGCACCGCACGCTGTACGTGACGGGCGAGGAGTCGGCGAGCCAGGTCCGGCTGCGCGCCGACCGCATCGGCGCCATCGACGACCACCTGTACCTGGCGGCCGAGACGGATCTGGCGGCGGTGCTGGGCCACTTGGACGCGGTGAAGCCCTCGCTGCTGATCCTGGACTCGGTGCAGACGGTGGCCTCCCCGGAGATCGACGGCGCGCCCGGCGGCATGGCCCAGGTACGCGAGGTCGCCGGGGCCCTGATCCGGGCCTCCAAGGAACGCGGCATGTCCACGCTCCTGGTGGGCCACGTCACGAAGGACGGCGCGATCGCGGGCCCGCGCCTGCTGGAGCACCTGGTGGACGTCGTCCTGCACTTCGAGGGCGACCGGCACGCCCGCCTGCGGCTCGTACGCGGCGTCAAGAACCGCTACGGCACCACCGACGAGGTCGGCTGCTTCGAACTGCACGACGAGGGCATCACGGGCCTCGCGGACCCGAGCGGACTTTTCCTGACACGCCGGGCGGAACCGGTCCCCGGCACCTGCCTGACCGTCACCCTGGAGGGCCGCCGCCCCCTGGTCGCCGAGGTCCAGGCGCTCACGGTCGACTCCCAGATCCCCTCCCCGCGCCGCACCACCTCCGGCCTGGAGACCTCCCGCGTCTCGATGATGCTGGCGGTGCTGGAACAGCGGGGCCGGATCAGCGCCTTGGGCAAAAGGGACATCTACTCCGCGACGGTCGGCGGGGTGAAGCTCTCGGAGCCGGCGGCGGACCTGGCGGTCGCCCTCGCCCTGGCGAGCGCCGCGAGTGACACACCTCTCCCCAAGAACCTCGTCGCGATCGGCGAAGTGGGCCTCGCGGGCGAGGTGAGACGAGTCACGGGCGTGCAGCGCCGCCTGGCCGAAGCCCACCGTCTGGGCTTCACGCACGCCCTGGTACCGGGCGATCCGGGGAAGATCCCGGCGGGCATGAAGGTCCTGGAAGTCGCGGACATAGGGGACGCCCTGCGGGTCCTCCCCCGGTCCCGTCGCAGAGAGGCCCCACGGGACGAGGAGGGTCGCCGGTAGACTTTGCCCTGGTCTCGCCCGTCCGTGCGAACCGAGCGCGCGACACGGGGGCGCCCAGAACCTGCGACCGGAGGAGTGCAGTGGCAGCCAACGACCGGGCATCAGCTCCCGGAAAGTCCGGCGGGAGTGCCGGCACCGATGGCCTGATGCGCGCCTCCCTGAGCGCCGTGGCACCCGGCACCGCCCTCCGCGACGGCCTGGAGCGTGTGCTCCGCGGCAACACCGGCGGTCTCATCGTGCTCGGCTCCGACAAGACGGTCGAGGCGCTGTGCAGCGGCGGTTTCGTGCTGGACGTCGAGTTCACCGCGACCCGTCTGCGCGAGCTGTGCAAGCTGGACGGCGGCATCGTGCTGTCGTCGGACCTGTCCAAGATCCTGCGCGCGGGCGTGCAGCTCGTCCCGGACCCGACGATCCCCACGGAGGAGACGGGCACCCGGCACCGCACGGCGGACCGCGTCAGCAAACAGGTCGGCTTCCCCGTCGTCTCGGTCTCGCAGTCGATGCGCCTGATCGCCCTGTACGTCGACGGCCAGCGCCGCGTCCTGGAGGACTCGGCGGCGATCCTGTCCCGCGCCAACCAGGCCCTCGCGACCCTGGAGCGCTACAAGCTCCGCCTGGACGAGGTCGCGGGCACGCTGTCCGCGCTGGAGATCGAGGACCTGGTGACCGTCCGGGACGTCTCGGCGGTCGCCCAGCGCCTGGAGATGGTCCGCCGCATCGCCACGGAGATCGCCGAGTACGTGGTGGAGCTCGGCACGGACGGCCGGCTGCTCGCCCTCCAGCTGGACGAGCTGATCGCGGGCGTCGAGCCGGAGCGCGAGCTGGTCGTGCGGGACTACGTCCCCGAGCCCACGGCCAAGCGGTCCCGCACGGTCGACGAGGCCCTCGCCGAGCTCGACGCCCTCAGCCACGCCGAACTCCTCGAACTGCCCACGGTCGCCCGGGCGCTGGGCTACACCGGCTCTCCCGAGACGCTGGACTCGGCGGTCTCCCCGCGCGGCTTCCGGCTGCTCGCCAAGGTGCCGCGCCTGCCCGGCGCGATCATCGACCGCCTGGTGGAGCACTTCGGCGGTCTGCAGAAGCTGCTCGCGGCGAGCGTGGACGACCTGCAGACGGTCGACGGCGTGGGCGAGGCCCGGGCGCGCAGCGTACGCGAGGGGCTCTCGCGGCTGGCCGAGTCGTCGATCCTGGAGCGGTACGTCTAGCGCGCGAGGCGCACGGACCGACGACGGACAGAGCCCCTGGACGGCTGAACGGCTGAGGGCGGTACCCGGTGCGGGTACCGCCCTCAGCCGTCCGTGCCGCCGGCCCGGGACGTGGGCCTGCTTCGGCCGAGGGACGAACGCAACCGGCCGGACGGGCTCAGTCGGCGGACAGCACGAACGACGTCTGCACCTTCGCGAAGCCCGGGGTCTTGGCCTCCACCAGGTAGGTGCCGGTCTTCGCCGAACCCGCCGGGGGCGTGGCGCACTCGGGGGCGCTGGGCTTGCGGTCCCACTTCACCATGTAGGTGATGTCGCTGCCCGCCGGCACCCGGAACACCTGGCGCGCGGCCGCCTTGGGGCAGTCCGCGGAGGACCAGTAGTCGTCGTCGCCGCCGGCCGGGGTGACGGTGAACACCGCGCTCTTCGGCCCGAGGTCGATCTTGCAGTCGTTGCCCGAGATGTTCCGCGCGGTCAGCAGGAACGTGGGCGTCTTCTCGGGGTCGTACGTGTTGTTGCGGCTGCGCAAGCTCAACTTGACCACGCTCGCGGTGCAGTCGGGCAGGGTGGAGCCGGCCGGCAGCGTGTCGCCCGCGCCGACGCCGCCCACCGTGCTGCCGTCCCCGGAGCCACCGGCGCCGCCCGACCCGGCGGATCCGCCGGAGCCGTCACCGGACCCGTCCCCCGAACCGCCGTCCGAGCCACCGCCGTCCCCGGAGCCGTCGCCCGAGCCGTCACCGGACCCGGACGACGAGCCGCCCGAGCCCGAGCCGCCCGACTCGTCGCGTCCGCCGGGGGCTTGGCTGATGGCCGGACCCGAACTCGACGGGCCGGGCGTGATGGAGGGCGCGGGATTCTTGCCGTTGGCGCCGTTGTCGCCGTCCTTGCCGCCCCCGCCGCCCATGGTCACGATCCAGGTGATCAGCAGCGCCAACAGGGCGACCACAGACACGAGTACGACCCTCCGACGCCAGTAGATGGAGGAGGGAAGCGGCCCGACCGGATTGCGCAGAGATCCCACGGCGCAAACCTTACGAGAGAACGGCGCGTTCGCTTGTCCCACCCGCCGCTCGGGGCACAACTTTTCCGGATCATCATCCCGGAAGAACGCCGCCCCACCCCTGTCTTTCGACAGGTACGGCACCCGACGATCGCAGGGTGTGACGGTTTCGGGCCGCGGCCTACCGTCCGTGACCATGACCTTCGACGACACCGCGCGCTACCGCGACCTCACCGACTTCGCCCGTGACACCCCGATGTGGGTACGGCAGAGGGCCGAACTGTGGACGGAGGCCGGGCTGCTCGTGTTCGTCGCGCTGTTCGCCGCCGCGTGGTGGCGCGCCCGTCACGACGGTCCACGGGCGTTCGCGATCGCGGTCCTTGCACCTCTGGCCACGGCAGGGGCGTACGTGTGCAGCGAGTTGCTCAAGTCCGTGGTGACGGAGGAGCGTCCGTGCCGTGCGGTCGCCGGTGCGGCGGCGTCCCTGGCCGCGTGCCCGCCGCACGGCGACGGGTCGTTCCCGTCCAACCAAGCGACGATCGCGGGCGGATCGGCCGTCGCCCTGGCCCTGGTGCGGCGCGCGCTGCTGCGGCTGACGGCCCCGCTCGCCCTGCTGATGGCCTTCTCCCGGGTCTTCGTCGGCTGCACTGTCCGCACGACGTCCTCGCCGGGCTGGTGCTGGCCGCCCTGGTCGCACCGGTCGCGGTCCGGCTGGGTACGGGGCCCGTGACGCGGCTCAGCGGCGCGCTGCGCGGCTCGTCGGCCCCCGTCGTGCGCTGGCTGGTGGGACCGCGCCGTCCGGCTCACGCACGGTCCTACGAGGTACGCGCCGGGCGTTGACGGGGCGCCCGGGGCGTGGAGGCGGCGGGAGCGGGGCCGAGCACTTCGCGTTCGCGGGGGCTCAGCACCGCCACGCGCGCGGGCCTTCGCCTCACGGGTGAGCCGGTCACCGCCGAGGCCCTCGTCGATGACGTACCGGGCCACCTTCGGCGACAGGAGCGCGGCGCCCGCCGCCACCGCCCGTACGCCCGCGATGAGTTCGTACGGGTCGCCGGACTTCAGCAGGAACCCGGTGGCGCCGCCGCCCAGGGCGCGGGTCCCGTAGGAGCCCTCGGAGAGGGTGGTGAGCATGGCGACGGCCGTGCCGGGCACGGTCCGTACGATCTCCTCCGCCGCGGTGAGACCGTCCAGGCGCGGCATGCGGATGTCGAGCAGCGCGACGTCCGGGCGGTGGGCGCGGGCCAGTTCGACCGCCGCGCGCCCGTCACCGGCCTCGGCGACGACCTCCGTCCCGTCGTCGCTGCCCAGGATGGCGCGCACCCCGGCACGCACCATCGCCTCGTCGTCGGCCGGCAGTACGCGGATCACCGTGCGAACTCCGCGTATTCCTCTCGCCCTTCGCCGGACAGGCCGACGCGCGGGACGGCGTCCTTGGCGACCAGCCGCCCGGCCCGGAAGCACAGTCCGAAGTGGTCGACGGAGACGAAGAGTTCGCCGCTGGCGCGGTAGTGATGGCAGTCGGCTCCGGCAGGCGGTTCAGGGGCCCGTCCCACGGGCGGGTCGTGCACCTCGCGCCCGGGCAGCACGCGCGCGACCCCGGCGGCCGCCGCGCCCGGCTGGAGCCGCGCGTAGACGGCGGGCGAGAGGACCGAGTGCGTCGGCGTACCCCGCGACAGCGGCGACAGGCCCCCGTGGACGGCGGCGTACCGACGACAGAGACGGTGGGCCTCGTCGGCGACCTACCCCGCGACAGCGGCGACGGGCCTCGTCGGCGGCGTGTCCCATCGGTGGCGGTGTGCCCGCGACGGCGTCCGTGCGTGGCACCATCGGAAGGTCATGACTGCTCCCACGAAGCCCTCGCACCCCGACCCCGCCGAGACCCCCGCCGTCCCGTCTGCCGCCGCCGCTTCCCCCGCCGTCCCTTCTCCGGTGTCGCCCGGCCCGGACCTGCACTCCCCCGTCATCGACTGGTTCGACGAGAACGCCCGCGACCTGCCCTGGCGGCGCCCCGAGGCCGGGGCGTGGGGCGTGATGGTCAGTGAGTTCATGCTCCAGCAGACGCCGGTGAGCCGTGTCCTGCCCGTCTACGAGCAGTGGCTGGCCCGCTGGCCGCGCCCCGCCGACCTCGCCCGGGAGGCACCCGGCGAGGCCGTGCGCGCCTGGGGCCGGCTCGGCTACCCGCGTCGCGCCCTGCGGCTGCACGGCGCCGCCGTCGCGATAACGGAACGGCACGGCGGTGACGTACCGGCCGACCACGCCCAGCTGCTGGCGCTGCCCGGCATCGGCGAGTACACGGCCGCCGCCGTCGCCTCCTTCGCCTACGGACAGCGCCACCCCGTGCTGGACACCAACGTGCGCCGGGTCCTCGCCCGCGCGGTCACCGGCGTGCAGTACCCGCCCAACGCCACCACCGCCGCGGAACGCAGGCTGGCCCGCGCACTGCTGCCCGACGACGAGCCGACCGCCGCGCGCTGGGCCGCCGCCTCCATGGAGCTGGGCGCGCTGGTGTGCACGGCGAAGAGCGAGTCGTGTCACCGCTGCCCGATCGCCGCGCAGTGCGCGTGGCGGCTGGCGGGCAAGCCGGCGCACGACGGTCCGCCACGCCGCGGCCAGACGTACGCGGGCACCGACCGGCAGGTGCGCGGACGGCTGCTCGCCGTGCTGCGGGACGCGCACGGACCGGTGCCGCAGGCGGCCCTGGACCGGGTGTGGCACGAGCCGGTGCAGCGGGCCCGCGCCCTCGACGGGCTCGTCGCCGACGGTCTGGTGGAGCCGATGGCGGGCGGGCTGTACCGGCTGCCCCTGGCCTGACGCACCGGGACGTCCCCGACGTACAGGACGCCGACGCACAGGAACGTCACAGACGCTCCCCCGCCCTCACCGAGCCACCACGGTGGGCAAATCACCCCATAACGGCATCAACAAGCCCACCGTTTTACCCCGTTCCGACATCCGTTACACAACCGACGGACAGCCGAGCGCTGGCCGCAGGCTGCTTCGGACAGCGCCGTGACAACGCCTCCGTACCTTCAGATGCGTTCCCGGAAGACACGGGACGACTGAGGACCACAGGCAGTGCACGGGCGGCGGGGAGCCGGCCCGGAACGGGGAAACGGGAGGCGGTTCACCATGGCGCAGGGCGAGGTGCTCGAGTTCGAGGAGTACGTCCGCACCCGGCAGGACGCGCTGCTGCGCAGCGCCCGCCGCCTGGTCCCGGACCCGACGGACGCGCAGGACCTGCTGCAGACGGCTCTGGTGCGGACCTACGGCCGCTGGGAGACCATCGAGGACAAGCGGCTGGCCGACGCCTACCTGCGCCGGGTGATGATCAACACCCGGACGGAGTGGTGGCGGGCCCGCAAGCTGGAGGAGGTGCCCACCGAGCAGCTCCCGGACGCCTCGGTCGACGACTCCACCGAGCAGCACGCGGACCGCGCCCTGCTGATGGACATCCTGAGGGTGCTCGCCCCGAAGCAGCGCAGTGTCGTGGTGCTGCGACACTGGGAGCAGATGTCCACGGAGGAGACGGCCGCCGCCCTCGGCATGTCGGCCGGAACGGTCAAGAGCACGCTGCACCGGGCGCTCGCCCGGCTCCGCGAGGAGCTGGAGTCCCGCGATCTGGACGCACGCGCGCTGGAGCGTGAGGAGCGGGAGCGGTGCGCGGCCTGACCGGCGAGGGTTCCCCGGAGAACCGGGGCGGCTTCCAGGCGGTGATCACGGCACTGGCCGTGTTCGCCGCCCTCGCCCTTTTCGCGTCCTCGTGTGCCGCCGGCGGCACCGGTGCCCGCGACGAGGGCCCGGCGCACGCCGACTCGGTGTCGGGTGCCGCCGCGGCCAGCCCGACCGCGGTGCCGTCGAAGACCCCCGACGCCGTGAACGCGGTCGCGCTCGTCAAGGACGACCCGAAGGTCGCGCCGGAGGTCAAGCGGGACCTCAAGCCGTGCGTGGCCGACGAGTACCCCGTCGACGTCTCCTACGGGAAACTGACCGGCGGCTCGGCCGACGATGTCGTCGTCAATGTGCTGACCTGCGGTGACGCGGTGGGCGTGGGCAGTTATGTGTACCGCGAGCAGGACGGCTCGTACCAGAATGTGTTCAAGGCCGAGGAGCCCCCGGTCTACGCGGAGATCGACCGCGGCGACCTCGTGGTCACCAAGCAGGTGTACGACAAGGGTGACCCGGTGTCGAGTCCCTCCGGGGAGAACGTGATCACGTACCGCTGGTCGTCGGGCCGGTTCGAAGAGGAGTACAGCACGCACAACGACTACGGGAAGGTCGTCGGCGACACCCCGTCGCCGGCGCCCGCGAGCTGACGCCGCCGCACGGCCGCGTGAACCGTTCGGGCGCCCCGGACCGATGACTCGGTGAACGCGGCGCCCGTTCCCCGCGTCACAGCGAAGAGAACGCACCCCACGAACCACAGAGGACAGAGAGCACCGGGATGGCAGACCAGACCCACGTCCTGTTCGTCGAGGACGACGACGTCATCCGCGAGGCCACGCAGCTCGCCCTGGAACGGGACGGCTTCGTGGTCACCGCCATGCCCGACGGGCTGTCGGGTCTGGAGGCGTTCCGGGCCGACCGCCCCGACATCGCGCTGCTGGACGTGATGGTCCCCGGCCTGGACGGGGTCAGTCTGTGCCGCCGCATCCGGGACGAGTCGACCGTGCCGGTGATCATGTTGTCGGCCCGGGCCGACTCCATCGACGTGGTGCTGGGTCTGGAGGCGGGCGCCGACGACTACGTGACCAAGCCGTTCGACGGCGCCGTGCTGGTCGCCCGGATCCGCGCGGTGCTGCGGCGGTTCGGGCACGCGGGCGGGGGCCGCGGCGAGGAGCGGGCCGCCCCGGCCGACGGCGGGGTGCTGACCTTCGGGGACCTGGAGGTCGACACCGAGGGCATGGAGGTCCGCCGCGCCGGGCAGCCGGTGGCGCTGACGCCGACGGAGATGCGGCTGCTGCTGGAGTTCTCCTCGGCTCCGGGCACGGTGCTCTCCCGGGACAAGCTGCTGGAGCGGGTGTGGGACTACGGCTGGGGCGGGGACACCCGGGTCGTCGACGTGCACGTGCAGCGGCTGCGGCAGAAGATCGGCCAGGACCGGATCGAGACGGTCCGGGGCTTCGGCTACAAGTTGAAGGCCTGAGCGGGGTATGAGGGGGCACTTCCGGCGCCTGGCCGCCGCGGGTCTGGAGCGCGCGGGCATCCGCACGGGCCTGAGATGGAAGCTGAGCGCGGCCATCGCGCTGGTCGGTGCGCTGGTGGCGATCGCGCTGAGCCTGGTCGTGCACAACGCCGCGCGGGTGTCGATGCTGGACAACGCGCGCGACCTCGCCGACGAACGGATCATGATCGCCCAGCGCAACTTCGAGCTGTCCGGGCGGATGAACTTCCCCAACACGAAGATCGACGACCCGAACCTCCCGGAGGAGCTGCGGGACCGGGTCGAGGCCGGCCAGCGGGCCACCTACGTGGCGGACCGGCCAGGTGACGCGCCGGACATATGGGCCGCGGTGCCGCTGAAGAACGGGCACGTGATGTCGCTGCACTCGGGCTTCACGGACCGCAGCTCGGACATCCTGAAGGACCTCGACCAGGCCCTGGTGATCGGGTCGATCGCCGTCGTCCTCGGCGGCAGCGCGCTCGGCGTGCTCATCGGCGGGCACCTGTCGCGGCGGCTGCGCAAGGCGGCCATCGCCGCCAACCAGCTCGCGGGCGGCGAGACGGACGTGCGCGTGCGGGACGCCATGGGCGGGGTCGTCCGGGACGAGACCGACGACCTGGCGAGCGCGGTGGACGCCATGGCGGACGCCCTGCGCCAGCGCATCGAGGCCGAACGGCGGGTCACCGCCGACATCGCGCACGAGCTGCGCACCCCGGTGACGGGGCTGCTGACCGCCGCCGAACTGCTGCCGCCCGGCCGCCCGACCGAGCTGGTGCTGGACCGGGCCAAGGCCATGCGCACACTCGTGGAGGACGTGCTGGAGGTGGCCCGTCTCGACGGCGCCTCGGAGCGGGCGGAGCTGCAGGACCTCATGCTGGGCGAGTTCGTCGCCCGGCGGGTGGCGGCCAAGGACCCGGACACCGAGGTGCGGATCGTGCACGAGTCGGAGGTCACCACCGACCCCCGGCGCCTGGAGCGTGTGCTGTTCAACCTGCTGGCCAACGCCGCGCGGCACGGCAAACCGCCCGTCCAGGTCACCGTCGAGGGCCGGGTCATCCGGGTGCGCGACCACGGCCCGGGCTTCCCGGAGGACCTGCTCGCCGAGGGGCCGAGCCGCTTCCGCACCGGCAGTCAGGACCGGGCCGGGCACGGCCACGGGCTCGGCCTGACCATCGCGGCCGGGCAGGCCCGCGTGCTGGGCGCCCGGCTGACCTTCCGCAACGTCCGCACGCCGGGCGCGCCGGCGGGCGTGCCGGCCGAGGGCGCGGTGGCGGTGCTGTGGCTGCCGGAACACGCGCCGACGAACACGGGCAGCTACCCGATGCTGCCCGGGTCCGGCACGTAGGAGCCGTCCGCTTCAGCAGGACCAGTCCTGGTCCATGTCCAGGCCGCCCTCGCGGGGCTGGGTGAACGAGAACCAGTTGCCGGAGTCGTCGCGGAACAGCGCCTCCGTGCCGTACGGGCGCTCCTGCGGCTCCTGGAGGAACTCCACGCCCCGGTCCTTGAGCTTCTGGTAGTCGCCGTGGATGTCGTCGGTGGTCAGCACGCCCGCGCCGAGCGCGCCCTTGGTCACCAGCTTGCGGAGCATCTCGGCGGACTCGGGGTCCATCGCGGGCCCGCCGGGCACCATCAGGGTGAGCTCGACGTCGGGCTGGTTCGGCGAGCCGACCGTGAGCCAGCGCATGCCGCCCTCGCCCATGGTCATGTCCGTACGGACCTCCAGGCCCAGCTTCTCCGTGTAGAACTCCTTGGCCCGGTCCTGGTCGAGGACCCAGACGGTCGAGATGGCGAGACCCTTGATCATGGCGTGCTCCTGCTGCTTCGCGGCCGGTCGTGCTTGCCCTGCCACCGTAGGCAGCGGGGGTGTCAGCGCGCTTCTCCGGAATTGCGCTGCTCGTCGGCGGGGGCCGGGGCGGAGCGGAAGCCGCCGGCCCAGAGCATGGCGTAGCAGCCGGGTATGAGGGCGGCTCCGCGGCCGACGTGCCGGGACCGGTACGCGCTGGGCGACAGGCCCGTCCACGCCTTGAAGCGGGCCGAGAACGTGCCGACGCTGCTGAAGCCGACCAGGTGGCAGATCTCCGTCACCGACAGGTTCGCCGTGCGCAGCAGGTCCTCGGCCCGTTCGATCCGGCGGTGCGTGAGGTACTGGCCGGGGGTCTCGCCGTAGGCCTCCTTGAAGGCGCGGATGAAGTGGTACCGCGAGTACCCGGCGTGCGCGGCCACCGTGTCCAGGTCGAGCCCGGGGTCGGCCCAGTCCCGGTCCATGGCGTCCTTGGCGAGCCGGACCTGCCGCATCCTGTCCATGCGACCGATGGTGACACCAGGGTCCGACACCGGCCGGTCCGCGCCCGCACGGCGGCACGGACACGCCCGCCGCTTCCCCCCGTGTCGGCGGGACCCGGGTGCGGGCACGGGCGAGCCCCCGGGGCCGGAGTCCCGGGGGCTTGTGTGCGGGCCGCTGTGCCGGTCGGCGTGCGGGCATCGCCGTAGGTGCGGCGGCGGTCAGACCGCCTCGGCCACCGGGGCCGGAGCGGCGGCCGGGTCGCCGGCCTTGCCGTCCTCCGCCGCCTTGGGCCCCGCTCCCTTCAGCGGCACCTCCTTGACGAAGACCGCCGCCGCCAGGGCGAGGACCGCCACCACGGCTCCCAGCAGGAACGCCGAGTGCGTGCCGGCGGCGACCGCGTGCTGGTACGCCTCCCGGGCGGCCTCCGGCAGCCTGGCCAGGCTCGCCTGGTCGAGCTGGGCGGACTGCTCGGTCACCTTCGACCCCAGCGCCCCGGCCCGCTCGGCCATGACGTCCTGGACGCGGTGGTTGAACAGCGCGCCCATGATCGCGACGCCGAAGGAGGAACCCAGGGTGCGGAAGAGGGTGGTGGACGAGGACGCGACGCCCATGTCCTTCATCTCCACGCTGTTCTGCGCCACCAGCATGGTGATCTGCATCAGGCAGCCCATCCCGAGGCCGACCACGGCCATGAAGACACCGGAGGTGAACCGCGAGGTGCCCGTGTCCATCGTGGACAGCAGGTACAGGCCGACGATCATCAGCGCGCTGCCGAGCACCGGGAAGATCTTGTACCGGCCGGTGTTGGTGGTCACCCGCCCGGCGACCATCGACGTCACCAGCATCGCGCCGAGCATCGGCAGGAGCAGCAGCCCGGAGTTGGTCGCGGAGGCACCCTGCACGGCCTGCTGGTAGAACGGCAGGAACAGCGTGGCGCCGAACATCACGAAGCCCGTGATGAAGCCGATGACCGACATCAGCGTGAAGTTCAGGCTGCGGAAGATGTGCAGCGGCAGGACCGGCTCCGCGGCCCGCGTCTGCCAGAACACGAACCCGACGAGCGCGGCGACGCCGATCCCGATCAGCTCCATGATCCGCGCCGAGGTCCAGGCGTACTCCGTGCCACCCCAGGTCGTGACCAGCACGATCGCGGTGATGCCGACGGTCAGCAGCACGGCGCCCAGGTAGTCGATGCGCGCCTGGGCCCGCTTCTTCGGCAGGTGCAGCACGGCGCTGACGGCCACCAGCGCGACCACGCCGAGCGGCAGGTTGATGTAGAACGCCCAGCGCCAGCCCCAGTTGTCGGTGATCGTGCCGCCGACCAGCGGGCCGCCGATCATCGCCAGCGCCATGACGCCGGCCATCATGCCCTGGTACTTGCCGCGCTCCCGGGGCGGGATCAGGTCGCCGATGATCGCCATGACGCCGACCATCAGACCGCCGGCACCCAGGCCCTGGACCGCGCGGAAGCCGATGAGCTGGCCCATGTCCTGGGCCATGCCGCTGAGCGCCGAGCCGATCAGGAACAGGACGATCGACGACAGGAACGTGCCCTTGCGGCCGTACATGTCGCCGAGCTTGCCCCACAGCGGGGTGGAGGCGGCGGTGGCGAGCGTGTACGAGGTGACCACCCACGAGAGGTGTTCGAGCCCGCCCAGCTCACCGACGATCGTCGGCATCGCCGTACCGATGATCATGTTGTCGAGCATCGCGAGCATCATCGCGATCATCAGCGCGAGGAGCACGACCCGCACGCTCCTGGGCTGTTTCCCCCCGGTGCCGGCGTCGGCCGCCACCGTGGTGTCCGTCGTGTCCGCCATCGCTTCCCACTCCCCCAGCTACCGCTACTTACTTGCCGACCGGCTAGTGAATACACTCGGAAGCTAGCCGCGGAACTAGCCGGGCGTCAAGTAAGTTTTATGGAAAGCGAGCGGCGTAGGAGGATGGGCGGCACCATGGACGGCACCAGGCAGCGGCGCCGCGGGGACACCCGCCGGCGCATCCAGGACGTGGCCCTCGAACTCTTCGCGGAGCAGGGCTACGAGAAGACGTCCCTGCGCGAGATCGCCGAGCGCCTGGACGTCACCAAGGCGGCGCTCTACTACCACTTCAAGACGAAGGAAGAGATCCTCGTCAGCATCTTCGAGGACCTCACGCAGCCGATCGAGGACCTGATCGACTGGGGGCGGAGCCGGCCGCACACGCTGGAGACCAAGCAGGAGATCATCCGCCGCTACGCCGACACGCTCGCCCAGGCGGCACCGCTGTTCCGCTTCATGCACGACAACCAGGCGTCGGTACGGGACCTGCGGATCGGCGAGTCCTTCAAGGCGCGCGTGCACAGCCTGCGCGACATCATCGTCGACCCGGACGCGGACCTGGTCGACCAGGTCCGCTGCGCGAGCGCGATCTTCACGCTGCACGCCGGGATGTTCCTGCTCCAGGACGTGGGAGACGACCCCGAGGAGCGGCACAAGGCCGTTCTCGAGGTCGCCACGGATCTGGTGACCCAGGCCCACCGGGCAGCCAGGAGCTCCTAGCGGGCCCGGTCGGCGCGGAGCCGGGTCAGACCTTCACGCCCTTGGCGCGCAGGAACTTCACCGGGTCGACCGCCGTGCCGTAGTTCGGGGTCGTGCGGATCTCGAAGTGCAGGTGGGGACCGCTGGAGTTGCCGGTGTTGCCGGAGCGGGCGATCTCCTGGCCGGTCTTGACGACCTGGCCGATGCGCACGTTCACCTTCGACAGGTGGGCGTACTGCGAGTACGTGCCGTTGCCGTGCTTGATCACGACGGCGTTGCCGTACGCGGGACCGTCACCGGCGCCGTTGGGGCCGGCCTTGACGACGGTGCCGCCGTGGGCGGCGACGACCTGGGTGCCGCTCGGGACGGCGTAGTCCTGCCCGCTGTGGGTGGACTGCCACATGCCGCCGTTCTGGGCGAAGCTCGCGGAGAGCTTGTACTTCTTCACCGGGTCGACCCAGGACGGCTTGGCCTTCTTCGCGGCCGCCTTCTTCGCTGCGGCCTTCTTCTCGGCCGCCTTCTTGGCGGCGGCGGCCTGGGCGGCCTTCTCGGCCTTCACGGCCTCGGCCTTGGCGGCCTTGGCCTGGGCGGCGGCCTGTGCCTGGACGGCACTGGCGGCACCGGACGCGGCCGTGGTGTCGGCGGCGGACGCGACCCCGGCTCCCAGTGCGACCGAGACACCGAGGCCGGCGGCCAGCACGGTCGCACGGGTGCGGAGCTGGGACGTACGGAAGGAACGGGACGTGACGCGCTGGGACATCGAAACCTCGTGGGGAAGGGGACGGAGAAAACCACCCGGCGCGCAGTCGCTCGCCGCATGGCCATCCCTTGGTAACCCGAGGCCCGACAAACTCCCAAAAACGTGATCTACGACAGAAGTTAGTAATTTGGTTCAGTGTTCTACGTCTCTTGACACACCCCTCATTCGGGACGAATCAGGGCATGGGCCTGCACTTCCACCCCTTCCCCGGGGGTGATGTCCGTTTCCTCCCAGCCCGCTCTCCACTATTCCAGGTAGTAACGGACATATCGCCTGTGCGGCATGTCACCGGGACCCTTCTTCGGCCATTCCGGAAATGTGGCGCACGCCTCTAGGCACCTACCGTCCGGTAACCCTACGGTTCCCCTCGCGCCACCCTCGACCACGAACATGCACACGACATGTTGGCAGCGTCATTGACGTGAGAGGACCCCCACGACATGCAGACCCGACGCCCCTGGCTGCGCCGCGCATCCGTCACCGCGGTCTCCGCGGCCGCCCTCGTGGCGATGGCCGCACCGGCCGATGCCGCGACCCCCTCCCGCGCCTCCGCGGCCGTCACCGCCGCCGCCACGGCCGCGGCGGCGGACGTCGACTACGCCACCTGGCAGAAGGACTGCCAGGCGGTGATGGACCAGGCGCTGCCCTACCTGAAGCAGCGGATCGCCGCGCCGAAGCCGGGCGAGAAGCAGGCCGTCGTCCTCGACATCGACAACACGGCGCTGGAGACGGACTTCGGCTTCAGCTACCCGCAGCCGGCCAACAAGCCGGTCCTGGAGGCCGCCAGATACGCCCAGGAACGCGGCGTCGCGGTGTTCTTCGTGACCGCCCGGCCCGGGATCATCTACTCGTTCACCGAGTACAACCTGAAGCAGAGCGGCTACCGGGTCTCCGGACTCTACGTCCGCAACTTCCTCGACCTCTTCAAGAACGTCGCCGACTACAAGACGGCCCAGCGCGTCGACATCGAGAGGAAGGGCTACACGATCATCGCGAACATCGGCAACAGCGCCACCGACCTCTCCGGCGGCCACGCCGAGCGCACGTTCAAGCTGCCGGACTACGACGGGCAGCTGTCCTGACCCGTCTCCGACGGGCGCAGAACGAAGTGGGGCCACCGCCCGAAGGCGGTGGCCCCACTTCGTGTCAGGAGCAGCCCCGAAGGGTCACGCGTCCTTGCTCAGGTTCGGACCGGTGCCACCACCGGCCGCCTGCTCGATCGGCGGGACGTCCGGCAGGGCCGACTTCTCCTCGCCGCGGAAGGTGAAGGTCTTGGCCTCGCCCTCGCCCTCCGTGTCCACGACCACGATGTGACCGGGGCGGAGCTCGCCGAAGAGGATCTTCTCCGACAGCGAGTCCTCGATCTCGCGCTGGATGGTGCGGCGCAGCGGACGCGCGCCCAGCACGGGGTCGTAACCCTTCTTGGACAGCAGCTCCTTGGCGGACTGGGAGAGCTCGATGCCCATGTCCCGGTCCTTCAGGCGCTCGTCCACCTTGCCGATCATCAGGTCGACGATCTGGAGGATGTCGTCCTGGCTGAGCTGCGGGAAGACCACCACGTCGTCGACGCGGTTGAGGAACTCGGGCCGGAAGTGCTGCTTGAGCTCGTCCTGGACCTTGTTCTTCATGCGCTCGTAGTTGGTCTTCGTGTCACCCGAGGCCGCGAAGCCCAGGTTGAACCCCTTGGAGATGTCCCGGGTGCCGAGGTTGGTCGTCATGATGATGACCGTGTTCTTGAAGTCCACGACCCGGCCCTGGGAGTCGGTCAGGCGACCGTCCTCCAGGATCTGCAGCAGCGAGTTGAAGATGTCCGGGTGGGCCTTCTCGACCTCGTCGAAGAGGACCACCGAGAACGGCTTGCGCCGCACCTTCTCGGTCAGCTGGCCGCCCTCTTCGTAGCCCACGTAGCCGGGGGGCGAGCCGAAGAGACGCGAGACCGTGTGCTTCTCGCTGAACTCCGACATGTCGAGGGAGATCAGCGCGTCCTCGTCGCCGAAGAGGAACTCGGCGAGCGCCTTGGACAGCTCGGTCTTACCGACACCGGACGGGCCGGCGAAGATGAACGAGCCACCGGGACGCTTGGGGTCCTTCAGACCGGCACGCGTACGGCGGATCGCCTTCGACAGCGCCTTGACGGCGTCGTTCTGGCCGATGACCCGCTTGTGGAGCTCCTCCTCCATGCGCAGCAGGCGGGAGGACTCCTCCTCGGTGAGCTTGAAGACCGGGATGCCGGTGGCGGTCGCGAGGACCTCGGCGATCAGCTCGCCGTCGACCTCGGCGACGACGTCCATGTCGCCGGCCTTCCACTCCTTCTCCCGCTTGGCCTTGGCGGCGAGGAGCTGCTTCTCCTTGTCGCGCAGGGACGCGGCCTTCTCGAAGTCCTGCGAGTCGATCGCGGACTCCTTGTCCCGGCGGACACCGGCGATCTTCTCGTCGAACTCGCGCAGGTCCGGCGGCGCGGTCATCCGGCGGATGCGCATCCTCGATCCGGCCTCGTCGATCAGGTCGATCGCCTTGTCCGGCAGGAAGCGGTCCGAGATGTACCGGTCGGCCAGCGTGGCGGCCTGGACCAGCGCCTCGTCCGTGATGGAGACGCGGTGGTGCGCCTCGTACCGGTCGCGCAGGCCCTTGAGGATCTCGATCGTGTGCGGCAGGGACGGCTCCGCGACCTGGATGGGCTGGAAGCGGCGCTCCAGGGCCGCGTCCTTCTCCAGGTGCTTGCGGTACTCGTCCAGCGTGGTCGCACCGATGGTCTGCAGCTCACCGCGGGCCAGCATCGGCTTGAGGATGGAGGCCGCGTCGATGGCGCCCTCGGCGGCACCCGCACCGACCAGCGTGTGGAGCTCGTCGATGAACAGGATGATGTCGCCGCGGGTGCGGATCTCCTTGAGCACCTTCTTCAGGCGCTCCTCGAAGTCACCGCGGTAGCGGGAGCCGGCGACCAGGGCACCGAGGTCCAGGGTGTAGAGGTGCTTGTCCTTGAGGGTCTCGGGCACCTCGCCCTTGACGATGGCCTGGGCGAGGCCCTCGACGACGGCGGTCTTGCCGACGCCGGGCTCACCGATCAGCACCGGGTTGTTCTTGGTGCGGCGGGACAGCACCTGCATGACCCGCTCGATCTCCTTCTCGCGCCCGATGACCGGGTCGAGCTTGGACTCACGAGCGGCCTGGGTGAGGTTCCGGCCGAACTGGTCGAGGACCAGGGACGTGGAGGGGGTGCCCTCGGCAGGACCGCCGGCGGTGGCGGTCTCCTTGCCCTGGTAACCGGAGAGCAGCTGGATCACCTGCTGCCGCACGCGGTTGAGATCTGCGCCCAGCTTGACCAGGACCTGGGCGGCGACGCCCTCGCCCTCGCGGATCAGGCCGAGCAGGATGTGCTCCGTGCCGATGTAGTTGTGGCCCAGCTGAAGGGCCTCGCGGAGCGACAGCTCCAGGACCTTCTTGGCACGGGGGGTGAAGGGGATGTGCCCGGACGGGGCCTGCTGGCCCTGGCCGATGATCTCCTCCACCTGCTGGCGGACCGCCTCGAGCGAAATCCCGAGGCTCTCAAGGGCCTTGGCGGCGACACCTTCACCCTCGTGGATCAGGCCCAGGAGGATGTGTTCAGTGCCGATGTAGTTGTGGTTGAGCATCCGGGCTTCTTCCTGAGCCAGGACGACAACCCGCCGCGCGCGGTCGGTGAACCTCTCGAACATCGTTAATCGCTCCTCAGAGCGGTCAGGCAGTGGGGGGAACTTCCCCTCCCTGTCCTTCCGCAGCTTAGTCCCGCAAGCGGGGACCGCTCATTCCAACTGCCGACACCGTCCTTGGCCTCCTGACCCCGAACGCCGACATCTGCTCCAACCCGATGGTGCGAGACGATGTTCCCGCAGGCCAGGCAGATACCCCACTCGCCAGTACGCCGATGGCGAACGTGAGACGTCCTTTCCTGCGTGTCGCCCCCTCCCACTAGGGATGTCTTACCCGTGGGGACCGACAGTCCATGCCGAGCGCCCCCGTTCCCTCCGCTACGGGCGAACAACCTTGCGCCTCCCCGCACCCCCCGCACGCCCCCTTTTCGCCACGCAACGCGCTCACATCAGCACACAAAGTGAACACAGCGTAACCCGCACGCCTTTCCCGCGGTTGCACTTGGCATGTTCGGCGCCCTCCCCTCCGTGTCCGCCCGCACACCCGGCGTGGTCCCACGGCCCCGCCGCTGCCGGGTCCGGCGGTGGTACGAGGACGCCCTGGGCTGGCCGACGGCGCCCGGGGACCCGGTGCGGCTGGCGCTCGGGGTGCGCTTCGACGTCCTGGACGTACCGGCGGAAGCGGGGAGCGCCGCGCTGCGGCGCCTGGGGCCGCGCTCTCCGGTGGCCGTCCGGGGCGGGCGCGCACTGCTGCTGGTGGCCGCGGGGAGCGCGGAGGAGCTGCCGGGGCTGCTGGAGTGGCTGGACTGGGGAGCCCTGCCGCTGGACCTCAGGGCACTCGGCTCGGGCGCCTTCATGGCGGCGCCGCTGCCGCCGGAGGCGCCCCTCAGGGAGGAGCCGCCGTCGCCGGGTGGACCGGACACGCGGTCGGCCCTCGCCGGCCCGCACGGCGTCACGGGCGTCCTGCCACCCCCCGGTACGGACGTGCCACCGCCGCGCAGGCCCGCCCCGGACGTGCCTCAGCCGCGTGTGCCCGCTGCGGAGGTGCCGCTCCCGCGGATGCCCGGCGGGGGTGCCGGCCGGCCGCTTCCCCTGGGCCGGCTCGGTTCCCAGGGGGCCGCCGTGTGGCTGCGGCCCCCCGAGCCGGGATGCGAGGTCGAGGCCTCGCTGCCGACGCTGTCGGCCTTGGGGGGCGGTGGAGACGCCCCCGATCTCGTGCGGCTGGTGGACACGGTGGCCACGCAGTGCCACCGGGCCCGGCTGCGGCGCGCGGGCGCCCCGCCGCCGGCCTTGCGTGCGCAGGGTCGGTAGTGCCGCTGTTCAGCCGTTGGCCTTCTCGTAAGCCTCGCGGATGGTCGCGGGAACACGGCCGCGGTCGTTGACCTCGTAGCCGTTCTCCTTCGCCCAGGCGCGGATCGCCGCGGTGTCCTGGCTGCCGCTCGAAGCCGCGCGCGTCTTTCCGCGCCCGCCCGAAGCACGGCCTCCGGTACGACGACCGCCCTTCACGTAAGGCTCGAGAAGGCCACGGAGCTTGTCCGCATTGGCGGTGGTGAGATCGATCTCGTACGTCTTGCCGTCCAGCGCGAACGTCACGGTCTCGTCCGCCTCGCCGCCGTCGAGGTCGTCGACAAGAAGGACCTGAACCTTCTGTGCCACCGGATTTCCTTTCATCGATATCTTCAGGGCCGGGGTGTGCCGGCGTCCGCCGTATCGCCGTCCCCTGTTATATGCAGTACTGCAGTACCTCGGAAAGCAAACCGCTTTTGCCGGAAAAACACAAACCCTCGGCAGAGACCGGTAGCCCCGCCCCCGTCCGGAAACGTGCGCGTTTCGGACATAGGGCACCGGGGCAGGGGCCGCGCCCCGGAATATGCCTTGACGAACCGGGCGGGCCCAGTTGTGGCCGGAGTGTTGTCCGCCCCGGCGATCACAGATGCAGAAGCATCCGGCTGTTGCCCAAGGTGTTCGGTTTCACTCGTTCGAGACCGAGGAACTCCGCGACACCCTCGTCATAGGAACGCAGCAGCTCCGCGTAGACATCCGTGTCGACCGGGGTCTCGCCGATCTCCACGAAGCCGTGCTTGGCGAAGAAGTCCACTTCGAAGGTGAGACAGAAAACGCGGCGAACGCCGAGCCAGCGGGCGGTCTGCAGCAACTTCTCCAGCACCCGGTGTCCCACGCCCGCGCCCTTCAGGCCGGGCTGCACCGCCAGAGTGCGCACTTCCGCGAGGTCTTCCCACATCACGTGCAGGGCGCCGCAGCCGACGACCTCGGCGTTGTCGTCGCGTTCCGCGACCCAGAACTCCTGGATGTCCTCGTAAAGAGTCACCGTCGCTTTGTCGAGGAGGATGCCCCCGCGGACGTAGGCGTCAAGGAGGCGACGCACGGCCGGGACATCGCTGGTGCGCGCCCGTCGGACGGTGATGGCTTTTGCGGGGACATCAGGGCTCTTCGCGGACATGAACGGACGCTATCGCCCGCCGGGCCCCCGAGCCGAGGCGGGGTTCTCCGGGGGCCCTTCCGCGGGTTCCGCCTGTTCCGGCTGTTCCGGCTCGGTCGTGGGTTCCGGGGCTTCCGCGGATTCCGACGCTTCGGTCGGTTCCGGGGTTTCCGGGCCCTGGACGATGCGTACGGCATCGTTGAGAGCCCGACGCTGTTCCTCGCTCATCATGCCGAAGAAGGCGACGAGAGCGGCGGCGGGGTTGTCACTCTGCGACCAGGCGTCGTTCATCAGGGCGGCGGCGTAGGCGGCACGGGTGGAGACCGCCTCATATCGATAGGCGCGGCCTTCCGCCTCGCGGCGCACCCAGCCCTTCTGGTGGAGATTGTCCAAAACGGTCATCACCGTGGTGTAGGCGATGGACCGCTCCTTCTGAAGATCTTCCAGGACTTCTCGAACGGTCACGGGGCGGTTCCACTTCCAGACCCGCGACATGACCGCGTCTTCGAGTTCTCCCAATGGGCGAGGCACAGCTCAGAACAATAGTGGGAGATCTGGGTAATGGCGTGGCGGACGTGCGCTTCACCGGCGAACGGGCACAAAAAGGGCGTACGACTCGAAGGCGCGGGCGCCGTGCGACGGGCCCCGCGGAGTCGTACGCCGTGGGAAGGGTGAGGTCAGGCGTCTGCCTTCGGGCCGGGCGCGGAGGCCTGGCGGGCGCCCTCCACGCGCGTGAGGGCGGCGTCGACGGCCGCGTCCTCCTTGGCCTTGTTGGCGCCGCCCTGTGTCTTCACGATCACCCGGATCACGCCGATGAAGAAGACGGCCATGACGACCGGGGGCAGGAGCGCGGAGACGTAGTCCATGGATCCAGGGTAGCCACGTCAGCCCGCGGCGAGCTGCTGGGGGTTCGCCGGGGGTGGCGGGGCGGGCTTGCGGCGCGGGAAGACCTCGCCCGGGGTGGGGATGGGGCGGGAGGGCTTCGGGCCGCCCGGGGCGGGCGCCGGATCCGGGGCCGGGGAGGGCTTGGGCGCGGGTTTCGGGGCCGGCGGCTTGCGGGCGGGCTTCTTCTCGGGCTGCCGGTCGGCTCCGCCGGGGAGGGCCAGGAGGCGGGTGCGGGCGGCGGGGACCGTGGAGTGCGGGCCGGGGGCCGCCGGGGCGCTCGTGGTGACGAGGGTGACCGTGCAGCGGTCCAGCAGGGCCGCGGCGGCGGGGTTGCCGCGCAGGGCGCGCAGGGCGGTGAGGTCGTCGGGGCGGGGGCGGTAGCCGGCGGCCAGCGCCTCGTCGAGGAGCGTGAGGTAGCCGGCGGCGGTGCCGGGGAGGGCGGCGCGGTACCGGCCCAGGTCGGCCACGAGGAAGGCACGCAGCCTGGCCCCCTCCCGCATCGCCTCGTCGAGCGACTCTGCGAGACGGAGACAGTCCTGGACGTCGTCGGACGAGGCGGGGGTCGGGTGGAGGGCGAGGGCGAGAGCGCGGCGGAGCACACGCAGCTCCTCCACGCCGAACGCCATGCCGCCGCGGGATCCGTAGGGCGTGGGCATGCGGCGACGATACGCGCTAATCAGACAATTTCGACATAGGGGACGGGTGTGGCGTGGGGGACCACTCGGGTGGGCGGAGGTGCCAGCGCTTCTCGGCTGCCGCCTCGCCCCGGCCCGGGGCCAGGGGCGGGCGCAGCCGAGCACGCCGCTCACATACGGGACACGTTCCGCTCGTAGACCAGCCGCAGTCCGATCAGGGTCAGCCACGGCTCGTGCTCGTCGATGACCGAGGACTCGCCCAGCACCATCGGCGCCAGGCCGCCCGTCGCGATGACGGTGACGTCGTCGGGGTCCTCCGCCAGCTCGCGGGCCACACGGTTGACGACGCCGTCGACCTGGCCGGCGAAGCCGTAGATGATGCCCGACTGCATCGCCTCGACCGTGTTCTTGCCGATCACGCTGCGCGGCCGGGCCACCTCGATCTTGCGGAGCTGGGCGCCGCGGACGCCCAGGGCTTCGACGGAGATCTCGATGCCGGGCGCGATGACGCCGCCGACGTACTCGCCGCGCGCGCTGACCGCGTCGAACGTCGTCGCCGTGCCGAAGTCGACGACGATCGCGGGGCCGCCGTAGAGCTCGACGGCCGCGACCGCGTTGATGATGCGGTCCGCGCCGACCTCCTTGGGGTTGTCCATGAGGATCGGGACGCCGGTCTTGACGCCCGGTTCGACGAGGATGGCGGGCACGTCGCCGTAGTAGCGGCGGGTCACCTCGCGCAGCTCGTGCAGGACCGAGGGGACGGTCGCGCAGATGGCGATGCCGTCGATGCCGTCGCCCAGTTCGTCGCCGAGCAGCGGGTGCATGCCCATCAGGCCCTGGAGCAGGACCGCCAGTTCGTCGGCGGTGCGCCGCGCGTCCGTGGAGATGCGCCAGTGTTCGACGATCTCCTCGCCGTCGAACAGGCCCAGGACCGTGTGGGTGTTTCCTACGTCGATCGTCAGCAGCATGGCCCGTACCCGCTCCCCTACTCCGCCGGCCGCAGGTCCAGGCCGATGTCCAGGATCGGCGAGGAGTGGGTGAGGGCTCCGACGGCCAGGTAGTCGACGCCGGTGTCGGCGTAGGCCTTGGCGTTGTCGAGGCCGAGGCGGCCGGAGGCCTCCAGCGCGGCGCGGCCCTGGACGATCGCCACGGCCTCCGCGCACTCGGCGGGCGTGAAGTTGTCCAGGAGGATCAGGTCGGCGCCGGCGTCCAGGACCTCGCGGAGCTGGTGCAGGGTGTCGACCTCGACCTCGATGGGGACCTCGGGGAAGCGCTCGCGTACCGCCTGGAAGGCCTGGGCGACGCCGCCCGCGGCGACCACGTGGTTGTCCTTGACCAGGGCCGCGTCCGAGAGGGACATGCGGTGGTTGACGCCGCCGCCGCAGCGGACCGCGTACTTCTCCAGGCTGCGCAGGCCGGGGGTGGTCTTGCGGGTGTCGCGGACCTTGGCCTTGGTGCCCTCCAGGACGTCCGCCCACGCGCGCGTGGCCGTCGCGATGCCCGACAGGCGGCACAGGATGTTCAGCGCGCTGCGCTCGGCGGTGAGCAGGTCGCGGGTGCGGGTGGTGACCGAGAGCAGCTTCTGGCCCGCCTCGACGCGGTCGCCGTCCTCGGCGTGGCGCTCGATCTCCAGTTCCTCTTCGCAGACGACCGAGAGGACGGCCTCGGCGACGCGCAGGCCGGCCACGACGCCCGCCTCGCGGGCGGTGAAGTCGGCCGTGGCGACCGCGTCCTCGGGGATCGTCGCGACCGTGGTCACGTCCACGCCGTGGGCCAGGTCCTCCTGGACGGCCACGTTGGCGATGTCCTCGACCTCGACGGGGTCGAGGCCGGCGTCGGCCAGGAGCTGGGCGAGCGCGGGGTCGAGGCCGCACTCCAGGTACACCTCGTCGTCCGCGCCGCAGGCGCAGCCGTCGCCGCAGCCGCCGGAGGAGGCGAGGGGAAGGTCGGGGGAGGTCACGTCGGTCACTGCTCCTGGAGGGCGGGGGGCGGGAAGGTCGCGGGGAAGTGTGTCGTGTCCGTGGTGTGCACGGCCAGGCTCCGGTCGGGGTTCAGGCGTACGACGATGTGGCGGCGCCAGGCCGTGTCGTCGCGCTCGGGGTGGTCCTCGCGCCAGTGGCAGCCCCGGGTCTCCTCGCGCAGCCGGGCGGCGGCGACCAGGACGCGGGCCACGCACAGCAGGTTGGTCGCCTCCCAGGTGTCGACGCCGGGCTCGGCCGTCTTGCCGTGCTCGGCGAGGGCCTCCCGGGCGTCCGTGTGCAGCCGCTGGAGCCGGTCGGCGGCCTTGGTGAGCGACTCCGCCGAGCGCAGGACGCCCGCCCCGCCGGTCATGATCCGCTGGATGGTGAAGCGGGCCTCGGCGCTCTGCAGGGGGTGCTCGGGGATCTCGGGGTACGGCAGCGGCTGCGGCACGCGCGCGTGCAGGCCGGTCGCCGCGATGTCGGCCGCGATGCGCTCGGCGTAGACGAGTCCTTCGAGCAGCGAGTTGGAGGCCAGGCGGTTGGCTCCGTGCACGCCGGTGCAGGCGACCTCGCCGCACGCGTACAGCCCCGGCACGGTCGTACGGCCGTGTGCGTCGGTGCGGACGCCGCCGGAGGCGTAGTGGGCGGCCGGGGCGACCGGGACGGGCTGGGTGACCGGGTCGATGCCGTGGGCGCGGCAGGCGGCCAGGATCGTCGGGAAGCGGTGCTCCCACATCTCGGCGCCGAAGTGGCGGGCGTCGAGGTACATGTGCTCGGCGTCCTGCTCCTGCATGCGGCGCGTGATGCCCTTGGCGACGATGTCCCGTGGGGCCAGTTCGGCCAGTTCGTGCTGGCCGACCATGAAGCGCACGCCGTCGGCGTCGACCAGGTGGGCGCCCTCGCCGCGCACCGCCTCGGAGACCAGGGGCTGCTGGCCCTCGGCGTCCGGGCCGAGGAACAGCACGGTCGGGTGGAACTGGACGAACTCCAGGTCGCTGACCTCGGCGCCCGCGCGCAGGGCCAGCGCCACGCCGTCGCCGGTCGACACCGACGGGTTGGTCGTGGCGGAGAAGACCTGGCCCATGCCGCCGGTGGCCAGGACCACCGCGGGGGCGTGGACGGCGCCGACGCCGTCGTGCTGGCCCTCCCCCATCACGTGCAGCGTGACGCCGGCCGTGCGGCCCTCGGCGTCCGTGAGCAGGTCCAGCACGAGGGCGTTCTCGACGGTGCGCATGCCGCGCGCGCGGACCGCCTCGACCAGGGCGCGGGAGATCTCGGCGCCGGTGGCGTCACCGCCGGCGTGGGCGATACGGCGGCGGTGGTGGCCGCCCTCGCGGGTCAGTTCCAGACCGCCCTCGGAGGACTCGTCGAACCGGGCGCCGGTCTCGATCAGCCGGCGCACGGCGTCGGGCCCCTCGGTGACGAGCAGGCGCACCGCCTCCTCGTCGCACAGGCCGGCACCGGCGACCAGGGTGTCGTCGAGGTGCTGCCCGGGGGTGTCGCCCTCGCCCAGGGCCGCGGCGATGCCGCCCTGCGCCCAGCGGGTGGAGCCGTCGTCCAGCCGGGCCTTGGTGACGACCACGGTGCTCAGTCCGGCGGCCTCGCAGCGCAGGGCGGCCGTCAGCCCGGCGACGCCGGAGCCGACGACGACCACGTCCGCGGCGATGGACCACCCGGGGGCGGGCGCGTGCAGTCGTATGCCTGTGGAGGTCACGAGGCGGCTCCGAGGGTTCCGAAGGTGAGGGGGATGTTGTCGATCAGCCGGGTCGCCCCGACCCGGGCGGCGACGGCCAGGACCGCCTCGCCGGTGAAGTCGTCGCCGATCTCGGTGAAGTCGGACGGGTCGACCAGGGCGAGGTAGTCCAGCCTGAGCGGCGGCTGGAGGCGGGCCGCCTCGTCGAGGACCTGGCGGGCGGCCGCGCGGACGGCGGCCGGGCCGCCCGGGACGGCCGTCGCCACGGCGTGCGCGTCGGCCGCCGCGCGGGACTCGCCGAGGGCGCTGAGGGCCTCGGCACGCGCGCGCGTGGCGGGCACCTCGCGGGCCCGGGCGCGCAGCGCCTCCTGCGCGGCGTGCCGGTCCTGGCCCGCGAACAGCGCCCGGGACAGGGCGAGGGCGGTGCGCCGCTCGGCGGCCGAGAGGTAGCGGTTGCGGCTGGACAGGGCCAGGCCGTCCTCCTCGCGGACGGTGGGCACGCCGACGATCTCCACGCCGAAGTTCAGATCCCGCACCATGCGGCGGATCAGCGCGAGCTGCTGGGCGTCCTTCTGGCCGTACAGGGCGACGTCCGGGCGGGTGAGGTGCAGCAGCTTGGCGACGACCGTGAGCATGCCGTCGAAGTGCCCCGGGCGGGAGGAGCCCTCCAGGCGCTCCCCCATGGGGCCCGCGCTGACCCGGACCTGGGGCTCGCCGCCCGGGTAGACCTCGTCCACGGCGGGCGCGAACACGACGTCGGCGCCCGACCGGCCGGCGAGACCGACGTCGGCGTCCAGGGTGCGCGGGTAGCGGTCGAGGTCCTCGCCCGCGCCGAACTGCAGCGGGTTGACGAAGACGGTGACGACGACCTCGCCCTCGGGTCCTGCGATGCCGCGGGCGGTGCGGATGAGCGTGGCGTGGCCCTCGTGCAGGGCGCCCATGGTCATCACCACGGCGCGGCGGCCCGTACGCGCGCGTGCGTGCAGATCGGCGGCGGTGCGCAGCAGGGTGGTGGTCATCGGGCGTCCCCTTCGGTGCCTCGGGTCCCGTCGGTCCCGTCGGCGAGTACCCCGAGGAGGTCCTCGGCGAGCTCCGGCTTCAGCAGGCCGTGCGCCAGGGCGCGGTCGGCGGTGGCGCGGGCCATGGCCAGGTATCCGGCGACGGTCTGCGGGGCGTGCCGGCGCAGCTGGGTGACGTGCGCGGCGACCGTGCCCGCGTCCCCGCGCGCGACCGGGCCGGTCAGGGCCGCGTCGCCGGAGCGCAGGGCGTTGTCCAGGGCCGCCCCGAGCAGCGGGCCGAGCATCCGGTCGGGGGCGGCGACCCCGGCCGCGCTCAGCAGCTCCATCGACTGGGCGACCAGCGTGACCAGGTGGTTGGCGCCCAGGGCGAGGGCCGCGTGGTAGAGCGGCCGGTTCTCCTCGGCGATCCACTCCGGCTCGCCGCCCATCTCGATGACCAGGGCCTCGGCGGCCAGGCGCAGTTCCTCGGGCGCGGTGACGCCGAAGGAGCAGCCGGCCAGGCGCTGGACGTCCACGGGCGTGCCGGTGAAGGTCATCGCCGGGTGCAGGGCCAGCGGCAGCGCGCCCGCGCGCAGGGCGGGGTCCAGCACGCCCACGCCGTACCGGCCGGAGGTGTGGACGAGCAGCTGCCCCGGGCGCACGGAGCCGGTGTCGGCGAGGCCGGCGACCAGCTTGGGCAGGGCGTCGTCCGGGACGGTCAGCAGCACCAGGTCGGCCCGCTTCAGCACGTCCTCGGGCGGCAGCACCGGCACGTCGGGCAGCAGCTGCGCGGCCCGGCGCCGGGAGGCGTCGGAGACCGCCGACACGGCGACCGGGCGGTGCCCGGCGAGCTGGAGGGAGGCGGCCAGCGCGGGTCCCACGCGGCCGGCGCCGACGACGCCGACGGTGAGCCGCGCGGGGCGGTCCCTGGGGTCTGGCTGTGGGGTTGTGTTCACTCGACGGCGGCCTTCCCGTTCCAGTCCGCTCCGGGTACCGGACGATTTCTCGTCATGTTAACGCGATCGGTTCCGGGGGCGTTCGGTTGTCCACAGGCTGTGCGTTCCGGTGGACACGGGGCCGTGGGTTCCGGTTGACGCGGCGGCGACGGGCCTGCGGACGGCCCGGGCGTACGGAAATGCGGGTGCCGGGCCGCACGCGCGCGGGGGAGGATCCGGGGCATGACTGACACGGCGGCACAGGACGAGCGGGTCCCCGACGAGGACCGGAAGGCACAGCTGCGTGAGCGGCGGCTGGCCGCGCACCGCGGCGCGCGGCGGGTGATGGCGCGCTTCGGCTTCCACCAGACGCTCCGCGAGCGCCTGGCCCGGCTGGACGGGGCGGCGGACGTGTACGACCTGGACACGCTGTCCGACGTGTACGGCGACGGCGTCGTCGAGGCGCTGGAGACGAAGGTCGCCGCGCTGCTCGGCACCGAGGCCGCCGCGTTCTTCCCGACCGGCACGATGGCCCAGCAGGTGGCGCTGCGCTGCTGGGCGGGCCGCACCGGCAACCCGACCGTCGCCCTGCACGCCCTCGGCCATCCCGAGGTGCACGAGCGGAACGCGTTCAGCGAGGTCGGCGGCCTGCGCCCGGTGCGCGTGACGAGCGAGCCGCGGCAGCCGACCGCCGCGGAGGTGCGTGACTTCGAGGAGCCGTTCGGTGCGCTGATGCTGGAACTGCCGCTCCGGGACGCCGGTTTCGCGCTGCCGGCCTGGGAGGAGCTCACCGAGGTCGTCGCGGCCGCCCGGGAGCGGGACGCGGTGGTGCACTTCGACGGGGCCCGGCTGTGGGAGTCCACCGTGCACTTCGGCCGCCCCCTGGAGGAGATCGCCGGCCTGGCCGACAGCGTCTACGTGTCGTTCTACAAGTCCCTGGAGGCGTTCGGCGGCGCCGCCCTCGCCGGTCCAGCGGAGCTCGTCGCCGAGGCCAAGGCCTGGCGGCACCGGTACGGCGGCCTGGTCTTCCAGCAGTTCCCCACCGCCCTGTCGGCGCTGCTCGGTCTGGAGCGGGAGCTGCCCCGGCTGCCGGAGTACGTGGCGCACGCGCGCGTGGTGGCCGCCGCCCTGCGCGAGGGGTTCGCGGCGGCCGGGACGCCGTGGGCGCGCGTGTACCCGCCGGTGCCGCACACCCACGACTTCCAGGTCTGGCTGCCGTACGACCCGGACGTGCTCGGCGAGGCGGCGGTCCGGGCGGCCGAGGAGACGGGCGTCGTCCTGTTCGGCGGTGCCTGGGACCGGCGCGGTCCGGACCTGGCGGTCACGGAGGTGCATGTGCGGGCCGCCGCGCTGGAGTGGTCCGCCGAGGACGTGAAGGCCGCGGTCGGGGAGTTCGTGGCCCGGCTTCCGGATCGGGTCAGGTAGGGCGCCGCCGCCACCGGACCAGGGCCGCGCGGAGCCCGTGGCGGACCGGGCGGCCCGCCAGGACGGCCCGGAACCGCCGTTCCTCGCGCCACGCCCGCAGCAGCCGCCAGTCGTGGGTGCCCGGCGCGGGCGGCGCGGCCGCACCGAGGGACCGGGCGCGGTGGGTGTCGAGGAGGTACTGCTGCGTGATGCTCATGACGGATCTCCTCTGCGGGACGGGAGCGGGAGTGGGTGGGCCGAAGGCTCCGCGGAAGGCCCCGGTCGTCCCACCGTGCGCCTCCGCCCCGCGTGGCGTCGCGCCGATTGACGACCCCCGTCAATCGGCGGGGGCGTTGTCGGTGGCGGGGTGCACCATGAGGTCATGAGCGTGCGGATCGACATCACGGGGCTGCGGCAGGAGAGGGTCGCCGTCGTCCCCTCCCCCCTGGCCGAGCTGGGCATGGCCCTGCACGCGCTGTCCGAGCCGGCGCACCATCCGGGACTGCAGGGCTGGGTGACGGGCGTGACGGCCCGGCTCGACCCGCACCTGGCCGACCGGATGTGCGAGGCGGACTTCCTGTGGCGCACGACGTTCTCCGACCTGTTCCTGCCGTGCGCGGGCCTGCCGGACCGCACCGCGCTGCCGGGCGCCGCGCTCGCCGAGGAGCTCGACCTGCTCGACAAGCTGTCCGACGAGCAGTTCGTCGACGCCGCGCTGGAGTTCACCTGCGCCACCGGGTACGGCGAGTGCGCGCCCACCGCGCTGACCGACCCGGAGGTGCGCCGCCGCGCCCTGGAGCTGGCCGCCGCGCGCGGGCCACGGCAGCTGCGGTTCAGCGAGCGGCTGCTGGCCGATCCGCCCCGGATCCGGCAGTGGCTGCGGCAGTTCCTCCAGGACTGCGACGAGGCGTTCTTCGCCGAGGCCTGGTCCCGCCTGCGCCACCAGCTCGCGGCGGACACCCGGCACAAGACGGACCTGCTGCGCCGCAAGGGCCTGGCCGGAGCGCTGGCCGCGGTGTCCCCGGCGGTGACGCTGGACGAGCCGGCCGCCGTGATCTCGGTCGACAAGCTCGGCGACGGCCGCACGGCCACCGGTGACGGCGGTCTGCTGCTCGTCCCGACGAGCCTCGGCTGGCCGCACCTGATGGTCCTGCACCGCCACGGCTGGCAGCCCGTGCTGCACTACCCGGTCGGCTCCCCCGAGCTCGCCGCCCCGCCCACGCTGGAGCAGCTGGCCCTGCGCATGACCGCGCTCTCCCACCCGGTGCGCATGCGCCTGTGCCGGTACCTGGCCCGCAGCGCCTACAGCACCGGCGAGCTGGCTCAGGTGCACGGCATGACGGCCCCGGAGATCTCCCGGCACCTGGCCGTGCTGAAGAAGGCGGGCCTGGTCACCACCCGCCGCCGGGGGCGCTACGTCCTGCACCAGCTGGACGTGACGGTGGTGGCCCGGCTGGGCAGCGAGTTCCTGGAGGGCATCCTCCGGTAGCGGACCCGGCCCGGGCGGCCGCCCGGGTCAGCCGTGCCCGCCGGCCCGCACCAGCCCGGTCTCGTAGGCCAGCACCACGACCTGCACCCGGTCCCGCAGCCCCAGCTTGGTCAGGATGCGGCCCACGTGGGTCTTCACGGTGGCCTCCGACAGCACGAGCCGGGCGGCGATCTCGCCGTTGGACAGTCCCTGCGCGACCAGCACCATGACCTCGCGCTCGCGGTCGGTGAGCCGCTCCAGCTCCTTGTGCTGGGGCGGCTTGGTGCCCGGCAGCATCGGCGCGAAGCGGTCCAGCAGCCGCCGGGTGGTGGACGGCGCGACGACCGCGTCCCCGCTGTGCACGGCCCGGATGGCGGCGAGCAGCTCACCGGGCGGCACGTCCTTGAGCATGAAGCCGGAGGCACCGGCCTTCAGCCCGGAGAAGGCGTACTCGTCGAGGTCGAAGGTGGTCAGGATGAGCACCTTCGGCGGGTCGGTGTCGGCGCAGATCCGCCGGGTCGCCTCGACGCCGTCGAGTTTGGGCATGCGGACGTCCATGAGCACGACGTCCACCTCGGTCGTCCGCAGCGCCTGGATGGCCTCCACGCCGTCGCCCGCCTCCGCCACGACCTCCATGTCCGGCTGGGCGGCGAGCACCATCCGGAACCCGGTGCGCAGCAGCACCTGGTCGTCGACGAGCATCACGCGGATCGTCATCGGGGTCTCTTCCGTTCTGTGGAGATGTCTGTGGCGGGATCTGTGGCGGTGGTTGTGGCGGGCGGGGAGAGCCGGGGCGGTGACAGGGGCTGTGACAGGTGTCAGCAGGGCGCGTGTCGACGTCAGTGCGCCGGTTTGAGCGGCAGCAGGGCGCTGATGCGGAATCCTCCGCCCGGGCGCGGGCCCGCGTCCAGGGTGCCGCCGACCATACCGACCCGCTCCCGCATGCCGATCAAACCGTGGCCCTGTCCGTCGAACCCGCCCTCCTCGTACAGCTCGTGCGGGGCGCCCTTGCCGTCGTCCTCGACGAGCAGGCCGAGGCCGTCGTCGAAGTAGACCAGGCGCACGCTGGCGCCCGCGTTGGGCCCGCCGTGCTTGCGGGTGTTGGTCAGCGCCTCCTGCACGATGCGGTAGGCGGTGAGCTCCACGCCGCTGGGCAGCGGGCGCGGGGTGCCCTCCACCTTGAAGTCGACGGGCAGCCCGGACCCGCGGCACTGCTCGACGAGGTCCTCGATCTGCTGCACGTCGGGCTGCGGCACGTACTCGCCGGCCTCCTGGTGCTCCCCGGTGCGCAGCACGCCGAGCAGGCGGCGCATCTCGGCGAGGGCCTGGCGGCCGGTGGAGGAGATGGTCTCCAGGGCCTTCTTCGCCTGGTCGGGCGCGGCGTCCAGGACGTAGGCGGCGCCGTCGGCCTGCACCACCATCACCGAGACGTTGTGGGCAACGACGTCGTGCAACTCGCGGGCGATGCGGGCGCGTTCGGCGGCGACGGCCACCTTGGACTGCGCCTCGCGCTCCCGCTCCAGGCGGGCCGCCCGCTCCTCCAGCTGTGCGAAGTAGGCGCGGCGGGTGCGGATGGAGTCGCCCAGCACCCAGGCGAGGGCGAAGGGCACGGTCATGAAGACGGTCAGCGCGATGTTGCCCGCGAGGCCCGTCTGGTCGCTGGGCCAGCGCAGGTGGGCCACGGGCGCGGCGCACAGACCGGCGCCCAGCGCGAAGCGGGAGGCCCAGCGGGCGCCCTCGGCCGCGACCGTGTAGACGATCACCAGCATCGCGAAGTCGGCCGGGCCGATCTCCACGTCGGTGATCAGCTGGGCCACGCCGGCCACCGCCGCGAGCAGCAGCATCTGCTCGGGCAGCCGGCGGCGCAGCGCGACGACCAGGCACAGCATCAGCGTGATCGGCACGGCGGCGGCCGGGGAGCCGTAGCCGCCCGCCACTCCGCCCACCAGCGAGATCCCGAGGAGGACGACGGCCCAGGCGGCGTCGACCCACGTCGGGTGCCTGCGGAGGAAGTCATAGAGGCGCTGCACGTAACCCAGCGTAGGGAAGCGGATAGGTGCAGGGGTCAACCGGAGGGCCGATCCGCGTCCGGCGCGCGTACTCCGCAAGGTGGAGTTGCGTGCGTTGTGTGCGCATAGCCTGGCCCGGTGACGGCGGGTGCGAGAGACGAGTGGCGTGGGTGGCGGGCCGCGGCGCAGGAGGCGCTGTACGGGCCGCGCGGGTTCTACCGCCGGGCCGAGGGGCCGGGGGCGCACTTCCGCACCTCCGTGCACGCCTCTGCGCTGTTCGCGGGGGCCGTGGCACGGCTGCTGTGCCGGGTCGACGAGGCCCTGGGCCGGCCCGCCGTGCTGGACTTCGTCGACATGGCCGCCGGGCGGGGCGAGCTGGCCGCCGGGGTGCTCGCCGCGCTCCCCGCCGAGGTGGCGGGCCGCACGCGCGCGTACGCCGTCGAGATCGCCGGGCGGCCCCCGGGTCTCGATCACCGGATCGAGTGGCGGTCCGCGCCCCCGCCCGGGACGACGGGGCTGCTGTTCGCCAACGAGTGGCTGGACAACGTGCCGGTGGACGTCGCCGAGGTGGACGCGGCGGGCCGGGCCCGGCGGGTCCTGGTCCGTGAGGACGGGACCGAGCGGCTTGGTGAACCGGTCGGCGGGGCTGAGGCTCGCTGGCTGGAGCGGTGGTGGCCGTTGCCCGCCGAGGAGGGGCTGCGGGCCGAGATCGGGCTGCCCCGGGACGAGGCCTGGGCCGGGGCGGTCGCGACCGTCGGCCGGGGACTCGCCGTCGCCGTGGACTACGCCCACACGGCGGGGACACGGCCGCCGTACGGGACACTCACCGGCTTCCGGGAGGGCCGCGAGATCCCGCCCGTACCGGACGGCACCCGCGACATCACGGCCCACGTCGCCCTGGACGCCTGCGCGCTGCCCGGCGGGCGGGTGCTCCCGCAGCGCGAGGCACTGCACGCTCTCGGCGTCACCGGCGCACGCCCCCCGCTCGCGCTGGCCTCCACCGACCCCGCCGCCTACGTGCGCGCCCTCGCGGGCGCCGGGGAGGCCGCCGAACTCACCGCGGCGGGCGGCCTCGGCGACTTCGGCTGGCTGGTGCAGCCGGTCGGCGTCCCCGACCCGTTCCGGACGTGAGCCCCTGCCTCGCCCGGCCCGTCCCTACTTGTCGATGTCCCCGACCACGAAGAACATCGACCCCAGGATCGCCACCATGTCCGCCACCAGCGTCCCCGGCAGCAGCTCCGTCAGCGCCTGGATGTTGTTGTACGAGGCGGAGCGCAGCTTGAGCCGGTACGGCGTCTTCTCGCCCTTGCTGACCAGGTAGTAGCCGTTGATCCCGAGGGGGTTCTCGGTCCACGCGTACGTGTGCCCCTCGGGTGCCTTGAGGACCTTGGGCAGGCGCTGGTTGACCGGCCCGGGGGGCAGCTCGGCCAGGCGGTCCAGGCAGGCGTCGGCCAGGTCGAGCGCGTTGTGGGTCTGCTCCAGCAGGCATTCGAAGCGGGCCAGGCAGTCGCCCTCGGACCGGGTCACGACCTTCAGGGTGTCCCGCAGTTCGCCGTAGGCGAGGTACGGCTCGTCGCGGCGCAGGTCGAAGTCGACGCCCGAGGCGCGGCCGATCGGTCCGCTGACGCCGTAGGCGTGGACGGCCTGCGGGCTGAGGACGCCGACGCCCCGGGTGCGGCCGCGGAAGATCTCGTTGCCCAGCACCAGGTCGTCGAAGCGGTCCATGCGGGAGCGGACGTCGGCGACGGCGGTCCGCGCGCGTCCGGTCCAGCCGGCCGGCAGGTCCTCCTTGAGCCCGCCGACGCGGTTGAACATGTAGTGCATCCGCCCGCCGGAGAGCTCCTCCATGACGTGCTGGAGCTCCTCGCGCTCCCGGAAGGCGTAGAAGATCGGAGTGATCCCGCCGAGTTCCAGCGGGTAGGAGCCGAGGAACATCAGGTGGTTGAGCACCCGGTTCAGCTCGGCGAGCAGCGTGCGCAGCCACACCGCGCGCTCGGGCACCTCCATGCCGAGCATCCGCTCCACGGCGAGGACCACGCCCAGTTCGTTGGAGAACGCCGACAGCCAGTCGTGGCGGTTGGCGAGCATGATGATCTGGCGGTAGTCGCGCGCCTCGAACAGCTTCTCCGCGCCGCGGTGCATGTAGCCGATCACCGGTTCCGCGTGCGTGATCCGCTCGCCGTCCAGGACGAGCTTCAGACGCAGCACGCCGTGCGTGGACGGGTGCTGGGGCCCGATGTTGAGCACCATGTCGGTGCTCTCCGCGGCGCCGCCGATTCCGACCATGGTCTCCGTCGTAGGAGTCATGCACACAGTCTCCCCTACGTACCCTGACCTCATGGAGACGGGGAGCCCGCACGAGGCGGGGGCGACGGGGGCAGGCGCGGCGACCGGACCGGAGGGGGCGGCCGAGCCCGCGTGGATCGCGCTGCCGCCCGGTCTGCTGCGGATGCGGCGGCTGCTGCTCGTCTTCTGGATCGGGCTGGTCACCCTGGCCGCCGGGCTCGTGCCGGGACTGCTGGCCGGGCCCGCCTGGGCGCTGTTCGCGCTCATGCCGCCGGCGCCGGCGGTCTGGGGCTGGGTGATGATCGAGCGCAACTGGCGTTCCTGGCGGTACGCCGAGCGGGCCGACGACCTGCTGATCAGCCGGGGCGTGCTGTGGCGCGAGGAGACCGTCGTGCCGTACGGGCGGATGCAGCTCGTGGAGGTGACCTCCGGGCCCGTCGAGCGGCACTTCGGGCTGGCCAGCGTGCAGTTGCACACGGCCGCCGCGGCGACCGACGCGACCATCCCGGGCCTGGACCCGGCCGAGGCGGAACGGCTGCGCGACCGGCTCACCGAGCTCGGCGAGGCCCGATCGGCGGGGCTGTGACGACCGACCGGGCCGCCGGACCGAACGGACCCGTCGAGCCCTCCGAAGCCACCGAGACCACCGAGACCACCGAGACCACCGAGACCACCGAGGCCACCGAGGCCACCGAGGCCACCGAGGCCACCGAGGCCATGCTGACCGACCGGGCCATCGGGCCGGAGCGACCTGTCGGGCTCGCGGCGCCGGCCGACGCCACGGTGACCGGCCGGGCCGCCCAGCCGGACCGGCCCGCGGAGGCGGCCGGCCCCACGGTGCCCGACGGGCCCGCCCGGGCCCCGGGCGACGTGATCGAACGGCGGTTGCACCCCGTCACCCCGCTGCGGCGGGCCTGGGCCCCGGTCGCCGTCGTCATCGGCTGGGCCGTGCACGACCCCGACGGCGCGCAGCGCCACCTGACCCGGCTGACCACGACGACCCTGCTCATCGGCCTCGCGGTGATCGTCCCGGCCGCCGCGCTCTACGGCTTCTGCTCCTGGTGGTTCACGCACTTCGCGGTGACCGGCACCGAACTGCGCATCCGCACCGGCCTGGTCTTCCGGCGCACCGCCCACATCCGCCTGGAGCGGATCCAGGCCGTCGACGTCACCCAGCCGCTGCTCGCCCGGGTCGCGGGCGTCGCCAAGCTCCGGCTCGACGTCATAGGCACCGACAAGAAGGACGAACTGGCCTTCCTGGGCGCCGACGAGGCCCGGGCCCGGCGGGCCGAACTCCTCGCCCGGGCGGCGGGTTTCGCCCCCGAGACCGCACACGAGGTCGGTGAGGCGCCCGCGCGGCAGCTGCTGCGGGTGCCGCCGGGCGTGCTCGCGATGTCCCTGGTGCTGACCGGCGCGACCTGGGGGTCGCTGGCCGCGGCGCTCGTCGTGCCGCCGGTGCTGTGGCTGGCCACCCACAGCCTGTGGACGGTCCTCGCGGTCGCCCTGCCGCTGCTGGGCGCGGCGGGCGCGAGCAGCGTGGGCCGGTTCGTCACCGAGTACGACTGGACCGTCGGCGAGTCGCCCGACGGCCTGCGCATCGACCACGGCCTGCTGGACCGGGCCCACGAGACGGTGCCGCCGGGGCGCGTGCAGACCGTGCGGATCGTGGAGCCACTGCTGTGGCGGCGGCGCGGCTGGGTGCGCGTGGAACTGGACGTCGCCGGCTCGTCCAACTCCGTGCTGCTGCCGGTCGCCCCGCGCGCGATCGCCGAGGAGGTCGTCGCGCGCGTGCTGCCCGGGGTGACCGTGCCGGAGCACACGGCCCTGACGCCGTCGCCGCGCCGCGCCCGCTGGTGCGTGCCGGTGTGGTGGCGGGGCTACGGACTGGCCGTCACGGACGCGGTGTTCGCGGCTCGTTCGGGGCTGCTGCGGCGCACTCTGGCCCTGGTCCCGCACGCCAAGGTGCAGAGCGTACGGATGACACAGGGGCCGTGGGAACGGGCCCGGGGCCTGGCCGGCGTGTCGGTGGACACCGGCGCCGACAAGACGGTGACGGCCCGGCTGCGCGACGCCGCCGAGGCCCGCGATCTGCTGGCCGCCCAGGCGGAACGCTCCCGCACCGGCCGCCGCGACGCCCGCCCGGACCGCTGGATGACCTGATCCCCGTCGCGGCAGCGGTGACGGCTAAGGCCCCCGGCCATGGGCCGGGGGCCTTAGCCCTCGTTCGTCCGCGCAGGCCTCACAGCGCGGTCAGGACACCGCGCTGCGCAGGCCCTGCAGGTCGATCTGTTCCGTCTCGTCGTGCGCCGTCAGGTCGATGACCTGGCCGATGCCGCGCGACTCCTCGTCGGCCGGCTTGTAGCGGGCCTCGGTCTCGGCCTTGTGCAGGGCGAGCGCCTCCTGGCCGACGACATCGGCGAGGTCCTCGTTCTGCACGGCCTCCAGCGCCGCCGGCGAGGTGCCCTTCTTGGTGCCGAAGAAGTCGAACCCGCCCTCGGTCCGCGGGCGCCGCACCGGCTGCTGCGGCGCGACGGCCACGGCGGTCGGCACCGTGTAGTGGCCGGACACCCCCTGCCCGGCCCGGGCGGGCGCGGGAAGCCGCTCGGCGTCGGCCGTCCGCTCGGCGTCGCTCGTCCGCCCGGCCGTGGCGGCGCTCCCGTGCTCGTGCCCGTCGGCCGTCTCGGACCGCCCCTGCGGCTCGCCCTCCCGGGACGGCTCCGGCTGCTCCGGCTGCCCGGCCTGCTCCGCCCTGGTCTCCCGCGCGGGCTCCGCGGCGTCCTCGGTCTCCTGGGCCTCCTGGGCCTCCTGGGCCTCCTGCATGGGCTCGGCGGCGTCGTCACCGTTCGGTACGCCGTCACCGTCACCGTCCCCGCCGCCGTCCGGGTCCGGGACCCGCTCGCCGTCGAACCGGGCGAGCGCGGCGGCGGCCCGCAGGAACAGCCGGGAGCCCTCCGGCGAGAACACCGCCGGCAGCGCGGGCTCCGCGTCGACGGAGAGGCCGGCGGCCTTCGCCTCCGGCTCCGCCGGAGCGGCGTCCGTCGCGTCCGTCACGGCCGCGTCCGTGGCCCCCGCCGGCAGCGCCGCCCGCACCGGAGCCGTCGCCTCGATCTCCAGGACCCGGCGCTCCTCCAGGACGCTCGCCCGCTCGGTCTCCGACGTGGCGTACCGGCGCAGCAGCGCGGCGTGTTCGTTGCGCAGCCCCGCCAGTTCCGTGCGCTTGGCGCGCAGCCGCTGCTCCAGCTTGGCGCGCAGCTCGCGGGACTCCTCCAGGTCGGCTTCGAGTTCGGCGACGCGCTCCTCGAAGCGCCACTCGTCGCTCGCCCGCGCGCGCGTGAGGTCGGCGACGCGCTTGCCCGCCTGGGTGTCCCAACGGCGCAGCACGACCGCGCCGATGACCGCCGTCGCCGCGGCGGCCGCGGCCAGTCCACGGAGCACCGCCGGCTCCGTGAACACCCAGGGCCCCAGGGCGCAGACGAGGGAGACGCCAGCGATCGCCGACGGGGGCAGCAGCCTGTGCAGGGGCGGGGAATGGCGATGACGTCCACGTGGCATGGCCAGAAACTTACCGCGCGTAGGCGAATCGTGGTGAGCCACCCCGCAAAAACAAAGCCATACCAAGAGGGTCACGCCGCATCAGAACCCGGGAAGAAACGGAAGACTCCGTTCATTCAATTGCCAAGATCATTATCGGCGCCTCCCGACCGGCGTGCCGGGCCCTCTGTCAGCCGCTCGCTCATCCACTCCAGCGTCGCCGGAATCTCACGCCGCCAGGTGTTGAAGTTGTGCCCGCCGCTTTCCAGCACGACCGAGGAGATCCGGGTCCGCCCGGTCTCCTTCACCCGCTCGATGAACTCCAGCGTGTCCCGGTAGTTGCTCTCGCCCTTTTCGCTGCTGGTGACCAGCAGGGACGTGTCGGGAGCGGGCATGTGCGCGAGGTACCACCACAGATCGGCCCGCCGGCGCAGGCCCTTGTCGCCCTGGAAGAGATCGCCCGTCGTGGCGTCGATCGGCGCCTTGTAGTACGCGGACAGACCCGCCCCGGCGGCGTACACACCGGGATGGTGCATCGCGATCTTCAACGCGCAGTACCCGCCCGTGGAGTTGCCGACGATGCCGAGACCACCCGGCTTTTCCGACACCCGGTAGTGGGCGCGCAAGGCGTCGGGCAGATCCTTCGCAAAGAACGACTCGGTCTGCGGGCCGCCGGGTATGTCGACGCACTCCGTGTCCCGGGGCGGTGCCACCGTCGGCCGCAGCATGACGAGGATCATCGGCCGCATCCGGCCGGCCCGGGCCAGTTCCAGCGCGGTGCGCGGATAGTGCAGTTTCTCCACCAGCGCGGACGCCGTGCCCGGGTAACCGGTCAGCACGACCGCGGCGGGGAACCGGTGGGTGCGGTACCGGGGTTGGAAGTACTCCGGCGGCAGATACACGTAGGCGGGCGTGGCGATCCGGGTCGTCCGGCCCACGAGTTCCACCTCCTGGATCCGGCCGCCGGAAGCCGGCCGCACCCCGCCCGCCCCCGGTACCCGCCGCGAGCCGACCACCTCCAGAGGGCCCCGGCCCGGCGTGTGGTCGACGACCACACCCTGGTCCTTCTCCTGCCCGAACAGGTCCGCCCAGCTCGCGTAGAACCCGAAGGCCTGGTTGGCGGCCAGGCCCACCGCGGCGAACAGCGCCACCTGCGTGCCCAGCAGCAGGCCGATCCGCCCGGCCACCGCCCGCGGGCCGCGCCGGGCCAGCCGCGGCCACAGCCAGACCGTGCCGGTGAACAGCAGCACGGCGCAGAGCACCGCCAGTGCCAGCGTCTTGTCACTCGTGAGACCCATGGATCGGTTACCTGTCCGCGCTCTCCGCCCGGGACCCCGCGCGCACACCTTCGCGAGGGGTTGTCCCGGGCTTTCCTCCGCCTTTGAAACGGCTTTGACGTGGGGAGTGAACCTCTCCCCCCGAGACACCGTCCTAGAGGGCGCAATGTCGCCGGATGCCCGAATCGGCACCGGATCCAAGGTCTCTCGCAGAACTACGGGATGCGATGTCTGTCAGGACAGATGAGGAAATGTCGGGCGGGGTTCCGAGCCGCCGCGGCACCACGGCGCGCACGGGCCGGGTGGGCCGGCTGCTGCGCGGGCCACGCCCCGAGGCCGTGCCGCTCCTCGTCGGCAGAGCCTGCGCCCTGGTGGGTGCACTGGACATCGCCGCGGGTGTCTTCCCCCGCTTCCGGCACAGCCGGATGCACGCCATCGCCGAGGTGCTGCCCGGTGCCCTCGGGCCCTTCGCGGCCGCCCTGTCGCTGAGCACGGGCGTGCTGTTGCTGCTGCTCGCCCACGGCCTCAAGCGCGGCAAGCGCCGGGCCTGGCGGGCCGCCGTCGCCCTGCTCCCGGCCGGTGCCGTCGCGCAGTTCACCTACCGCCACTCGGTCGTCGGCGTCCTCGTCTCCCTGGCCCTGCTGGCGCCCCTGCTGCGCCACCGCGACCAGTTCGACGCCCTGCCCGACCCGCGCAGCCGCTGGCGGGCACTGGCCAACTTCGTGCTGATGAGCGCCGGTTCGCTGCTGCTGGGCCTGGTCGTCGTCAGCGTCCACGGCGACCGCATGCTCGGCGACCCGAGCCTGGCCGACCGCCTCACCCACGTCGTCTACGGCCTCTTCGGCTTCGAGGGGCCGGTCGACTACCGGGGCAGCACCTCCTGGACCGTCGCCTTCTCGCTCGGCGCCCTCGGCCTGCTCACCGCCGTCACCACCGTCTACCTGGCCTTCCGCCCCGAGCACCCGGCCGCGCAGCTCACCGAGCAGGACGAGGCGCGGCTGCGCGCCCTGCTGGACAAGCACGGCGGCCGCGACTCCCTCGGCCACTTCGCCCTGCGCCGCGACAAGGCCGTGGTCTTCTCCCCCAGCGGCAAGGCGGCCGTCACCTACCGCGTGGTCTCCGGCGTGATGCTCGCCAGCGGCGACCCCATCGGCGACGTCGAGGCCTGGCCCGGCGCCATCGAACGGTTCATGGACGAGGCGAGAGCCCACTCCTGGACCCCCGCCGTCATGGGCTGCTCCGAGACCGGCGGCGAGGTGTGGACCCGCGAGACCGGGCTCGACGCCCTCGAACTGGGCGACGAGGCGGTGGTGGACGTCCAGGATTTCTCCCTCGCCGGCCGCGCGATGCGCAACGTGCGCCAGATGGTCAAGCGCATCGAGCGCGCCGGTTACGAGACCCGGGTCCGACGTGTCCGTGACCTCGGCGAGGCGGAGCTGGAACGCATCCGGCGCGCCGCCGACGACTGGCGCGGCACCGACACCGAGCGCGGCTTCTCCATGGCCCTCGGCCGGATCGGCGACCCCTCCGACGGCGACTGCCTCATCGCCACCGCGCACAAGCGGGACGACCACCCCGGCCCCCACGGGGATCTCAAGGCCGTCCTGCACTTCGTGCCCTGGGGCATGGACGGCGCCTCCCTCGACCTGATGCGCCGCGACCGCTCCGCCGACCCCGGCATGAACGAACTGCTCATCGTGGCCGCCCTCCAGGCCGCCCCGAAGTTCGGCATCGCGCGCGTCTCCCTCAACTTCGCGATGTTCCGCTCGGCCCTGGCCCGCGGCGAGAAGATCGGCGCGGGGCCGGTCCTGCGCGCCTGGCGCGGCCTGCTGGTCTTCCTCTCCCGCTGGTTCCAGATCGAGTCGCTGTACAAGTTCAACGCCAAGTTCCAGCCGCGCTGGGAGCCCCGCTTCGTGGTCTACCGCGCCTCCGCCGACCTGCCCCGCATCGGCTTCGCCGCCATGCAGGCGGAAGGTTTCGTCAACCTGGCCCTGCCGCTGCCCCGCTTCCTGCGCGGCCGCCGCACGACGGGCCCCCGCCCCTGCGCCCACCGCACGGCGACCGAACACGGCGTGCGAGCGGCCTGACCCGGACGCCCACCCGGGCCCGTCGCCCGGGCCGCGGCGGCTGACGGCCCCTGCCGGGGCCTACGCTGAACATATGAGCAACCAGAGCGGACGCGGGCGCGTGGCGGGCCTACCGGAATGGGACCGCTGCGCGGTCATGGGAGTCGTGAACGTCACGCCCGACTCCTTCTCCGACGGCGGCCGCTTCTTCGACACCACGGCCGCCGTCAAGCACGGCCTCGGCCTCGTCACCGAGGGCGCCGACCTGGTCGATGTCGGCGGCGAGTCCACCCGCCCCGGCGCCACCCGGGTGGACGAGGCCGAGGAACTGCGCCGGGTGATCCCGGTCGTGCGCGGCCTGGCCTCCGAAGGCGTCGCCGTCTCCGTCGACACCATGCGCGCCTCCGTCGCCGAGCGGGCCCTGGCGGCCGGCGCCGTCCTCGTCAACGACGTCAGCGGCGGCCTCGCCGACCCGCGCATGATCCCCGCCGTCGCCGACGCCGGGGCGCCCTTCGTCGTCATGCACTGGCGCGGCTTCCTCCAGGGCGGCAACGTCAGGGGCGTCTACGCCGACGTCGTCTCCGAGGTCGTCGACGAGCTGCACGCGCGCGTGGAGGCCGTCCTCGCCGGCGGCATCGCCCCCGACCGCGTCGTCGTCGACCCCGGCCTCGGCTTCTCCAAGGACGCCGAGCACGACCTGGCGCTCCTCGCGGGCCTCGACCGGGTCCTGCGCCTCGGCCACCCCCTCCTCGTCGCCGCCTCCCGCAAACGGTTCCTCGGCCGGGTCCTCGCCGGACCCGACGCCCCGCCCCCGCCGGCCCGCGAGCGCGACGCGGCCACGGCCGCCGTCTCCGCCCTCGCGGCACACGCCGGCGCGTGGGCCGTCCGCGTGCACGAGGTACGCGCCACGGCGGACGCCGTACGGGTCGCCCGTGCCCTCGAAGGGGCGCGCACCGGCGCGGAAGGAACCCGGTGAGCGCCCCGCACACCGACGTCGAGCAGGTCGAGGCCGCCAACACCGCCTTCTACGAGGCACTGGAACAGGGCGACTTCGAGGAACTCGCGTCGCTCTGGCTCACCCCCGCCGACCTGGGCGTCGACGAGACCTACCACGACCCGGCCGACACCGGCGTGGTCTCCTGCGTGCACCCCGGCTGGCCCGTGCTCACCGGCCGCGGCGAGGTCCTGCGCTCGTACGCCCTGATCATGGCCAACACCGACTACATCCAGTTCTTCCTCACCGACGTGCACGTCTCCGTCACCGGCGACACCGCCCTGGTGACCTGCACGGAGAACATCCTCAGCGGCGGCCCCGCCCCGCAGGGCGAGGACGAGGAGCTCGGCCCGCTCGTCGGGCAGCTCGTGGTCGCCACCAACGTGTTCCGGCGCACGCCCCAGGGGTGGAAGATCTGGTCGCACCACGCTTCCCCCGTCCTCGCCGAAACGGACGACGACGAACAGGACGACACACCCGCATGAGTGGGTAGTCGCCCGGTAGTGGTTGGGATCACCGAGCCACGGGTATGGGCGGCTATCAACCCGTGAGCCGCCGGATTCCCCAGGGGAAACGCTGGATGGGTCCTGCCGGGCCCCGGCCGTGCCCCACCCCCGCGGCCCGGCCCCGCCCGGGCTCGCAGGTAGATTCGAGCGAGGCCGGTGTGCCGCCCGCACGCGGCACGGACCGGCCGTGACCGACGATTGCAGGAGTGATTCGCGTGGATCGTGTCGCGCTGCGCGGCCTGAAGGCCCGTGGGTACCACGGTGTGTTCCCGAGGGAACGCGAGGAGGGCCAGACCTTCATCGTGGACCTCGTCCTCGGCCTGGACACCCGGCCGGCCGCCGCCGACGACGACCTGGCGAAGACCGTGCACTACGGCATCGTGGCGGAGGAGGTCGTGGCCGCCGTCCAGGGCGACCCCGTCGACCTCGTCGAGACACTCGCCGAGCGCATCGCCCAGGTGTGTCTGAAGCACGAAGCGGTTCAGCAGGTCGAGGTCTGCGTCCACAAGCCGGACGCCCCGATCACGGTCCCCTTCGACGACGTGACCGTCACCATCACCCGGAGCCGAGTATGACCGCGCCCTTCCTCAAGGGTCCCAGCGACCCGACCGTACAGCCGGTACCCGCCTCCGTCGTCGACAAGGTCGACGCCGCCGACACGACCCTGTCCAACCCGAAACGCGCCGTCGTCGCCCTCGGCTCCAACCTCGGCAACCGCCTGGAGACGCTCCAGGGAGCCGTCGACGCCCTGGAGGACACGCCCGGCGTCCGCGTCAAGGCCGTCTCCCCCGTCTACGAAACCGAGCCCTGGGGTGTGGACCCCGGCAGCCAGCCCTCCTACTTCAACGCGGTCGTGGTCCTCAAGACCACCCTCCCGCCCTCCTCGCTCCTGGAGCGCGCGCACGCGGTCGAGGAGGCCTTCCACCGCGTCCGCGACGAGCGCTGGGGCCCGCGCACCCTCGACGTCGACATCGTGTCCTACGCCGACGTCGTCTCCGACGACCCGCGGCTCACCCTCCCCCACCCCCGTGCCCACGAGCGCGCCTTCGTCCTGGCCCCCTGGCACGACCTGGATCCGGAGGCGCAGCTCCCCGGCCGCGGCCCGGTCGCCGCACTGCTGGACGCCGTCACCCGGGAAGGTGTCGCGCCCCGCGCCGACCTGGAACTCCGGCTGCCCGAGTAGCCGTTAAGGTCAAGACGGCCGCGAACGGGGCCGGAGCCGGGGGAACCGAAGGGACACCGTGAAAGAGCTGCGCATCAGGTTGCTGGTCGGCGTCTTCGTCGTGGCCGGGGTCCTGTCCTGGGCGGGCGCCCGCCTGTGGAACTCGATCGGCACGCTGCCCAGCGTCCCCCTGGCCGCCCCCGTCGTGCTGGCCCTGATCGCCGTGGTCCTGCTGGCCACGGCGCTCTCGCTGCGCTCCCGGCTGAAGGCCCAGCGCGAGCGGCGGCCCGACGCCAAGGGCGTCGACCCCATGATGGCGGCCCGCGCGGTCGTCTTCGGACACGCCAGCGCCCTGGTCGCCGCCCTCGTCTCCGGCATGTACGGGGGGACCGGCGTCTTCCTGCTGGAGTCCCTGGACATCCCCGCCCGCCGCGACCAGGCCATCTACGCCGGCTTCTCGGTCCTCGCGGGCATCGGCGTCATAGCGGCGGCGATCTTCCTGGAGCGCGTCTGCAAGCTCCCGGAGGACGACGAGCACGACGGCACGGGGGCGGCGCCCTCGGTGTGACGCGGGTGGGTCAGCGCGCCATGATGAGGCTCATCGCCTCATTGCGCGTCGCCGGGTCGCGCAGCTGCCCCCGCACCGCCGAGGTGATCGTCTTCGCGCCCACCTTCCGCACTCCGCGCATCGACATGCACATGTGCTCGCACTCGACCACGACGATCACGCCGCGCGGCTCCAGGATCTCCATCAGGGAGTCGGCGATCTGCGTGGTGAGTCGTTCCTGCACCTGCGGGCGCCGGGCATAGACGTCCACGAGCCGGGCGAGCTTCGACAAGCCGGTGATCTTGCCCTCGACGGACGGGATGTACCCGACGTGCGCCACCCCGACGAACGGCACGAGGTGGTGTTCGCAGGAGCTCAGCACCTCGATGTCCTTCACCAGGACCATCTCGTCGTGCCCGAGATCGAAGGTCGTCGTCAGCACGTCCTCGGGCTTCTGCCACAGCCCCGCGAATATCTCCCGGTACGCCCGCGCCACCCGCGCCGGTGTCTCCCTCAGGCCCTCGCGGTCCGGGTCCTCGCCGACCGCGATCAGCAGTTCGCGTACGGCGTTCTCGGCGCGCTTCTCGTCGAACTCGCCGATCTGGCCCTCGCCGTCCAGCGTCACGGGGTCGGTCATCTGGTGCCTCGTTCCTGTGTCCATCACGGGGCGGCCTGCGTAAATGGCGGAAAGCCGCGCCCCCCAGGCTAAAACCTGGGGGGCGCGGCATCCATTCCGGGCCGGGTGGGACCGTCGGGAGAGCTCGGTCAGCTCTCGGGGCGGTCCTCCGGGGTGCGCTCGGGCGCCGGGGCCGGCTCCGCCGCGGTGCTCTTGGCGGTGCTGATGGCCGGCGTCGCGCCGTTCGCCCCGTTCGTCAGGGCCAGCTCCTTGGGGGAGAGGACCGGCGGGCGGGTGGACGGCGTGCGGCGGGAGGAGCCGGTCCAGGCGGGCCTGGGCGGGCGCTTGACGATGGGAGCGAAGATCTCGGCGATCTCCTCCTTGCCCAGCGTCTCCTTCTCCAGCAGCTGCAGCACGAGGTTGTCGAGGACGTCGCGGTTCTCGACCAGGATCTCCCAGGCCTCGTTGTGCGCGGTCTCGATGAGCTTCTTGACCTCTTCGTCGACCAGCGCGGCGACCTCTTCCGAGTAGTCCCGCTGGTGAGACATCTCACGTCCCAGGAACGGCTCGGTGTTGTCCCCGCCGAACTTGATCGCGCCGAGACGCTCGGTCATGCCGTACTGCGTGACCATCGCGCGGGCCAGACCCGTGGCCTTCTCGATGTCGTTCGCGGCACCGGTGGTCGGGTCGTGGAAGACGAGCTCCTCGGCCGCACGGCCGCCCAGCATGTAGGCGAGCTGGTCGAGCATCTCGTTGCGCGTGGTCGAGTACTTGTCCTCGTCCGGCAGGACCATCGTGTAACCGAGGGCACGGCCGCGCGAGAGGATCGTGATCTTGTGGACCGGGTCGGAGTTCGGCGAGGCCGCCGCGACCAGGGCGTGGCCGCCCTCGTGGTACGCGGTGATCTTCTTCTCCTTGTCCGACATGATCCGGGTCCGCTTCTGCGGGCCCGCGACCACACGGTCGATCGCCTCGTCCAGCATGTGGTTGTCGATCAGCTTCTGGTCGCTGCGGGCCGTCAGCAGGGCGGCCTCGTTCAGCACGTTGGCGAGATCGGCACCGGTCATGCCGGGCGTACGGCGGGCGACGGCCGACAGGTCGACGTCCGGGGCGACCGGCTTGCCCTTCTGGTGGACCTTGAGGATCTCCAGACGGCCCTGCATGTCCGGGCGGTCGACGGCGATCTGCCGGTCGAAGCGGCCGGGGCGCAGGAGGGCCGGGTCGAGGATGTCGGGCCGGTTCGTCGCGGCGATGAGGATCACGCCGCCCTTGACGTCGAAGCCGTCCATCTCGACGAGCAGCTGGTTCAGCGTCTGCTCGCGCTCGTCGTGACCACCGCCGAGGCCGGCGCCGCGGTGACGGCCGACCGCGTCGATCTCGTCGACGAAGACGATCGCCGGGGCGTTCGCCTTGGCCTGCTCGAACAGGTCACGGACCCGGGAGGCACCGACACCGACGAACATCTCGACGAAGTCGGAACCGGAGATCGAGTAGAACGGCACGCCCGCCTCGCCGGCCACGGCACGCGCGAGCAGGGTCTTGCCGGTTCCGGGCGGGCCGTAGAGCAGCACGCCCTTGGGGATCTTGGCGCCGACGGCCTGGAACTTGGCCGGCTCCTGGAGGAACTCCTTGATCTCGTGGAGCTCCTCGACGGCCTCGTCCGATCCGGCGACGTCGGCGAACGTCGTCTTGGGGGTGTCCTTGGTGATGAGCTTGGCCTTGGACTTCCCGAAGTTCATGACCCGGGAGCCGCCGCCCTGCATCTGGTTCATCAGGAACAGGAACACGACCACGATCAGCACGAAGGGAAGCAGCGAGAGCAGGATCCCGACGAACGGGTTCTGCTTGGACGGCGAGACCGTGTAGCCGTCCGGGATCTGCTTGTCCTGGTACTTGTTCTGCAGCATGTTGGCGACGGCCACACCCTGGTCGCCGATGTAGCTCGCCTGGATCTTCGAGCTGCCCTCGATCTTTTCGTCGCCCTTGAGCGTGACCTTGATGATCTGCTCGTCACCGGTGGTGAGCTTGGCCGACTCGACCTTGTTCTGGTTGATCGCCTGGACGACCTGGCCGGTGTCCACCGTCTTGTAGCCGCCGGACGAGCCGACGACCTGCATCAACACGACCACGGCAAGGACGGCCAGCACGATCCACATGACCGGCCCACGGAAGTATCGCTTCACGTCCATCCACACGGAGCGGTGCCGCCCCGTCCCTCCTGCCATAGTGAGTTTGATAAAAGACTGTTCTTCGGACGGTACCCCAGCATTGTCACCTGAAGCTGCGCGGTGCGGCTGGCGATCCGTCCACGCATGCTCCAACGGCGGGAAGCGCGCTGGGGTTCCCGATCACCGTCACGGCGCCCCGGCGGCAGGTTCAGCCGCCGTAGACGTGGGGCGCGAGCGTACCGACGAACGGGAGGTTGCGGTACTTCTCGGCGTAGTCCAGGCCGTAGCCGACGACGAACTCGTTGGGGATGTCGAAGCCGACCCATTCCACGTCGATGGCGACCTTCGCGGCCTCGGGCTTGCGGAGCAGCGTGCACACCTTCAGGGAGGCGGGCTCGCGCGAGCCGAGGTTGGAGAGCAGCCAGGACAGCGTCAGGCCGGAGTCGATGATGTCCTCGACGATGAGGACGTGCTTGCCCTTGATGTCGGTGTCGAGGTCCTTGAGGATCCGCACCACACCGGAGGACTGGGTGCCCGCCCCGTACGAGGATACGGCCATCCAGTCCATCGTGACGGGGGTGGACAGCGCCCGCGCGAGGTCGGCCATGACCATCACCGCGCCCTTGAGGACACCGACGATCAGCAGGTCCTTGCCCGCGTACTCCGCGTCGATCTTCGCCGCCAGCTCTGCCAGCTTGGCGTCGATCTCTTCCTTGGTGATGAGTACCTGCTGGAGGTCGGCACCCATGTCTTTCGCGTCCACCCGCATCACTTTCGGTCGTCCCACCGGCCGGCCGCCCCTGCTCCGACTGCTCGGAGGGGTCGGATTCAGCCTTGCCGAATCACCAGTCTGCCACCCTGCCGCTGCGCCACGACCTTGCCGGGGAGGTTGATGGCTCCCTGACCGCGCCAGCCGGTGATCAGCCGGTCCACTTCCTCGATGTGGCGGGCGAACAGCGAGCCGGCGGGGGCACCGGCCGCGATGGCGGCGCGGCGCAGCACGCGGCGGCGCACGGCGGGTGGCAGGGCGTACAGCTTGGCGCACTCCAGCTGTCCGGCGGCGTCACGGACGGTGGTCTCGGCCTGGGCGGCCCAGGAGTCGAGGGCGTCGGCGTCGTCGCGGGAGAGCTGGGCCGTCCGGGCGAGGGCCTCGACGACGCCCTTGCCGAGGGCCTTCTCCAGGGCGGGCAGACCCTCGTGGCGCAGCCGGGAGCGGGTGTAGGCCGGGTCGGCGTTGTGGGGGTCGTCCCAGACGGGCAGGGACTGGACCATGCAGGCCTTGCGGGCGGTCTGCCGGTCGAGTTCCAGGAAGGGGCGGCGGTAACGGCCGCCGGCCCCCGAGACCGCGGCCATTCCGGACAGGGAGCGGATGCCGGAGCCCCGGGCGAGGCCGAGCAGGACGGTCTCGGCCTGGTCGTCGCGGGTGTGTCCGAGCAGGACGGCGGCGGCGCCGTGGCGTTCGGCCGCGGTGTCGAGTGCGGCGTAGCGGGCGTCGCGGGCGGCGGCCTCGGGTCCGCCGGCGCGGCCGACGGTGACGGCGACGGAGTCGACGGGGTCGAGGCCCAGTTCACGCAGGCGCTGGACGACTTCCGCCGCGCGCAGGTCGGAGCCGGCCTGGAGGCCGTGGTCGACGGTCACGCCACCGGCTCGGATGCCGAGCTTGGGCGACTCGAAGGCGAGGGCGGAGGCCAGGGCCATGGAGTCGGCGCCGCCGGAGCACGCCACGAGCACGAGCGGAGGGGGTGAGGGCTCGTGCGAGAGGGCGTGCGGGACCGCGGCGGGGGCGCGGTGGTGTTCGGTGAGGAGGTCGTGGAGGACGCGGCGTACCGCCAGGCGTATCGCCGCGACCGCAGGATGGGGACCCATGTCCGGTTCCCTTCATGAAGTTTTCGGGGGGTGGGCCCGCGTGTCGGTCACGCAGAGTGTGTAGATGGTGACAGAACCGGGCCGTTCCCCGAGCATTGCACGCCTACCCCTGGCTCACGGTCCCTCGGACGGGTGATTGGAGGGGCGTTCGCCTGCCGTCGACCGGTTTCCTTTCACGACCTTCCCGCGATGCTCACTACTCGGCCTTGCGATGCACCCGCGCGACCCAGTCCGCCGGTTTGGCGATCTCCGACTTGGTGGGGAGGGTGTTGGGCGAGGTCCACACGCGGTTGAAGCCGTCCATGCCGACCTCGTCCACGACGGCCCGGACGAAGCGCTCGCCGTCGCGGTACTGACGGAGCTTGGCGTCCAGGCCGAGCAGCTTGCGCAGGGCCAGGTCCAGCCGGGAGGCGCCCTTGGCGCGGCGCTGCTGGAACTTCTCGCGGATCTCGCCGACGGACGGCACGACGGCCGGGCCGACGCCGTCCATCACGAAGTCGGCGTGGCCCTCCAGCAGGGACATCACGGCCGTGAGCCGGCCGAGGATCTCGCGCTGGGCGGGGGTCTGGACGATCTCGACGAAGGACCGGCCGCCGTCGTCCTCCTCGGCCTCGGGACGGCCCCCGGCCAGGCTCTGGGCGGCTTCGCGGACGCGTTCCAGGACGGTCATGGGGTCGACGTCGGTCTCCCCCAGGAACGACTGGATCTCACCCTCCAGGTGGTCCCGCAGCCAGGGCACGGCGGTGAACTGCGTGCGGTGGGTCTCCTCGTGCAGGCACACCCAGAGGCGGAAGTCGTGCGGGTCGACGTCGAGTTCGCGCTCGACGTGGACGATGTTCGGGGCGACCAGGAGCAGCCGGCCGCCGCCGTTCTCCCCGGCGGGCAGTTCACGGGTGGCCGGGGCGAAGGTCTCGTACTGGCCGAGGACGCGGGAGGCCAGGAAGGACAGCAGCATGCCGAGTTCGACGCCCGTGACCTTGCCGCCGACGGCGCTCATCACGGCGCCGCCCGCGCTGCTGCCGCGCCGTTCCTGCATCTTGTCGAGCAGGGGCCTGAGGATCTCCCGGAAGCCGGCGACGTTCGCGCGGATCCAGCCCGGGCGGTCCACGACGAGGACGGGGGTGTCGTGGCCCTCCTCGGTGCCGAGCCGCGTGAACCCGCGCACGTGTTCCTCCGAGGCCTTCGCGTGCCGGCGCAGTTCCGCGACGACGGCCCTCGCCTCGTCGCGGCTGACCTCGGGGCCCGGACGTACGAGCCGGGTCGCGGTCGCCACCGCGAGATTCCAGTCGACCATGCCGGTTGAAGCACCACCGATGCTCGTCATGCGTCAACCGTACGTGAGCGCTCGCCGCGGGGGCAGGGCGGCGAGGGGTGGGTGATGCGGGGCTGCGCTGTCGGCCGCGCGGCGTTCGCCGTCCCGGGCGGGGTCGTGCGCGACCGGGCGGGCGATCACCTGCCCCCCGGACACGGCCGGTCTCGCGGCGCCGAACGGCCACCCGGACACGCACCCCACCGCCGGTGTCGCGGCCCCCAACGGCCACCCGGACACGCACCCGCCGCCACGGGCGCGGCGCCCCACGGCCACCCTGACACGCACCCGCCGCCACGGGCGCGGCGCCCCACGGCCACCCTGACACGCACCCCACCGCCGGTCTCGCGGCGCCGGACGGTCGCCTGGACGCGCAGCCCGCCGCCGGTTGCGTGACGCCCGGCGGTCACCCGCGCTCGCCCGCGCCGGCGGTCACCCGCAACGCCCGCCCCTGCGGTCACCCGCACTCGCCCGTCCCTGCGGTCACCTGCACCCGCACGCCGCCAATGTCGTGGCGATCTTGTCCAGTGCCTGCTGCGTCGCCGCCGCGGCGAGGGGATCCGTGTCCGTGGCCATGACGGCGAACGCCAGCAGGCGGCCGTCGTGGTCGACCAGGGTGCCCGCGAGGGTGTGGACGCCGCTGAGGGTGCCGGTCTTGGCGCGGATCACGCCGGACGCCCCGTCCGTGTAGCGGGCGCTCAGTGTGCCGGTGAAGCCCGCGACGGGCAGGCCGGTGAGGGCCGGGCGCAGTGCGGGGTGGGACGGGTCGGCCGCCTTCGCCAGCAGCGCGGTGAGCAGGTCGGGCGTCAGGCGGTCGGCGCGGTCGAGGCCGCTGCCGTCCTTGAAGGCGACGCCCTTGAGCGGCAGGCCCAGTGCGCGCAACTGGGTGGCGATGGCCCGGCCCGCACCCGCGAAGTCGGCCCGTTCGCCGGTGGCGATCGCGGTCTGGCGGGCGAGGGCCTCGGCGATGTCGTTGTCGCTGTTGGTCAGCATGCGTTCGACGAGGGCCGACAGCGGGGGCGAGGAGACCGCCGCGAGGGTCTCGGCGCGGGTCGTGGCCTTGGACGGGCCGGGGGCGGTGGTCTTGATGCCGTGGGAGGTCAGCAGGTCCCGGAACTGCCGGGCCGCGTCCTCCGCCGGGTCCTCCACGCGGGTGACCGGGCCGCTCGTGGAGTCGTCGGTGCGGCCCTCGTCGGCCATCAGGGGGGTGACCAGGGCGAGGTTGGGGTTGTTCCCGATCGGGTGTTTCGGGGAGCCGGCGTAGCGGGTCGTGTCGTAGGACAGGGTCACCTCGCGCACCCCCCGCTCGGCGAGCGCGGCGGCCGTCTCGGCGGCCAGGGTGCGCAGGCTCGCCGCCCCGTCGGCCTTCTCGCGCGCCGTGAGGGTGGGGTCGCCGCCGCCGACGAGGACTACTTCCTTCGTGTCGGGTTCCAGCGCGGCGCGGGTGGTGAGGCGGTGGTCGGCGCCCATGGCGGACAGCGCGGCGACGGCCGTGGCGATCTTCGTGGTCGAGGCGGGGGTGAACGCGGTGCCGGAGCGTGCCCCGTACAGGCGCCTGCCGGTGGTGACGTCGAGGACGGACACCGCGGGCCGGGGGCCCAGCACCGGATCCTTGAGCAGGGGTTCGAGGGCCTTGGTGAGGGCCTTGCCGTCCGGGGCGGACTTCACGGTGCTGACGCCGCCGAGGCCGGTCAGGACGGGCCCGGCGCTCGGGGCGGGCCGGGGCCGCGCGGGCGTGCCGGGGGCCCCGCCGTGATCTGTGCCACCCGCGTGTCCCAGGGCCACGGCCCGGTCCCGCTCGGCCGTACGCTGACCCGAGGAGTCCCAGGGACCGGCGGCGGTCACCACCCCGGCGGCCAGTGCCAGCCCGGCGGTGGCGGCGCCCGCCGTGTACTGCCAGGTCTTCGGCCGCGTGACCCGCGCGACCTGCGGTTCCCCGGCTCCCACGAGCCGTGTGACCCGCGGTCTCACGGCCGCCGCGGCCCGGGCCAGGCGCGGTCGTACGGCATCCGCGAGCCGCACCACGTGCGCTCTCGCGGCCCGCCAAGGCCTCAGCTCTGGCACGACCACCAGCCCCTTTCGCGATCACACACCTGCGTGAGGGACACTTAACCACCAGAACTATGTGTTGATCATGGAGGAGCCACCGGTGGAGTTCGACGTCACGATCGAGATTCCGAAGGGTTCGCGCAACAAGTACGAGGTGGACCACGAGACCGGTCGGATCCGCCTGGACCGTCGCCTCTTCACCTCGACCAGCTACCCGGCCGACTACGGCTTCGTCGAGAACACCCTCGGCGAGGACGGCGACCCGCTGGACGCGCTGGTCATCCTGGACGAGCCGACGTTCCCGGGCTGCCTCATCCAGTGCCGGGCGATCGGCATGTTCCGGATGACGGACGAGGCCGGTGGCGACGACAAGCTGCTGTGCGTGCCCGCGCACGACCCGCGGGTGGAGCACCTGCGGGACATCCACCACGTGTCCGAGTTCGACCGCCTGGAGATCCAGCACTTCTTCGAGGTCTACAAGGACCTGGAGCCCGGCAAGTCGGTCGAGGGCGCCAACTGGGTGGGCCGCACGGACGCCGAGGCCGAGATCGAGCGCTCCTACAAGCGCTTCAAGGAGCAGGGCGGTCACTGACCCCTCGCCCCGGCGTCACCGGGCCGCACGCCTGCGTCGCGTGCGGCCCGTTCGTCCGTCTGTGCGCATACTGAGGCTGTGGGGGGTACGAGGCTGACGTGTCGTACAGGGAGCGCCAGGCAGTGACGGACGCGGAGGACCGCAAGCCCAGGTCGGACGAGGCGAGGAGTGCCTTCGCACCTCCGTCCGGGGCCGCCGTCGACGGGGACATGTCGGTCACGTCGGAGTTCGCGATCCCCGAGGGTCTGGCGGTTCCCCGGGCGGCCGGACCGGAGTCCGAGACCACGTCCGAGTTCGCCGTTCCCCGAGGGCTGGACGTTGCGCACGCGCCGGGTGCCGAGGCGGAGGGGTCGGCGTTCACCCCGCCGAGCACGTACAGCGCGCGGCAGGCCCCGACGGCCTTCACCCCGCCGAACGGGATCCCGAAGGTCAGTCTGACCAAGGACGTGCCCTGGCAGGACCGGATGCGCACGATGCTGCGCATGCCGGTGGCGGAGCGGCCGGCTCCGGAGACCGCGCACCGCGGCGGCGACGACGACAGCGGGCCCGCGGTGCCGCGCGTGCTCGACCTGACGCTGCGTATCGGCGAGCTGCTGCTGGCCGGCGGCGAGGGCGCCGAGGACGTGGAGGCGGCGATGTTCGCCGTCTGCCGTTCGTACGGCCTGGACCGCTGCGAGCCGAACGTCACCTTCACGCTGCTGGCGATCTCGTACCAGCCCTCGCTCGTGGACGACCCGGTCACGGCGTCGCGGACCGTGCGGCGCCGGGGCACGGACTACACGCGGCTGGCGGCCGTGTACCAGCTGGTGGACGACCTGAGCGACGACGAGACGGCGGTCTCCCTGGAGGAGGCCTACCGGCGCCTCGCCGAGATCCGCCGCAACCGGCACCCCTATCCCGGCTGGGCGCTGACCGGGGCCAGCGGGCTGCTGGCGGGTGCGGCCTCGGTGCTGGTCGGCGGCGACCTGATCGTGTTCGTGGCGGCGGCGCTGGGCGCGATGCTGGGCGACCGGCTGGCGTGGCTGTGCGCGGGGCGCGGGCTGCCGGAGTTCTACCAGTTCACGGTCGCCGCGATGCCGCCGGCCGCGATCGGGGTCGCGCTGACGCTCGGCCACGTCGACGTGAAGGCCTCGGCGGTCATCACCGGTGGGCTGTTCGCGCTGCTGCCCGGGCGGGCGCTGGTGGCCGGGGTGCAGGACGGCCTGACCGGCTTCTACATCACCGCTTCCGCGCGGCTGCTGGAGGTCCTGTACTTCTTCGTGGGCATCGTCGCGGGTGTGCTGACGGTGCTGTACTTCGGCGTGCAGCTGGGGGCGCGGCTGAACCCGGACGCGAAGCTCGGGGTGTCCGACCAGCCGGTGCTGCTGATCGGCGCGTCGATGCTGCTGTCCCTGGCGTTCGCGGTGCTGCTGCAGCAGGAACGTTCCACCGTGGTGTGGGTGACGCTGAACGGGGGTGTCGCGTGGGTCGTGTACGGCGCGATGCACTACGCGGGCGACATCTCGCCGGTGGCGTCCACGGCGGCGGCCGCGGGGCTGGTGGGGCTGTTCGGGCAGTTGCTGTCCCGGTACCAGTTCGCCTCCGCGCTGCCCTACACGACCGCGGCGATCGGGCCCCTGCTGCCGGGTTCCGCGACGTACTTCGGGCTGCTGGCCATAGCGCAGAACGAGATCGACGAGGGGCTGGTGTCGCTGTCCAAGGCGGTGGCGCTCGCCATGGCCATCGCCATCGGGGTGAACCTGGGGTCCGAGATCTCGCGGCTGTTCCTGCGGATCGGTTCCGCGGAGAAGCGGCGGGCCGCGAAGCGCACGCGCGGGTTCTAGCGCGGTCTCCGCGGCCCGGACAGGGTCGGCTCGGCCCGATCAGTACCCGTTGTTGTACGGGCCCTGCTGGGTGCCGTACGGCTGCTGCCGGCCGTACGGCTGCTGCTGGCCGTAGCCGGGGGCCTGGGGGTACTGGTCGTAGTACTGCTGGTCGCTGTACTGCTGGTCGCTGTACTGCCGGTTGTCGTGCTGCCGGCCGTCGTGGCCGTTCTGCCGGTGCTGCGGCTGCTGCGCGGGCCGGTCGTCGGGGGCGATGCGGCGGAGCTGGGTCGTCGCGTCGTCCATGACCGGGGGGTGGGGCTGCGCGGCCGCGGGGGCCTCGGCCGCCGCGCGCTTCTTCTTCGAGCGGTCGCGCAGGTACTCGATGATGATCGGGACGACCGAGAGCAGGACGATCAGGATGAGGATCGACTCGACGTTCTTCTTGATGAAGTCGATCTGGCCCAGCCAGTAACCCGCGAGCGTGACGCCGGTGCCCCAGGCGATACCGCCGATGACGTTGTACGTCAGGAACGTGCGGTACTTCATGCGGCCGGCGCCGGCGACGATGGGGGCGAACGTGCGCACGATGGGGACGAAGCGGGCCAGGACGATCGCCTTGGGACCGTACTTCTCCATGAACTCGTGGGCCTTGTCCAGGTTCTCCTGCTTGAACAGCTTGGAGTTGGGACGGTTGAACAGCTTCGGGCCCAGGAACTTGCCGATCATGTAGCCCACTTGGTCGCCGATGACGGCGGCGAGCACGATCAGCGTGCAGACCAGCCACAGCGGCTGGGTGATGTACGTGCCCTCGGCGACGAAGAGGCCCGCCGTGAACAGCAGGGAGTCGCCGGGCAGGAACGCGAAGAGTCCGGACTCGGCGAACACGATGAGCAGAATGCCGGGCAGGCTGAACGTCGAGATCAGGTAGTCCGGGCTGAGCCACTCGGGGCCGAGCGCAAGCGTGGTCACGGGGATGTGGCTCCTGCTGCTGTGGGGTACGGGCTGGGGCTGACTGCCTCAAAGTATCAACGCTGCCGTCGCGGCCCGGGTTCCATGGGGGATATCAGGATGCACCGTGGCCCGTCCCGGGCAAAGCTGTGGGCATGGGCATCGATGAATACGGCGGCGGACAGGGCCCTCAGCCCGACGTCCTCGTCGTCACCACGAACGACGTACCCGGCTACTACGTGCAGGAGGTGCTCGGCGAGGTCTTCGGCCTGACCGTGCGCTCCCGGCACCTGGGGAGCCAGATCGGCGCCGGGCTGAAGTCGATGGTCGGCGGCGAGCTGCGCGGGCTCACCAAGACGCTCGTGCAGACGCGCAACCAGGCCATGGAGCGCCTCGTCGAGCAGGCACGCGCGCGGGGCGCCAACGGCGTGCTGGCGTTCCGCTTCGACGTGACGGAGGCGGCGGACGTGGGCACCGAGGTGTGCGCGTACGGCACGGCGGTGGTGCTGGCCCGGGAGTAGCCCTCCCGGGCCGGGATCAGGAGGTGTGGCGGGCCGCGTTCGCGGCGATCGCCTCCTTGAGGTGCTCCGCCAGGCCCGGGCGCACGGACTCGTAGAACGCCTTGAAGCGCTCGTCGGCGACGTACATCTCGCCGAGGCTGCGGTGCAGTTCGTAGGGGCACTCGTAGTACCAGGTGCAGATGTGCTGCCGGTGCTCCTCCGCCAGGGCCATGGCCGCCTCGCCGGTGGGCGGTTCGCCGGCGGTCATCAGGGCGTCGTAGCGGCGCCCCCAGTCGGCGGTCTGGTCCTGGATCCGCTGCCAGTCGTCCTTGGTGTACCGGGCGACGCGGCGCTGCGACTCGGCGTACTGCTCCGTGCCGCCCCAGCGCGCCTCGGCCTCGTCGGCGTACTGCTCCGGGTCCTTGTCCCCGAAGACCTCGAACTTCTCCTCGGGCGTGAGGTTGATGCCCATCTTGCGTGCCTCCATGGCGTGCTCCACGGCCGCCGCCATCTTGCGCAGCTGCTCGATCCGGGCGGTCAGCAGGTCGTGCTGGCGGCGCAGGTGCGCGCGCGGGTCCGCCTCGGGGTCGTCGAGCAGGACGGCGACCTCGTCGAGCGGGAAGCCGAGCTCGCGGTAGAACAGGATCTGCTGCAGCCGGTCGAGGTCGGCGTCGCTGTAGCGCCGGTGGCCCGCGTGGCTGCGCTCGCCGGGCACGAGCAGGCCGATCTCGTCGTAGTGGTGCAGGGTGCGCACCGTGACGCCGGCGAAGCCCGCGACCTGTCCCACGGAGTAGCTCACTTCCGCTCCCTTCTTCTTCCGTGCTCCACGGTCGGGCCTCACGCCACGTGAGGTGCAAGCGTGTTTCCCGTTTGTACCGTTTGATCCGCTTATCGTGTGCCCGTGGTCCAGGACACCGGGCAGCGGGCGCCCTCCGTCACCCCCGCGACCCCCGCGCGCGTGCTGCTGCCGTCGATCGTGCCCGCCGCGGCCGTCGGCGTGCTCTGTGCCCTCGTGCTGGTCGGCGTGAGCGCCGCCGCCGAGGAGCTGCAGAAGGTGCTGTGGGGTCCCCTCCCGGACGCGCTGGGGATCGGCCGGTACTCCGTGCTGTGGATGGTCGTGATGCTCGTCGCGACGGGTGTGGCGGTCGGGCTCGTGGTGTGGCGGATGCCGGGGCACGCGGGGCCCGATCCGGCCACCGTCGGCCTGGACGCCCCGGTCCTGCCCCCCGCCGTGCTGCCGGGGCTGCTGCTGGCGACCGCGCTGATGCTGGCCGGCGGGCCCAGCCTCGGCCCGGAGAACCCGATCATCACGGTGAACGTCGCCCTGGCCGCCTGGCTGGGGGCGCGCGCCCTGCCGAAGGCACCCGGCCGCGTCTGGCCCGCGCTGGCGGAGGCGGCGACCATCGGCGCCCTGTTCGGCACGCCGGTCGCCGCCGCCCTGGTCATCTCCGAGGCGCTGGCCCGCCAGGAGACCCGCGGACTGCTGTGGGACAACGTCTTCGCGCCGCTGACCGCGGGCGCGGCCGGGGCGCTGACCGCCTCCCTGATCGACCACCCGAGCTTCGACCTGGACCTGCCGTCCTTCGGCCGGCCGGGCTGGGGCGACCTGCTGGCGGCGGTCGTGATCGCCTCGGCGGGCGCGCTGCTCGGCATGGCCGCCGTGCGGGCCTTCCCGTACGTGCACGCGGCCTTCGCCACCCTGCGGCATCCGATGCTGATGCTCCCGGCGGGCGGGCTGGTGCTGGGCGGTCTCGCGGCGCTGGGCGGCCATCTGACGCTGTTCAAGGGGCTGGACGAGATCGCCGAGCTGGCGCACGACCCGGACGGCAGGTCGGCCGGCCGGTACGCCCTGCTGGCGGTGGTGAAGCTGGCCGCGCTGCTGGTCGCCGCCTCCTGCGGCTTCCGGGGCGGGCGCATCTTCCCGGCCGTGTTCGTCGGCACCGCCCTCGGGCTGTGCGCCCACGCCCTGGTGTCCGGGGTGCATCCCTCGGTGGGCGTGTCGGCCGCGGTGCTCGGGATCCTGCTGGCGATCACCCGGCAGGGCTGGATCAGCCTGTTCGTCGCCGCGGTGCTGGTCGCCTCGCCCGGGATCCTCGCCCTGCTCTGCGTCGCCTCCCTGCCCGCCTGGCTGCTCGTCACGGGCCGCCCTCAGATGCAGCTGCGCGAGGACGGCACACCGGTCCGCTGACACCCCCCTGTCGAAACCACCCCTGGAGGCTCCCTTGCCGCTCGACGAAGGCACCCGCCGCTCCGGCGAAAGCCGTCTGTCCGTCAACCCCTTCTACGGCCCCGCCAACCCGGTCGGCGACATGGCCGAGGCCCCGCCCACCCACCGGCTCCCGGACCAGCCCATGGCCCCGGCCACCGCCCACCAGCTGGTCCGCGACGAGCTGATGCTCGACGGCAACGCCCGGCTGAACCTCGCCACCTTCGTCACCACCTGGATGGAGCCGGAGGCCGGGGTGCTGATGGCGGAGTGCCGCGACAAGAACATGATCGACAAGGACGAGTACCCGCGCACGGCCGAGCTGGAGCGGCGCTGCGTGGCGATGCTCGCCGACCTGTGGCACGCGCCCGACCCGTCGGCCGCGGTGGGCTGTTCGACGACCGGGTCGAGCGAGGCGTGCATGCTCGCCGGGATGGCGCTGAAGCGGCGCTGGTCCCGGCGCAACGCCGACCGGTACCCCGGGGCCCGGCCCAATCTGGTGATGGGCGTGAACGTGCAGGTCTGCTGGGAGAAGTTCTGCACCTTCTGGGAGGTGGAGGCACGGCTGGTCCCCATGGAGGGCGAGCGCTACCACCTGGACCCGCAGGCCGCCGTCGAGCTGTGCGACGAGAACACCATCGGGGTCGTCGGCATCCTGGGCTCCACCTTCGACGGCTCCTACGAGCCGATCGCCGAGCTGTGCGCGGCCCTGGACGCGCTGCAGGAACGGACGGGCCTGGACATCCCGGTGCACGTGGACGGGGCGTCCGGCGCGATGGTCGCGCCGTTCCTCGACGAGGACCTGGTGTGGGACTTCCGGCTGCCGAGGGTGGCCTCCATCAACACCTCGGGGCACAAGTACGGGCTGGTGTACCCGGGCGTCGGCTGGGCGCTGTGGCGGGACGCGGACGCGCTGCCCGAGGAGCTGGTGTTCCGGGTGAACTACCTGGGCGGCGACATGCCGACGTTCGCGCTGAACTTCTCCCGGCCGGGCGCCCAGGTCGTGGCGCAGTACTACACGTTCCTGCGGCTGGGCCGGGACGGCTACCGGGCCGTGCAGCAGGCCGCCCGGGACGTGGCCACGCGGCTCGCCGGGCGCATCGAGGCGCTCGGTGACTTCCGGCTGCTGACCCGGGGCGACCAGCTGCCGGTGTTCGCCTTCACGACCGCGCCGGAGGTCACGGCGTACGACGTCTTCGACGTATCGCGGCGGCTGCGGGAGCACGGCTGGCTGGTGCCCGCCTACACGTTCCCGGCGAACCGCGAGGACCTGTCCGTGCTGCGGGTGGTGTGCCGCAACGGCTTCTCCTCCGACCTCGCCGACCTGCTCGCCCAGGACCTGGAACGGCTGCTGCCGGAGCTGCGCCGGCAGCCGGGCCCGCTCACCCGGGACAAGGACGCGGCCACCGGCTTCCACCACTAGCGGGCCGACGGGTCCTAACGGCTCAGCCGTGCGAACCTCCTGACCGCCAGCGGGAAGAACATCGCGAGCAGGGCCAGGGGCCAGACGACCGCCCATCCGACGTGCCCGGACTCCGCGCCGGGCACACCGAACAGGTCCCGAACGGCCGTGGCGGTGTGGGACATGGGGTTCCACTCCACGGCCGTGCCGAGCCAGCCGGGCATCGAGTCGGGGGTGGCGAAGGCGTTGGACAGGAAGCCGACCGGCCAGACCAGGATCTGCACCGCCTGCACCAGCTCGGGCCTGCCCGCCACCAGGGCCAGGTGGATGCCGATCCACAGCATCGCGAAGCGGAACAGCAGCAGCAGGCCGACGGCGGCCAGGAGGGCCGCCGGACCGCCGCCGGGGCGCCAGCCGAGCGCGGCGCCCACGGCGATGAGCACCAGCAGGGTCAGCGCCGACTGGAGCATGTCGGCGGCGGAACGTCCCACCAGCACCGCCCCGTTGGCCATGGGCATCGAGCGGAAGCGGTCGATGACGCCCTTGTCCAGGTCCTGGGTGACGGCGATCATCGTGCCCTCCAGGCCGAAGGCCATGGTGAGGGCGAGCATGCCCGGGATCAGGTAGTCGCGGTAGTCCCCGGCCACGCCCCGGCCGCCGCCGACCAGGTAGCCGAACATCAGCAGCAGCATCACCGGGAAGACCAGGTTGACGGCCAGCTGGACCGGCTGCCGCTGCCAGCGGGCGAGCTCCCGGCGGGTCATGGTCCAGGAGTCGGTCAGTGCGTGAGCGGTCACGCGGCCTCCTTCTCTCGGGTGTCGTCCCCGGTCAGGTGCAGGAACACCTCGTCCAGCGTGGGGCGGCGCAGCGCCACGTCCTCCGCCCGGATCCCGGCCTGCTCCAGGGCCCGTACGACCGCCGACAGCGCCTCCATGCGGTCGGTCACCGGGGCGCTCAGCAGCCGCCGGTCCGCGTCGACGGTGACCCCGGTGAGGGGCAGCAGGGCGACGGCGGCGCCCAGGCTGCCCGCGTCCCGCAGGACCACGTCGATGCGGTCGCCGCCGGTGGCGGCCTTCAGTTCGTCCGCCGTGCCGTCGGCGATGACCCGGCCGGCGTCGACGACCGAGATGCGGTCGGCGAGCTGGTCGGCCTCCTCCAGGTACTGGGTGGTGAGCAGGACGGTCGTGCCGGCGCCGGCCAGCGAGCGGACGGAGTTCCACACCTCGGCGCGGCCGCGCGGGTCGAGGCCGGTGGTCGGCTCGTCCAGGAAGAGCACCTCGGGCTCGGTGATCAGGGATGCCGCCAGGTCCAGGCGGCGCCGCATGCCGCCGCTGTACTGCCGGACCGCCTTGCGGCCGGTGCCGGCCAGGCCGAAGCGCTCCAGGAGTTCGTCCGCACGCGCGCGTGCCCTCCGTGCACCCAGGTGGTGCAGCCGGCCGAACAGCTCCAGGTTCTGCCGGCCGCCGAGCTCCTCGTCGAGGGCGGCGTGCTGGCCGAGCAGGCCGATGCGCAGCCGGACGGCGTAGGCCTCGCGCACCACGTCGTGGCCGGCGACCTCGATCCGGCCCGCGTCGGGCCGCAGCAGCGTGGACAGAATCCGGACCAGGGTGGTCTTGCCCGCACCGTTCGGGCCGAGCACCCCGTGCACCGTGCCGCGCGCGACCGTGAGGTCGAGCCCGTCCAGCGCCTTCTTCGTGCCGTACCTCTTCTGTGCGCCTTCCACGGTGATCGCCGCGTCGGCCACTGAGCCTCCCTTGTTAGTCAAACTTGACTACAGGCTCGAACGTAACCCTCCCTCCGCCATTCGTCAAATTTGATTAGAGGGCGTCCCCGGGATGCCGCTCCCCCGTCGCGTACGGGTTCTCCTCGCCCTCCGCCAGGATTCCCACGAACGGGTCGCCCTCGTCGGCGAAGGTGTAGGCGCCGCCCTCGATGCGCTCGATCAGGCCGCGGGTCCACTCGGCCTCCGAGTCGGCCGTGTGGACCCACATGTTCATGATCTCCCCGATGTGACCGAGCTGCCCGGGCCCCTCCTCGGGCACGTAGTGCTCCAGGACGGAGGCCCGCCACTGCTCGATCCGCAGGGTGCGCTCCTTGAGCAGCGCGACGGCCTCCGCCCGCGGCAGGTCGACCACGAATCCGACCGCCGCCGTCTTCACGTCCCCACGCTGGTCGTAGGTGACCAGCGCTTCCCGCAGCAGCCGGAAGTACTCCTCGGTGCCCGGCTCGGTGATCTCGTACTCCGTGCGCGGCGGACCGCCGGCCGTGGACGGGGCGATCTCGTGCGCGTGCAGCAGCCCCTGCTTCGCCATCTGCTTCAGGGCGTGGTAGATCGAGCCGGGCTTGGCGTTGGACCACTCGTGCGCGCCCCAGTACTCCAGGTCGTTGCGCACCTGGTAGCCGTGGGCGCGGCCGTGCATACGGACCGCGCCGAGCACGAGAAGACGGATCGCTGACATACGGTCCAGGTTAGGACCCGGCCGCCACCTGCTGTTCCGCGGCCACCAGCTCGAAGGCCGTCCGGCCGTCCAGCGACTCGCGGATGATGTCGGCGTGACCGGCGTGCCGGGCCGTCTCGCGGATCAGGTGCAGGCAGAGCCAGCGCATGGACAGCTGCTCGTCCTTCAGGTTCCAGGAGGTCGCCGGCAGCTCGAAGGTGTCGTCGAGGCTGGGCACGGCGCGGATGAACGCCTCCGTCTCGGCGGCCACCTTCTCGTAGTACGCGAGCTGCGACTCCACGGTCTCGTCGCCCACCAGCACGAAGCACTCGTGCCAGTTCGACTCGTCCCGGTGGACGGCCGGCGGCTCGCCCTTGGCCCGGGCGATCCAGCCCTGCTCGACCTCCGCGACGTGCTTGAGCAGCCCGGCCAGGGACAGCTCGCTGGCACTCGGCCGGGACGACGCCTGCTCCGCCGTCAGACCGAGCAGCGCCCGGCGGATGCCGCCGCGCTGCTCGGCGATGAAGGACAGAAGCGCTCCGCGCTCGTCACCGGGTGCCTCGGGTCCCACGTGCGTCACCATGACCGGTCGCCTTTCGTCTGTGGGGCTGCTGCCTGACACCAACGAAGCTACGGGCCCTTGCGGTCAGCTTCTGTCCGCAAGGGCCCGGCGGGTCCCACTGGGTTCAGAACGGGAAGCCGCTGCGGCCGTGCTGCACCGAGATCCACTTGGTCGTGGTGAAGGCGTCCAGCATCGTGTCGCCGTTGAGCCGGCCGAGGCCGGAGTGCTTCTCTCCGCCGAAGGGGACGATCGGCTCGTCGTGGACCGTGCCGTCGTTCACGTGGAACATGCCCGTGTCGATCCGCTTGGCGAAGTTCACGCCGCGCTCGATGTTCCCGGTGTGCACGGCCCCGCTCAGCCCGTACGGGGTGTCGTTGACGATGCGCACGGCCTCCTCCTCGCCGTCGAACGGCACGAGGAAGGCGACCGGGCCGAAGACCTCCTGGCGCAGCAGTGCCGAGTCGGCGGGGACATCGGTCAGCACCGACGGCTCCACGAGGTTGTCCGTGCGGCCGCCGCGCACCAGGGCCGTGGCGCCCTCGGCGAGGGCCTGCTCGACCACGCCGGCGACCGCGTCGGCCTGCTGGGAGTTGATCACCGGGCCGATGACGGTCTGCGGGTCGCGCGGGTCGCCCGCCTTCAGGCTCTTCACCTTGGCGACGAACTTCTCGGTGAACTCCTCGGCCACCGACCGGTCGACCAGGACGCGGTTGGCGGCCATGCAGACCTGGCCCTGGTGGACGTACCGGCTGAAGACGGCCGCGTCGACCGCGTAGTCGACGTCGGCGTCGTCGAGGACCACCAGCGCGCTGTTGCCGCCCAGTTCGAGGACGGCCCGCTTGAACTGGCGGGCGCAGACGGTGGCCACGTGCCGGCCGACCTGGTCGGAACCGGTGAAGGAGATGACCTTGGGGACCGGGTGCTCGATGAACGCGTCGCCGATCTCCGCGATGTCGGTGATGACGACGTTGAGCAGACCGCCGGGCAGCCCCGCGTCCTCGAAGATCTTCGCCACCAGCGAACCGCCGACGATCGGGGTGTTCTGGTGCGGCTTGAGCACCACGGCGTTGCCCAGGGCGAGCGCCGGGGCGACCGACTTGACCGACAGCAGGAACGGGAAGTTGAAGGGGCTGATCACGCCCACGACCCCGACCGGGACGCGGTAGACGCGGTTCTCCTTGCCGTCCACCGGGGAGGGGATGATGCGGCCCTCGGGAGCCAGCGCCAGATGGACCGCCTCGCGCAGGAACTCCTTGACGAGGTGCAGCTCGAAGGCGGCCTTCAGGCGCGTGCCGCCGAGCTCGGCGATGATGGCCTCGGAGATCTCCGCCTCGCGCTCCTCGACGAGGCTCAGGGCCTTCTCGAAGACCGCGCGGCGGGCGTACGGATTGGTCGCGGCCCACTGCTTCTGGGCGCGGGCCGCCGCCCGGTACGCCTGATCGACCTCGTCGGCCGTGGCTATGGTGATCGACGCCAGCTTCTCGTCGTCGTACGGGTTGAAGTCGATGATGTCCCAGGATCCGGTACCCGGGCGCCACTCACCGTCGATGTACTGCTGTGCAAGGTCGGTGAAGTAGGACGACGACATGTGTGATCCCTCGATCCCTGGCAGACCCTCGATCGCGCCTTCACGATCTGATCACACGTCATCGTACTGGCGTCTCAGGAGAGTTGGAGGAGTCCCCGAAGAAGATCCCGGCTCTCCGACGGGCCCGGACTGTCGCTCTGCAGCTCCTTGAGCGCCTTCTCGTACTGGGCGACGTCCTCGGCCTTGTCCAGGTACAGCGCGCTGGTCAGCTGCTCCAGGTAGACCACGTCCGAGAGGTCGGACTCCGGGAAGCTGAGGATCGTGAACGCGCCACTTTCGCCGGAGTGGCCGCCGAGGCTGAACGGCATCACCTGCAGCCGCACGTTGGGCCGCTCGGAGATCTCGATGAGGTGCTGGAGCTGGCCGCGCATGACCTCGCGGTCGCCGTAGGGGCGGCGCAGCGCGGCCTCGTCCAGGACGATGTGGAAGTCGGGCGCGCGCTCGTCGACCAGGTACTTCTGCCGCTCCAGGCGCAGCGCCACCCGCCGCTCGACGTCGGCCTCGCTGGCGCCCTGCATGCCGCGGCGGACCACCGCGTGCGCGTAGGCCTCGGTCTGCAGCAGGCCGTGCACGAACTGCACCTCGTAGGCCCGGATCAGCGAGGCGGCGCCCTCCAGGCCGACGTAGGTCGGGAACCAGCTGGGCAGCACGTCCGAGTAACTGTGCCACCAGCCCGCGACGTTGGCCTCCTTGGCCAGGGACAGCAGGGAGGCACGCTCCTGTTCGTCCGTGATGCCGTAGAGGGTCAGCAGGTCTTCCACGTCTCTGGTCTTGAAGCTCACCCGGCCCAGCTCCATCCGGCTGATCTTCGACTCGGAGGCGCGGATCGAGTAGCCCGCGGCCTCGCGCGTGATGCCCCGCGCCTCACGCAGTCGCCTGAGTTGTGATCCGAGCAGCATGCGCCGCACCACCGATCCCGGCTCTCCCGCGCTCACGTTCGCCAGCCTCCCCAACGTCTTCAGGGGCCGAAGTCTGCCACTAAAACACTCCGAGCAGTACTCGTCCGGTTACGGAAACGGAATCGAGACAGTCGGCGCACGCGCACGCACTCAAGAAACGGGGAAGTGAACGGCCGGAAGGGGACGCGAAGATGACGGAAAAATTGACCAAGAAGCGGTACGGGACGGCTTAATCCGGTCACCTGCACGTGCATCTGCCCTTGCATCTGCTGTACGCATCCGAAACCATGGTCCCGCACCACCGCCGCATCGCACCGACCGCGAATTCCCGGGAGTGCCTCGCATGGGGACGAATGGATCGACCATGCTCGAGCCGTTACGGCAGGGCCTTCCGCCGCTCGACCCCGCGGCCGTGTCCGACGCCGCCTCCTGTGCCCTCCCCGCCCGCTTCGAAGCGGTGCGCGAGGCGCGGAGGTTCACCCGCAGAACCCTCGACCAGTGGGACATGGGCGAGCGTTTCGACGACGTCTGCCTCGTCGTCTCGGAGCTCGTCACCAACGCCCTGCGGCACGGCCTGACGGCGGACGCCCCGTGCGCCGGTCCGCACGAGCCGCCCGTGCGGCTGCACCTGATGCGCTGGACCGAGCGGCTCGTGTGCGCGGTGCGCGACCCCAGTCACGACAGCCCCGTCACCCGGGAGACCGACGACTTCTCGGCCGAGTCGGGCCGCGGGCTGTTCCTCGTCGACTCCTTCAGCGACAGCTGGGGCTGGCACCCGATGGCCGGCGCGCTGAGCGGCAAGGTGGTGTGGGCGCTGTTCCGGCTGCCCCGGACCGGAGCACGGCCGCACGCCGAATGAGGAACCGCGGCGCCTCCTCGCGCCGCGGTTCTACGCGCGTCACGGCGTGTTGACCGCCGGTCGCCCACCGTCAGGGGGCCCGCACGGCGTCAGCCGCCCACCAGGTGGTCGAACTCGCCGTCCTTCACACCCAGCAGCATCGCCTCGATCTCCGCACGGGTGTAGACCAGCGCCGGACCGTCGGGGAAGCGGGAGTTGCGCACGGCCACGTCCCCGCCCGGCAGGCGGGCGAACTCCACGCACGAGCCCTGCGAGTTGCTGTGCCGGCTCTTCTGCCAGGCCACACCGTGCAGCCTGGTGGCCGCCATACCGTTGTACACGTCGTGGTCCACAGGTCGCTCCCCGGTGGTGCACTGGCTGGTGTGGCCATTGATGCATCGGTCAACTGACCCGGATCATAGCTCTGTTCAAGTGCAGATGCATGGGCAGATGCACGTGCACGGGGGGTGGTCCTCCGGTTACAGCTTTGACCGCCGCTTGACCGGAGCCTTGCCTGGTTGGACGCCCGGACACCGGCGCGCGTTCCCGGCGGACGGTGGTGAAGTAGGCGGGTTCGGCGGAGGTCTCGTGGAGGCGGAGCATCCGCTCGGCGGCACGCCCCGGCGGCTGTGCGGCTGCGGGAGGGGCGGACCGGCCCTTATGTGGAAGCGGTTTCCGCAGGCCGGGAGCAGGGAGAGACAGGCCGTACGCGGGACGGGGAGGTCGTCCCGCTGGGCGAGGTCCGGCTCGGACCGTCGCCGGACCCGTGCCGGGCGCGCGGCACCGCACGACCCGGAGGAGGTGTCCCGCCGGGGGTCGGCCGGACGTCCGGCGGGCGGCGGCCGACCGGGCACGCAGCCGGTCCGGGTACGGCCCGGGCGCGGGTGCGGGAGCCGGCCGCTTCACGGGGAAGAGGTCCCCCACCCGTCAAGCGTGGGGAACCTCACCCGGATCCGTACGTGTTCAGCGGCCGGTGCGCGGCAGCAGGCTCAGCGGCCGGCGTACGGCAGCAGCGCCATCTCGCGCGCGTTCTTGACCGCCCGGGCCAGCTGCCGCTGCTGCTGGGCCGACACCCGGGTGACGCGACGGCTGCGGATCTTGCCGCGGTCGGAGATGAACTTCCGCAGCAGGTCGGTGTCCTTGTAGTCGATGTATGTGATCCCGGCCTGGTCCAGGGGGTTGGGCCGGTTCTTCGCGGGCTTGCGCTCGGGCTTGCGGGGCATGGCGGGGTCAGACCTCCAGGAGGGTGTCGAAGGCGTGCGGCAGCCGCTGCCAGGCGTCGCGCCCGGCGGCGTACTCGGCGTCGGTCAGCAGGCAGGACTCCAGCAGCCGCTCCAGGCCGTCCCGGTCGAGGCCGGGCGAGGTGAAGACCAGGTGCTGGCAGCGGTCGCCGTGCTCGGGGTGCCAGTCCAGCGCGGCGGCGGCGCGGCGCACCGGCGGGACCATCTCCCAGGCCGCGTCCGGCAGGGAGGCCAGCCACGGGCCCGCGCTCTCCACACACAGGGCGCCGCCCGCCGCGTCCCAGTGGAACAGCGTGTCGGGCTTGTCGGCCAGCCAGAAGCGGCCCCGGCTGCGGGCGGCCGCGCAGGTCAGGTCCTCCAGGGCGGCGTAGAGCCGCTCCGGGTGGAAGGGGCGGCGGCGGCTCCAGACCAGGGTGGAGACGCCGTGCGCGTCGGCCTCGGCGGGCAGCAGCGCGCAGGCCGGGTGCTGGGCGGCGGCCGCCGCCTCGACGTCGAAGCCGGCGAAGGCCGCCCGGGCCAGCGGGGAGAGCGGGCGCAGGCGCGGGGCCGGCGCGGTCAGGCCGTCGGCGTCCGTCATGGCGGGGGCTTCCCGCCCGGCGGCCTCTCGCCCGGTGGCCTCCTGTCCGGTGGCCTCGCGCCCGGTGGCCACCCGTTCGATGGCCACCCGGAGGGCCGTCGGGTGCAGCTGGTGGAGCAGTTCCCGGTCCTCGTCGTCGGCCTCGGGGGAGTCGGCGACGGCGAGGACGGGGGCGTACTCCAGCTGGCGCGCGAAGGTGTCGGCGACCGTGCGCTGGTCGGTCGCCGCCGCGGCGAGGCCGCCGTCGGCCAGGTCGTCGCCGTTGCCGAGATACGGCAGGACCAGGGCCGGGTCGACGGCGGTGATCACGCCGGTGACGGTGAGCCCGCCTGCCGCGACGACCTCGGCCATGGCCTTGGGCTCGACGGAGTCCCACAGCTCGACGACCGCGAGCCGGGTGGCACCGGCGTCCCGGAGCCGCTCCAGCTCCGGGACCAGGTCCTCGCGCAGGGCGCAGCACGCGCAGTCGTTGACGAGCGGCGCCTCCCCCGCGTCGAGGATGCCGCCGGCGTCCCGCACGGCCCGTACGACCGTGCCGGCGGCCGCCGTCGCCAGGTCGTGGTGGAGGACGACACTGCCGGGCACCTCGGCGAGCAGCCGGTCCACGGCCGCCCGGCGGGCGTCGGCGTGCAGCCCGCCGACGATCACGACGGGGAGCCCAGGGGAGACAGCCACGCGCTCAGCCCTTCTTTCCGTACCGGCGCTCGAAGCGCTCGACGCGGCCGGCGGTGTCCAGGACGCGCGCGGTGCCGGTGTAGAAGGGGTGGCTGACGTCGGAGATCTCGACGTCGACGACCGGGTAGGTGTTGCCGTCCTCCCACTCGATCGTCCTCTCGCTCGTCATGGTCGAGCGGGTGAGGAAGGCGTAGTCGGCGGCACGGTCGCGGAAGACGACGGGCCCGTACTCCGGGTGGATTCCCTGGCGCATGGTCAGCGCTCCTCTCGGAAGTCGACGTGGCGGCCGGCGACCGGATCGAACTTGCGCAGGGTCAGTCGGTCCGGGTCGTTGCGGCGGTTCTTGCGGGTGACGTAGGTGAAGCCGGTCCCGGCGGTGGACCGGAGCTTGATGACCGGACGGAGTTCGTTGCGTGCCATGCCGCTATGATACTGAAAACGACTTCCATTTGCATCAACGAGGCCAGAGAGGTACGTCACCACCCATGTCCGCGCACTGCATGCTGACCGGCGCCCAGCCGGGCTTCGGCAACCGCATCTCGCACTCCCACCGGCGCACGTCCCGCCGGTTCGACCCCAACATCCAGTCCAAGCGCTACTGGCTGCCGAGCGAGAGCCGGTACGTACGGCTGCGGCTGAGCGCCCGGGGGATCAAGACCGTCGACACGATCGGGATCGAGGCGGCCGTGGCCCGGATCCGCGCCCGGGGAGGGAAGGTCTGATGGCGAAGAAGAGCAAGATCGCGAAGAACGACCGGCGGCAGGAGATCGTCGCGCGGTACGCCGCCCGGCGCGCCGAGCTGAAGGAGATCATCCGCAGGCCCTCCTCGACGGACGCCGAACGCCTGGCCGCGCAGGCGGAACTGCGCCGGCAGCCCCGGGACGCGAGCGCCACGCGGGTGCGCAACCGGGATCAGGTGGACGGGCGGCCGCGCGGCTACTTCCGGGCGTTCGGGCTGTCCCGGGTGAGCCTGCGGGAGCAGGCGCACGCGGGGTATCTGCCCGGCGTGCGGAAATCGTCCTGGTAGGTCTGGAAGTCCAGGAGGTCCTGGGAGTCCAGGAGGTCCTGGGAGTTCTCGGTCCGGTAGGCGGGGAGTTCTCGAAGGCCGGCAGGCGGGAGTCCTGGTGGTCCTGGCAGGTGGGGCGGCCGGGGGTTGTGCCGCGGCCGTCCCGATCATTCCGAGGGCCCTTGACGGGCCCTGGTAGCTTGCTGCGATCGTTCCGGCCACGGGCCGGCCGGTGCTGTCGGGACCGGCCGGCCGGCTACAGCTTGGGGGCTTGCAGTGACTTCGGTGACCTTCTGGCGCCGCTCCGGCGCGGTGCGCGTCGCGGCGGCGGCCGCGGGGCTGGTGGGCGCGCTCGTGCTGACGGGGTGCAGCGGCGACGGTGACTCCGGGGACGACTCGGCGTCGAGCCCGGCCCCCTCGGCCACGGAGTCGCCCACAGCCGGCGGCTCGGACCCGGGCTCGGACGCCGGTTCCGGCGGAGCGGGCGCCGGCGAGCTGGCGGGCAGCTGGCTCGCGACGACCGACGGCAAGGCCGTGGCCCTGGTGATCACCGGGAAGCAGGCCGCGCTGTTCGCCACCGGCGGCAGCATCTGCAGCGGGACCGCGGGCGAGGAGTCCGGGATGCGGATGATCCGCCTGAAGTGCACGGACGGCAGCAAGAACCGGGCCACCGGCATGGTCGACTCCGTGAACGGCAGCAGCATGAAGGTCACCTGGGAGGGCGGTCTCGGCACGGAGACCTACACCAAGGCGGAGGGCGGCAAGCTGCCGACGGGCCTGCCCACGGCGAGCCTCGGCGCGCAGCAGTAGTGGAGCGCGAAGGGGGCCCTCCCAGCCACCTGGAGTGACGCGGGAGCCGTGGTCTGGCCGTGGCAGGGGCGCCTGGGGCGGCAGCGCACAGGAGTCGTGGCGGTCGCGCCCGGGGCAGCGACGCATGCGAGCCATGCCAGTGGCTCCCGGGGCGGCGGCATGCCAGCCGTGGCGGTGGCGCCCGGGGCGGCGGCGCACAGGGGCCCCGGCCGTCCGGCGTTCGGGGGATTCGCAGGGGGTGCGTGCCCGCCGGGTCGCCGGGTGCGTGATGATCCTGGGGCCCGATGCCGCTCCTGTTCATCACGCCCAGAGGAATCCATGCGCACCTTGCCCCTCACCCTGACCGCCGCCCTCGCCGCGACGCTCCTGCTGACCGGCTGCGGTGGTGGCGACACCGGCGCCACCGGCGACGACGACGCGAAGAACGCGGACCCGGCGAACGGTTCCGCCTGCGCCCTCGCCGACCTGGGCGTGGAGGTCGGGGCCGGCGCCGCCCCGGCCGCCGGGGACACCGGAACCGTCACCGTCACGCTGACCAACCAGGGCGCGGAGTGCACCCTGAAGGGCTTCCCCGCCGTGAAGCTGCAGGCCGATGACAGCACGGTGTCCGTGTCCCCCGAACAGTCCGCGCAGAGCCGGCCGCTCACGCTCGGCGAGGGCGGCACGACGTCCTTCACCCTCACGTACGTCCGGGGCGAGGCGGGCTCCGCGCAGAGCCTCCCCGTGCGGAAGGCGTCCTTCACCCTGCCCGGCGCCACCGGCGACGCGCACGAACTGACGTGGTCGTACGGCGAGGTCGCCCGGACGGACGACGGCGGCGTGGAGGCGTCGGTGAGCGGCTTCGAGTCCACCGGCGACTGACGGGGGACGGCGGACGGCGCCTCAGCACAGTGGCGGACGACGTCTCAGCGCAGTGGCGGACGGCGTCTCAGCGCAGTGGCGGGCGGCGTCTCAGCGCAGTGGCGGGCGGTGGTCGACGCGGGCCCGGTCCGCCGCCCGGGCGCCCTCCGTCCAGCCCGCCGCGTCGCTCACGCCGCGCAGCCGGGTGGTGGTCGTCTCCGGGAACATCCGGTCCAGCCGGCCGGTGACGGCGACGTCCCGGGAGGCCAGGACCGGGAGCAGGTCGTCGGACACCTGGGTCTCGGCCGCCGCTGCCAGGCGCGTGCCGATGCGGTGGGCGTAGGCCGCGAGGAACGACTGCCGGAACGTCTTGGTGCGCTTGCGGCCACCGGCCCGCTGCGCCGCCTCCGCCTTCGTCATCGCGGTCGTGGCCTGCACGAGGACTGAGGCGTAGAGGAGTTCGACGGCCTCCAGGTCGGTTTCGAAGCCGACGACGGTGGAGAAGCCGAGCGGCTCGTGCCACACCGCCCGGCAGTGGTTGGCGGTGGCGACGGCGTCGAGCAGCACCGCCTTGGCCTGCTCGTAGGGCGGCTCGACACCGATCCGGCAGGCCCCGGGCGTGTCGGGCGAGGGCGCCCGGGCCGCGAGCAGCGCCTCGTCGACGCTGTGCCGGGCCATCAGCTCCTGGGCCTTGGCGCTGAGCGCCTCCGCCTCCTCCGGGAACCCGGTCGCCTCCGCCTTCGCGAGCAGGGCACGGATGCGGGTGAGCATGCGGGACTCGGTCCTCGGCCCGCCCGGTGCCTCGTCGAGGGGCTCCAGGCCGGGCAGGCGCAGCAGCAGGCGGTACAGCTCCAGCACGGCCGTGGCGTGCGAGAAGCGGTCGGTGCGCGGCGGGGCACCGGCGGGCAGCTCCGCGAGCTGCGCGCTCCAGCGACGGCCGCGGGGGACGTCGTCGGGGGCCTGGGCCCGGATCAGGGCGGAGACGAGCAGGACGTGCGGCTCGTCCAGCTCCCGCCGGACGATCCGTACGACGTCGGCGGGCTGCCAGCCGCGACGCCAGGCCGCCGCCACGAACTCCCGCCCGCGCCGGGCGAGTTCCGCGTCCGCGGCCGGGTCGGAGGAGAGCAGGGACGCGCCGGTGTCGAGGGCGGTCTCGCCGGTCTCGTACAGGGCGGCTGCGAACGCGCGGTCGACGGTGCTGGGCGTACTCACGGGCCGATGGTGCCACGCCGGTCGGCTCAGGCGAACGGGACCTCCGAAGGTGTCAACTCGCGGTTGACACCCCTCGGGGGCGCAACCTACGGTTGACAGCATGACGAACCCCGACATCACGTCATCCGTGCGCCTCGACGACCTGATCGCGGCGATCAAGAAGGTGCACCAGGAACCGCTGGAGCAGCTCCAGGACGCGGTGATCGCCGCCGATCACCTGGGCGAGGTGGCCGACCACCTCATCGGCCACTTCGTGGACCAGGCACGGCGGTCCGGCGCGTCGTGGAGCGACATCGGCAAGAGCATGGGCGTCACCCGCCAGGCCGCGCAGAAGCGCTTCGTGCCGAAGGAGTCGGCCGACCTCGACCCCAACCAGGGCTTCAACCGCTACACGCCCCGCGCCCGCAACACGGTGATGGCCGCGCACAACGAGGCCAGGGCCGCGCGCAACGCCGAGGGCGTGCCCGAGCACCTCGTCCTCGGGCTGCTGGCCGAACCGGAGGGCCTCGCCGCCAAGGCCGTCATCGAGCAGGGCGTCTCCCTGGACGCGGTCCGCGAGGCGGCGACGGCGGCCCTCCCGCCGGCCGTGGAGGAGGCCCCCGAGCTCGTGCCGTACGGCCAGGCCGCGAAGAAGGTCCTGGAGCTCACGTTCCGGGAGGCGCTCCGCCTCGGCCACAACTACATCGGCACCGAGCACATCCTGCTCGCCCTGCTGGAGCACGAGAACGGCGAGGGCGTCCTCAGCGGCCTCGGCATCGACAAGGAGCGCACCGAACAGTACGTCGCCGGCGCGCTGCAGAAGATCGTGCAGGCACGACGGGACGCACCGGACGAGTCCTGACGGCAAGCGGAAGCGGGGCCGCGGGGCCGCAGGCCGCGGGGCTCCAGAGAGCGCGGGGCCGCGAGACGCGAGGCCGCGAGGCCGCGAGGCCGCGGAGAGTGCAGGGCCGCGAGACGCGAGGCCGCGGAGAGCGCAGGGCCGCGTGGGGCCACGGAGAGCGCAGGGCCGCGTGGGGCCGCGGCGCAGGCGCGCGGGAGCGTGATCGCGCGGGAGCGCAGGGCCGCGGGGGCGTGAGCCGTGGACGGCGCGGGCGGGCAGGAGCGGCGCTGGGAGGGTGATGTCAGACCCCCCTGCCACACTCGCAGCATGGCCGACCGGTGGGCTCTCGCTCCGGCCGAGGACGGTGGCGTGGACGTCGCCCCCCTCGGTCCGGACGGGATGCCCGCCGGGCCCGTACGGCGCGAGGCGGACCTCGCCGAGGCCGTCCGGAGCCGTCCCGGTGTCACGCGGTGGGTGTGGCGTTCCACCGCCGAGGTCTACCCGCGCCTGCTCGCCACGGGGGTGCGAGTCGAGCGGTGCTACGACATCGAGGCCGCCGAGACGCTCCTCCTCGGCCACGAGGGGCGGTACGGGGAACCACGCTCTGCGGCGGCCGCCCTGGCGCGCCTGCGCGGCGGCCCCGTACCGCCCGATCCGCCGCTGCGCTCCGCCGAGCCGGGCTCCCAGTCCTCCCTGTTCGAGCCCCAGGGCGTCCGGCTGCCCCTGCCGGACCTTCTCGCCGTCTACGCCGAGCAGCAACGGCGGCACGAGCGGGCCGGGCACCCCGACCGGATGCGGCTGCTCACCGCCGCCGAGTCGGCGGGCATGCTGGTGGCCGCGGAGATGAACCGGGCCGGGCTGCCCTGGAGCGCCGAGGTGCACCGGGCGGTGCTGCACGACCTGCTCGGCGAGCGGTACGCGGGTGGTGGCGAGCCGCGCCGCCTCGCCGAGCTGGCCGACGAGGTGTCCGCCGCGTTCGGCCGCCGGGTCCGGCCCGACCTGCCGGCCGACGTGATCAAGGCCTTCGCGCAGGCCGGCATCAAGATCTCCTCGACCCGCCGCTGGGAGATCGAGTCCGTCGACCACCCGGCCGTGAAACCGCTGATCGAGTACAAGAAGCTGTACCGCATCTGGGTCGCCCACGGCTGGTCCTGGCTCCAGGACTGGGTGCGCGAGGGCCGGTTCAGACCCGAGTTCCTCGCGGGCGGGACGGTGACCGGGCGCTGGGTGACCAACGGCGGGGGCGGGCTCCAGATCCCCAAGGTGATCCGGCGGGCCGTGGTCGCCGACCCCGGCTGGCGGCTCGTCGTCGCCGACGCCGACCAGATGGAGCCGCGCGTCCTCGCCGCGATCTCCCGCGACCCCGGGCTGATGGAGGTGGCCGGCCGGGAGACCGACCTGTACCAGTCCGTCTCCGACCGCGCGTTCTCCGGCGACCGCGCCCAGGCCAAGCTCGCCGTGCTCGGCGCGGTCTACGGGCAGACCTCGGGCGACGGCCTGAAGAACCTCGCCGCGCTGCGCCGCCGCTTCCCCAAGGCGGTCGCCTACGTCGACGAGGCGGCGCGGGCCGGCGAGGAGGGGCGGCTGGTGCGGACCTGGCTGGGCCGCACCTGTCCCCCGGCGGCCCGGGCGGCCGACGAGGGCACGGAGGAGGCGGGCATCCCCCTCTCCGAGGACGACCCGCAGCAGTGGGTGCCGGGCTACGCCTCCACCAACACCCGCGCCCGCGGCCGCTTCGCCCGCAACTTCGTCGTCCAGGGCAGCGCGGCCGACTGGGCCCTGCTGATGCTCGCCGCGCTGCGCAGGACGTGCGCGGACCTCGCGGCCGAGCTGGTCTTCTTCCAGCACGACGAGGTGATCGTGCACTGCCCCGAGGAGGAGACGGAGACGGTCGTCGCGGCGATCCGCGAGGCGGCGGACCTGGCCGGGCGGCTCACCTTCGGACCCACGCCGGTGCGGTTCCCGTTCACGACGGCGGTGGTGCGGTGTTATGCCGACGCCAAGTGATCGGCAGCGGTGGCCGACGTGCCGACTGTGGTGGGTCGCCGACGGAGCCGATCGCCGGCGGTGGCCGATGGCAGACGCCGGTTGATCAGCGTCCGGCGCTGGTTCCGGCCCGTTCGAGCTGATCCGCCTCGGTGGTCCGACCACGGCTACGCGCGTAGGGGAGAAGCAGCCGGACGAGGGTGGCGACCTGGGCCGCACGGTCGCCGCGCGGGTCGCCCGCGTGCCGCCGCACCAGGACGACGATGTTGGCCAGCTCCAGGTCCGCCCAGGCGAAGGCCTCCTCGGGGGTGGTGAAGGGGGCGGTGGGACCGCTGCGCGCCGGGTGCCCGCCCGGGTGCCGGTCCGGGTGTCCGCCCGGGTCTCGCTCCGGCTGATGCGCGGCGGGGCGGCAGCGGTGGGTCCGGTCGAGGTGGGGCCCGGCGCCCTGACCGCGCCCGCAGCCGGTGACCGGGTCGTGAACGGCCGCGGCGGCGCGCTCGGCCTCGGCGGCGTACCAGCGGAGGGCGAGATCGGCGGCGTCCGGGCCGGGGGCAGGGGCCCGTCCCGCGATCGGTGCCGCGGCCAGTTCCCGGGCGGCGTCCCGCACGAGTTCGTGTGGTGCGTAGCGGCCGTACGCGGGTTCCTCCAGCAGGGCCACGTCGACGAGCCGGTCCAGCGCGGCCTCCGCGCGGGGCACGCCGGTGCCGGTGAGGCGGGCCAGCAGCGGGGCGCCGTACGCGGGGAGGTCGAGCGCGCCGATACGCCGGAGAGTCAGGGCCGCGTCCCGGTCGGCCTCGTGCGGGGAGTCGGCCAGGGCGTCGTGTGCGCCGACCAGGGTGCGGCGGACGCTCAGGTCGTCGTACTCCAGATGACGCAACCTGCCCTCACCGGACGCCAGTCGAGCGACGAGGGCATCCGGGGTGAGGGCCGGCCGGGCGGCGAGGCGCGCGGCGGCGGCCCGCAGGGCCAGGGGCAGCCCGCCGGTGCGTTCGACCAGGAGACGGGCGGCCTGGGAACCGTCCAGTCCGTCACGTCCTGAGGCGGTGCGCAGGAGCCCGGCGCTCTCGTCGTCCGACAGCGGGGCGAGCGGGAACCGGGCCGCTCCGTCCAGGGCGGTGAGCGGGGAACGGCTGGTGACGATCACCGCACAGCCGGCGCCGCCCGGCAGGAGCGGCCGTATCTGCGCGGCGCTCACGGCACCGTCCAGCACGAGCAGGGTGCGGGTCCGGGCGAGCAGGGACCGCAGCAACGCCGACGCCGCGTCCGGCAGTTCCGGGATGCGGCAGGGCTCGACGCCGAGGTCACGCAGCAGGGCGGTGAGCGCCTGACCTGGGGTGAGGGGTGCCGTGCCCGGGGTGGCACCGCGCAGGTCGAGGTGGAGCTGCCCTTGGGAGAAACGTTCCGCCAGATCGTGCGCGACCCGCAGGGCGAGGGCGCTCTTGCCGACACCGGGCATGCCGCTGATCACCGCGGTGGCGCGGGGGCCGGCGGCGGTGAGAACGCGGTGCAGGGCCTGACGCTCGGAGGTGCGGCCGGTGAAGTGGGCCGGGGGTGGGGGCAGTTGGGCGAGGGCTGGAGATAGCCGGACGGGTGAGGGGGGCGAGGAGGGGGAGGGGGCGGGCGCAGGAGGCGATGAAGCCGGGGTGGAAGAGGCGTGCAGTCCCGGCCCATCCGAGCCCTGGCCGCTCGACACCGGCCCGTCCGAACCCTGCTGCCTCGCCCCCGGCCCGTCCGAGCTCTGCTCCCTCGACACCGGCGCGTCCGTGCCCGGCCCGCTCACCCCTGGCCCGAGCGAGCCGTGCCGGCCTCCCCCGGCCCCTCGCAGCACCTCCACGTGCGCCGCCCGTATCCCCGGTCCCGGCTCGATGCCGAGTTGGCCGACGAGGCGGGTGCGCAGGTCGCGGTGGACGGCCAGGGCCTCCGCCTGGCGGCCGGTCCGGTGCAGCGCGAGCATCAGCTGGCGGTGGTACACCTCGCGCAGCGGATACGCCCCGGTCAGCGCCACGAGCTCCGGCACCAGGGCGTGCAGACGCGGCCCGCCCAGCGCCAGCTCGGCGTCGTAACGCCACTCCAGGAGCAGCAGCCGGGCCTCGCGCAGCCGCTGGGCGAAGGCGTAGCCGCCCACCTCGGGCGGGAGCCCGGCCAGCGGCGCGCCCCGCCACAGCGCGAACGCGTCGGCACACGCGCGGAGAACGCCCTCCCAGTCCCGGCCGGCGTGCGCGGCCCGGGCCGCGACGACCTGGGCGTCGAACACGTGGACGTCCAGTTCGCCCTCGTCGACCCGCAGCAGGTATCCGGAGGGCGTGGTCCGCAACCGTTCCGGGTCGTCGAGCAGCCGCCGCACGCGGGCCACGTGGTTGTGCAGCGAGGCCTGGGCGGAGACAGGCGGCGCCTCCCCCCACAGCGCGTCCTTGAGCGACTCGACGGAGACGACCCGCCCCGCGTCGAGCAGCAACGCGGTCAGCAGCGCGCGGGACTTGGGGCTCCGAATCCCGACGACCCGGAGCGGACCGGGCAGGACGCCGCTCCTGCTACCGTCCGGGACGCCGCTCCCACTACCGTCCGCGACGTCGCTACTGCTGCCGTCCGGAACGCCGCTCCCGGTGCCGTCCGGAACACTGCTTCCGGCGGCTCCCGGGCGGCCGCTCCCGGTGACGCCCGGGCGGCCGTTCCCGGTGACGTCCGGGACACCGTCCCCGATGCCGTCCGGTACGTCTCGATAGAGCACGGGCGGTCCCAGCAGCCCGAACCTCAGCGCACGTCGTGCCCGGCCCTCGCTCCCCGCGCCGGTGTCCTCGCCGCCCGCACCGGAAGATGCAGATGCCCCCATGCCGCCCCCGTTGTCGCAACCGCCCGCGGCGGGATCGCCCCCTTGACGAGTTTCCGCTCCCTGGGCGGTGGTTTTCCGCCACCTTGGCCCGTACGTCCTCCACCGGAATCCACCGCTGCTCCGGTCGTCCTTGATCCTGGTTCGGCGACTTCTCGCCAATCGACCAACGACGCAACGGCGAACCGTTGGCCACATGTTAGCGATCCGTTGGCAAAGCCTGATGTGATCACTACATCGGATCTGGCCCGGCGGCGCGCGCGTAGAAACGCGCAACTCGGGGGAGTGTCGCCGCCGCGGCCGGGTCCGGGTCCCGGTCGGCGGAGGTGAACGGCCGGGGCCCCTCAACTTCCCCGGAGCCCGGCTCAGACGACCGGCGGCCGCCCCAACCGCGTCAGCCGCCACACCGTGCGCCAGCGCATCGGCCGCCGCTCCCCCGCCGGTTCCCGTACGCCTTCCACGAATCCGCCGCACCATGCCCGCAGCCCCGCACGCGACCGGATCCGGGCGAGCGTGAGCAGCACCCAGACGCCCAGATGCACCGGGACGAGCGGGAGCGGCAGCCGGCGGCGGACCAGCCAGACCCGGTTGCGGGCGTTGACGCGGTAGTAGATGGCGTGCCGGGCGGGTGAGGTCCGCGGGTGCCGGAGCACCAGCTCGGGCGCGTAGAGGATCCGCCAGCCCGCGTCTGCCGCGCGCCAGGCGAGGTCGGTCTCCTCGTGCGCGAAGAAGAACGCGGCGGGCCAGTCGCCGATCTCGTCGAGCATCGCCATCCGCAGCGCGTGCCCGCCGCCGAGGAACCCGGTGACGTAACCGCCCCGCATCGGGTCCGCGTTGCCGATCCGCGGCACGTGGCGCTGCTGCGTCCCGCCCTCCTCGTCGGCGATGCGGAAGCCGACGATGCCGAGCCGTTCGTCGGCGGCGTACAGGTCCCGCACCCGGCGCAGCACATCGGCGTCGACGAGCAGACCGTCGTCGTCCAAGTCGACCACGACGTCGACGTCGCCGAACTCCCGGACCCGGGCGAGCGCGGCGTTGCGCCCGCCGGGGCAGCCCAGGTTCTCGTCGAGTTCGACCGTGGTGACCTCCCCGGGCAGCGACAGCCGCCGGGCGAATTCGGGCAGCGGGCAGCCGTTGCCCACGACGACGATCCGCTCGGGCGGCACGTCCTGTTTGGCCACGGACTCCAGCAGGGCGTCGACCTCAGCGGGCCGGTTGCCCATGGTCACCACGGCGACGGCGATCCTGGGTGCCCGCATGTCCTCACCTCGTCCCGGTCGGCAACTGACGGTTGACGGGCGATGCTAGCCGTTCACGGCGAGGACCCTCTCCGTACGCCTGCCGGACGGCGATTCGCCCACGCCGCCCCGGCACCGGCGATCAGGCCCCGCAGCGCAGCATGACCAACGGCGGGTTGGCGTGGAAGTCCGCCCAGAAGTCCGCACCGAACGCGCGCACACCCGCCTCGGACACCGTCACGGGAACCCACTCCGGCTCCCCGAACCCGGCTGCCCGCAGGCACTGTTCGTAGACCTCGCGGCGCGGGCAGGTCGTGACGAACTCGACGGGTGGGTCGAGCAGCGCGGTGACCCGGACGCGCGGTCCGGTCCCGGTCACCTCTCCGGTCGGCTCGCAGCGGAAGCCGTACTTCTCCGGGGACGGCCCGTCGAAGCGGAATTCCGGCGTCTGCGCGAGCACGAAGAACGCGCCGCCGGGCTTCAGGTGCCGGTGTACGGCACGGCACATCCGTTCCATGGCGGCAATGTCCTGCGCGTAGTTGAGCAGCTGGACCGCCGTGGCGATGTCGAAGCGCCGGCCGAGGGGCCGCAGGGCGGACACGTCCGCCACCTCGTAACGCACACCCAGCGGCTCCCGCTCCTCCCGTTCCCGCGCCGCGGCGACCATCTCACCGGAGATGTCGATCCCGAGCACCTCCGCGGCCCCGCGCCGCCGGAACTCCCTGCTGTAGAAGCCGGTGCCGGACGCCAGGTCGAGCACCGGCCTGCCGCGCACGTCCCCGACCAGGGCCAGAAAACCGGGCACCTCGGCGTACTGCGCCAGCGGCAGGTCCTTGAACCCCTCGAACGCCTCACCGATCTCGTCGTACTGCTGCACGCTCATCGCGCGGCCTCCCCGGTACTCCGTCGCGTCGCGCCCCGGCGGCAGTCTCCCCGCGCCCCGGCGGACCCGCGCACTGGCGGAACCCACAAAGATCCGGACCTCACACCGGACCGCCGCACGAACGGACTTGACCCTCACGCGGCGTGAGGCCGGACGGTGGACCGCATGAGCGACCACTACGACGCGTTCGCGATGAGCCCCGTACCCCCTCCCGGCCCGGACGCGGTGGCACCGGAGCCGTTCCGCGGGATCTACGGGATGCCCGCCTTCGTGACGATCCCGACGAGCGATCTGGCCGCGTCCCTGGACTTCTGGACGCGTGGCCTCGGCTTCTTCGAGCTGTTCGGCATCCCGGGCCGGCTGGTGCACCTGCGCCGGTGGGCCTTCCAGGACGTGCTGCTCGTCGCGGCGGCGGACGTCCCCGAGCAGGCGCCGGCGATGAGCTTCAGCTTCGCGTGCGTGCTCGGCGAGGTGGACTCCGTCGCCGAGGCCTGCCGCGCGCTGCGCCCCGCCTCGGTCGACGGCCCGCGGGACACGCCCTGGAACACCCGCGACCTGGAGGTGATCACACCCGAGAACGCCCGGATCGTCGTCACCGCGGCGAAGCCCTTCGACCCGGACGGTGAGGAGGCACGGAATCTCGCGGCCGTCGGCATCACCCCACCGGCCCCCGGACGCGACGCCGACGGCGTCGACAATGGGGAGCATGCCTGACGCCACCGACGCCGAGGGCCTGACCGTCGGCCAGGTCTCGTCGCGCCTGGCCGTGACCGTCCGCGCACTGCACCACTGGGACGAGATCGGCCTGGCGCGTCCGTCCCTGCGCACGCCCGCCGGATACCGGCTCTACACCGCCACCGACCTGGAACGCCTGCACCGCATCGTCGTCTACCGCGAACTCGGCCTCGGCCTGGACAGGATCCGGGCCGTCCTGGACGACCCGGCCACGGACGTGACCGGCGCACTGCGCGCCCAGCGCGCCCAGGTCGACGAACGGATCGACCGCCTCCGGCAGCTGGGCGCCGGACTGGACCGGATGATCGACGCCCACGAGCACGGCCTGCTGCTCACCGCCGCACAGCAGGCCGCGATCTTCGGCCCCGAATGGAACCCGGACTGGGCCGCCCGGGCCCGCGAGCGCTACGGCGGCACACCCCAGTGGCTGCGGTACGCCGAACGCTCCGCCACCCGCACGCCGGAGGAATGGCAAGCCGTCGCCGACACCGTCACCGGCTTCGAACGCGCCCTCGGCGAGGCGATGGACGCCGGCGTCGCGCCGGGCGACCCGGGGGCGAACGCACTCGTCGAACGGCACCGGGAGGTCTTCGCCGCGTACTTCCCCCTCACCCGGCAGATGCAGGTCTGCCTCGGCCGCAAGTTCGACTCCGATCCGGGCTTCGCCGCCCACTACGACGGCGTGCGCGCCGGCCTCGCCGCGTGGTTCCGCAGGATCATCGACGCGAGCGCCCGCGCCCACGGCATCGACCCCGACAGCGCGACCTGGCACTGAGAGGATGACGGGGACCAGCACAGCGAGAAACGGGGGATCGAGCATGCTCGTGCTCATACCGTCGGTCGTCGTCCTCCTCGTCATCGGCGGCTGCGCCTGCGTCTTCCGGACGGCCCGAGGCGACGCCCCCCGCTGGGCCCGAGGCGTGGCCAAACTGACCCTCCTCGGCAGCGAACTGGCCGAGACGGCAACCCGCGGCTCGGGTTCACGCCGCAGCGGCAGCGGCGACTAGCCGGAACCCCGGCACCCTGCCACCGAACGACGAAACCCCAGGTCGGAGTCCATCCGACCTGGGGTTTCAGTGGAGCCGCCTTCGGGATTCGAACCCGAGACCTACGCATTACGAGTGCGTTGCTCTGGCCATCTGAGCTAAGGCGGCGCGCTGTCCGCACTATGGTGCGCTCAGCAACGACGGTAAGTCTACACAGTTTCCGGGGGTGCTCCGTACCAGCCCCGGAGGCGGTCCCTCCGGGGCCCGGCGCGCCCGCTACGCGCAGCGCTTTCCGTTCTTCGGCGGGGTGCCGCGGAGCAGGTACGCGTTGATCGTGCGGTCGATGCAGGAGCTGCCGCGGCCGTACGCCGTGTGACCGTCGCCGTCGTAGGTGAGCAGGCGGCCCGAGGAGAGCTGGCCGGCGAGGGCCTGGGCCCAGCGGTAGGGGGTGGCCGGGTCACGCGTGGTGCCGACCACGACGATCGGTGCCGCGCCCTTCGCCTCGATGCGGTGCGGCTCGCCCGTGGCGCCCACGGGCCAGTACGCGCAGTTCAGCGCGGCCCACGCCAGACCCTTGCCGAACACCGGCGAGGCCTTCTCGAACTCGGGCAGCGCCCCGCGCACCTCGTCGGGGGTGTCGAAGGACGGCGGCAGATCCAGGCAGTTCACGGCCGCGTTGGCGAACATCAGGTTGCTGTAGCGGCCGTCGGCGTCCCGCTCGTAGTAGCCGTCGGAGAGGATCAGCAGCCCGGAGCCGTCGTTCTCCTTCATCGCGGACGTCAGCGCCTCGCGCAGCTGCTCCCAGGAGCCCTCGTCGTACATGGCCGCGATCACGCCGGTCGTGGCGAGCGACTCGGTGAGGCTGCGGCCGGTGTCACCGGTGGGTACCGGCCGCGCGTCCAGCTTCTCGAAGAACGCCTTGAGGTTCTTGCCCACCTGCTCGGGCGAGGTGCCCTTGCCGCCCAGCGGGCAGTCGGCCTGCCGTACGCAGTCCCGCGCGAACGACCGGAACGCCGTCTCGAAGCCCGCCGTCTGTTCGAGGTTCAGGCGCCGCGCGGGCAGCGACGGGTCCATGGCGCCGTCCAGCACCAGCCGGCCCGTCCGGTTCGGGAACAGCCCGGCGTACGTCGCTCCGAGGAACGTGCCGTAGGAGGCTCCGACGAAGTTCAGCTTCTCGTCGCCGAGCGCCGCCCGCACGATGTCCATGTCGCGTGCCGTCTCCGCCGTGGACACGTGCCGCAGCAGCCGGGGCGCGTCCGCGCCGCAGCCCTCCGCGAACGTCCGGTAGGCCTTGACCAGCCCGTCCGTCTCCCGCACGTCGTCGGGCGTGGTGTCCGTCCGGGTGTACGTGTCCATGGCCGGGCCGTCCAGGCACTCGACGGGCTCGCTGCGGGCCACGCCGCGCGGGTCGACCGCGACCATGTCGTAACGGGCGCGGACCTCGGCCGGGTAGCCGATGCCGGCGTACGCCTGCACGTAGCCGATCGCCGAGCCGCCCGGCCCGCCGGGGTTCACCAGGAGCGAGCCCAGCCGCTCGCCGGGTCCGGTGGCGTTCTTGCGGGTGACGGCGAGCCGGACGTCGCCGGCGGAGGGCTTCGCGTAGTCGAGCGGCGCCTTGATCGTGGCGCACTGGAAGCCGGGCACGCCGCAGCCGCGCCAGGCCGGCTTCTGCGCGTAGTACGGCGAGAGGGCGGCCGGCGTGGACCGCGGCAGCGCGACCAGGGCCGCCTCCTGTGCCGCCGAGGCGGTGGACGTCGTCGAGCTCCCGGAGGAGCAGGCGGAGACGAGCAGTGCGGCCGTGGCGAGGAGGCCGGCCGCCGTCCTGGCTCCGCTGCGGGCCCTGCGGTGGGCGCCGCGGCAGCGGGACGCGGCGGGGCCGGGCGACGAGACGGTGCGTGGAGTGCGCCTGGTGTCCATCCAGCGAGCGTAACTCTGCGCGACGGAATGAGTGCCGTGCGTGCGTGTCGTGCCCCGTACGAGTTACGGCGTCAACCGTGTACGAGGTACTGCACCGACCCGTCACGAGTCAGGGTGCCGACCCGGCACGAGTCAGAGTGCCGACCGGCCACGAGTCAGAGTGCCGACCGGCCACGAGTCACGGCGTCGACCGGGCACGAGTACGGGGTCGCCGGGCGCGAATCACGGCGTCGGCCCGGCACGAGTACAGGGTCGCCGGGCACGAGTACAGGGTCGGCCCGGCGCGTGCGCCCGCGCTTTCAGCCCGCTCTGAGTGCCATCGTCATCGCCTCCACCGCCAGCAGCGGCGCCACGTTGCGGTCGAGGGCGTCGCGGCAGGCGGCGATCGCCTCGATGCGGCGCAGCGTGGCCTCCGGGGAGCTGCCGCGCGCGAGCCGCTCCAGGGCTTCCTCCGCGTCCGCGTTGGCGATGGCCACGCGGGAGCCGAGCTGGAGGGCGAGGACGTCGCGGTAGAAGGCGGTCAGGTCGGTGAGGGCGAGGTCGAGGCTGTCGCGCTGGGTGCGCGTCCTGCGGCGCTTCTGCTTGTCCTCCAGGTCCTTCATCACGCCTGCCGTGCCGCGCGGCATCCGGCCGCCCTGGGCCGCACCGAGGGCGGCCTTCAGCTCCTCGGTCTCCTTGCCGTCGACCTCCTCGGCCAGCTGCTTGGCGTCCTCGGCGGCCGCGTCCACCAGCTCCTGCGCGGCCCGGAGCGCACCGCCGATCTCCTCGACGCGCAGCGGCAGGCGCAGCACGGCGGCCCGGCGCTCCCGCGCGGCCGGGTCGGTGGCCAGCCGGCGCGCCCGGTCGACGTGGCCCTGCGTCGCGCGGGCCGCCGCGGCGGCGACGGCCGGCTCGATGCCCTCGCGACGCACCAGCATGTCGGCGACGGCGTCGACCGACGGCGTGCTCAGGTTCAGGTGGCGGCAGCGGGAGCGGATGGTCGGCAGGACGTCCTCGATGGAGGGCGCGCACAGCAGCCAGACCGTGCGCGGGGCCGGCTCCTCCACGGCCTTGAGGACGGCGTTGGCCGACTTCTCGTTCAGCCGCTCGGCGTCCTCGACGAGGATGATCTGCCAGCGGCCGTTCGCCGGGGAGGTGAAGGACTTGCGGACCGTGTCCCGCATGTCGTCCGCGAGGATCTGCGTGCCGACCGCGGCGACGGTGGTGACGTCGGCGTGCGTGCCCACCAGGGCCGTGTGGCAGCCGTCGCAGAAGCCGCAGCCGGGGGCTCCGCCGAGCGCGCGGTCGGGGCTGACGCACTGGAGGGCCGCCGCGAACGCCCGCGCCGCCTGGTTGCGCCCGGCCCCGGGCGGACCCGTGAACAGCCACGCGTGCGTCATCTTCGACGCCTCGGGCGGCGGGGCGTCGGTGGCGGCGGCGGTGACCAGGGCGTCGGCGTCCCGGGCGGCAGCGGCCAGCTGCTCGCTCACCCTCTCCTGCCCGACGAGGTCGTCCCACACGGTCATGGGTCACGCCGCCCTTCCATCATGTTCTGCGGTGCGGAATCCATTGTGGGGGCGGGCACTGACAATGCCGGACGGGGCGAGGGCCTGAGAGGCAGCCGATACCGCCCTGATGCCGGACGAGGTGGGGCCCGGGGGCAGCCGATCCCGCCCTGGTGCCGGACGGGGCGAGGGCCTGAGAGGCAGACGAAAGGGGCCCGGACCGGGTCGGCCCGCGCCCCCTTCATCACGCCCTCATCCGGCTCCCGCCGGCGGCCTCAGCGGCCCCGGCCGCCCCTCCCCCGGCGTCCGCGGCCGCCCTCGCCCGGCTCGTCGTCGTGCGGTCCGAGCAGTTCGTCCGCCAGCGACGGCAGGTCGTCCAGCGGCGTCTCCTCGGCCCAGTCGGACCGGCGGCGCGGCGTGCCCTCGGCGTCGACCTGGGGCAGCTCCCGCGTACGGTCCTCCCTCCCGTCGGGCCGGGCGGACGGGGCCTCGTCCCGGAAGTAGCCGGGCGGCACGCGGTCCGCCGATCCGTCCCCGCGCACGGGGGGCAGTACGGCCGTCTCCTCGGCGTCACCGGGCCGGACGGGCGGCAGTACGGCCGTCTCCTCCGCGTCACCGGGCCGGACCGGCGGCAGCACCGCCGTCTCCTCCGCGTCCGCCGACGGGACGGGCGGCAGCACGGCCGTCTCGTCCGACGCACCGGGGCGCACCCGGGGCTCCTCGGTCCGCGCGGGAACCGGCGGCAGCACCTCCGTCTCCTCACCGGCCGCCGCGGGGGCCGGCGGCAGCGGCAGCTCGGCGGTCACCTCGGCGTCGGAGTCGCCGGAGGCACGGCCGGAACCGCGCTCCTCGTCCCGCACCGGGCGCAGCACGGTCGTGTCGTCCGCCGAACCTCCCGGCGTCACCACGGGCGTCGGCACGGTCGCCGCGTCCTGCCCCGCCACCGGGCCGGAGGGACGCTCCGGCGCGGGGCTCTTGGCCATGGAGATCTTCGGTCCGGCCTCGGCCGCTGCGGCCGCCGCCTCCGCGAGCCGGCGCGCCTCCTCGGCCCGCAGCAGGGCCTCCTCGGCCTTGCGCTGCTTCTCCAGGCGGAGCGCCTCGGCCTCGGCACGCAGCCGGGCCTCCTCCTCGGCCTGCTTGCGGCGCCGCTCCTCCTCGGCCTTGCGGCGGGCCTCCTCCTCGGCGCGGGCCTTCTCCTCCGCGAGGAGCCGGGCCCGCTCCTCCTCGGCCTTCCTGCGTGCTTCCTCGGCCCGGCGCCGGGCCTCCTCCGCCTGCCGTTCGGCCTCGCGGCGCTGCGCCTCCTCCAGCTCGCGGCGCTTGCGCTCCTCCTCCTCGGCGCGCAGCTTGGCCAGCTGCTCCTGGCGCTCACGCTCCAGGCGCTCCTCCTCGGCCTTGCGGGCGGCCTCCTCCTCGGCCTTGCGGCGGGCCTCCTCCTCGGCCTTCCTGCGGGCCTCCTCGCGGGCCTGGATCTCGGCCTCGGAAAGCGGCAGCACCTGGTCGAGCCGGTGCCGGATGACGGTCGTGACGGCCTCGGGCTCCTGCCCGGCGTCCACCACCAGGTACCGCCCGGCGTCGGCCGCGGCCAGGGTGAGGAAACCGGCCCGCACACGCGCGTGGAACTCGGCGGGCTCCGACTCCAGCCGGTCGGGCGCCTCGGTGAACCGCTCCCGCGCGGTCTCCGGCGCGACGTCCAGCAGCACGGTCAGATGCGGCACGAGTCCGTTCGTCGCCCAGCGGTTGATGCGGGCGATCTCGGTCGGCGACAGGTCCCGGCCCGCTCCCTGGTAGGCCACGGAGGAGTCGATGTACCGGTCGGAGATGACGACCGCGCCGCGCTCCAGGGCGGGCCGTACGACGGTGTCGATGTGCTCGGCCCGGTCGGCCGCGTACAGCAGCGCCTCCGCGCGGTGCGACAGACCCGCGCTGGACACGTCGAGCAGGATCGACCGCAGCCGCTTGCCCACCGGCGTCGCCCCCGGCTCGCGCGTGAGCACGACCTCGTGGCCCTTGGCGCGGATCCACTCGGCGAGCGCCTCGGCCTGCGTGGACTTGCCGGCGCCGTCGCCGCCCTCCAGGGCGATGAAGAAACCGGTCGTGGCGGGCGCCTGCTCGGGGTCGTCGCCGCCGAGCAGCGCGTCCTTCAGGTCCTGCCGCAGCGGCACGCCGGAACGGTCGTCGACCTTGGCCAGCACCAGCACGGCGACCGGCAGCAGCAGCGCGCCGGCCAGCATCAGCGTGAAGGCCGCGCCGCCGTGCGCGAAGACGAACTTGCCGCTCTCCAGCCGGTGCGGCCCGATGCCCGCCGCGACCAGCGGGGCGATCACCGCGGCGAGCGCCACGCAGACCCGGACCACCGCGTGCAGGTGCTCGGTCGTGCGGGGGCGCCGGTACTCCTCGGTCTCCTGGTCGAGCAGGGTGTGCCCGATGTTGGCGGACATGCCCGCGCCGACGCCGGACAGGGCGAGGATCAGCAGCACCGAGGTGACGTCCGGGACCAGCCCGGCGGCCAGCAGCGCGATGCCGGTGAAGGCGATCGCCAGGGCGAGCATCCGGCGGCGCGACAGAGCGGGCAGCAGGGCGGGCGCCGTGCGGATGCCGATCACGACACCGCCGGTCAGCGCGCCCACGAACAGCCCGTACAGCACCGGGCCGCCGCCGAGGTCCTTCGCGTGCAGCACGGCCACGGCGACGGCGGCGGAGACCGCGGCGGCGACGGCCGCGCAGGCCGGCACCAGCAGCGGCGTCGCGCCGGTGCGGCCCTTGTCGGTGCCGGTGCCGGTCCTGGGGCGGCGCAGGCCTTCGAGCGGCGGGCGGGCGCGCGGGGTGCGCGTGCCGGGCAGCTCCAGGAAGGTCAGCACGGACAGGGACGCGGCGAACAGGCCGGCCGCCACGTAGGAGGCGAGGGCCGCCTGGTGCTGGGCGAACCACTCGATGCCGGCGCCCAGCAGGTTGTTGAACAGGGCCGCGACGACGAGCACGACGGCGGCGAGCGGAATGGCGACGAAGCCGGTGCGCAGCGAGAGCCGGCGCAGGGCGTCCAGGTGGTCGGGCAGCGGCCGGACCGTCGCGCCCTCGGGGGGCGGGGCGGGCAGCAGCGCGGGGGCCGCGCTCTCCCGGCACACCGTCCAGAACCGCTCGGCGACCCCCGTCACGAAGGCCGTGACGAGGAGGACGGCCAGCGCGTCCTCGGGCGTCCAGTCGATCCACAGCGGCGCGACGATGAGCAACGCGGCGCGCAGCCCGTCCGCGCCGACCATGGTCCAGCGGCGGTCGAGCGGGCCGTCCTGGGAGGTGAGCGCGGTGAGCGGGCCGAGGAGCACGGCGCCGAACAGCAGCGTCGCGAGGATGCGCACCCCGAGAACGGTCGCCACTGCGAACGCCGCGCCTCGGTAACCGCCCCCGAACGAGCCCTCGGCGACAGCCGCCTGGAGGGCTAGGAGGACCAGCACGAGGAGGGCGAGGGTGTCCCCCACACCGCCCACGAGCTGCGCGCTCCACAACCGCTTCAGCTGCGGGCGGCGCAGCAGGGCGCGGACGGCACGCTCGCGGGAGTCCGCGACCAGGGCGTCGTCGGGGGCCGGCTGAGGGGCCGTTGGATGCTCGGCTCGCGTCATGCGTTCAGCCTATCGGCAGCCGACGACACCCTGGAGGGCCCGGTCTGGCATGCGCACGCCCCGACACCGAAGTGTTGCCGGGGCGTTCGCGTTCCGAACCCTGGGCGAAGATCCGGACCTGGGCCTCGGGGGCCGGTCCGGGGCGCGAACGGCCTCAGTCCTCGGCCGGCTCGGCGGCGGTCGCCGTCTTGGCGGCCGTCTTCTTCGCCGTCGTGGCCTTCTTCGCGGTCGTGGTCTTCTTCGCCGCGGTCTTCTTGGCCGTCGTCGTCTTCTTCGCGGTCGTGGTCTTCTTCGCCGGGGCCTTCTTGGCTGTCTTCTTCGCCGGACCCTTGGCGCGCTTCTCGGCGAGCAGCTCGAAGCCGCGCTCCGGGGTGATCGTCTCGACGCTGTCGCCGGAGCGCAGGGTCGCGTTGGTCTCCCCGTCGGTGACGTACGGGCCGAAGCGGCCGTCCTTGACCACGACCGGCTTCTCGCTGACCGGGTCCGTGCCCAGCTCCTTCAGCGGCGGCTTGGCCGCGGCCCGGCCACGCTGCTTGGGCTGGGCGTAGATCGCCAGCGCCTCCTCCAGCGTGATGGTGAAGAGCTGGTCCTCCGACTGGAGCGAGCGCGAGTCCGTCCCCTTCTTCAGGTACGGGCCGTAGCGGCCGTTCTGCGCGGTGATCTCCTGGCCCTCGGCGTCCGTGCCGACCACGCGGGGCAGCGACATCAGCTTGAGGGCGTCGTCGAGGGTGACGGTGTCCAGGGACATCGACTTGAACAGGGACGCCGTGCGCGGCTTGACCGCGTTCTTGCCCGTCTTCGGGGTGCCCTCGGGGAGGATCTCCGTCACGTACGGGCCGTAGCGGCCGTCCTTGGCGACGATCGTGTGGCCGGTGGCCGGGTCGGTGCCCAGCTCGAAGTCGCCGCTGGGCTTGGCCAGCAGTTCCTCGGCCAGTTCCACGGACAGCTCGTCCGGGGCGAGGTCGTCCGGGATGTCGGCGCGCTGGTGCTGCTCGGTGTCCTTCTCGCCGCGCTCGATGTAGGGGCCGTAGCGCCCGACGCGCAGCACGATGTCGTTGCCCACGGGGAACGAGGACACCTCTCGGGCGTCGATCGCGCCCAGGTCGGTGACCAGTTCCTTGAGGCCGCCGAGGTGGTCCCCGTCGCCGTTGCCCGCGTCGGCGGCGGCGCCGCCGGCCCCCGCGGCGAAGCCGCTGTCGGGCGCTGTCTCGCCGAAGTAGAACCGCTTCAGCCACGGCACGGACTGGGCCTCGCCGCGGGCGATGCGGTCGAGGTCGTCCTCCATCTTGGCCGTGAAGTCGTAGTCGACGAGCCGCCCGAAGTGCTTCTCCAGGAGGTTGACCACGGCGAAGGACAGGAAGGACGGCACCAGGGCCGTGCCCTTCTTGAACACGTAGCCGCGGTCCAGGATCGTGCCGATGATCGACGCGTACGTCGACGGGCGGCCGATCTCGCGCTCTTCCAGCTCCTTGACCAGGGAGGCCTCGGTGTAGCGGGCCGGGGGCTTGGTGGCGTGCCCGTCGACCGTGATCTCCTCGGCGCTCAGCGGGTCGCCCTCGGCGACCTGGGGCAGGCGGCGCTCGCGGTCGTCCAGCTCGGCGTTCGGGTCGTCGGCGCCCTCGACGTAGGCCTTGAGGAAGCCGTGGAAGGTGATCGTCTTGCCGGACGCGCTGAACTCGACGTCCCGGCCGTCGGAGGCGGTGCCGCCGATCTTGACCGTGACGCTGTTGCCGGTCGCGTCCTTCATCTGGGAGGCGACGGTCCGCTTCCAGATCAGCTCGTACAGCTTGAACTGGTCGCCCGTCAGTCCGGTCTCGGCGGGAGTGCGGAAACGATCACCCGAGGGGCGGATCGCCTCGTGGGCCTCCTGCGCGTTCTTGACCTTCCCGGCGTACGTCCTCGGCTGCGGCGGCAGGTAGTCGGCGCCGTACAGCTGCGTGACCTGGGCGCGGGCGGCGGCGACCGCCGTGTCGCTCAGGGTCGTGGAGTCCGTACGCATGTACGTGATGTAGCCGTTCTCGTACAGCTTCTGCGCGATCTGCATCGTGGCCTTCGCGCCGAAGCCGAGCTTGCGGCTGGCCTCCTGCTGCAGCGTCGTCGTACGGAACGGGGCGTACGGCGAGCGGCGGTAGGGCTTGGACTCGACCGAGCGGACGGCGAACCGGGTCTGCTCCAGGGCGGCGGCCAGGGCGCGGGCGTTCGCCTCGTCGAGGTGGAGGGTGTTCGCGCTCTTCAGTTGTCCCAGGGAGTCGAAGTCGCGGCCCTGCGCGACCCGCCTGCCGTCGACGGTCTGCAGGCGCGCGACCAGCGACGACGGGTCCGACGAGTCTCCGGCGCGACCGGTCGCGAAGGTGCCCGTCAGGTCCCAGTACTCAGCCGAACGAAAGGCGATGCGGTCGCGTTCCCGCTCCACCACGAGACGGGTGGCGACCGACTGGACACGGCCGGCGGACAGCCGCGGCATGACCTTCTTCCACAGGACCGGCGAGACCTCGTAGCCGTAGAGGCGGTCGAGGATGCGGCGGGTCTCCTGGGCGTCGACGAGCTTCTGGTTGAGCTGGCGGGGGTTGGCCACGGCGGCCTGGATCGCGGCCTTGGTGATCTCGTGGAAGACCATCCGCTTGACCGGGACCTTGGGCTTGAGCACCTCCTGCAGGTGCCAGGCGATGGCCTCGCCCTCGCGGTCCTCATCGGTGGCGAGGAAGAGCTCGTCGGATTCCTTCAGCAGGTCCTTGAGCTTCTTGACCTGCGCCTTCTTGTCGGCGTTGACCACATAGATCGGCGCGAAGTCATGGTCGACATCCACACCGAGGCGGCGGACCTCGCCGGTGTACTTCTCGGGCACCTCGGCGGCGCCGTTGGGAAGGTCGCGGATGTGCCCGACGCTCGCCTCGACGATGTAGCCGGGGCCGAGATAGCCCTTGATCGTCTTCGCCTTGGCAGGCGACTCGACGATGACGAGTCGGCGGCCGCCCTTCGCGGTCTCGCTGGTCGGGGACAACTTCGCTCTTCTCTCCGGTCGACGCTGGGGCCTCCCCGGAGTCGCTCACCGGGGCTGGGTACGTGCTGACGCTGCGGAGTGTGACGGTACATCCCGCCCCCGTGTCAAACGGGAAAAGCCCGCAACGGCCACTCGAACGGTAACCCGACTACCACCGTTCCTGCCGCCCGGAGTGCCGGGACCCGGCCCGGCCCCGTGCGGAGCGCGACCCCCCGGTCACGCGCCGGCGTCTCACCGGAGCGGGTCTCACAGGCGGGTGAAGCACCACGTTCCGACCGCGAGGGCGAGCACCGCGACGACGCTCGCCACGGTCGCCGACGTCGCCGGCCGCACGCCCTGGGCGACCGGCAGCTGCCGGCGCACGCGCGTCACGGTCCAGGCCAGCAGCCCCCCTCCGAACAGGGAGAACACCGTTCCCGCGAAGATCGCCGGTTCGCTCTCCATGGCTCGCCGCGCCCCTTTTCCCCTGTCCGAACGGTCCCAGCCACGGGAGGCTGACACGCGTGGGCTGCGGGGAGGCGAACCCGAGGTGAACGCCAGGACGACAGGGTTGCGGAGCGGGGACGTCCGGCCCTCCACCACCTGTTCCGGGCGAGGTGTCCAAATCGACTCGAATTTGTTGGCGGGCCTCCGTGGCGGGGGCGAGGGAAACCGGTTCTCCGGACCGGACGGCTTCCCTCGGCCCTCCCCTCAGTCCTTCAGCCCGTCACACCCCACTCGGCCCTGGGCATTCCTCTCAGCGCACCGGCACCAGGAACCCCTGCTCCACCAGCAGCCGGATCTGGGCCGGGGTGCGGTCGCGCAGCACGACCGGGTCCTCGCCGAGCAGCTGGGCGATGGCGTCGAGGATGCGGCCCGCGCTCATCGTGCCGTCGCACACGCCGGCGAAGCCCGCGCCGACCGTGTCGACCCGGGTCGCCCGGCGCATGCCGCGGTTCTGGCGCAGCACGAGGTGCTCGGGGTCCTCCGCGCCGGGCAGCCCGACCTGCTCCTGCACGACCTCGTCGGCCAGCCGGAAGTGTCCCTCCAGCAGGGCGGCGTCGTCGTGCTCCCGCAGGTGGTCGAGCCGGTCGAAGTGGTCGCGGATGGTGTCGCCGAGCGGCTGCTCCACCGGATGCGGCCACTCCTCCACCGTCAGCGACGGCACGGCGGCGCCCGTCTTGCGCAGGGTGATCCAGCCGAAGCCGACGGCCTTCACCTTGCGCGCCTCGAACTCGTCGAGCCACGCGTCGTACCGCGCCTGGTACTCCGCCGCGTCCTCGCGGTGATCGCCCGCGTCCCGCAGCCACAGCTCGGCGTACTGATTGACGTCCTGCACCTCGCGCTGCACGATCCACGCGTCGCAGCCCCGGGGCACCCATGACCTGAGCCTGTCCTGCCAGTCCTCCCCTTCCACGTGCTGCCAGTTGGCGAGGAACTGCGCGAACCCGCCCTCGTTCAGCCGCTCCCCCGCCTCCTGAACGAGCGTGCGGCACAGATCGTCCCCGCCCATCCCGCCGTCGCGGTAGGTGAGCCGGGCTCCGGGCGAGATCACGAACGGCGGGTTGGAGACGATCAGGTCGTACGTCTCGTCGGCGCGCACCGGCTCGAAGAGGGAGCCCTCGCGCAGATCGGCGGCCGGGGCGCCGGACAGCGCCAGCGTGAGAGCGGTGATGTGCAGCGCGCGCGGGTTGAGGTCGGTCGCGGTCACCCGCGTGGCGTGCCGGGCGGCGTGCAGGGCCTGGATGCCGGAGCCGGTGCCCAGGTCGAGCGCGGCGGCGACGGGCGTACGGACGGTGATGCCGGCGAGGGTCGTGGAGGCGCCGCCGACTCCCAGGACGACGCCCTCGTCACGACGGCCGATCCCGCCGGCCCCGCCGACCGCGCAGCCCAGGTCCGACACGATGAACCAGTCCTCGCCACCGGGTCCGCCGTAGGGCCGGACGTCCACCGTGGCGGAGATCTCGTCCGCGCCGGTGCGGGCGAGCCAGCCGCTCTCCAGGCACGCCTCGACGGGCAGGACGTCCGCCACGCGCGCGTGCGGTACGGGCTGCTGCAGCAGGAACAGCCGGACGAGCACCTCCAGGGGCGTGTCCCCGCGGGTGGCCCGGAGCGCGGGCACGGTCTCGCTCCGGGCGAGCGCCGCGTACGCGGGGGCGCCGAGCAGTTCGAGCAGTCCGTCGGCGGTGAAGGAGGCCTCGAGCAGGGCGTCCCGGAGCCGGGCGGCGACCTCGGGGCGGTCGGAGGCGGGCAGCGGGGGCAGGGGTGACTGGCTGGCGTTACTCACGCCCCCATTGTGGCGGCCGGGGGCGTGCTCGCACGTGCTCGTGCACCTGCCCGCGCCGAGGCCCGGCCGGCCGACCGGCGTGGGTACGGCCGAGGCCCGGCCGACCGGCGTGGGCACGCCCGAGGCCCGGCCGACCGGCGTGGATACGGCCGAGGCCCCCCCTCACGGCGTGAGGCGGGACCTCGTTCGGCCGCTCGGCCGGCTCAGCTCTGCGTCGCGCCCGCCGAGGCCGTGGCCGCCTTGCAGCTCGACTGCCGGGCCATCGCCTGGCCGACCTCGCCCTCCTCCAGGTTCCGCAGGGCGTCGTTGCCGCTCTTGCTCAGCTTGTCGAGCTCGGTGGCGATGTCCTTGAGGCCGTCGGCGAACTTGCCCTGGTCCTTGGTGTCGAGCCCGTCGACCTGCTTCTTCAGGGAGGCGTAGGACGCGGAGATCGAGTTGAGCTCCTTGACCGCGTCCTGCTGCTTCTTCTCACCGTTCTCGACGTCCGGCGCCCCGGCCTTGTTCACCGCGTTCCCGATCGCCTTGTAGGCGTCGGACATGTCCTGGAAGGCCTGCGCGTCGGTCTTCTGGACGTCCTCCGGCGTGCTGTTGTCGGAGGTCTCCTTCTGGATCGCGGCATTGGCCGACTCGATCTTCTTCGCCTGCGGCTGCACGGCGTCGCAGACCTGCTTGGCCCAGGAGTCCAGCTTCTCGTTGCCGTCGTCGCCTCCGCAGCCCGACAGCGCCAGTACCAGTACCGCACCGCCGGACAGTGCGGCCGCGAGCTTCTTGTTCACCGGTTTGGTCCCTTCCATGGCTCTCGGCCCCGGAACTTACACGCCAGATGCACGGCAACCGCACGTCGAACGTCTATTAAGACCGTTTTGTAACCTTTTGCACCAAGAGAGAGAAGGCTCACGCGTGATCGTGTACCCAGACGGAGCGGGCGGGCGACGCGCCAACGCGCACCGCCCGCCCGCACCTTGAGCTGGGGCTCCTCGGACCTCCCTACGAAACCACCGCCGGATCGGCCGACTTGGGCTTCGGCTCTGCGTTGCCTTCGTCACCCATGGCGATTCCGCGCCGCTTTGACACGTACACCGCCCCGGCGATCACCAGGAACGAGAGGACCGCGATCAGGATCCGCACCCCCACGCTCTTGTCCGGGCCGTAGGAGAACTTGATCACCGCGGGCGCGATGAGCAGCGCGACCAGGTTCATGACCTTCAGCAGCGGGTTGATCGCGGGGCCGGCGGTGTCCTTGAACGGGTCGCCGACGGTGTCGCCGATCACGGTCGCCGCGTGCGCCTCGCTGCCCTTGCCGCCGTGGTGGCCGTCCTCGACGAGCTTCTTGGCGTTGTCCCAGGCGCCACCGGAGTTGGCGAGGAACACCGCCATCAGCGTGCCCGCGCCGATCGCGCCCGCCAGGAACGCGCCGAGCGCTCCGACGCCGAGCGTGAACCCGATGAAGATGGGCGCCATCACGGCCAGCAGCCCCGGGGTGGCCAGCTCGCGGAGGGCATCCCTGGTGCAGATGTCGACGACCTTGCCGTACTCCGGTTTCTCGCTGTAGTCCATGATCCCGGGCCTCTCGCGGAACTGCCGCCGCACCTCGAAGACCACGGAACCCGCCGACCGCGACACGGCGTTGATCGCCAGCCCCGAGAAGAGGAAGACGACCGCCGCGCCCGCGACGAGACCCACGAGGTTGTTGGGCTGCGAGATGTCCATCATCAGGCTCATGGGCGCGCCCTCGCCGCTGAGCTTCTCGCCCACGTCCCGCGCGCCGGTGATGATCGCGTCGCGGTACGACCCGAACAGCGCCGCCGCCGCGAGCACGGCCGTGGCGATCGCGATGCCCTTGGTGATCGCCTTGGTGGTGTTGCCCACCGCGTCCAGGTTGGTGAGCACCTGCGCGCCCGCGCCCTCGACGTCGCCGGACATCTCCGCGATGCCCTGCGCGTTGTCGGAGACCGGCCCGAAGGTGTCCATCGCGACGATCACACCGACCGTGGTGAGCAGGCCGGTGCCGGCCAGCGCCACCGCGAACAGCGCCAGCATGATCGACGTACCACCGAGCAGGAACGCGCCGTACACGCCCAGTCCGATCAACAGGGCGGTGTAGACGGCCGATTCGAGACCGACGGAGATACCGGCGAGGACGACGGTGGCCGGGCCGGTCAGCGAGGTCTTGCCGATGTCCCGGACCGGCCGGCGCGTGGTCTCCGTGAAGTAGCCGGTCAGTTGCTGGATCAGGGCGGCCAGCACGATGCCGATGGCCACAGCGACGAGCGCGAGGATCCGCGGGTCGCCGTCCTTGCCCTGGATCGCGGCGTCGGTGACGCCGTCCAGCTCCGAGTACTTCCCCGGCAGGTAGACGAAGACGGCCACCGCCACCAGCACGAGGGAGATCACCGCGGAGATGAAGAACCCGCGGTTGATCGCGCTCATGCCGCTGCGGTCCGAGCGCCGCGGCGCCACCGCGAAGATGCCGATCATCGCCGTGACCACGCCGATGGCCGGCACCAGCAGCGGGAAGCCGAGCCCCGCGTCGCCGAAGGCCGCCGAGCCCAGGATCAACGCGGCCACCAGCGTCACGGCGTAGGACTCGAAGAGGTCGGCCGCCATGCCCGCGCAGTCGCCGACGTTGTCGCCCACGTTGTCGGCGATGGTCGCGGCATTGCGCGGATCGTCCTCCGGAATGCCCTGCTCGACCTTGCCGACCAGGTCGGCGCCGACGTCGGCGGCCTTGGTGAAGATGCCGCCGCCGACCCTCATGAACATCGCGATCAGCGCGGCACCGAGGCCGAAACCCTCCAGCACCTTCGGCGCGTCGGCCGCGTACACCAGCACCACGCAGGCCGCGCCCAGCAGGCCGAGGCCCACCGTGAACATGCCGACCACGCCGCCCGTGCGAAATGCGATCTTCATCGCTTTGTGCGAGACGGCGGTCAGATCCTTTTCCGGTTCCCCGGCCGCCGGAGTGGCCTCGCGCGCCGCCGCGGCGACCCGCACATTGCTGCGCACGGCGAGCCACATGCCGATATAGCCGGTGGCCGCCGAGAACGCCGCTCCGATCAGGAAGAACACCGACCGTCCGGCCCGCTGATTCCAGTCGTCCGCGGGCAGCAGCATGAGCAGGAAGAACACGACCACGGCGAATACGCCGAGCGTGCGCAGCTGGCGTGCCAGATAGGCGTTGGCGCCTTCCTGGACCGCGGCCGCGATCTTCTTCATGCTGTCGGTGCCCTCACCGGCCGCGAGGACCTGGCGCACCAGGACGCCCGCGACCGCTAGTGCCGCCAGTGCCACGACCGCGATGACCACGACGAGGACGCGGTTGCCATCGGTCAGTACGGCGGCTGCGAGATCTGTGGGATGGCCCGACTGTTGTGAGAGAGAAAGCCCCGCCATTCGTCCTCCTTGACGCTTGGGCTGAGCTCAAGATGTGGACGGGATTGTAGGTACCGGAACCTGATCAAAACAGAGCGCGATAAACGGAATTGGCCTGCTGAAGTAATGCCCTGAAAGCATTCTGGTGCGACCGCGGAGCACGCGAATGATCGTGAACGAATTCACGCGATGAACGGCACAGGAACTACTGTAAAGGCGAGCACTGACACCCGCACATGACGAAGGGCCCCACGGGTGGGGCCCTTCGGGTGGAACGGTGTGCGCGGTGGCCGGTTCAGACCAGGATCGTCGGCGGAGGCGTGGTCGGCCACGTCATCTTGATCGATCCGCCGTGCTCGCCCGCGCTGACCTCCACGTCGTCGACGAGGCCGCTGATGACCGCGAGGCCCATCTCGTCCTCCTCGGCCTCCGTGTCGGGATCGCCCGCGCCGCCACGTTCACCGGGCACCGCGTGCGGGGCTTCGTCGCCGACCTCGATGGAGAACTGCTTCTCCTCCTCGATCAGCAGCACCTTCACCGGTGCGGAGATCCCGCCCAGCTGGTGCAGTCCGACGGCCCGGGTGCAGGCCTCGCCGACAGCGAGCCTGACCTCGTCGAGGACGGCCTCGTCCACTCCGGCCCTGCGCGCCACCGCCGCCGCCACCAGCCGGGCGGTCCTGACATGCTCGGGCAGCGCGCTGAAGCGGAGCTCAACGGTGGCCATGCATCCCCCTCGCAACTACGGGCGTGCTGTCGAGGGGCTCCGGGCCGCCGAAAGCCCGGGCCCCCTCGGTCTTCACTACTGCCGAACTCGTGCCGCACCTCGGCCGGCCCGGGCGCGGGGCCCGGGACCGGTCTCAGTCGGTGGCCGCAACCGCTTCCTCGACCGAGGTGTGAATCGGGAACACCTTGGTGAGGCCGGTGATGCGGAAGATCTTCAGAATGCGCTCCTGGTTGCAGACCAGGCGCAGGGAGCCCTCATGGGCTCGCACACGCTTCAGGCCGCCGACCAGTACGCCGAGCCCGGTGGAGTCGAGGAAGTCCACGCCCTCCATGTCGACGACAAGGTGGAAACTGCCGTCGTTCACCAGCTCGACCAACTGCTCGCGCAGCTTGGGCGCGGTATATACGTCGATTTCGCCACCGACCCTGACGATCGTGCGATCGCCCATGGTCTCGGTCGACAGGGACAGGTCCACGGATCCTCCAGCACCTTGCTATCGAGCGGTCGCCCTTCGGGCATCTCGGCTTCAGCCCTTGGACGCTTCGCCAGCCGCGATGGCATTCAATCACTTACCGGCAGGCGTGCACGACGCCTTGGCTCCATTGTCCGTCACGCCAGTGACACACTCGGTGCCGATGGCCAAGAATCACCGATCCGATCGAACCCCGACGGACCCCGCCTCCCGGCCCGCGCCGGGCGCGGTCCTGGACCGGCTCGCGTCCGGTCCGAGCAGGGCTTCGCGCATTACTCATACGGAGCACTTGCCCCCGCGTGCGGGTCGCCATGCCGTCTGGCCGGACCGGATCCGCGCCGAGGTCGTCTCGGCCGTGCAGGCCGCCGGAATCGAACACCCCTGGGCCCACCAGGCGCGCGCGGCGGAGCACGCCCTCGACGGCGACTCGGTCGTCGTCGCCACCGGGACGGCCTCAGGCAAGTCCCTGGCCTACCTCGTGCCCGTCCTGTCCGCACTCCTGGACGGCGCCGAGGCCCCGAACGGCCGCGGCGCGACCACCCTCTACCTCGCTCCCACCAAGGCCCTTGCGGCGGACCAGTGCCGCTCGGTGAAGGAACTTTCACATCCTTTGGGCCATTCGGTGCGCCCCGCCGTGTACGACGGCGACACTCCGTTCGAGGAACGCGAATGGATCCGCCAGTACGCCAACTACGTGCTGACCAACCCGGACATGCTGCACCGCGGCATCCTGCCGTCCCACCCCCGCTGGTCCTCCTTCCTGAAGTCGCTGAGGTACGTCGTCATCGACGAGTGCCACACCTACCGCGGCGTCTTCGGCTCCCACGTCGCGCAGGTGCTGCGCCGCCTGCGCCGCCTGTGCGCCCGCTACGGCGCCTCTCCCGTGTTCCTGCTCGCCTCCGCCACCGCCGCCGAGCCGGCGGTGGCCGCCCGCCGCCTCACCGGCCTGCCGGTCGTGGAGGTCGCCGACGACGCCTCCCCGCGCGGTGAACTGGTGTTCGCGCTCTGGGAGCCGCCCCTGACCGACCTGCACGGCGAGAAGGGCGCTCCCGTCCGCCGCACGGCCACCGCCGAGGCCGCCGACCTGCTGACCGACCTCGCCGTGCAGGGCGTGCGCTCGGTCGCCTTCGTCCGCTCCCGGCGCGGCGCGGAGCTCATCGCCGTCATCTCCCAGGAGCGGCTGGCCGAGGTCGACCGGTCGCTGGCCCGGCGTGTCGCGGCGTACCGGGGCGGCTATCTCCCGGAGGAACGCCGTGCGCTCGAACGCGCCCTCCATTCGGGTGAACTGCTGGGCCTCGCCGCGACGAACGCCCTCGAACTCGGCATCGACATCTCCGGCCTCGACGCGGTCGTCATCGCCGGCTACCCGGGCACCCGCGCCTCCCTGTGGCAGCAGGCCGGCCGGGCCGGGCGGTCCGGGCAGGGCGCCCTGGCCGTCCTGGTCGCCCGCGACGACCCCCTGGACACCTTCCTCGTCCACCACCCCGAGGCCCTCTTCGACCAGCCCGTCGAGTCGACGGTCCTCGACCCGGACAACCCCTACGTGCTCGCCCCGCACCTGTGCGCCGCCGCCGCCGAGCTGCCCCTGACGGACGAGGACCTCGACCTGTTCGGTCCGGCGAGCGAGGGCCTGCTGCCCCAGCTGGAGGCGGCGAAGCTGCTGCGCCGCCGCACCCGGGCCTGGCACTGGACGCGCCGCGAGCGCGCCGCCGACCTGACCGACATCCGCGGAGAGGGCGGGCGCCCGGTCCAGGTCGTGGAGTCCGGCACGGGCCGCCTGCTCGGCACGGTCGACGCGGGCGCCGCGCACTCGACGGTGCACGAGGGGGCGGTCCACCTCCACCAGGGCCGCACCTACCTCGTGCGGTCACTGGACCTCGACGACTCCGTCGCGCTCGTCGAAGAGGCCTCCCCGCCCTACTCCACCGTCGCCCGCGACACGACGTCCATCTCCGTCCTGGAGACCGACGTCGAGATCCCCTGGGGCGACGGCCGTCTGTGCTACGGATCCGTCGAGGTCACCAACCAGGTCGTCTCCTTCCTGCGCCGCCGGCTCATGACCGGTGAGGTCCTGGGCGAGACCAAGCTCGACCTCCCTCCCCGTACGCTGCGCACCCGTGCCGTGTGGTGGACCGTCACCGAGGACCAACTGGACCGGGCCCGGATCGGCCCGGAGATCCTCGGCGGCTCCCTGCACGCCGCCGAGCACGCCTCCATCGGCCTGCTGCCCCTCTTCGCGACCTGCGACCGCTGGGACATCGGCGGCGTGTCGATCCCGCTCCACCCCGACACGCTCCTGCCCACGGTCTTCGTCTACGACGGCCATCCCGGCGGCGCGGGCTTCGCGGAGCGCGCCTTCCACACCGCCCGAAGCTGGCTGACCGCCACCCGCCAGGCCATCGCCTCCTGCGAGTGCGACGCAGGCTGCCCGTCCTGCATCCAGTCCCCCAAGTGCGGCAACGGCAACGACCCACTGCACAAGAGGGGGGCGGTCCGCCTCCTGACGGTGCTGTTGGAGGGGGCACCGGAGGAGAAGCAGCCGACCGAGGAGGGAGCGGGGCAGCCGACCGAGGAGAGGCCGGGGCAGCCGACGGGAAAGCGAGGGGGGGCGGCAGTGCATCCGCTGGACATCACGGCCGAGCAGCCACCGGAGTGACGGCGAAGCGGCCGACGCAGTGATAGCGGAGCAGCCGCCGGAGTGAGGGCGAAGCGGCCGCCGGAGGTGGCGGCCGAGCAGCCACCCTCGGTCAAGGGGGAGGGTCCGTCCGGCGACCGGGGCCCGCAGCCGGGAGACCCGGAGGCGCCGTCGGAGGACCCGCTCTCGCCCTGACCTCCGCCGTGAACGGCCCTCGCCCCGAGGCCGCTGTCACGTCCGAGATCTCCCCGGTGACCTCGCACCGCACCAGCCGCACGCCCTGGGCCCGGGCCACCCGGCCGGCTCGGGCGCAGGCCGCCGTACCGCCTTCCGCCCAGTGGTCCGCCGCCGCCAGCGCCGCGAGGTCCGCTCCGCCCGCCGCCCGGTGCCGGACCACGACGGCCTGCCCCAGCGCCAGGACGACACCGAACACCACGCACAGGACGGCGATCGCCCCCACACTCCACACGGTGGCGGACCCCTGGTCCGGGGAGGCGCGCGACGGACGTCTCATGTGCCCACCGCCTCCTCCACCGCCGCCACGGCCTCCTCGCGCACCGCGAACGACAGCCCGCGCAGCACCGGCGGCTCGGCCACGACGACCACCCGCACATGCTCCGCGTCCCGGCTGACCGTCACCTTCGCGCCGGGCGGTGCGGCCTCCCGGGCCAGCCGCACCACCGCGCGGGGCGGGTCCTGCCGGGCTGCCGCACGCGCACCGGTCCGGGCCGCGTCGACGCACTGGATCTGCGCGGCCACGACCAGCAGCGCCCACACCAGTGCCATCGCGAACATCACCAGCACGGGCAGCACCACGGCCGACTCCGCCGTCACGAACCCCCGGTCCCCTCGCCGCTCACATCCGCGCATTGAGGGCTTCCTTCACGATGCTCTGCAGCTCCGCACTGACCGCCCCGCTCGTGACGACCTTGTAGAGCACCACCGCGAACGCCACGGCCGCCACGATGCCCGTCGCGTACTCCGAGGTGACCATCCCCGCGTCCCGCCGCGCCGCACGCATCCCGCACACCAGGGCACGCAGCCGTACCCGCACCATCTGAACCATCTCAACCCCCGTGGGAAAGAGTCCGAACCTCTGTCGGACGCCGCTTACTTGCTTCCGTCGCTTGCTTGTTCCGGCGCTTGCTTGTTCCGGTGCTTGCTTGTTCCGTCGATTGCTTTGCTTGTTTCTTCGCTGGCTTGTTTCTTCGCTCGCTGACGTCTTCGCCGCGCGTCTAGCCACCACCTCCTCCCAGCACCCCGCCCGCGAGCCCGATCACCACGGGCAGCACTCCGACCGCGATGAACGCCGGCAGGAAGCACAGCCCGACCGGTGCGCTGACCATGACGCCCGCCCGGCGGGCCCTGGCCGTCGCGGCCCGGCCCCAGTCGGCACGGGCCTCGGCGGCGAGCCGGGCGACCGGTACGGCAGCGGGCAACCCGGACACGTCGGCCCGTTCGAGCAGTCGCGCCAGCCCTCCGGCTCCCGGCAGACCGGCCAGCCGCCGCCAGGCCGCCCCTGGTTCGCCGCCCAGCCGTACCTCCGCCGCGCCCCGGGCCAGGGCGTCACCCACCGGCCCGCCCAGGGCCTCACCGACGGCCTGTGCCGCGACGACCGGGCCGGCGCCCGCCGCGATGCAGGCGGCCAGCAGGTCGGCCGCGAGGGGCAGTTGGCGTGCGGCCTCGGTGAGGTCGGGTCCGCCCGGGTCCGCCCGGGCCGCCGTCTCCTGCCGCAGCCGCCAGCGCCATGTCCCCACTGCACCGGCCACACCCACGGCGGCACCGGTGAGCCCACCGACCAGCGCCCACCCGGCGCAGCCCACGCCCACGGGGACCAGCCAGGTGCGTGCTGCCCGGCGCAGGGCCGGACGCCGGACCGGGGCGGCGTCCGCTTCGCGAGCGGACAGCTCCGCCAGGCGCCGCCGCATCCTGCGCCGGCGCCGGGCCTCCATCGCCCACCGCGCGCACCACCCGAGGCAGAGGGTGATCCCCAACGCCACCCCCAGCCTGTGGACAACTTCCCCGCTCATACAGCGGCCTCCGCCCCTCGCACGATCCGCAGCACCCACCACACCCCCAGGGCCTCCAGCGCGCCTCCGGCGACCAGACAGGCCAGGCCCGCCGGGGTGTGCAGCAGGACGTGGAGGGGCTCGGCCCCCAGGGCGGTGCCGATGAGGAGGCCCAGGACCGGCAGGCCGGCCAGCATCACCGCCGTGGCCCGGGCACCCGCCAACTGCGCCCTCAGGTCGGCACGTTGATCCCGTTCGGCGCGCAGCGCCGTGGCCAGCCGGTCGAGTCCGGCCGCGAGCCCGGCGCCCTGGTCCACGGCCACCCGCCAGCACGCCGCGAGCCCTCGCAGCCCTTCGGCGCCCGGTTGCCGTGCCGCCGTCGCGAGCGCCTCGGGCACGTCACCGCCGAAGCGCGCCGCCGCCAGGACCGTCGCCTGCGCATCCGCCAGACCGCCGCAGTCCCGCGCGGCCCGCAGCAGCGCCTCACCCGGCTGGCGTCCGGCCCGTACCTCCCCGGCCAGCGCGCCGCACAGCGTGATCACCGCGTCGGCCCGCGACTCCCGGTCCCGCCGCGCCCGGCCGGACAGCCGGGCCCTGCGCAGCAGCGGCACCCCGGCCGCTCCCAGCACGATCGGCAGTACCGACGCCCCGAGCACCGCAAGGACCAGCCCGGCCACCGGTGACCACCATTCGGCCGGCAGCCGCCCACGGACCTGGCTCAGTGCCTGGGCCGTCCAGCTCCGTCCGAGCCGTGGCTCGCTCCCTACCGTTCCACCACCGGCCAGCAGCAGGCGCGCCCGCCGCGCCGCCGAGTCCCGCTCGTCCAGCAGCCACACCGCGGCTCCCGCGCACGCCACGGCCGCGCCCAGGGACATCTCAGTCGCCCCCGTCATGACCCGCCCCCCTCGTCCCGTCCTCGCACAGCCCGCTCCCCTCGCCTCGGAGCAGCCCCCGCAGCCGCTCCCAGCCCCGCTCCCGCACGAAGGCCGCCTCTCCCCACCGCAGCGCCGGCACCGTCCGCACCAGGCCCGAGGGATCCCGCTCCAGCACGTGCACCTCGGCGATCCGGCGGCGCCCGGCCCGGTCGCGCACCAGGTGCAGCACCACGGAGAGGGCGGCCGCCACCTGGCTGTGCAGCGCGGCCCGGTCGAGCCCGGCGGCCGTGCCGAGCGCCTCCAGCCGGGCCGGCACCTGGGCGGCGGCATTGGCGTGCACCGTCCCGCAGCCGCCCTCGTGGCCGGTGTTCAACGCGGCCAGCAGATGCACCACTTCGGGTCCGCGCACCTCGCCCACGACCAGCCGGTCGGGCCGCATCCGCAGCGCCTGCCGCACCAGGTCCTCCAGGGTGACCAGGCCCGCGCCCTCCTGGTTGGCGGGTCTGGTCTCCAGCCGCACGACGTGCGGATGATCCGGCCGCAGTTCCGCCGAGTCCTCGGCGAGGACGATCCGCTCGTCCGGCCCGGCGAGTCCCAGCAGGGCGCTGAGGAGAGTCGTCTTGCCGGTGCCCGTACCGCCGCTGACCAGGAAGGACAGCCGTGCGTCGAGCAGGGCGCGCAGCACGCGGTCACCGCCCGGCGGCACCGTGCCCGCCGCGACCAGCTCGCCCAGCGTGAAGGCACGCGGCCGTACGACCCGCAGCGCCAGACAGGCGCAGTCCACCGCCACCGGGGGCAGCACCGCGTGCAGGCGGGTCCCGTCGGGCAGCCGGGCGTCGACCCATGGGCGGGCGTCGTCCAGGCGGCGGCCGGCCACGGCGGCCAGACGCTGGGCGAGCCGCCGTACGGCCGCCGCGTCGGCGAACCGCACCGGCGTCAGTTCCAGGCCGCCGCCGCGGTCGACCCAGACCCGGTCCGGGCCCGACACCAGCACGTCGGTCACCGACGGATCGGCCAGCAGCGGTTCCAGCGGCCCGCTGCCGACCAGCTCGGACCGCAGCCGCGCGGCGGTCCCCAGCACCTCGGCGTCCCCGAGCACCCGCCCCTGTTCCCGCAGGGCCTGCGCCACGCGCGCGGGGGTGGGCTCGGCACCGCTCTCGGCCAGCCACCGCCGCACCCCGTCGAGCAGCTCCACGCCCTCCGGCCCGGCCAGGGTGTTCATGCCGCACCCGCCTCGACGAGCGCCCGCTCCCAGAAGTCCTTGCAGAACCGGGCGAGCGCTCCACGCGGCCGGGCACCCGGCGGTGCCGTGCCCCCGTCCGGGCGCAGCAGCTCCGGTTCCAGCGGAACCTCGCCGACCAGGGGCAGTCCGAGCAGCCGGGCCACCTCACGGTCGTCGAGCCCGGGCGAAGAGGGTCCGCGCACCGCCACCCGCAGATCGCGCAGGACCATGCCGACGGCGGACGCCACCCGTCCGGCGGCCGCGACGGCCCGCAGCTCGGCGGGCACCACCAGCACACCGACGTCGAGCTGGGCGAGCACCTCGGCGACGCCGTCGTCGACGCGGCGCGGCAGGTCGACCACGACGGTGCCGCCCCGGCGTCGGGCCGCCGCCAGCACCGCGCGCACCGCCTGCGGTGGCACGGCGATCCGGTCGCCGCGGTCCCAGCTGAGCACCCGCAGCGAGTGCAGCTCGGGCAGCGACTCCTCCAGGGCGCCTCCGCCGACCCGGCCGCGTGAGGAGGCGAACGCCGGCCAGCGCAGCCCCTCGGCCGTCTCTCCGCCGAGGAGTACGTCGAGTCCGCCACCCAGCGGATCGGCGTCCACGAGAAGGGTGCGCAGTCCCTCCCGCGCGGAGGTGACGGCGAGAGCGCACGCGAGCGTGGACGCTCCGGCGCCGCCCCGGCCGCCGATCACCCCCACGGTGAGGGCGGGCCGGCCGACGCCCTCCGCCACGTCGGCGATGCGGTCGACCAGCCACTGCTCGCCGTCGGGCAGCATCAGGACGTGCTCGGCGCCGATCTCGACGGCCCGGCGCCACACCCCCGAGTCGTCCTGGTCCCGCCCGACCAGGACGACGCCCCGGCGGCGCGCCGCCCCGCGGACCCGGCGCGCGGCGTCGTCGCCCACGAGAACCAGCGGTGCGGCCTCCCAGCCGCCTCTGTGCTCGGGCACCCCGTGATGCACCTCGGGTGTCGCCCCCGCCGCCGCGCACAGGCGCAGCAGGTCGTCGAGGAGTTCGGCGTCCTCGGTGACGATCAGCGGTCCGCCCGGCCGCCCTCCGGCGGCCGGCGGCGGATCGTGTGTGACGGTTCCGGCCACGGTGTCCATCCCCCTTCGCTGCTCGACTCGCGCGACCCCTGCGGTCCCGCGATTCCCAAACGTGGGAGAACCGGCGAGACGGCCTCCCTTTGACCGGCCGACAGAAACCGGCCAAACGCCGCCCGGCAATCGGAACCGGCCGTGAACGGGCCCCGAGCGGGATGCGTCGGAATCACGGTGCAGCGATCCCGGAAATCGTGTGGATCTTGGTGGAAAACTGTGGACGCCCCGAGGGTTGTGAATATCGCCGTCACCCAAACCGGTGAGGCCCCGGGAGGGTCTGTGCGAAGCCCACAGAGCAGTCCGATCGCTACACAGAGTGACGGATCATGGGCAGAAGAAAGGGGCGGCCGCAGCCGCCCCGAGCGCGGCGCTCGAGCCGCGAGAAGAGGGGGAAAACCCATCCGGACATGCGACGACCCCCGCCGGGGGGGAGAGCGGGGGTCGTCCCCACGGCCGACTCGGGGGGGGAGGAGTCGGGCCGGGTTAGCACGGTCGCGAACGATCCGTGACTTCCATGGTGTACCCGAGAGCCCTCTCAGGCAAACCCACGCGCCCCACCTTACGCCGAATGGGCTGCCCCTATGCTCAAGGGCGTGGAAAACCACTCCTTGCCCCGCACAGCGGCCTTCTTTGACCTGGACAAGACGGTCATTGCGAAGTCGAGCACGCTCACCTTCAGCAAGTCGTTCTACCAAGGCGGTCTGATCAACCGCAGGGCCGTCTTGCGGACCGCGTACTCCCAGTTCGTCTTCCTGGCCGGCGGCGCCGACCACGAACAGATGGAGCGCATGCGCACCTACCTGTCCGCGCTGTGCCGCGGCTGGAACGTGCAGCAGGTCAAGGAGATCGTGGCCGAGACCCTGCACGATCTGATCGACCCGATCATCTACGACGAGGCCGCCTCCCTCATCGAGGAGCACCACACCGCGGGCCGCGACGTCGTGATCGTGTCCACCTCGGGTGCGGAGGTCGTCGAGCCGATCGGCGAGCTGCTCGGCGCGGACCGGGTGGTGGCGACCCGCATGGTCGTGGGCGACGACGGCTGCTTCACCGGCGAGGTGGAGTACTACGCGTACGGCCCCACGAAGGCCGAGGCCATCAGGGAGCTGGCGGCTTCCGAGGGCTACGACCTCAGCCGCTGCTACGCCTACAGCGACTCGGCGACCGACGTACCCATGCTGGAGTCCGTCGGCCACCCGCACGCCGTGAACCCGGACCGCACGCTGCGCCGCGAGGCCCTCGCGCGCGGCTGGCCGATCCTGGACTTCCACCGTCCGGTCCGGCTCAAGCAGCGCCTCCCCGCGTTCTCGGTGCCACCCCGCCCGGCCCTCGTCGCGGCCGCCGCGATAGGGGCCGCCGCGGCCACCGCCGGACTGGTCTGGTACGCCAGCCGGCGCCGCGCCACGGTCGCCTGACCCGCCCTGCCTCCGGCGACGGCGCCGTGTCCTGTTTGAGGCTAAAAGTAAAGAAGTGCGGTCCGGGCTTCCGCTTGTCCGGGGGCAGGAGTACAAAGGACTCAACGGCCCGCGAGACCAAGGACATCCGAGAGGATCACCTTCACAACGCATTTGGCCCCACGGACCGAGCATGAACACCGGGCACCCACGCGACGTCGACCCGTCGATTACGGGCCAGCCGCACCAGGTGACGGGCGAAGTTCCCGGCCTGATGGGCATATCTCGAGGACGCTTGGTAACCCGGTGCTCATGCCAGCGGCGGTACGAGTTCTCGTACCGCCGCATCTCCGTTCCGGGTGAGGTTCAGGCCGCTCCCCGCTGGAGCGCCTCGCACACCGCCGTCGACTCGCGCGCCCCCAGCTCGATCGCCCTGCCGCAGTGGGCGATCCATGCGGCCATGCCCTCCGGGGTGCCGGAGACGTACCCGCCGAGGGCCTGAAGGTAGGCCTCGCGGCCCAGCTCGGCGTAGCCGACCTCGGCCGGGCAGACCGACTTCGGGTCCAGGCCGCTGCCGACCAGGACGATGCGTTCGGCGGTGCGCGCGATGAGGCCGTTGTGAGACGTGAAGGGGCGCAGGGCGAGGAGCTCGCCGTGCACGACGGCGGCCGTGACCAGCGCCGGTGCGGAGCCGCCCGCGATGATCAGCTCCGCCAGCCCGTCCAGCCGGCCGTGCGCCTCGGCCGCGCTCGGCAGCGGCAGGGAGACCAGCGGCTCGTCGACCGGCTCGCCCTCCTGCCGGGGCCGTCCCACCTGGTCGGCCTGGTCGGCGGCCGCCACCAGGTGCAGCCGGGCCAGCACCCGCAGGGGCGACTGCCGCCAGATCGACAGCAACTGCCCCGCCTCCGCGGCGAGCCGCAGCGCGGCGCCCACGGTGCGCGCCTCGTCGTCGCCGCTGAAGTCCGTGCGCCGCCGCACCTCCTCCAGAGCCCAGTCCGCGCCGGACAGCGCGGCCGAGCCGCGGGCGCCGCGCAGGGCGGCCTCGGAGGTGATCGCGTTGCTGCGGCGCCGCATGATCCGGTGCCCGTAGACCCGGTCCACGGCCTTGCGCACGGATTCCACGGAATCGGCCACTCCGGGCAGCGCCCCCAGGGCCGCGAGGGGATCGGCGGTCGCGCCTGCTGTACTCATGAGTACGACCCTACGCACCCGAAGGCCCCGCCCCGCGGCGGAGTGGCCTTCTTCACGCGCGCGTGCGGGCACCGACCGCCCGCGTACTACGGGCCCGCCCGCAGAACGATGGCCCGCCCGGCAGGACGAGGCCCGCGCCCGGCACCACCACGCACACGCTCCCAGGACGACGACAGGCCCGTGCCCGGCATGACCACGCGTGCGTGCCGGGCACGGCGGTCCTCCCTGGGTGTCAGCCCTTCGCCGCGGGAGCGCCGGGCACGCCCTTCGGGGCCGGGGCCGGTCGCGCCGCGAGGAAGGGCGCCCAGCCCTGCTTGGGCGCCTCGCCGACCTTGAGGGTGCGCAGCTTCGCCAGCGTGGCCGGGTCCTGGGCGTCGAGCCAGTCCACGAGCTGCCGGAACGTCACGCAGCGGACCTCCTCCTTGGTGCACACCGTCTCGATGACCTCCTCGACGGCCCGCATGTAGGTGCCGCCGTTCCAGGACTCGAAGTGGTTGCCGATGATCAGGGGCGCGCGGTTGCCGTCGTAGGCCCGCTGGAAGCCCTTGAGCAGGCCGTCGCGCATCTGGTCGCCCCAGAAGTCGTGCATCGCGGGGTTGCCCTGGGTGGTGGTGCCCGACTGGTTGACCATGAAGTTGTAGTCCATGGTGAGCTGCTCGAAGGAGTGGCCGGGGAACGGCACGAGCTGCATGGACAGGTCCCACAGCCCTTGCTTGCGCTTGGGCCAGACCTGGTCGGTGACGCCGCTGGTGTCGTAGCGGAAGCCCAGGTCGCGGGCCGCCTTCATGAAGTTCCGCTGGCCTTCGAGGCAGGGAGTGCGGGCGCCGATCAGCTCCTTGTCGTAGTCGAAGGGCAGCGGCGAGGCGTTCTTCATGCCGGTGTTGGTCTTCCAGGTCTTCACGAACTGCTTGGCCTGGGCGATCTCGTCCTTCCAGTCCTTCACCGACCACTCGCCGACCCCGCCGCCGCTGCCGCAGAAGTGGCCGTTGAAGTGGGTGCCGATCTCGTTGCCCTCCAGCCACGCCAGGCGCAGCTGCTTCACGGTGGCGGCGATGCCACGGCGGTCGTTGAACCCGATGTCGGAGCGGCCCGGGGAGTGCTGGGGCGGCCGGTACAGGTCCCGCTTCTCCTCCGGCAGCAGGTACACGCCGCTCAGGAAGTAGGTCATGGTCGCGTTGTTCTCCCGGGCGACCTTCCGGAAGTGCGAGAAGAGCTTCTGGCTGTCCTCGCCGGCGCCGTCCCAGGAGAAGACGACGAACTGCGGGGGCTTCTGGCCGGGGCGCAGCCGCTCCGGGCTGGGCAGATGGGGCTGGGTGCCGGTGTAGGCGGTGGAGCCGTCTCCGATCAGCCGGACCATGCTCTTCGGGGCCTGGGCGGGCTTGGCCTTGGAGGGCTCGGGGGCGGCTTGGCGGGGGGTGCCGGTCCCGCAACCGGCGAGCGACGCGGCGCAGACCGCGGCGATCACGGAGCCCGCGGCGATCCTGTGGGTGGCGGCCATGTTCCGTCCACCTTCTTCCTTCTCTCGGGTGCCGACAGCGCCGCCAAAGTCGCACGGGACAGAGAAGGAATTAGTACGACAAGCCGATCAAATAGCCACTTCACTCTTCGGAGTGATTTATTCGCCCATTTGCCCGTAAAGTCTATGCTCGCCCTTTACTCTGCATTACGATCCGTTTACCGAGCGTTGATTTATCCCGCCGCACAAACGCCGTGACCCACGGCCGTGACCGACCCCCGCCCCCGGGCGGGACCCCGGTCACGCGACCGCGCAGCCCCGGAGGAGACGGGAAACGATGTCAGCCTGCGTCCCCACTCGTGCCGCCGACCCGAATCGGACCGAGCGCACTCATCCACCCCACAGCCCGCCGCCGACCGGCCCGCGCCGCTTCCGCATCGCGGGTGCCGACGTGTCGGCCTCGATCGCGGTCTTCCTGATCGCCCTGCCCCTGTCCCTGGGTATCGCCCTCGCCACCGGCGCCCCGCTCCAGGCCGGCCTCGTCGCCGCTGCCGTGGGCGGACTCGTCGCCGGGCGGCTCGGCGGCTCCCCGCTCCAGGTGAGCGGACCCGCCGCCGGACTCACGGTCGTCACCGCCGACCTCATCCAGCGCTACGGCTGGCGGACGACCTGCGCCATCACCGTCCTCGCCGGACTCGCCCAACTCGGGCTCGGGTGCCTGCGCGTGGCCCGCGGCGCCCTCGCCGTCAGCCCCGCCATCGTGCACGGCATGCTCGCCGGCATCGGTGTCACCATCGCCGTCGCCCAGCTGCACATCGTGCTCGGCGGCACGCCGCAGAGTTCCGTCCCGGACAACCTGCGCGCGCTGCCCGCCCAGTTGGCACAGATGCGCCCGGCGTCGGTGTCGGTCAGCGCGCTCACGCTCGCGCTGCTGCTGCTCTGGCCGAGACTGCCCGGGCGGGCCGGGCGTCTGCTGCGGAAGATCCCGGCCGCGCTCATCGCCGTCGCCGGAGCCACCGCGGCCGCCGCCCTGGCCGGTCTGCGCCTGCCCAAGGTCGACCTGCCGTCCTGGAGCAACCACGCCTTGGCGGGACTGCCCGAAGGACCTGTACTCGGCCTCATCGCCGCCGTGTTGACCACCACGCTGGTGTGCAGCGTGCAGTCCCTGCTCGGAGCGGTGGCCGTGGACAAGCTGGTGGCCGGCCGTCCGGGCCTGCCCGCCGGGGTCGGCCGCTCGGACCTCGACCGGGAACTGCTCGGGCAGGGCGCCGCCAACATCGTCTCCGGCTCGCTCGGCGGCCTGCCCATCGCCGGCGTGGCCGTGCGGACGACGGCGAACGTGAACGCGGGAGCGGTGAGCCGGAACTCCACGATGCTGCACGGCGTTCTCGTAGTGATCGCCACGCTGCTGATGGTCCCCCTCCTGGAGCTCATCCCGCTCGCCTCGCTCGCCGCCCTGGTGATGTCCGTCGGCATCCAGATGGTCTCCCTGAACCACATCCGCACGGTCACGCGCCACCGCGAGGTATGGGTCTACGCCGTCACGACCCTGGGCGTGGTGTCCCTCGGCGTCCTCCAGGGCGTCGCCCTGGGCATCGCCATGGCCGTGGCAGTCGCCCTGCACCGCCTCACCCGCACCCGCATCACCCATGAGGAGAGGGAAGGAGTCCACCACGTACACGTCAGGGGCCAGTTGACCTTCCTCGCGGTGCCGCGGCTCAGCCGGGCCCTGCATCTCGTCCCGCACGGTGCGGACACCGTCGTCGAGCTGGACGGGTCGTTCATGGACCACGCGGCGTACGAGACGCTGCAGGACTGGCAGAAGACGCACACCGCGCAGGGCGGCACCGTCGAGATCACCGGCCGGCACCCCGGCACGCGCATCTCCGAACCCTCCACCGCCGCCGACTGCCGCTGCCGGCCCTGGACGGCCTGGCGCAACCACCAGTGCGAAGGCCCGCAGTCCACGCCCCCGCCCGAGAAGAACGAGGACGGCTCGGACGGCCCCGAGCCGGACCCGGCGGGCAGCGGCCGCGGACACGAACTGGCGCGTGGCATCAGCGCCTTCCAGCGCAACACCGCGCCCCTGGTGCGCAGCGAGCTGGCCCGGCTGGCGCGTGAGGGGCAGCGGCCGTCGCAGCTCTTCCTGACCTGCGCCGACTCACGACTGGTCACCTCGATGATCACCTCCAGTGGTCCGGGCGATCTGTTCGTCGTGCGCAACGTGGGCAACCTCGTGCCGCGTCCGGGCGAGGAGAGCGGCGACGACTCGGTGGCGGCCGCGATCGAGTACGCCGTGGACGTGCTGCGCGTGCGGTCCATCACGGTGTGCGGTCACTCGGGCTGCGGCGCCATGCAGGCCCTGCTCAACTCCGAGCCGGGAGGCACCCGCACGCCCCTGGAGCGGTGGCTGCGCCACGGACGGCCGAGCGTGGAGCGCATGGCCGACGGCAGCCGGCCCTGGGGCAGCCTGGCCGGGCGGGCGCCCGAGGACCCGGTCGAGCGGCTCTGCCTGATCAACGTGGTCCAGCAGCTGGAACACCTGCGCGCCCATGACTCGGTGGCCCGGGCCCTCGAGGAGGGCACGCTGGAGCTGCACGGGATGTACTTCCACGTGGGTGAGGCCGAGTCGTACCTGCTCACCGACATCGAGGAGGGCGGCGCCTTCGACCGCGTCCGGGAGGCGGACCTGACGGCGTGAGCGGGTCGGCCCGATGTCGGCGCAGGCCGTCGCCCCGGCAGCCGGACCGCCGGTCACCGGCGTGAGCCGATCGGCCCGACAGCCCAGGCACCGGCAGCCAGGCAAGAGTTGCCGGACTGCCGGACTGCCGGGCAGCCGGACTGCCGGGCAGCCGGGCAGCCGGGCAGCCGGGCAGCCGGGCAGCCGGGCAGCCGGGCAGCCGGGCAGCCGGGCAGCCGGGCAGGGTGTGCGTACCCTCCGGGCCCAGGGCACGCACACCCTCCCCCCTCCCCGGGTCCCGCCACCGCGGCCGGGCTCCCCCGCCCCGGACCCCGCACCCAGGCCCCTCCCTCACACCCCAGCGCCCCGCGTGACCGTCGTTACATTCGCTGAACTTTCCCTGGTCGGCGTCCGTGGGTACGGGTGACCCCGGCCGCCGACGACACCGCCGGACAGGTCTAAACCAATCGGCGGTCGGCCCTTGTCATCGCACCCCCGGGTCTGATGAGCTGTGGCCTGGGACACAACGGACACCCTGGGAAAGGCAGATGCCGTGAGCAACGAAAGCCTGGCCAACCTGCTGCGGGAGGAGACGGGACGATGAGCGAGAATTCCTCCCTTTCCAACCTGCTCAAGGAAGAGCGCAGGTTCGCACCCCCCGCCGACCTGGCCGCGAACGCCAACGTCACCGCGGAGGCGTATGAACAGGCCAAGGCTGACAGGCTCGGCTTCTGGGCCGAGCAGGCCCGCCGGCTGACCTGGGCCAAGGAGCCCACCGAGACGCTCGACTGGTCGAACCCGCCGTTCGCCAAGTGGTTCAAGGACGGCGAGCTCAACGTCGCCTACAACTGCGTCGACCGGCACGTCGAGGCCGGCCACGGCGACCGGGTCGCCATCCACTTCGAGGGCGAGCCCGGCGACAGCCGCGCGCTCACCTACGCCGAGCTCAAGGACGAGGTCTCCAAGGCGGCCAACGCGCTGCTGGAACTGGGAGTTCAGGCCGGGGACCGGGTCGCCGTCTACATGCCGATGATCCCCGAGACGGCGATCGCGATGCTGGCCTGCGCCCGCATCGGCGCCGCCCACTCGGTCGTCTTCGGCGGCTTCTCCTCCGACGCGCTCGCCACCCGCATCCAGGACGCCGACGCGCGCGTGGTCATCACCTCCGACGGCGGCTACCGGCGCGGCAAGCCGTCCGCGCTCAAGCCGGCCGTGGACGAGGCCGTGGCGAAGGCGGGCAACGTCGAGCACGTCCTGGTCGTGCGCCGCACGGGCCAGGAGGTCGCCTTCACCGAGGGCCGCGACGTGTGGTGGCACGACCTGGTGGGCCGCCAGAGCGCGGAGCACACCCCGCAGGCGTTCGGCGCCGAGCACCCGCTGTTCATCCTGTACACCTCGGGCACCACGGGTAAGCCGAAGGGCATCCTGCACACCTCCGGCGGCTACCTCACCCAGACCGCCTACACCCACCACGCCGTCTTCGACCTCAAGCCGGAGACCGACGTCTACTGGTGCACCGCCGACGTCGGCTGGGTCACCGGCCACTCGTACATCGTCTACGGCCCGCTGGCCAACGGCGCCACGCAGGTCATGTACGAGGGCACGCCCGACACCCCGCACCAGGGCCGCTTCTGGGAGATCGTGCAGAAGTACGGCGTGACGATCCTCTACACGGCGCCGACCGCGATCCGTACGTTCATGAAGTGGGGCGACGACATCCCCGCCAAGTTCGACCTGTCCAGCCTGCGCGTGCTGGGCTCGGTGGGCGAGCCGATCAACCCCGAGGCGTGGATCTGGTACCGCAAGAACATCGGCGGCGACCGCACCCCGATCGTCGACACCTGGTGGCAGACCGAGACCGGCGCGATGATGATCACCCCGCTGCCGGGCGTGACCGCCACCAAGCCCGGCTCCGCGCAGACCCCGCTGCCCGGCATCTCCGCCACCGTCGTCGACGACGAGGCCAACGAGGTGCCGAACGGTGGCGGTGGCTACCTGGTGCTGACCGAGCCGTGGCCGTCGATGCTGCGCACCATCTGGGGTGACGACCAGCGGTTCATCGACACGTACTGGTCGCGCTTCGAGGGCAAGTACTTCGCCGGTGACGGCGCCAAGAAGGACGACGACGGCGACATCTGGCTGCTCGGCCGGGTCGACGACGTCATGCTCGTCTCCGGGCACAACATCTCCACCACCGAGGTCGAGTCGGCCCTCGTCTCGCACCCGTCGGTCGCCGAGGCGGCCGTGGTCGGCGCGGCGGACGAGACGACCGGGCAGGCGATCGTCGCGTTCGTGATCCTGCGCGGCACGGCCTCCGAGACCGAGGACCTGGTCGGCGAGCTGCGCACGCACGTCGGCAACACCCTCGGCCCGATCGCCAAGCCCAAGCGGATCCTGCCGGTGGCCGAGCTGCCGAAGACCCGCTCCGGCAAGATCATGCGCCGGCTGCTGCGGGACGTCGCCGAGAACCGCCAGCTCGGTGACGTCACCACGCTGACGGACTCCACGGTCATGGACCTCATCCAGGCCAAGCTGCCGGCCGCGCCCAGCGAGGACTGATCGCCCCGCGCATGACGGAAGCCACGGAGGGCACCCGGCGGTCGGTCCGCCGGGTGCTCTCCGCACACCCCCGCCGCAAGATCAGGGGATGCGGACGGCGACACCCTTAGCTAAGCTAAGAAAAAACATGTGCTCCATGGTGCGCCGGGAAGTCTGGTCGGCATGTGCTCAGCCCTGCCCACCGACCGGAGGTCTCCCCCGTGACCGCGCCCCGCTCCAGCACCCCCCGCAAGGTCCTCGGACGGCTCTCGCTCCCCGAGCGGACCTATGTGGCGGACGCCCTGCGCACCGAGACGGTCGGCGGGGTGCTGCTGCTCGCCGCCGCGGTCGCCGCGCTGCTGTGGGCGAACATCCCCGGGCTGCACGACAGCTACGAGAGCGTCGCCCACTTCCACTTCGGCCCCGCCGCCCTCGGCCTCGACCTGTCGGTCGCGCACTGGGCCGCCGACGGACTGCTCGCGATCTTCTTCTTCGTCGCCGGCATCGAACTCAAGCGTGAACTGGTCGCCGGTGATCTGCGCGACCCCAAGGCCGCCGCGCTCCCGGTCGTGGCCGCCCTGTGCGGCATGGCGATACCGGCGCTCGTCTACACCCTCACCAACGTCACCGGCGGTGGTTCCCTGGCCGGCTGGGCCGTGCCGACCGCCACCGACATCGCCTTCGCGCTCGCCGTGCTCGCGGTCATCGGCACCTCGCTGCCGAGCGCGCTGCGGGCCTTCCTGCTCACGCTCGCCGTCGTCGACGACCTGTTCGCGATCCTGATCATCGCCGTGTTCTTCACGGACGGGCTGAACTTCGCCGCGCTCGGCGGTGCCGTGGCCGGCCTGGCCGTCTTCTGGCTGCTGCTGCGCAGCGGCGTACGCGGCTGGTACGTGTACGTGCCGCTCGCGCTGGTGATCTGGGCGCTGATGTACAACAGCGGCGTCCACGCCACCATCGCCGGTGTCGCCATGGGCCTGATGCTGCGCTGCCACCGCAAGGAGGGCGAGGCGCACTCCCCCGGCGAGCACATCGAGCACCTGGTCCGGCCGCTGTCGGCCGGACTGGCCGTACCGCTGTTCGCGCTGTTCAGCGCGGGTGTCGCCGTGTCCGGCGGGGCGCTCGCGAGGGTGTTCACCACGCCCGAGACCCTCGGAGTCGTGCTCGGACTGGTCGTCGGCAAGGCGCTCGGCATCTTCGGCGGGACCTGGCTGACGGCCCGTTTCACCCGGGCCTCGCTCAGCGAGGACCTCGAATGGGCGGACGTGTTCGCCGTGTCGAGCCTCGCCGGCATCGGTTTCACCGTCTCGCTGCTCATCGGCGAACTCGCCTTCGAGGACGACCAGGCCATGACCGGCGCGGTCAAGGCCGCGGTGCTCGTGGGCTCGCTCATCGCCGCGATCCTCGCGACCGTCCTGCTGAAGATCCGCAACGCCAAGTACCGTCGCCTCTGGGAGGAAGAGGAGCGCGACGAGGACGCCGACGGCATCCCGGACATCTACGAGGAGGACGATCCGGCCTACCACCTGCGCCTGGCCGAACGCTACGAACGCAAGGCCGCCGAGCACCGCCGGATCGCCCGGGAGAAGGCAGACGCGCGCCACGGGCTTGCCGAAGTGCCGGGCGGGGCAGGCGATGACCGCGACGGTCCGGCATGATCTGACGAGACGGTACAAAAGACGGGACCGTACGCAGTCAGGCCGTACGCAGTCGGACGACTGTGGCGAGTCAGGCACAGGACGCGGAAATCGGACCGTACGCAGAAGAGGGAGACCGCGATGAGCGCACCCGACGGCAGCCCGGTCGGCGCCGAACGCAGCATCGGCCAGCTGTTCGCCTCGGCGACGGCGGACATGTCGGCGCTGGTGCACGACGAGATCGCGCTGGCCAAGGCCCAGCTCAAGCAGGACGTCAAGCGCGGCGCGACCAGCGGCGGCGCGTTCTCGCTGGCCGGCGCGGTGCTGATCTTCTCCCTGCCGATGCTGAACTTCGCGCTGGCGTACGGCATCCGCACCTGGAGCGAGTGGAACCTGGCGGTCTGCTTCCTGCTGTCCTTCGCGGCGAACGTGCTGGTCGCGGGCGTCCTCGCGCTGGTCGGCGTGGTCTTCGCGAAGAAGGCCAAGAAGAGCAAGGGCCCGCAGAAGGTCGCCGCCTCGATGAAGAAGAGCGCGGTCGTCCTGCAGAACGCCAAGCCGCACCCGCGCCCCGAGCTCACCCAGGACCGGGTCCCCGAGGCCATCGAGGCTGTGGCACGCTCGTCGTCATGACGGACCCCGCCCCCGCCCCGGCACAACCGGCCTCGGCCGTACTCCTGGACGGCCCCTGGAGCCACCGCGACGTCGCCGCCAACGGCGCCCGCTTCCACATCGCCGAGCTGGGCGACGGGCCGCTGGTGCTGCTGCTGCACGGTTTCCCGCAGTTCTGGTGGACCTGGCGGCACCAGCTGGTCGCGCTCGCCGACGCGGGCTTCCGGGCCGTCGCGATGGACCTGCGCGGTGTCGGGGGCAGCGACCGCACACCGCGCGGCTACGACCCCGCCAACCTCGCGCTCGACGTCACCGGGGTCATCCGCTCGCTCGGCGAGCCGGACGCCGCGCTCGTCGGCCACGACCTGGGCGGATACCTGGCGTGGACGGCCGCCGCGATGCGCCCGAAGCTGGTGCGGCGGCTGGCGGTCGCCTCCATGCCGCACCCGCGGCGCTGGCGCTCGGCCATGCTGCGGGACGTCAAGCAGACCCGCGCCGGTTCACACATCTGGGGGTTCCAGCGGCCCTGGATCCCGGAACGCCAGCTCACCGCCGACGACGGAGCGCTCGTGGCCGGGCTGATCCAGGAGTGGTCCGGGCCGCGCCCCCCGGAGGAGGAGGCGCTGGAGAACTACCGCCGCGCCATGTGCATCCCCTCGGCGGCCCACTGCGCGGTCGAGCCGTACCGCTGGATGGTGCGCTCCCTGGCCCGCCCGGACGGCATCCAGTTCAACCGGCGGATGAAGCGGCCGGTGCGCGTGCCGACGCTCCATCTGCACGGCTCGCTCGACCCCGTGATGCGCACGCGCAGCGCGGCCGGCTCCGGCGAGTACGTCGAAGCCCCCTACCGCTGGCGGCTGTTCGACGGCCTCGGCCACTTCCCGCACGAGGAGGACCCGGTCGCCTTCTCGTCGGAGCTCATCAACTGGCTGCGGGATCCCGAACCCGATCGGTGACCGCGCGACCCCGTCCGGTACGCCCCGCCTGAACGCATGTCCTACGAACGGCCACTTGCCCGGCGCATAGGCCAATTGGACCCGCCGGAGGCGGTTATCGACCATGCGGCGGGGGCACACGTCGGGGTATGGGCTGGACGCACGATTACAGTGACGCAAGCCGCAATCGCCGCTCGGCGGGCGGAGCGAACCCCCACCAACGCAGCGGTGCACCGCAGATGGCGACCGCCGACCCCAGGGTCGGGATCCCGCGCATCCTCCGCCGCCGGGCCCGCTGGGTCTCCGTACGACTGCGCCACACACGCGACTGACGCGTCACCCCCGCGAGTGACACGCGCGTGACGCGCCGGCGCACCCGGCTCCAGGACCGTCCCTAGAGGGCGCAGCTGTCGCTGCCCACCTGCCGGTTGGCGGTGCGGCCCTTGGTGATGTCGTCCTGGATCTCGTCGACGGTGAGCGCGTATCCCGTCTCGGCGTCGTCGAGGGACTTGGCGAACACCACGCCGTAGACCTTGCCGTCGGGCGTGAGGAGCGGGCCGCCGGAGTTGCCCTGGCGGACGGTCGCGTACAGGGAGTAGACGTCGCGGCGGACCGTGCCGCGGTGGTAGATGTCCGGGCCGTTGGCCGTGATGCGCCCTCGCACGCGCGCGGCCCGCACGTCGTACGCCCCGTTCTCCGGGAAACCCGCGACGATCGCGCCGTCTCCGCTGCTCGCGTCGCCGGTGGTGAAGCGCAGCGCGGGTGCCTTGAGGTCCGGCACGTCCAGGACGGCGATGTCGCGCCGCCAGTCGTAGAGCACGACCGTGGCGTCGTACTTCCTGCCCTCGCCGCCTATCTGCACGGTGGGCTCGTCGACGCCGCCCACCACGTGCGCGTTGGTCATGACCCGGCGGTCGGCGAAGACGAAACCGGTGCCCTCCAGGACCTTGCCGCAGCTCGGGGCCGTGCCCATGACCTTGACGATGGAGCGCTGGGCACGGGTCGCGACCGGGCTGTTCGCCAGGGCCGGGTCGGGCGGCCGGACGTCGGTGATCGGCTCGTTCGCGAACGGGCTGAAGACCTGTGGGAAGCCGTTCTGCGCAAGGACGGAGGAGAAGTCCGCGAACCAGGTGGCGGCCTGGTCCGGCAGCGCCTGGGAGACGCCGAGCAGCACCTTGGAGTTGCGGACCTCCTTGCCGAGCGTCGGCAGGGTCGTCCCCGCGAGGGCCGAGCCGATCAGCCAGGCGACCAGGAGCATCGCCACGACGTTGACCAGGGCACCGCCGGTGGCGTCCAGCGCCCGGGCCGGGGACCAGGTGATGTGCCGGCGCAGCTTGTTGCCAAGGTGGGTGGTGAGGGCCTGGCCGACGGAGGCGCAGACGATGACGACGACGACCGCCACGACGGCCGCGGTCGTGCTCACCTCCGCGTTGTCCGTGAGCGCGTCCCAGATGACGGGCAGCACGTAGACCGCGACGAGGCCACCGCCCAGGAAGCCGATCACCGACAGGATGCCGACGACGAACCCCTGGCGGTACCCGACGACCGCGAACCACACGGCGGCGACCAGCAACAAGATGTCCAGCACGTTCACGAAGGCCACCCTGTCATGCGCGCCAGTCGAGCGGGACCTGCTTCTCCCGGTCCCAGGGCCGCTCCCAGCCCGCGTAGTGCAGCAACCGGTCGATGATTCCGGCCGTGAAACCCCAGACAAGGGCTGATTCGACCAGAAATGCCGGACCTCGATGGCCGCTGGGGTGGACCGTGGTCGCCCTGTTCGCCGGGTCCGTGAGATCCACCACGGGGACGGTGAAGACCCTGGCCGTCTCGTTCGGATCGACGACGCCGACCGGGCTCGGCTCGCGCCACCAGCCCAGCACCGGTGTCACGACGAAACCGCTGACCGGGATGTAGAGACGGGGCAGGACGCCGAACAGCTGGACGCCGGCCGGGGCGAGGCCCGTCTCCTCCTCCGCCTCGCGCAGGGCGGCGCGCAGCGGACCGTCACCCTGTGGATCGCCGTCCTCCGGGTCGAGGGCGCCGCCCGGGAACGAGGGCTGGCCGGCGTGTGCCCGCAAGGAGCTCGCGCGCTCCATCAGCAGCAGCTCGGGCCCGCGCTCGCCCTCCCCGAAGAGGACCAGCACGGCGGACTGCCGCCCGGCGCCGTCCTTCGGCGGCAGGAAGCGGCTGAGCTGCGTCGGCCGGACCGTCTCCACGGCGTGCACCACCGGGTCCAGCCAGGCGGGCAGGCCCTCCTTGGTCACCGTCACCGGCCCGCCCTGTGTGCCGCTCGCCCGCGTCATCGCCACCCCCGTCGTCCTGCCGCTTCCAACGCCCGGCACCCCCGCGATCGTTCCGGAACGGAACGCGATCCACCCTGCGGGGGGCTCGTGGAGCGGCCGGGAGGGCGCGCGGGACGCACGCGGCGGCTCGCACGATCAGCAGCGCGCCCCGCCGGCTCTCCGCCGCGGGGCGCGGGACGGACCGGGCGGGCCGTACCGCCGGTGGGGCACCTCATCCGGCCCCCAGCGGCGGGGCCGGTTTGCCGCCCGCGTCCAGGTACGCCTGCGGGGGCCGCAGACGCTGCCCCGGGAAGCCGCCCTTCTCGTACTTGAGGAGCTTCCTCGCCTTCTCCGGGTCCGTCTCGCCCTCCCCGTACGCGGGGCAGAGCGGGGCGATCGGGCAGGCGCCGCACGCGGGCTTGCGGGCGTGGCAGATACGGCGGCCGTGCCAGATGACGTGGTGCGAGAGGTCCGTCCAGTCGCTCTTCGGGAAGAGCGCGCCGACCGCGGCCTCGATCTTGTCCGGGTCGGTCTCGGCGGTCCACTGCCAGCGGCGCACCAGGCGCTGGAAGTGCGTGTCGACGGTGATGCCGGGGCGCCCGAAGGCGTTGCCGAGCACGACGAACGCCGTCTTGCGGCCGACGCCGGGCAGTTTGACCAGGTCCTCCAGCCGGCCGGGCACCTCGCCGCCGAACTCCTCGACCAGGGCCTTCGACAACCCTATGACCGACTTCGTCTTGGCCCGGAAGAAGCCGGTCGGGCGCAGGATCTCCTCGACCTCCTCCGGGTCGGCGGCGGCCAGGTCCTCCGGGGTGGGGTACTTGGCGAAGAGGGCGGGGGTCGTCTGGTTGACGCGCAGGTCGGTGGTCTGCGCGGAGAGCACCGTGGCGACGACGAGCTGGAAGGGGTTGTCGAAGTCCAGCTCGGGGTGGGCGTACGGATAGACCTCGGCGAGCTCGCGGTTGATCCGGCGGGCCCGGCGCACCAGCGCCGTGCGCGACTCGCCGCCCGGCGGGTGGACGACGGCCTTCGCGGGGGCCGTGCCCTTGACCCGGGCCGTGGCCTTCTTGGGCGCGACGGCGACCTTCTTGGCGGCGGGGGCCTTTTTGACCGGAGCCGCCTTCTTCGCGGGGGTCGCCTTCTTGGCGGTCGCTGCCTTCTTCACAGAAGCGGCCTTCTTGGCGGCAGCCGCCTTCTCCGCGGAAGCGGCATCACTCGCAGCAGCCGCTTTCTTCGCAGGCGCGGGCTTCTTCGCAGGAGCAGCCTTCCTCTCGGCCGCCCCTGTCGCTTTCGCCGTTTTCCTACCGCCATCGGGGCTCTGTTCGCCCACAGCGGAATCGCGACGTACAACCACCCGCGCAGCCCCCTCGGCCTGTGCTCTCACCGGCGATTTGGACACCCGGCCAGCCTAAGGCCAGGCACTGACATCCGCCCCGGCCCTCGAAGATCGGCGCCCAATTGGACCCCTGCCGCGTACCCCGGGACACCTGTGCGGCATCCTTGTGACAGATCACACTGCTTGGACCGTCCGGCAAAATGGGCACCACGGTCCCCTGGTACGCGGGGGAGCAAGATCCCCTGAGCAGGTCGAAAGGGAGAGAACTCGTGGACGACGTTCTGCGGCGCAATCCGCTCTTCGCGGCGCTCGATGACGAGCAGGCCGCGGAGCTCCGCGCCTCCATGAGTGAGGTGACCCTCGCCCGCGGTGACTCGCTGTTCCACGAGGGCGACCCCGGTGACCGCCTCTACGTGGTCACCGAGGGCAAGGTCAAGCTGCACCGCACGTCCCCCGACGGCCGGGAGAACATGCTGGCCGTGGTCGGCCCCGGCGAGCTCATCGGCGAGCTGTCGCTGTTCGACCCGGGTCCGCGCACGGCCACGGCCACCGCGCTGACCGAGGTGAAGCTGCTCGGCCTCGGCCACGGCGACCTCCAGCCCTGGCTGAACGCCCGGCCCGAGGTGGCCTCGGCGCTCCTGCGCGCCGTCGCCCGCCGGCTGCGCAAGACCAACGACGCGATGTCCGACCTCGTCTTCTCGGACGTGCCGGGTCGTGTCGCCCGCGCCCTGCTCGACCTGTCGCGCCGGTTCGGCGTGCAGTCGGAGGAGGGCATCCACGTGGTGCACGACCTCACGCAGGAGGAGCTCGCCCAGCTGGTCGGCGCGTCCCGCGAGACGGTCAACAAGGCCCTGGCGGACTTCGCCCAGCGTGGCTGGCTGCGCCTGGAGGCCCGCGCGGTGATCCTCCTGGACGTGGAGCGCCTCGCCAAGCGCTCGCGCTGACGCGAACCCGGCCGTACGTCATCGGGCCCTGCCTCCTCGGGAGACGGGGCCCGACGTCGTGAACGCCCCGGGACAACGCCTGGAAAACCGGCGGCGCCGCGAGCCCGCTCGCGCCACAGTGACCACATGACCGGCAGCACGAGTGACCGCATGAACGGCAGCGCGAGTGACCGCATGAGCGGCAGCGCGAGCAACCGACTGACCGGCGGCGCGCGTGACCGCGGGACCGGCGGCACCACGGCCCGCCCCGGACTCGACGCACAGGGCTTCCTGGTCCGCGAGGGCTCCCTCGCGCGCGTGCCCCGCCCCTTCCGCCCGGTCGTCGCCGCGACCAGGAAGCGCCTGACGGACGTGTTCGGCCCCCGGCTGCACAGCGCGTACCTCTACGGGTCCGTTCCGCGCGGCACCGCGCGCGTGGGCCGCAGCGACCTCGACCTGCTGCTCGCCCTGCACGAGGAGCCGACCGGGGCGGACCGGGCCGACGCCCTCGCGCTCGGTGCGGCGCTGGACGGGGAGTTCGGCCAGATCGACGGGTGCGGCACCCTGCTGTTCAGCCGGGCGCGGCTGCTGAGCGACCTGGAGCGGTACGACCTGGGCTGGTTCGTCGCCTGTCTGTGCACACCGCTGCTGGGCGAGGACCTGGCCGCGCGGCTGCCCCGCTACCGCCCCGACACCCTGCTGGCCCGCGAGACCAACGGCGATCTGCACCTGCTCCTGCCCCGCTGGCGCCGGCGGATCGACGAGGCGGAGGACACGGCCGAGGCCCGTCGCCCGCTGGTGCGTTCCCTGTCCCGGCACCTCGTCCGCACCGGCTTCACCCTCGTCATGCCCCGCTGGAACGGATGGACCAGCAATCTGCGGGAGATGGCCGAGGCGTTCGCCGGGTTCTACCCGGAGCGTGCCGGGCAGCTGCGGGACGCGGCCGTGCTGGGCCTGGAGCCGACGGGCGACGCCGTCGTCCTCAGGTCCTACGCGGACGATCTCGGGCCCTGGCTCGCCGGGGAGTACGCGCGCGTGCACGGCGTCAAAGCGCCCCGCCCTCCGGGCTGGTCCTAGCGCCCTCGGGCCCGTGTGAGGGGAGCCCCTAGATGAGCCCGTGCTCCTCCAGGTAGTCCAGCTGCGCCCGCACGGACAGTTCCGCCGCCGGCCACAGGGAGCGGTCGACGTCGGCGTAGACGTGGGCGACGACCTCGGCCGGGGAGCGGTGGCCGTCCTCGACGGCGGTCTCGACCTGGGCGAGGCGGGTGGCACGGTGGGCGAGGTAGTACTCGACGGCGCCCTGGGCGTCCTCCAGGACCGGCCCGTGGCCCGGCAGGACCGTGTGGACGCCGTCGTCGACCGTGAGGGACCTCAGGCGGCGCAGGGAGTCCAGGTAGTCGCCGAGACGGCCGTCCGGGTGGGCCACGACCGTGGTGCCGCGGCCCAGGACCGTGTCACCGGTCAGGACCGCCCCGTCGGCCGGGATGTGGAAGCAGAGGGAGTCCGACGTGTGGCCGGGCGTGGGGACGACGCGGAGTTCCAGCCCGCCGGTGGTGACGACGTCCCCGGCGGCCAGCCCCTCGTCGCCGAGGCGCAGCGCCGGATCCAGGGCACGCACGCGCGTGCCGGTCAGCTCGGCGAACCGGGCGGCGCCCGCGGCGTGGTCCGGGTGGCCGTGGGTCAGCAGGGTCAGGGCGACGCGCCGGCCGGCCCGCTCGGCGGTGGCGACGACCTGGCGCAGGTGTCCTTCGTCCAGCGGGCCGGGGTCGACCACGACGGCGAGGTCGGAGTCCGGCTCGGACAGGATCCAGGTGTTCGTGCCGTCGAGGGTCATCGCCGACGGGTTGGGGGCCAGGACGTTGACGGCCCGCGCGGTGGCGGGCCCCGAGAGGGCCCCGCCCCGGGGGCGGCCGGGAAGGGCTGCTGCGTCCGTCATGCGGGGGCTCCACCGGTCGGGGCGGTCGGGATGTGCTTGGTGAACTCGTCGTGGCCGGGCCAGGAGAGCACGATCTCGCCGTCCACCAGCCGGGCGGTGGCCAGCACGGGCGTGAGGTCACGGCCGGGGGCCGCGGCGAGGGCCTCGGCGGCCGTCCCGTACGCCGTCAGCTGGCGCAGTGTCGAGATGGTCGGCGGCATCATCAGCAGCTCGCCCCGGTCGTACCCGGCGGCCGCCTCGCGCGGGGCGATCCACACCGTGCGGTCGGCCTCCGTGGAGGCGTTGCGGGTGCGCTGCCCCTCGGGGAGGGCGGCCACGAAGAAGAAGGTGTCGTAGCGGCGGGCCTCGAACTCGGGGGTGATCCAGCGCGTCCAGGCGCCGAGCAGGTCCGAGCGCAGGACCAGTCCGCGGCGGTCCAGGAACTCGGCGAAGGACAGGTCCCGCGCGACCAGGGCGGCACGGTCGGCCTCCCAGTCGGCGCCGGTGGTGTCCCCGACGACCGCGTCGGGCGCCGGGCCGGCGAGCAGCACGCCCGCCTCCTCGTACGTCTCCCGCACGGCCGCGCAGACGATCGCCTGGGCGGCCGTCTCGTCGACGCCGAGCCGGTCCGCCCACCACGCGCGCGTGGGGCCCGCCCAGCGGACGTGGTGCTCGTCGTCGCGCGGATCGACGCCGCCGCCCGGATACGCGTACGCGCCTCCGGCGAAGGCCATGGAGGCGCGTCGGCGCAGCATGTGGACGGCCGGGCCGCCGCCCGTGTCCTTCAGGAGCATGACGGTGGCCGCGCGCCTGGGGGTCACCGGGGTGAGGGTGCCGGCCGCGAGTGCGCGGATGCGGTCCGGCCACTCCGGGGGGTACCACTGACCGTTCGCCATGGGCGCGAGGCTATCCCGTGACGGGCGGATGTTCGAGTGGCCCCCGGGGGGCGGATCGCGCAGCTCGGGCGGGTGACGGGGTGCTACGCGAGCTCCACCTGGATCTCGACCTCCACCGGCGCGTCCAGCGGCAGCACCGCCACGCCGACCGCGCTGCGCGCGTGCACGCCCTTGTCGCCGAGGACCTCGCCGAGCAGCTCGCTCGCGCCGTTCAGCACGGCGGGCTGGCCCGTGAAGTCCGAGGCCGAGGCGACGAAGCCGACGACCTTCACCACGCGCGCGATGCGGTCCAGGTCACCGGCGACGGACTTCACGGCGGCCAGGGCGTTCAGCGCACACGTGCGTGCCAGCTCCTTGGCCTCCTCCGGGGTGACCTCCGCGCCGACCTTGCCGGTGACCGGAAGCTTGCCGTCCACCATCGGCAGCTGCCCGGCGGTGTAGACGTACGGGCCGGACTGCACGGCCGGCTGGTACGCGGCGAGCGGCGGGACGACGTCGGGCAGGGCCAGGCCGAGCTCGGCCAGCTTCGCCTCGACGGCGCCCATTACTGCTTCTCCCGCTTCAGGTAGGCGACGAGCTGCTCGGGGTTGTTCGGCCCGGGCACGACCTGGACGAGCTCCCAGCCGTCCTCGCCCCAGGTGTCCAGAATCTGCTTCGTGGCGTGGACGAGCAGCGGCACGGTTGCGTATTCCCACTTGGTCATGCGGCCGACTTTAGCCCCTGTCCGAGCGGGGTCACGGCCGCGGTCCGGGGCCGGCCCCGGCACGGGTTGTCCACAGCCTCCCGCGTAGCCCGGGCACGGACTGGTTAGGCTCGAATACGTGAGCAGGCTCCAGGTCGTCAGCGGCAAGGGCGGTACCGGCAAGACCACGGTGGCCGCGGCCCTAGCGCTGGCCCTGGCCACGGAGGGGAAGCGAACGCTTCTCGTCGAGGTCGAGGGCCGTCAGGGCATCGCGCAGCTCTTCGAGACCGAAGCGCTGCCTTATGAGGAGCGGAAGATCGCCGTCGCTCCCGGGGGCGGGGAGGTGTACGCACTGGCCATCGACCCCGAACTGGCCCTTCTGGACTACCTCCAGATGTTCTACAAGCTGGGCAGCGCCGGGCGGGCGCTGAAGAAGCTCGGCGCGATCGACTTCGCGACCACCATCGCGCCCGGCCTCAGGGACGTCCTCCTGACCGGCAAGGCCTGCGAGGCGGTGCGGCGCAAGGAGCGCAGCGGCCGGTTCGTGTACGACTACGTCGTCATGGACGCCCCGCCCACCGGGCGCATCACCCGTTTCCTGAACGTCAACGACGAGGTGGCGGGGTTGGCGAAGATCGGCCCGATACACAATCAGGCGCAGGCCGTGATGCGGGTGCTGAAGTCGCCCGAGACGGCCGTGCACCTGGTCACGCTGCTGGAGGAGATGCCCGTCCAGGAGACCGCGGACGGCATCGCCGAGCTGCGGTCGGCGCGGCTGCCGGTGGGGCGGATCATCGTGAACATGGTGCGGCCGGAGGTGCTGGACGCGGCCGACCTGGAACTCGTACGCACGGTCCCGCGTTCCTCTGTCGCACGGTCGCTGTCGTCCGCCGGGCTCGGCGGGGCGCGGCGCGGCGGGCACGCGGAGCGGCTGGTGGACCCGCTGCTCACGCAGGCCGAGGAGTACGCCGAGCGGTACGCGCTGGAGCACGAGCAGCGCGCGGCCCTCGCCGAGCTGGGCCTGCCGCTGCACGAACTGCCGCTGTTCACCGAGGGCATGGACCTGGCGGGGCTGTACGAGCTGGCCCGTGAACTGCGCGAGCAGGACGTGTCATGAGCCGGGGACCGGCAGGACCCGCCACGGGCACGAGCCGGGCGGGAAAGGCAAGGCCCGCCACGAGCACGGGCCGGGCGGGACAGGCAAGGCCCGCCACGAGCACGGGCCCGGTGGGACGGGCACGGCGTGTCATGAGCCGGCTGGGGCAGGCGGAGTCGCCCGTCAGGGGGCCGGGACAGGCAAGGACCGTCACGAGTCGGAAGCAGGGGATGTCATGAGCCGTCCGGACCCGGCCCACGCGCACGACGCGGCCCGCCCCCACCTCGCCCCCGCGCGCCTGCTCGACGTGGATCCGCTGCTCCAGGACCCGAAGACCCGGATCGTGGTCTGCTGCGGCTCGGGCGGGGTCGGCAAGACCACGACGGCCGCAGCGCTGGGCCTGCGCGCGGCCGAGCGGGGCCGCAAGGTCGTCGTGCTGACCATCGACCCGGCCCGCCGGCTCGCCCAGTCCATGGGCATCGACTCCCTGGACAACACCCCGCGCCGGGTGAAGGGCATCGACGACTCCGCGGGCGGTGAGCTGCACGCGATGATGCTCGACATGAAGCGCACCTTCGACGAGATCGTCGAGGCGCACGCGGACCCCGAGCGGGCGGCGGCCATCCTGGGCAATCCCTTCTACCAGTCGCTCTCTGCGGGCTTCGCGGGCACGCAGGAGTACATGGCGATGGAGAAGCTCGGGCAGCTTCGCTCCCGGGACGAGTGGGACCTGATCGTCGTCGACACCCCGCCGTCGCGCTCGGCACTGGACTTCCTGGACGCGCCCAAGCGGCTCGGGTCGTTCCTGGACGGGCGGCTGATCCGGCTGCTGACGGCCCCGGCGAAGCTGGGCGGCCGCGCCGGGATGAAGTTCCTGAACGTCGGCATGTCGATGATGACCGGCACCCTCGGCAAGCTGCTGGGCGGTCAGCTCCTGAAGGACGTCCAGACGTTCGTCTCCGCGATGGACACCACCTTCGGCGGCTTCCGCACGCGCGCGGACGCCACGTACAAGCTGCTCCAGGCCCCCGGCACGGCCTTCCTCGTGGTCGCGGCCCCGGAGCGGGACGCGCTGCGCGAGGCCGCCTACTTCGTGGAGCGCCTGGCCGCGGAGGACATGCCGCTGGCGGGTCTGGTGCTCAACCGGGTCCACGGCAGCGGCGCCGACCGGCTGTCGGCCGAGCGGGCACTCGCCGCCGCGGAAAATCTTGAAGAACCCCGCATTGTGGATCAGGAGGGCGGGAAAGCAGTACTTCGTAACTCCCCCGACGCACAGGACAGTTCAGACTCTCCCACGCCCGAAACACCAGCTCGTGCCGCTGGTCCGGCATCCGACGGTGGCTCCCCCGCCGAGGACGCAGAGGACACCGAAGGCAGCGAGGACGCCCAGGAGCCCGGCTCGGCCGAGCGGTCCGTCGACCAGCTCACGGCCGGCCTGCTGAGGCTGCACGCCGACCGGATGCAGCTGCTCTCCCGTGAGCAGCGCACACGTGACCGCTTCACCGCGCTCCACCCCGAGGTGGCCGTGACGGAAGTGGCCGCGCTGCCCGGCGATGTGCACGACCTCGCGGGACTGCGCGCCATCGGCGACCGCCTCGCCGCCGACGAGCGCGAGCTGCCCGACCCGGCCGAGGTGCCCGGGGCACCTGCCTGAGTGCCTGAGCACGCCCAGGCGAAGCCCTGGGACAGCGCCGGCACGACGAACAGCCCTGTAACGGCGAAGAGCCTGGTGACGGCGGAAGGCCCGGTGACGGCGAAGGGCCCGGTGATGGCGAAGGGCCCGGTGATGGCGAAGGGCCCGGTGAAGGGCCCTCGGACCTGCGGAGCTCCCGGAGGAGCTCAGCTCACCGCCGCGTAGTTCTCGTAGATCTCGTCGTCGTCGAGGGGCACGACACCCGTGCCGCGCTCGTACTCCGTGCGCGCCGTCTCCAGCAGCCGGCGCCAGGAGGTCACCGTCGGCCGCCTGCGCAGCAGTGCGCGGCGCTCCCGCTCCGTCATGCCTCCCCACACGCCGAACTCGACGCGGTTGTCCAGCGCGTCGGCCAGGCACTCCGTGCGCACCGGGCATCCGGTGCACACCGCCTTGGCCCTGTTCTGCGCTGCTCCTTGAACGAACAGTTCATCCGGATCGGTAGTGCGGCAGGCCGCCTGCGCACTCCAGTCGGTTACCCAGCCCATACCGGCGCCGTCCTCTCCCGAATCGAGGCTCCCCCACGGCGGCAGCGGCATATTCACCGCCGCCAGTTGAGGACGTTACGGAAGGTGGGCACAGCGCAACACCCCCAGCGGGCCCAATCTTGAATGGTCCGAACGGACTATGGGTAAGCGGCAGATCACCCGGGGGAGTGAGCTGGTGACATACATGACTTTCCCGCCAAAACGGGACAGTTCAGTTGCGTCACAACGGACGCCGTATGACACACAAGGCGGATTCGGACACGACCCACCAAAAAAGTTGGGGAACATCCGGAACGATTCGGGGTCGCCGGACGTATTGATACGTGGCCTCACTGCTGTGACAGTTGGGAGCAGCTTAGGCCAAGGCATATACGCCTGTCCGGCGAATGAGAACGTAGGCTGCCCTCATGCCAAAGAAGCGCTCGGGCGGTGGTCTGTCTCCCACGCAGCAGGCCGCCAAGTTCCTCGGTGTCAGTGTCCTCGCGGGGGCCGTGCTGGCCGGCATCGCGCTGCCCGCGGTGGGTGCGCTGGGGCTGGCGGCGAAGGGATCGGTCGAGAGCTTCGACGAGCTCCCGGCCAACCTCAAGACCCCGCCGCTGAGTCAGCGGACCACCATCCTCGACGCGGACGGCGGCCAGATCGCCACCGTCTACTCGCGCGACCGTACGGTGGTCCCCCTCAAGGACATGTCGCCGTACATGCAGAAGGCGATCGTCGCGATCGAGGACTCGCGCTTCTACGAGCACGGAGCGGTCGACCTCAAGGGCGTGTTGCGTGCCCTCAACAAGAACGCCCGCAGCGGTGAGGTCGCCCAGGGCGCCTCGACGCTGACGCAGCAGTACGTGAAGAACGTCTTCGTCGAGGAGGCCGGCGACGACCCGACGAAGGTCGCCCAGGCCACCCAGCAGACCATCGGCCGCAAGATCCGCGAGCTCAAGTACGCGATCCAGGTCGAGGAGGAGCTGGGCAAGAAGAAGATCCTCGAGAACTACCTGAACATCACGTTCTTCGGCCAGCAGGCCTACGGCGTCGAGGCCGCGGCCCGGCGCTACTTCTCCAAGTCGGCCAAGAACCTGAACGTCCAGGAGGCGGCCCTCCTCGCCGGCATCGTCCAGTCGCCCAGCCGGTACGACCCGGTCAACGACGAGGCGGAGGCCACCAAGCGCCGCAACATCGTGCTGCGCCGCATGGCCGAGGTCGGCGACATCTCGCGGGCGCAGGCCGCCGAGGCGATGAAGGCCCCGCTGGGCCTGAAGGTCAGCAAGCCCCGCAACGGCTGCATCACGGCGGTCAAGGGCGCGGGCTTCTTCTGCGACTACGTGCGCGAGGTCTTCCTGACGGACCCGGTCTTCGGCAAGTCCCGCAAGGCCCGGGCGAAGATCTGGAACCAGGGCGGTCTCACCATCCGCACGACGATGGACCCGCAGGCCCAGGACGCGGCCCAGCGGTCCATCAAGGACCACGTCTACAAGAGCGACGAGGTGGCCACGGCCGCCACGGTCGTCCAGCCCGGCACCGGCAAGATCCTCGCCATGGGCCAGTCGCGTCCGTACGGATTCAAGAAGAACGAGACGCAGATCAACCTCTCCGTCGACCAGGGCATGGGCGGCGGCATGGGCTACCAGCCCGGTTCGACGTTCAAGCCGATCGTGGCCGCGGCCGCCCTGGAGGACGGCATGCCGTCGAACAAGGTGTACTCGTCGCCGTACCAGATGGCCTACCCCTCGCCGGTCTCGGCCTGTGACGGCAAGACCTGGCAGAACGACCGCAGCAACCCGGCCCGGCTGGAGAACGAGAACGAGTCCGAGGTCGGCCCGTACGACATGAAGGAGGCGACCGCCAAGTCGGTCAACACCTACTACGTGCAGATGATCAGCGACATCGGCATCTGCCCGGTGACGACCATGGCGAAGAAGATGGGCGTCGTGCGGGCCGACGGCGACAAGATGCCGCAGGTGCCGTCCATCGCTCTCGGCACGCAGGAGATGTCCCCGCTGACCATGGCGAACGCGTACGCGACCTTCGCCTCGCGGGGCATGTACTGCACGCCGGTCGCCATCGAGTCGGTCAGCCAGCGGGTCGGCGACGCGTCCAAGAAGCTCGAGGTTCCGAAGTCGACGTGCTCGCGCGCCATGTCGGAGGAGACCGCCGACACGATCAACGGGCTGCTGAAGGGCGTCGTCGAGGACGGCACAGGTTCGAAGGCGGGCCTGGACGGCCGCCCCAGCGCGGGCAAGACGGGTACGACGGACGAGCGCTACGCGGCCTGGTTCGTGGGCTACACGCCGAACATGGCCGGTGCGGTGTGGGTCGGCGACCCGGCGCACAAGCGGAAGATGGTCAACATCACCATCGGCGGCCGCTCGCACAGCAAGGTCTTCGGTGGTGAGGTGCCCGGACCGATCTGGCGCGACATGATGTCCGGCGCGCTGGAGGGCAAGCCCGTCGAGCGGTTCAACGACGTCCACATCCCCGACGGCATCGACCGCGACCGCGGCGACGGGGACCGGGGCGACGACGGCGGCCGTGACGACGGCAACAACGGCGACAACGGCGGCAATGGCGGCAATGGCGGCAACGACGGCCTCTTCGGCGGCCTGGTCGGGGGCAACAACAACGGCGGAGGCGGAGGCGGCGACCCTCTTCCGACCCCGTCGTTCTCCCTCCCGGAGGGCTTCTTCCGGGGGCAGGACAACGGAGGCGGCAACGGCAACGGAGGCCGCTTCGGCTGACGTGGCCGGCCGGGCTTCGGCTGACGTGGCCGGCCGGTGACTCGGCCGGCTGACGAAACGGATGCGGCCCCCTCCGACCGTACGGTCGGAGGGGGCCGCATCCGTTCTCCCGGCGTACCGGTGTACCGGGTACCACCGGTGTACCGGGTACCACCGGTGTACCGGGTACCACCGGTGTACCGGGTACCACCGGGGTCGGGCGGTCAGCCCGCCAGCAGCTTCTTCACCGCGGCGGCGACGCGGCCGCCCTCGGCCTGTCCCGCCACCTTCGGGTTCACGATCTTCATGACCGCGCCCATGGCCCGCGGCCCCTCCGCACCGGCCGCCTTGGCCTCCTCGACGGCCTGGGCCACGATCTGCTGGAGCTCCTCGTCGGACAGCTGCTTGGGCAGGTAACCGGCGAGCACCTCGCCCTCCGCCTTCTCCCGCTCCGCCTGCTCGGCCCGACCACCCTGCGCGAAGGCCTCGGCCGCCTCGCGCCGCTTCTTCGCCTCGCGGGTGATCACCTTCTGCACCTCGTCATCGGAGAGCTCGCGCTTCTCCTTGCCCGCGACCTCCTCCTTGGTGATCGCGGCGAGCGTCAGCCGGAGCGTCGAGGAGCGCAGCTCGTCGCGCTCCTTGATCGCGGCGTTGAGGTCATCCTGCAGCTTCGACTTGAGCGTGGTCATGGGGTCGATTGTCGCAGGTGCGACGGGAAAGGTGCCCCTCCATTTACGGGGCGGCAGCGCAAGGCCCCGTCGCGGCGGGCCATTTCACGCACCGCCGGACGCGGGCATCCCGCGCGGTCTGACACGATGGTCGTATGCGCGCGCGATACGGAGTCCCCCTGGGAATCGCGGCGGCTGGTGCCGCCGGTCTGTTGTACGCGGCGGGTTTCGAGGCCCGCTCCTTCCGCCTCCGCCGGGTCACCGTCCCGGTCCTGCCCCCGGGAATGCGCCCCCTGCGTGTGCTGCAGGTCTCCGACATCCACATGGTCGGCGGCCAGCGCAAGAAGCAGCGCTGGCTGCGGTCCCTGGCCGGTCTGCGTCCCGACTTCGTGATCAACACCGGCGACAACCTCTCCGACCCGGAGGGCGTCCCGGAGGTCCTGGACGCCCTCGGCCCGCTGATGGAGTTCCCGGGCGCGTACGTCTTCGGCTCCAACGACTACTACGGCCCCAAGCTGCGCAACCCCGCCCGCTACCTGCTGGAGAAGGCCCAGGGCCGCCACGGCCTGAACGGCAACGAGCCGGCGGTCGGCGCGGTGCACAACCCGTGGGAGGACCTGCGGGACGGTTTCGACGCGGCGGGCTGGCTCAACCTCACGAACACGCGCGGCACGCTCAAGATCGACGGCCTGTCGCTGGAACTGACCGGCCTGGACGACCCGCACATCAAGAGGGACCGCTACGAGCGGGTCGCCGGCGGCCCGTCGGAGTCCGCCGACTTCTCGATGGGGGTGGTCCACGCCCCGTACCTGCGCTCCCTGGACGCCTTCACGGCCGACGACTACCCCCTGATCCTGGCCGGCCACACCCACGGCGGCCAGCTCTGCATCCCCTTCTACGGCGCCCTGGTCACCAACTGCGACCTGGACACGGACCGGGTGAAGGGCCTGTCCACGCACTCGGCCGAGGGCCGTACGTCCTACCTTCACGTCTCGGCCGGCTGCGGCACGAACCGCTACACGCCGGTCCGCTTCGCGTGCCCGCCGGAGGCGACGCTGCTGACGCTGGTGGGGCGGGAGTAGCGGGAGTACGAATCGTGGGGCACGGGAGAAGGAGGCACGGGAGCACGGGAGAGGGGGCAACGGGGTAACGGGATAACCCACACAGCGGCGCCCGAATAGCCCCCTTTATCCGGTTCTGTCAGCTTGAGGGCATGACAGCCCCGATACCCAGGGACATCCCGGACCTCCCCGCGATCCCGCGCAAGCCGGTGCTCCTGCCCTCCCCTGTCCCGGCCACCGCCGTCGTCACGCCGGTCCGCCGCCCCGCGGCGGCGGCCTACCGCCTGCTGATCGCCCTCGCGGCGGCCGCCGGCGTGACCCTGGAACTGCTCCTCGACGACCCGTCCCGGGTCGCGGGCTACTTCGCGATCCAGGCGAACGCGCTCCTGGCCGTGGTCATGCTCTTCTCGGCCCGCCGGGCCTGGACGGCCGCCCGGCCCCTGCCCGGCTCCCTCCTGGGCGCGACCCTGCTCTACGTCGTCGTCGCGGCCCTGGTGCACCACCTGCTCCTCGCGAACGAGGCGAGCCCCTTCTCCCTCACGGGCGAGGCCGCCGCCCCGGCCGGCTGGCAGGCCCTGGCCCACCACACGCTCCACACGGTCACGCCGATCGCGGCCGTACTGGACTGGCTCCTGCTCACGAGCCCGGGCCGCCTGCGTCTGCGCCACGCCCCGGCCTGGCTGCTCTACCCCCTGGCCTACCTGGCCTTCTCCCTCACCCGGGGCGAGCTGCTCCTGCCGGGCACGACCGACCGCTACCTCTACCCGTTCCTGGACGTCGGCCAGGACGGCTACAAGCACGTCCTCGGCAACGCGCTCCTCCTGGGCCTGGCCATGTACGCCCTGGCTCTGCTCCTGGTGGGCCTGGACCACGCCCGCCCGGCCCTCATGCGCCACCGCGGCAAAACCGGATTTCGTCTCTAGCCACCGGTGGGCTAAAGTAAACGTCGTCGCCGCGACAGCAGCGACATCGGGGTGTAGCGCAGCTTGGCAGCGCGCTTCGTTCGGGACGAAGAGGTCGTGGGTTCAAATCCCGCCACTCC